>NZ_JBBKXZ010000001.1:3354-1310854 GCF_042715545.1 Aquirufa avitistagni | reverse complement strand
TATGTATTTACCACGAATTTTTTCAAAATCTAACGCCGCATTGGGATCTGTTACTTTAACCTTATTTACACTAACCGCATTATTTTGAATGGCTTTTCGTGCTTCTCCCTTCGATGGGAAAATTAAATTGTCTGTACCCACACTGATTAAATCCGTTAGGTTCTTGCAATCTGCTAATAACTCAGCAGATACTTCATGTATTGGCAATTGGCCCAATAATTCTTCTGAAGCTGTTGCAATTAATTCCACGGCATCTTTGGAAAACAATAGGGTAGAAGCTTCCATAACCAATGCACATACCTTTGCGCCATGAACACGTGTCGTAACTTCTTCTGCAACCGCCTTTTGTAGGATGCGCAAATGAGGCGCCTCCGCATGTTGCTTTTCTAATTCGGCTATTTGGTCTTTCGTATATAAAGTAAATACGCGGATCAAACGTGGAACGTCCGCATCCGCTGCATTTAACCAAAATTGAAAAAATGCATAAGGACTTGTTTTTTCAGCATCCAGCCACACATTACCTGATTCAGATTTACCAAATTTCGTTCCATCCGCTTTTGTTACTAATGGAGTTGTCAAAGCAAATGCCGCGCGCTCAGTCGCATCTTCATCATGGCCTTCTTTCCGGCGAATTATTTCAGTACCTGTTGTAATGTTTCCCCACTGATCTGAACCACCCATTTGAAGGCGCACATTCTTATGCTTATATAAATGATAAAAATCGTAGCCCTGTAATAATTGATAAGAGAATTCTGTGAATGAAATACCAGTTTCTAAACGCTTTTTGACCGAGTCTTTTGACATCATATAATTTACGGTCAAAAATTTCCCTGCCTCACGCAAAAATCCTAAAAAACTAAATTCTTTGAACCAATCATAATTATTAACCACTTCAGCCGAGTTTGCTCCTGCATGAAATTCTAAAAACTTTTCAAGTTGCTTCTGAATGCCTACCTGATTTGCCCGTAACGTATCTTCAGACAGAAATTCGCGTTCCGCCGCTTTTCCAGATGGATCCCCAATCATTCCAGTAGCACCACCCACTAAGGCAATAGGTTTATGACCGCATAATTGAAAGTGCTTTAGCAACATGATCGCCGCTAAATTACCTATATGTAAGCTAGGAGCTGTTGGATCAAAACCAATATAGGCCACTGTCATTTCTTTGGCTAATTGATCCTCTAATCCAGGAATCATATCCTGTAACATGCCTCTCCAGCGCAATTCTTCAATGAAATTCATATCTATTGTATTTAGCCCCTAGTTACTAGTCGCTAGTGCGTATTTATCAACTTCTTTTCAGCGTCTAACGTCTAATTTTTTCTTGGGCCACAAATTTAGTAATTCACTTGGAATTATTTTTGTTCATTGAAAAACAAACATGCGTCGCCATAACTTAGAAAGCGATACTTTTTTTCAACTGCCTCTTCATAGATTTTCTTCCAATCATCCCCAATAAGTGCAGATACAAGTACCAGAAGTGTTGATTTTGGCTGATGGAAATTAGTAACTAAGGCATCACAAAAACGGAATTTATAGGTTGGCATAATCAATAGTTCCGTTTGCGCAATCCATGAATCCCGATTACTGTCTACTAAATACGCAATCAAGGCTTCTAAGGCTGCTTGGTTTGAGTATGTTTCCCGCGTGTGGTAGGCAAACTCCTTTGGAATGACTAATCCCTCTTCAGGTATAGGGCGATTCTCTAATAACCAAACTCCAGACCAATACAAACTTTCCATGGCGCGCATGGCAGTTGTCCCAATGGGAATGAAGGGTCCTTTGTGTTGGTTGATTTCTTGAATAAATTCTTTGGTAAAAATTAACTGCTCCCGATGCATGGGATGATTTCTAATTTCACCCTCTTTGACTGGTAGAAACGTCCCAGCGCCTACATGTAGTGTCAAATAGCTCTCTTTGATGCCTTTTTTGTGTAAGGCATCAAAAATCTCTGGCGTAAAATGAAGACTTGCCGTAGGGGCGGCAACCGCACCTAAGACATTAGAGAAGATTGTTTGATATCTATCTTGGTCTGAAGCCTCTGATTCCCTTTCCATGTAGGGAGGGAGTGGCATTTGGCCAATAATATCCAGCAATTCTGCAAATGAATAATCTCCATTCCAACGTATGCTTACTTGATTTGATTCACGATCAATCCATTCGAATGATAACTCAATTGAGTCTTCTGAGGAAGTAACAACTTTTCGAAGTATTTCCCCTGATTTCCATCGTTTCTTATTTCCAATCAAACATTCCCAGCGAGATTCACCTTGTTGTTCCATGACAACTTGGGTAGCGACATTGTTTTCAATTGGCTTAAGAAGAAATAGTTCTATGGTTGTTCCTGTAGGCTTTTGGATATGAATCCGAGCGGGAATTACTTTGGTATTATTGCAAATCAACAAGCTGTTTGTTGGCAATAAATTAGGAAACTCCTTAAAAATCGTATGGTTGATGTGTGGTCGCTTGTATACCAGTAAACGTGATCCATCCCGCTGATCCGTGGGAAAAAAGGCAATTTGGGAATCTGGTAAGTGATAATCAAACGCCTGAATGGAAACATCGGGCATATTTTTAATCATAGCTCTTCGTCAGTTGAATTAGGGTAGCTCCATAAGCGAGCTGGTAAATAAATCATCCAAATTAGAAAAAGGGCAATACCTACTTTAGGCAAATAACTATAATCGGCCTGATTTGTACGCTCATCATTTAGTAATAAGAGCACGCGAAATACCAGGATTAAATACGTATTAATTAAAGCCAATAAAAAATGAATCCAGTGTACACAAGTTTGTTGAATGATTAAGTCGCCTTTTTGGGCAAATGCGTTTAAAAAATTACCAAAATAAGAACGCGGTATTTTTTCAACACTTTTGATCAACAACAAACCTAAAACATTTAAAATAGTGACAATGGCTGCTGTTAAATAGAAGATTTCTTCTTTGGGTAAAAAGCCATCCCCACGTCCCGTTTCGCCAAAATGCACGGCTGTTGGATCAGGTAAACCGCGGTAAACAAAAAGTAAACTGATGCCAAATGCGATCATGGATAACACGCGCCAAACTCGGGAAATAAATTTATCTATTGACATATCGTTGAAAAAGTTCACAAAATTAGTTTTGAAAAGCTTAAGACCCTAATGTTTCTTTGTATTTGATAAATACACGCTTTCTTTTGGATTAAACGCTGAAAAAACTATTTTTGTTATTCATATGAAAATCTACACAAAACAAGGCGATAAAGGCTTTACCCGTTTGGCCGATGGCAAAGGAATCGCGAAGTCCGATTACCGATTAGAAGCGATCGGTGATATTGATGAGCTAAATTGCCACATGGGTTTGTTGATTTGCCGCGTTGAGCCAAAGCTTGCGCAAAAACTGCAGCTAATTCAATCAAGCTTGTTTGTTCTGGGGGCATATGTCGCTAGTGATTCTCCTAAAGATCTTGGTAACATGGAATTGATTTCCTTGAAGGACATTGTAGCCTTAGAGGAGAATATCGATGAAATGGATGCTCAATTAAGTCCTATGCGGTTTTTTATTTTACCAGGTGGACATGAAAGTATTGCCACCGCACAGATCACTCGGACCGTTTGTAGGCGCGCGGAGCGGAGTTTAATTCGCTGGGTGCAAGCCACGGAACAACCTAATTATGAAATTGCCATCGCTTATATCAATCGATTGTCTGATTACTTATTCATGACATGTCGTTTTTTACACCACAGCCTAGGCATACCTGAGATTCCATGGAATTCAGGAAAATAAACTTTTATTCTAATGCAAATACAGATACAACCCACTTCGAGTTCACGTATTGACCAAGTAGATTTCGACAACCTTACGTTCGGCCGAAGTTTCGCTGACCACATGTTGGTGGCCGAGTATGCAGACGGCGCATGGCAAAGTGTTACGATTCAGCCTTATGGTCCGTTGGCGTACCAACCAGCCATGATGTCGCTACATTATGGCCAATCGATATTTGAAGGGATGAAAGGGTATCGGTCTGTTTCTGGTGATATTCAAGTTTTTCGTCCGGAAGAGAATTTGAAACGATTTAATAAGTCAGCTCTTCGCATGTGCATGCCTGAGGTTCCTAAAGAGATTTTTTTGGATGGCTTGCGTACATTACTCAAACTTGATCAAGCTTGGGTCCCAGCAAAAGAAGGTTGCTCGTTGTACATACGTCCATTTATGTTTGCTACAGATGAATATGTGGGTGTTACTCCATCAAATACCTATAAGTTTATCATTTTCAATTGTCCTGTGGGTTCATATTATACCAAACCGCTTCGTGTACGCGTTGAAACAGAATTTATTCGCGCGGCCAAAGGAGGTGTAGGTTTTGCTAAAAATGCAGGCAATTATGGAGGTTCTTTGTTTCCTACACAAAATGCGATAAAAGACGGTTATGATCAAATTATTTGGACCGATGCGGCGACACATCAGTTTGTTGAGGAAGCAGGTACTATGAATTTGATGTTTGTTGTTAATGGAAGTTTAGTGACGGCACCTACAGGAGATACGATTTTAGATGGCGTTACACGTAAATCTGTATTGCAAATTGCCAAAGATTGGGGTATGGATGTTCAAGAACGTCCTTTGTCTATCAAAGAGTTGATTCAAGGAATTCAAAGCGGAGTTGTTACTGAAGCATTTGGTGCTGGTACTGCTGCCGTTATTGCGCCAATCGCCACGATTGGATTTGAGGGCATAGATTATCACCTCCCAGCTCGTAAGGACGATGATTTTTCAGTAAAGGTCTACAATGAAATAAACCAAATTCGTCTTGGTCAAATTCCAGATGCACGTGGTTGGATTTGGAAGGTTTAATTGATTAAGCTGTAGGTCAACTTTATTCCTGGATCTTTAGGTGTGCTCACATTCTCGATGTGGATGTTCGTTTTGTCTTTAGAAATCCATGTACTGCCTTTCTCGACAGTTCTTTTTTGTCCGAATTTGACGGTAAAGTATTGTTCGAATTCGTCTAATAGCTTATTTGCCTCCGTCTTATCTTCTACATATATATCAAATACCACTTGAATAATTTGATTTTGATTATTTGTAAGGTATACGATATCTACAAAGTTTAAATCACTATCATCCAGGTAAAGGGAGTATGATTTGCCATTCGTTGGTTGACTCTCAGAAAGTTCAATTTTTTCATTTAGTGAGCTAAGTGATTGAAGCCATCGGATATTTCGAACAACTGCCGTATCACTCAGGGTTATTTTTTGAAATGTTTTAGATGCGCTAGACCAATATTTCTGTGATTCAGTTTGTGAGATCATAGAGTCATTTGCCTCTTCTCCTTGCCCCTTGTCTTGATTACATCCTGTCATAAGGCTACCAATCACGACATAGGTGATAATTGAAAACTTAAATAGTCTGAAGTAGGTGGAGAATTGCATGAGTTTTACTTGCTTACGTTCAAAAATAAAGAATTTCAATCAGCTAAAAATTATTCTTTCAGAAAATATTCTTATTTTTGCACTGCTCAAATAAGAATTTAGAATCTAACAATATTTAAGACTATTAGTGGTTAGGTATTTTATAAAGAAACCGGTCAATGACTGGTTTTTTTTTGTTAAAATTCGCGACCAAGCGCGACAACCATACCTGTTTTTCCACCATTAGTCACAGGGAAACCCACCCGAGCAACGAAATTATAATACGTAACAAAGTCAACTCCAAGCCCAGTTCCGAATAGCCATTTATTCGCATTCTTTGATGATTCAATGAACGGATTATACACGTAACCTATATCAGCGAATACGGTAGGATAAATGGCAATTGGTATTTGATTAATTTGTTTGAATGGTAAAAATGGAATGTGAAAAGTTCTTGAAAACAACTGAAATTTCGCGGTATTTCGCCACAGGAAAAAACCTGTACCATCAATAACGTTTAGTTCATATCCACGAACGAGGTCGTTGGCATATCCAAATCCCCGTTGATTTGCATAGGGGATATAGGTATCACGGCTAATTTTTGCTTTCACCTGTGTAGCTATAAAAAAATTATTTCCAAGGTCGAAAAAATAAGCTGCAGACGCACTAGATTCCCAAAAATCAACGTGTTCTCGAGGAGAAAGTCCATATTTTGTAAAGATTACATCTAGTTTTCTTCCTCTTAGTGGGTAGTTAATGAAGTCTCGGAAGTCATAGGAGAATGCGTATTCGAGCTGGCTAAAATTTTGGCTTAGTTGGCCTTGGCCAAAATACGCTGGATTAAGTTGAGCGACACTTTTGTCAATGTTTGCATGGGTATATTTAAATTCTATTCGTTGGAAATCATAAAATCGAAATCTTTTTCGAAATTCGATACTCCCAGTCCATTTTTCCGCTATAAATTGATTTGAATTTTTATAGGCAAGCGTATCTGAAATAGTTTTATAGGGGACGTTTTTAAGTGAAGCATATTGCCAGTTCAATAGTAGTCCAATGGTCTTTTTGCGATCTAGGTACGGATTTTGGTATACGAATTCATATTTGTTATTGAATCCAGTTTCAGCATTTAAGAACACTTTTTCATTCCGACCCATGAAATTGTTATGCCTAAAATTGAGCCCATATATAGCTCGATCAAAATCCTTTCCCCGTGACCACCAATCATTGAAATTTCGATCAGCCAATTGGAACAAGGGATACGCTAAAACATACCATTGTTCGAGAAATTCAAAAATGACACTTATCCTTCCGTTGGGTAGTTGATGGTAATCAGATTTCACCCAAATGAACAGATTGGTGTTCATCAACTTTCTTCGATTGAATTCAATACGGTTGGGTAATTCTGAAACTTGGAGTGAATCTCGCTCGAAAAAATCGAGTTCTCTACGCAAAATGCTCAATTTTGTGCGCTCATTCCCTTTGAAGATAATGGTATCTACTGCAATATTTTGACATAAAGCTGGAAGTGTTTTCCCAATGACTAAAAGAATAATACAATAAATGGCTAATTGGTACTTTGGGCGCATTGTTTCAATTTACACAAAACTTGCTGCTTCAGAAATTAAATTATTCGAAAATAATCGATTCATTTAGGGCATACCACGGTTCGATGAAACTATTGACATTTTGTTCAATTTCCATTCGTCGAATTTTTAATGTGGGTGTTAAGCACTTATTTTCTACTGTCCATTCATCCCTTAAAATGATAAGCTTCTGTACATGCTCGTATTTTTTGAATTGTGGATTGATTTGAATGCGCAATGCTTCAAAGGCTTCTGTTGCCTGATTTAGGGACAAAGATTTTGCGTATTGGCTTGGTACAATTAATGCGATGGGCTGAGGTAAATTTATTCCAACCACACAAACTTGCTCAACAAGATTGCTAAGCGATAATTGGTTTTCGATTGGCGCAGGTGAGACATATTGGCCTTTAGCTGTTTTGAAATTGTCTTTTACTCGGCCAATAATCTTTAAAAAATTGTCGGCATCAATTTCCCCCATATCACCTGTTTTTAACCATTCTCCATCAAATAATTCAGCCGTAATATGGTCTGCTTTGTAATATCCAGCTGTATTATAGGCAGATTTCATCTGTATTTCACCTGTGTGGGAATCAATTCGTGTTTCACAAATTGGATGTACTTTGCCTACATAGCCAAGGCGGATATCATGGCGGGGCATAAACGTATTGAGTCCCATGTTTTCGGTCATTCCGTAAGCTTCTTGTATGTATAGCCCTATTTTTTGAAACCATGCACTTAATTCGGGTGGCATGGGTGCGGCGCCGGTCAACAAGAAATAGGCTTGGTCGAGGCCAAGTCCTTTTTGTATTTTTTTCTTGATTAGGTTATTTAGTACTGGAATTTTCAACAATAAATTTAATTTCTTTTCGCCTCCTATCTTTTGAAGAATTCCTTCTTGAAATTTGGCCCAAATACGTGGTACAGCTAAGAAGTGCGTTGGTCGAGTGAATGCTAAATTTTGCTGAAAACTAGTTAGATTCTCGACAAAATATATGGTTCCTCCAGCGGCTATTCCTGCAAATTCAACGATATTTCGCTCGGCGATGTGACAAAGTGGTAAGTAGGAAATAAACCGTGTGTTTCGTTTTTCTAAGTAAGCTAAATCGCGGGCTAAATTTAATGCGATGGTAATTGCTTTGAAGGTAAGCATGACGCCTTTGGGCGTACCGGTGGTTCCTGATGTGTAGACAATGGTTGCAATCGAGTCAGGTTGGTTTACAGCTGCCGCTTCTAGTGTTTCTCCTGAATCAATAATTTTTTGCCAAGAGGTTCCCGATTTGCAGGGACTATCAGGGGTATAAATTACATGGATGTGCGCGGGAATCCCTAATTTTATTTCTTCCCAGTTATCAAGTTTGCCAACGACCAAAATTTGGCAATCAGAATGAATAAGTACCTGATTGAATTGTTCACTGGTCAAGGTTGGATAAAATGGAACTGATATGGCTCCAGCATATTCGATTGCAAGATCTGAAAGAATCCAATGGGCTGAATTTTTCGACAAAATTCCGATATGTCGAGGTTTATCAGCTTCAAGCGTATTCATGAAATAGCCTGCTATTTTTTTGACTTGAATAGCTGAATCTTCGTACGAGTAATCAGTATATTGGTCGCCGTATGGTTGCTTGAGGAAAACATTTGACGGAGTAAACTCGGCCCAATGAAGAAAATTGGACAAATTGCTTTGATAGGTTTTGAGCACGCGGTTTAGAGATTTTATTCGCTAAAAATAAAATTTAATTCTTTGATATCATAACCTTTTACTTGCCCATCTACTTCGATTTGTATGAGTCCTTTGGCATCCACTTCGAGTATCTTTCCTTTAAATTCACCAGCTGTGTCACGAAATGTGTGCCATTCCTGATTTCTAAATAGATTTTGATGGTATTTTTCGTCGATCAGTTGAAATTCCCGTTTGGTAAATTGATGATAGTAATTTTCAATCCCCAGGGAAATAAAATCAAACACATTTGATACGTTGATTAAATTTTGGGTGGGAGTCCATTGGCGTAGCGATGTTGCGCGTAGACCATCAAAAGCAGTTTGGTTAATGTTTAGACCAATACCAATAATCGCAAATGCCCATTTACCAGATTGGAAATTACTTTCAATGAGAATTCCGCCAAGTTTAAACTCGTCAATATAGATATCGTTAGGCCATTTTATCGATACGGGAATTGGATGGCCAACTTCCTGCTGGGCCCAATTTTGGACTCCTTCGATTACCCCTAGAGCGACACATTTACTCAAGTAGAATTGATCGGAGAGTAATTCGTGTGGCGGCTTTAGTACGTAGGATACAAGTAGATTTTGGTTTGGTTCTGCATGCCATTTGTTTCCTCTTTGTCCTTTACCCGCTGTTTGATGTCCAGCTATCCAGGCAAATCCTTCCGGTAAATTGAGCGTTAATGTCTCTTCAAAAGCAAGCACATTCGTGGACGCGCAGGACTCGATATATTTTGTGAATTTGCCTATGAACCGTGAGGGGGCTTGGTAATTGTTCAACTTTTCTTTGTAATTTTAGCTTTACAAGAACAAATTTAATTGTTTATTCGTTATACGGTCTTGAATGATTCCGTTTATTATAATTTAATACATATTTATGGCCAAAAGTACCCTAAAAACCCCCACCATGGAAGCATCTGAAGAACTAGCAAATTGGGTGGTGAAAGGAATGCAAGAAAAGAAGGCACAAGAGATCGTCGTGATGGACTTGCGTGAAGTACACAATGCATTTACAGATTTTTTTGTTGTTTGTTCAGGTACATCAGATACTCAGATTGAAGCGATTGCGGATTCTGTAGATAAAGAAGTTTGGGAATCAGGAAAGTTTCATGTGCACACAGTGGAGGGGAAAGCGAATCGCGAGTGGATTTTGATGGATTATTATGACGTAATTGTTCACGTTTTTTTAAAGGACAAGCGTGAATTTTTCAAATTAGAGGAACTGTGGGGGGACGCAAAGTTCACGTACATACCTGAAGCTTAAATTTTTCAGTCATCGAACTATTTTTGCTTCGATGTGTGTTAATAGCCCAAATTAAACAAACTAATGGCAAAACAAGGAAACAGTTTTAAAAACAAAAAACTATCGGGGATGCCCCCACGTTTACCCAAAAAACCAGTTGGAGGAATGCAGAGTTGGATGATTATCGGTCTCATGATTGCGATGGTCAGTATGTTTTTCTTCACAAAGCAACGCACATTACAAGAGATTAATCAGCGTCAATTTGAATCTATGGTGATTCAAAAAGAGGTAGAATCGGTTGTCATTGTGAATGATAAGTTAGTTGAGGTAAGTTTAAAGCCAAGTTTTGTTTCGAAGTATTTCAAAAATTCGCCGCAAGGATTAATTCCTGTCAAACAAGGCCCTCATTTTGAATTTTCTATTATTTCGAAGGAAGGTTTCGAGCATTTTCTAGAAGATAGACAAAAAGATTTTCCTCGAAATGAGCGCATATTTGCTACTCCGGAGACTCGTACTGGTCCATTGGATTGGTTGGGAACTTGGGGTTTCTTCATCTTAATGGGTCTTAGTTTTTACTTTTTGTTTTTCCGAATGGGAGGCAGCGGTGGTGGTGGCGGCCAGATTTTCAATATTGGACGCAGTCGAGCAACATTAATTGAAGGTGAATCAAAAGTGAAAGTTACATTTGATGATGTTGCCGGACTTGATGAAGCCAAAGAGGAAATTCAAGAGATTGTTGAGTTTTTAAAATTTCCGAAGAAATTCACGGATCTAGGTGGTAAAATCCCCAAGGGTGCCCTTTTAGTAGGCCCTCCAGGTACAGGTAAAACCTTGTTAGCAAAAGCAGTTGCCGGCGAAGCGGGTGTGCCGTTTTTCTCTTTATCTGGTTCTGATTTTGTAGAGATGTTTGTGGGCGTAGGTGCTGCGCGTGTACGTGATTTATTCAAGCAAGCCAAAGAGAAAGCTCCTTGTATTATTTTTATTGATGAGATCGATGCAGTAGGTCGTTCTCGTGGACGTGGGCAGATGCCGGGTTCAAATGATGAGCGTGAGAATACACTTAACTCATTGTTGGTGGAAATGGATGGATTTGCAACAGATTCAGGTATTATCATCATGGCGGCAACTAACCGTCCTGACGTTTTGGATGCTGCATTGTTACGCCCAGGTCGTTTTGATCGCCAAATTTCGATTGACAAACCTGATATTATTGGACGTGAAGCAATTTTCAAGGTGCATTTAAAGCCGTTGAAATTAGCTGCTGATATTGATCCTAAAGAGTTGTCGGCACAAACACCTGGTTTTGCTGGGGCAGAGATTGCCAACGTATGTAATGAGGCGGCACTAATTGCAGCTCGTCGTAGTAAGACAGCGGTGGATATGGATGATTTCCAAGAGGCTATGGATCGTGTGATTGGGGGGTTAGAAAAGAAGAATAAAATCATTAATCCATTAGAAAAGAAAATTGTAGCTTTTCATGAGGCTGGCCATGCGATTGCTGGTTGGTTTTTAGAGCATGCCAATCCTTTGGTCAAAGTTTCGATTGTGCCACGTGGGGTAGCGGCATTGGGTTATGCGCAATACTTACCTAAAGAGCAATTTTTATATCGTACGGAACAATTAATGGATGAGATGTGCGTGACATTGGGTGGCCGTGCTGCAGAAGAAATTGTGTTTGGAAAGATTTCTACTGGTGCGCAGAATGATTTAGAGCGAATAACTAAATTGGCTTATTCGATGGTTACGGTTTACGGTATGAATGAAAAATTGGGTAATATTTCATATTACGATTCCAAAGGTTCAGATTATCAATTCAATAAGCCGTATTCTGAGACGACAGCGCGCGAAATTGACGAAGAGGTTCGTAAAATAATTGCAGAGGCATATACGCGAACTAAGAAGTTATTGCAATCTAAAAAAGATAAGTTGACTATTCTGGCTGAGCAACTTTTGGAAAAAGAAGTTCTGTTCCAAAGTGATTTAGAAGCCTTAGTTGGCCCACGTCCTTTTGAACAATTAACATCTTACCAAGAGTTTATTAAAGGAGAAACAGAGAAGAAACGTCAAGATGCAAAGGATGAGCGTCAGTTAGCTGAGGAGAAGAAGCAAACAGCCAAGAAAACGGTTGCTAAATCGAAAGAAGCGGATACTTCACCTACTCCAGTTAAGAAGGCAGCGCCGAGAAAGCGGAGTCCTAAAAAAGAAGATTAGCCAATGGGGTGGGAATTCCCGCCCCATTTTTTTTGTATATGATTACCTTACCAATCCCTGAAGGGAAAAAAATTTATTGTATTTCAGATATGCATTTAGGCTTTCCTAATGCTGCTGAATCGCGCATTCGAGAAAATCAGTTAATCGCTTGGATGGATCAGATTTCAGCTGATGTATCCGACTTATTTTTGGTAGGGGATATTTTTGATTTCTGGTTCGAATACAAGCTCGTTGTTCCGAAAGGCTTTATTCGATTTTTTGGAAAGCTAGCATCTTTAGCTGACTCTGGTGTACGCATTCATGTGTTTGTAGGCAATCATGATCTTTGGATGAATGACTATCTAAGTGAGGAGTGCAACGCTCAAATTTATCGGACATTGACTGATTTTGAATTTCGGTTTACAAATCATGTTACGCGCGTTTGCATAGGACATGGTGATGGAATTGGTCCGGGTGATTATGGATACAAATTACTCAAAAAGGTATTTCTGAATCCGATTGCTCAATTTTTGTTTCGTTATCTGCATCCTGATTTTGGGGTAAGATTGGCTCATTTATGGTCAGGTACTCGAAAAACTACTGCCATTAAAAATGGTGAGGTGTTATTTGATTCAGCAACAGACTATATCGTATTGGCCATCAAAGAACGTTTGTTGGCAGATCAATCAACGCAAAAAGGAATACAAGCTTATATTTGTGGTCATCGGCATCATGCGATTAATTTACCTTTAACTACTGGCGTTTCATATTATAACTTGGGAGATTGGTTTAGTCCAGAATTTAAGCAAGCCTACGTATTGCAAATAAGTGAAGCGGGTTTTGATTTTGTAAAATTTCAGCCTTTTTGCTAATATTTCTCGTATATTGAAACTTTATTGTTAACCAAGCATCTTTATGTCTCAATTTCACACACGTCTTGAAGTAATGTCTGAGCTAGCCAAAAATATGGATAGTTACATGAAGGATTTTTTAAATCCTATTGATTCTAATTGGCAGCCTTCAGATATGCTTCCGGATTCTACCAAGGATAATTTTTTCCAAGAAGTGAAATTGTTGCAGGAAGCTGCAAATGAATTGCCTTATGATTATTGGGCGGTTTTGATTGGAGATACCATTACGGAAGAGGCTTTGCCAACGTACGAATCATGGTTACTTGGCATGGAGACTGTTGATCAATTGGATCAAGAGAATGGTTGGGTTAAATGGATTCGCAATTGGACCGCAGAGGAGAATCGTCACGGTAAGTTATTAGGTACCTATCTTTATTTGTCAGGTAAAGTTGACATGCGCGCTGTAGCTATTTCCACACAGCACTTAATTGCAGATGGTTTTGATATTGGAACTTCTGCAGATCCGTATCGCAATTTTGTATACACTTCTTTTCAAGAATGGGCGACTAACATTTCTCACCGTAGAACTGCATCTTTGGCGAAGCAACATGGGAATTCGAATTTATCGCGCATGTGTGCTCAAATTGCGGCAGATGAATTACGTCATGCGAAAGCTTATAAAGCTTTTGTAGCTGAGATATTTAAATTGGATCCATCTGAAATGATGTTGGCATTTGCTGACATGATGAAAAAGAAAATTGTGATGCCTGCTCACTTTCTACGGGAGATGAATGGGGCGAAGAGTTCTTTGTTTGATCATTTTTCAGATGCTGCTCAACGTATCGGCGTATATACTACATTAGATTATACGACCATTATGCAAGGTTTGATTCAAGACTGGGATTTAGAAAGTGTTCGTGGCTTAAGTGATCAGGCTGAAAAGGCTCGTGATTATGTCATTGCTTTGCCAGCTCGTTTAGAGCGATTAGCGGAGCGCGTAAAAGTTCCTGAATTAGCCTATCCGTTTAGCTGGATCGTTTAGTTGTATGCCTCAAAAGTTGTCATTGGATGAGTTGAATCGGCTCGATGTTACGTCCTTTAAGCAGGTAGAAAAGTTTCCTTTTGTTTTCGTATTGGATGATATTCGAAGTATGAATAACATTGGATCAGCTTTTAGGACAGCTGATTCATTTCGTTGTACACATGTTTATTTATGTGGAATTACTGCCAAACCCCCACATCGGGAGATTTCAAAGACCGCATTAGGGGCAGATGAATCAGTAAATTGGTCATATTTTGAATCACCCGAGAAGTGTTTTGACCATCTGGTTGAAAGTGGTTATGAAGTATATTGTATCGAACAGGTAGACCAATCTATACCCTTGCAAGAATTCGTTCCATTGGATGGAAAGAAATATGCATTTGTGTTTGGCAATGAGGTTTTTGGGGTAAATGATGTTTGGATTAATCAATCAAAAGGATCTATCGAGATACCCCAGTTTGGCACAAAACATTCATTAAATGTGTCTGTAACCATGGGTATTGTGGCTTGGGATTTTGTATCTAAATCAGTTCTTTAAAAATTCTAATATTAAATTTTTCCATTGTTCTAAAAACTTAACATCGATAAGTTTTTAGTTGTCATTTCTTTACTTAGATTTAGCAAAATTATAATGTTAAGATTATGGATAAGAATAAAAAGGTATTAGAAGGGCAATTGAGTTCACTAATTTTACCCAAATTAACAGGATTAACGGAGAAAAATGCAAAGAAGGTTCTCCATGAAGTTGAGAAGGCCATTGGCGAAATCGTCAAAAAATACGCTAAATTAACTTTAGAGCAAGATAAAGAAGCAGCTAAGGTCAAAGCTAAAGCGGATAAGCTTAAGCAGAAATTGGCAGAGAAGGAAGCCAAGAAAAGGAAAAAGCTAGCCAAAAAAGCAGAGGAATTAAAGCAAGTCACTCTGTTGATGCGAAAAGAAACAGGATCTGCTCCTGCAAAAGTTGCCACAAAAGCTCCGGTTAAGTCTGTTGCAAAGTCTACATCTAAGTCTGTTAAAAAGTAAATAGATAAATTTATCACTGATTTAAAGCGTTCATCCCTAATCTAAATTGGGGTGAACGCTTTTTTTTATCTTTGAATATTCATTCATGACAAACATTTATGTTACTATCTATACGGAATTTAGGGAAGCGTTATGCGGACCATGTGGCATTGTCGGATGTGAACTTGGAAATTCCCAAAGGGAAGATTTTTGGTTTATTAGGTCCTAATGGGGCTGGGAAAACATCCTTAATTCGAATAATTACCCAAATCACGGGACCAGATTCCGGTGAGATACTTTTTGATGGAGAGCCTCTACGGTTAGCGCATGCGGATCAGATAGGTTATTTGCCTGAGGAGCGCGGTTTGTATAAGAAGATGAAGGTAGGTGAGCAACTCTTGTATTTGGCTCAATTGAAGGGAATGCCTAAGGATGAGGCAATTGCTAAATTGAAAGAATGGTTTATTCGCTTGGATATTAAAGAGTGGTGGAATAAGCCGGTTGATGATTTATCTAAAGGAATGCAGCAAAAGACTCAATTTATTGCTACGGTGGTACATGAGCCGAAATTGCTGATTTTGGATGAACCATTTTCGGGTTTTGATCCCATCAATGCCAATATGTTGAAGGATGAGATTTTGGCCATCAAAGCGCGCGGTACAACCGTTTTGTTTTCTACGCATCGTATGGAGTCTGTAGAAGAGTTATGTGATGAGATAGCCTTAATTAATCACGCACAAGTGGTGCTATCGGGTAATAAAGATGAAGTCCAAAATCGATATAAGAAGAATCAATTCTCGATTCGTTTTGAAGGTGAGTTATTGTCGATTCCTGGGATTGAGATTGTTTCCCATGAATCTGTTGGTCATGCGATATTGCGTTTTTCGGAAGGGATGGGAACTAACGAGGCGATTGCCTTATTGATTCAGCATATTCGTTTGTTGGAATTCAAGGAAGTGATTCCATCTTTTAATGATATTTTTATTCAAGTAGTTAGCGAAACCAATTGATATGAATAAGATTTTACTGGTTATTCAGCGTGAATACGTAACGCGTGTGTTGAAAAAATCCTTTTGGATTTCATCTTTGTTGGCTCCCGTTTTAATCACAGCCATCTATGCGATTCCTATTTGGTTAGCCATGAAAGATAAGGAGCAGAAGCAAATCGCAATTTTCGATCAAAGCCATTTACTTAAATCGGCCGATTTACAAGATAAGGAGTTGGTGTTCACCTTTACAAATGTGCCTGAACAGGTCTACAAGACCCAGTTTGCCAAGTCAGGTTACGATGCCTTTGTGAGTATTCCTGTGGATGTTTTATCAAATCCGAAAGGTGTACATATTTATTCATCAAAGAATATTGGACTTAACTTAAAAGAATCTGTCGAGCGCTTGATTCAGAATAAAGTACGACAGGAATTGATGTATAAGGCCGGGATTTCAGCGAAGGTATATGAGGATACGCAGGTTAATATTGCTAGTGAGACTATTACGGTGTCTGAAAATGGGGGAGAAACAAGTTCCAGTTCTGCTGGGGCGATGATTTTGGCGGGTATTATGGGCTTAATTTTATATGTCACGCTCTTACTTTACGGCTCGCAAGTGATGAATGGTGTCATTGAAGAAAAGAGTAATCGGATCATTGAGGTGATTATTTCTTCTGTGAAGCCCTATCAATTAATGCTAGGGAAAATTATCGGGGTAGGGCTTGTGGGCCTAACGCAATTCCTTTTATGGATTGTATTAACAATAGGATTAACTCAAGTGACCGGGAAAATATATGCTTCTAAGGCGAAAGCGATTGTGTCAGTTGACCAAGGAAAGGGCTCCGCTGACATGCGTAATGCCATGCAAGATTCTCCGATGGGTGAGGTGACGAAGGTGCTGGAGAGTACGAATATTCCACTGATTCTGATGGCCTTTTTATTTTATTTTTTCGTTGGGTATTTGCTATATAGCTCTTTGTTTGCAGCCATCGGGTCTGCTGTTGAGAGTGCCACAGAAGCGCAACAATTCACGTTTATTGTCATGATTCCCATCATCCTGTCATTTTTGTTGGCACAATACACCATGCAAGACCCGGACAGTACAGTTGCTTTTTGGGCATCGATGATTCCGTTTACTTCACCGATTAACATGATGGTACGCTTGCCTTATGGGGTTCCTGTATGGGAATTGGTTCTTTCGATGAGTCTTTTGGTGGTTGGATTTTTAGCTTGTAGCTGGATTTCAGCGCGTATTTACCGCGTCGGAATTTTAATGTATGGCAAAAAAGCCACGTGGAAAGAATTGTCTAAATGGCTTTTTTATAAGGGATAATTAGTTATTTAGCCACTTATCTAATTCTTCGGAATTAAATCCAGCGATGATTCGTTTTCCATCTGTGATAATGGGACGTTTGATCGCTGAATTTTTTTCTAACAAAAAGGAAAATGCAGCGGAGTTTTTGGCTAAAGATGCTTTAGTTTCATCAGGTAATTGTCGGTACGTGGATCCTTGCTTATTCAACACTTTTTCGAGCCCAAGTGTATCGATGAATCCTTGTAAAATGGGTTCTGTGATACCTTCTTTTTTGTAATTATGAAAGGTGAATTCAACGCCTTTTGCTTGTAAGAATTCAAAGGTTTTTTTCATTGTATTACAAGCGGGAATACCATAGACTGTTAGCATGTTATTTTTTATTTAAAATCATTCCCACCTTGTTGGTTTTGGTGGTATTTTTGTGAATTGCTTACAAAAATAATACAAATAGCCATTATGGAATATAGAATTGAAAAAGATACGATGGGTAAGGTGAAGGTACCTGCACATGTATACTGGGGCGCACAAACGCAGCGTTCTATCGAGAATTTTCCCATTGCTCAAGATATCAATAAGATGCCGAAGGAAATTATTCGGGCATTTGCTTACTTGAAAAAGGCTGCGGCTATCACGAATTTCGAGGCGGGTGTATTAGAGGAAGCAAAGAAAAATTTAATTTCAGACGTATGTGATGAGATTTTAGCGGGCCAATGGTCGGATCAATTTCCTTTGGTCGTGTGGCAAACAGGCTCCGGTACGCAATCGAATATGAATTGTAATGAAGTAATTGCCTATCGCGCGCATGTGATCCAGGGTGGTGATTTGATGGATGAGCAAAAGTTTGTACATCCAAATGATGACGTGAATAAGTCGCAATCTTCAAATGACACATTCCCAACGGCCATGCACATTGCTGCTTATCAAGCCTTGATGGAAGTAACCATACCTGGTATCACCAAGCTGCGAGATACCTTGGATGCTAAAGCCAAATCCTTTAAAAATGTTGTTAAAATTGGCCGTACCCATTTCATGGATGCAACGCCTTTAACATTAGGTCAAGAGTTCTCGGGATATGTATCCCAATTAAATCATGGGTTGAAAGCGATTAATAATTGTCTGGATCATTTAGCGGAATTAGCGCTAGGAGGAACGGCAGTTGGAACTGGAATTAATACTCCCAAAGGTTATTCAGAGAATGTTGCGAAGCATATTGCAACCTTGACAGGATTGCCATTTAGAACAGCTGAAAATAAGTTTGAAGCACTTGCTGCGCACGATGCGATTGTTGAAGCTCACGGGGCTTTAAAAACTGTTGCTGTTAGCTTAATGAAGATTGGAAATGATGTGCGTATGCTATCATCAGGTCCTCGTTCGGGTATTGGGGAGATATACATTCCTGATAATGAACCGGGGTCATCTATTATGCCTGGTAAGGTAAATCCAACGCAGTGCGAGGCCATGACGATGGTTGCTGCGCAGGTTTTAGGCAATGATGTAACTATAAATATTGGTGGAGCTTCAGGACACTTTGAATTAAATGTCTTTAAGCCAGTAATGATTTACAATTTCTTGCATTCAGCACGCTTAATTGGTGACGTATGTGTGGCATTTAATGATAAGTGTGCCGTAGGTATCGAACCATTACATGAGAACATTGCCAAGCACGTGAATAATTCTTTGATGCTGGTAACGGCTCTAAATACGAAGATAGGTTACTACAAAGCTGCTGAAATTGCCCAAACTGCCCATAAAAATGGCTCTACATTGAAAGAAACAGCTATTGCATTAGGTTACTTGACTGCTGACGAGTTTGATGCGTGGGTTCGGCCTGAGAATATGGTAGGAGAGATCAATGTATAAGTAGATAAAAAATACGCGATTCTCGCGGCTTTATTATTAAAGTGCCTCATATGATCCATATGGGGCTTTTTTATGCCATTTCGCGCAATTCTACTGAATAATAGGTGTTGGGGAACGGAAAACTTTCTGCTACAGCAGTAGCCTCTTCCCAGGTAGACATAATTAAAGTAATGACTTGGGAGATCTCTCCTCCATCAATAAGCTGAACTATCTTTTGTTCAATTTTTCCACTGGCTGAAAGATATAGACTTTGACCCGAAAATTTCTGGTATAACATGTCTTGATATTTTTCTTTCACCGACTTTAACCATGTCCGAATTTGATCTAATTCCTCTGCCGATGCTAGACTATTTTCACCAGAAATTCCAGCTACAGGTCCTCGAATAATGATAACAAATCGTTTCATTTAAATTGTACTTTTTTTAGTTTTAAAATTCACTTTGAAATTTATCAAAAGGATTTTCTGGTTTCTGTTTGGCTACTCTAACCACACGCTCTTTGTTTAATTTTGCAGGAATACTACCTGGCAGTAGGGGAGACAACCAATCCGCTAAATTAGCCAGTGTCTTTACTTCTAATGCATAATATATAAATACGCCATTGCGTCGTGTGCTTACAATGCCAGCTTCCTTTAACACCGATAAATGCCTTGATATCGTAGGTGCTGCATAGTCAAATTGATCGAATATGGCACTCGCTGGAAGTTCACCATCTTTTAGTAGTTCGATGATTTTCCTTCTAGATTCATCACCTATCGCCTTACTTATAACTTCAATAGACATTATTTAATTACTTATTTAGCTAATTTAATATATTCTAAATTACTTTCAAAATAAGCTTTTTGAAACTATTGGATTTTTAATTAGCCTATCCACTAATTATTTAGTCTAATTGCTAATTAAAATTACCTAATCAGCTAATTAATTGTCAAAGTAGCTTATAATTATTAGTTTAATAGCTAATTATATGTTTCAACTTATTTTAATTGACTTTGTTATCAAAATTTAAGGTTGTCTAGCTCATTTAGACATAAAAAAGCCACTCTATTTCTAAAGTGGCTTTCAACTAAATATTATTGTTTTCTAGCTGTCTTTATTCGCGAACGTATACTCTTTTTACCCTTTCTGAAATATTAGTCATAATTTCATAGGGGATGGTTTGTGCCAACTTAGCTAGATCTGATAATTGAATTTTTCCACCAAATGCGATGGCTTCATCTCCTTCTTTAACTTGCGGTATATTACTTACATCTACCATGCACATATCCATGCAAATATTGCCAACCGTTGGGCAGAGAACTCCTTGTATTTCAAATGAACCTACTCCATTACCTAAGGCTCGATTATAGCCATCTGCATAGCCAATGGCTAGTGTAGCAATTTTGCCGTTTTCTTTGAATTGTCCTAATCTTCCATAGCCAACAGACTCTCCTTTTTTTACATTTTTGATTTGAGATATGTATGTTTTAAGTATTAATGCGTTTTCTAGAGACTTTTTTTCGATCAAATTCCCTGTAATTCCATATAAATTGATGCCTAATCTGACCATATCTAGTCTGGATTCTGGATAATTTTGGATGGCAGCAGAATTGGCAATATGCCATAAGGGTCTATGACCTAATTCTGTACTTATTGATTTTGCTGCATGTTTGAATTGATTGATTTGATTTTCAGTGAATTCTTTGTGTTTAGGGTTTTCTGATGCTGCTAAATGGCTAAGTACACTAACAACCCATAAATGTGGCATTTGACCCAGTTTCTCAGTTAATTGATCTATATCTTCCGGTTCAAAACCTAGGCGTTTCATGCCTGTATCTAATTTGATATGAATCTTAATGTTCTTTCCATGGTGGAAGCAATATTCATCTATGGCATCTAGCATACTGAAACTATAGATTTCAGGCTCTAGTGCATACTCTATGATTTTTTCAAATTCTTCTATTTGTGGATTCATCACCATAATAGGTGTATAAATGCCATTTTTGCGAAGATTGACTCCTTCATCTGTAAACGCTACCGTCAGATAATCAATACCTTGAGATTGTAATACTTTAGCTATTTCAATAGCTCCTGCTCCATAAGCATGTGCTTTAACCATACCCATGATTTTGGTATCATTTCCAATTGTCGATTTATAATAGGTTAGGTTATTTTCTATGGCCTCTAGATTTATTTCAAGTTGGGTGCAGTGTGTTTTTGTCTCGAGCGCATTGACTATTTTTTCGAATGAAAATTTTCTTGCTCCTTTCAATAAAATGACTGAATCATGTACCGTATTTAAATCTCCAGAGTCAATTAAATCTTCTGTTGATGAATACGTTGAAATTTGATTGAATAGATGTTTATTTCGTTCTAATTGACTACCTATACCTATGACGTGATCGATTCGATGATGCTTGATCAGTTGGACGATAGTTGGATATAAATCACCCTCTTTTTGCCCCGTTTCCATGAAATCACTGATGATAAGGACTTTTGATTTTTCCTCATATCGTTTGAATAAGGGAAGGGCCAATCTTAGACCATCCATGTCATTATTGTATGAATCATCAATAAGTTGATTATTTCGTACGCCCTCTTTGATTTCTAGACGCATGGAGATGGGCCTGATTGCCTTGCAAGCAAGTTCAATTTGGGCTTTATCTAAGCCTAGTACATGTGCCTGAATGATGCAATGTGTTATATTCTCAAGTGATGCTTCATCACACAATTCAACGTGTAGATCTAAAAATACTTCAGATTGATTTTTTTTCTGAAACTTTAGCTGGCTTCTCGTACCGTTTATTTTCCAATAAACAAAGATGGATTGGTTCGGGTCTGTGGTACTCCAGGTTACCAACTCGCATGTTGGATTATTTTTTTGCATCTCCAAACGAATCCATTCATTCGTTTCTTCACTTGCGCGATAGATTAGTTTTTTGCTATGCCAAAAGAGCTTTAATTTTTCGGTCAACTTTATTTTATCTGTTTCAAAATGTTGACTGTGTGCTTCGCCAAAATGCGTAAAAATACCATATTCAGGATGTATGATGGGTTCTAATTGCCCCATCTCATTCATTTTTGAAATTCCAGCTTCAAAAATCCCTAGCGTATGATGCGATTGAATGGCCCATATAGATAGTGGAACGCCAATTTGTGAGTTGAAACTCTTAGGACTACGCACGACATTGAACTCATTTTTGGTCAAGGTATATAGCCACTCTTTGCATGTTGTTTTACCATTTGATCCCGTAATACCTACTACAGGTAGATTAAATGCAATACGATGCAAATGAGCTAAATTCTGTAATGTTTTGATGCTATTGTCTACGACCCATATCGATGTATTGGTCCATTGGCTTGCTTTTTCGGGGAGTTGGCCTACCCAACTACCTTTTTCAACGATAAATTCACGAACCCCTTTTTGATATAATGTCTCCATATACTGGTGGCCATCATGGTTGATTCCACGTACAGCAACGAACGCCGTGTTTTCTGGATCGTAAATTTGCCTACTATCAAGGCTAATGTAGGTTGATTTTAACTGTATAGGTTCGTTTGGATAGATCATTTCTAAAGTATGAGAACAATAGGCTAAAAATACAAAAAGGCGAGGAAATGTTTCCTCGCCTTCAAAAATAATACGTACGTTTTTTTACGCTTCTAAAGCAGCTACCCCAGGTAATGTTTTACCTTCCATATATTCCAATAATGCACCACCGCCTGTAGACACATACGAAACGCGATCTCCATAGCCTGCATTGTTTACTGCTGAGGCTGAGTCACCACCACCAATTAACGAGAATGCACCATTTTCTTCGGTAGCTTTTACGACCGCATCGGCAATGGCATTCGTACCAATAGCAAAATTTGGAAACTCAAACACGCCCATTGGACCATTCCAAAGAATCGTTTTAGACTTAGCAATCACATCTTGAAACAATTTAACTGATTCTGGGCCAATATCTAATCCTTCCCATCCATCAGGAATCTCACCACGACTAACCGTTTGGCGATTTGCATTGTTGTTGAAATCGTCTGCACAGACATTGTCAACAGGCATAATTAAATTAACACCCTTTGCTTTCGCTTTCTCGATCAGAGATTTGGCTAATTCAACTTTATCGGGCTCAGAAATTGATTTTCCGATTTTTCCTCCTTCAGCTAGGGAGAAGGTATAGGTCATTCCTCCGCCAATAATCAGATTGTCCACCTTATCTAGTAAACGCTCGATGATTAAAATTTTATCTGAAATTTTTGATCCACCCATAATCGCCGTAAACGGACGCTCCGAGTATTCTAAAATTTTCTTCGCATTATCTAATTCCGCTTGCATGACATATCCAGCTACTTTATCCGTAAAGAACTTGCCCATTACAGCCGTAGAAGCATGTGCGCGGTGTGCTGTTCCAAATGCATCATTTACCCAAACATTACCTAGTTTGGCTAATTTTTGAGCAAATGCCTCATCACCTTTTTCTTCTTCTTTGTAAAACCGAAGATTCTCTAATAAAAGGATCTCACCAGGTTGTAAATCTGCTGCTAATGCGGTAGCATCTTCTCCGATACAATCCGTAGCAAACTTAACTTTAACCCCAAATACCAACGAAAGTGGTGTCACTAAATGCTTTAAGGAATACTTTTCAGTTGGCCCATCCTTTGGACGACCTAAATGTGACATCAAGATAGCAGAACCCCCATCCGATAAAATCTTTTGGATTGTTGGAATCGTTGCTTTGATACGTGTATCATCTGTAATTTCAAATCGCTCATTAAGAGGTACGTTGAAGTCAACACGAACTAATGCTTTTTTGCCAGCAAAATTGAAATTTGAAACCGTTTGCATAAATTTTGTTTCGTTAAAATTATATGTTTTACCTGAGATATATCAAGCCTGCAAATATAACATCATTTCTGAAATTGTTGAAAAAATCTAATTTTCTGTTTAAAATCTTGAAAATTAACTAAAAATAGTCCTATTTTAGTGTAAATATTAGCTCAATTCCGCCATGCAGACCCCTGCGCAAACAAATCTTTCATCCGACTATTATTGGGATAACTATCAATTTGTTCTGCGTTACATCAAAAAGCATTATAAAAATTTGCTAATTGAGCCTGAAATCGAATTTCTCAATCAATTTGATTTGCTATCAAAATCAGCTCAGTGCTTGTATTTGCGGCTCTGCTCACGTTCGACTACCTGGTTTCAAACACATAAAATCAGTTATCCTGAAATTGATTCATTACTTGACGCCTTGCAAGAATTAATTGATATTCAATTTTTACAGAGGTATTCAGCTGATACAATACTGCCTGAACTATTGCATGTCTTGAAAAAAGAAATATGTTTGGAAATCGCGCATCAACTTTTCCCTGATCAGAAGATTTCAAAATCATTAGCTAAGCCAAATTTAGTTGACTTATTAAGTAATCAGCCGCATCTGGGGTTGATTTCAGGTGATGATTTTATTCAGCCAACCAATAAGAGTTATTATTTATTCACTACGTTCTTGTTTTTTGGTAGCCGGCATCGCGACCTGACTGAATTCGTTGTGCGCGATTTAGGTCATCGCCAATTTGTAGATGTATCCGAGGAGGATCTAATCCCTTATTTTGCTTCGCGTAAAGAAATTGAGCAAAAATGGCAGCTTAGTTTGTGGCGTGAATGGTTTTGGGAGATTAAAGAACAACCAGATTCAGTCACATCCATTATGGCATCTTTTGAAGCTAATGTGCTTCCTATGATCTCCGATTTGACTGATTTAGTCATTCCCGCATTTGAGAAGATGCTATTTCAAGTTGGCCGACACCTCGAACGAAACCTTCAGTTGGAACACGCATTAAACATATATGCATACGCTTCATCCATAAATTCACTGGAGCGCCGAGTGCGCCTCTTGGCTAAATTAAAACGGACCGATGAAGCTATTTATTGGGCTGAGTTTGGACTTGAATACATTGAAAATCCTGCTGAAATTCATTTCTTTCAAGATTTTTTGGCAAAACAAGCCTCAAAAAAACATATCAAAAAGGTAACTAGTTCGCTCAAAGACGCAGAACTTATTGAAATCGACATATCCTGGCAAGGTAATGTGGAGCAAGGTGTTGTTGACTATTTTCAAAAACAAGGCTACTATGCCACATTTTCTGAAAATCGAATTTGGAAAAACATCCTAGGTTTATTAACGTGGGATTTACTGTTTAAAGAAAAGAAATCGGGGTATCACCACCCGTTTCAGTATGCGCCAAGTCATTATGGCCAACTAGAGTTTGCGGCCTTAAGTCAACAGGATTTTGCGTCACGTTTGGAAATTCTCGATGATGCTGATCAGGCATTAGTGTTTATGCAGGGGGTGGGGGAACGCCAACAAGGTATTTTGAATCCTTTGGTGGACTGGTACAGTTTGGATTGGGAGTTTATGGAGAATGCAATTAGGGTCATAGACCCAAAAGCATTAAGGTCTGTATTGACTTACATGTGGAATCATTTGGCTACGCATGCCAAAGGATATCCCGATTTGTTTATTGAAAAAAATGGGATTTATTGCTTTATTGAGGTTAAATCGCCCAATGATCATTTATCTGCCATACAGTATTTTTGGCATGATTATTTTAGGCAAATCGATATTCCCTTTCGATTGATTCGCGTGCAGTGGAAATAAATTGTCATGAATTACTTGACATCATTTCGAAAAAAATATACCTTTTCAACGAATCTAAAACGTTCTGTTTTTCGTTGGCTTTGCTAAGATTCCCAAAGCAACTATTCACCCTTAAAATTTAATGATTATGAAAGTGCAAGTACACGCCATTCACTTCAGTGCTGATCGTAAATTGTTGGATAGCATTCAAGCTAAGTTGAATAAGTTAGATACTTTTTACGATCGAATAACCGGAGGAGAAGTATTTTTAAAGTTGCTTACCGGAGAAGGGAAAATGCGCGAAAAGTTATTAGAAATTAAAATTGCAGTTCCTGGTGCGGTCCTGTTTGTCAAAGAAACAGCTAGATCATTTGAAGAAGCCTTAGATCTAGCACTCAATGCATTAGCCGAACAAATCAAGCGATTTAAAGCAAAAGTTAGTCAAGTAAAATCAGCCAAGCTCAATTTGGCCATGGAATAAAAAAGGAAACACCCAATAAAATTTATTGGGTGTTTTTTTTAAAGTATGCCAATCAAGTCTTTGAATTCAAATCCATTCGTCAGTCGATCTTTCCCTAATTTGTGATGTTCCGCTAAAGCCCACAATAGAAATTCTTTGATAAAATACTGATCTTCAACTGCCGCGTCACCTTGATATTTTTTCACTAATTCATTCAGTGGTTTCAAGGAATTTAACGTTTCTTGGTAGTCGGCATCCGAACTTTCATCATACAACACCAAACCTCCACCTGCGTAAATGGCCTCCATGAGTGCTGTGTAAGGGGTATCTTCGATTTTTTTCGATAGCTTCTCTATTTTAGGGAATAAACCAGGAAGGAATGTTTTAATGGCTGAGCCAATTAATTGTTCTGCCACAAATGCGGCACCCTCTTGCTCTCCTTCATATACCAGCTCTACCTTACCGGTAATTGCAGGAATGATACCCATAAAATCAGCCAGACGAACCGTCGTATGCTTCTCTTTGTTTAGCAACGATCTTCTTTCAGCGGTGCTCACGAGACTTTCTAGCATCGATATACTCATACGGGCGCTGACTCCACTTTTGATGTCAATGTATTCACTTTGACGTGCTTCAAAAATGATTTGCTCCAGTAGATCATACGCAAGATTTGGTATGTACACCCGATCTGTTTGTGATGCATTCAGGCGCGCTTCCTGTGAGGATATTTTACGCGCAACAGCAATGCTCTCTGGGTAATGTGTTAGAATTTGAGATCCAATTCTATCTTTCAATGGCGTTACGATACTTCCACGGTTCGTATAGTCCTCCGGATTTGCCGTAAATATGAATTGAACGTCCAAAGGTAGGCGTAATTTAAACCCTCTGATTTGTATATCACCCTCCTGTAAAATATTGAATAAAGCTACCTGAATCCGCGCCTGAAGATCAGGAATCTCATTAATGACAAAAATGCAGCGATTTGCACGTGGAATCATCCCAAAATGTATCACACGGTCATCTGCATACGAAAGTTTTAAATTGGCTGCCTTGATGGGATCTATATCACCAATTAAATCAGCAACAGTTACATCCGGTGTGGCTAATTTTTCAGCAAATCGATCTGAACGATGTAGCCAGGCAATCGGTGTTTGATCTCCTTTTTCTGCAATCAAATTAATCGCAAAGCGAGAAATTGGATTCAATGGATCATCATTGATTTCAGATCCCTCGATATATGGAATATACTCATCTAAAAGATTGACCATGAGGCGTGCAAGTCGCGTTTTCGCTTGTCCCCGAAGTCCGAGTAAATTGATATTGTGGCGTGATAAAATAGCTCTTTCTAATTCCGGAATGACTGAATTTTCGAATCCATGAACACCCTCGAAAACAGTTGTTCCAGCTTCCATGTGCTGGATTAGATTGTCTCGTAGTTCGTCTTTAATGGATTTGCTTTGGTACCCTGAAGCCTTTAATTCACCTAATAATTTAATCATCTTATTTGAGTCTTTTCTTTCTATTCGTTTCGTAATCTTGAAATATCATTTCCCCTAAACCGCGTAATCCAGTATAGAAGGCTTTCCCTTGGTTTGCCTCAGTAAACTTATCCACAAACTGTTGGAGATAAGAGTCGCGCGCAATCATAAATGTCGTGATGGGTATATGTAATTTACGTGCTTGAGCCGCTTGTGTGTAACATTTTTCAGTCACATAGGGGTCAAGTCCATTACTGTTCATGTAATAGCTCCCGTCTTTTTCCTTGACACAACTCGGTTTTCCGTCTGTAATCATGAAAATCTGCTTGTTGGTATTTCGTTTCCGACGTAGAATATCCATGGCCAACTGCAACCCGGCGACCGTATTGGTATGGTATGGTCCTACTTTTAAATAGGGGATATCTTTTATCGAAATGCTCCATGCATCATTGCCGAAAACTAATATATCAATCGTGTCTTTGGGGTAGCGTGTCGTAATTAATTCAGCCAAAGCCATCGCTACTTTTTTGGCAGGTGTGATGCGATCTTCCCCATACAGAATCATGGAGTGACTGATGTCAATCATCAATACCGTACTCATTTGAGATTTGTATTGGGTGTCTTCAACGACTAAATCGTCTTCCGTTAATTCAAATTCGCCTATTCCATGATTGATTTGGGCATTTTTTAAACTTTCCGTTAACGAAATCTTTTCTAAACCATCGCCAAAATGATAGGATCTAAATTCACCCGTCAATTCATCTCCTTGCCCTGACGCCTTCGTCTTGTGATTTCCAGCGCCACTTTTATTGAGATTGCCAAAAATGTTTTCTAACGCTGTTTGTCGAATGGCACGTTCGGTTTTGGCTGTAATCCCCATACCTGTACCTCCATTTTCATCTACTTCTTCCCGAATATAGCCTTTGGCTTTTAGGTCTTCAATGAAATCTTCGATGGTATAGTTTTCGTCGGTTAACTCATATTCCTTATCCAATTCCCGTAACCAATCAATGGCTTCATCGAAGTCACCGGAGGTATGGGTAATGAGTTCCTTAAATATGCCAAAAAGCTTGTCAAAAGGCGAAATGCTTTTTTCTTCAAATTCCTTGAAATAAAACCCTTTTTTACTTGATGTACGCATGTATTCTCTAACTCGTTTTCACTAATATTTGTTCAAATTAAGCGGAAAATACCCCATAAAAAAAGGTGCTCCGGGTAAGAGCACCTTTTGTATGATCATTGGGGTTGATTAAATTCCGAATGCCGACTTAACTGCATCTACGTAATCTAATTTTTCCCATGTAAATAATTCCACTTCTTTCGTTACTTTTTGACCACCTGGACCATGGAATGTTTTCGTAACAACTTC
Source organism: Aquirufa avitistagni (assembly GCF_042715545.1). Classification (NCBI taxonomy): domain Bacteria; kingdom Pseudomonadati; phylum Bacteroidota; class Cytophagia; order Cytophagales; family Flectobacillaceae; genus Aquirufa; species Aquirufa avitistagni. The sequence goes on along the minus strand of NZ_JBBKXZ010000001.1, from coordinate 1,281,745 downwards.
ATTTTTACGACCCATGTGACCATAAGCAGCAGTTTCTGAATAGATCGGGTTACGTAATTTCAAACGTTGCTCAATAAAGTATGGACGCATATCGAAGATAGCTTCCACTTTACGTGCAATTTCGCCATCAGTTAAGTTAACCTTTGCTGTGCCATACGTATCAATAAACAAACCACATGGTTTAGCTACACCAATTGCATACGAAACTTGAACTAATACTTGGTCACACAAGCCTGCAGCAACTAAATTTTTCGCAATGTGACGCGTCGCGTAAGCTGCTGAGCGGTCTACTTTTGAAGGATCTTTTCCTGAGAATGCGCCACCACCGTGAGCACCTTTTCCACCGTAGGTATCTACGATGATTTTACGACCTGTTAATCCAGTATCTCCGTGCGGTCCACCGATCACAAATTTACCCGTTGGGTTAATGTGATACGTAATTGCATCGTTAAATAAAGCTTGTAATTCAGGCTTTAACTTTGCTTTAACGCGAGGTATAACGATTTCAATGATGTCTTTTTTGATTTTGGCCAACATCTCCGCTTCCGTTGCAAAGTCATCATGTTGAGTCGAAACAACGATCGTATCAATACGTTGTGGCGTATGATCATCACTGTATTCGATGGTTACTTGAGATTTCGCATCCGGACGTAAATAACCAATTAAGCTAGGCTCGTTGTTACGGATATACGATAATTCTTGAAGGATTTTATGTGCTAAATCCAATGCCAAAGGCATGTAGTTGTCTGTCTCTTTTGTTGCAAAACCAAACATCATGCCCTGATCACCAGCTCCTTGCTCTTCCGGATTCGCACGGTCAACACCTTGATTAATGTCGGCCGACTGCTCATGAATGGCAGATAAAATACCACATGAGTTGGCTTCAAACATATATTCAGCTTTCGTGTAACCGATTTTACGGATCACATCACGTGTGATGGCTTGCACATCCAAATAGGTAGTTGTATTTACTTCGCCAGCTAAAACTACTTGTCCCGTAGTGACTAGGGTTTCACAAGCTACTTTAGAAGTTGGGTCAAACGCCATGAAATGGTCGATTAACGCATCTGAAATTTGGTCAGCTACTTTATCGGGATGTCCCTCGGATACTGACTCTGAAGTAAATAAATAAGCCATTGGGTATTGGTTGTTAGATTTAAAAACGTGCAAATTTAAGATTTATATTCGGGCAAGGCAATCATTTTTTAGGAAAAGGTAGATCAGCTAAGGCAATTTTAAATGCAGCCTGCATAAAGGGCAGGGTAGGTACGGAAGTCATTAATTTTAAATCTTCCCACATAGTCGTCTGCTCCTCTAGAAATCTCAAAATTAGTTGAGGTCTATTTTTTTGAAATAACGATTCAAATACCTTATTTCCTTTAATTTTTTGATCAACGAGCACTTGTAAAAATACGCGGTCCATCCATTTTTTGAATGGTTTTGTATCATTCACAGGGGCATCCCAGTGTTGATTTTGCAAATTGGCAACCAACTCTTTTAATTTCCGCTGCGTACGCAAAAAGCTATATCCCGTGGTTGATTTAACAAATCCCCCGGAGGTGCCAATTTGTATTACTTTCGTGTGTAAATTTTGAGGTTCGGCTTCCGATAAAGTCATTGGAATAATGCCTGATTCCTCTTCCAAAACCAAATAATCATCTTCACTCAACCCATAGGCGCCGAATAAATAAGCCTTGATTTGGTCCAAATAATGCTGTTTTTCTTTTAATTGGCCTGAAAAATAGGTGTGTTCAAACAACGCGATTCGATCCGACGTAGGTAGTACATACATAAACTCGCAGGCAGGTGTATGCGCAATTCTAAAGTCAAACAAATGGGCAGCAGCTGGGTCAAAAATAGGAAAATTGGCTTCTATCGTCAGACCCACAAAATGTTGTTTAAGATGCTGTGGATTCGCAAGCTCACAAGGAAAGGCACTGATACTATCAAAGATCTTTTCGGTCGCGGTAAAATCACCCGCCTCTGTTCGAACTTGGGTATAACGCCCTTCGTATGAAAAGCCGAGAACTTTGGTTTGAATAAACTGAATTTTGGGATTTTGCTTTAGCTCCTTTTGGATATATGCATACCAAGAATCACTTTGAATTTTACGATAGCTAAAGGGTAAAATCGAAAATTTGTCACTACGATTATCGAACGAATGAAACCATAGTTGGTTCCAACTATGCTCCACCACCGCGTCAAATGTCTCGGGTTGATCTGACCAATAACACCACGTTTTATCCCGGGTATTTTTCTCAGCTTGATCAATGATTAATATAGAATCAAATGGTACGCTGCTTTGATTGAGGTAAAATGCCAACGATAATCCGGCCATACCGCCACCCGCTAGGATATAGGTGTATGTAGGCTGATGATGTGATGGCATGTCGCTCATTTAGATGTGTCGTTCTGCGTGATAACTTGAACGGACTAGGGCACCAGATTCAACATAGGCAAGTCCACGCTTCAGTCCTTCTTCTTTGTACATCGCGAACGTATCTGGATGAATCCATTCAATGACTTCGTGGTGCATTTTCGTCGGCTGTAAATATTGTCCTAAGGTCAATACATCAAGTCCATGGGCCACTAAATCATCCATTGCTTGAAACACTTCGTCTTTTGTTTCGCCTAGGCCCAGCATGATGCCGGATTTATTGCGTTTCCCAAATTCTTTGGTTCGTTTGATTTGCTCCAAACTCCGCTCATATTTAGCTTGTGGACGTACATAGCGATACAAACGTGCTACCGTCTCCATGTTATGTGAAACAACTTCTTGTCCTCCTTCAATCATACGAATTAAGGCATCCCAGTTGGCCTTTACATCTGGAATCAATGTCTCAATGGTCGTTGCGGGAGTTGTTTCTTTTACCGCACGAACTGTTTGGTACCAAATTTCAGCTCCTTTATCTTTTAATTCATCGCGGTTGACCGACGTAATGACCGCGTGCTTTACCTGCATTAATTGAATAGCCTCGGCGACACGTCTTGGTTCATCTTCATCATATTCTTGCGGTCTACCGGTTGCCACAGCACAAAACGTGCAAGATCGGGTGCAGACGTTGCCTAAAATCATAAATGTTGCTGTCCCTTCTCCCCAGCATTCGCCCATATTTGGGCAATTGCCCGACTGGCAGATGGTATGTAATTTATACTCGTCAACCAATTTGCGCACTTTTGCGTAATTCTCTCCAATGGGTAATTTGACACGTAACCAATCTGGTTTACGATTAGAAGATGCAGGGCTTATTTGTGGTAATTCAATCATGATTTAGGCGTTATTTCGTGTTTTTTCCCATGGAAAAACTGATGTAACCGGTTGTGTAAACTTGCCGACCGGCCGTAAGGTTTAATATGTCAATTGGTTTTGTGAAGTAATCCACCACAAAACCGATTTCTATACCAATATTATTTTGTTTTAAAGTCTCAATTTCCATGTTGACAGCCGTTTTAACGTGCCAACCCGGAACAATTACGGATTCGTTAAGTCCCTTCAATACACTGCTTTCTCCCATGATAATCACTTTTTTGTACGTATTGTCCAGCGTTTTGGCATACGGCACTTCAGCGGTGGCTTGACCGCCATTATCATACGAGATTTCCACATAATATGGCTTTTGAAGCCCGATGCTAGGCCCAGTGGAAAATAAGCCCATTAGTTTTTGCCCTCCTTCAGAGGACTTTTGCAACAAGGTCCATTGCCGTCCAAAGGCAGGTCGAATAGCAATCAACTGATTTAGTTTTCCGTCTTTGTGCGATCGTCCATTGTAGGTATAAGGGGAAGTGAACTCACGGTAGTCATTTAAAATGGCAGCTTCTAGCCCTACAAAATTTTTATTTTCTTTTGTACCCCATGGTTTGCGGAATTGTACACCTCCAAAAATGCCGGAGTTCGTTGACGTAGATACACCTAATGACCATTCGCTTGTTGACGTAGCTACGGTTTTTTTAGGGGCTTGAATTACGGTATTTTTCCGTTGGCCTAGTAAAACCAGCGGACAACAAACTACCAAGAAAACTCCCCAAAATTTACGCATGGTTTAGGCTAAAAATGGCTTTAATTCATCCATGGATATATCCCAATGGGTGGCAGAATAGGTGCATTTCCCTTGATCAATCACAAGAACCTGAGGTGATTGATGCTCCACATCAAATTTCTCTGCGATTAATCCTGAAATAGGACGATAGGCAATTAAATCTAGATAAAATGCGGGTGTTTGATCGGCATCCCATGCACGCTCTAGTCGGCTTAATGCCGTAGATGAAATCGAACAACGGGTACTGTGCTTGAAAATGACTACGGGTTTTTCCGCCGATGTCTCTATTATTTCGTCGAGTTGTTGTTCTGTTGTTAGTTGATTCCAATTCATGGGATGGTGGCAAGTGCCGCTAATTTTTGTAATTTTATCAATTCAACATCAAATTTAGTAAAAACTTGAGAGTTTGGCTTTATTCTTTTGCCTTGTTTTTATATCGCCAAACCATGCGTTTGGCTGCTTTGTTTCATCCCAAAGCTAAATTGTGGCATGAAGGCCAACAAACCCTTTGGGAGGGATTGGAGTCTGCCATGCATTTGAATGAAAAGCCAGTGGCTTGGATTCATACCGCTTCAATGGGGGAATTCGAGCAAGGCCGACCGATCATTGAGGCATTTAAAAATCAATACCCAGATCATTTTATTTTAGTCACTTTTTATTCGCCATCTGGATATGAAGTTCGGAAAAACACACCAGGCATCGATTATATAAGCTATTTGCCCTTCGATGGTCGCCACGCCAGTGCCCGATTTTTAGATTTAGTTAAGCCAAAAATTGCCCTATTTGTCAAGTATGAGTTTTGGTATTTCTACTTGCAAGGACTTCGTGATCGAGGTATTCATACCCTATTAGTCTCTGGAATTTTCCGACCCAATCATGTATTTTTTCAATGGTATGGTGGATTTTTTAGATCGATGTTGGCCTCCTTCAATCACCTTTTTGTTCAAAATACAGAGTCAAAAGAATTACTCGAATCAATTGGTATTCATGCAGTGACTGTTGCTGGTGATACACGTTTTGATCGCGTTTTAGCTAATGCACGCAATTCATCCCCTTGGGATTTATTGACCCAGTTTGTTGACAATCAGGCTTTTATCGTGGTCGGATCTGCCTGGCAGGCTGATTTGGATTGCATTATTCCACTCATAAATGCACATGCTTTTCCCTTAAAATGGGTTATTGTGCCCCATGAAATCCACGCTGCGGAACTTCAATCATGGAAAAACCAAATGTCTGTACCCGTCATGTTTTCTACGGGTGAGTTAGTTGATAATGCGGAAGTATTGATTGTAGATGAAATAGGCCGACTGGCCACCATGTATCGTGGAGCTACATTTGCGTATATTGGCGGGGCATTTGGTGCTGGTCTGCATAATACGTTGGAGGCTGCTGTGTATGGGCCAACGGTCTTTTTTGGAAATAAAAATTATCAAAAATTTCATGAGGCGGTAGATTTAGTTTCTTTGGGACTAGCATTTCCCATTGCAGATGCTGCGACATTGGAACAAGCGATGCGCGTTATTTTTGAGGATGATGATCTATTAGTAAATAAACAAGTGATGTCAAGAAATTTTGTTGCGTTACAAGCGGGGGCAACTGCACGAATTATGTCGTATATCGAACAAACAAATCAGGCCTATGTCGCTCAATAAAGGCTTAATTATGCGGTCTACTGGATCTTGGTATGAAGTGCGTGCTGAGTCCGGAAAGGTTTTTGATGGCCGTTTGAAAGGTAAATTTAAGCTAAAAGGGCCTACCACTTCGAATCCAATTGCCGTAGGCGATTGGGTAATGTTTTCGATGGAAGACGAGGTGCATCAAACCGTCTTGATTGAAGAAATTCTACCACGCACGAATTATTTAATCCGTAAATCAGTTCATAAAACCGCCCATGGGCAGATGTTGGCCGCCAACGTTGACCAAGCGATTTTTGTCATGACCTTAAAATCGCCCAAAACTTCCCTTGGATTTTTGGATCGTTTTTTAGTGACAGCGGAAGCATTTCGCATTCCCGTTCATATTGTATTCAACAAAATGGATTTACTGGATGAGGAAGAGCAAGATCAAGTTTTTGAATATGCTGCGTTGTATCAAGAATTAGGCTATGGAATTTTATTTACCTCGATCCCTAAAAATCAGGGTGTAGATGAATTTAAGGCTATGTTTCAAGGGAAAGTATCCTTGATCGCAGGTCACTCAGGTGTAGGCAAATCTAGTTTGTTGAATATTGTAGCCCCACATCTTCAGATTAAAACCAAAGAAATTTCTGATTTTGCTCAGAAAGGTGTGCATACGACGACCTATTCGACCATGTGGGAATTAAGTGCCGGAACCTATTTAATTGATAGTCCGGGCATTAATGAAATGGGAATTCACGAGATTGAAAAAGAAGAGCTAGCCCATTATTTTCCAGAGATGCGCGCCTTATTGGGCGCGTGTAAATTTAACAATTGCGTTCATATTTCAGAGCCAGCTTGTGCCGTAATCAAGGCAGTTGAGTCTGGAGAAATTGCATCAAGTCGCTATTTAAGCTATTTAAGTATATTCGAAAATGAAGACAACAGGCGGTAATTTATGGGGTGTTGATTTAGGGGGAACCAAGATTGAATGTGCCGTATTAGATCGGCAGGATCCTACGCGTGTGATCATGCGCAAACGCATTGACACAGAAGCTTCGAAAGGTTATACACATATTCTGCAGCAAGTCAAACGCTTAGTGGACGAGGTGGCGACTGAACTGAATGAATCACCTGTCCAAGTGGGCTTTGCCACCCCAGGTGTGTTGGATCCGCGTACCCAAACCATGAAAAATTGCAATACGGTCTGTATGAATGGGCAGGCCATGGCTTCGGATTTGGCGGTTATTTTAGGATGTGAGGTGTCGCTTGCCAATGATGCGAATTGTTTTGCATTGGCAGAAACTCATTTAGGTGCTGTTTTGGACGTCCACCCCGGTGCTGAAATTGTTTTTGGTGTGATTATGGGTACTGGCGTTGGAGGAGGATTGGTTGCACATGGAAAAGTGGTAAAAGGTGTACATGGAATTGGAGGGGAATGGGGGCATAATATTTTAGAAGAGGGTGGAGATCCGTGTTACTGTGGAAAATCAGGATGTGTTGAACACGTGATTTCTGGACCGGCATTGGAGTTATTTTATAAACGCCAGTCAGGTCAAAAGATGCGTATGCCGCAGATTATGCAAGCTTATTTTGCAGGAAATGATCCTGTTGCTTTGGCAACCGTAGACCGCATGTTGGAGAATTTTGGTCGGGCAATATCCACGTTAATCAACGTGCTTGACCCAGATGTTATTGTCATCGGTGGCGGTGTAGGCAATATTGACTTGCTTTATACCGAAGGTTATAATCGGATAAAGAAATACATTTTCAATTCTGGTGAAGTAAATACCCCTATTGTTAAGCCCAAATTAGGCGATAGTGCGGGTGTATTCGGTGCGGCGATGTTGTTCGCTTAAACTTTCAAAAACCATTTTCGCTTGTAGCAAACATAGCAAAGGGACCAACAAACCAGCACGAAGCAGATTGCGTACGCGAGTGATCCGTTGAATTTTCCGAATACCGGTTCGAAAATATGCCAATAAAGCCAATCGTTTAGTGACGTTGTTCCAGATCCCTCTTGTATTTGGACATGTGACATTTGGATCGTTAACACTTCAGAGATTGCGTAAGCTAAAATAGAATTGGTACCAAAAACCAAGAAGAAGGTATTCGCAAAATTCCTTTCCTTGACTTCAATCCACCAATTCAATAAGCCAATCAATACAAAATCTATCCCTGCACACATTAGAACAAACGAACTTGTCCATAATTTTTTGTTGATGGGAAAGCTTTTATCCCAAATCAGGGCCAGTACGATTAGGCCAATTCCGTAGACAAGCAAACCGGTTAATGCAGGTTTTTGCGCGTCCCTTTGTTTCTCTAAATACAAACTGACTTGATATCCAAATAAACAGGTACTCAAGGCTGGTAATGTGCTCAAAAAGCCTTCTGGGTCGAATGGAATACCATTTCCATCATATAAGTGGGTAGGTCCAAAGAGAAACAAATCCAATTTGAGAACGGCATTTGATCCCAATTCATAAGCTACACCTGTGTCGCCCAAAAGGGCCATAATAGCCCAGTAGGCAAGAAGAAAGCTGATATTTATCGTGGTAAGCCAACGCGCTGGGACACTTAAGGTGATAAATGAAATGGCACAATACGATAACGCAATGCGGGGCAATACATTTAAAAAGCGCAAATTTTCCCATGTAAAATCAAGGAAAGGAAAATAGAAAATGATGTAATTGATGATGAATAATAAGACCGTTCTTTTTAGAATTTTGGTTCGAACGGCAGGAGTTAAGGTGTAGTTGAATGCTTTAAATGAGAATCGCATCGCAACGCCCACCATAAATAAGAAGGTAGGAAATACGAGGTCCGTGGGTGTGAAGCCGTGCCAATCAGCGTGTTGTAAAGGACCGTAGGTATATGTGCCATTGCCGGACGTATTAACTAAAATCATAGCGGCCAACGTAATGCCACGGAGGATGTCCAACGATAAAAAGCGAGATTTCATTTTTACAGGTTTAGTAGTACAGGAATCACTGTGACAAGATTTCCGTGCGTAAATCTAAAATAATATTTTCCAGAAACGAAAGGCGCTACAAAAAAATCAAATTCCGTATTTTGGAAGCTAAGTGATTGGACAATAGCTCCTTGAGCATTCAAAATATCTAAGGTTCCTTGGTTTATTCCACCCGTTGAAACCTGAATTTTTTGACCTGCAGCAACCGGGTTGGGATATACATGAAACGGGTTTTCGACAGGTAATTCATTTCCCAAGACGGGGTTAACAATTTGATTGGCTCGGTCGAAATTTGGAATGCCATAACCGAGTAATTGGTCAGGTTTTGACGACTGAGTACCTGATTTTCGAATTCCTTGAATGATTTCTTGTGCGGTCTTTTGCGGGTTCGCTTGTATAATTCCAGCGACTAATCCGGCTATTAAAGGCGCAGAAAAGGATGTTCCACTAATTGAACCAAATGAGCCGGAAGGTAGGCCAGCAATTGTGGCTAAACCCATAGCCGCGACGTCAGGCTTAATTCGTAAGTCAGCCGAGGGACCTATCGAGCTAAAGGAGGCGCGTAGCCCATTTCGATCCACTGCACCCACGCTTAAAATTGAGTCGGCATCTGCCGGAGCAGTAATGTATTTCCAAGCATCATTCCCTTGATTTCCCGCCGAAATGATACACACAATTCCTTTGCTCGCGGCAAACGCTGCAGCTTGGGTGACTAAGGTCGTTTTGCCATTCATATCTGCATAGCTGTGATTGTATTGACTATTGTCAAATTCTGAATATCCCAGCGATGAAGTAATGATATCCGTTCCCAAACTGTCCGCCCATTCCGCTCCACGCATCCAATTGGCCTCTTCAACCAATAGCTCATGATTCCCTTCCTCTGTTTGTGCCAAGGCAAATTGGGCTTGAAAAGCTGTGCCAATTAACTTCCCGGGTGATTGCGCGGCTATCGTACTCCAAACATTGGTTCCATGTGCCCCACCTAAATACACCGAACGTAGGCCAGGATCAGTCACCAGTGTGCCTAATAGCCGTTTTTCGGTATAGACATTTTGTAAATAGCCCACTTGGTCAGCTTGTGAAAAGCCATCATCCAATAAGGTGATTTTGACATCCTTTCCTGTAAAGCCTTTCGCATGCATTTTGTCCACGCCCAATTGGCTTATCTGCGTTAATGAGTTTCCATAATCAAGTACCGCGGATTCCTTCGATAGGTTTTTAGCTTGCGTTTCAAGACGAAGATCTGAACTTGAATCCAAGGGCATATTTTTGTAAAGCCCTAACACCGATTTTAGTGCTTTAATTTTGGCGATGTTTTTCGGTTTTTCCTTAATCAATACCCCATTGACCCATTTAAGGGGATAGATAATCTGAGCTCCCGCTGCCTTTAATTCCTCGATGTAGGTTGGGTTTACAGGTAAATCTTGTTCCCGAATCTCAATTTTGTTTTTTAACCTACGATTAATGGCAGATGCCGACAAAAATTTGTCTGGCGCCGTGATTGAAAATGGGGAGTTTTTTTTGTCCTTAAAGAGTACGAGATAGCGGTAACGAGTTTCTTGGGCCATACCTTGAAATACACCTACTACCAAAACAATAAAGAGGAACGCCCGTTTAAACATAGCAACTGCAAAGAAAGAATATTTCTATGGCATTGACTTATATATTAACGTTTCCTTTCGTAATTTTCCGCGCTTGTTTCATGTACCCATGACGAAAATATTGAAAAATTCTTTCGTACTATTCTTTGTTTTTTGGCTTCTTTTAGGCCAAACAGGTTTCGCATGGAAATCAGCCACATGTATTTTTACTGGAAGTGTTTCTTACGGATGGGGTAATCAGGTAAGTTGTTGTGCAAAAAGTAAACCTGTCACACGCGATGTTGTATCTCGTGCCTCATGTTGTACCTATGACCAATTTCAGGTCAAATTAAGCGCAGAGCAGCAGTTGAAATTTGTTGATTTCGATTTTGTGGCGACCGTTCCTTCAGGTAATATGTCAACGATGTTCGGGGCTTTTACTCATTCCGAACCTAGTTTATTTCTTGAAGAATCTGATTTTTCACCACCCGCTTCTGTCAAGCGCGCGTTCATCCAAGTTTATTTGATTTAGGCGATTTAGCATTCAATTAAAACATCTTGTTTTATGTTAAATCCATTTCTGATGAATCGATTATTGCTTATTGTTTTTTGTTTATGGGGTTTCCCCCTGGTAGCGCAGGAGCTCAATGGCCGCGTGATGAGCTTGGATGCTCAGGGCAACATGGAGGATATTCCTGGCGCTACAGTCTATTATTCGGCCGACAAATTAGGTGCCACCTGCGGCGTGGATGGGATATTTAAATTGCGAGTGCGTACGTTTCCCGGTTGGCTGACTATCCGTGCAGTCGGATTTAAGCCTGATTCTGTTTGGGTAGATAAACCTCGATTTGTACATGTACATTTGACAGCTAATTCGAGCGAATTAGCTGAGGTGAGTGTACTGGCATCGCCTGGCGGACATGATGTTCAATCCATTCAAAGTAGGGAAATCTTAACGATGAAAACCCTTGCCAAAGCAGCTTGTTGTAACCTCTCCGAAAGTTTCGAGACGAATGCAAGTGTATCTGTCAATTTTACAGATGCCATCACAGGCGCGAAACAAATTTCACTTTTGGGCCTATCAGGTACCTATGTGCAAACCCAAGTAGAAAATGTTCCTTCCATTCGAGGCTTAAAATCTACCTATGGATTGAACTACATTCCAGGTACGTGGATTCGTTCGATCGATTTAGCCAAAGGCCAAAGTTCCGTAGTGAACGGATATGAATCTATGACGGGAGCCATCAACATGGAATTGGTTAAACCTGACACGTCTGAGGTATATTTTTTAAATACGTATGGAAATTCGCAAGGGAGATTTGAGGTAAACCAACAAGCCGCGCATAAATTTAATGGAAAGCTTTCCACGGCATTGTTGACACATTATTCCCAACAAGTTTCCCGCCTCGATGGAAACAAGGACGGGTTTATGGATTTGCCTTTGTTTAATTTGGTCAATGTCATGAACCGATGGAAGTATGCCACGGACAAGTGGATGGTGCAATGGGGAGGCGGTTATTTGCGTGAACAACGCGTGGCGGGCCAAATGAATTTCGAGGAAAAAACATCAAATCGCTACCGCGTGTATGGCTTTGGAAGTGCAACCACGCGTTTTGAGAGTTTTGCCAAAATAGCTCGTTTGTTTCAAACCAAACCTTGGAAAGGTTTAGGGCTGATTCTATCCGCTGCCGACCACCGAAACGATTCCTATTTTGCGTTCAAGTCGTATGTCGGGCGAGAGCAAAGTGTGTTCGGTAATTTAATTTATCAATCCATCATCGACAACACAAATCATACCTGGAAGGCTGGATCGAGCTTTTTGTATGATTCTTACCAAGAACGTTATATTGATTCTACCTATGCGCGAACGGAAATAGTTCCAGGATTTTTCGGCGAATATATTTGGACAATTCCAAATCGATTCACGTTGGTCGTTGGTAATCGCATTGATTTTCATAATCAATTGGGAACCAAATGGGTGCCACGGCTACATGCCAAATGGGATGTTTCACCTACTTGGATGGCCAGGGCATCTGCCGGAAAAGGATGGCGCCGTGTGAATCCGTTAGCGGAAAACATGGGTTTCTTGGCGAATACCCGGTATATTCAGTTGGTTGGTAATCTCAATCCGTTAGAAGAGGCATGGAATTATGGATTCTCGTTGGCGCACGAATTCCAGTTGGCCAACCGCAAAGCCAACTTCGTATTAGATTATTTCCAAACCGACTTTACGCATCAATGGATCGTTGACATGGAAATCGCTCACGCCATTCGCATGTACTCAAATCCAGGTGCATCCTATTCAAAAAGTGCCCAAATTGAATTTAATTATAGCCCATTGCCGCGATTGGAATGGAAAGCGGCCTATCGTTTTCAAGATGTGGCATCTGATTATTTGTCAGAAAGTGGAGGTCTAAGACGTTTGTCGAAGCCATTTTTGAATCGGGATCGTGTGCTTGTCAACTTAGCTTATGCGACGAAATATGATATTTGGAAATTTGATTTGACATGGCAGTGGAGCGGATCACGTCGGATTCCGAATGCTTATGTCCATGTAGGTGATGCGCCGGAAGTGAACGCACCAGCATTTTCGATGGTTTATGGACAAGTGACGCGTCAATTTAAACATTGGGAAATGTATGTTGGCGTAGAAAATCTATTTAATTTTACCCAACCAAATCCTATCATAGGGGTTTCTGATCCATTTGGAAGAGATTTTGATGCCACCATGATTTGGGCACCCATAGCTGGGCGGATGGTTTACACAGGAATACGTTATAAAATCAACTAAATAAAAATTATATGAAAAAGGTCATCTTAGTGTCTGGAATGGTTTTTGCGATGTTTGGAACATTTGCGCAAACGCAAGCGTCCAAAAAGACGAAAACGGAAGAGAAAAAAGAAGTGTATCAGTGTCCCATGAAGTGTGAAGGGGCAAAGACTTACGCGAAAAAAGGGAAATGTCCTGCGTGCACGATGGATTTGAAAGTTGCAAAAAAATAGGTTAGGCTTCCCAGGCTGAAGCCTGGGGTTAAATAAAATAGCATGAAAACATTATTATTAGTGCTGCTCTTCGGGTTTTTGTCAGGACCTACACAAACAGTGAAGATTAAAACTTCCGCTATTTGCGAAATGTGCAAGGAGCGCATCGAAAAGAATTTAGCGTTGACTAAAGGGGTTGAAAAATCAGATTTGAATTTGGAGGATCAATCAAACATTACCGTGGTGTATAATCCAGATAAAATCGATGTCGCGAAGATTAAGCAAGTAATCGCGGAAACGGGTTATGATGCTGACGATGTAAAGGCAATTAAAAAGAGTTTCGATAAACTCCCTAGTTGCTGCAAAAAGTAAATTGAAAGGCCATCCGCGGATGGCCTTTTTTATTTCTTCATACTCAAAGCGATGCGCTTTCGTGCTTCATCCACCTCTGTCACGGTAACCATGACTTTTTGAGCTACTTTGACAATTTCGTTGGGGTCTTTGACAAATTTGTCGGCCAACTGGCTTACGTGGACTAATCCGTCCTGATGTACGCCAATGTCCACAAAAGCGCCAAAATTGGTAATGTTTGTCACAATGCCTGGTAGTTTCATGCCGATGCGTAGATCCTTAATTTCATTCACACCTTCGGTAAATTCAAAAGCTTCGAATTGTTCGCGTGGGTCACGGCCGGGTTTAGCCAATTCAGCCAAGATGTCTGTGAGTGTAGGCATCCCCACTTCGCTAGTCACGTATTTTTGTAATTGAATTTGCTTGCGCAGGGATTCGTTGGCCAATAAATCACCCACCTTACAATTCAAATCTTTCGCCATTTTTTCCACGATATCATAGCGTTCTGGATGAACGGCGCTGGCATCTAATGGGTTTTTCGCGTGCCGAATGCGTAAGAAAGCAGCGGCTTGTTCGTAGGCTTTTTCACCTAAACGCGTGACTTTTTTCAAATCAGATCGCTTTATGAAGGGGCCGTTTTTCGTACGGTAGTCGATGATGTTTTGGGCCAATTGCGGTCCAAGTCCAGAAACGTAAGAAAGAATTTGTTTGGAGGCGGTATTTAGTTCAACGCCCACGGAGTTTACGCACGAAATGACTGTGTCATCTAATGATGCTTGTAATTTCTTTTGGTCAACATCATGTTGGTATTGTCCCACGCCAATCGACTTGGGATCAATTTTAACCAATTCAGCTAATGGGTCCATTAATCTTCGACCTATGGAAACTGCTCCACGTACTGTAATATCTTTATCTGGAAATTCTTCGCGTGCTGCATCGGAAGCTGAATAAATGGAGGCACCACTTTCGTTGACCATGATGATATTTATCCCTTCCAATTTCAAGTTGCGTACAAAGGCTTCGGTTTCCCGACCAGCCGTTCCATTGCCAATCGCGATGGCTTGCACCTTGTATTTTTTTACCCATGCGCTGATGGTATGAGCGGCCTCTTGTGCTTGTCCAGGACCAGTATGTGGGTAAACGGCTGTGTTGTCTAGTAAGGTTCCTTGTTCATCTAGGCAGACCAATTTACATCCGGTACGGAATCCAGGGTCAAGTGCAAGTACCCGTTTTTGTCCGAGTGGTGCTGCCAAAAGTAATTGGCGCATGTTTTCAGCAAAGACACGAATCGCTTCCTCGTCGGCACGTTTCTTTGCCTCTGCCCGCATTTCATTTTCCATCGCCGGCATGAGCAAGCGTTTGTAACCGTCCTGGATGGCTAGCGTTACTTGTCGGGCACAGGCATTATTGCCTTTAATAAACCGCCGGTCTAATTTGTCGAGTACATCTTGGTCTGGCCCTGCCAGGTTTAAGTTTAAAATACCTTCATTTTCTCCTCTAAAAAGGGCTAAAACGCGGTGGGAAGGTGCTTGAGCGAGGGATTCGGACCAATCGAAATAGTCTTTATATTTAATCCCCACTTCTTGTTTTCCTTTGGCGACGGTGGATTTAACCGTTGTTTTGCGGGAGAATAACTGGCGAGCTTCTTCGCGTGCTTCGGCTGTTTCCATCATTTCCTCTGCCAAAATATCGCGTGCGCCGGCTAAAGCTTCTTCCGTATCATCGAGGAACTCTGCGGCTAAGACTTCCGGGTCAAGCATGCGTTGTTCGAATAGTTTATCTGCCAAAGCCTGTAGTCCTTTTTCCCTTGCGGCCATCGCGCGTGTTTTACGTTTGGGTTTGTAGGGAAGGTAGATGTCCTCGAGTTTGGCGAGGGTTTCCGCTCCGCGCACGGCTCTTTCGAGTTCGGGGCTTAGTTTATCTAATTCCTTGAGTGATTTCAGGATGGCTTCACGGCGTTTTTCTAATTCCACCAATTGGTCACGCAAGTCGCGTATTTGGACTACTTGTACTTCGTCAAGGCTTCCAGTCGCTTCTTTTCGGTAACGGGAAATAAAGGGAATTGTAGCGCCTTCGTCGAGCAGTTCAATGGTTTTACGGACTTGGTTTTCTGGAATGCCTAAACTGGAGGATATTTTTGCAAGCATGATTATTAGACGTTGGACGTTAGACGTTAGACGCTGGAATTAAGAAGTGAGATGTAAGAGGTGAGAGGTAAGAGGTGAGAAGTAAGAGGTAAGAGGTAAGAGGTAGTCCGGAGTCCGGAGGGGTAATTGTTTAAGTCTTCCCTTCGGACTAACTGCCTACATGCTATTTCGCTTCGGACTTATTTGCCTTCGGCCCTTTATTGCCTTCGGACTTCGGACTCATTTCCTTCGGACTTGCTCGGAAAATCACTATGAAAATACCCGGCGAACTTCCAGATTTCTTGGATTTCAGAGCCGAGGATCGGATAAGGATCGTAGGTTTTGTTGGTCGAATTAAGGATCAATACTTTGCGGTCGGCCAAGTGATTAATGACTTGTTTTAATACGACACCGTCTTCACGCGTCACCACAATACAAATCGTTCCGTCTTTGATGGCGGTCCAGTCTTCTACGTATTCTGCGAAGACAAGTGAGCCGGGTTGTAAGGGTAACATGGATTCGCCTTTGATGGGGAATACACGGTATTTTTTGTCGCGAGGTAAGAAGGGTACTTGAAAGGTTGGGAGTTCTTGAATGAATTCTACGTCGTCATAGGAAGCTGTATATCCTGCCAAAGCTTTGACGGGCACCATCTCGATATTCTCTTCATTATTGGAATCAACCGTGGTGGCTAAAATACGTAGCTTAGGCTTGTTGGCCATCCCGGGAAGTCTTTTCGAAAGATCTTCTTTAAGTAATTCATCCACCTCTACCTTAAAAAACTCAGCTATTTCGATGAGATCGGCATATTTAGGTTCTGCTCTGCCGGATTCGTACGAGCCCAAGGTGGGCTTCTTGATGTTGATTAATTCAGCCAGTTTTTCTTGCGATGTTTTCTCGGACATCTTGCTGCGTAAAAAACGTAAATTCTGACTAAAAAAAGTGCTCATGCGATTTGCTTATTTAAGTAAAATGAATAAAATTCGTATCCAATATTTAATCGTATACTCATCGAAGTTACGAAAGGTATTCGAATTACCCAAATAGCTACCAATTTTATGCAAGATCGCGCCATTGTGCACATGGACTTAGATTCGTTCTTTGTCTCCGTCGAGCGACTCCGAGATCCACGTCTCGTGGGGAAACCCGTGATCGTGGGAGGCTTGTCGGACCGAGGCGTTGTCGCGGCTTGCAGTTATGAGACACGTGCGTTTGGGGTACGTTCGGCGATGCCCATGCGGATGGCTTTGAAGTTATGTCCAGATGCGCTGGTGTTGCGCGGTGATTTTGAGGCGTATGCACAGCATTCAGATTGGGTGACGCGGATGATTATGGACCGGGCGCCCGTGGTGGAGAAGGCGTCAATCGATGAGTTTTATTTGGATATGACGGGCATGGAGCGGTTTTTTGGTTCGTACCAATTTGCGACGGATTTACGTCAAAAGATTCACAAGGAAACCGGTTTGCAGATTTCCTTTGGCCTATCCGTTAATAAAACGGTTTCCAAAGTCGCGACGAATCACGTCAAACCTGCGGGCCAATTTCAGGTATTACCGGGAGAGGAGAAGGCTTTCTTAGCGCCCATGACGGTTGGCAAGATTCCCATGATCGGAGCCGTAACGGCCCAAACCCTCCGAAACATGGGTATTGTGCATGTGGGTACCCTCAGCCAAATGCCATTGAAGATCTTGGAACGTACTTTTGGTAAATCCGGTGTCATGTTGTGGGAGCGCGCCAATGGCATCGATTTACGTCCTGTCGTTCCTTATTCCGAACAAAAGTCGCTCTCGAAGGAGATTACGTTTGAGCAAGACACGACGGATGTGAAGTTATTACACCGAATCTTAGGTTCTTTGACTGAGCAGTTGGCCTACGACCTCCGAAAACTCGGCCAATGCACTTCCTGCATCACGGTCAAATTACGCTATTCGAATTTTGATACGCATACCCGACAAATCAGTATTCCGGCGTCTGCGAGTGATCATCGCCTGATTCCGGCGGTACATGAGTTGTTTGAGAAATTGTATGATCGCCGACTGTTGATTCGGCTGATAGGGGTACGTTTTTCCAAATTGTTGCAAAGTCAGGAACAACTGAGTTTGTTTGATGACGGGGCGCGTCTGGTGCCTTTGTATGGGGCGATGGATAATCTGCGAAATCGCTACGGGGACTTCTCGGTTTTACGGGCGAGTGGACTGATGGAGCGCGGAGAGCGTCGAAATGCCTTAGGACCTAAGTCGGAATAGCCCATGTACTTGAATTGTCACTCCTTTTATAGCCTCCGTTATGGAACGCTTTCGCCTGAGCAGCTGGTGGAAGCGGCAGTGGCGCGTGGCATTCAGGTATTGGCCTTAACGGATATTCACCGTGCTTCTGGGGTTTTCGATTTTGTGCAGGCGTGTACAGAAGCGGGGATTAAGCCGGTGGTAGGCATGGAATTTACCAAAGGCTATGTCTGCCTGGCGCGGAATCCCGCAGGTTTAGCACAGATTAATGCCTTTGCTTCTCAGATTTTATTGGCTGGTGGGGATTGGCCGGAGCGACCTCCGGAATGGGAGGATGTCTGGACGATTTTTCCGTTTAGTCGGCGAAGGAGCTTGCAAACCCTCGGTAAAAACGAGCGCTGGGGTATTCGTGGAACGGATTTGAAGGCCTTGTGGAATGTGAAGGATTTGGGTGGGATGGTGTGGTGCCAACCGGTCACGTTCTTGAACAAGCAGGGTTTTTCGATGCACCGATTGTTGCGGGCGATTGACCAAAATGTCTTGTTGAGTAAGCTTTCACCCAAGGCGCAGGCGCAGGAGGATGAGCGCATGTACACGCCGGAAGAGTTGCGGGAGATTTGTCGGGATTATCCGGGATTGCTCGATGCCTCGGAGCAGTTGTTGGCCAACTGCACCTTTCACTTTGATTTTAAATTACCTAAGAACCGACGTTTATATGGCTCGAGTCGGGAGGATGATTTGGCTTTATTGACCAAACTGGCCTATGAGGGTTTGCGTTATCGCTATCCACGTTCAGACCGGGAGGCGAAGGCGCGGGTCGAGAAGGAATTGAAGGTGATTCATGAGTTGCATTTTGATGCGTATTTTCTGATTACGTGGGATATTATACGTTATGCGCGTTCTCGAGGTTATTTTCATGTGGGGCGTGGTTCGGGGGCGAACTCGATTGTGGCGTATTGTTTGGGGATTACGGATGTGGATCCGGTGGCGTTGGATTTATATTTTGAGCGCTTCATTAATCCGCATCGGACGAGTCCGCCGGATTTTGATATTGACTTTTCGTGGGATGAGCGCAATGACATCATCGATTATATCTTTAAGCGTTACGGCGCGAAGCATGTATGCTTGCTAGCCACGTATGTGACTTTTCGGGATAAGTCGATTTATCGGGAATTAGCGAAGGTTTTTGGCTTACCCAAAGCCGAAATCGATGCGTGGTTGGACCCCGCCACGGCGATACGGGAGGTGAGTTCGGAGATTCACATGTTGATTGTGAAGTACGGGAATTTGTTATTGGACTTCCCGAATTACCTGAGCATTCATGCGGGGGGTATTTTGATTTCGGAGGAGCCTTTGTTTGCGTATACGGCGTTAGAACCTATGCCAAAGGGTTTCCCAATCTGCCAGTTTGATATGTATGTGGCGGAGGAGATTGGTTTTGCGAAGTTTGATATTTTGTCGCAACGCGGGTTAGGGCATATCAAGGAGTCGGTGGATATCATTCGCGCGAATCGTGGGGTGGATGTGGATGTGCACCGGGTGCAGGATTTTATGCAGGATGAGGGGATTCGTGGGCAGTTGATGCGGCACGAGACCATGGGTTGTTTTTACATTGAATCACCCGCCATGCGGCAGTTATTGAAGAAATTGGACTGCCAGGATTACATAACCTTGGTCGCAGCCTCGTCGATTATACGACCGGGTGTCGCGTCTTCAGGAATGATGAAGGCTTATATTGAGCGGTATCATGCGCCGGATTCGTATGAGCCGGTTCATCCCTTGATGGGGGAGTTGATGAAGGAGACTTATGGAGTGATGGTGTATCAGGAGGATGTGATCAAGGTGGCGCATTATTTTGCGGGTTTGAGTTTGGCGGAGGCGGATGTGTTGCGGCGGGGGATGTCGGGCAAGCACCGATCGCGTGCGGAATTTGAGCGGATTCGGGAGGCGTTTTTTACGAATTGTGCGGCGAAGGGCTATGCGGAGGCAGTGTCGCGGGAGGTCTGGCGTCAAATGGAGAGTTTTTCGGGCTATTCGTTTTCGAAGGCGCACTCGGCGTCGTTTGCGGTGGAGAGTTACCAAAGTTTGTATTTGAAGACCTATTATCCGCTGGAGTTTATGGTGGCGGTGATTAATAATTTTGGCGGATTTTATCGGACGGAGTTTTATGTGCATGAGGCTAGGCGATGTGGGGCGCAGGTGGAGGCACCGGAAATTAATGCGAGTGATTATTTGACGTCGATTCGTGGGTTGGTGGTTTGGATGGGCTGGGTACATGTGAAGGGTTTGGAGAAGCGGGTGATTCAGGATTTATTGGAGGCGCGGAGGCAGGGAGGGCCGTTTCGGTCTTGGGAGGATTTTGTGCATCGGGTTTCTTTGGGCTTGGAGCAGGCGATTTTATTGATTCGGGTGGGGGCCTTCCGACATTTAGGTGTGGAGAAGAAGCCGTTGCTTTGGGAGGCGCATGCACGTTTTCAGGGGAAGGCTGCGCCAGTGGTGGCGATGGAGATGTTTGGGGATGAGGTGTCGGATTTGGGTGTATTGCCGGACTTATTGCATGATCCAGCGGAGGATGCGTTTGACCAGTGGGAGATATTGGGTTTTCCGTTGTGTTCGCCCTATGATTTGGTATCGGATTTACCGCATACCTTGTTGAATGCGGATTTAGCGTATGATCGGGGGGATATTTTGGGTTATTTGGTGACTTTAAAGCCGACGCGCACGAAATCGGGCGACCGGATGTATTTCGGGTATTTTGTGGATGTGCGGGGTGAGTTTTTTGATACGGTTCATTTTCCGGCGGATTTGAAGAAATATTCTTTTCGGGGGAATGGGGTGTATTGGATGCAGGGCGTGGTGATGGAGGAATTCGGGCATCGCACGTTGCGGGTGCAGCAATTAAGGAAGTTGGGCTGGCGGGTGGATCCGAGGAGGGAGGACTAGGGAGAGGTAAGAGGTAAGAGGTGAGAGGTAAGAGGTGAAAGGTGAGAGTGGGCAGTAGTCAGTCGCTAGTCATCAGTACGAAGGGAATTAGTCCGGAGGGAATATATAACTATTCACGCTTACTACTTAATTCTTGCTTCTCCGCCGCATGTGGAGAATTGCAATGATATAAATGAATTGGTTGTCTTCATCTACTTGGTAATGAATCATGTAGGGAAATTGTGAAATAATACAGCATCTAATATTGGGGGAATAGCGGATGTAAGTCAAATGAGGATATTGACTAATGAGTCTGGAAGTTTGAGAAATCTGATTTAAAAACTGTATGCCGAGCAGTGCTAATTGATTATTATACCAGACTATATTTTGGTTCATTTCTACATAAACTTGATGGGGCGAAACGATTTTATATAATTT
Organism: Aquirufa avitistagni; assembly: GCF_042715545.1. Classification (NCBI taxonomy): domain Bacteria; kingdom Pseudomonadati; phylum Bacteroidota; class Cytophagia; order Cytophagales; family Flectobacillaceae; genus Aquirufa; species Aquirufa avitistagni. The sequence goes on along the minus strand of NZ_JBBKXZ010000001.1, from coordinate 1,260,497 downwards.
CATGCTGGTTTGTCAATCTTTGCATAATTTCTTCCCAGCTCATATCGTAGTTATCAGCTTTATTCCTATTGCGGAGGCGTTCAGAAACAATTAATTTATGCCAGTGTGGAATTACGTTTGATGGAGACTCTTCCAAAATTGAAAGTTCGGAATCTTGGTCAGGTAAGGAGTAGGATTTTGGCTTTTGCATCACATGTTTATTTTAAAACAAACTTAAGGGCAAAAACACGCAAGTCTAATTCAAGAATTGACTAAAAAACTGATAAAAATAGTCAGGGAAAAGTGGTCAGTTGTCAGTCGCTAGTCATCAGTCCGAAGGAAAATAGTCCGAAGGGAAATAGTCCAAAGTCCGAAGGCAAGTTTAAAGACCTCTTACCTCTTACCTCTTACCTCTTACCTCTTACCTCTTAGTTCTAACCTCTAACGTCCAACGTCTTACCTCAATCTTAAGGCAATCATCGGCCTTAATATCCTATTGTGAAATACAGGATTTTTAAAATTATTAAATAGTAGATCGGACGAATACCAAATCCCTTTTGATTTAACGTTTCGAGAAAAACCGAGGCTAGATGTAGGCGTTTTTGTGTAGCCCATCCCAAGGTATTGTCCTTTATACTTACTAAAATCTAAATTGAAATCTCTTTTGGTGTAATCAATTTTCGAAAAATCAATATTTTGAAAATTGAGCCATTCGACTGCAATCAGACAGCCAGATTCGGGGATGTACACAGCTTTGCTAGGAATATCAAAGGTGTTCCAACCGGTTTTTGTGGCATGCACCACCCAATTCGTATGATAAAATTCTTCTGACGTGGGTTTCCCATTCTTTAAGTGGAATAGTCGAATACGAAATGGGACTTGATAATCTCCTCCTTTGGAAATATACACCATGACAGATTCAATCATTTTATGCGCATGTTGGGTCGAATCAAAGCTTAGTCCAAGCATATCATCCGACCCAGCTAAACCGCCTACAGAGCCTTTCATATGCGCTTTTTTAGTTGTAAACACCTTGAATTTGTTCGAATGTACTTGAATTTCAGGGAGTTCAATTTGTCCGGCTTGGAGTTGAATTTCAAGCATTTTAGGGTTATTTCCGAAAAAAATTGTTTGAGGTATATAACCTACGCAGCTGATGCGCAACGAATCCTTTAGTTCCAGGAGTTTAGCCGAAACAAAAAAGAAGCCATTTTCATTGGTTGAATAAGCAACATTTTGTTTGATGAAATGAATTGTTGCGAAAGGAACTGGTTCTTGGGATTTTGAATCAGTCACTTTGATTAATTGTCCTTGAGCATAACCAATAGGCTGGTTAGCCAAGTATGTGAATAAAATGAATATTAAATAATAGGTAGATTTCATAGTTTCTAGGATTTAACGATTTGGGTTTTCAGGGCATGAAATAGGGTCACAAGTTGTTCTTTCGTTAAACTTTATTCCAAAATAATAATTAACATGAGTTCTAAGTGCGCAACACGTTTTTCCATCAGGTAATTCATTGGAAATATGTCCACCGGAAAGCCATGCACAACCAATACTCTCTCCCCAGAATCGCCAATCCGGAGTTATGCAATCACCAACGGATGGGTCGTTGGCTAAAGTTTTAACAACAGAAATGGTAGTGAATAGCAATAAAAATATTGCGACAATACGTGTTTGCTTTTTCATAGTAGGTTAGGTTTGTACCTAAACATACTAGGGGAAATGAAAAAGTCTAATTCAAAAAATGACTAAAAAACTGATAAAATTGTCGCAGTCCGGAGGGACTTAGTCCAAAGTCCGAAGGCAAGTTTAAAGACCTCTCACCTCTTAACTCTTAGTTCTAACCTCTTACGTCTAACGTCTAAGGATAATCGCCGCATTGCATGCGTCTCAAACTTTGGCAATCCTGAAAGGTTTGCCAAAGAGGCTAACCTCTCACCACTTAACTCTTAGTTCTAACCTCTTTATGGTGCTATTCGATACCGCTCCCAAGCTTGCCCATTTTTCTCATACACAATCCGGTCATGTAGTCTAGAAGGTCTGCCTTGCCAGAATTCGAAATAGGAGGGGATTAGTTCGTAGCCTCCCCAATGTGCTGGTTTCGGGATTTCTTTTCCCTCATACTCCTTGGCTAATTCGGTATAGCGTTGCTCCAAATATTCTCTGGAATCAACGCGTGCGCTTTGGTCTGATACCCAAGCGCCCAATTGAGATTCACGCGGTCTTTGATGGAAATATTCGGTCGAAAGGACTTCCGACATCTTATGTACATTTCCTTCAATGCGCACTTGCCGCTCCAATTCCCCCCAAAAGAAGGTCAAGGAAGCATGCGCGTGCTGTGCTAATTCAGCCCCTTTGCGCGAGTGATAATTTGTAAAAAAAGAGAAAGCCTCATCTACATGTTTTAATAAGACAATCCGACCGGCTGGTTTATTGTCATGCCCCACTGTACTCAAAAACATTGCATTGGGCTCAATAACTTTGGCATTTGACGCTTCTTGAAACCAAATTTTAAATTGCTCAATCGGATCAATATGTACTGTGGTTTCTAAAAGTTCACCTTTTTGATAATTCTCACGAAGGGCAGCTAAATTCATAATTCAGAATTTTTATTTCTTATCTTTGAGCGGGCTTTCTGCTCGGCCAAAATTAGTCAATTTCTATGAAAAAATTATTCCTTTTTGATGCGATGGCGCTGATTTATCGCGCCCATTTTGCGTTTGCCAAAACACCCCGAATTTCATCAAAAGGGATCAATACTAGTGCCGTTTTTGGTTTTGCAAACACCATTTTGGAAGTAATTCAAAAGGAAAAACCTGATTATTTGGGCGTCGCCTTTGATACGTCGGCACCCACGTTCCGGCACGTCGAATACACGCCTTACAAAGCCCAACGGGAAAAGCAACCGGAGGACATTACCATCGCCATTCCCTACGTCAAGAAATTAGTTGAAGCATTGGACATTCCCATCTTAATCTTGGATGGGTATGAAGCCGATGACATCATCGGAACAATCGCTAAAAAAGCCGTTCGCGCTAATCCAGATATCGAGGTGTATATGATGACGCCGGATAAGGATTATGGCCAACTGGTCGAAGAGCGAATCAAAATGTACAAGCCTGCCTTCATGGGCAAGGGTGTTGAGGTCCTAGGTCCCAAGGAAGTTTGTGCCAAATGGAACATTCAACACGTGGACCAAGTCATTGATATGCTTGGTTTAATGGGAGATGCGGTTGATAATATTCCAGGTGTTCCCGGGGTCGGAGAGAAGACTGCACAGAAGTTAATTGAAGAATATGGTTCGATGGAGAACCTATTTAAAAATACCGATAAGCTAAAAGGGAAACTGCGTGAAAACTTGGAAAACTTTCAAGAGCAAGGCATGCTTTCACGTCATTTGGCAACCATCTTGTGTGAGGTTCCTATTGAATACGAAGAAGAAAAATTAATCAAAACCGAGCCTAATCGTGAATTGTTAGAGCCATTATTAGATGAACTAGAATTCAGAACGTTACGCAGACGCATCCTAGGCGAAGACCCAGAACCCGTAGCACCCAAACCCAAAGCAAGCCCAAAAGTGGCTTCCAATCAAATGGATATTTTTGGGTCACCGGTAGCTGCTCCAGCTGGATTTATGTTGGAAGAGGAGGCGGAAGAAAAGGTTTCTCATTTTAATAATCTGTCGAATACGGCACATCAATATCATTTGGTTCAAGGCGAAGCCGCTGTGAGGTCGCTGGTGGGTTTTTTAGGCCGACAAACCACGTTCTGTTTCGATACGGAAACAACAAGTTTAACAGCTGTGGAGGCGGAGTTAGTGGGTATGTCATTTGCTTACCGAAAAGGGGAGGCATTTTACGTACCATTCCCTGAGGATCAAACAGAAGCACAATCACTTGTTGACTTATTCAAAGATCTTTTTGCGAATGAAGCCATTCAAAAAGTAGCTCAGAACATTAAATATGACATGAGTGTACTGGCGAATTATGGCATTGAAATCAAGGGTATTACCTACGACACCATGCTTGCGCACTACCTAATCGAACCTGAAAAACGGCACAATATGGACGCATTGGCCATGTCTTATTTGCAGTATGAGCCATTGTCGATTGAGACCTTGATCGGTAAAAAAGGTGTTAAGCAAGGCAATATGCGGGATGTTTCCCTGGAGGACATTAAAGAATATGCAGCTGAAGATGCTGATGTAACGCTTCAAATCAAGCCATTTTTAGATGAGCAGTTGGCCAAAAATCCCAAAGCCATCGAATTATTGATGGACGTAGAAATGCCCTTAGCTCGGGTACTATCCAAGATCGAATGTGAAGGGGTAAATTTAGACGTCGCTTTCTTGCAAGAAATGTCCAAGACGCTTGAGGTTGATTCGAGAGAAGTACAACAAAAAATCTTTGAGGCTGCGGGTCAAGAATTCAATGTGGCATCTCCCAAGCAATTGGGTGAGATCTTATTTGAGAAATTAAAATTGGATCCGAAAGCTAAGAAAACCAAAACGGGCCAATACATGACGGGCGAAGAGGTTTTGTCTAAGTTGGAATCTGAACATGAAATTGCCCGTTTAATTCTTGATTTCAGGGAATTACAGAAGTTAAAGTCGACCTACGTGGACGCCCTTCCGCAATTGATTTCACCTAAAACAGGACGTATTCATACATCTTTTATGCAGGCGGTTACGGCTACGGGGCGTTTGTCTTCGAAGGATCCCAACTTACAAAATATACCAATTCGGACGCCTAGAGGCCGAGAAATACGGAAAGCATTTATTCCGCGTGATTCGAATTATCAGATTCTATCGGCTGATTACTCGCAGATTGAGTTGCGCATTATGGCTGCTTTTGCCAAAGATGAGGCAATGTTAAATGCTTTTAATCAAGGAATCGATGTGCATAAGGCAACTGCTGCGAAGGTTTTCAAGGTTAGTTTGGACGAGGTGACTTCTGAATTGCGCCGACGGGCTAAAGCGGTCAATTTTGGTATTATTTATGGTCAATCGGCTTTTGGTTTAGCAGGCTCTTTAGGCATTTCGCGGACGGAAGCGAAGGAAATTATCGATCAATATTTTGTCGAGTTTCCGAATGTCAAGTCATACATGGATGCGACCATTACCCAAGCGCGTGAACTCGGGTATGTTGAAACGGTCCTCGGCCGACGTCGTTATTTGCGCGATATCTTATCTCCTAATATGAATGAGCGGAGTTTTGCGGAACGAAATGCAATTAATGCGCCTATTCAGGGTTCTGCGGCAGATATGATCAAAGTGGCTATGATTCAGATTCAATCGTTTATTGAACGGGAAAACCTTAAATCACGTATGATTTTGACGGTTCATGATGAATTAGTTTTTGATGCGCATGTAGATGAAATTAATTACCTTCGCGAGAGGATTAATGAAATTATGTGTCAAGCCATGGATTTGGGTGTGGCCATGGAAACGGGTATTGGTGTTGGTATGAATTGGTTGGAAGCCCATTAATTTGCTTTGTTTTGAAGATATCGATTGCACTTTGTACCTTAAACGGAGAGAAATTTCTCCGGACTCAGCTGAGTAGTTTTGTTGACCAAACTATGCGTGCAGACGAGATTATTGTGTGCGATGAAGGGTCTACAGACCGGACGCTGGAGATTTTGGAGCAATTTACAGATCGACTTCCCTTGGTGATTCACCGCAATCCAGCGCGCTTAGGTACCTATCAAAATTTTCAAAAGGCATTATCGCTTTGTTCAGGAGATTATATTTTCCCAGCGGATCAGGATGATTATTGGGATCATCAAAAAATTGAACGAATCTCTACCTATTTTAATCACCACGATCAAGCCGAAGTAGTATTTACAGATGCACTTTTAGTGGATGAATTTGGCCAAATTTCTGGCAAAAAATTATGGTCCACCTTTCGTTTTCGCGAGGAACAGCAGCGGGAGTGGCGTGCTGGAAAATCATTAGATATCTTATTAGATGGTAATCGGGTTACCGGATGTACCATGGGTATTCGGAAGCGGTTTTTAGATAAAATTTCTCCTTTCCCAACGAATTTACCTTCTTTCTTTTTGCATGATGCTTGGATGGGTATCTCGGCGGCATTGGAAAATCGGATTGATTTTATTCCGGCGACCTATGTGCAATATCGTTTGCATTCAGAGCAACAGGTAGGGGTTAAAGGAAATCCGGGTACACCGCCTACGATGTGGGAACGTATTCAGCGGCCACATGAGGACAAGGTTGGTCCGTATCGAAAGAAATTGGAATATTTAGTAGAACTACGCAATGCGGTTTCAGAAAAATTCCCGAATCAGCGGTTTGAGCCTTTGGACACCCGTATTGATTATTGGGATCGTCGGGCAAATTTGCCTGAGGCGCGTTGGAAGCGTTTGAAGAAAACCCTTCAAAACTTGATTTTGGGAAATTACCATCGCTACAAGGATATTGATTCGCCCGCGGAGACTCCGTATTTAATGTTCTTAGGTGATTTGATTGAGTAAAACATTTGGCTTGTTTTTTCGTTTCATTCTAAACGAAATCGTATGAAATCATTTCCTTATTTCTTATTTGCGCTGGCATTAGCCTTTCAGGCATGTAGCCAAACTCCTAAATCAACAAGTTCAATGGATAAATTACCAGTTACTGAGGCTGAATGGAAAGCTCGTTTGAGTGAAGATGAGTACTATATTTTGCGTCAAAAAGGCACGGAGCGTCCATATACAGGTAAATTCTTGATGCACAATGAAGAAGGGTATTATACTTGCCGAGGTTGTGGGACGCGTTTATTTAAATCGGATTCCAAGTTTGATTCGCACTGCGGTTGGCCTTCTTTCGATAAGGAAGTCAAAGCAGGTGTAATTAAAGAAACAGCTGATTTAACATTAGGAATGCGTCGTATCGAGATAACATGCGCCAAATGTGGTGGTCATTTAGGACACGTTTTCGATGATGGTCCTACGGAAACAGGCTTACGCTATTGCGTGAATTCGGTTTCGTTAGGGTTTGAGAAGCAGAAATAAATAGTTTACGCGTAGAGACGCAAGATATTGCGTCTTTTTATTTGGAGAACGGGTCTCTATCATTGTAGTCATTTGTTCATGTCTAATCAGTTATTAGCACATTTCAAGCAAATATCCAGTCTAACGGCTTCTTCTGAGGCTGCGCTCGCCTCACTCATTCAAACCCATTCCATTCCTAAAAATCAAGATTTACAACAAATCGGCCAAACCTGTAAGACCTTGTATTTTTTAAAAAAGGGTCTTGCTCGGATCTATTATTTTCAGGATGGAAATGATGTGACTGAAGGTTTTTACTTACCATTTTGTTTGATTGCGCGTGCTGAAAGTTTGTTTGCTGGTATGCCGAGTAAAAAGGCAATTCAGGTTTTGGAAGATTCAGAAGTTTGGTCGATAGCTACGAGTGATCTTTTTTCATTGTATGAGACGCATCGTGATATTGAGCGATTATTCACCCGCATGTTTGAGCAGGCTTATGTGCAAACTATTCAGCGGATTGAAAATTTGCAGTTTCACACAGCTGAGGAGCGTTATCGTTTGCTCACTCATGATCAAGCGGATGTTTTGCGTAAAGCTCCCCTCAAATATATTGCCTCCTACTTGGGAATCACCCAAGTTAGCTTAAGTCGCATTCGCGCAAAGAAAAGTTAATTTAACATTTGATAAATGCTTCTGAGCTGCAATTTGTCAATTTGCAGGAAATAGGAAGTAAAAATGAAAACGCAATTAGGGTTACGTCAAAATTGGCAACAATTCAGCTTATTGGTTTTAGTTAATGCCTTTGTGGGCGGTATGGTTGGGCTAGAGCGTTCGATCTTACCCCAACTCGCATTACAGGAATTTGGTATTGCTTCCAGTCTAGCTGTGTTTTCTTTTATAGTTGTTTTTGGATTAGTCAAAGCTGTTTCAAATTATTATGCGGGTCATTTTGCGAATCAGGTAGGTCGGCGGAAATTGTTGATTTTGGGATGGGTCTTTGCCATTCCGATTCCCTTTATATTGATGTGGGCGCCTAGTTGGAATTGGATTATAGCTGCGAATGTTCTGTTGGGCTTAAACCAAGGTTTTGCATGGTCTAGTACCGTCACCATGAAAATTGATTTAGTTGGGGATAAGAATCGTGGTTTGGCGATGGGAATTAATGAATTTGCTGGTTATATATCGGTTGGCTTAGTTGCCTTCTTAACCGGTTGGATTGCGCAAAACTATGGCATTCGACCATACCCTTTTTATATCGGTATTGCGTTTGTAGGTATGGGTTTGGGACTAAGTATCTTTTTTGTGCATGATACGCAAGGGCATGTGGCTGCGGCAATGGGGGAGAATCATGTGCCGCGATTGAAATCTATTTTCTGGGAAACGACCTGGGCTGATCGAAATTTAGGATCGATTACGCAAGCAGGATTAGTGAATAATCTGAATGATGGAATGGTATGGGGTTTATTTCCTATGTTATTGCTATCGAAGGGGTTTAACTTGGCCGAAATTGGGGTCATTACGGCTATTTATCCGGCAGTTTGGGGATTAGGCCAACTGGGAACCGGTAAATTGTCTGATTTGATATGTCAAAAAGATTTGTTGACCTACGGCCTTCTCCTCCAGGCTCTTGCCTTAGTAGGACTTATTTGGGCAGTTTCCTTTTCCCAATTTGCTGGGTTGTCTGTTTTATTGGGAATAGGTACGGCAATGGTCTATCCAACGTTTTTATCAGCAATTGCAACACATACGCATCCACTCGACCGGGCTAAAAGCTTGGGGATATTTAGACTTTGGCGTGATTCGGGCTATGCCGTGGGGGCACTACTCACGGGTGTTTTAAGTGCTTATTTTTCGTATTCATTCTCCATTGCAAGTATTGCGGGCTTAACGGTCTTATCGGCGGTGATTGTATGGAAGCGGATGCGGTGTTAGCGAGGGCGCTATATCCTCAAAATTCCCAGGTTAAAACCTGGGTCTATAAACAAAAAAATCCCTAGGTTTTAGCCCTAGGGAATCGGCGTGAAAACGCCTCAAACTTTGGCAAAGCGTTTAGCTTTGCCAAAGAAAAATCATTTTACAATAAAGTTTTTGACCATTGCTTGGTCATGCTAGCCGCATCACCCATGCCGATTTGCTTATCGATCATTTTGCCGTCTTTATAGAATTCCAAATAAGGAATCGACTCAATTTGCTTGGCTTTAGCTAGTTCTTGATTTTCGTCTACGTCAATTTTAATTAACTCCACTTGTCCATTTTGTGCTTTAATCCAAGCTTCTAAAACCGGGCTTAACTGCTTGCAGGGACCACACCAAGTGGCGTTATAGTCAACAATAACCAATTTTTTACCCTTGATTTGGTTGTTAAAATCAGCAACAGTCATTCCCTCTGTACGTTTTGCGACACCCTCTTGTGTGGAAACAGGTAGGTTAGCCGATTGCCAGGCCAACATCCCTCCAGTTAAATTCACAACAGATTTAAAGCCCATTTCTTGAAGTTGGCCTGCTGCAGCACTTGATCTGCCACCGGATAGGCAATACACATAAACTGTTTTTGATTTGTCTAGGTTGGCCACTGCATTTTGGAATGCATCACTCGTGACATCTGCTAAAATGGCGCCTTCAATATGTCCATTTGCATATTCATCGCTGGTACGCACATCGAGAATTTGGCCAGGTTCCGCTGATTTTAACTCGCTTTGAAATTCTGTGGCTGCTAAATTTTGCAATCCCTCTTTTTTCGTGCATCCGAATAATGATAAAGCTATAAGTAGTGAGGTGAAAATATTTTTTATGATTTGCATATAGAAGTATTTTTAAAAAATAATTGTTCTTTATTTAAACTAACGACTAGTGACTGACGACTAGCGAATGATGACTGACGACTAGCGACTGTCGACTAGTGACTAGCGACTGATCACTATTTATACTGTTTAATAATCCCTTCCAACGTACTCGCCGGAATGACCCCTGATTGCCTCCAAACAGATTTTCCATCCTTGAAAAGTATCAGTGTAGGAACAGATCGAATTTGGAATTTATCAGCCAAGGACCTGTTTTTGTCCACATCTATTTTAATGATTTTGGCGGATTCGCCCACTTTGGATTTTAGTTGTTCTAAAATCGGTTTTAACTGTTTACATGGCCCACACCATTCAGCTGAAAAGTCAACCAAAACGGGTTCCGGGGATTTTAATAGTTCTGCAAATTTGCTCATTTTTTTAGGGTTCAGTAGTTAGTAATCAGTAGTCAGTAATCAGTAGTCCGGAGTCGAAAGTCCGAAGTCTTAATTTGAATTTTTTTTGTTAGTATTAATAAGTTAATCATTAGCCAAATAAACGATTTCCTCCGGACTTTGTGCCTTCGGACTTATTACCTCTTAATTGAATTCCAAGGTCCACCATTATACACCTGCGTAAAACCGGCAGCTTGTAATTGCCGACGGGCCATACCGCTTCTGCTTCCAGACCGACAGCAAGTTACAATAACTTGATCTTTCTTTAATTTGTTCATTTGGCTTCCCAAGGTTTGCAAAGGAAGATTAATGGATCCTTTTACGTGTCCGTCTTTGTATTCGGCAGGAGTACGAACGTCTACTACCGTGGCACCCTGTGCGATTAACGCTGTAATGTCAACTTTGGGGCCTATTCCCAAGATATTTTGTATGAATTGTAGCATTGTTTTTCTGTTTAGTGTGTCAAAGATAATTTCGAATATTAGCCTAAAACGTGATATTTGTCTCTATCCCTTTTTTAATGCCCTCAGTTGAATGACCTCGGCTTCGCCCTGATGTAAGGGTCCTTCATCTAATGTGCGTATGATTTCTTGATTTAACTGAGTATCCAATGATTTAAAGTCTAATGCCAAAGTATCGGTATCAAAAAGCCAGTTGGCATCTTTAGGACCTCCCGAAGTATAGGCCAACTGCCTCTTATTAAATCCCTCCAACAATAAAGTTCCACCTGGCTTTAGCCACTTGATAAATTTGGCATGTACAAGCGGTCGGATTTCTGGTGGGGTATGAAAGTAGGTCGACATGATCACATCAAAAGATTCAAGTGGAAATTGGATTTTCAGTGCATCTGCACACACATAATGCAGTTGGACATGCTGCTCACGCGCCAATTTCAATGCTTTCGCTTCGCCTTGTTCACTCAAATCAAACGCGTAAACTTCCCAGCCTAGTTTAGCTGCATAAATGGCATCTCGTCCTTCTCCAGCGGCAGGAATTAATATACGGCCAACGGGTATATTGGCAATTTGCTCCGCAAAAAAGTCATTTGGATTGATTCCATATTGATATTCAGTTGACTGATATCTTGCATCCCACGTTGCTTTCATTCTGGTAATTGGTTAGTTTCGTAAAAAAATATTCATATGAAAAAGTCTATATTATCCATCATTATTGCCATTTTCGCTGTTTTCGCAGCACAGGCGCAAAATCCAGTACACAAAGTTGTTATCCAATTAAATACGTCTGATACGCTTGTTTGGCATGGAGCTTTGAAAAATATATCCAATCTTCAAACGGCATTGGGTAAAACAACTCAAATTGAATTAGTTGCGCATGGTTCAGGTATCGGTATCCTGATTGATGGCAAGACTACTCAAAAGGCTAAAGTAGCTGAATTAGCCGCTTTGGGTGTATTATTTAAAGCCTGTGAAAATACGATTCGTGAACGTAAAATCGACCGTTCGACCATCTTGACGCAAGCAGGAACAGTTCCATCTGGTGTTGCAGAAGTAGTGCTCAAGCAAGAGGCCGGCTGGGCGTACCTTAAATACTAACGCAAATTAGCATTGTCAATTGAAAAAGCCTGTGACTTATATCACAGGCTTTTGTTGTTCCAGGGTAAAAATTTGGGGGGATCTTTCTCTAATAATCGAGGGGTACTCGCACTCAGAAAATGCCCATTTAACACCTTTTCGTAGGCTATTAGGTATTTTTTAGCCATGGATAGCGAATCGAATACATCTCGCGCATACGCATGACAATGTTGTTTATTATATGCACCTGCCTGTTGGATAGCGATAGCCATTTCATCTTCCTGATTACCTAAGAAACCAAATTCGGATGTGACTAATTCAGGTAAAGAACCGTAAGGCGTTGCAAAAATAGGGCAACCGAAATACAAGCTTTCGGTGATGGCTAATCCGAATGGTTCGTGCCAGCAGACTGGAAATACTAAACCTTTGGAATGGGAGAGGAGATCTAATTTTTGTTGGCCCCCCACTGTACCATAAAACTGAATGCGCGTGCTCCAAGTCATGCGAAAACCCATCTTCAGATTTAAGCGTGTACCGCCAAGCACGGCAAGTTTTTCATTTGGAGTTCGTAAGACCGTATTGATAGCTCCTTGTACATTTTTAACACGCCATGCAGCCTTACCTAAAAAGTGCACATAATCACGTGATTGCGTTAGATTAGGCTTACCATAATCATCCCAATCTAGTCCATTGTGGACAAACGAATTCGATCCGTAGCGATTGGCATGGTTTTGGGAAACAAAAATAGAATTGATGTTTAGGGACGTTTCTTCATTTGGATTCCCATGTACGGTCACCACGTAAGGCTTTTCGATGTCCTCACTTGGCGTATGATTCAAGTGAACCACATCAACGGATTCTGGAATTTGTTCGTTCAAGGATTGACTGGGATTCCAAGGTAATACCGTCGCGAATGGACTGTGAGATCCTTGGGGCACTAAAAAGGTGACTTGATGGCCGAGTCCTTGTAAGGATTTCGCTAAGCCCCAAATCACGCGTTCAGTTCCTCCATAACCAGCTACGGGTATTTTATGATCATGAACGATTAAAATATGCATTTTACAGCGGAATTGAGGAGCAAAAATACATTAATTTCTTACATTTTCCCGGGGAGAATTTGATTCCAATAGAGGTAAGGTAAAAGGAATTTCTTCATTTGGTACATGGACCAGCGTTCCTTAGATTGGTCGAAAGGGAATGTTTCAGCGGGTTTATTGTCATAATCGAATTCAGCTAGCACTAATTTATCGTATCCGGTAATAATTGGACAGGAAGAATATCCATGGTAGGAAGCTTTCATTTCTGACCCTTTTATCAGAGCTAATAAATTGCTAACTACCACAGGTGCTTGTTTGCGAATAGCTGCTCCAGTTCGAGAAACAGGAAGACCTGCGGCATCACCACTTGCGAAAATATTTTTGTATTTCGTATGTTGGAGCGTATGTTTTTCAACGTCAATCCATCCGGCTAAATTAGCGATTGGGCTATTTCGGATAAAATCAGGTGCTGATTGTGGGGGAGTTATATGAATCATGTCAAATGCGACCGCATATACTTGGTCTTTATTGGATTCCCCGATTCCTACAAATTTGGCCATTTTATTGGGTCCATCGATTTCAGCTAATTTGACAAAGAATTGCGTGTTTATCCCAAAGCGTTTTATGACTTTCTTAAGTGTATTTTCATATTTTTCCACACCAAAAACACGCGTTCCTCCACTCCAGAGTTCTACTTGTGTCTTTATTTTGTTTTTGCGAAAGTAGTCAGCTGCCAAATACATGATTTTTTGAGGTGCTCCACCGCATTTAATAGGTGTGTGTGGATTTGTAAAAATGGCCTTTCCTCCCTTTGTTTGTTGGATACACTCCCAGGTATATGGTGCGGTTTCAAAACTGTAGTTGGAACACACCCCATTTTTCCCCAATGTTTCTTTTAATCCTTTAATATCTCCCCAATTTAATTGGATACCAGGAGCTACCACTAAATAATCATAGCTTATTTCCGTTGAATCGGCCAAAACGACTTTGTTCTCATCCGGTTTAAATCCCGAAACCATTTGTTGGACCCACGTCGCTCCCGCCGGAATAACAGAGGCTTCATCGCGTTGCGTGTCCTGAATATCAAATTCACCACCGCCAACAAGCGTCCAGGCGGGTTGGTAGTAATGTTTTTTAGCCCCATCTATAATTGCGATGTCCAAAGAAGCATTCTTTCGAAGTAGTTGGGATGCAATGGAGATACCCGCGTTTCCTCCGCCGACGATCAAAATTTGATACTGTGTTTTCATGGTGATGATCTTTTGAAGTTCCAATATTAAGTCATTTTTCTATTGAAAAAAGTGATTAAAATCACATTTGATTATTCGTTAGCATTGTCACGAAATCTCGAAATTTCGAATTATACCTTTATAGAAATTTAAATATCAAAAATCATGAAAAATGCCTTTTTAATTGTAGCGACTTTGATCGCTTTGAGTAGTTGTGAAAGTGGTAATCCCGTAGGTAATGAGCAGGCTAATTTGTCGCAGAGTTTAGCCAATATTAAAACGGCTGTCAATAATTTACCAGCTGAAACACTTGACTCCGTAGAAAAAGAGCGGATATTATTTATTCGCGAGGAAGAAAAATTGGCATACGATGTTTACCAAACGATGTATGATAAATATGGCTCAAAGATCTTTCAAAACATTCCTAATAGTGAATTAAGTCACATGGAAGCGATGTTAATCATTATAAAGAAATACCAACTAGTGGATCCTATGGATACAAACCCACGCGGAAAATTTGAAGACCAGAACCTTCAATTACTCTATACATCATTAGTTAGTCAAGGGAATGTGAGTCTATTATCAGCTTATCAAGTAGGTGCTAAAATTGAGGAATTAGACATTTTTGATTTGAATAAGTCCATTGCGATCACCAATAATCAAGATGTTCGTTTAGTCTATGATTTTTTAAACAAGGGGAGCCGAAATCACTTGCGTTCTTTTTACAAGAATTTGAAGAATGTAGGTGGTTCATATTCTCCAATCTTTATCACCCAAGCTGAGTTTGATGCGATCGTGAATTCACCTACAGAAAAAATGTAACTAAAAATTTAAATAGTGACAAATGTCACACGATTTATTCTAATTTATCGAGTCTTTTGTCAGATATTAAGAATAATTACCGTCAATTCTACTTACCTCTATGGTCAATTCCAATCATCCATCGAATCAACCAAGCTTGTTGCAAACGCTTCTATATACCTTATTAATCGCTTTATTTGGCGCATTAGGGTATGTAAGTTTTATACAATTAGGACCTAATGAGGTTGCTATAGATTCTACTCAGGTTTATGTTGAGCCCGATTCTAATTTCACACACTTGTGGACAGCTCCATCTGACTGGCGGATGATGTATTTAACAGATTCTCAAAAGGAATTGGTTGAATATGGTCGCGAATTAATTGCCCATACCTCCGAATATTTAGGACCTAAGGGTACTGTGAAGGCCATTTCCAATGGGATGAATTGTCAAAACTGCCACTTAAATGCAGGTACCCAACCATGGGGTAATAACTATTTCGCGGTGCAATCCACGTATCCAAAATTCAGAGCACGTTCCGGGACAATCGAAGATCAAGTTAAGCGGGTAAACGATTGTTTTGAGCGTAGTTTGAATGGTCAATCATTAGCCGTGGAGAGTAAAGAAATGCAGGCAATTTTGGCCTATATCAAATGGTTAGGCACGGATGTTGAAAAAGGAGTCGTTCCCAAAGGTTCAGGCATATTTAAATTAAAAGGTTTAAAGCGCGCGATTGATCCAGCTAAAGGCGCAGAAGTATATGCAGCCAAATGCCAGTCTTGCCATCAAGCAGATGGTGGTGGTCTACTGGCGGAAAATGGGAAGTCCTACACGTATCCTCCACTTTGGGGCCCGCATAGTTATAATCATGGCGCAGGACTTTACCGAATGTCAAATTTTGCCGGTTATGTCAAATACAATATGCCATTAGGGGCCAACTACGATAAGCCTCAATTATCAGATGAGGAAGCGTGGGATTTGGCAGCTTATGTAAATTCGATGCCGCGGCCAGCTAAAGATTTGAGTAAGGATTGGCCAGATATCGCAGGTAAACCTTTTGATCATCCTTTTGGTCCATTTGCGGATCCATTTACGGAAGAACAACATAAATACGGGCCGTATAAGCCGATAAAAGAGTGGATTGCAAAACACAAGAAGTCTAAAAAATAAACCGAATGAACTCGAGAAGAAAATTTTTACAAGGGGGAATCCTGACTAGTGTTGCGGCTTTTACGCCAGCTGGCATACAGGCTAAAGCTTCAGCGGGAAATATGCCAGCGGCTAAATTAATTGCTGGATCTGGTCAAATCACGATTCTCCAAACAACAGATGTGCACTGCCAACTGCATGCACATGATGAATTGTTTTGGGAAAATAATGAATTGACCTTTCGTAAAGCAGGCGGGTATCCACACATGGCCACCGCTTTGAAGAAGTTAAAAGAGAAGAATCCAGAAAACACCATCACGTTAGATACAGGTGATATGTTCCAAGGTAGTATGCTTTCGGTGAAAACAACTGGTCAAGCATTCGTACCCTTGTTAAATGCGATGGATTATGACCTTTATTTACCAGGAAACTGGGAGGTGGTCTATTACAAAAAGAATATGCAGAAATTATTGGGAGGGCTCTTAGCTCCTAAAATTTGTGCGAATATGTACCATGATTTGGGGGATGGAAAGAAAGGCGAACTGATCTTTCAGCCTTACCAAATTATGCACCGCATGGGGGTTAAAATTGGTTTTCTAGGGTATACAGATCCATTAGTTCCATTGCGTCAATCACCGATGTATTCGAAAGGAATTGTATATACCAAACCTGAGGATAACCTCAAGGAATATGTAACCTTATTGCGTGAGCAAGAACAATGTGACTTTGTGATTATTCTATCTCATTTGGGACTATCTCAACAAATTGCCTTAGGAAATAATCCGGATTGTCAAGGGGTGGATTATATTTTCGGGGCAGATACGCATGAGCGTATTCGTAAACCGATTCAAGCAGAATATACCAAGATTGTTGAGCCAGGGGCTTTTGGTTCGTTTGTGGGTAAACTCGATATCCAAGTTAAAGATGGTAAAGTCTTAGGTTCCACCTATGAATTAATTGAAGTGGATCCCATCAAATACCCTGCTGATCCGGCGATAAAGACCTTAGTGCAAGACTTAGAGAAACCGTACAAGGAAGAAATAAATAAAGTATTAGGGTATAGTACCGTTCCACTTTACCGCAACTTTGTTGTGGAGAATACCATTGATACGATGATCGTAGATGCATTAAAATGGAAGGTGAATGCGGATGTCGTTTTATCTAATGGATTCCGTTTTTGCCCTCCAAGAGTTCCAGGAAAGGATGGTAAAGTAGCTATTACAGAGGGTTATTTATATGATATGTTACCTGTGGATAGTACGATTCGTACGGCGAAGGCTTCAGGCCAACAAATTTTAGATTGGTTGGAAAAAGAAATGCAGAACGTATTTGCGCAAGATGCTTCCAAGCGCTTTGGCGGTTGGCTTATTCGTTTCAAAGGCATGCAAGTAGAATTTAAGGCATTTGATCGGGTAGGTGAACGCGTGAAAAAGGTGACTATTGCTGGCGCAGCCTTAGATAAAAACCGGATGTACACGTTGTGTGCTTGCGAGCGCGATGGTGATCCCGAGGATATGTTATGCCGCATGAAGGGTGTTAAGGAGCCAACAAATACAGCTTATACTTTGCACTCCATGATGAAAGAATATTTAACTAAATTCTCTCCAGTTACACCTGTCTTGCGCCACGATGCGAAGATTCTAGATGGCCCTCAGGATTTGCTGAGCCAAGTGACGGGGGTGGATTATACGTTTAGATAGACGTCGGACGTTAGACGCTGGACGTCAGATTAAGTTTAGAATTAAAAAAAGCTAGTCATTGGTAAATTCCATGACTAGCTTTTTTAATTCTAACTTTTTAAAGTCAACATCTTAGACAAACGTCCGACGTCTAAAGTCTAACGTCTAGCGTCTAATTTTAATGAGGCAACTGATCTCTAAACTTGCCATATACCCAAGTTCCTGCTGTAGCGCTTACAATAACCACTAAGATAACGATAGCACCTGAACCTACTTGTGCGAAGAGAGGACCTGGGCAAGCTCCAGTCAATGCCCATCCTAGTCCAAAAATCAAGCCACCAATGATTTGGCCCTTATTGAATTTCTTGTCGGTGAACGTAATTTCCTCCCCGTGAATCGTTTTAACCTTCAATTTCTTGATTAAAAATACTGAGATAGCACCTACGACAACCGCTGTACCGATCACTCCGTACATGTGAAAGCTTTGTAAGCGGAACATTTCTTGAATTCGGAACCAGGAGATGATTTCAGCTTTAATAAATACGATGCCAAAAATCACTCCTACTAAACTATATTTTAAGTTATAGTACCACGGGTGATTTAATTCTGATTCATTTACACACATGGTGTCTAATGAGCGTACCTCGAAATCAGCTGGATTTGCGTGTTGATTTGTCTTGTTTTCCATGTGTATTATAAGTGTAAGATGAAGGGTAAAATGAAATTAGCCATGATAAAACCACCAATCATGAAACAGATGGTTGCTACTAAGGATGGCCATTGTAAGTCGGAAAGTCCCATGATTGCGTGTCCAGAGGTACAGCCACCTGCATAACGTGCGCCAAATCCTACTAAAAATCCGCCTCCAATCATCATGACTAAGCCACGTAATGTAAATAAGGATTCAAAAGAAAATAATTGTTCTGGCACCATGCCTGAGAAATTAGTGATACCATAACTAGCTAATTCCTTTGCTAAATCTGGATGTACGATAACAGCATCACCTGATCCTAAATAAAGTGTTGAGATGATGCCGCCCACTAGAATTCCTCCCACAAAGAAGAAATTCCATGTTTCTTTTTTCCAATCATACTTGAAAAAAGGGATGTTACTCGGTAAACATGCGGCACATGCATGGCGTAGGTTTGCCGAGATTCCAAAGTGCTTGTTACCTAAAATTAATAAGGCCGGAACGATAAGTCCGATGATAATTCCTGCCGTATACCAAGGCCAGGGTTGGGTGATTGTTTCCATCATAGTAAGTTAAAATTTAGTTTTTAGTTTTCAGTAGTCAGTAATCAGTGGAAATATTTTGGCAAATTAATTCATTTGTGTCAAACCTCTCGCTTCTTAGTTCTTAGCTCTAAACTTGCTTTTGCAATCGTGCCAATCATAAAATAACCCAACACGGCAAAGTAAACGATGCTATTTAAAGGTTTGCTCGTGATCGGACAAGTTCCTGTCGCGCAACCAATATCTCTCCAGTAGAAATATCCGCCGATTGCGCCGAATATTCCACCTAAGATTTGCCAACCGTTATTTTGAATGAACTTCTTCATATTCCACATCATCGTGATCTTTAGCAGTTGATTTTTGAATAGGTACTCCGCAACCTTGCGCACCGCATCCTGCGTTTAAAAGCGCCATTCCTACCAGCACGAGACCGAGCATACCCATGAGCATGTCATTACCTCGATAGGCTTCTATCAAGGCATATCCTCCAAATACGAGGCGAATGATACGCATAACATTCCAATTCTGTGTCAAAGCTGTGAACATATTCTGATTTGTTAAAAGCCCAGGCATTACCTGGGCTTATTGAGCACATTGATTAATCTTGATACACAAGCATATCGTGTAAACCTCCTCCGTTAAATACCTCGGACAATCCAGCTTGTTTTAATAAGTTCATGGCCATTCCTGAGCGGTTACCACTACGGCAATAAACCACAATTGGACCATTCATTTCCTTGAATTCATCAATGCGTAAAGGAATAATTCCCAACGGAATATTGATCGCTCCTGCATAATGTCCACTGGCAAATTCGCCTGTTTCACGTACGTCAACAACCGTAGTTGCTGGATTTGCTAATAACTCTTCCATGCTTACAAAAGGGTAGAAGGACAAACAAAATCAGACACTTGGAACTTTTCTGACTCTTTGATCGCTTTAAAGCCACCATTGATATCAATTAAGTTGTCATATCCACGAGCTCTTAAGGTAGAGTTGAAAATCATCGAACGGTAACCACCCGCACAGTGTACGAAGTAGGTCTTGTTTTTATCGATTTTCAACATGCTATCATTAATGAAATCCAAAGGAGCATTTTCTGCATCAATCACGTGCTCAGATAAATATTCTGAATTCTTACGTACGTCGATGATTTCACCTTCTCCTGCTTGAATACGTTTGAATGCTTCAGCTGGTTCGATGGATTCGATTTGGTCAAATTCTTTTCCTGATGCTTTCCAAGATGCAAAACCACCTTTTAGATATCCGATTGTGAAGTCATAACCAACACGCGCTAAACGTGTGATTACTTCTTCTTCGCGGCCTTCATCAGTAACCAACAAGATTTCTTGCTTAATGTCTGGAATCATTGCACCCACCCATGGAGCAAATGATCCATCGATTCCGATATTGATCGAGTTAGGGACAAATCCCGCTGCGAAAGTCTGTGGATCGCGTGTATCTAAGATCAACGCGCTCGTTTCGTTCGCAGCTGCTTCAAATCCTTCTGGACTTAAGGCATGTTGGCCACGCTCTAACACTTTATCAATCGAGTCATATCCTTGAATATTCATCAATACGTTCAATGGAAAGTAAGCGGGAGGAGCAACTAATCCTGTCAAAACCTCTTTAGTGAATGATTCTTTTGTCAAAGCAGGATTCAACGCATAGTTCGTTTTCTTTTGGTTACCCAATGTATCTGTTGTCTCTTTACTCATGTTTTTACCACATGCAGAACCAGCACCGTGTGCAGGATATACGATGATATCATCTGCTAACGGCATGATTTTGTTACGCAAAGAGTCGAATAAATGACCTGCTAAAATTTCTTGAGTCAAATCAGCCTTTACTTTTTGAGCTAAATCTGGACGACCTACATCACCGATGAATAAGGTATCACCTGAGAATAAACTCGTTTCTTTACCGTTTTCGTCGATCAAAAGGAAACAAGTTGATTCCATCGTATGTCCTGGCGTATGAATGACACGGATTTTTGCGTTTCCTAATGGGAACTCTTGACCATCTGTTGCCGTGATACACTCAAATTGGCAAGCTGCATTTGGTCCGTAAACGATAGGAGCACCTGTTTTTGCAGATAAGTCGATGTGACCTGAAACGAAATCAGCATGAAAATGTGTTTCAAATACATACTTTATTTTCGCGCCGTTACGCTCTGCTTTCTCAATATAAGGTTGTACCTCGCGAAGTGGATCGATGATCGCTGCTTCTCCATTGTTCTCGATGTAGTAAGCACCTTGTGCTAAACATCCCGTGTAAATTTGTTCTACTTTCATTTTCGTAATTATTATGCTGTGAATGTGTTTAATCTATTTCAATGGGAAGGCCAACTGTTGGATCAGGATGTAAATACCCATCACCAAAACAAACCATCCAAAACCTACTTTTAATTTATTTCCGTCTACTTTTTTACTAATTATATCGCCGAAGAATATACCTACAATCGCTAGCCCTGTAACAGTTAGTAACAAGTTCCAGTCTATGGCATGATGTCCCAAGTCACCCGTAAAGCCAATTAATGATTTTGCCGCAATGATTAAAAGGGAAGTGCCCACCGCTTGTTTCATGGATAATTTGGAAAGCATTACTAAAGCTGGGATGATTAAGAATCCACCACCGGCGCCAACTAATCCCGTCAAAGTACCAACAACCGCTCCTTCAATCAAGATCATTGGGTAATTGAATACTTGTTCCTCTTCTACATAA
This sequence comes from Aquirufa avitistagni, assembly GCF_042715545.1. Lineage (NCBI taxonomy): Bacteria > Pseudomonadati > Bacteroidota > Cytophagia > Cytophagales > Flectobacillaceae > Aquirufa > Aquirufa avitistagni. Next base: position 1,238,917 of record NZ_JBBKXZ010000001.1, on the reverse strand, counting down.
GTACCTAGTTTCTCCTTTTCACATTGCTCGCATTTACCGCGAATCATAGAGATAGAAGCCGCTACCATTAAGATGGCGAATAAGACCATCATTAATATAGATTTGGTAACCACGAAATCTCCTAAAGTAAATACTTCTGCAGGAATTAAGGGTACGATGAATTTACGCGTGGCATATACCGCTGCAATGGATGGTATGCCAAAGATGACCGCAGTCTTTACATTGATTAAACCCTGCTTGTATTTTGGAAAGGCGCCTACTAATGAACTTGCACCTACCACAAATAATGAATATGCTGTAGCAAGAATAGGATCTACCCCAAATAAATATACCAAAACAGGTACTGTTAAAATGGATCCACCACCACCGATTAAACCGAGTGAGATGCCGATAAGTAGGGATGCGAAATAACCTATAATTTCCATGCGTGTCTTATTTGTTTTTGTTGATACAAATTTGAAGGTATTTTTAATGCTTATTCGTGATTTTTATCACAAGGCAAAAAAAAGTTTAAATCAAAAATGGAAGTTCATAATAAGGTTATAATTACTCATATTGACCTTGTTAATGATGTATTTTTCGTTCTGATATGTTTCGCCTTGATTTGATTTATGCACATATAAGGCTTGAATTTCAAGCCCCTCCAGGAAGTTGATGAATTCATAAGTCAAATCTACATTCAATTGGGTGTAACTTGGTAAGCCATATTTATTCAACGCATAATTCTTCACATCAGGTAATTGGAAGTATCCATAACTCACATTCGCCTTTAGAGGAAAATCTGGGAAGGTGTAAAGTACTTTGCCAACCATCGCATGCAAATCACCAAATCCTTCATTCCGTTCACGTGGCATAAAGGTGTAAAATGGATCACGGCCCCATTCGCGAGGCATTAAATAGCGACCTTCTGCTGTGATGCGTGTATAGTTCAGTGAAGTTTTCCAATGGGAATGCTCATAACCCAATTTGGCACTAATCACCCGCGATTTTTGATCTGGAGAAAAATAGGTTTTTGATGGATCCTCATTGCCTCCTTGATTGACCGCTTGTTGATGCGTGTATTGCAATCCTGCTACCCATTCATTTTTTTTCCAATCCCATTGAATCATGCTGGTATTGAATACATTTTCAACAAATACATTCCAAAATTTGATGGAATGGTTTTGAGGTAATTGGTGTGTATAACCCAATAAGTAAATTCCTTTTGACTCAATATTTCCTTTATAATTTCCTTTTACTCCATTGGTATTGACTCCATTAGGGTAAATTCCGATGGATTCACCGATTCCATACCAATCAACGGTACCACGTGGGGAGATTTCGTACAGGTAGCCACCTTCTAATTTATTTTTTTTGCCGGGGAAGATTTCTCCATACAATCCACCTACTTCGGTCGGGCGCATCCGGCCGTCTTGCAGGTTGATAAATGGCGTATTGATTAATTGTTTTCCAGCTGTAATGTGCGATTTTTTGAAATTGTATTTCAGGTATAGTTCCTCGAGACGATCTAAATCATTTTTATTTGTCAGGTCCTCCAAATCAAACAATGAGGTCTCGTATCGACTCGCAGTTTGGGTATATGGATCAATTTTGGCCATGTTGGAAGAGCCAATATTATAGATAAAATAACCACCCACACCCATTTGAAAGCCTTTAAATGAAGCAGTTTCGTAGAATAATCCTCCACCTGCGGCATGTGCATAGGCATCGGTGAGATGCCCTTGGTTTTCAGTGGCCATGAAAAAATACCTCAGGTTACCGTGTACTTTCCCATGTTTGAAGGCAAATAGGAGTGAGCTTGAATCTTCCGCCACACTTTTTTTGCCTTTCCAAAGATGCGGTGTCGTATGAATTTCTTGATGTTGGGCTACTACATGTGCCGTATTGATCAAAAGGAATATGAAAATTAAGGTGAAATATTTAGGCATGCTTATTGTGTTTAGGCATGCAAATTGTCACTTAATTTAATTTTCAGTCGTGATGTATATCACAGTCCCTTCAAATTGATGATTTCAATTTGGTTTTTATTGATTTTAATAAATCCTTTCTCGGCAAGTTTTTTCATCAACCGCGAAATAACCTCACGCGAGGAGTTTAATTCCGTAGCAATATCTGTAAATGAAACCTTGATGACATTACTTTTTAAACTCTTTTGATGTTGTTTTAAATACCACAATAATCGCTCGTCCAAATTACGAAAGGCAATGTGGTCAAGTGTATCCAACAATTCCTCAAATCGTGAACGATAAGTTTCTAAAACGAACTGATACCACGTTTTATATTTAGCAGCCCATTCATCCATTAATTCAACTGGAATGGTCATTACTTCCGTGTCTATCAAAGCCTTCGCCATAATCTGACTATTGAGATTACGGGATGCACACGTCATGGAAATCGCACAAGCTTCACCTGGGTGTAGGTTGTACATGAAGACTTCATTTCCCTCATCATCCTCACGAAAAACCTTAACGATTCCCTTGGTAACTAACACAGCCGAGCGAATGCTTTGGCCTGTTTTCATTAGAAAATCATCTGCTTGAAATTTTCGAATGACTCCTACTTGTTGGATCTTCTTTTTTAATTCAGGCTCAAAATTGGCAAGGATATTTGATTCCATGAGTTTGTTTTTAAATTCCCCAGACTAAAGTCTGGGGTTATTATCTCTATGTTATTAACCCCAGACTTTAGTCTGGGGAATTCCTAATAAGCAATTACTTTTTTCTCTTGACTACTTTCCATCGCCGCATCGATCACCCGCATGCTATTGATTCCATCTTGAACGGAAACCGATGGTGTCGCATCGCCGCGTAAAGATTGATAAACATTTTCATAAAAGGCCATAAAATCACCTTTTTCAGAAACTACCCGGTCAGGATTCGAACCATCTACATGTATCAAACCGTAATCTGAAGGACTATCCAGTCCCCATTCTTTTCCTTGTGGCTTTAGACCTGCATCGAGGTCAATTTCTTGTCGGTCCGAACGAGTCTTGATAAAGCTGCCCAACTTCCCATGCAACTGAAACGCAGGAATCGGCGCTTTGAAATAATAGCCTGCCTTCAATCGAACACGCATTTCTGGGTAATACAGTAATATCTCAAACAAATCTTCTACCTCCGTACCCGGACGTGTTTTACGCAAGTCGGCAAATACATGCGTCGGTTTTCCAAACAAATGCAAGGCCTGATCAATGATATGCGGCCCCAAATCAAATATGATTCCAGCCCCCGGCCCAGGAACTTCCTTGTGCATTTTGGGCGATTTGATTCCATTAAATCGATCAAAGTGGAATTCCGCTTCAACCAATTCGCCCAGTTGGCCCGAGGTATAAACCTTTTTAACCGTTAAAAAATCTGAATCCCAACGGCGATTTTGGTAGACAAAAATATGTTTGCCAACCTCTGAAGCTATTTGTTGCAATTCCAATGCTTCGGCTGTCGAGTTCGTAAATGCTTTTTCAACCACGACATGTTTACCAGCTTTCAATGCTTTGGAGGCATATTCGAAATGAGTGGGGATGGGGGTATTGACGATAACTAATTCAATATCAGCATCTTGGATGACTTCGTCTAGCGAATCATACGAGTGAGTTCCAGGGTAGGCTTTTTGAATGTTTTTTTGGCTGCGTTCGTAGGAGCCAACGAGCTCGAAGCCGGGATGAATTTCGAGGAAAGGGGCGTGAAAAATGCGTCCCGACATCCCATAGGATAATAATGCGGTTTGAATTGCTTTCATGAAGTAAAAATAAGAAATTTAGGGCTTTGATATACAAACCTATTCAGATGAAAAAAATACTCGTTTTTACATTCGTGAGTTTTGGGGCATTTGCTCAGCAACCACTTGTTTCGCATATCTACACGGCAGATCCTTCTGCCCACTTATTTCAAGGAAAAATCTACATTTATCCATCGCACGACATTGATGCAGGTGTCAAAGAAGATGACATGGGTAGCCATTTTGCGATGAATGATTATCATGTGCTATCACAATCAACGCCCGCTGGCCCTGTGACAGATCATGGAGTTGCTTTAAAATTAGCAGATATTCCTTGGGCGGGTAAGATGCTTTGGGCACCAGATGCGGCAGAATCAAAAGGACAATACTATTTATATTTCCCTGCCAAAGATAAAGAAGGCATTTTCCGCATCGGAGTAGCTAGTTCGGCTAAACCAGAAGGTCCATTTAAAGCGGAGCCTAATTACATCGAAGGTACTTACAGCATTGATCCTTGTGTATTTAAAGATGCTGATGGATCTCATTACATGTATTTTGGGGGTATTTGGGGAGGCCAATTGCAACGCTGGAAAATGGGGCACTATATGGCGAATGATGATAGCCAACCGGCAAACGATCAGCCAGCATTGATGGCCAAAGTGGCTAAGCTCGATAAAAATATGAAGGTGTTAGCTGAAAAGCCACGTGATGTGCAGATTTTGGATGCGGCGGGAAAAGTACTTTTATCCTCCGATCATGACCGTCGGTTTTTTGAGGCTGCTTTTGTACATCAATATAACGGGAAGTACTTTTTCAGCTATTCTACAGGCGACACCCATAACATTGCCTATGCAACGGGATCAAGTCCTTATGGACCGTTTACGTACCAAGGCGTGATTTTAAAACCGGTTAAAGGTTGGACCAATCACCATTCCATAGTCGAACAAAATGGCAAATGGTATCTCTATTTCCATGATGTGCAATTATCAGGCAGAACGCATTTACGCAATATTAAAGTAACTGAATTGAAGTATCGTGCGGATGGATCCATCGAAACGATCACGGCCTATTAATTAAATTCCTATATTTAGGTCTATGAATCGAATAGATCTTCCCTGGATAAATCAGATTAAACAACACCGACAGCCCGATGGACATAAAAAATCCTTCGGGCATGTGTTGATTATCGCCGGAAGTCCGGGTAAAGTTGGCGCCGCTTTATGTGCGCAAGAATATGCACCTGATGTGGCTGTTCGCCTGGGCGCTTACATTCATGGCTTGTCGGGGGATTTGGCGATACAAAAAAAATCGAAGGCCAGTTTAGTGGCCTCCGACTTGATTGATCATTTGAGTGAAATTAGGCTGTTAGACTAAGATTGCTTTCGCGTATTCCACACATTTTTTCACTTCTGCTACGGCATCTGAACCAGCTGGAATGTCATATTCCAATTCGATTGTTGCCGGGAAGTTGTATTTGTTCTTCTTCATGGCCGTTAAAATCTCCTTTAATGGAGTATCTCCTGTGCCCCACACCAAGTTTTTCGCACCGTTTTCTTTCGACGTACGGTCTTTGATGTGCAATGACGTGATGCGATCTTTTTTCGCTTCTAGTAAGGCTAATAAACTTGCCGTTGTATGTGGCGCACCTACCGCGATGTAGTGACCAGCATCTAAGTTCATGGAGTTATAAGGTGATTGTGCCAAAGCTTCATCAAAAGCCGTGTCCTTTACTTGTAAATGGGCGTGATATCCGAAATAGATACCGTGTTTCGCACCTAGATCTCCTAGACGTTGGGTTTGTTTCGGGTCAGTTGGCAATTCAACCGTCACCGATTTAGCCCCTAAAACCTTAGCAGACTTTAATGCATATTCTACTTCGCCATCTGAATTGTTCGGGCCAAAGGCATTTGGCTTGTACGCATAAACGCTGATTCCAGCTTTATCCAATTTCGCGCGAACTTCTTTGAATTTGTCCATAGAAACTGACTCACGCCATGCCTTAACATCTTCCTGGTATTTTTTCATGGCGGCACGTTGCTCGTCGGTGAGCGTAGGACGCGGCTGGCCTGGAACCCAACGCATCTGTACCGGATTGACTGGCTTGCCAGCATATTCCTCAACTGCATCGCCCATTAATTCAGTCGCTGAAATGCCGCATTGTGTTAAGTATCCGATGATATCATCAATGGATCCTGGCATGCTACGGTATGAATACGTGATGCAACCGATTTGAACGCCACCAAATTTCGAATCTGGTTTCGCGGAGCCAAAAGCAAAGGCTGCTGGTTTGGCAAATAAAAGGCCTAAAGAGGCAAGGGAGCCGGCTGCTAAAAATTGCCGACGGGAGTTATTGTAATTCTTTTTCATAGGAGTACAGGTTTGTTAACTCAAGTATAGGAATCCTTTTTGATAATTGTATCCTTTGGTCAAAATTTTGCGACGAAATCTTTAGGAGGTGAGAAGTAAGAGGTAAGAACTAAGAGTTTAACTAAATCAAAACACCTCTTACCTCTCACTTCTTACCTCTCACCTCTCACCTCTTACTTCTTACCTCTCACCTCTCACCTCTTACTTCTTACCTCTCATCTCAATCTTCGTTCCCGGCTCAAATGAATTCACCACCTCAACCACCTCCGGTTTCCAGGTAAAGGTCCAGCGATGTGGGCTTTCGAAGTAGCGAAGCGTGATTTCGAGCGATTGATCGTCTAATTGTCGGTAGCTACCTGCATAATCAAAAGGTGCTTTTTTGGCTAAATCTACCCGTGCTGCGCGTAGCATGTAGGGGCCAACCAGTTGTGATTTTCCAATACCCCAAGTTCTGAATCCTAGTTTAAAGGCATGCTGGGTAGAATCTTTAGTCGTGATGATTAATTCGGCCGCTTCTCCTTTGGTTTTGATTTGCATGCGCGCAAAATCAAACTGATTCTTTTCTAAGGTAATCGCTGCTTGTAAGCTTTTGAAAGGAAGCTCATTTGTAGGAGCATCCAGTTGTCTCGACGCATTAAATTGCTTTAATGAAGCTAAAGCCTTTGGATTGGGAGCTAATGCTTTGGCTTGAAATGCCGGCAATAAATGTTGCCACACTTGGTTCAAGTCATCCGGTAAGTCATGTGACTCGGAGGTAATAATCAAAACCGCATCTTGTTCAGGCATCATTAAGATATACTGGCCAAAGGCCCCATCTCCACGAAATGAATTATTCCGGCTCCGCCAAAACTGATAGCCATATCCTTGAATCCAATCTGCATATTGTCCAGTTGCCCGTTTTTCTGCCGATGCATCCGGCTCTTGGTCGATGTGCTTGCTGGTTGCCTCTTCCACCCAAGCGGCAGGAAGTATTTGTTTGCCTTCGAACTTACCGTTGTTTAGGTAAAGTAAACCTAGTTTAGCCATGTCTTCCGTTTTGACGCGGATCCCCCAGCCACCTACGTTGATGCCTTTTTGATCCGATTCCCAATCGATTCCGGTGATATGCAAGGGATCTAATAAGCGTGGTTTTAAATAAGCCAAAGTCGTTTCGCCAGTCACTTTCTGAATAATGGCGGAAAGCATATAGGTTGCCAGTGTGTTATAAAGGAATTTCGTGCCTGGTTTGGCTACAATCGGTTGATTCAAGAAACCACGAATCCAGTCGGGCTGCATCACGATGACACTGCGCAGTGGTTCTTTTTCATGGCCAACTGACATCGTCAATAGATCTTGTACGCGTAAATCTTGAAGAAAGGGTTTGTCCTTTAGGTCTGCATATTCCGGGAAAAATGAAAGGACTTTATCTTGAACGCTGAGTCGTTTTTCAGCGACTGCAAAACCTATAGCAGTTGAGGTCCAACTTTTCGAAACGCTGTACATGGAATGCACTTTATCTGCGGCATAGGGTTTCCACCACGCCTCGGAAATCACCTTCCCATGCCTAATGAGCATATAGGAATGCAATTCATGGCGTTTTGGATCAATTTTTTCGATGTATTGTTGGATCGCTGCAGATGAAATTCCTTCCGCTTCGGGTGTACTGCGAGGTAATGATTGGGTGAAGGCGGGTAGGGCCAACAAGCTTATTAGGCCTATTAGGAATAGTTTTTTCATGGTTTATCGGTTTAAAGCAGGCTAAATGTATGAAAAATGCGGTAAATTGTTGGCTGTTTATTTCCCCTATGTCCACAGAAATCGTTGCGCGTGTCATTCATTTATCGGCCTCTTACGGGCCCCATGAAGTGCTGAAAGACATTTCGTTTGAGATAGGTGCAGAAGATTGTTTAGCGGTTGTGGGGCCGATGGGTTCAGGAAAAACAACGTTAGCCAAAGCGCTCTCGGGTCGTTTGTTTCGAAAAGGGGAGGTGTGGTTTCAGGGATCATTTGTGTTGTATGTGGAGCAGCAACATCACTTTAAGAATCGCAGTAATATTTCTGAATTTTATCTCCAACAGCGTTTTAATTCAGCTGATTCGGAAGATTCGTATACCGTTCGAGAGGAATTGGCTGAACTTGATGTGGCTGAATATGTGACCATGTTTAAGCTAGAAGGCTTGTTGGACAAGCCATTATTACAGCTTTCCAACGGCGAGAATAAACGCTTGCAGATTGTGAAAGCATTAGGCCAAAGGCCCGATTGGTTGTTATTAGATAATCCGTATTTAGGTTTGGATGTTGCTGGCCGGGCGGTATTGTCGGCAGGATTAAGTCAATTACAAGCTCAAGGCATCCGATTCATTCTGTTTTTATCGGGAGGGGATATTCCTGAATTTGTGAATCGAGTGTATAGGCTTCGCAGGGATGTTCCTGTGATCCCCAAGCTAAAGCATCAGGATGAACATTTTAACCCCATGCTTCAGCATGGGGAGAGAAATAATAACCCCGGGCTTCAGCCTGGGGATTTAGGAGATTCTCCTATCGTTTCTTTACGAAATGTCACGATTCGTTATGGGTCCAAAACCATTTTGGATCAATTTTCGTGGACGATCAATCGTGGCGAACGCTGGGTGTTGAAAGGGCCAAACGGCGCAGGAAAGTCTACTTTATTGAGTTTGATCACGGCGGATAATCCGCAATCCTATGCGCAGGATATCACGTTGTTTGGTCGAAAGCGGGGTACGGGGGAAAGTATTTGGGATATCAAACGGAATATAGGGTATGTCAGTCCGGAAATGCATTTGTATTTCAAGGAAACAGGTACTTCGTTTGCCGTGGTGGCTTCGGGTTTGTTTGATTTATTAGGTGTTACTCGCAAGGTGAACGAGCAACAAACCGAGCAGGTGGATGGTTGTTTGGCGATGTTTGGTTTGGGATATATACGTGATCGTCCTTTTCATACGCTTTCCACGGGAGAGCAAAAGATGATTTTGATTGCGCGGGCATTTGTGAAAAATCCACCGTTATTGATTCTGGATGAACCTTGTCAGGGTTTAGACCAAGAACAAGTCCAACGGGTCAAAGATGTCATTGATCACCTTACGGCGACATCGGATATGACGCTAATCTTTGTTTCACATTACGCAGAAGATGTTCCGAGCTGTGTTAGTCGGGAATTGACTCTGTAAAGACGCGATACTTCGCGTCTATTCCCCAGGCTAAAGCCAGGGGTTAATAACGATTGGATTTAGCCTAGGGAATCGATGCTTCGCGTCTCTAAACAAATGGCTGATTGATCGAAGGACTCGGCTGACTAAACCATTTCGGGCCTTGCGCTGTCATATACACACAATCTTCAAGTCGTACTCCGAATTCCCCAGGGATCGCAATCGTAGGTTCAATCGAGAAACACATCCCCACTTGCAGCGGTAATTTATTCCCCTTAACCATATTTCCCCATTCATGCCCATCCATTCCGATACCATGTCCGGTGCGGTGTGGAAGTCCTGGTAGTTTATACTCTGGGCCATAACCCGCTTTGACTAAAGTTCCTCTGGCCGCCAAATCCACATTTTCACATGGCGCACCTAATACCGCCGCCTCAAATCCGGCTTGCTGGGCCCTTTTTTCTAAATTCCAAATGTCAATTTGCTTCTGCGATGGCTCACCAAAAACCACGGTCCGCGTAATATCGGATTCGTATCCATCCACTTGGCAACCGCAATCAAGCATGACCACATCACCTTTTTTGAGAATTTGTGGTCGAGAACTACCATGTGGAAAGGAAGTCGCCACCCCAAAAGTTACGGATGCAAAACCGTGCTGGGCGCCCAATTCAGTGTGTTTTTGAGCTATTTTTTGACTTATCTGACGCGGATTGCAACCTTCTGTTAACGCCGCAATTCCCGCTTGAATGGCTACGGTGGTGATGTCATTGGCCCGCTGCATGAGGGCGATTTCGGTGGGGGATTTAATTAGCCGACAAGCCACCGAGATGGGATCGCCGCTAACGAGTTCAAAGGAAGGACCTGCCTTGCGGAGTCCGTCCACAATGAAAAAGCGAGCTTGTTCTTCGATGCCAATTTTCCCTTGGCGGAATCCTAGATCTTGTATGGTTTTGATGCACAGTTGGAACGGGTTTTCATCCTCGTGCCAGGTGCGAATTTGCTTGCCAACTTTAATCATTTCGAGTAATCGGTCTTCCTCGAAGTATGGGCAAATGTAAGTTAGTTCGCCTTTGGCAGGTAAAATCACCAACATGCTTCGCTCGGATGGGTACCAACTCAGCCCTGTAAAATACTGCATGCTGGTTCCTGCATCCATGATGAGGGCAGCCATTTTGTTTTCCTGGAGTAATGATTGTGCTTTTTGGATACGACCCAAACGTTCTTCGATGCTAATCGGTGATGCAGGATGCAGGTCATTCGATGTAAAAATGGGGAGGTGAGTAGCTAGGGCGCTCATCCCGATGCTATTTTGAAGGAATTGTCTACGTGCAATCATTTGCGTCTGAGGTATATCGGCTAAATTTAGAATTAATTCCACGAAACTGATAATCTGTGGTCTTTTTTTGGCAAATTTGTTGCTGTTTATCACACCGCATGCGCTTACTTTTCATTCGTTTTTCGGCTATTGGAGATATTGTTTTGGCATCTGCGGCTTTCCGTTGTGCCAAACAGCAATTGCCCGGCGTCGAAATTCATTTGTTGACCAAGCGTTCCATGAAGGCCGTGACGGAGGCGAATCCGTACATCGACCAATTCCATTATTTTGATTCGGATTTAGCAGCAACCATTGAAGAGTTGAAAGGCTATTCCTTCGATTATATCGTTGACCTACACAAGAATCTGCGCAGTTTTCGCATCCGATTAGCCTTGGGTGTACCGGTTTTGGCCTATAACAAACTGAGCGTTGAGAAGTTTTTATTGACCAAATTCCAAGTTAACCGCATGCCCGATCGGCATATTTCCCTTCGCAGTGTGGACGCATTAGCTCCGCTGGGGGTAGTGTACGATGGAAAAGGGCTCGATCACTTCATTCCAGCGGGTACTCAAGTGTCAGGATTATTCCCCGAAGGATATGTGGCCTTGGTTATAGGTGCCTCGTATGCCACGAAGAAATTGCCCTTGGAATCACTCAAGCAATTAGTCAAGCTTATTCCTCATCCCATCGTATTGATCGGTGGTCCAGAGGAAAAGGTAGAAGGTGCTGAAATTGCGGCACTAGATCCTGATCGGATACTAAATACATGTGGAATGTATTCCTTACATGAATCCGCCGCTTTGGTTCGCGATGCGCGTCTGGTCATTTCACATGATACGGGCATGTTATATATCGCCTGCGCTTTTGAGAAAAATGTGATAGCGATTTGGGGTGCGACTTCGCCAGCCCTCCAAGTGGAGCCATTTATGCCCGAAAACTCTAAAACACGCGTTTTTCAAGCGATAGTACCTAATCTAACTTGCCAGCCCTGTTCTAATTTCGGCACCAAAACCTGCCCTAAAGGTCATTTCAATTGTATGAAACAGCAGGATTTGCCAGCGATTGCGCGGCAAGTAGGGGAGATGTGGCAGCCAGCCTAACGTCCAATGTCTAACGTCTAGCGTCCAACAAAAAACCCCCGACATTTCTGTCGAGGGTAGAAGAGCCTCCTGTCGGGATCGAACCAACGACCTACTGATTACAAATCAGTTGCTCTACCAGCTGAGCTAAGGAGGCGCATTTCGGTTTACAAAAGTAGTGTTATTCTCCTAAATCGCAAAACCGAAGTTTAAAAAAATTAACTTTTTTTCAGTTTCTCCAATTCTTTTTCCGCCGCCTCAATTTTCTTTTCTACCTCCGCACGCAGCTTATCACTGTTTTTCGACTTCGTAAAGAACTCTAAGTTATTGGTTAACACGGCAATATCATTTTCCAAGGTTTGGATCTTCTTACGCTGATCCGCCGATGGGGCAGAACCTTCGGAAGATGAACCTGCCGACTCCGTTTTCAATGATTTCAATTCAAATCCCCAGGCCGCTAATTGCTCCTTCGGCTGGGTACGCGCCAAATCAATTAACGCATTCCACGAATTCCGGAAACTCTCTTGAATCGTTTTCACATCCTTACGTGGCACAAATCCAATGGCATCCCAGTTGGCCTTGATCGTGCCCAACTTCGCTAATGAACTTGGATCGGTTAGCATCGCAGCCATCTCCGTCAATATCGCCTGCTTCGCAACTAAGTTCGCTTCAAACTCCTCATCCTTCGCACCTTTAGACGCCGAACGCTTTAAGTTGAAATACGCATCACATGCCGCTTTGAATTTGGCATAAATGCTATCCTTTTGCTTCTCTGGTACATGACCGATATCCTTCCACTTTTTCTGCAATTCAATCACCTGATTCGTGATTTCCGCAGTATCTGTTCCCACCGCTACGATGCCTTCCACCTGCTCAATCAACAATAGCTTCGCGGCCAAATTAGCCTTGCGCTCCGCATCAATCTTCGCAAAAAACTCACTCTTATGCTTAAAGAATAACTTCAAATCAGCCCAAAATTGGTGACTCACTTCTTTGCCTCCATCACGTGGTAAACCACCTTTCAGTTTTCCCCATTGCTCCTGCAAAGCTAAAACAGCCTTTGACGCTTGGTTCCATTCGGTGATCGTTGCCGACTGGAATGATGCGTAGGTATGCATCAAATCACCCAACTCCTTTTTGATCTTCAAATTCTCCTCAAATACAGCTTTATTGGCATCATTAATCTGACGCTTTTGCTCGAACAACACATCCAACGATTTCTTCACTCGCTGCCACATCGCCTCATTTTCCTCCCGTTGGGCAGGACCAATATGCTTGTATTCGTTAAATAATTCTTCCGCTTCCTTCAATAGGGCAGGAACTTTTGTCGAAGTAGCTACGGATGCGGCTAATTTTTCCAATTTGGCCGCAATGATTTCCTTCGCTTGTAGATTCTTTTTGCGATCTAATTCCAACAGCTCATAAAAAATTGAACGGTTAGAATAAAAACGATCGACTAATGCATGATATGACTGCCAAAGTGTTTGGTTCATCGGCCCTTGAACAGACCCCAATCCTTTCCACTCTTCTTGTATCTTTTTAAATGCCTTGAAACTCGCATTTACATGCGCCGGATCCGAATAATCATCCGCATCTACCAAGGTTCTTAATTCATTGATTAAGCGCGTTTTGCCTTCCAAAGCTTTCTCGCGTGCCTTTTCCAATGTTTGGAAAAAAGCTTGTTTCTCCGTCCGAAGACTAGCTAAAATTTGTTCTACCGCATGAATCGCCTCATCTTTGAAATCAAATCCTTCATCAGAGCCTTCATTCGCTGATTTAAACGCCTCAATCGCTGCTTGCTTTTCCGCTTGCTTCAACTGATTCCATGCTTCTTTGACTTCCTTCGTGATCTCATCTACCTTTTTATAGGTCGCCGCATGCGCATGTGCCGACGCGATTTCTTTGATCTTGCCAAAGTAGGTTAAGAAATTATCCTTCGTAGCCACCGCCAAATCAAATAGAGGATATTCCACCTCTTTAACGGGTGAAGGCGCCTCGACAACTTTCGATAGCATTTCTACTGTCTCCGCTGGTGCCGCTTCTTCTACTTCACTGGGAAGTGTTTCTGCTTGAGGAGCCTCGACTTTTTGGGAAAGTATTGCTACTGCCTCCGTAGTAAGTTCAGGTGCCTCTTCTTGTATCGAAGGCGTTTCTGTCGTCTCAGATGGTACGGGTACGTTTTCTTCTTCAGCTGGATTCTGATCAGTCGTCATGTTGTCGTTGTTTGCGTTTTTAAACTAATTTTTCAAAAATACGCTCCATCGATACCGCATAGCCTAATTTTTCTTTTAGGTCAGCGATAGAAATGCGCTCTTGGGTCATCGTGTTGCGATCGCGAACCGTTACCGTCTGATCTTCCATCGTTTGGTAATCGACCACCACGCAATACGGCGTCCCAATTAAATCTTGACGGGTATAGCGCTTGCCAATTGCTCCACCATCGTCGTACGTTGTATTAAAGGCAAATTTAAGTTGATTCGTAATCTCTTGTGCTTTTTCAGCCAAGCCATCTTTCTTCACCAAAGGCAATACCGCCACTTTCGTAGGCGCCAAAGCTGGATGAATATTCAAATAAACACGCTGCTTCAAAGTTTCACCTTCGCCAGTTGTTTCTTCTGTATACGCATTGCACAAAATCGCTAAGAACAATCGATCTGCACCCACCGACGTCTCCACAACATAAGGAATGTAGTTCTGATTAATCTCTGGATCAAAATACTGTTGTTTCTTTTTCGATAATTCTTGATGCGCCTTCAGGTCAAAGTCGGTGCGGGAATGTATCCCCTCCATCTCCTTAAACCCAAATGGAAACTTATATTCAATGTCCACTGCCGCATTGGCATAGTGTGCTAATTTATCGTGATCATGGAATTTCAAGGAATCAGCTGGTAAACCAATCGCCTGGTGAAACTTCATACGCGTCTCTTTCCATGTATTATACCACTCCATCTCCGTGCCAGGACGTACAAAGAATTGCATTTCCATTTGTTCAAATTCACGCATACGGAAGATGAAATTACGGGCTACAATCTCATTACGGAAGGCTTTTCCGATTTGGGCAATACCAAACGGCACTTTCATGCGGCCCGTTTTTTGCACATTTAAGAAATTGACAAAAATACCTTGAGCCGTTTCTGGACGTAAGTAAATCAACGACGCATCTTCAGATACGGCACCTACTTGCGTAGAGAACATCAAGTTAAACTGGCGTACTTCGGTCCAATTAGCCGTTCCTGAAACAGGGCATTTAATGTTTTGATCAATGATTAACTGGCGAACAGCCTCTAAATCTCCCGCATCTAATCCCTTCGCCATCGCTTGCATTAAGGCTTTTGCCTCAGTTGCTTTTCCTTCGTCTTCTAATGCGGCTGCACGTTCTTCCAATAAAGTATCCGCACGGTAACGCTTCTTCGAATCTTTATTATCGATCATCGGATCATTGAACGAGTCCACGTGACCAGAAGCTTTCCATGTTAATGGATGCATAAAAATAGCCGCATCAAGGCCCACCACGTTGTCATTCAACATCGTCATAGCCTTATACCAAACATTCTTTAAATTATTCTTTAATTCTACACCATTTTGACCGTAATCGTAAACAGCTTGTAAGCCATCGTAAATTTCCGAAGACGGGAATACGAATCCGTATTCTTTGGCATGTGATATGATATCTTTTAATGCTGAGGCGGTATCTTGTTTTTTCGGCTCCATGTAATCCATTCAAATTTAGTCCGCAATTTACCGAAAAGAATGAAAGTATGCGGGTTAGCAAAGATTTTTCTTAATTTTGCGAGGCTATTTTTTTTACATGCAGCGAATTCTTTGTCTTCATTTTTCAGGTTCCCCAAACGCCATCGAAGGCGTTCGGAAAATTCGCGCAATACAAGCCGCACACCCGAATGCGGAAATCCATGTGTATTCTTCGATTGAATTTCCAGATGTTTTTAGTCTGGTTGTCGATCGTGCCTTGATTTATTTCGAGAAACCCAAAGGAATTTCATTTGATGTAGTCTATGATTTAAGCCCTGATTCAACGACCTTTTGGACCAAATTAACGATTGGTTCCTGGCCAAAACCTTGGACCGAAATGTCCTCCATCGATTTCATCAAAGAGGTACCCGCATTTGACCTTGCTGCTAAAGGTATTACGGGGAAATACATCGTTTACGCCCTGGAAGGTGATTTAGTGACGCAAGTGTTGGATTATCCCAACATGGTTCGCCTCATGGATAAATTGGATATTCCTATTGTGTTAATCGGCAATTCCTGGGATGAGAATTTCGGGTACCGACTCAATAAAATATTTCCTGAAAAGGTACATAACCTGTGCAAGTTTTACACGCACACTGAGATGGCGGCCATCATGCGTGATGCTGAATTTATCATATCGCATGATTCACCCATGCTCGAAATCGCGCAAATATTAGGGAAGAAGACGTTTGCTATTTTTGGCGCGTCAACGACACAATTGCCTGCCAGTGATACCCTAACGATCCTGGAAAATAAGGAGCTGGGCTGTCGGCCTTGTGCTTCAAAATTGCTAAACTATTGTCCAGTAGATCACTTTCAATGTATGAAAGACATCGATCTTAGTCCTATCATTCACGCTTCAAAAACGCTATGAAAAACGTTTCTTTTGCCTTAGTTCAGTTGACATGTTCAACGGATGTAGCGGCCAACAAGGCTAAAACGGTGCAAGCGATTCGCGATGCAGCTGCGCGCGGTGCGCAGGTAATCTGCCTACAAGAATTGTTCAGCTCTGTGTATTTCTGCTACGAAGAAAATACGGCGTTTTTTGATTTGGCAGAAGCGATTCCAGGTCCAAGCACGGATATGTTTGGCGGATTAGCGAAGGAATTGAACGTCGTAATTATTGCTTCGTTGTTTGAAAAACGGGCCGCGGGTTTGTTTCATAATACAACGGCGGTGATTGATGCCGATGGGGCTTACCTAGGTAAGTACCGTAAAATGCACATTCCAGACGATCCTGGCTATTACGAAAAATATTATTTTACGCCAGGTGATTTAGGCTACCAAGTATTTAATACGAAATATGCCAAAGTTGGCGTGTTGATTTGTTGGGACCAATGGTATCCAGAAGCAGCCCGACTAACCGCCTTGCAAGGGGCGGAGGTGTTGGTGTATCCAACGGCGATTGGCTGGGACATGGAAGAGCAAAATGCAGAAATCAACCGCGAGCAATATCAAGCCTGGCAAACCATTCAGCGTTCGCATGCCATCGCGAATGGGGTTCCTGTTATTTCGGTCAACCGCGTAGGCGTTGAAAATGGGCAGCAGTTTTGGGGTGGTAGTTTTGTCGCCAATGCTGGCGGACGCATCATTTTCCAAGCGCCACATGATGTGGAGGAAGTGGCCATTGTGGACGTGGACGTAGAGTCAAACGAATATTACCGCAAGACCTGGCCTTTCCTGCGTGATCGTCGCATCGATTCCTACCAAGACATCACTAAACGCTTCATCGATTGAATTATATAATTAGCCTCATTCGTTTGTACGCTTTTTGGCTAATCTTCTTTTTGGTCGAACGCATCATCTTTGTTATTCGATTTTGGGATGCTATCACCGAGGCCGGTGGCTCCGAGGTATTCGCCATCTTTCAATCAGCTTTGCGCCTCGATGCTTCCATGACGGGTTATGTGCTCGTTATTCCCGCTTTGTTATGGGCAATCGAAATCGTTTCTGGAAAATCGTTTGTTTCCCCGCGATTTTTGATTGGGTACCAACGGTTTTTTATTGGCCTTTTTGCGCTCATCGGGGCCGTAAATTTGAATATATATCAAGAGTGGGGAGCGAAGGTCAATTATAAAGTCTTCAAAATATTTTTTAATTATCCGTACGAATCGACGATCTCGAGCTTGGAAACGGGTATCGGTTTGACGGTCGGGATATTTCTTTTTCAGGTCCTATTTTTTGGTTGGCTTATCAGATTCTTTATTCGTCCTGCCTACCAGCTTCACCCTTGGTTAGTACGTCCGGTTCTCAGTTTGTTGGTTTTAGGACTAACCTTTTTGAGCGTACGGGGCGGCTGGCAATTAGCTCCCATCAGCCAAAGCATGGCGTATTTTTCTTCCAAGCCTATCTTAAACCATGCGGCAGTGAATACTACCTGGAATTTGGCGCAGGATGTAACCAATAATTTAGCTGGAAATACGGCCGACTTTCATTACTTGCCCGAGTCTCAGGTAGATTCAATTTTACATGAATATGAGTCAGGAGATTCGTTGGCCCGAACGGAGATACTCACCAACAAGCGTCCTAATGTTGTCTTCATAATCTTGGAAAGTTTCACGGCTGATGTTGTAGAATCATTAGGGGGTGAGACGGGAATAAGTGCCGAATTAGGTCAATTGATGCAGCAGGGCGTATCTTTCACGAATTTGTATGCTTCGGGAGATCGTACAGATAAAGGCTTAATTGCCGTGATGAGTGCATTCCCAGCGCAGGCTACCAAAAGCATTATTTCCGAGACGGATAAGCAGGAAAAATTACCCTCAGTCGCTCAAGTATTTAAAGAGCAAGGCTATCAAACAACCTTCATGTATGGGGGCGAAAGTGAGTTTTTTGGGTTTAAGCCTTATGTGTTGAGTCATGGGTTTGATCGCTCCACCGACAAGCATGCGTTTGCGGAGAAGGATCAAAATTCCAAATGGGGAGCGCATGATGGTGTGGTATTTAAGCGTTTTCAGTCTGAATTGGGTCAATTAAAACAGCCGTTTTTCGCGACCATGCTCACGCTTTCGAATCATGAGCCCTTTGAAATTCCGGAGACTCCACGCTTTCCTGGGTCCGATTTACCGAATCGCTTTCGGAGTACGGCCTTTTATACCGATAAATCCTTGGGTGCTTTTATTCGATCTGCACGTAAAGAGGCTTGGTTTAAAAATACGTTGTTTGTTATTGTGGCTGATCATGGTCATCGCTTGCCGAAAGAAAAATATGCGATTTCGGAATCACAACGCTTCCACATTCCTTTGGTGCTTTTTGGCGATGTGATTAAACCTGAATTTCGCGGAAAACAACTGCCGGTATTTGGTAGCCAAACAGATATCGCGAAAACCGTGTTAGGCCAAATGGGCTTGGATGGCAGTCGGTTTGCGTTTAGTCAAGATTTATTTGCCACCCATCCAGATCGTGGATATGCATTCTTTGACTGGGATAATGGTTTCGGAGTAATCAGTAAACAAGGGTTTACCAGTTATGATAATGCGGGAAAGCGCCTGATCAAGCAGGAGGGAAGTACGCGTTTATTGCCCTTTGGTCAAGCGTACATGCAAAAAGTATTTGCTACATACTTGAGTTATTAAGCGAGTATGCTTAAATCTTGAATCGCGATTGTCTTCTGAGTTTGAAACCCTTCGCCGTACGTCACCCCAATCTTGTGTCCCATTTCCCGGGCACGTGCTTCGATAAAGTGTAAGAATTCCGGACTCGAAATATACGATGCGGGTTCGCTCGAATTAGGATCAAAAAACTGGCTACGAAACGCACGGATGGCGGCTTCTTTTGTTGGCCATTGTTCGGTAATGTCAACCACAAAATCAGGCTCCAAGTATCTGTCCTGGATGTAATGAAAGACTTGTTTGGGACGCCATTCCGTTTGTTTTTCGCCATTGCGTGACGTTTCAATCTTACGCAAGCCACTCAAAAAACAAGCATCTATGGCCAATTGTGCACCTTTTCCGTGGTCGGGATGCCGATCTTCCAACGCATTCGCTAATACAATATCTGGCTGATATGCCCGTATCACTTCAATTAACTTCAATTGGCTCGCTTGATCATTCACAAAAAAACCATCTGCTAAACCTATATTCTCGCGTACTTGAATGCCTAAGATTTCCGTTGCCGCTGCAGATTCTGCTAAGCGAATTTCCGGTGTTCCCCGTGTGCCTAATTCTCCTCGTGTAAAATCAACGATGCCAACTTTCTTACCCAGTGCTAATTGCTTACGGATCGTTCCTGAAC
This sequence comes from Aquirufa avitistagni, assembly GCF_042715545.1. NCBI lineage: Bacteria > Pseudomonadati > Bacteroidota > Cytophagia > Cytophagales > Flectobacillaceae > Aquirufa > Aquirufa avitistagni. The sequence goes on along the minus strand of NZ_JBBKXZ010000001.1, from coordinate 1,219,313 downwards.
AAGCTAATTCAGCATCATCTGGATGCGCGGCCATCACTAATATGTCAAGTTTCATCGGATTGTACAGATTTAGTGTATGCGAAGTCGTCTGCCAGCACGAATGGTTGAGGAAAGGCGTAGGCCGTTTAATTTGGCTAATTTATTCACCGACATCCCTGCGCGTTGCGCGATGGTGTACAATGAATCGCCTGAACGAACTTTCACCCAAGCCTTGCGACGGGTTTTGATTTTGTCACCCACGCTTCCATATTCATTACGTAGGGAAAGTGCACGGGCATTAAATGTTTGGGCTGTGATTAATAAATGGTCCGACAAGGGTTCGCCCGTTCCAAAATTATAAACCTGATTCGGGTTGAAGGGGTTTCCCTCATACCGTGTTTCAAAGTGCAAGTGTGAACCTGTACTCCGACCCGTATTTCCACCTAGGCCAATTTCATCTCCCGCTTTCACGAACGCGCCCGGCTCTAGATTTTGTTTGGACAGGTGTCCGTAAAGTGTCTCTAGTCCATTGTAATGACGAACTACCATAAATTTACCGTATCCACCCCAGTCCACACTGGCCACACGAACAATTCCATCAAACGCTGAATAAACCGGATATCCCGTCTCTAGATCCAAATCCACTCCGGCATGTAAACGTCCCCAACGCGGTCCAAATGGACTAGTTTGTTTTACAGTGGCCAAAGGCGGAGACCAATTGCGACCTGCTGGCAAATTATACAACTCTAAATCTACTGGCTCATCAAAATCCTTTGCGTTGATATCGTATGGATCAATGCTTTTGGTATCCCAAATCGAATAATAGGACGCTACCGAGACGAAATCTTCTGATCCCACCGGTGCATTTTCTTCCTCAATTTCCACGACCAATGCCTCACCCTCATCAATCGATGTGGTATCGAAATTACTGATCGTAGGATTAAGGATTTTCAATGGTTCGTACTTACGTTCCTGCAGCTCAGATCCCTGAATGGCCGTCGCCGTACTCTCACTTTCCGTACGGAAAGTCAGTGGAGGTAGTTCGTCTAAATCGTTCTTTTTAGCGGAATTGTTTTGATACAAGTTGGCATTCGACTTGAAATCAATCTTCGTATTCTTCTTAAATAACTTTTTTTCTTGGGCATACGCGCTCAATGTCACAAAGACAAGCGCTAATCCCCAAACTAGTTTTCTACTAATCATGAAATCGTATTAATGTAAATTGCTCGCGGCCAACCATCTTTCCGCGTCCAAAGCAGCCATACAGCCACTTCCTGCCGCCGTAACGGCTTGTCGGTACATCGAATCCTGCACATCCCCACACGCGAAAACGCCTGGGATATTTGTCTTACTTGTACCTTTTTCTGTGATTAGGTATTCTTGCGCATCCATGTCCAATTGGCCTTTAAAGATGCTCGTATTCGGTTGGTGACCAATCGCCACAAAGAAACCCGTTAACGCAATTTCCTCAGTCGCTTGGGTAACATTATTTTTAATGCGAATGCCCGTTACACCATTGGCATCACCTAAAATTTCTTCTGTTTCTGAATTCCAATGAATCGTGATTTTCGGATTCTTTTTTACACGCTCCTGCATGATTAAGGATGCACGCATTTCGTCCCGACGAACAATCAGGTGCACTTGGGTACATAAATTAGCTAGGTAACTTGCCTCTTCAGCTGCGGTGTCACCGGCGCCAACAACCGCTACGGTTTGATTGCGGTAGAAAAATCCATCACAAACAGCACAAGCCGAAACGCCTAAACCATTGTAGGTTGTTTCCCCCTCAAGTCCAAGCCATTTAGCCGATGCTCCCGTTGCAATAATGACTGAATCAGCTAAAATTTCGGTGCTTTCATCGATCCACACTTTCTTTGGTTGGCTTGAAAAATCAACTTTCGTTGCCATACCAAAACGCACATCCGTCCCAAAACGCTTCGCTTGATTCTCTAAATCAACCATCATGGTAGGCCCATCTACACCCTGCGGATAGCCTGGAAAATTGTCAACCTCCGTTGTCGTCGTTAACTGACCACCTGGTTGTCCACCCATGTACATAACGGGATTTAATCCAGCACGTGAAGCGTAAATTGCGGCCGTATATCCCGCAGGTCCAGAACCAATAATTAAGCATTTAATAGAAGAAGCCATAGCTGATAAAAATTCGTTGAAATGAGCCGACAAAATTCGGCAAATAAGTGCAGAATGCCAAACGATGAAAATTTCAGTTTAGTTCCTTACATTTGTTTCAACCTCTTTTCAAACGAATGAAATCAAAGAATATTACACACAACCTAACATTTTGGGTGCTTTTATCCATCTTAATTGGCGTACTTGTTGGCCATTTTGCACCTTCCCTCGCTTTATACCCTGTTTTTGAAAGTAAAATAAGCTATAGCTTGTTGGGCGCCGATTTAGCTTTTGGCCCCACGCTGAGCGAAGTTTTTAGTGGCATTTTTATCAGTCTTGTCAAATTATTTATTCATCCCATCATCTTTTTGACGATCAGTTTGGGAATCGTGAATATGGGGAATTTAAAGAAGGTCGGCCGGGTAGGAGGAAAGGCTTTGTTGTATTTTGAGGTAGTCACCACAGTTGCTTTGTTGATCGGTTTACTCGTTTCCAATGTATTAACTCCAGGTGAGGGCGTTATTCGAAGCGATGTCGCTGGTGGAGATATTTCGAAATACACTTCAAAGGCCGCTTCGTTCAGTTGGATCTTATTTCTAAAAGAAAATTTCACCATTCAAGTTTTAGGCTTCTCCTTGTTCTTTGGCACGTTCCTGAATTTTGTTCGCGGTAAAGCCAAAATGGTGTCCGGTATGCATCAAGCATCGGACTGGGTATTTAAAGCCTTGCATGCGATCATGTATTTAGCCCCTTTGGGAGCTTTAGGCGGTATGGCATATACGATCGGTAAATTTGGTATTCACTCGTTATTGCCTCTTGCCAAACTGATGGTTTCAGTCTATGCGACGATGGCCATTTTCATTTTTGTGGTTCTTGGTTTAATCATGCGTAACTGCGGCGAGCGCATCGGTAAATTCTTAAGCTACATCAAAGAAGAGTTATTGATCGTTTTAGGAACTTCTTCCTCGGAAGCAGCCTTGCCTTCACTCATGTTGAAGTTGGAGAAAATGGGCTGTTCCAAATCCGTTGTAGGTCTCGTAGTTCCCGCAGGTTATTCATTTAACCTAGACGGTACCAGTATTTACTTGTCCATGGCCACGTTATTTCTGGCCCAAGTGTATGGTATCCAATTGAACTGGGAGCAATTGCTAACAATCATTGGGGTATTGATGGTAACCTCCAAAGGTGCCGCTGGTGTGACTGGGAGTGGATTTGTCGTATTAGCATCTACGCTAACGGCATTGCAGGTTATCCCATTGGAAGGTTTGGCATTGCTCTTAGGCGTTGATCGCTTTATGTCAGAGGCACGTGCGATTACCAATTTTATTGGCAATGGCGTAGCGACTGTTTGGTTAGCGAAACATGAAGGTGAATTTAACCCTCCAGTTACGGATTAGCCCGCATCCAATCAGCACGAAGTTTTAACTGTTCAGGCGTCGGATAAAGTAAAGGGCGAATTGCCGACTTGCTTACCTGTGAAATAGGTGTAAAAGGTGCCTTTAACGTGACAGAGGTGTATCCCCCCGATTCATTTGGGCGCGCCACCTCCAGTGTAAACATGTCGCCTGGCTGAATGATTTGTAAAATCTTCTTCATGTTTTTGCCAAAGTTTTCCATATCGATTGGTAAGCCATTCAAACTGATAAATTCATCTTTGACTTGCAGGCCGAGCGCTTCTCCCTGCGCATTGATCGCGGAATTACTTTCCACATACGCGCGTTTTGTTTCCATCTTAATGGCTAAGCCCTGCGGATCAAAACCAGGTGATTTGATTTCTTCTTTTTGCGTGGTATCCCACGTATAGCCGATAAGTTGCAACCATGCGTCAATAGGCAATGGCTCATTTCCAGCTACATAGCGTTTAAAGAAATCACGTAAAGCAGGCATTTTCGTCATGCGCACCAAAGCCTCAAATAATTCATCATCCTGAAATGATTTATTCGGTCCATAGGTCTTAGCCAGCTCAGTCATCATTTGTTGCGTGCCATAAGCTCCGTTTGACTGTTGGCGCAAAAACAAATCCAATCCCCAACCAATCAACGCGCCTTTTTGGTACACATTTCCATATTGTTCTTTGTGCTTCCCTAAGACTTGTTGGCTCATCACCGTAAACGGAACCTTCGCATCGAAGTGCATGTCCATGTTTTCTTTTTTCTCCTGAATGGTCTTGAAGAAATCATTCCATGTAGTCAGCTCGTATTTTGCTTGCATGTGGTGTGCCGCATATTCCGTCAAGCCTTCATATAGCCATAGGTGCTGGGACATCTTCGGTTCATTAAAGTCAAATGAGCCGATTTCCTCTGAGTGAATCGACAAGGGTGTTACGATGTGAAAAAACTCGTGAGCGCAGACATCACGAATGGTTTGGCTGAGTTGGTCTGCATTTCCTTCGGGTAGGTAGTAAAATGAGGATTGCGCATGTTCGAGTGCTCCGTAGCTTCCACCTTTTAGGTTGTCTGAAAGCACAACTAAAAAAGCATAGCGCTTAACGGGCAACTTTCCGCCCAGATATTTCCGTTGGGCATCGAGCAGTGGTTCAACTTTCGCTGCGACTTGTTTAGCGCTCAAGGTATTGTTTGGGGAATACAAGGAGATGATAATCTCCGTTTCGCCCATCATGATTTTGGCGGTGTCCGCTGGTGAAAACATGATCGGGGAATCCACTAATTCTTGGTAGGATGCTGCCAAATAGGTATCTACATCGCCTTGCGTGGTATTCTTCAGGGAGCTGACGCCCACTAAATGGCTCGGTTTTTCAATCTGTAATTTGATACGTTGTTTTTCCTGACCGCTTACATAGCCTAAAATGGTGTGTGTATTCAACGCAAACAAGGTGTCTTTTTGGAAATTACTACCTGCGGGTTCGAAGATATATTCGCCTTTCACTTCGGGACTATCCCAGGTATCATTCGCCTCATAACGTACATAGGCTAATTTAGTCGCATCTGAAATCTGATATTGATTGACATTTTTCTTGGTAACAGCTAGCGCTTTTCCTTGTTGGTCGAAAGCCTGAAAATTCACTATATAACGCCCATAGTCATAATTTGCATAGGTACCCGGCACAATTTTTGGAAAATTTACCAGAATACTTTTTTGTTTTTGAGGTGGGAAATTCATTTGAATTTTCAACCGGTCTTCGGTCACATCTTTTAGATTGATTTGAACGTTGAACCCTTGACCAAAAACGGTGGTTCCCATGCAAAGGAGACAAGCGAGTATGAATTTCTGCATATTAGTTTTTGTAGTTGATCGCTGTTTGTGGATCAATCTTGTTGATAAAATGTGTTGGAATATAAATGATGATACTAACTAAAGCACAGGTGCCTAGGTTTACCCAAACCCATGTCAACCAGTCCCAGTGGATGGGTACTGCGTTCATGTAGTAATTCACGGGGTCTAGCGGGATTAGGTGGTAGGTGGCTTGGAGCCAACAAAACCCCATGGCGAGGATATTACCTATCAGCAATCCTCTCAACAGGATAAAGAAACCGTTCCACCAGAAAATACTGCGAATCTGTGAGGCTGAACTGCCGAGTGCCTTCAGTAAACCCACCATAGGTATACGTTCCATGATTAATACCCACAAGGTGGCAATGAGGTTAAAGCAAGCGACAATGAGCAAAAGCGAGATGAAAATGACGATGTTGCGATCCAGCATTTGCATCCAATCAAATAAGGCTGGAAAAAGTTCAACTTTGGTTTCTAGTTTCCAGGTAGGATCGAGCGTTTTTGTTAATCGGTTCGCGGCAATGTTTAGGTCTACCGGTTGCTTCAAATAGATTTCATAAGTTCCGATCGAATCAGCGGTATACCCATTCATTTTTTGTACCCAATCACGATCAGCCAAGACGAATAGTTTATCTAATTCTTCTAAACCTGTTTCATAGATTCCTTGTACCTGTACTTTACGGGGTCTATTGGGTTGGCTAAGGAAATATAGAATCAGCGATCCATTGACCCGCACTTTTAATTGTTGGGCTAATTCCTGACTCAAAATGATGCTTTGGCCCTTATTCATTTGCCCACTTCCGGCAATGATATTTTGTTTTACTTGTGCCAAAGGCATATCTGCACCGATTCCCTTAATCACGACACCCGCGAGTCCTTGGTCGCCCACGAGGATTCCTGGTTTTTGAACATGCGCTTGCAGATGATCTACGTAGGGATGCTTTCTGATGGTTTTTTCCCAGGCTTCGTTGCGTTGCATGGGCGATTCAGACAGGGAATGATTTCCGGAAATTTGGCTAATGCGCAGGTCGCCGGAAAAGTTCGTAATCTTTTGAATGATGGCATTTTTAAAGCCAAAAAGGATGGAAAACGCAACGAGAATGATGCAAATTCCCAGCGAAATGGTGCCAATGCCCACATAGGTAACCGTTTTAGAGAACGATGTCTCGTGCGTATTTCGAATTCGGCGGGCGACGAACAGGGGGAAATTCACGGTTATTATATTTATAAAATTTATCGGATATTTGATCATTCTAATCCGAAGCGCAAAGAAAATGGGAATGGCTCGAAACTACAAGTTAATAGCAGTATTGTTTTTGATGGCAATGCAAGGGATTTTCGCGCAAGCGATTCCCGGGGCATATCAAACAAATCGTTATTTTTCATTACTTAAAGGGAAGTCGGTGGGCCTCGTGGTCAACCATACGTCGGTGATTGGGTCGACGCATTTGGCCGACAGCCTATTGCGGGCGGGTATTTCAGTCAAGCGTGTCTTCGCACCTGAGCACGGATTTAGGGGAACAGCGGATGCCGGTGCGCATATTGATAATGAGGTCGATCGCCAAACAGGCTTACCCTTGATTTCCTTATACGGTAAGCATAAAAAGCCAACTCCAGAAGATTTGCAGGGTTTAGATGTCGTGGTTTTTGATATCCAAGATGTGGGTGCGCGGTTCTATACATATAGCTCAACCTTGTTTTATGTCATGGAGGCTTGCGCAGAGAATAAGGTGAAATTATTGATTTTGGATCGTGCAAATCCCAATGGACATTATGTAGATGGCCCGGTGTTAGATCGCAAATTTGCTTCTTTTGTGGGATTGAATCCCATTCCCGTGGTACACGGTTTAACAATGGGAGAATTTGCGGGCATGATCAACGGAGAGGGGTGGCTGGCCAATGGCCTCACTTGCGATGTTCAAGTGATTGCTTGTCGGTCTTACAAACATCGGAATGCAGTTCCGCTTACCATTGCACCATCCCCAAATTTGCCAAATGATCAGTCGATCGGTTTATATCCTTCACTTTGTTTGTTGGAACCTACTATTGTTAGTGTGGGTCGTGGCACCCTGACACAGTTTCAGGTATTAGGGACACCCAATCCGTCGGCAGGCTCGTATACCTTTACACCGGTTCCTACACCCGGGGCGATGGACCCTCCTTTGAAAGATCAATTGTGTTATGGTCTTGATTTGCGCGGGGTGAATACGCGGGAACTTGGATTTTCATTGAAATACTTAATTCATTTCTTTCAGGCGACGGGGAGTAAGGAATCCTTTTTTACCTCTGCATCTTTCTTTGATAAATTAGCAGGAACAGATTCGATCCGTTTACAGCTATTGGCTGGTAAATCGGAGGCAGAAATTCGTGACTCGTGGCAACCGGCATTGGAGGCCTACAAAAAAATGCGTAAACGCTATTTAATTTATCGCGATTGATAGCCTGTTTTTCCTCATAAATTGCGACCTTTGCCGTTTATTTTTAAGCAAAAAGCTTTATGGCGGAAAAAATTATCATTCTTGACTTTGGTTCTCAGGTGACGCAATTGATTGCGCGCCGCATACGTGAGACTCAAGTATATTGCGAAATACATCCATTTAATCACATTCCTGAGTTGGACGATTCTGTTAAAGGAATCATCTTATCGGGTAGTCCATGTTCGGTCCGTGAGGCGGATTCTCCGCGGGTTAATTTAGAGCAATTGGGTAATCGGCCTATTTTAGGAATTTGCTATGGTGCACAGTTACTTGCCTATTTGGGTGGAGGCTCTGTGGAGGCATCTGATCACCGGGAGTATGGTCGGGCGCACATGACAACGGTTAAATCGAGTCCTTTGTTGGCCGGTTTATCTTCAAATTCGCAAGTTTGGATGTCGCATGGTGACACGATTATGGAATTACCAGCGCAATATGAGGTGATTGGTTCGACGGAGTCGGTACGCGTCGCGGCGTTCGCACATGTGGATAAACCGATTTATGCGATTCAATTCCATCCGGAAGTAACACATTCCTTGGAGGGTGGTGCGTTGATCAAAAACTTTGTGGTCAACATTTGTGGATGTGCACAAACATGGACGTCGGATTCCTTTGTGGATCGTACGGTGGCGGAATTGAAAGCGAAATTAGGAAACGATAAAGTGGTGTTGGGTCTATCCGGTGGGGTAGATAGTTCGGTGGCTGCGGTGTTATTGCATCGGGCGATTGGCAAGAATTTATATTGCATATTCGTGGATAATGGTTTGTTGCGCAAGGATGAATTTGAGCAAGTATTAGAATCATATACAGAGCTAGGTTTGAATGTCAAAGGCGTCAATAGCAAGCAATTGTTTTACGATGCATTGAAGGGATTGAAAGATCCGGAAGATAAGCGGAAGGCGATTGGTAAAACATTTATTAAGGTTTTTGATCACGAGGCGCATTTAATTGAGGGTGTGGCTTGGTTAGGTCAGGGGACGATTTACCCAGATAAAATTGAGTCGGTGTCATTAAAAGGACCAAGTGCAACCATCAAATCTCACCATAACGTAGGTGGTTTGCCAGACTTCATGAAATTGAAGGTGGTGGAGCCATTAGAAGCCTTGTTTAAAGATGAGGTGCGTTTAGTGGGTAAGACCTTGGGTGTCCCTAAAGATATCTTAGGACGTCATCCATTCCCGGGTCCAGGTTTGGGTATTCGTATTTTGGGTGATATTACGCCAGAGAAAGTGGACATCTTGCAAAAGGTAGATGCCATCTTTATCAATGGTTTAAAGGAAGATGGTTTATATGATCAGGTTTGGCAGGCAGGAGCGATTCTTTTGCCAATTCAATCAGTAGGTGTGATGGGTGATGAGCGTACGTATGAGCAGGTTGTTGCCCTTCGTGCCGTGAGTAGTGTGGATGGGATGACTGCCGACTGGTGTCATCTGCCTTATGAGTTCCTAGGTCGTATTTCCAATGAAATTATCAATAAGGTCAAAGGCGTAAATCGCGTGGTTTATGATATTTCATCGAAACCACCAGCAACGATTGAGTGGGAGTAAGTAAATAGACGTCAGACGTTGGACGTTAGACGTTGGATTAGACGTTGGACGTTAGTCGTCAGACGTTAGCATATTTAGTAGAGACGCGAGAAATCGCGTCTTTTTTTATAAAACCGACGTCCAGCGTCCAAAGTCTAACGTCTAGCGTCTAGCGAGCAAATATGCAAGACAAATGTATAATGGTCTCCGTCGCTTTTTGCATATCCTGCACGGAAACCCATTCCTGTTTGCTGTGGAAGGCATGTTCGCCGGCAAAGATATTCGGGCAGGGGAGTCCCATAAATGTCAAACGCGAGCCATCAGTACCTCCGCGAATCGAACAAGTTTCAGGTTTCAATCCAGCAAGTTTCATCGCTTCCATCGCATAGTCCATGCACTGCGGATGATCTTTCAAGATCTCATACATGTTTCGGTATTGTTCATTTTGCTCGAATGTAGCGGAAGCATTTGGGTAGTTAGCTAAGACTTTTTGGCTGATGGATTGTATCAATTCCCCATATTCGGCCAACTTAGCAGTATCAAAATCCCGTAATATAAAATCTATGCGCGCTTCCTCCACGGAACCTTGAATATCCGTCGGGTGTATAAATCCTTGTTTGCCTTCGGTTGTTTCTGGGCTCAATGTGTCTTTCGGTAAAGCTGCGATAATTTCTGCGGCAATTTTCAAGGCACTTTCCATGCGGCCTTTGGCAAAACCAGGGTGCTGCGATATACCTTGAATATACACCGTAAATCCATCTGCTGAGAATGTCTCATTTTCTAAATGACCTCGCTTTTCGCCGTCCAAGGTATATCCGTAGGTGGCGTTGATTTTGGATAGGTCGATGTGGTCTGTACCGCGGCCAACCTCCTCATCGGGGGTAAAAACGATAGAAATGGGGCCATGGGGAACTTCTGGATGGGCTACCCAAAAGGCAAGAGCATCCATAATTTCTGCCACCCCTGCTTTATTATCTGCACCTAAAAGTGTTTTACCACTGGCTGTAATGATATCATTTCCAAACTGTTCCAATAAATCCGGATGCTCAGCCGCTCGAATGATTACACTCGGGTCATCGGGTAAAACGAGATCCTGTCCTTGATAGTTTTCATGCACGATCGGTTTCACATCTGCCCCCGAACAATCTGGTGAGGTATCCATGTGCGCACAAAAACAAATCGTAGGTGTTTCATGCGCGACATTGCCAGGTAAAAATGTGTAGACATATCCGTATTGGTCAAGTTCAGCGTTTGCTAGTCCTAATTCATGAAGTTCATCCACTATTACCTTTCCTAAATTCTTCTGTTTTTCGGTCGAGGGGCTCTGCAGCGAGCGTGGATCTGATTGAGTATCAATTTGCACATAGCGAAGAAATCGTTCAGTCGACGTGAAATGATACTTTTTGAGCAAATCAGATATCAGAGCCATAAAATTCAATTTATTTGAAATATTAGAAGAAAAAATTGTGTTAAATGAATTTATTTTAATAGGATTTATAAAGGTAATTAACCTTTCAAAATATCGTCTTATATTCGGGCTTTGATTTTGCGAAACAGTTCTAAACTGTTTCGTCAATTATAAATCTTTTGTCTTTTTATTTTTAAGATTATGTCTCAAAATGCAGTGATCCAAGTGGATGGTAAAAGTTTTGAATTTCCGACATTGGAGGGAACCGAACACGAAAAAGCCATCGACATTGCCAAATTACGTGATTTGACAGGATACGTTACTTACGATCCAGGGTACAAAAACACGGGTGCAACCAAGAGTGCTATTACATTTTTAGATGGCGAAGAAGGAATTCTAAGACATTGTGGCTACAGTATTGAGGAATTAGCTGATCAAGCTAGTTTTCTAGAAGTTGCCTATTTATTACTCCATGGTGAATTACCTACCAAAGCTCAGCTTGACGCGTTTGAGGAATCCATCAAAAAATATTCAGTTGCAAATGCAGCCTTATTGAAAATTGCGGAGGCTATCCCTTCATCTACACACCCAATGAGCGAGTTATCTGCTTTAGTAGGTTTGATGGAAGGGCAATACGCAAGCAATGAACCAGCGGAAAATATCCTACGTTTGTTAGCTGCATTGCCAATTTTCGCAGCTTGGAATTACAAAAAATCAATTGGAGAACCGATTGTCGCGCCAGATCAATCGTTGGACTACTGCTCAAACTTCTTGAAAATGATGTTCGCCAAACCAGGCGAAGCCTATCAGGTGGACCCAATCGTTTCCAAAGCATTAAATAAGTTATTGATTCTGCATGCGGATCACGAGCAAAACTGCTCAACGTCAACGGTACGTTTGATTGGTTCATCACATGCAAGTATTTTCTCTTCAATTTCGGGAGGTATTCAAGCGTTGTTTGGTCCGCTACATGGTGGTGCTAACCAAGCCGTAATTGAGATGTTAGAAGAAATCAAGCAAGCAGGTGGAGATACACAGAAATTCGTTGAAATGGCTAAGGATAAAAACTCTGGCTTCCGTTTGATGGGTTTTGGTCACCGTGTTTACAAGAATTTTGATCCACGTGCACGTATCATTAAAGTAGCTGCAGATGATGTATTGACTGCTTTAGGTGTAAAAGATCCAGTTTTAACAATTGCACAAGAACTAGAAGCGGCTGCTTTGAGCGATGATTATTTCGTAGCTCGTAAGTTGTATCCGAATGTGGATTTCTATTCAGGAATTATTTACCGTGCGTTACATATCCCAACGAACATGTTCACGATCTTATTTGCGATCGGTCGTTTGCCAGGTTGGATTGCACAACACAAAGAAATGATGACTAATAAAGAGCCGATTGGCCGACCAAGACAAATATATGTGGGAGCAACTCCGCGTGCATTTGTCCCAATGTCACAGCGCTAATTAGTTCTTAAATAACGTTAAAAAGGCCCTTGCTTGCAGGGGCCTTTTTGTTTTATCACCCAATTCCCAGTAGTTTTGCATCCTATGACTCAAAAAAATAGGTTCATTTTCAGTGCATTATGCTTGTTGGCCTCCTTTATAGGCAACGCGCAAATTCAAAAAGGCTTAGGTACGTTTTACCACAGTAGACATTGGGGTGGACGCACGTACTCTGGAGAAAAATACCATCCATACGTTTATACAGCTGCACATAAATCCTATCCGATGGGATCTTGGGTAGAAGTAACTTTAGTTAAAACAGGTAAAAAAGTATTTGTGCGTGTGAATGACCGCGGTCCATTTTTTCGGGGAGGCGTGATCGATGTGTCCAAAAGTGCCGCACAAGATTTAGGTTTAGTCCCATTCGGTATTTCCAAAGTGGAAGTCCGACTACTTTCCCCAGAAGAAATTACGGATTCATTGAAGTTTTCTTGGGCTCAACGCGATTCTGTGGGCCGAGCGGAACACCCAATCGCTCCCAAAAAGAAGAAGAAAAAGTCTACGCGCAAAAAGAGCAAAAAGCGCAAAAAGAAAAAAGTGCGTCGTTAATTCGAACGTAGCCGTATTTCGATGCGGCGGTTCATTTGTCGGTTAAGTTTTTCCTTCGGAACCGTATTTCCCATTCCTTGCGTGAAGATCCGATCAGCCGCAATTCCCAATTTGATCAAATACATTTTTACGGCTAACGCGCGTTTTTCCGATAAGATTTGATTACTGGATGCATTTCCGATATCATCGGTATGTCCTTGTATATCAATAGATTGTGATGGATTTTCTTGTAGGTAGTTAGCTAATTTGGCTAAACAATCAGGTATGGGTTCCGTTAAATTCCACGCATTATTCGCAAACTGAATGGCTTCGAAGCTAAGTGAATCAAATTGAATTCGTTTAACCGGTGCTTTCAGCCAAATTTCAGGAGAGATATAAACACGCGCTATATCTAATTCACGTTCAGGTTCGGTCGATTTACGTGAAATAAAATACGAATCGATCTCTGGTCCCAAGGAAATGCCAGCATCATGGCTAGACGTGTTTAATGTTTGTAAAGCCTCTGGGCTTTCTCCGGCAATGATGGGATATCGGGTTTGGTAATAATCAAGCCCCCCTTTTCCGCCTGATTTACTACTCGAAAATAGGAAGACAGATTTGTTGGCTAATATATAGGGTCCTTGTTCATCTTCATTCGAATTAATCAGGTTACCGACATTTTTAGGGGTATTCCAGCGTCCTTGATCATCTTTTTCGCTAACCCAAATATCTCTTTTCCCATATCCGCCGAGTCGGTCCGATGAAAAGTACAGTTGTTTTCCATCCGAACTAATATGCGGCTGGCCTTCCCACTCATGTGAATTAATTAAGAAGCCTAAATTTTTCGGCTTTGTCCAAGAATCCCCCATCCGCTGGCTTTCATATAAATCACATCCCCCAAAGCTGTTTGGGTATTCGCAGGCAGAAAAGTATAGCGTTTTTCCATCCTTCGTCAGGCTAGGAGTTCCTTCATTATTCTCTCGATTAATTGCATCGATGGGTGCAGGCGCATCAAAATGCCGTCCATTCCAATGCGCGACAAAAAGCTCTTCATCCGATTTAGCTGCTTTGCGGATCGTCAGGTAGAGATTTTGGCTGGCTGCATTAAAATGTGGAAAGTATTGTGTACGCTGTAAATTTAGTTCCGTAATAGGCGAGGGGAGGCTATCCAGCGGCATGCAAAAAGCGACAAATGGGATGAGCCAGGCCAACATACCTTAGGGGATTTGTAGGAACTTATGGGTTTGAACTGAAATGCGCCAACGAGGATTTGATTTGACAAAATCGACAATCAAAGGATTGATTGTTTCTTGTTTAGACCACTCAGGTTGTAAATATAAGGCCGCTTCAGCTGGAATCTTATCTGCCCAAGCTGTTGCCCAAGCCATATCTGAGGGATGAAAAATCACCACTTTTAATTCATTCACTTGGTGAAGAATGGCAGGATTAGGTTCCTTAAATTTTTTAGGTGAGAAACAAATCCAATCCCAGGTTCCGGTAACCTCCTCACAAACTCCTGAAGTTTCGATGTTGGTCTGAAAACCTGCCTGCTTAAGTGCCTCAGTTAATGGGCCTAAATCATGCATTAATGGTTCCCCACCTGTGATAACGACGAGTCGGCATGGAAATGCTAAGGCTTCATTGACTAATTCAATGACTGATTTGCGGGGATGGGTGTCAACTGGCCAAGATTCTTTGACATCGCACCAGTGGCAACCGACGTCACAGCCTCCCAAACGTATAAAATAGGCGGCATGTCCTTGATATTTTCCTTCACCCTGAATCGTGTAAAAAGATTCCATGACGGGATATTCAAAAACATCTGATTTTGCGCCTGTTTTTATATCTTTGAGTTTGGATTGCATATTGACCTAAAATTCGCAGTAAAAATACGGGTTGATTTGTAATTTAACTAATCAGAATTCGTTCTAGCGCTAGCTTAGAATTCTTTTTATTCTTTTTCATGTCAAAAGCATCACGTACACGTCCACTTTGTAATGTTCTATTCGTAGTCATTACGGCTATGCTATTGACTGCTTGTTGGTCCGCCCGTTGCCCCCGTGAAACATGTCGGGTGCGTGTAGAACACCGACATGGAGAAAGTTATTACCGCCCACGTGAGGCCATGTCATGGATGTGGACACCTCGATATAAACACGTTAGGGTAGGTGCCAATGGTCAGAAAGAGGTTGTGACGAGCAAACCTTGGTATAAATTAATAGTACGAAAAAAGCCAGCTCCAGCTGCGAAGCCACGTTAATATGTCGCAAGTCATCGTAGGAGCTGCTGTTTTAAATCAGACTCCGTTAGATTGGGAAGGAAACTACCTTCGAATTAAGTCGGCCATCACCGAGGCAGAAGCCGCGGGCGTTCAGGTACTTTGTTTACCTGAAATGTGCTTAACAGGTTATGGCTGTGAAGATCAGTTTTTAGCCCCTTTTACTGAAACCAAAGCGATTGAATACCTCCATAAATTAGCCTCTGAAACTACCTCCATGTTCATTTGGGTTGGTTTACCGATGCGTCACGAAGGTCATTTATTCAATGTGGCCGCGGGGATTACCGCTGGAAAAGTAGTCGCTTTGATTCCTAAACAGCATTTGGCCGACGATGGTGTGCATTATGAGCCGCGTTGGTTTACCCCTTGGCCCGCAGGAAAACGCTCCCAGTGGCAAGGCATACCTTTTGGCGATTACCGCGTCCGTGTTGGTTCGTGGACGATGGGTGTTGAAATTTGTCAGGATGCTTGGGAAGGCGATAAACGACCTGCACATGTGTTAGCTAAACGTGGTGTTTCATTGGTAGTTAATCCTACGGCCTCGCATTTTTCATTTGGAAAATCGCAGGTTCGTCAAGCGTTAACCCGCGAAGGATCTCGGATAATTGATGGGGTTTATGTCTTTGCTAATTTATTGGGAAATGAATCTGGTCGTGTGATTTTTGACGGTGATGCGTATGTGGCTGACCGTGGTAACCTCATCAGCCAATCCAATCGTTTTTCCATGAACGATCATGAACTGATTTATGCCTCCGTCGAGTTAAAATCGGTTAATGACGCTGGGGATGATATAATTTCATTGCCTGCGATGAAAGAGGTGCCGGGTGGTACGCAGACTTTTGTGGCGGCCAACTGGGAATCTTCGGAATATATAAAGGAAGAAGAATTTGCGCGTTCGGTTGCTTTAGGATTGTGGGATTATGTGCGCAAATCGCATTCGTATGGCTTTGTTATTTCACTTTCGGGTGGGGCAGATTCATCCGCGATTGCTTCATTATGTTATTTAGCGTCCCAATTAGCCGAAAATCAGCTTGGTTGGGAAGGGATGAAGAAGCGTTTGGCATACATTCCTTGGATGGATTCGACGCCTAACGTAAAGGAATTTGTCAAACGATTCATTCGTACCTTATATCAAGGAACAGTCAATTCTTCTGCCGAAACGCGCGCCTCAGCTCGGACCTTGGCAGATTGCATTGGTTCCGATCATTCCGAAATTCAGATTGATGGTTTGGTGGCGGAGTATCGCCAACTGATCGAAGGGGCGATTGGTCGAGAATTGAGCTGGAAAACAGATGACATTACCTTGCAAAATGTACAAGCACGTGTTCGTGCCCCGAGCGCGTGGATGTTGGCCAATATCAACAATGCCCTCCTTTTAGCTACTTCGAATCGTTCGGAAGCGAGTGTGGGCTATGCCACCATGGACGGCGATACGTCGGGTTCTATCTCACCGATTGCCGGTATTGATAAATCGTTTATTCGTGTTTGGTTGAAATGGATGCAAGAAACGGGCTTAGCGGGAACGTGGAAGGTTTCAGGTTTATCGGGCGTGAATGCTTTGGAACCGAGTGCGGAACTACGTCCATTGGATTCAAAGCAGGTAGACGAGGAAGATTTGATGCCATATCCGATCTTGAACGCCTTGGAACGCTGGTCGTTTTATGAGCGATTGTCACCTGAAGAATGTGTTTCAAAATTAAATCAAGTATATGGTGCGCAGTTTGATGCGACCAAATTAGATGAATTTGCCCATCGATTCTTTCGTTTATGGGCGCGAAATCAGTGGAAAAGGGAGCGCTATGCCCCAGGTTTCCACGTAGATGATTACAGCCTTGATCCCAAATCGTGGTTGCGTTTCCCGATTTTATCGGCTGGACTTGAAAAAGACTTACCTGCATGCATTTAGTAGTTGACATTGGAAATACAGACATCGTCTGTGGATTCTACACCGAAACGGAGTGGAAAGTGATTTTACGTACCCCTACACATCAGCCTTGGAGCGCGATTCGGATGGAGCATTGGATTCAGAAGGAGCTTACGGATAAAGGTTTTCCGGAGGTTAAGGTAGAATCGATTTTGATTAGTTCTGTGGTGCCGTCGGTGTTAACCCAAATCCAAAAAGGATTAGAGCATTGGGTAAACTATCCCGTAAAGGTGATGGGACCTAAATTATATGCCACATTACCTATTGAGGTGATTAGCCCGGATGAAATTGGGGCCGATTTAGTAGCAAATTCAGTTTATGCGCATACAAATTATAGATCAGATGTGTTAATTGTGGACTTTGGAACTGCTTTGACGTTTACCTTGGTGGATGCACAAGGAAAAATGAAAGGGGTTTCGATTGCTCCGGGATTGAAAACAGCTGTTAAATCCTTGTTTTCGGAGACGGCGCAATTGCCTGAAGTACCTTTGGAAATGCCCAATTCTGCCTTAGGTCATGATACCGTTTCTGCGATTCAATCTGGTATTTTATGGGGATATGTGGGTATGGTTAAGGAAATGATTTCGCGCGTTAAAGAAGAGCGAGGGCCGGGAGTTAAGGTGATCGCTACGGGTGGATTATCATCGATTTTAACTCCTTTAGAAGCTTATTTCGACGAAGTAAATAAATTGATCACGTTAGAAGGTTTGCGCATCGTCGCACAGCAATAATATGTCTACACCGCGCGAAGAAGGTTTTTATTTTCCAGCTGAATGGCATCCGCATGTAGCTACTTGGATTACATTTCCGCATAATGATCATTCCTGGCAAGGGGATAAATTAGCTGCGATGTATCCGGAGTATTTTGCCCTTATTCGGACAATTTCACAAGGAGAATTAGTGAATATCCAAGTGAATGATGCGGCTTTGGCCACATTTATTCAAAGTCAATTGCCAATTTATGGGATTGATCCTCAACAGATTCGATTACATATTCGTCCTACAAATGATGCCTGGTGCCGCGATCATGGACCCGCATTTTTGGTCCATCAGTCCAGCGATTCACGCTTGATTGTCGATTGGGAATACAATGCCTGGGGTGGGAAATATCCTCCTTTTGGCGATGACAATGCTTCGCCGAAAGCCATTGCCCAAACTGTAGGATTACGTTCTGTAAGCCCTGGTATTATCATGGAAGGTGGCTCAGTTGATTTTAATGGGGCAGGAACGGTATTGACCTCACGGTCATGTTTACTGAATCCAAACCGCAATCCGCATCTGAGTCAAGCGGAAATTGAACAATATCTTTGTGATTATTATGGGGTCCAACAAGTCTTATGGGTTTCGGATGGAATTGTAGGAGATGATACGGATGGACACATTGACGATACGGTTCGTTTTGTTAATTCGAATACCGTGATTGCCATGGTGGAACCCCAGGTGGACGATGAAAACCATGCTGTTTTGGCTCAAAACCTAGCTGAATTGAAGGAAATGCGGTTGTTGAACGGGGAGCCGCTGAATATAATTGAACTACCGATGCCAGATCCTGTGGTCATCGATGATTTTAGGGCGCCGGGTTCGTATGCCAATTTCTACATTTGCAATGCAGGGGTGATTGTGCCTACGTTTGATTGTCCCCAAGATGCTTTTGCCTTGGCGACATTGACACAATTATTTCCAGATCGTCCCGTTATAGGTCTTTCAGCTAAGCAAATTATTTGGGGGCAAGGAAGTTTTCATTGCCTAACCCAGCAAGAACCTCAAGCGAACGCATGCGTGTAATTCTCGTACTTTTATCGGTGGCCATCGTTTGGTCTTGTGCCAAAACTTCGTCAACGGTACCGCGAGTAGCGGAGCAAAATGTTGTGGTAATGCCGGCCAACAAAGATGTGCAGCTTCAAATGAAGACCATCACGGCGTATGATTTGCAAGAAAATGTCACATTACGGGATGAAATACTGGTTCAAGTTGCGGTAGTTCGGATTGTTGGCGATGCGGTTTATCCTGAAAGTTCTCGTTTTGTATATGTAGGTTCTGTGGCGCAGGGCCAACAAATCTCCTTGGATTCCATTCGGTTGAAGCCCGTTACGATTGCTCCGGGGGAGCGCGTAGGAGTGCAAGTTTATTTGTGGGAATTAGATGATTATGCGAAAGATCAAGCATTTATTCATCAGTTAAATCAGGTGAGTGGTTTGGTTCAAATCCCGATGACATTGATGGAGTGGAGCAGTTTCTCGAATCCATTGAGCTGGTTTATTTGGGGAGCGCGCCTGGGATCTGTCGGCTTAGATTGGTGGGCCAAACGGGATGGGAAGGATTTATTAGGGGTTTCAGAAGTCCAATGGGATTATGCGGATATGTCTAAAGGAAAATCGGTTCGCTTTAAGCGAGGCACTTGGAAAGGTGGTAAGAAGGGACTTGGGGCATATCAATATGGATTTTCATACGAGGTTCGTGTGAATGATTCACCCCGTTAGCTCTGTTTATTGGTTTAATATGCGTAATTTTGTAGCCTTGAAAAATAATTTTCAAGTGGAGTGGAATTAATTATGATTAGAGGTATCATCTTTTGTTTATTGGTTTCTATGTCTGCGGTTGCGCAGGTCGAATTCCCCATTACGTTGGGTTCGAAGAAGATCGCTTCAAAGGATTTCGTGAATGATTACCGGAAGTTGTTAGAAAGCGATAGTATCAAAGCTGATAACAAACAGAAATTCTTAGCGGACTACATTGATTATCAACTTAAGTTGATGGCTGCTGAAGAGGCAAAAATTGCTACTTCTCCCGGGTTTCAGGATGAATATCAAAGTTTTCGTAAGGAATTAGCCAGTCCGTATTTGATTGATACGGAGAAGACGGAAACGTTAGTTCGTGAGGCCTATGCACGTTTGAAATTCGAAAAGCAGATTGCCCAGATCATGGTCAAAGTCCCTGCGAATCCTTCTGCTGCAGACACGTTATTGGCCTTTCAGAAAATAAATAACATACGTACTAGGTTGTTGGCTGGTGAAGCTTTCGATGTCTTGGCAAAGAAATATTCTGAGGATGATTTATCAGCCCCTAAAGGTGGCTCGTTAGGTTATGTGACAAGTTTACAATTACAATATGCTATTGAGAACGCAGTATATGCGTTGGATGTCAATGGTGTTTCACCGATAGTACGGACGGAAACGGGGTATCATTTGGTTAAAGTATTGGCTATTCGGCCTAATCAAGGGAAGATCAGATTAGCCCATATTTTGGTTTCTGTGCCTGTGAATGCAGCCACAAATTTGCAAGTGGATGCAAAGAATCGAATTGATCAGGTACAGAAATATTTAGAGAA
Organism: Aquirufa avitistagni; assembly: GCF_042715545.1. NCBI lineage: Bacteria > Pseudomonadati > Bacteroidota > Cytophagia > Cytophagales > Flectobacillaceae > Aquirufa > Aquirufa avitistagni. The sequence goes on along the minus strand of NZ_JBBKXZ010000001.1, from coordinate 1,199,004 downwards.
GGGCGATGACTCATTTGAATTGATTTGTAAAAATTACTCGGAAGATCCGTATTCCAAGGGTCGTGGAGGTGAATTACGCCGCTGGTATTATTCATCGGACTTGAGTGAAGAATTGCAAAGTCAATTATTTTCGATCCAACGATTAGGTGATTTCACGGCACCAATTCGAACAAATTTAGGTTGGCAAATTTTCAAGTTATTAGACAAGAAACCGTTGTTGAGTTATGAGGAGATGGCGGAATACATTCGTCAAAAAGTCATGACTGACCCAGAGCGTGTTTCGATGATTCGTCGGTCCTTCATGACGCGTGTACGTGCTGAAAACCAGGTTGTGATTGTTGAGGCAGCGAAAAAGATAGCCTTGGAGCGTTTTGCACAGGACCGGGTAGGGGATGAATATTATTTAAAAATGCCTTTGGTGCAGATTGGGCAAAAGAGCTGGACGGTTCAAGATTTTTATACGTTTATTATAGCCCAACAAAAACGTAAGTTGAAGGCCTTAGGTTATTTACCATCCGTGCCGGAGCTCGTCTATTTAGAGGAGTTTGTGGACAATCATACGATGACGGTGGAGGAACAGCATTTGGAGACCAAATATCCCGCTTTTCAGGAACAGATGAAGGAGTTTTATGAAGGTTCGTTGTTCAGTAAAATTGTGGAGCGAGCGATTTATGATCCTTCTTTGGATTCGTTAAATCAACAAAAATATTTCATGGCGCATGCGTCGGAATATACCTTGCCTACACGTGTACAGGCGAAGATCGTTAGCGCTGATTCACCCAAAACATTGGCTGAGGCTTTGGAATTAGTTAGTCAGGCACCTTATGTGATGAATAAGCGATTGCCTGATGTGACGTTTGGATTGGGTAAAGTGGAGATTTCGGAGGGGATGAATAAGATCCAACAAGAATTATTTTTGTTGATGGCGAAGAACCGCGATTATGTGGTGGAGATTTCTGGGCATCAAGATGCGTCTGAGGCGGATACGCTAGCAGATGCGCGTGTAAATGTCTTGGTTAAGTATTTGATGAAAAAAGGGATTGGGTCTACGCGTATTATTGAAAAGATGGAGGGAAGTCTGAAGCCTTTATCTAAAACAGATAAGAGCAAAAATGCGCGGGTTTCTTTTCGGTTTTTCTCGCAATCCATGGAAGATGTTGTTAAGCGCTTCAATGCGGTGAAACCGATGACATTGGTGGCTGAGGAAGGTATGTATATAAAAGGTCAACAACCTTTATTGGATACGATGCCGTGGGAGGTGGGAAAAAAGACCATGGAATTAGACGGGCGTCAGGTATATATTGAAATTCGTGCGATAGAACCTGAGCGTTTAAAGCGTTTTGATGAATCGCGTAGTTCGGTCATTCGTGGTTTACAGGCGCAACTGGAACGTGATTGGTTGGCTAGTTTGAAACAAAAGTATCCTGTTCAATTAGATCAGGAAGAGTTAAATCGTTTGATGCAATAGGAAAAATGAAAGATATGAAATTGAGAAGTTTAGTGTTGGGTTTTGGGATGTTGCTTTTGGCGCAGGTTTCTTTTGCGCAAGAGGCTACGGAGAAGGGCCCGGTTTTGGATAAGATTATTGCCAAAGTAGACAACTATTACATTTTGCGTTCTGAAGTGGAGCAGCAATATCAACAGTATCAATCCAGCGGTCAGCCGAATACACCGAATCGCTGCCAAATTTTGGAAGGATTGGTTGTTAATAAATTGATGTTGGCTAAAGCTGAGATTGACTCTGTGATTGTGGATGATAAGCGAATTGATGCGGAGATGAATTCACGGATGGAGCAAATGGAACAACAATATGGAACCGCAAAGAATATTGTGGAAGCGTTTGGTAAGCCCATTGTGACCTTGAAAGAAGATTTACGGACCTCATTGAAAGAGCAATTGACAGCGCGTAAGATGCAGGAGAAAATCACGGATGATGCGCGTATAACGCCGAAAGAGGTGGAGAAATTCTTTAAGCGTATCCCAACGGACTCGTTGCCTTATTTACCTTCGGAAGTTGAGATTGGCCATATCGTTCGATTAGCACAACCCAATAAATTTCAAAAGGATGAATTGGTGAGTAAGTTATTGGATTATAAGAGGCGAGTTGAGAAGGGTGAGTCCTTTGAAGAGTTGGCTAAATTGTACTCGGAAGATTTAGGAAGTGGTAAGCGTGGTGGGGATTTAGGATTTTCTAAGCGTGGTCAAATGGTGGCTCCTTTTGAGGCCGCTGCCTTGAAGCTCAAGCCAAATCAATTGTCGGATGTGGTAGAAAGTGAGTTTGGCTTTCACTTAATTCAGTTATTAGCGGTTCGTGGGCAAGAATACCAAGCGCGTCATATATTATTGCGTCCAGATTATCAGAAATTGGACGTCACAGAACCTACGCGTTATTTAGATAGTATGCGTGTTTTGATTCAACGTGATTCAATTTCATTTGATAAAGCTGCCCGTAATGTATCCGAGGATAAGTTGACACAAGACGCAGGTGGTCTCCTCATCGACATGGCGTCACGTTCAACGCGTATGCCGTTTGATGGTACGATGGAGCCTGGTTTATATTTCTCGATTGATTCCATGACGGTGGGTACTGTTTCCAAGCCAATTCCTTACCGTACAGAAGATGGCCGCAGTGCGATGCGAATCCTATATTTTAAGGCGAAATATCCTCCCCATTTTGCGAATTTAAACGATGATTATCAGAAAATTTCAGGCATTGCTTTGACGCAAAAGAAGAATGATATGATCGAAAAATGGTTCGTGAAAGCCAAGGACGATGTCTTTATCTTCATTGATGATGAGTATAAAGACTGTAAGGTGCTGGAAGGGAGTGTAATAGAGAGGTAAGAAGTGAGAGGTAAGAGATGAATAATAAAAAATGCCCAGGGAGATATCCTTGGGCATTTTTATTTATAAACGTAAATCAATTTACCTCTCACCTCTTACCTCTTACTTCTCACCTATATTAGACTGCTACCGGAGCTTTAATCGCCGGATGTGGATCATAGCCTTCTAGGGTGAAGTCTTCAAATACGAAATCAAGAATATCTTTTTTCGCTGGGTTAAGGTGCATCGTTGGTAATGGGCGCGGGCTGCGGCTCAATTGAATTTCAACTTGCTCCATGTGATTGCTGTATAAATGCGTGTCGCCGCCGGTCCATACAAAATCGCCTAATCCTAAGTCGCATACTTGCGCCACCATCATCGTTAAGAGTGCATACGAGGCGATATTGAATGGAACTCCTAGAAATACATCCGCTGATCTTTGGTATAGCTGACACGATAATTTGCCATCCGCCACATAGAATTGAAAAAATGCATGGCAAGGCATTAAAGCCATTTTGGGTAATTCAGCCACATTCCATGCGCTGACGATGATGCGTCGAGAATCTGGATTTGTTTTGAGCGTATGAATCACTTCTTTGATTTGGTCAATTACCTGACCATCAGCACCTTCCCACGAGCGCCATTGCTTACCATATACGGGACCTAAATCACCGTTTTCATCTGCCCACTCATCCCAAATACGCACACTGTGTTCTTTCAAGTAAGCAATATTTGTTTCCCCTCTTAAGAACCAAAGTAATTCGTGAATGATGGATTTTAAATGGGTCTTTTTGGTCGTTACGAGCGGAAACCCCTCAGCCAAATTAAATCGCATCTGGTAGCCGAAAACACTGGTTGTCCCAGTTCCTGTTCGATCCGATTTAAAGGTTCCGTTTTGTTTGATATGGGTTAATAAATCTAAATATGCTTGCATTTTAGGCTTCGAATTTAACTTCGTTTAAAAGTAAAGTATGGGTGATTGTTGCGCTTGGGGCCAACTGCGCCGTTGCGGAGCAGTATTTATCCATGGACATTTGAATAGCTCTTAGCGCTTTATTTCCATCAATGTCACCCTTTAATTCAAATTGAATATTGATTTTTCGGAATGGCATCATCTCTGTTCCTTCGATTTTCTCCCGGTCACCTTGTACTCGAATTTGGAAATCTTCGATTACTTGACGTTGCTTTTTTAAGATCAGAATGACATCGATGGCGGTGCAACCACCTAGACCCATCAATAGTAGTTCCATGGGACGAGCACCTGCATTATGTCCACCTATTCCCTCAGCTGCATCGATGTGAACCGAAACGGGTGAGGAGCCTGTGGCCTCAAAGTGAAAATCCTGGTCTAGTCGGCTTAATAGTACTTCCATATTATTTTAGTTCACTGGATTTTAGTGCTTTTGTCCATATAACATCCCCTTTGATATTATGTATGGTGATTTTCAAAACACGATCTTTTACTGGACCTGAAACTTCAATTTTAGAAAATGCCCGTTCGGTTACGAGCGTACCTTCCACCAATGTTTCATTATAATCTTGTTTTACTGCATCTGCCTTTCCCGCTGTCATAGGTGAAACAGTTAAATCATACAGGGGATACGTGCCTTCACGGGTTAACTTATTCAAGTCAGAAATGTGGCGATCGCCTGTTAAAAATAGTACACCAGGGATATTTCGATTCTTCAATTCTTTTAATAAATGATTACGCTCTCCCTCATAATTAGCCATGTTTTCGAACAATTTAGCAGGGCTTACCACCTGACCACCATTGACAATCACTTTAAAACTTGCTTTTGAGCCACTTAACGCGTCCAACAACCAAGTCATTTGCTTTTCGCCCCAGTAAGCTTTTTGTGGATCTGCAATTTCATTTGGTGCACGGAACCAGCGATCATCCATCATAAAGAATTCAACGTCTGCCCACTGAAATTTCCCTGTGATACCTTCGTTGGGGAAGATGAAATTAGGGTTACCCCAGTACATCTTAAACATTTCCAAAGACGTATGTTTTAATGGAAATGAGCGATCAGAATCATTTGGACCATAGTCGTGGTCATCCCAAATCGCATAATGATGTACATTCGCTAATAAGGGTTGAAGTGATTTGGCACCGCGTGTATGGTCGTTGCGGTGAATCATACCGGTACGGGTATAATCGGGTTCACGGTAGTAGAAATTATCTCCGCCCCACAACATGAAATCGGGTTTCTGCGCGTGCATCGCGGCATAAACTTCATCAGCCCCACCGTACGGTCGGCCTGGACGATCAGTCCCTTCTTCATTCACATAATTACAGGTTCCGAAAATAAAGGAGAATGCCGGAGGATCTTTGCGGTATTGCCAAAGTTCCTGCGTTTGGAATTCGAGCGGATAATCAAAGGACATTTTTTTGTTATTTACCCACACTTCGTAGGCATATTTTTTACCCATCGTAACTTCATCGGCGATGATGCGCGCAATGTAGGCTGTCGCTTTTTCAGTTCGTACTGGATCTGTTTTGTAGATTTTTTTATCGCCTATTTCATGGTATTGAATATGTACGGAAGCGGCTTGTTGGGTCTGAACCCAAATAAGCACCTCTTTCATGTCAGCGTACCCTAGCATGGGACCACTTTTGATTTGCGCAGCAAGCAAGACTGGCGCAAGAAGGAATAAGGCGATAAATATGCTTTTCATGTGTGTTAGATTAGTATCTTTGTGGCTTAAATTTTCCCTATGGCTTATTATTCAATTCAGAACATTGCGTTAACCGATTTGGCCAAAGAATTTGGTACTCCACTTTACGTCTACGATGCCGACAAAATTAGGGAAAAAATCTCGGTTTTAAGAGCTGCTTTTGAGGGAATTGATTTGACCATAAAATACGCGGTTAAGGCGAATACGAATTTGTCTATTTTGCGTTTAATGCGAGCGAATGGTGTGGATATGGATGTGGTTTCCCCGCAAGAATTGGAGATGGGATTGATCACTGGGTATGCTGGGAAAGATATCACATTTACGCCTTCTGGAGTACATTTTTCTGAGATTGAATATGCGGTTTCCCAAGGTGCATTAGTGAATTTGGATAATTTGGCGGTTTTAGAAAAGTTTGGTGCGAGGTATGGTTCGACTCAACCTTGTTTGATTCGCATTAAGCCACATGTTTTTGGTGGGGGAAATGAGAAGATTATGACGGCTCATCCTGAGTCTAAATTTGGTATTTCAATTCATCAAAAAGCGGAGATTTTAGCGATTGTTGACAAGTATCAGATGCAGGTGATTGGGTTGCACCAACATACCGGATCGGATATTAAGGATGGCAAGACGTTTGAGCAGGCCGCTTCGGCGCTATTTGATTTTGCGTATGATTTCAAGGATTTACAAATAATCGATTTAGGTGGCGGATTCAAAGTTCCATATTCACCAGAAGATCCAGGTGTGAACATGCAGGAAGTTGGCCTCATCATGAGCAACGCTTTTCGCGCATTCTGCCAAAAATACGGTCGGCAATTACGCCTTTGGGTAGAACCAGGCAAGTTTTTGGTCAGTGAGTCAGGCACGTTTTTAGCGGAGACCAATGTGATCAAACGTGATCCTGTGAAAACATTTGTTGGCATAAACACCGGACTAAATCACTTGATTCGTCCGATGATGTACGGATCATACCACTATATTTTCAATGCGTCAAACCAAGATACTTCGAATCAAGAATCGTATCGAGTAACGGGTTATATCTGTGAAACGGATACCTTCTCATTTGATTTTAAAGGCAAGCAAGACGAACGTCTGTTAAATGAAGTGAAAGAAGGGGATATCATTGCCATGGCTAACGCGGGCGCATATGGTTTTACGATGGCTTCGCACTATAATTCACGCTTTTTGCCTGCTGAAGTTATGGTGGATGGTGGTGTTGCTCGCGTCATTCGGAAGCGAGAAACAATGGAAGATTTGTTGAGAAATCAAGAGATTTAAAATTGACATTAGACGTTAGACGTTTGACGTTGGACTTTGTAGTCTAATGTCAAGCGTTTATTTTTTAACCTCAGAATATCGTTTGAGGAATCGACGCATTTCATGCGTCTCAAGCCTTGGCAATCCTTGAAGGTTTGCCAAGGCGACTAACGTCTATCGTCCAACGTCCAACGTCCAGCGTCTAATACAACACCCACGTATCTTTCGACCCACCACCCTGAGAGGAGTTAACCACTAACGAATCCTTTCGCAACGCCACGCGCGTTAATCCGCCCGGCATTACCTTGACTCCGTCGCCATACAAGATGTAAGGCCGTAAATCTACGTGCCGCCCTTCGGCATGATCATCAATTAAACAGGGAACCCTTGATAGAGAGATGGTGGGCTGCGCGATGTAATTACGCGGATTCTTCACGATAAACTCCTTGAATTTTTCTTGTTCTTCTTTGGTCGATTTGGGTCCTATCAACATCCCATAGCCTCCCGCTTCATTGGCTTCTTTGACAACTAATTTTTCAATGTTGGCCAATACATATTCCAAATCCTCCGGCTCACTGCAAATGTAGGTTTTGACATTTTTAATGATGGGCTCCTCATTTAAATAGTATTTGATGATCCGAGGAACATACGCGTAAATCACCTTGTCATCCGCAACACCTGTTCCGGGGGCATTGGCAATCGCTACTTTTCCATTTTTATACACGTCAAAAATTCCTGGAATACCGATCATCGAATCGGGATTAAATGCCAAAGGATCTAAAAACGTATCATCGATCCGACGGTAAATCACATCCACAATTTTAAATCCTTTCGTTGTGCGCATTTTAACATAGCCCTCATGAACCACTAAATCACGCGCATCCACTAACTCAACACCCATTTGTTGGGCCAAATAGGAATGCTCAAAATAAGCTGAATTATAAATTCCAGGCGTCAAAACCACCACCGTTGGCTCCGGACGATCACTGATAAATCGCAGCATTTCAAGTAATTTATGCGGATAATCCGATATCGGTCGAATCTGTGTTTTGGCTACAACCTCCGGAAATGTTTGTTTCAATAACTCCCGATTTTCCATCATGTAAGACACGCCAGAAGGACAACGTAAATTGTCCTCCAAAATCATGTATTCGCCATCCGCACCTCGGATTAAATCAGTACCCGTAATATGTATGTAAATGTTTTTGGCAGGTTTAATGCCTATGCAAGGCCTCAGGAAGTCTTTAGATGACTCAATAACCTCCCGGGGAATGATCCCGTCTTGGATGATTTTTTGATCCGAATATATATCATTCAAAAATAAATTCAGTGCCGTGATGCGCTGAATTAATCCTTTCTCAATTTTCTCCCATTCATGCGCTTCCACAATACGTGGAATAATATCCACAGGCATAATGCGCTCGGTTCCCTCGTTTTCAGAATACACATTAAAGGTAATTCCCATCGCCATCAATGCCCGCTCAGCAGATTGCTGGCGTCTCGTAAATTCCTCTTTGGTTAATTTCTCAACGCGATCCTTAAAGTGGGAATAACCTGCGCGGACTTGACCCTCTGGAGTGAACATTTCATCGAAAAATCCCTCCGCATCGTAGTTGTTAAATGAAAAATTCATAGGCCGATAAACGTGTAAATGCTTGATAATGAAATAATTTAAAACTTAATTTTTGGTTATCAGAATCTAATTTCAGAATAATTTAATTTTTGCTAAAAATATACTTTTTAATAGTAGAAATTTACCATTTTCGACGGATTTTGATTGTATTTTTGCCCCATGATTTTATTGAATTTCCTCTACTTTGAAAGTCCCATCGGCACGATACGTGTCGAATATGCTGCATCTGGTCTGCATAGCCTTCGCTTTGTAACTACCAAAGGCGATAATCATACCGATGATCATGGGATGGAGAAAATGATTCAGGCCGACTTACAATCCTATTTTCAAAATCCAGAGCACCGCTGGGAAAGCCCAATCGCCTTGCACTTGGGGACTGAATTTCAAGAAAAAGTATGGTTAGCCTTGCGCATGATTCCTGCAGGAGAAGCACGAAGCTATCAGGAAATTGCTCAGTTAATAGGCCAGCCAAACGCCGCGCAGGCCGTAGGAAGAGCAAATGGCCAAAATCCACTTTTACTTCGCATTCCTTGTCACCGAGTTATCGGATCCGACGGTTCCATGGTAGGCTATGCCGGCGAGTTGTGGCGAAAAGAATGGTTATTAACCCATGAGGGTTTTGAGGGGGTAAACCAACAAATGACTTTGTTTGCAGATGGAGAATGAACAGATTGTTGACGCACTAGAATTGCTTGTCAAATTATGGGATGTGCACGGTATCAATGAATTCAAGAGTAAAAACTTGAGTTTTGCTGCGCGTGGATTAGATAAATTTCCAGGTCGAATTGCCAATCTCACGGAAGAAGAATTATATGCCATTCCAGGCGTAGGGAAGGTGGTCATTCAAATTGTGCGCGATATCGCGCAAACAGGAACTTGCCCTGATTTAGAGGCGATGATCGAACAAAGCCCTCCCGGAATTTTAGATCTCCTTAAAGTCAAAGGAATGGGCCCGAAGAAAGTGGGCCTCGTTTGGAAAGAACTGGGCATTACCGAATTAGACGATTTATTAGCCGCTTGTGAATCTGGCCAGCTCGAACTTGTAAAAGGCTTTGGGAAGTCGGTGACCGAAAATATCCGCACCTACATTCTCTTTTTACAAGAGAATCGTAAGAAAATGCGAATCAATAAGGCTGAAAAACTCAGCGAAGAATTAGTGCATTTATTAGCGCCTAATTTTAGCAAAATAGCCGTTTCAGGTGAATTAGCTCGAGATTGTGAGGTTATCAGTTCCTTGGTTTTTGTTGCACAAACGGATGATATTTTTGGTAGCCAATTTTTGATTGAGGCGATTGAAGGATTTCAGACGGATCACCAACAATCCTCTCCGTTCACGTGGAGGGGTCATATTACGGGTCATTTAATTCCTATCGAAATTCATTTTACGGATGTATTGCAATTTGACATGATGGTCTATCAGTGGTCGGCACACCCAGAACACCTTGGTCAAGTCAATTTTTTCAAATTGAAAAATATCAAATCTGCTGAGGAAGTATACAGTAGCCAAAGTTTACCCTACATCGTTCCGGCCATGCGCGAGGGTCTGCAAGAATTTGCTTGGAGTGAAAAACATGCACCAAATGATCTCATTGAATTAGCAGATTTGAAAGGATGTGTACATAATCACTCCACGTACTCGGACGGGAAAAACAGCCTTTTAGAGATGGCAGAGGCTTGTCGGGCCATGGGATTAGCCTACTTTGGCATTGCAGATCATTCGCAATATGCGGCCTATGCTGGAGGTTTGAAGGAAGAGGATGTTCAGCGCCAGCATATCGAAATAGATGCGTTGAATGCGCAATGGACCGATTTTAAAATTTTAAAGGGGATTGAGGCAGATATTTTGCCAGATGGTAGTTTGGATTATAATCCACGAATTTTGGCGAGTTTCGATTATGTGGTGGCATCCGTGCATGCCCAATTGGTTATGGATCAAGAACGCGCGATGGATCGCTTAATGAAGGCGATTGAAAATCCGTATACGTCCATTTTGGGTCACCCAACCGGTAGATTATTATTGACGCGTGCTGGTTATCCCCTAGATACCATGAAGATTTTGGATGCCTGTAAGGCCAATGGCGTTAGTATTGAGCTGAATGCCAGTCCGTATCGATTGGATTTAGACTGGCGTTATTTGTATGCCGCGATGGATAAAGGAGTGTATGTTTCCATTAATCCAGATGCGCATAAAATTGAGGGCCTGAAAGATATGGAATATGGTGTGCGTGTAGGGCGCAAGGGAGGCTTATTGAAAAGCCTAACCCTAAATGCGCTTCCACTTGCTGATATATTGAAGTTCTTCTCGAAATCCTAGAAGTTTGGTTTCAATAGGTATTTCGCATAGAAATCATCAATGATTTTTACGGCTTCCGTTGGCGTATCTACCACCGCAAAAAGTTCGAGGTCCTCGGCGTGTATGTTGCCATGGCCTACCATCGTTTTTTTCATCCAATCTAATAAACCTGACCAATAGTCGGATCCTACAAGTACTACCGGGAAACGTCCTATTTTATGTGTTTGAATCAAGGTTAGCGATTCGAACATTTCATCTAGCGTGCCAAATCCCCCAGGCATGATGATGAATCCTTGCGAATACTTGACAAACATCACTTTGCGCACAAAGAAAAAGTCAAAATTCATATTCTTGTCGGCATCAATAAACGGATTAGGCGTCTGCTCAAACGGCAATTCGATGTTTAAACCTACCGAACGGCCATTTTCGCTTTTAGCACCTTTGTTTCCAGCTTCCATGATTCCGGGGCCACCCCCTGTAATGACACCGTAACCGTGACGGACTAGTTTGGCGGCTATTTGTTCGGCCAACTGGTAATATTTGTCTTCGGGGGAGGTTCTTGCTGAACCGAAAATGGATACACAAGGCCCAATTTTAGATAAATGATCAATGCCTTGTACAAATTCACTCATGATTTTGAAGATCCGCCAGGATTCTTCCGATTTAATTTCAGACCAGGTTTTATCTCCAAATACTTTTTTAATGCGGTCTTCGTCTTCTTGCCAATTATCTGACATAATTTTATTTGTTTGTTGCATGCAAATGTAATTGATAACACCGACCTTTGTCAAAATTTATTCCTTTCCTTTTATGACTTTATCTAAATCCTTTGCCGTAGGTGGTGATCATGCTGGTTTTGACTACAAAGATCAATTAATTGATTATTTGAAAGAACAAGGTTTCACTGTCAAAGATTGCGGTACCTATTCAGCAGATTCAGTTGATTATCCTGATTTTGCTCATCCTGTGGCAAATGCTGTGGAGTCTGGTGAAGTTTCTTGGGGATTGTTATTGTGCGGTAGTGCGAATGGGGTGGCGATTACGGCCAACAAGCATCAAGGTATTCGGGCTGGATTAGCATGGAATACAGAGGTGGCCCAATTAGTTCGTCAGCATAATGATGCCAATGTCATCTGTTTGCCTGTTCGATTTATTAGTTTAGATGAGGCGAAAGCTTGTCTTCAAATGTTTATCGATACCGAATTCGAAGGTGGACGGCATGCTGGACGCGTCAATAAAATCGGCTGCGTTTAATTCTTCCGTTTATACAAATGCTTTTGAACTTCCACGTATGTATCCTGTAAATAGGGTAGGTAGTAGCGCATGCGTGGAAAGTTGCCGGCAGGATCATAAATGTAGGTGGGTGTATCCATCTCCAAATACCGTTGCAACTTGACGACCGTTCGGTAGGTATTCAACTCAGAAAACACATCATTTGATAATTCCCAGTTGACAAATGGTCCAGCCATTTGATTATTCTGATATTCGTCAATTTGTGGTCCCAACACCATTAAGCGCTCATTTCTAATTGGTAATTTTCCCGCCTGAACGCGGTTGTAACTGCTATTATTCCATTCAGATTGCCAGCTGAACCATACGCTACCTAAAATCGCAAACAAGATCAATTCTTGGATCCAATAACGCTTTAACAAGAAGAATAAGTTGAGCGTAAAATAGGCCATGGCTGGCAGGATAAACAGGTAATTGTGGCTATTATTGGCTGGCAATGTAAAAGCAGCAAAAAAGCTAATGAAGACCCAAATGAAATTTGTTTGCTGCGCCTTTTGTCCGTTTGACTTGATCTTCGGACGCTGAATGACTGTCCACAGCCCGTAAAAACCCAAAAGAATCGCCATCACGTACGTCGATGCAATGCGCTGAATATCTACCCAAGCGGGGGTATGAAAAACGAATGCCGACTTTTGGAATACTTCAATTAAGTAGGAAAAATTACCATTGTAGGTGTACAATAATGCCGTGATGCCATTGACGATTAAAAAGCCAACAATCACCAAAAGCATTTGACGAATATTAATACCTGAATAGAATAACAAGCTAAGGAATCCCCAGAAGATGAATAAGTAATAGGTGGGGTAGCATAAACCTGCCGCGCCGATAAATAAGCCGATAAGAAATACGCGGTCGTCAACTTGCAAGGTGCTTTGTTGTTTGATGATTTCACGCCAAGCGAGAATCAAAAATGTAAGGCCGATTAAGGCAGCGCTGGGTACCCAAAAATCTAAGGAAATGTGCAGGAACAAGGTGTAGATAAAAAAGGGCATGTTGCCTAACGGACCCATTAATTCATAGCGATTAATGGTGCGTTGAAAAACAATCGCTTGAAAGAGTATGATGCCGGTAGCCCAGTAAGCATTCCAGGAGATCGGGAAGTTTAAGAACTCAATTAACTGGAAAAATCCGGCTGATAATGGTCCCGAGTTATCGCGAATATCTTGATACATGCGAAAACCCTCATTTAATTTCTGCCCAAGTAAATAGTTTTTCAATTCCCAGCCAAGCGGTGAAATATCTGCTTGTACAAACGCAAAGGTCGCAATCGTCCACATACCCACGAGTAGGAAGAAGGTAATCGATGCGTTTGATCGTAGAAATTGAAACATAATTACATTTTGAATTTGCTAAATTACGGTGATTCCAATTATTATTCTGAAATTTGTTGGATTTTTGAGTAGAAATGAATCGGAGCAATTATGGAAAGTAAGCGTCAGCAGAAGTTTGGGAGACAAATCCAAAAGGATTTAAGTGATATTTTTCAAAAGGAGTTTAAGGAGATTTTTGGCAAAGCGATGGTTACCATCACCGATGTGAAAATGAGTCCTGATCTCTCCGCTGCTCGTTGCTATTTAAGCTTTTTATTAGCAGACGATATCGACCAAATCATGGAAGAATTGGATGTGCGCAATAAAGCAATTCGCAATGCATTAGCCATTCGAATCCGTAAACAAGCACGAATCATTCCTCATTTAGCTTTTTATTTAGATGATACAGCTGCTTACGCGGCTAAAATCGAAGCCTTATTTGAAGGGCTTGTAATTCCTCCATCGGACGGAATTCCCTCTGAAGAACTTTAATGTGTTGACCCTGTGAATTTTTCCTTATTTATTGCAAAAAGGTATTTTTTTTCAAAAAGTAAGGCGAGCTTTATCTCCTTAATTTCACGCATTGCCATGATTAGTGTAGGCGTCGAAGTGATGGCGCTCGTGCTGATTCTATCCGTCTTTAATGGCCTAGAGGAGTTTCAAAAAGGGCTTTTTAACACATTCGACCCTGATCTTAAAATTGTTCAAGCGAAAGGCGACCGTTTTCAGTTGACCGCCACCCAAGTCAAATCCATTAGTCAGTTATCAGGAGTAAAATTTGTTAATCCCATTCTAGAGGATCAGGGCCTTATTCGATTCCAACAAAAGCAATTAGTCGTACGGATGAAAGGAGTGGATCCATCGTATTTGTCGGCAGGCCGACTGAAAAATCAGGTGGTTGAGGGTGACTATTTTATCGAATCGGGGGAACATCCATTTGCCTTAGTGGGCATCGGTGTGTTTTTAGCGATGGGTATGAGTTTTGATAATGTATTTGAGCCCATCGAAGCTTGGTACCCCAATCATTCGCAGTTGAAACGCGCTGCACTGAACGAAAATGCCATCCGTCGAAATTTCTTTTTCCCTTCCGGTGTGCTCGAAGTGGAGCAAAATTTTGATAACCAAACGGTCATCGTTCCCCTCGATTGGATGGAAGAATTAGTGGGTGTGCCCGGTTACCGTTCTGCTTACGAAATCATGTTGGCCCCCAACACCGACGACCAAGCGATCAAAAATCAAATTCAAACGATTCTTGGCTCAACTTACCGTGTGCAAACACGTAATGAACAACATGCCATTTTGCTCAAAGCCATTAAAATTGAAAAGCTATTTGTGTTTTTAATCATGGCCTTCGTGATGGGAATCGCTTCATTTACACTCTTTTATGCGTTATCACTATTGGTCTTAGAAAAAAGAAAGGATCTGTATACGCTGATGGCGATGGGGGTTTCGCGCCAACAAGTTTTTCGGGCTTTTATTTGGGTAGGCGCGTTGATTAGCTTCTCGGGAGCGGCGATCGGGATGTTACTGGGATTTGTGTTGGCAACGATCCAACAACAATTTGGGGTCATTTCTTTGGGTATTCCCAATGCCTTAATTGAAGCCTATCCCATTCAAATGGATCCTTGGGATTTTATCTGGACAGCTTTGGTGGTCATTCTCATCACGGGATTAGCCGCTTTGTTTCCTGCACGCAAAGCTGTCCAAATGACTTTTAATTCGTTTAAGTAGTTGGGTTAAATTCCCCTTCCCACTTCGATACCACGCAAGTTGCCACGCCATTTCCAGCCACCGAAGTAACCGTGCGGCCCATATCCAAGAATGGATCTACACCTAACAACAAGGCAATTCCTTCCACAGGTAAATTAAACATGGTCAGCGTTCCAGCAATGATGACCAATGAAGCTCTTGGTACGCCGGCAATTCCTTTGGACGTAATCATCAGCGTTAATAACATCGTGATTTGTTGCTCCAGGCTCAATTGAACACCATAAGCTTGGGCAATGAAGCCGGTCGCGAACGTCATATACAACATAGAACCATCTAAATTAAAGCTATAGCCTAATGGCAATACAAAGCCCACAATTCTACGGCTACATCCAAATTTCTCCAAGGCCGCAATTGTTTGAGGAAACGATGCCTCTGAACTGGCTGTTGAAAAAGAAATCAATAAGGCTTCTTTTAATGCTTTCAGCAGCTTCCAATAATTAATGCCATTTACAGCAGCAATGATCCATAAAATGACCACGGTGAAAAAGAGTAGGCCTCCCATAAAGCAAATCATGAGGTAACCATAACTAATTAGAATACTTAATCCTTTATTAGCAACTACCGTTGTCATAGCCGCAAAAACAGCGTAAGGTGCCACTTCCATGACATAATTCACCATTTTAAATACGACCTCAGCTAAGTTTTCAATGACATGAATAAGCTTTTTTCCTGTTTCACCGATCGAACCCAAGGCCACCCCGAAAAACAAGGAGAAAATAACAATTTGAAGAATCTCATTTTCCGCTAAAGCTTTGAAAAAGCTATCTGGAAAGATGTGTAAGATGAAATCTTCCAATGACTTCGTTTTGCTGGCGTCAATTCCTGTTTCCGTTCCTGCTGCGGGTTTAGGCCAACTTTGCAAGCTGCCTGGTTTGGTTACATTAACTACGACTAATCCAGTTACTAGGGATAATATGGTTGCAAAATAAAAGTAGCCTATGGTTTTAACACCGATACGGCCTACGGCCTTGAAATCACCTAATTTGGCAATACCGACCACTAAGGTGCAGAATACCAGTGGGCCAACAATCATTTTGATTAGACGCAAGAATACTTTTGAAACAACTTGAACGTAACCTGCCCATTGATGAGCTACTTCTGGACTCAGACTTAAATAAAAAAATTCTCCTAAGGCGAGGCCCAAGACAAATCCAACGATGATTTTTTGAGTTAATGTTAATTTCATACGCGTGCTTATTTATTTAAGTACAATTTGTAGAATGGAATTCGGTATACGATCATTCCCCAAAACAAAGGAAGTAAAAGATAGTCTAAAAGCCAATTCTTCGATTTGAAGGAAATATGGTCAACGATGTAGGTGGATTCCGCATCTCTTTTTTCCATGCGATGCGCATGGCGCCAGGCTGTGAGTCCTAAAGGCATTTCAACTCCTTCGTCTACAAAGTAACATGCTTGTTCCCCCTGAACTGAATCCGTAATCTTAGACGTCCACAAGGGTTTTGCTACCAGTAGATTTAATTCAAGTGTGACGATGTCTCCCGTCTGGCAGCCATCGAACTGTACAATTCGAACTTGAGGAAATGGGGGAGATAGCTTTTTCAATAATGCCGAATCGAACTGAGTCCAAACGTCTTTCATTGGGGCATTAACCCGTGTTCGAACTCGAAATGATGGCATTATAGAATGGAAGTAATGATTTTGAGCAACATCGCTGTCATGAATTTAATTCCCGACCAGATTACCTCAGAAATAGAAAACCTGCTTTCTTCTTGCTGTTGGTCTGCTTCACGAACCACTGCCATCTCTTTGCTAGGGGCATAAATCGCTTTCTTTCGGGTACTATCAGCCTGTGTTGTTTTTTCAATTTGTGGATGCAAAGAGGCATATTCTACCATCCCAAAATTGCAATTGAGTAGGCAAAAGGCTCCAGCCAACAGCCAAATTTTTACTAATCTCATTTGATTTTTTGTTTCGCTGTTTCCAGCTTTTGAGCCTGCTGCAAGATCGCATCTTCATTGGTTTTCAAATCCAATCTGTTTTGTTCTTGGTTAGCTAAAATCTTTTCCTTCTCTACTTTCGCTTCTTCTAATTTCTTTGTCAATAGTTCAGCTTGGCGTTTATTTGAATCCAATTCACGTACAAAACGATCTGCTAGCTTCTGTTGTTTCGCCTTATTGCTGATTAATTCATTCAGCTTTTTCTCTTCCACACGCACATCTTCCTCTAAGTTGATCAATCGAACAAACTCTTCCACCCAATTACTCGCCTCTCTAAATGATTCATGCCCGGTTTGAATGTACATATCTGGGCCTGTGCTGATGGAAACAAACAATTTGGTCTTATTTTTCTCCTCGCTTACCTTAGATAATAAGCTTACAGGCTTATCCGATATTTCCTTGATTTTAGCTGAATATACGTTTAACGTACCGCCATTGCGGCCATTTTCTACAGAACCTACTTGCTTTAAATATTTCTTCCAAGCTTCAATCACGTATTTCTCTTCTGAATTGATATACGTGTAAAAACCTTCTTTTTTCGCTTTGTCAATTTCCTCTAAACCCGAAAAAACTTGTGCGTACATGGAACTCGTCGCCAAGGTGCATAATAGACCGAATAATATGCCTTTTATCATGAGATAATGAGTTGATGTGTTAATTTGAATGAGCAAAGGTAATTTTTTTGGTGAGAATCAGCTCATTTTTTTTACTCGAATTTTGAATTCCAAAGAGCGTATAGGCGCCTCCGTCTTTCAACTTTAACTTTTTCCGCAAAGCCTCCGGGCTCATCGGGAAATTACGTGTACTAATATTCGCCTGATTGACCGAAAGCCAATTCGCCTGAACCGGTCCCGATTCAATAACCTCATATATTTTGCCCGGGAAATCCTCCATGATACTTTCCGAACTGTAGAGATGCGTATGTTGGCCTAATTGAATGAGGTCGTTTCGAAGCACCGACTTGAAAAATCCAGCCTTCATCACGCCGGGGTGTGCCTCATAAACATAGCGTTTTAGGCTTCCAATAACATTATTTGATTCGCGTTCCTGAATAGCTGTGCCCTCGAAAATGGTTTGACCTTCTTCAACAATAGTAATTTTCGGGTCCAGCGATTCATTTCCAGCCTTCACAAATAACAACTCCTTGACTTCTTGCTTGGTGCTCACCACATAAACTTGGCTGACGCCGCCTAATTCGTGTACGGCCCGACTGATATCTAACACCGGACTCGTCTTAATGAGTATCTTTTTAGTTGGATGCTGCGCAATGACATCCAACACGTTCGGTTGGCAATCCTTAAATAAAATCACCTTTTCCCCCTGTGCATTTCGTCGTGCCGGATCCACATAAATCCAGTCAATTTCCACTTGATTTAACACATCAAGGCCATTTTTAGCGAAATATATGATGTTTTTAACGCCGAGTACCTTGTGGTTATATTCCGTAAATGAGGCTAAATCCTCCTGCATTTCTACATAAGTCACGTGCGCACATGTTTGGGCAAATGCCCAAGTGTCAACGCCCATTCCTCCGGTGATATCAATCAGCCGACCAGAAACTAAGGATGCTTTGTAGTTGGCAGTGCTTTCAGACGAGGATTGTTCAAGTGAAATAGAGGCAGGGAAGAAGACCTTTTTTTCAGCCACCCAGCTCGGTAATTTATCTACCAGTTTCTGACGCGCCTGAATCTGATGCGCCATTTTTTTGATATCAAGCTCCGGGTATTTACGCGCATCTAAGGCGATGTCCGCCGGGGACCGCTGGCCATTAGTTGCAATAAATTCAATTTCGTTCGGTAGGAGCATTTGGCAAAAATAGAACCCTAAGTGGATAAATTAAATTTTATTGTAAATTTATGGGTATTAAAAAATGGATTATGCCTACTTACCAACTAACGATTAATGCCAAGAAGCATCGCGTCGATGTGGATTCAGATACCCCACTTTTATGGGTCATTCGTGACGAAATAGGATATACAGGAACGAAGTTCGGTTGCGGCATGGGTTTGTGTGGCGCGTGTACGGTCCTGTTAAATGGCCAACCAATTCGTTCGTGTTCAACGCCCGTATCGACAGTTAAATTAACAGACAAAGTAACAACCATCGAAGGTTTAGCTGCAGGTAATGCGGTCCAGGAAGCTTGGATCGAAGCTCAGGTCCCACAATGCGGCTATTGTCAATCAGGTCAAATACTTGCCGCTTCCGCTTTATTAGCTTCAAATGCTAATCCAAGCGATGAAGATATTGATAACGCGATGGCCGGAAATATTTGTCGGTGTGGCACCTATCCGCGCATGCGCCAAGCCATTCATTCAGCTGCTGCTAAAATTCAAAAATCTAAAAAAGCCTAAGGACATGAACACATCAAGACGTGATTTTATTCGCATCGGAGGGCAGTCGGCCTTCATCCTAGCCCTAGGTTTTTCCGTTTCAGGTAAATCAAAAACTTTACATAAAGTAACCGCACTAGGCATAGAGATCAATCCATACATTATTATTAACGAAGCGGGCAAGGTGACTATTTTTAATCCGCGGCCTGATATGGGACAAGGTACCTATCAGTCGCTGCCGATGTTGATTGCTGAGGAATTAGAGATTCCATTAGATAAGGTAGCTATTCAAATGACAGACGGATCTGCTCGTTTTGGGTCCCAATTGTCGGGAGGCTCCTCTTCCGTGCGCACCCGATGGATTCCCATGCGAACAGCTGGGGCGGCTGTGAAAGAGATGCTTTTGCAAGCCGGTGCGAATCGTTGGAAAGTTTCCATCACAGATTGTTTCGCCAAAGACGGATATATCATTAACCGTGTTTCAAATGCCAAGCTTTCCTATGGCGAGTTAGTAGAAGAAGCATCTAAATTGCCGGTCCCACAAAAGCCGCGCTTAAAAACATGGAGTGAGTTTACCCAATTAGGTAAGAAATCATTCCGTCCGGATGTCACCTCCAAGGTTGACGGAACTGCCATTTTTGGTATGGATGTCAAATTACCTGGGATGTTGTATGCGAGCATTGTGCATTCCCCTACGATTTATGGTAAGGTGAAAAGCTTTAGTGCCGACAAAGCCATGGGGGTTAAAGGGGTTCGCTTCGTGTTAAAGACTGAACGTAATTTTTACCATGGTCCATTTTCGCCCGATGTTGAATTAAATCAAAAGGCTCGTGCGAAGTCGGAAGCTATTGCCGTAGTAGCTGAATCTTATTGGTCAGCTTTGAAGGGAAAGAAATTGGTACAAGCTGCTTGGTCTTCTGAGGGAGCCGCAGAAAGTGCCACATCGCAATATTTTAATGCTGCCAAAGCCAAGGCGCAATCTGAAGGTGCTACGTATAAAGACGCAGCCGTTGGAGATTTTGCCAAAGCCCTTCAGTTATCAGATTATAAAATTCAGGCAACCTATCAAACGCCCTTTATGGCGCATGCTCCCATGGAACCTTGCAATGCAACGGTTTATGTGCAGGATGGTAAAGTAGAAGTTTGGGCTCCTGTTCAAGGGCCTGATAGTTTAGTAACTGAATTAGCAGGTTATTTAGGAATGAAGCCTGAACATGTAAAAATCAATGTGACCTTTTTAGGAGGGGCGTTTGGTCGGAAAGCTTATTACGATTATGTATTGGAAGCAGCGCATATTTCACGTCAGGTGAATGCGCCAGTTAAGGTAATTTGGACGCGGGAGGAAGATATCCAACAAGGACCATTCCGTCCGGGAATGATTTCAGCTATGCAAGGCGGAATCGATAATCAAGGAAATGTTTTGGCATTTGAACATCGGTTAAATGGTGCGTCCATTATGGCTAATGTATTCAAGGCCGATATGCGTGGAAAAATTGATCCGTGGGCGGGAGAGGGTATAAGCATCGAGGATAGTCCGTATGCTTTTCCTGCGCGTCGTAATTCATTTAATTGGGTTGATCCGCAGATGCCTATTTTATGGTGGCGTTCTGTATATGCGTCGACCAATGTATTTGCTCAGGAATGTTTCATGGATGAATTAGCCCATGAAGGTGAAAAGGATCCGCTGGACCTACGATTACATTTGTTGAAAGACTCCCCTCGTTTTGTAGCCGTACTAAATAAGTTGGCAGAAATTTCCGATTATCGGGCCAAACGCAAATCAGGTAAATCCATTGGTATCGCGATTGCCCGTTCTTTTGCCAGTATCGCTGCCCATGCATTTGAGGTAGAAAAGCAGGGGACAGGTGTCAAGATTAAGCAAATCTACGCGGTGATCGATTGTGGTTTTGCTGTTAACCCTGATAATATCGTTGCCCAAATGCAAAGTAATTTGGTGTATGGACTTTCAGCTACCATCAAAAATGAAATTACCCGGAATCATGGGGTGATTGAGCAAAGTAATTTTCATGACTATGCGGTGCTCAGACAAGGCGAAATTCCGGATGCAGTGATTCATGTCATGCAAAATGAGGAAGAGCCTGGTGGTGTAGGGGAACCTGGATTACCTCCCGTGGCGCCTGCTTTGTGCAATGCCATTTACTTAGCCACAGGTAAACGTGTCCGCACGTTGCCATTAGATTTAAGTTCGATTTAAATGGTAGGATTAATTCTGGCCGCAGGGGCCTCTTCTCGTTTAGGGGAAGCGAAACAATTATTAGTTTATCAAGGCCAAAGCTTGCTTGAGCGCTCCATACGCCTTGCGTTTTCGGTATGCCAAGAAGTTTTGGTTTGCCTTGGGGCTGAAGTGGAGCAGTCTAGTGCTATTATTGAAAATTTACAAAAGGAGTTTCCCAACTTGACTTTTGTTCAGGTAGCGGAATGGGAAAAGGGAATGGGAGAGTCTTTGGCCGTAGGACTGAAAGCGGTGGATATCTCGCGTGATGTATTGGTTTTGTTATGCGATTTGCCTTTTCTGACCTCTTCTCATTTGAAGAACATAACGTCGTTGGCCAATCCAGATCGAGCCATTGTCGCCTCATTTCAAGGAGTTAATTCTCCCCCTGTATTAATTCCGCAAGCTTTGCGACCTTTATTTGATCATTGGAGTGGCGATCAAGGCTTAGGTAAATTTTGGCGCCAGAATCCCATGCTCTGCGAGATCGTTCACTTTTCAGATAAATTCAGGGATGTGGATGTTCCGGAGGATCGGAAGTATTGGGGGATATAAAAGCTAGACTTTAGACGCTGGACTTTTTTCTTTGGCAAACCTTTCAGGATTGCCAAAGTTTGAGGCGTTTTCACGCCGATTCCTTTTTTTTAGACATTAGACGCTGGACGTCAGACGTTGGACTTTTTTCTTTGGCAAACCTTTCAGGATTGCCAAAGTTTGAGGCGTTTTTACGCCGATTTCTTCTTTGACGCTGGACGTTAGACATTGATCGTTATACGCTATAAATAACCTCTCTTCATCTTACTATTTTTACCTAATATTTTTTCGGGTCTCTCCTCTAAATTTATTACCTTTGTGCCTTCTTGCGTCAATGCAAGTGCATTTCTTACTATAACAATTTATTGTGGAATCGATCGAAAGCTTACCTACCGTAGAAACAGCCAAAAAATTAGGTTTATTGCCAGAAGAATACGACCGTATTCAGGAAATTTTAGGCCGCAAGCCAAACTTTACTGAGTTGTCCATTTTCTCTGTTATGTGGTCTGAACACTGTAGCTATAAAAACTCTATTGTTTGGTTAAAGACACTTCCGAAAGATTCTCCACGCATGTTGGCTAAAGCCGGTGAAGAAAATGCCGGTCTTGTTGACCTAGGCGACGGTTTAGGCTGTGCCTTCAAAATAGAATCCCACAATCACCCTTCGGCATTAGAACCTTATCAAGGTGCTGCGACAGGTGTAGGCGGTATCAACCGGGATATTTTCACCATGGGTGCACGTCCAATTGCTCAATTAAATTCTTTGCGTTTTGGTAACATCGATTTGGCGAAGACTAAATGGTTAGTGAAAGGGGTTGTGAAGGGAATTGGTGATTACGGGAATGCGTTTGGTATCCCAACGGTCGGTGGAGAAGTTCAATTTGACGATTGTTATAATGTAAATCCACTCGTAAATGCCTTTTCTGCAGGTATTTTGAAGGTGGGTACCCAAGCATCTGCTATTTCATACGGAGTAGGTAATGGTGTATTTATTGTCGGATCTGCTACAGGAAAAGACGGAATTGGTGGAGCAAGTTTTGCATCCGAAGATATTACTTCCAAATCATCAGAAAAATTACCTGCAGTTCAAGTAGGTGATCCTTTTCAAGAGAAATTATTATTAGAGGCTTCGTTGGAAATCATCGAAGCGGGTTGTGTGATTGGTATTCAAGACATGGGTGCGGCAGGAATTATCTGTTCTACGTCTGAAATGTCTGCCAAAGGAGAGCACGGAATGATCATTGATCTTTCCAAAGTTCCTACGCGCCAGGCGAATATGAAGCCATTTGAAATTTTATTATCCGAGTCACAAGAGCGTATGTTGATCGTCGTGGAAAAAGGACGTGAAGCGGAGGCGAAGAAGATTTTTGATAAGTGGGATTTGAATTGTGAGCAAATTGGCACTGTGACAGACACGAAGCGTTTGGAATTCTACCAAGATGGCGTGTTAGTAGCGGACGTTCCTGCGGATGATTTGGTATTGGGTGGAGGCGCACCGGTATATCACCGTGAATATAAGGAGCCTGCTTACTTCCAAGAGTTCAAAAAATTTGACATCAATTCCGTACAAGATATTCCAGCGGCAGAATTGCCAAAAGCATTTGATTTCCTTATGAATCATCCCAACATCGCTTCCAAGAAGTGGGTGGCGGAACAATATGATTCATCGATCGGCCGTGCGAATCGTAACACAAATGCGCCTTCGGATGCAGGTGTGGTAAAGGTTCACGGTTCAGATAAGTCGATTGTGATCACGGTGGATTGTAATTCACGTTATGTCAACGCAGATCCAGAAGAGGGTTGTGCGATGGCTGTTGCGGAGGCAGCACGTAACATTGTTTGTTCGGGAGGTTTGCCGGTGGCAATCACCAACTGCCTGAATTTTGGTAATCCATACGTTCCAGAAGTATACTGGCAATTTGTAGGTGCGATCAAAGGAATGAAGAAAGCTTGTGAGGCGTTCGAAACACCGGTAACAGGTGGTAACGTAAGTTTCTATAACCAATCTTCGGATGAAGGTCCGGTGTTCCCGACGCCAACCATTGGTATGTTGGGTATTCTAGAAAAAGCCGAAAACAAAATGACCTTGGATTTCAAGGCTGAAGGAGATTTAGTATACTTAGTAGGGGAGTCCGTGAATGACATCGCTTCTTCTGAGTTTTTATATTCATACCGCAAGGTGAAGGCATCGCCGGCACCGCATTTTGATTTACCTACTGAGCAATTGGTTCAAAAAGGCATCTCAGAATTAATTGAAGCCAAATTAATCCAATCAGCACATGACGTGTCTGACGGAGGTGTTTTAGTAACAATGGCGGAATCAGCTTTCCCACGTGGCCTAGGATTTGATGTGAAATCAGATGCAGGTATTCGTCAAGATGCGATGTGGTTTGGTGAGGCACAATCGCGTGTGATTGTATCGGTTGCTCCAGCGAAGAAAGCTGCTTTTGAAGCTCATTTAGCAGGATTGGGTGTTAAATCTTCGCAATTGGGTACCGTAAAAGGTACTGATATGGTGGTCGATGGCCAAGTGGTAAGTTCATTAGCGAAGGCTTCCGGTTCTTACTTTACGGCATTGGAAACTGCCTTAACAAAATAATTTCAAGATGAGCCGCTATGCACTGCAATTCGCTTATGATGGCGGCTCGTTTCATGGATATCAGATCCAGCCGAATGCACCTAGTGTGCAAGCGGAATTAGAGGAAAAATTAAGTCTTTTATTGGGAGAAACAGTTGCGATCACGGGAAGCGGTCGGACGGACACCGGTGTGCATGCGGCGCATCAAATTGCGCATTTTGATACTTCAGTTTCAATCGATGAAAATTTAATTTACCGTCTAAATCGGATGCTATCGCCTGCATTAACAGCGCAAGCCATTTATACAGTTGCAGATGATTTTCATGCACGTTTTGATGCGACTTCGCGTACATATGAATACCGCATCACGCGCCAAAAGGATCCATTTTTGCGTGATTTCGCCTACTGGTACGAAGCAGATTTGGATCTGTCAGCGATGAATGAGGCTGCCAAATTACTCTTGTCTCACACCGATTTTCAATGTTTCTCGAAAGTGAAAACGGAGGTAAATACCTTTGAATGTACGATTATGCGTGCTTTTTGGGAGGTAGATGGCGATAACTTGGTATTTACAATCGAAGGAAATCGCTTTTTACGCGGGATGGTTCGCGCCATCGTGGGTACACTGATGGAAATCGGTATGGGTAAATGGACGGTAGCTGATTTAAAACGGATATTGGAATCAAAAAGCCGACAAGAAGCCGGTCGGGCAGTTCCTGCACACGGGTTGCACTTGGTGAAAGTAACTTATCCCGAAGCTAGTTTTGGCGCCAGATGTTCATAATGACATCCATCAAGCTGGCCGCAGATTTAATCTGAATGCTTTTCGGTTTGTAATTCAAGCCTTTCAAATTGTATTTCGAAATCCAGATTTCTTTGAATCCCAATTTTTCTGCCTCAGCGATTCGTTGGTCTATACGTGTGACCGAACGCAATTCACCACCTAATCCTACCTCTGCCGCAAAACATTTAGATGAATCAATAATCTTATCTTCGTAAGAAGAAACCACGGATAGGCAAGTGGCCAAATCCAATGCCGGATCATCCACGCGAATTCCTCCCGTCACATTCAAGAATACGTCCTGCGTGCCTAATTTATATCCACCGCGCTTTTCGATAACTGCCAAAAGCATATTCAAACGTTTTCCATCATATCCATTGGCGGTTCGTTGCGCAGTTCCATAGGATGTGGTGGAAACTAAGGATTGTATTTCAACTAATAGGGGTCGATTTCCTTCCATTAATGTCCCAATGGCTACACCAGAAGCCGGTTCATCCCGCTGGGATAATAAAATTTCCGAGGGATTTGTGACGGCGCGCAAGCCAGATCCCAGCATTTCGTAGATACCTAATTCAGATGTACTACCAAATCGGTTCTTTGTAGTACGAAGAATGCGGTAGATCATGTGACGGTCGCCCTCAAATTGAAGGACGGTATCTACTAGGTGTTCGAGCACTTTAGGTCCTGCGATAGATCCTTCTTTGGTGATATGGCCAACTAAAAATATCGGGGTATTGGACTCTTTAGCGAAGCGCATCAGTTCCAATGCACATTCGCGAATTTGAGAAACGGAACCTGGGCCTGATTCGATTTGGTCTGAAAATAAGGTTTGAATGGAATCAACGATGATTAATTCCGGTTCAAGGTCCACCAAATGCTTAAAAATGGCTTGTGTATTTGTTTCCGTTAGAATATATAAGCTATCTGATTTTTTCTCTAGACGGTCTGCACGAAGTTTAATTTGTTGCTCGGATTCTTCTCCCGTCACGTATAAAACTTTTGTGCCATTTAACGAAAGGGCCACTTGCAATAGGAGCGTCGACTTTCCGATTCCTGGTTCACCGCCAATTAACACTAAGCTGCCAGGTACAATTCCGCCGCCTAATACCCGACTGAATTCCGTATCTGAACAGGGTATTTTAGGTGTATTTTCGAAGTCGACTTCTTGAAGTAATTTCGGTTGTGGCTTAGATCGGGAGGAGGTTTTTGTTTTCCAAACTTCAGCTGGGTGAGAGCTAACTTCCACTAATTCCTCCACGAACGTATTCCATTCTCCGCAAGAGGGACATTTGCCTAGCCATTTGGGTGCATTATGTCCGCAGGATTGACAGAAAAAGGAAGTTTTAGCTTTAGCCACGTGTGATTTTATTTGGTTTCAAAATTACGCTTTTCGTTGGGTTTTCCTTTTTTTTTGGATGAAAAAGGATAATTTTACAGCTTAATTGACTAAAACCGTTTTTGTTCATGAGGATATCGGGTAGGGTTGTTGGCCTTCTTTTACTTTCTTTCATTTTTGTGACTCCTGTGCGAGCACAATTGTTGATGCCCGTACGTAAGGCAACGGGTAATTTTTTCCGATTTGGAATTAAGGGAGGGGTTAATTTAACCAACCTAACGTTGGACGGTTTGACGGTGGATGGTGTTTCAGATTATGTTGCCAAGAGTATGACAGCCAAAAATGGCTATGTGGCTGGGGTTTATGCTCGGCTCGGTCGGCGCGTATTTTTTCAACCTGAATTATTAGCTGGAATTAAATATGCCAAAGTTAACGTGCTGAATGCGGCGCTTGGATTAGATAAAA
This sequence comes from Aquirufa avitistagni, assembly GCF_042715545.1. Lineage (NCBI taxonomy): Bacteria > Pseudomonadati > Bacteroidota > Cytophagia > Cytophagales > Flectobacillaceae > Aquirufa > Aquirufa avitistagni. The sequence continues at coordinate 1,171,737 of NZ_JBBKXZ010000001.1, read as the reverse complement.
AGGTGGAGATTGGTTACACCAGCGTTGATATTCCGTTGATGTTGGGATATCGCTTAGGACCATTGCACGTTATGGCTGGACCTGTAGCTTCGTACAGTGTGACACCCAATACTACTTTTTCTCAACTGAAAGCATTAAATGGCACATTAAGTGATGCCGCATCTAATGCTTATTTCTCTTACACGGCGGGCGCGGGCATTGATCTATTAGGGTTTACCTTAGATGTTCGTTACGAGAGTAATTTGACAGATTTGTCGAAAACGATTCCTTTGCCTTCCGGTGTTAATTTTTCCCAAAAAGCGAGTTCATTTCAAGCTACCTTGGGAATGAAAATATTATAAGATGAGAGCATGCCTATTGTTTCTGGTAAGTCTATTGAGTTTTTCGGTATCTGCCCAAAAAATCCCTTCTTGGTTATCTATAGGTCTGAAAGGGGGTGCAAATATTCAAAATTATTCTACCGATTTTAGATTTAAAGGGGAATCAGTTTTGATTCGAAATAGCGCAGCATTCAAGCAAGGCTACACCTTTGGAGGCTATGCACGCGTAGGTAAAAAGTTTTTTTTTCAACCTGAAATGACCTTGTCTACTCGCGGAGGAAAGATGACTGCATTGAACTCCACATCAGGTGTCTATTCGGAAGTTGACTCGGATTACATGACCGTAGATGTGCCTTTATTACTAGGATATTCATTTAAGCATATCTATGTCGTAGGTGGCCCAGTAGGATCTCTCGGACATGCCCGCTATGACAATTTGGAGGAGCTGACGCATTATTACTTTAATGGATATGGTAAATTGGGAATTCCACGATTTATGTATTCATACCAAGCGGGTGTTGGTGTTACTTATTCGCGCTTAAGTTTAGATTTACGCTATGAGCTAGGTCAAACGGATTTAGCGGCCGATTTATTAAAGCCGGAAGGTGTTTATTTCTCGCAAAAACCGCAATCACTCCATGTGACAGTTGGGTTTAAGTTATTTTAAATTATGAACGATAAAATACAGGCGATTCAGTCTGAAATTGAGGCATTTGTTATTTCAGATGCGGCAGCATTAGAGCAATTTCGTATTCAGTTTGTAGGTCGGAAAGGACGTTTAGCTGAATTATTTGATGGTTTGAAGGACGTCGCAGCGGAGAGTCGGCGTGATGTAGGCCAAGCATTAAATGGGTTAAAGAATTTAGCCGAAGCTAAGTTTGCTGCTGCTCAAGAAGAATTTGCGGGTGCGGATCAGTCGATTGAAATACCTGCTGATTTAACTTTATCAGATCCTTTGATTCAAGGTTCATTACATCCGTTGACCTTAGTACGCTCACGTATCCTTGAGATTTTCAACCGGATGGGCTTTTCGGTGTCAGATGGACCGGAGATTGAAACAGATTTCTATAATTTTACCGCGTTAAATTTCCCTGAAAATCATCCAGCACGTGAAATGCAGGATACATTCTTCATCGAAAAAGGGCAAGGCGAAATTCAAGATGATGTCTTATTACGTACGCATACCTCGAATGTTCAAATTCGCTTAATGCAACATGCTAAGCCACCTTTTCGGTCGATTATGCCGGGTCGTGTTTTTCGTAACGAGGCCATTTCAGCTCGAGCTCACTGCTTGTTTCATCAGGTTGAAGGCTTGTATGTCGACAAGGAAGTGAGCTTTAAAGATTTGAAAGATACCTTATATCACTTCGCGAAGGAGATGTTTGGCAAGGATACGAAAGTTCGTTTCCGTCCTTCTTATTTTCCGTTTACTGAGCCAAGTGCGGAGATGGATATTACCTGCCTTTTATGTAAGGGAGATGGTTGCAATGTATGTAAGCAAGCAGGTTGGGTAGAAATTGCAGGTGCAGGTATGGTTGATCCGAACGTCCTAGAGAATGTAGGTATTGATTCCAAAGAATATTCCGGCTTTGCATTCGGTATGGGTATTGAACGCATCACCATGCTTAAATACCAAATCAAAGATTTACGTCTATTTACGGAAAATGATGTCCGTTTTCTACGTCAGTTCAATTAACAAATTTTAAAGTCCGTGAGTGCGGATTTTGACTTACTTTTGACATTATTTTAATTTCTTATGCAGCAATTTAAACGCAATAATAACCTCGTAGGTTGGATTGTCTTTGCCATTTCTCTTATCACGTATACGCTAACGGTGGAGCCAACAGCCTCTTTCTGGGACTGTGGTGAATTCATTGCTTGTGCCTACAAATTACAGGTACCGCATCCTCCAGGAGCACCTTTATTCTTGTTGCTCGGACGTATGTTCTCTTTCCTAGCTTTAGGCGATGTGACGCGTGTGGCGTTCTGGATTAATATGATGTCTGTGGTAGCGAGTGCATTAACCATCTTGTTCATGCATTGGACCATCGTGATGATTGGTCGTAAGGTATTACGCAAGTCATTTGCGGAATTGACACAGTCGGAAGGAATTATTTTATTGCTTTCAGGTGCTGTAGGGTCATTAATTTATGCATTCTCTGACACGTTTTGGTTCTCTGCTGTAGAAGCTGAGGTATATGCCATGTCTTCATTTTTTACGGCTATTGTTGTTTGGGCAGCCTTTCGTTGGGAGTTGGTTGAAAACGAAGCAGAAGCTAATCGTTGGATTTTATTCATCGCTTATTTGGTTGGTCTTTCCATTGGAGTCCATTTATTGAACTTGGTTACCTTGCCTGCATTGGCTTTGTTATGGTACTTTAAGAAAGAGGCTAAGCCAACGTACAAAGGCGGATTTATCGCGATACTGGGTGGTTTGTTCATTCTAGGTATCATTAATTCAGGAATCATTCCAGGATTGCCTTCGATGGCCTTTTGGTTTGAATTACAGTTTGTAAATAACCTGGGCATGAGCTATGGCATGGGAGCAATTTTCTTCTTGTTGGTGCTCCTAGCCGCTATCGTTTTGGGTATTCGTTATTCCTACAAAGCGGGAAAAGAGGTATTAAATGTGGCATTGTTCTCCTTTGTGTTTTTACTGATTGGTTATTCTACCTACACGGTGGCATTGGTTCGTTCGGGATATAATCCACCGATTAACGAGAATGATCCAAGTAATATCTTGAACTTCTTGAAGTATTTGAAGCGTGAACAATATGGATCACGTTCCTTGCTATACGGTCCTGTGTATACGGCTGAGATTGAGGAGTTTAAAGAAGGGGATGAGGTTTACAAAATGAAAGATGGTAAGTATGTGGTTTACACACACAAGCCAGAATATGTGTATCAGAAGGACCAACAAATGTTATTGCCACGTGTGTGGAGTAATTCGGGCCAACATGTTGCCTTGTATCAAGATATGCTAGGCATTCCGGCAGGTCAAAAACCGGGTTTTGGCGATAACTTACGATTTATGTTTAGCCATCAAATGGGGCATATGTACATGCGCTATTTGCTTTGGAATTTCGTAGGTCGGGAAAGTGACCAACAGGACGCTTGGGCAATTAATGTCTTTGAAGATACATCTGCATTGCCAGATGTGATGAAGAATAACAAAGCGCGGAATAACTATTATTATTTGCCATTGCTTCTGGTCCTTTTCGGATTTTATCTATTGTATCGCAAGAATGAGAAGGACTTCTTAGTGACCATCCTCATGTTTGTATTGACGGGAGTGGGCTTAGTTGTTTATTTGAATTCACCACCGGTAGAACCACGTGAGCGTGATTACATCTATGTGGGATCGTTTTATTTCTTAGCGATTTGGGCAGGATTGGGCGTAATGCAATTATTCGAATGGTTGAGTCTCATCGTGAAGAAACCACAGGTTCGTTGGGCCCTAGTGACCATTTTAAGTTTCTCTGCGCCAGCCATTTTGGCGCAGCAAAACTGGGATGATCATGATCGTAGTGGCCGTTACCATCAAATTGATTTTGCCAAAAACCTATTGAATTCTTGTGCTCCGAATGCCATCTTATTTACAGGTGGTGATAATGACACTTTCCCATTGTGGTACGTTCAAGAGGTAGAAGGGTTCCGTACAGATGTGCGTGTGTGTAATTTGTCCCTATTGGGTACGGATTGGTACATTGATCAAATGAAGCGTCAAACCTACCAATCAAGTCCTTTGCCAATTGTCTTGAAAAAGGATCAATTTTTAGAGGGTGTTAATGATCAAATCATGTATTCGGAAAATCCGAATATCAAGGAGATGTCCTTACCTGATTATTTAGATTTAGTGCATAAAGATGATCCGCGCATTCAAGCGCAGACGCAAAGTGGTGAATTGATTAATACATTCCCATCTGATTCATTAGTGATTCCTGTGAATGCAATGAAAGTGGCGCAGTCCAACTGGTTTCCTAAGGAGTTCGTGCCGTTCTTGTCGGACCGTCTTAGCTGGAAATTGCCCTCAAAAAATATCTTTAAAGGGGAGTTAATTCAATTGGAGATCATCTCAAACAACGCGTTAGCTGGTTGGACACGTCCGATCTATTTTGCGGCGACCTTGCCGAATGACCAGTATTTAGGTTTGAAGGAGAGTATGCAATTAGAAGGTTATGCGTATCGTTTGATGCCATTTAAAATTCAGGGTGCACAGGATGGTTTCGTGAATTCGAAAATCATGGCGGATAACATGTTGAATAGGATGTATTGGCGTGGTTTGAATGATGAAAAGGTTTACTACCATGGAGACTTTTATATGGGTATTCCAAGTGTGACCTTGCGTTTGGGTACGTATAGACTTGCTGACCAGTTGGTTCGTGAAGGCAATGCCCCTTTAGCTAAAAAGGTCTTAGATCATTTGGAGCAAATCATGCCAAACAAAGTGATTCCTTACGATCAATTTTCGGCTAGTATGGTTGGTTTATATCTATTGCTAGGCGAAGAATCTAAAGCCTTGAAAATGGCCAAAACGATGGTGGACCGTAACGATCAAGCATTAGATTACTACTTATCAGGCGGTATGCGTGCGCATGAGCGTGATATTCAAATTGCCTTATATGAAATGAATGTGATTGTTTCTTCGTTCAAGGAATCCAAGGTATCCCCAGCGAAATACAAGGATCTTGAATCTAAGTTCATGAAGCAAATGGCGAGGGTTCAATAAAGAGGTGAGAAGTGAGAGGTAAGAACTGAGAGTTGACATATTAATAAAAATGCCCAAGGAAATCCCCTGGGCTTTTTTATTTGTTACTATTACCTCTCACTTCTTACCTCTCACCTCTTACCTCTCACCTCTCACCTCTTACCTCTTACCTCTCACCTCTCACCTCTAGGAAAACATATCTCTCACCTTATGAAAGAAACCTTTTTCCGATTTCCCTGGTTGAGGGGCGAAGTTGGCCGAGTCACGCAATTTTTCTAATAACTCGCGCTCTTCTTTATTCACTTCTTTCGGGGTCCAAATATTCACATGGACTAATTGATCCCCTACGGAATAGCCGTTCAGTTCTTTGATTCCTTTGCCCTTTAAGCGTAAGATTTTTCCACTCTGCGTTCCGGCTTCTAGGGTAATTTTAGCTTTTCCACCGATGGTAGGTACTTCGACAGAGGTTCCTAAGGCTGCGTCAACGAAGCTTACATAGAGGTCAAAAATTACGTTATTGCCATCGCGGTGCAATACTTCATGTGCTTCTTCTTCAATGACGATTAACAAATCACCGGCTACGCCACCACGCGGGGGAACGTTTCCTTTGCCCGACATCGATAATTGCATATCGTTGGATACACCTGCAGGGATTTTGATTGGGATGATTTCTTCTTCTAACACGCGGCCTTCTCCGAAACATGCATCACATTTAGCACCTACGCTTTTGCCTTCGCCGCTACAGGTAGGGCAGGTAGATGAAGTGACCATTTGGCCCAACATCGTATTTTGAACGCGTTTTACTTGGCCTGAACCTTGGCACGTACCGCAAGTTTTTAAATCAGTACCGTTCTTGGAACCATTGCCTGAGCAAGATTTACAAGCTACGTGGCGTTTTACCTTGATTTTCTTTTCGACACCATTGGCGATTTCTTCCAAGTTTAACTTCAACTTGATTCGTAGATCAGTGCCTTTGCGCTGACGTCTGCCACCTCCGCGGCCTCCGTTGAAAAAGCTTCCGAATGGACTATCGTCGCCGCCACCACCAAAGATATCCCCAAACTGAGAGAATATATCTTCCATGTTCATGCCTTGTCCACCAAATCCGCCGCCAGCAGCTCCACCCATTCCCGCATGACCAAAGCGGTCATATTGCGATTTCTTTTGGGCGTTACTTAATACTTCATAGGCTTCAGCAGCTTCCTTGAATTTTTCTTCAGAAGCTTTGTCGTCTGGGTTTTTATCTGGGTGATACTTGACCGCTAATTTGCGGTAAGCCTTTTTGATTTCCTCCTCAGAAGCTGACTTGGATACGCCTAATACCTCGTAATAATCTCTTTTCTGCGCCATTGTAAATTAGTTACCAACCACCACTTTTGCGAAGCGAATGACTTTTTCGTTTAATGTATATCCTTTTTCAACTACCTCCATCACCTTTCCTTTGTCGTCTTCCGTTGGCGCTGGAAATTGCGTAATGCAATCATGTAATTCCGCGTCAAATACTTCACCTTTCGCAGGTAATTCTCTCAGTCCTTTTGTTTGAAGTGTCGCAGTGATTTTAGCAAATATCAATTGGATTCCTTCTGATATTTCGCCTTCTGGTGCGTTCGCTAGTGCGCGCTCATAATCGTCGATGACAGGTAATAAGTCTACGATTAATCCAGCAGAGGCTGTTTGAATGAGGTCAATTTTCTCCTTCGCCGTTCTTTTTCTAAAGTTTTCAAAGTCTGAATATAAACGAAGGTATTTTTCTTTCATTTCGGCCAGTTCATCTGGCGCTTGTGTTTCTTCGGTCGGTGCTTGTTCAGCAGTCTCTTGTACGATCTCTTCTTCGATTGGCTTTTCAGTCTCTTTCTTTTTCATAAGGCAAAATTAATAGGGTTTTCGTCTACTCAAATGATGAACCAAAAACTATTTTCTGACAGTTTGGCATAAATTCAGTGAGCTTCGTAATTTTATGGCACATGAATGCGTCACCATCTCACGTTTCCCAAACCATTAAACGCCTAGCACACCAGCATGGTTTTCAATTTTGTGGGATTTCTAAAGCTGAATTTTTATCCGAAGAAGCACCGCATTTGGAGCGCTGGTTAAACCAACACATGCACGGCGAGATGAGTTACATGGCGAATCATTTCGATAAACGCCTAGACCCGCGTAAACTAGTGGACGATTGCCAAACCGTGATTTCCCTCGCATACAATTACTTTCCCGATCCGTCCATTCAAGTCTTATCAGATTCCTTTCAGGTCTCCAAATATGCATTTGGAAAAGATTACCATGTGGTCATTAAAGACAAAATGAAGCTTTTGTGGGAAGATTTGCAACGCGAACTAGGCGATTTTTCGGGCCGTATGTTTGTAGACTCAGCCCCAGTATTAGAAAAAGCTTGGGCCAAAAAGTCTGGTTTGGGGTGGATAGGGAAGAATGCCAACTTGATCATTCCGAAGCAAGGGAGTTTCTTTTTCTTAGCGGAGCTTTTGGTGGATTTGAAGGCAGAACCCGACGGACCTATCAAGGATTTTTGTGGGACCTGTACACGTTGTATTGAAGCATGCCCAACGGATGCCATAACGCCTTATGTGGTGGATGGATCTAAATGCATTAGTTATTTCACGATTGAATTGAGGGATCAAATGCCGGCGGAGTTGCAGGTTAATTTTCAAGATTGGATCTTTGGATGTGATATTTGTCAAGATGTTTGCCCATGGAATCGTCATTCTAAACCACATCAAGAAATTGCATTTCAACCTAACGAGAGATTCTTAGATTTGTCAAAGCAAGATTGGGAGGATTTATCAGAGGATCTGTTTAAAGAATTATTTCAGTTCTCTTCGATCAGTAGAACTAAGTTGAAAGGTCTTCGCCGCAATATTGCTTATGCAAAAAAAAATGGGTCACGAAAATCATGACCCATTTCAGCAAATTAAACCCTAAAGTGATTTTCTTATAATAAACTGTAATGCTAATTCATGGCTGCTTTTGTCATTGTCTTGAATCAATTGAGCGGCCATTTCACCTAATAAGCTAGGTTGATTTGATAAAACTGTAATTCCCCCGGCAACGATTTCTTTAAAATGACAATCGTTAAATGCAATGAGACCAAGATTTTCACCTATCGTCAATCCATTTGTTTCCCCGTATTTGATAGCCTTCACCAAGTCTTTGTCGTCTAATGTGAAATAAATTTCACCAGCACGTACATCCACCGGATCTAGGCCATCCAATACTTGGAACTCCAGGCCATTCGCCTCGCAGAATTCACTGCAACCGTTAATCAATCCAGCATCGAAATAATCCTCCTCTGAAACGACTAAATTGAACGAATGGTATTTATTAAACAGGTTTATTTGGTTTGAAAAGTGAAAGTTTAAAGCCGTTTTAGGCTGAGAAATAATGCTCGCATGCGCATTGGAAATACTATTGAAGTTTTGATCCAATAAAATCAAGCGGTCCCCTGAAATCTTCTTTAAGCACTTAATGTTTTCTTCTTCCTCTTCAATTAGGTGAGGCATGATGACGTAATAATGGTAATTCCCCAACTGCTGCGCCATGATTTCTTGAAACTGGCGTGTCTTGTATTGGTAGGTGTAAATATCCACCATGACATTTTTGCCTAATGACTCGCAAAATGAATCGAAGATCTCTTTATTGGTAGTCGTAATTTTACCCACCAAAAAAAGTACTTTGGTTTTGGTCTTTATAGACGAGTTAGAAATGAAGTAACCTTTACGAAAGATCGACGTGATAACGCCCATTTTGTGTAACTCCGTGTAGGCACGTTCCACCGTATCGCGGGATAAATAACATTCTTCGGAAGCTTCGTTAATGGAAGGTAATCTTTCCCCCGGTTTCAATTCTCCCATTTCGATATCTTGCAAGAGCGAATTGATTAATTGCTGGTACTTAGGAAGTTTATTATCCGAGTTTTTGGCAGAAAAAGAAACAAATGTCTTGACCATGTCTATTAATGCGATTTCGTTATGAATAACATAAGCAAATGTAATCCAAGTCGCTTTCTTTCGATTGGACAAATCTTTCAAATTTGTGGACGATTCTTGCACTAAAGTGCTTTTGAAAGAATTATACGGGAATTAATGGCTCAGTCGAGTGGAATTTATACCGGTAAGTCGGCGTAACTTTTACCTTTATTTTTCTAATTTAGACGTTCTATAATTTAAGACTTTGCGGACTTTTTTGTGTTTCATTTGGCTTTTGGTTTCAGCTTCCCTTCATGGGCAAGTTGGAAATCGATTTGAGCGTTTGACTACAGCCTCTGGGTTATCTCAAAGTTCGGTTTACAAAATTATTCAAGACAAGAAAGGTTTTCTTTGGTTTGCTACGGCAGATGGATTGAACCGGTATGATGGGCACAATTTTAAGATTTATCGTAATGATCCCAGTGACCCTACTACCTTAAGTGGAAGTGATATATTTTCCATCGTGGAAGATGATGAAGGAAATATTTGGGTAGGTACCCGATCTTCTGGTTTGAATCATTTGGATCTTCAAACGGGAAAAATAACGCGGTTTACACGCGGGCCCAATGGGCAAGATATTAGCAATTTAAATATTCCTTCATTTATCAAATTAGGGAATCATCGGATAGGAGTGGCAGCTCTTGGACTAGGTTTTTTAGTTTTTAATACGCAAACAAAGAAATTGCTTGCTGCAGAATCTGAAATCAATAATCCTTTGGTCAAAGATGTGGTTCGATTATTTAAACATAGCAATGGATCGTTATGGTTTGGAACCCGTACAGGACAATTAATCTCCGTGCTCGGAAAGCATAGTTTTATGCCATTTTCTATCGGACAAAATCAAGTAAAGTCTAGGATTCGGGCCATTTATGAAGCTAAGAATGGGGATATTTTAGTTGGGACAGATGGTGCCGGTTTGTTTCAGTTTAATCCGACTAACCAACAATTTCGTTCCGTATTTTACCAAGCTTCTAATCCGTTGGCACGTCAAAATATCGTGACGAGTATTACCCGGGATGCGTTACAAAATATTTGGATAGGAACGGATAATGGCGTTTATGTCATGGAGGGGGATGATTTTAAACGTTACAAACACATTCCATCCAATCCTGATCCCGAGGTGGGCATCAGCTCGTATGCGGTGATGAGCTTATATACAGATTCAGATTTGAACACATGGATAGGTACTTGGGAAGCTGGTTTAAATATTAGTTTTTTTCAAAAGCCCCGGTTTTCGGTATTACGCTATAAACCGAATACTATTCAGGGTTTATTAAGCAATAAAGTAACTGCATTATCGGCTTCAGATGCTTCTGGTATTTGGATAGGAAGCAATTTAGGCTTGTCTTATTTCGACCACAAAAATCGAAAGCTGAATCATGTGATCTATAAGGAATCGGCCAATAAACTTAATGCGTCAGGTGATTTTGATATTAACTTATTAAAAGCGATGCCCAATGGCGAAGTTTGGATTGGTTTCTGGGGTAAAGGTCTCAATCACCTTTCTGCGACTAAGAAACTAAGCGATTACCCATTTTTGCCTGGAAGGCGCGAAGCTAATTTCATTTGCATCCTTCCCTATGATAATCAAGTACTCATTGGTACCGTAGGTCTGGGAATAGTCTCCTTCAATCCACAAACCAAAACGTACCAAGTTCCTTTTCCTATTTTAGGGGTAAAGACATTTCAAAATCGGGCTATTTCAGATTTGAAGGTGATGGCTGATGGCCAATTGTGGATTTCGACAATCGGTTCAGGTCTCTATATCTACAATTTTAAAAGTCAAAAACTGAAGCATTTGGTCAAGTCGGCAGACCCGCAAAGTTTGAGTTATAATCACGTAACGCAGGTATACCAAGATAAAAAACAGCGTATTTGGGCTTTGACGAATGGGGGTGGGGTCAATTTGTATCAAGCAGAAAAGCAAGATTTTCGTGTCTTTACGGTCAAGGAAGGCTTAGCGAGTAATACGGTTCGTGCGGTTGCTGAGGATGGTCAAGGAGATTTATGGTTTACTACCACCAACGGTATTTCAAAAATGGATGGGAAGACCTTGCGGTTTATCAATTTTGAAGAAGCTGATGGGTTACAGGGAAAGGAATTTATGGCGAAAGCTATTGTTTCCAATCAACAAAACTGGTTGTTTTTTGGTGGTGTTAATGGCCTGAATTATTTAAAATCGGATAGTTTACGTATGCGTTTGGATGTGCCAGATGTGTATGTGACTAGCTTCAAATTATTCAATCAGGTCGTAGAGCCGGGCCAAGAAGATAGCCCGCTAAAATTTGATATTAGTAGGACCACCCACATAACGCTTCAGCCAGGGCAGTCGGTATTTAGTCTCGATTTCGTAGCCTTAGAATATCAGCGCCCGAAAAATAATCGGTATGCGTATTATTTAGAAGGTTTTGAAAAGGATTGGAATTACGTGGGGACAACGAGGTCGGCGACGTATACCAACTTATCTCCGGGGGATTACATATTCAAAGTAAAGGCTTCGAATTCGGATGGGGTCTGGTCTGAAAAACCCACTGAATTGTTTATAACCGTGTTGCCGCCTTGGTATCGCACGTGGTGGGCCTATGCTGGCTATGTGCTCATGTTGATCGCAGCGATTTATTTGTTTATTCGGGAGGTGAAAATTCGTGAGGCTTTCAAGACCGATATTCGGATGAAGGAAATCGAAAAAGAGCGTATTCGTGAGCTGGAGCAAGTAAAAACCCATTTCTTTACAAATATCTCACATGAGTTGCGGACGCCATTGACGCTTATTATTAGTCCAATAGAGAAGTATTTTTTACAAAACTCAGCACTAACCGGGATGCAAGAAAAGCGGATGTCCTCCGTGTATCAAAATGCGCAGAAATTATTGCGCTTGATTAATCAATTGCTGGATTTGTCAAAAATTGAAGCAGGAAAACAACATCCCATTATTGCTAAGCATGATGTGGTTCTGCAGATGAATGGCATTATTCAAAGTTTCGAAAATTATGCCCAGCAGAAACAGATCAAATTAACTTGGAAAGCCCCCGTTGATTCGCACTACGTGTATTATGATGCGGATATTTTAGAAAAATGTGTCAGCAATTTGCTGTCTAATGCTTTTAAACATACCCCAGAAGATGGTAAAATCGGTGTTTCCTTGAATTTGGATACGCTGTATGTGGATGGTAGTGAGGAAGTAAGGCACCTAAATATTCGTGTGTTAGATACTGGAAAGGGCATTTCTGTGGAACATTTACCACATATTTTTGATCGCTTTTATCAAATCCCAGAGTCTATCTCGATGGTCGGTACCGGCGTAGGATTATCTCTTTGCAAGGAATTAGTGACGCTTCATCTAGGGGAAATCGACGTAAAGAGTACGTTGGGCGTGGGTAGTGAATTTGGTTTCAGAATTCCGGCGCGTAAGTCCGATTTTGACCCCTCGTGGGTTCAAGAAAAATTGATGACAATTAAGTCGCAAGAGCCATTGATTACACCTGAAAATTCGATTGAAAAGGAAAAGCAGATTTTATTAATTGTGGATGATCATACCGAACTTCGGAAATTTGTGGCCGAAATTTTTGAATCTAAATTTCAGGTCATGGAAGCTTCGAAAGGCGAGGATGCCCTTGAAATGGCTTTAACCTATTTGCCAGATGTGGTGATTACGGATTGGATGATGCCGGGAATGAGTGGCGTGAATTTATGTCGGGCACTGCGTCAAAACCCGAAAACAAATCATATCCCATTAGTTTTATTGACCTCCAAAAGTTCACAAGAAAGTCAGATTGAAGGCATGCAGTCTGGTGCAGATGACTTCGTGAGTAAGCCATTTAATGCGGATATTTTAGAAATTCGTGTGAATAAGTTGTTGGAGTCCAAAGAACGCAATCGGAAGAATTGGCAAAAGCAGATGATCCAACAGGAATTGAGTGAAGGGAAATTGCCTACCTTTGAGGATGCTTTTCTGGTGAAGGCAACGCAGTTGATTATTGCGAATTTGAGTAATGCCGACTTTGACGTAGAGGACCTTGAAAAAGGCCTAGATATGAGTAAAATGCAGTTGTACAGGAAGTTGAAGATGTTGACATCCTTAGCGGCCAACGAATTTATTCGGTCGATACGCTTGCAGCAGGCTAAAGTTTTATTAGAAAATTCAACTTTTAACATTTCTGAAATCGCGTATCAAGTGGGCTTTAATGACCCTGCTTACTTCGCAAGAGCCTTTAAAAAACAATATGGCAAATCGCCAAAATCATTCATCAAACCAACTCATGAAGAAAATTAGTCTTTTCATTCTTGTCCTATGTTCCTCTTGGGGATTTTTGGCGCACAAGACGTTGCAACAAGTGTCTATTTACCAATTGCCGGATGGGTTAGCGTCGTATTTTTATGCGAATCAGGAATACATCGTCCAACAATCCATTCGTCCGGATGTGCGTCGGAAAGATGATAAATTGGAAGATGCCAAGCATTATTTGGATATGGATGCGCCGTTGTTTGGTGCCAATTATAAAACCGATATTCCACATGATTTTAACGCCGCGGTAAAAAAGTATACGCTAGATAGTTTGCGCAAAGAAGGCTTGGTGCCTTGGGAAGTTACCCGTGTGTATGGCCGCTTAGTGCATGCGTTCAAGCATGAAATGCGGGATTCAGTCCTTTTTTATGCAGCTGATTTAGGGCATTATGTGGCGGATGCACACGTGCCTTTACATACCACAAAAAATCACGATGGGCAGTTGACCGGCCAAAAAGGAATGCACGTCTTATGGGAAAGTTTAGTACCTGAAGATCAATTGCAGACGTATAATTTGAGCCAAGTAGCTGGTGTTCAATACATTGCCAAACCTCAAGATTTCATTTTCCAGATTTTATTGGAGTCACATGCCATGTTGCCTACGATGTTTAGCGCTGAAAAAGAAGTTCGCGCGGCATTAGGAGAGGATGGTTCCTTTGAAATGGTGGAGAAATATGGTCGGAAGCAACGCTATTATACCAAAGCCTTTATTCAAGCGTATGGAGCCAAGGTAGGGGTGTCGGTTCAAAAACGCATGTTATTGGCTTCCTCGCGGGTGGCATCCTTTTGGTTTTCGGCTTGGAAAGATGCTGGATCCCCTGCTTGGGTAAACCAAGATGCGGCGGTGAATGCTCGCTTAGCTGAGGAACGTGTAATTTGGAAAAAGAATGCGCTCATTTCCAGTGGTGCGCTAATTTCGGTAAAAGCGAAGTAAGATGGTTAAGGTTTTATTACTCTCCGATACGCATAGTTATTTGGATCCACGCCTGGATGAACATCTCAAGGCATGTGATCAAATTTGGCATGCGGGAGATTGGGGATCTGTGGAGCTGGCGGATAAATTAGCCGCTTACGGAAAGCCGATTGCTGGCGTATACGGGAATATTGATGACCGAACCATTCGAAATATGTATCCCAAAATTCGGCGTTTTCGTTGTGAAGATGTGACGGTTGCCATGACGCATATCGCAGGAGCCCCCTCGAATTACAAACCTGATGCCTTAGAGGCATTCTCAAAAGGTTTACCTATGATTTTTGTCTGCGGGCATTCGCATATCTTGCAAATTAAGCGGGATGCCAAACGTAATAATATGCTGTTTTTGAATCCGGGTGCGGCGGGCCAACATGGTTTTCATCCGGAGCAAACGGCTTTACGTTTTAAGATAGACGGAGCTAGGATATATGACATGGAGGTCATCCAAATGCCACGCATTAAAGTGAAGTTAACTCCCGAAGAAGCAAAGTTGATTCCCTAGTTGGCCACCTCAAACGATTGCACATGCTCAAATACACTCCCTTTTTGGAATGATTTTAAGATCCAACCGCCACCAATCACATCATTTCCTTCGTAGAAAACGGCTGCTTGGCCTGGGGCAATTCCACTGACTTGCGCATGAAAGTCAACTTTAATTTTGGCGCCGTGCTGGTAAATGACTGCATCCGTTCCGGCATCTTTATATCGAACCTTTGTTAGTGTTTCTATGCCTTCTGCAGGGATTTCGGCATACTTTTGAAGGTTGAGCTGGCCTACCCACATGCCGGTCCGATTTAAATCAGCTATCTCGCCAATCACAACTTCATTGGTTTCTTTGCGAATTTCAATCACATAAGTTGGGAATCCAAAAGCTTTTCCCAAACCTTTCCGTTGGCCTACCGTATAAAACGGATAGCCCTCATGCGTACCAATCACCTTTCCAGACGTGTCCACAAAATTTCCACCGGCAACTTCGGCTTCTAATTCAGGTAATCTACGCTTTAAAAAACCACGATAATCATTATCAGGCACAAAGCAGATTTCGTAGCTTTCAGATTTATTCACTAAATCTACAAAACCACGTTCGGTAGCCATCTCACGAATGCGCGCTTTGGTTAATCCACCTAATGGTAAAATGGTGCGTGCCAGGCTGGATTGTGAAACTCCCCAAAGCACGTAACTCTGATCTTTTAAGGTATCTACCCCTTTCGAAATGATGTGTCGGCCATTTTCCTCACGTGTCTGAGCATAGTGTCCGGTCGCAATATACTCACAACCTAATTGATCCGCACGCCGAAGTAATGCGTCCCATTTTATGTGCGTATTGCACATGACACATGGGTTTGGGGTACGTCCGTCCACGTATTCTTGCGTAAAGTAATCGATGACCGAATCACCAAATTCTTCACGGATATCTAATATATAATGGGGAAAACCGAGCGACACAGCGATGTGTCTCGCATCATTTATGGAATCGAGGGAACAGCAACCGGTTTCTTTCTTATCTCCACCAGAACTAGCATAGTCCCAGGTCTTCATGGTCATTCCAATGACCTCATAACCTTGTTCGTGTAATAAAACAGCTGCGACTGAGCTGTCGATGCCGCCGCTCATGGCGACTAAAACGCGTCCTTTTGATTCCATATTTCCTTACAGGTTCAAAGCCTGCTGTAAATTTTCCGCAAGTTAGGATTTATTTCGCCAAACGGCCAATTATCTTGGTATTTACCCATTGAAAACGTACTTTTGTCCTCGTTTATTTTCGAGACTACTATGTTGAAAACCCAGGTTAAAGTTTCATCCATTGCTAATTTGTCAGACGCGCGGTATTGTGCAGGAATGGGCGTCGAGTGGTTAGGTTTTCCATTATTGGATTTAACGCTTGAGCGCTTCACGGAAATTCGCAATTGGTTAGCAGGCGTTCAAATCGTAGGTGAATTTACCAAGGCGACTGCTGAGCAGATTCGTGAAGCTGTGTCAACATACAAACCGGATGTGATTGAGATTGATTCGAGTGTCTCGTTAGTTGCTATCCAGTCGATTGACATACCCAAGATTCTCCGTGTTAATATCGATACAGATAATTTACCAGCTATTTTTGCTGCCTCTGCACCTTATGTGAGCCATTTTTTGGTCGTTGGTGATTCAGTTGATTCATTAATGGGCATGGAAGCATCCATTGAAATATGGTCGGCGCAATATCCCATCATTCTCGGATTAGACATTCCTGAAAGTGATTTAGATGAATGGGTGGAACAAAGTTCGATCCAAGGAATAGGCTTAGTAGCCGGCGAGGAGGATCGTCCTGGCTTTCGTGATTTCACGGATTTAATGACTATCTTAGAAAAATTAGAAACGGAATAAACTATGCTTGAGCAGATACAGCACTCTTTTTCGCGTGGGAAAGCATGGATTGTCCAAGCATGCATGAAGCTTGTACATGTGTTGCTGGCGGGAATTAAAAAGGTTATCGGTGCCAAATTGTATGGGAAGGCTGAGGGATTGGGCCAACAAGCCATTGATTTCTACCAAGAAAAGCGCAATGCCATTCAGGCTTATTATGATGCACGCGTAGATAAAAATTCACCCTATTATAAGCCCATCGTTCGCATGTGGCGCATTACTGGTAAAACATTTTTATATGGGATGGTTTATTTGTTTGTCATTGAGACCAATATCTTTTGGTTAACAGGGCAAATGCCAAGTGTAGATGACCTTCAAAACCCCAAACTATCGCAAGCTTCCGAGATTTATTCAGCAGATGGCGTGCTACTAGGTAAGTTTTTTGCGGAAAACAGAACACCAATACGAGATTATAATTTGATTTCTCCCTATTTGGTACAAGCCTTAGTAGCGACAGAGGATGCTCGTTTCTATGAGCATACAGGTATTGATTTTCAGGCCTGGGCGGGTGTCGCGGTTGGACTTGTAAAAGGCGGTGACCGTGGGGGTGGAAGTACGATTTCGCAGCAATTAGCCAAGAATTTATTCAAAACGCGAACAAAAAAGAGTTTTACCAAAACTGGTTTGTTGGGCTATATCCCTGGTTTAAATAAGTTAATCTATAAGTCTAAAGAGTGGGTCACAGCGATTAAACTCGAGCGTTTTTATACGAAGGATGAAATCGTTCTTTGGTATTTGAATACGGTAGATTACGGCAATAATGCCTATGGAATTAAGGTGGCCGCCAAAACTTATTTTAATACCTCAGCGGATAGTTTGAATATTCAAGAAGCTGCTATTTTAGTTGGCCTTCAAAAGGCAACAACGACCTATAATCCAAAGCGGTACGACGGCAAGCCTTTGGCAGAAAATAAGGCTTGGAAGCGTAGAAATGTGGTTTTGGCACAGATGGTTAAGGCAGGTTATTTGAAAAAAGCCGCGTATGATTCATTAGCAACGCTACCGATTGTCTTGCATGAGAATGAGGAATCTCCGTATGATGGAACGGGTAATTATTTCAAGGTTGCCGTTGCGAAATACATTCAGGAATGGGCGAAGGCCAATGAAATGGAGATTGATTTGTATCGGGATGGTTTGAAAATTACAACGACGATTGATTCCCGTTTGCAAATTCATGCGGAAGAGGCGGTCGAAGAGGGCATGCGTTCGACACAAAAATCGTTTGATAATCATTGGTCTGGACAAAATCCATGGGTGGATGAATCTGGAAAAGAGATTCCTGGGTTTATTGATTCGGTAGCGAAACGGACGGAATATTACAAAGCTTTAGTTAAGCGATATCCGAAAAATCCGGATTCAGTTTTATACCAAATGAAAAATGTGAAACGGAAAATGTGGGTTTATTCGCGTAATACATTAGGCGAGGAGCAACAAACCATGAGTGCCTACGATTCCATTCAATACTATAAACGCTTTTTGCAAGCGGGTATGATGACCCTCGATCCCTATACGGGTCACATCAAAGCGTGGGTCGGCGGACTAGATTTTAAATACTTTAAGTACGATCACGTGAAGCAAAGTAAGCGTCAAGCGGGGTCAACCTTCAAACCTTTCGTATATACCGCTGCGATTGATGGTCCACGCGACTTATCACCATGTTTTGCTGTAGAAGATGCGCCGTATTCCTTGGAAATTGAAGAGAATGGGGAGAAGAAAATTTGGAGTCCACACAATGCTGATGGCACGTTCTCCTATAGCTTGATGCCATTGAAACGGGCTTTGGCGAAGTCGGTGAATACGGTCACTGCCCGCCTCACCAACGATATCGTAGGTCCGGATACGGTCATGTATTATGCCCAAAAAATGGGAATAAAGAGTCCTTTGAAGCCAGTAGCATCGATTGGTTTGGGATCTTTTGATGTGTCTTTATTTGAGATGATTGGGGCATATTCGGCCTTTGTAAATGAAGGAATTCATGTAGAGCCAATGCTCGTCACGGAGATTAAAGATCAAAATGGTAAAGTGATTCAAACATTTGAATCAACAGCAACTCGGGTGATCAAGAAAGAATCGGCTCAATTAGTTCGGTCCATGCTGGAAGGAGTAATCCATGAAGGAGGAACCGCCAGTTCGTTGCTTTGGGGCGATGGAGCAGCTTTATTGCCCGAAGGGAATAATCGCTATGCACACAATTTTGCGGGTAAAACGGGTACCACCTCGAATCATTCGGATGGTTGGTTTATCGGGATGACTCAAAATTTAATTTCGGGTGTCTGGGTCGGCGGAGATGATCGATCTATTCACTTCCGTTCCGGTGCACTGGGCGAGGGATCAAAAACTGCCATGCCTATTTATAAACGGTTTATGTTGAAAGTAGTCAAAGATCCCGCGTTAGCGATATATAAACCTGCACCGTTCGATCGATTGGATAAGCGCGTGGTCAAGAAAGATTTTGATTGTGGTAATGGGATTAGTACGTTACCTGATTCGCTTCAGGTGTCCGATGCGGAGTTAGATTCCTTAAATGCCTTGATGGAAAATCCGACAGAACCAACCGATTCAAGTAGTCAGAGTCCTAATTAGTATGCATAAAGAAGAGATAGAAGCGTATTTTCGCGATTTACAAGATCGTATTTGCCAAGGAATCGCTGAGGCAGATGGAACAGGAACATTCAAAGAAGATCTTTGGTCGCGCCCGGAAGGTGGCGGCGGTCGTACACGTTTGATTCAAAACGGTAGTATCTTAGAAAAGGCAGGTGTTAATTTCTCCGCTGTTTCTGGCCCGTTGCATCCCAAAATGGTAACCAGCTTAAACGTAACGGAAGAAGTTGAATTCTTCGCTACCGGTGTATCCATCGTGATGCATCCATACAATGCCTGGGTTCCCATTATTCACATGAATGTGCGTTATTTTGAACTGAGCAATGGTCAAAGTTGGTTCGGTGGTGGAATCGATTTAACACCTCATATTATTATTCCGGAGCAGGCGAAGTGGTTTCACCAACAAGTCAAAGCGGCGTGTGATGGGTTTGGAGACGATGTTTATGCGCGTTATAAAACCTGGGCGGATGATTATTTCTTCAATACGCACCGAAATGAAACGCGTGGAATTGGGGGTATATTCTTTGATTACTTAAAAGAAGACAAAGCAAAAACATTTGACTTTGTGAAGTCGGTGGGTGAAACATTCGTTCCCATATACAGTCATTTGATGAAAGCAAACGCCAGCAAACCAGTTAGCGATCAAGAACGTGATTTTCAATTGTTGCGCCGGGGACGTTATGTGGAGTTTAACTTAGTGCATGACCGGGGTACCAAATTTGGTTTGGAGACGAATGGTCGGACGGAATCGATATTAATGAGTTTGCCGCCATTGGCATCTTGGGAGTATATGCATGATGCGAGTGGGTATCCGGAGGGCCAACAAACCTTAGATTTGCTGAAAAAGGGAATTGATTGGGTATAAAAAAAGGTGAGCATTTCGTGCTCACCTTTTTTGTTTTATTGGGCTGCTTCCCAAACAACCTCGAGACTTTTTGGAGTCATCAAAAGGATTCGGGTAGGAGCGGGTAATAATACTAATCGGGTTGCAGCGGCAGGATCTTCGATCCATTCAACTTCAACGCCTTCTTTTTTTCCTATTTCAATTTCACCATCAGCCGTTTCCACAAATTTCTTAGCTAGATAGGCTGTAGGCAATAAAACATCTGATTCTGGGCAATGTTTGATGTGTACTTTCTCTAGAATTTCTTCCAACTCATCACCATATTTTTCGTTGAATTCATCTTCCAAATCGTGTAGTAATTCTTCGACGTCATCATAGGTATCATCAGAATAACTCAATTTGCTTAATTTCAAGCGTTGTTCTAGAATGGCAATCATCGCCTCGTCAATCGTATTCATTCAATTCAATGTTTAAAATGATGCCGTAAATTTAGGCAAAAGGATTTGTTCTTTTGGTATGTGGATTGGAATAAATATGCCCCTTTTGAATCGAAAGACCACAATCGAAATTGTTTGTATACAGTTTTCCGGTACCTAAACCTTGTGGGAGTGGATTTCGGTATTCACCTGTAAATTGCGCAACTGCTTGTAGCCCAATGTTAGATTCTAATGCGGAGGTAATCCACCAATCAGTTCCTACGGTTTCGGCCGCTTGAATCCATTCGTTACTAGCTCTAAAACCACCTAAAAGACTTGGTTTCAAAATGATATAGGGTGCTTGTATGGATTCTAATAGTGCCTGCGGGTCTTTAGCCTGAATTAATTCCTCATCAAGGGCAATCGGTAAAATGTTCAACGCACATAACGCGTGCATCGCTTTCCATTGTCCTGCTTGTATCGGTTGTTCGATGGAATGAATGTCAAGCTTCGCGAGTCTTTCCAGTTTTGACGGGGCGTCCTGTGGCGAAAAGGCACCGTTGGCATCTACCCGAATCGTTAATTCAGCTGCTGAGAAGTGTTTCCGGATCTCTGAAATAATCTCGATCTCTTGTTCGAAATCAATAGCGCCAATTTTTAATTTAAGACAAGTATAACCCTCTGCTAGTTTCTCAGCGATTTGTTGGCGCATAAACTCAGGACTACCCATCCAAATCAAGCCATTAATCGGTAAACTTGATACTCCTCGTGCGAATGAATTGTCAAAGTAAACCCCATCTTTTGCGTGAAAATAATCTAGCAAAGCCATTTCGAGCGCCGCCCGAAAGGAGGGCTGTTCAAATGGTATGGTTTGCACCAATGCGTCTATATCTTCTGGATTTTCTGGGAGCTGTTTGATTGTGGCGATGGCTTTTTGAAATGCAGGTAGGCAATCCTCTTCAAATTCTGGACTTAAGCCACGCAATGGTCCGGCTTCTCCTAGGCCAATTTTTCCATCTTGTTCAATTTGTATGAAATAGCTCGTTTTTTGTGTCAGTACCCCACGCGATGTACCTGCTTCGAAATGGAATTGTAGGGGATGGCTGAGCAATTGAATCATGTTGCAATTTATTATTTTTGTGGCATTTTTGCCCCTCCTTAGATTATTTATTAGCTTTAGGTCGATTATGAAAAAGTGGGTATTTCGATTATTGGCAGGAATTTTTGGCGCAATCACGCGCTTGCGGAATACATGGTATGATCGAGGTATACTTTCATCCACGCATGTTACGAAGCCATTTACATTGGTCGTAGGCAATCTAGCCGTGGGCGGTACCGGCAAAAGCCCATTGGTTACGTACTTGATTTCGCATTGGAAGTTTTCGGGTACTTTTGGGATTCTGAGTAGGGGTTATGGCCGTAAATCATCTGGTTTTCGATGGGTTGATGTTGATTCAAATGCCTCTACTGTGGGCGATGAACCATTAGCCTATAAGCGTCAATTTGCTGATTTACCAGTTGCAGTCTGTGAGAATCGACTGAAAGGTATTGAAGAAATGAAGGATTTGGATGCCATTATATTAGATGATGCATTTCAGCATCGTGCTTTGAAGGCTGATTTGAATTTAGTTTGCACCACCTTTTCTAAGCCATTTTTTTCGGATAAATTATTGCCCTTGGGGCGCTTGCGGGAGTCTACGGATGGGATCAAAAGAGCGCATGCGTTGATTGTAAATCGTTGTCCAGATGTTTTGAGCGAAGCCCAAAAGGAGCCATTCTTACAATTTGATTTACCTGTTTTCTTTACTAAAGTTGGCTATGGGGTACCGGTTGGAAACAGTGCAAAAAACATCTCTACCTGGCATCTTTTCGCCGGGATAGCGGATCCTTTGCCTTTTTTCAAAGCGGCGAAAAAGTTTGGTGATATCCTGAATCAGGAAACCTATGCAGATCATTACGCTTTTCAGCAAGCTGATTACCAATATTGGGAGCATGTGGCGGCCAACTTACACCCTTCAGTGGGGATATTAACAACCCACAAAGATTATGTGCGGATGGAAGAGCATGTAGGGAGCTACCCGGCACTGCAGTCACGTTTGTTTTATTTGCCCATGCAGATGGAATTTTTAGATCAAGAAACGGAGTTTTGGGCTTGGTTAACTTCTCTGGTTCCGCTTAATCTTAAAAAATAGCTACCTTTACGGCGTGAAAATTCGATTCCTCGTATTTCTTTTTGGTCTCATTACCTTTCAAAGTATAGGTCAATTTCCTAACCCCAATAATCCCATGGGAAACGGGGGAATGAATACGAATGGGGGATTTCCTGCGGCGAATACGAGGCCAACTACCCAAACGCAAGGACCTCAAAAATCAGGCAGAGCTGCGCTGGATGATTCCACAAAGCAAATTTATGGTCCAGAATCTATGCACTATTTTATAGAGCAAGATGTGATGGATAGTCAGATTCAAAAACGGCGCATCGATACGACCTTACATCTTTTTCATCGCTATTTATTCCAAGAACGCAGTGGGTTTTTACAGGCTAATTTGGGTTCGGATGGTACGGCCATGCGATCCATTTTTACACCAGTAACAGCGACCTTAGGTACGCAATTAGGCTATAATGCCTATACTCCCTATACTTTTGCGCCTGAAAAAGTTCGTTATATCAATACCAAATCCCCTTTTTCTGATGTTGAATTTAATGATGGCGCCGGTGGTCAAACCCGGTTAAACTTTTCGTTTGCCAGAAACATCGATTCCCTTTGGAACGTTGGCATTGAATTACAGCGTCTCGTTTCCGACAAAGCTTTTACGGATGATGCATTTAAAGCACGCAATATAAATTTGACAGGGCAGTGGGGATTTTTAGTGCATACCAATTATCGTTCCCGTTCTGATCGCTATCGGATTTTAGCTCATATAAATTACTATGATCACGCCGTAAATGATCAGGGTGGAATCATGTTAATTAATGACCTAACGCCCATTCAGGCGCTGAAGTATGTGGATAATACCGCTTATTTGACGGCTGCGAAGACCCAGACAAAAGATAAGTTTTTGAAGTTTCATGTCTACCAGGAATTTATTGGATTCAAGGGATTGCAGTTGTTTCAGCGATTGGATGTGGAAAGCCGACAAGTCAAATTCAGAGATTTAGATTTTGAGAATAATTTAGGGAAACGTTTTTACCCTAAAACGTACATTAATTACATTCAAGCACCCGAGTCAGATTCGTTGTATAACGAGAATAATTGGCAGTCATTCATTCATCAAACCGGATTGAAGGGGGTATTTAGAAAGTTTACGTACCGGGCGCATGTGCGTCAGCGCTATTGGTCAGTCCAAAATCCACTGACTGATGTGACAAAAAACAGACT
This sequence comes from Aquirufa avitistagni, assembly GCF_042715545.1. Taxonomy (NCBI): domain Bacteria; kingdom Pseudomonadati; phylum Bacteroidota; class Cytophagia; order Cytophagales; family Flectobacillaceae; genus Aquirufa; species Aquirufa avitistagni. Next base: position 1,147,827 of record NZ_JBBKXZ010000001.1, on the reverse strand, counting down.
TGAAAATTATGTGGGCCTATGGTTGCATCAAAAATTCACTGAAACCGTTGATTTTACCGCAGAGGGGGAATATTTGATCGGGTCCGATTATCAATTAAAGGCTAAGTTTGAGTCGCCATGGTTTTATGTACAAGCTCAGCGGACTTCGTCGAGTCCAAGTATTGCGCAAACGTGGATGTATAATTCCTCTTATCGTTGGGATAAAGGCTTGAATCAAATTTCATTTGATCAGTTGGAAGGTGGAATTTCAATCGGAAATGCGAAAATGTATTTTAAACCTTCAGTTACGATTCAGCGAATTGGGAATTGGGTGTATTTTGATAGCTTGGCCAATGTGCGTCAAGAGTCTAAGGGACTCGGCGTATTTCGTACAGGATTAGCTTGGGGTGGGGAACGTGGGCGCTTCGTTTGGAATTCCAATGTTTTCGCTAATACGTTGACGGGACCTGATGTGATGCGCATGCCCAATTTGGCAGCAAATGCGAATCTAGCTGTAAACGTGCAATACAAGAAACTCCTGTATGTTCAAATCGGTCTAGACGCACATTATTTGTCGGCCTACTACGGTGATGCCTACATGCCGGCGACCCAACAATTTCACTTACAAAATCAAGTGAAACTACCCGCATTCGTACAGGTGGATCCTTATCTGAGTTTACGTATCAATCGGGTCCGCTTATTTTTCAAATATGCGAATGCTGCGCAGGGTTTAATTTCAGATAATCATTATGTGGCTTATTTATATCCTGCCATGCGAAGAAGTTTTGCCTATGGGGTTAAGTGGCTTTTATTTGATTAATTTTTGATATGTTTGTAGGTATAATTTTATCCTATTAAACATGAATTTTACTACTCGTCGGGATTGGATCAAAGGTATGGCCTTAGCCACCTTAGGTTCCGTAGTTTCCTACCCATTATCAGCACAAAATTCTGGAAATACCTTAGCATTATCCGCTATCGATGAAGCATCCTTAAACCTATGGATGGGAGCGATTATTCCAGAATCAAAAATTCCAGGAGCTGTCAGTCTAGGTGTTCCAGCGTTTGTCAAAACGATGCTCAAAGATTGTTACGAACCAGCTGCTCAATCAACCTTTCAAAAAGTTTTAGGTCAAATTCCTGCTTGGTTTCAAACTGAAAATGGTCATGCCATTGCAGATGCAACTGCGGCTGAAAAGGAGCAATTCTTATTTCTGTTGGAAAAAGGGCATTTTGGTGCAGAGGCACAAAAGGCCATGGCTACCTTGAAAGGTTTGACGATTCAAGGCTATACGACCACGGAATATGTATTAGTTAATCATTTAAATTATCAAATGGCACCCGGTTTTTGGAATCCGTGCGTACCAGTCAAAAAATAGACGATGGAGATTTTAAAGCATGCTGAAAAGCGAACGTATGGCGCAATCGTCATCGGTTCAGGAATTGCGGGTGGCTGGGCTGCCAAAGAGTTTTGTGATAAAGGAATCAAAACATTGGTGTTGGAACGAGGTCGGAAAGTGACACATAATGAAGATTACCCAACTACCCTGATGAGTCCGTGGGAATTTGAGCATCGGGGACGTTTAACAAATGAAGAAATTGCGGCTAATCCGATTGTAAGTAAATGTTATGCGTTTAAGGAAGATGCGAAACATTTTATGGTGAAGGATGCCGAACATCCATATGTTCAAGACAAGCCATTTGACTGGATTCGTGGTTACCAAGTAGGAGGTAAATCTTTGCTTTGGGCTCGCCAAACGCAACGTTGGTCTCAATTTGATTTTGATGGTCCAGCACGGGATGGATTTGCAACACCTTGGCCCATCAACTACAAGGATATTGATCCATGGTATGCATACGTGGAAAACTTTGCCGGTATTTCAGGCAATAAAGATGGGTTAGATTCCTTGCCAGATGGGGATTTCTTGCCGCCATACGAGTTAACATGTGTGGAAAAACACTTTCAAAAAGAAGTTAAACGGATGTATCAAGACCGTCACGTGATCGTGGCGCGTTGCGCACATTTGTCGGAGCCGAGAGAGATACATTACCAACAAGGCCGTGGTCGTTGCATGAGTCGGAATTTATGCCAACGCGGCTGTCCGTATGGTGGCTACTTTAGCTCGAATGCATCTACTTTGCCATGGGCTGCGAAGACGGGAAATATGACTTTACGTCCGGATTCAATCGTTGAGTCGGTTATTTACGACGAGAAAAAAGGAAAGGCGATTGGTGTTCGCGTGATCGATGCGCATACGAATGAGATGGTTGAATACTACGCGAAAGTAATTTTTGTTACAGCGGCTGCCTTAAATACCAATGCGATCTTATTGAATTCTAAGTCGGATCGTTTTCCAGAAGGTCTAGGTAATGACAGTGGGGTGTTGGGTAAATATGTGGCATTTCATAATTACCGCGCATCTTTATCTGCTGAGTTCGAAGGTTATTTGGATACGAAGTCGGAAGGTTCGCGGCCGACCTCAGGTTACATTCCTCGTTTCCGTAATTTATATAAACAAGAGACAAACTTCTTGCGTGGTTATGCGGCAGGTATGAGTGCGGGCAGAGGAACGCATTCCGATCGTGAAGCTGTGGGTGAAAGTTTAAAGAACTCCTTGTTGAATCCGAAGTTGAATAATAACTGGTATGCGGGTTCTCACATGATGGGAGAAACGATTCCGAAAGAGACTAATAAAATCACACTGGATCCAACGAAGAAAGATGCACATGGCTTGCCATTAATGCACATGGATGTTTCCTATGATGATAATGATGATAAAATGGTTAAGGATTTTATCGAACAGTTTACGGAGATGTACACCAAAGCTGGATTTACGAACATTCGTACCCGTGATTCAAAGCAAGCGCCTGGATTAGATATTCATGAAATGGGAGGGGTGCGTATGGGCGCAGATCCGAAAACATCGATGTTGAATAAGTGGAATCAAATGCATGCGGTTAAAAATGTATTTGTAACAGATGGCGCATGTATGACGTCAACTTCCACACAGAATCCTTCTTTGACTTACATGGCGCTGACAGCACGTGCTGTTGATTATGCCGTAAAAGAGATGAAAAAAGGGAATTTGTAGGTTGATGAAGACATTTTTAAGGAAGACGGCTGAGCATTTGTGGGCGGAACATGGAATAGATGAACTGCAAGATATTGCGGTGGTCATGCCCTCCCAGCGTGGCGTTTTATACCTTAAAAAAGAGTTAGCTTATTTAGGAGACCGGCCATTTTTGGCTCCACATTTTCATACCATTGAGGAGTTTGCGTTGCAAATGACGCAGTCCGAATTAGTGGATCCGGTTCAATTACTTTTAGAAGCATTTGCCTGTTTCAAGGAAGTAGATGGGCAAGTTGATTTTGATCGATTTATTACGTGGGGCCAACTGATGTTGAAGGATTTTGATTCCATCGACATGTATTTAGTTGACCCACGCCAAATGTTCGCTTTCTTATCCGAGGTGAAAACCTTGGAACGCTGGGGGGAAACCTACGGGGAGCAGGATACACAGAAGTACATTACCACGCACACCAAGGCCTATTTTAAATTGTATGATCATTTGTTGGAGGTGTACGGCCGACTGCAAACGCGATTAACAGATTTAGGTCTAGCGTATCGTGGGATGGCCTATCGGGACTTAGTGAATCGCTTAGTGTCAGGTAAAGCATTAGCCAAATCGTATAAAAAAATCTATTTTGTTGGCTTTAATGCACTTTCCAAATCGGAAGAGGAAATTATTCGCTTGTTGATTCGTCAAAATTTGGCAGAAACCATTTGGGATGCGGATGCCTATTACATTGAAAATAGATATCATCGGGCTGGTCATTGGCTTCGTGATTACGCCAAACCAGAATCTCCATCGTATTTATCACGTGGTCCATTCAAATGGATGGAGCGTGATTTATTGGAGAAGCCTAAGCGGGTTGAACTTATTGGTACCGCTAATCCGAGTGCGCAGGTATTCATTGCTTTGGATACGATTCGGAAATGGCAAGCAGCACACGGCACGGAGGAACAAGTGGCGTTGGTATTAGCGGATGAAGGTTTGTTAGATCAGGTTTTGTTGTTTATTGGTGAATTTAAGGATCGCTTAAATATCACGATGGGTTATTCGCTGAAGAAAACGGCTATTTTTTCGTGGATGTCGGCTTGGTTTAAGATCAAGAAAATGTTTGCTGATGGTCGAATCCCGATGGCACAATTCCGTGCATTTATGGCCCATCCATTGAGTCAATACCTGCAAACAACTGAGCTAAAAAAAGGACTAGCTGATTTTAGTGAGCAACATAAGTTATATGCGGTGAGCACGGATTTAGCTACGTTTTTTGCCTCAGAACCTGTTTGGAAACGGGTTTTTCAAGTGGGTGATTTCAATGACTTATTAGCTGATTTTCAATTCATAGCAGACAAGATGTTGCGGTCGATTCCTGCCAAAGAGTGGGATGAGGATACCCAAGCCATTAGTCAGGTTATTTCCGTGTTAGAAACGATTCAAAAATCACTGGCAGGACAAGAGCCAATTTCAGTTAAGAGTGGCTCGTTATTGTTGACGCAAATGGTCCAACAGCAGAAATTGACCTTTGAGGGTGCTGAGAATCGCAGTTTACATGTGATGGGATTGTTGGAAACGCGCACCTTGGATTTTGATCGGGTGATCATTTTGTCGTTGAATGAGGGAAGTTTACCTGGAACTAGAAAGCGGGAAAGTTTAATTCCATTGGATATTGCCTCCATGTCGACATTTGATTTACCTACGTTTACGCAGGCGGATGCGGTGGCGTCGTATCACTTTCACCGGTTCCTTCAGCGGCCGCGCGAAGTTCATTTGCTTTATGTGATGCCATCTGAAAAGTCGAGTGTCAAAGAAATGAGTCGGTTCATTAAGCAGTTACAATTTGATTGGAAAACGAAGAATCCGGCATTGGATTGGCATGAGCCCATGATTCAATTTAGTAAATCAACGGCCGAAGAGGTTGTTAACGACACCCGGATTGAAAAAACAGCAGATATTCTCAATCAAATTAAAGCGAATTTGGCTGGGCGCGGATTGTCGCCTTCGAGTATTGCGATGTTTTCAACGTGTAGCTTGAAGTATTATTACAGTCAGGTATTGAATTTGCGTAAAGATAAGGAGGCAGAGGATGAGATGGGGGCGGATGTCTTTGGCACGTGGGTACATAAGGTATTGGAAATCGTAGATGTTGAAATTTTAAGTCAACAAGCGGGTTGGTATGATCAGTCGAATATTCCAGAACGTTTGGCTAAGTTGGATGTGTACCTGGATGATGCCATGCAACTTATTCAAGCGCGTGAAGGGGTATATGAGCTGGAGAAGGGCTTTAATTTCATTTTAAAGGAAGTTGCTAAGACTATTTTGGAACAGTATTATTTGGCGGAGTCAGCTTGGTCGGAGGAACGCGTTCAGTTAATTGCGACGGAGAAGAAGTTTGAAACGCGCGTGACGGTTGACTGCGGTCAGGAGCACGTAGAAGTCAAGTTAACAGGACGTGTGGACCGTTTGGATCGGGTTGGAAATACCTATCGAATCATTGATTACAAGACGGGAAAAGTCGAGAAGAAAGATTTAAAGGTCAGTGATTTGGGTTTGATGGATACGTTGACATCGGAGAATTTCAAAGCGAAGTTATTCCAATTGTGGTTTTATAAGTTTTTGTTTGTTGCTGAGTTGGGTAATCCATCGGAGCAGAATGTGGAGATGTTTGCACGTATTTCCCAGGAGGGTTTAGATATCCAACCGGGGATTATTTCATTTCGAAATCTGGATGCTAAGGTATTGCATGAGGAAAAGGGATTGTGGTTCTCTGAGGGGCAGTCATTAGCATCTTTTCAAACCGACTCGCATGCCTTAATTCGCAGTTGGGTACATCGAATTTTAGACCCGTTAATTCCGTTTGAAAAAACGAAAGATATTGCGAGTTGTCAATTTTGCGACTTCAAGGTAATTTGTCATCGGGAGATTTAAGTATTAGTTTTGTGTTTTAAACTATACATAACATGACATTTCAAGAAATCAACGAACGTATTAATGCTTTGGCTGCTCAAAAAGGTGGACAGGGCGTATCATTTAAATTTGCATTTCCTTCAGGTATCATCGTCGTAAATTCGGACGGAACAGTGACGAATGAAAATGTGGATGCTGATTGCACCATTGCGGCTACGGAAGAGAATTTTACTGCTTTATTGAAGGGTGAATTAAACCCGATGATGGCCGTGATGACGGGTAAAGTGAAGATTTCAGGCGATATGTCGGTGGCTATGAAGCTTCAAAACCTACTTTAATGTTATTTCACGACACGATTGTGGCATTAGCGACACCCGCAGGGGTGGGGGCGATTGGGGTTATCCGTTTATCCGGGCCTGATTCGATTCCCCTCGTGAATGCTGTATTCAAGCCCAAAGACTTAACGAAAAAGGCGTCTCATACGATTCATTATGGTCGGATTGAGGATGCCGGTCGGGTATATGACGAGGTGGTGGTGAGTTTATATATTGCCCCCAAGAGTTATACCAAAGAGGATGTGGTGGAGATATCGTGTCATGGATCTCCGTTTATTCAGGAGAGTATCATTCAATTATTTGTGGAGAAAGGTGCGCGATTAGCGCGGGCTGGGGAGTTTACCCAACGAGCTTTTATGCATGGAGCTTTTGATTTGGCTCAGGCGGAAGCGGTTGCCGATGTGATTGCGGCGGATTCAGCGGCAGCGCAAGCAGCGGCATTACACCAATTACGTGGTGGATTTTCGAATGAACTAGCAGCTTTGCGTGAGCAGTTGATCCATTTTGCCTCTTTGATTGAATTGGAATTGGATTTCGGTGAGGAGGATGTTGAATTTGCGGATCGCAAGGATTTAGAGGATTTGGTGAATCAGTTATTAGTAGCCATCCGACCGCTTGTGGACAGTTTTCGAGCTGGAAATGCGATTAAAAATGGTGTCGCCACAGTGATTGTGGGTAAACCAAACGCTGGGAAATCCACCTTATTAAATGCCTTATTAAACGAGGAGCGTGCAATTGTTTCGGACATTGCAGGAACGACGCGCGATAGCTTAGAAGATTCGTGGGTGTTGGGTGGAATTAAGTTTCGATTGATTGATACAGCGGGATTACGAGAAACGGAAGATGTGATCGAGGCGATGGGCGTGGAGCGGACGCAGGCATGGGTGAAGAAAGCGCAAGTGGTCATTTACATGGCGGATGCGACAACGGAAACGCCTGCATCAATTCAGGCTGGGGTAGATGCCTTGGGCGATTTAGCCATTCCTGTGATACAGATATTAAATAAGAAGGATCAGGTTTCATCAGAATCATTAGATGCGTTTAAACAAGAAATACCTTCATTGATTTGCCTTTCGGCAAAAAATAAAGATGGCCTGGCCGACTTAGAAAAGGCTTTACTCGATGTAGTAGGCTTGGATCAAGTAAGCGCTGGCGGCACGCTGGTGACTAATCTGCGTCATTACCAACATCTTTTACAAACACAAGAAACCTTGGAATCTGTATTACGCGGATTGCGAACTGGATTAACAGGTGATTTAATCGCACAGGATCTCCGTTATGCATTACATGATTTAGGCGAGATTACTGGTCAGATATCGAATGACGACTTGTTGAAGAATATCTTTGGCAAGTTTTGTATTGGGAAATAAGATTAGTTTGAACGATAAAACCCACCTAAATTTTAGGTGAGTTTTATGCATTCTTCATTCATTAAACTAAAGTCTGATGCTTATTTTTTGGTGGTAATTTCAACGACACCATTAGCTCCTTTTTCAGCATATTTTGCCACAGCTTTTTCTCCTTTTAGGACATTCATGGACTCAATGGTATTTGGATTGATTTTGTTTAATTCCAAATCCTTCATTATTACTCCGTCAACAACGATCAAAGGCTTGATTTTGTCCGTTGGCGCAGCTACAAATGTTACACCATCCATGTCCATGCGAGTAGGTGCAGCACCTACAGATTTTCCGTCGGATACTTTTTTCGCAATGAAGGAAATAGGTTTACCATTTTTAGAACCCTTGAATTCAAATGTAGTTGAATCTAATGAACTGATTTTTACTAAATCTACGTCCACTGCTGGAGGAGCTGGTGGTCCTGCAGGTGCTGGCGGTGGCGGAGGTGGCATGTCTCTGGTGGCCACGGAAAACACTTTTTTACCTGTTTTCGGATCGGAAAAAGTCGTTGAATCAGATTTCATGGTCACCATATAGGTGGTACCTTTTTGTTTCTTTGGCTTTTTTTCTTGGGCATTCACTTGTATGGAAAATAACGCCATGGCAGCAGCCACAATCGGCAACACGGATACTTTTCTGAAGTAAACGTACTTGGGGTTTTTTGAGGTTGTTAGTAACATAATTCTACGTTTTAGAGATGAATAATAAAAAGAATGACTCGGGTTTAAAAATTCGTTTCCATAATGAGACTGCAGCATCATTTTGGCAAAAGTTTCTACATCGCCATGTTGAATGGCTTCGCGATCGGCGATGAATTCGTGAATGTTTTGAAGCTCTTTTTGGATGAGCCAGTGGAAAGGGTTAAACCAAGCAATGGAGGCGGTTAGTTGGCAAAACAAGCGATCATAACTATGCTTTTGACGAATATGCGCTAATTCATGTTGGAAGATTTTTTGCCCATGCTCACTCGATAAATCGATGGATTTTTTCCAAAAAAGCAGGTTGAGGAATGAGAACGGCGCATTTTCCAAATCAGTTTCGATGATTTCAATACCATCCGACGATTTAACTTGATGCGATCGTTTTATTTGGTAGATTTTAATGATGCCAAAAGCCAGATAGGCTAGGAGTATCATCGAAATTCCTGCCGAAAAACATAAGGCAATGAAGTTCCAATCAGTTTCTTGGACTTCAGGTGTCCGTTGGATTTCATTCAAATAGATCATCGTTTGACCTATACCAGACACTTGATCTTCATTTACTTGAAGAAAATCCAGTTGGACGAATGGGCCAACGAGCGAGATGAGTAAGGTGGCCAATAAATAAAATCGATTGTATTGATGTAGCAATGTGTTTTTTAAAAACAACGTATAGTAGCCAAAGCAAATACCGGATAGGGCAATCGATTTCAAGGCATAGATGAAAATGGCAGAGCTAGTCATTTTGCTTCGATTTTAGTTGTTGGATCAAGGTTTCTAGGTCGTCAATTGACATTTGGTTTTTGTCAACTAAAAATGAAACGACGTTGGCATAAGATCCTTCAAAAAAGGATTCCGTTAGGCCAGCCATGCGTAAGCCTGAATATTCAGATTTACTGATTTTGGCGGAGTACAAATTGTTCCGATTTGGATTGGAGATTTGGACAAATTCCTTCTCCACTAGAATTTTTAATAGGGTGGCGATGGTGTTCGAATGTGCTTTGGGTTCAGGTAGTAACTCGATGATGTCTTTGAGAAATCCACCTTCGGGTAGGTTCCAAATAACCTGCATGATTTGTTCTTCGGCTTGCGTGAGTTTTTTCATGTGTTTTTCTTTTGCTTGGGACAAATGTATAACTAAAAATTTAGTTACAAAATTATTTCGACTAAATTTTTAGTTATAATTTTTTAATTAGGTTTGAAATCGAATTTTAATCCACATTCCTTGTAAATTCGTTTGCTTAAATCTTTTTATGTCGGGTCAATTCATTACCATTCGTTTTATAGAGTTTAGCGGCTTTTCTGCCAAGCGTCATGCGTTTGCGGAAATGGGTCGCTCGCTCGTTTCGGGATGGTCAGCGCCTGGACTTGTCTTTTCGAAGCATTTGGGTACGGGTGCGGGAAATGGGTTTTCGATTTGGCCTAATTTTGGTTTATATGCATGGTTGGGCGTTTGGGAATCTCCTGAACATGCCAGTGAATTCTTTCAGCATGATGCGCGTTGGTTATCCTATATGTCCCCTTCGAATCATATATCGGGTTGGGATGCCATTCCATTCAAGGGAAAGGGGACTTGGAATTCCTTGCAGCCGTTTGATTTTTCAAATCAAGATGACTCTTGGGAAGGTCCGGTGGCAGTCATTACGCGCGCAAGTATTCGTTGGCATAAAGCCCTATTATTCTGGTGGAACGTCCCTTCTGCTAGTAAACATTTAGAAGGAAAACAAGGCTTAAAGTATGCCAAAGGCGTAGGGGAGTTGCCTTTATTCGAGCAAGCAACGTTTTCACTTTGGGAATCTGCGTCAAACTTAGATCAGTTTGCCTATCAGAGCAAAGAACATGCTCCGATGATCAAGAAGACTCGGAAGTATGATTGGTATAGCGAAGAGATGTTTATTAGGATGAGAGTAGTGAAAGAGGTAGGAGGTAAGAAGTAAAAGGTGAGAGGTATAGTAAAATGATATTCATTATAAATTAAATCTGGCTAGCATCTACATCTTGAAAATATAAATGCTAGCCAGCATAAAATGGTACCTCGCACCTCTCACCTCTCACCTCTCACCTCTTACTTCTCACCTCTCACCTCTCACCTCTCACTTCTTACCTCTTACTTCTTACCTCTTATCTTATCGCCTCAACCCCTCTCGTCTTCGTTCTTATCCGAATCGCGTCTTGCACATCATAGATGAAGATTTTACCATCACCTACATTGCCTTCAGAGGCATTATCCAAGATGACATCGATGCATTTTTCTAAGTTTTCATCGCTCACCACACAGATAATCATCACCTTGGGTAATAAAATCATCGACTTTTCAGTACCCCGGTAAATCTCCGAATAGCCTTGCTGGAGCCCAGCACCTCGCACGGGAACCACGGTCATACACGGAATATTTGCGTCAATTAAGCCCTTTTGAATAGCTTTTAATTTAGACGGCTTGACAATTGCTTCTATCTTTTTCATGGTTCTTATTCAAATGTTGTATACGATTCCACACCAAACTCCACCGCATCAATTCCCGCTGATTCTTCCTTATGACTTAAACGAATACCCATCGTCTTCTTCAAGAGCATGAATATCACATACGTAGAGGTAAATGAGAAAATCGAGATAACAGAAACTCCGATCAATTGCGTGATGAATTGTGCAGATTCTCCCGTGATAAATAATCCATTCTTTTGAGAGAATAAACCCACCGCAATGGTACCAAAGAAACCATTCACACCGTGTACGGCAACAGCACCTACCGGATCGTCAACTTTCATTTTGTCCACAACTACCACCGCGATGTCCACAATCGTACCCGCAATAAAACCAATAATCAAAGCAGAATCCGCACTAACCACATTGCAACCAGCTGTAATGGCAACTAAACCTGCCAAAACCCCATTGATCACCATCGTAATATCCACTTTCTTATAACGCATAAACGTGTATAACATGGTCGCAACTCCTCCAGATGCAGATGCTAAGAAGGTGTTTGTGGCCACAGAACCAATTAAATCCCATTTGCCCACAGCTCCTAAGGTGGAGCCGGGATTAAATCCAAACCAACCAAACCACAGGATAAATGCGCCCACGGCAGATAAGGTTAAATTATGACCCGGAATGGCATTGGGTGTTCCATCTTCATTGTATTTTCCTAAACGTGGTCCCAATACAATGGCTCCTGCCAATGCTGCAAAACCACCCATCGAGTGAATAGCTGCCGATCCCGCAAAATCATTGAAGCCGCGTAAGGCTAACCATCCGTTCGGATTCCAAACCCAGTTGGCTGCCAACGGATATAAAAAAGCACTAAATATGACCACATAAACTGCGTAGGACCACATTTTCATCCGTTCCGCCACACCACCTGATACAATGGAAATAGCCGCGACAGCGAATCCCATTTGGATAAACCAGAATAATGAGTTGGAGATCGTAAGACCTAATCCTAAATCGCCCGACATGATTCCGGTGTCAAAGGCCCAATAGCCATTTGATTTTCCGTAGGCGATTCCGAAGCCTACTAAATAGAAGGCGATACCTCCAAACATGATGTCAATCATGACTTTGGCGATAATGCTGACGGCGTTTTTCGACCGGACAAATCCTGCCTCTAATAAGGCAAAACCTCCTTCCATTTGAAAAATTAGTGCTGCACACAGTGCAACCCAAACCGTATCAATAGCGTGTGATAATTCCACTTGCTGAGCAGCAAGGGTAGCAGATTCATTCATGGTTTTGTTCGTATATAATGCTTGTTACCTGCAAAAATAAAAAACGATTTGGAATTTATGGCAATTAGCTTGAACTTTAATTCATTAATTAAACCTATTCAACATGCTTAAAAAATTAACCTTATGGGGGGTGACTTGTTGCTTGTCAACTAGTCTTTTGGCCCAAAATCCAGCCATTATTCCTGCTCCTTCCCAAGCAACTTTTAGCAAAGGAGCCTTTGCACTTGGAAATTCCCTCGTGCTTGCTGGGCCTAAATCCCCTGAACTAGCGACCAGTTACGCGCTGCTAACTTCGAAGTTGACGCAAGTCGCCGGTAAAAAAGTTCAATGGTTAACCGATCCAAGTTCCTCGGCCTCCATGGCCGCGATCCGATTTACCCTAAATTCAAAGCCAGATGCGGCGTTAGGAAATGAAGGATATTCCTTGATTTCTGACGCGAAGGGCGTTCATATTCGGGCAAATAAGCCTGTCGGTATTTTCTATGGCATTCAAACATTGATTCAATTATTACCTAAAGAGATTGAATCAAAACAAGCTGTTGCAGGGGTTTCTTGGAAAGTCCCATATGTGAATATCGTAGATGCACCCCGTTTTGCTTGGCGTGGCATGATGCTAGACGTTTCCCGTCATTTCTTCACAAAAGAGGAAGTGAAGCAATTTATTGATGAAATGGTTGCATACAAATACAATGTGTTGCATTGGCATTTAACAGATGATGAGGGCTGGCGTGTGGAGATTAAATCGTTTCCAAATTTGACGAAAAAAGGTGCGTTTAATGTCAAAAAAGTTGGACACTTTACCGACTTTTCTAAGCCGCTTCCCAACGAACCACGTACATACGGTGGGTTTTATACGCAAGAAGAAATTAAAGAAATTGTTAAATATGGGCAAGATCGTTTCGTAAACATCATGCCAGAAATTGACGTTCCAGGTCACTCAATGGCTGCTGTAGCTTCGTATCCCGAACTTTCTTGTACGCCTGATGCGGTTAATTATCAAGTTATTTCAGGTGAGCCTTTTATTGATTGGTCTCATGGTCACCCGGAAGCTTTACAGGATAACACACTTTGTCCGGCCAACGAAAAGGTTTATACGTTTTTAGATCAGGTGATGGGTGAGGTTTCATCCTTATTTCCATTTGAATACATCCATATGGGGGGCGATGAGTGCCCGAAAAACTATTGGGATAAAAATCCGCAGATTTTAGCCATGCGTAAAGAATTGGGTTTGAAAAATTCACAAGAAGTTCAAGCACACTTCGTTCGTCGATTAGAAAAAATCATTACGTCCAAAGGCAAGCGCATGATGGGTTGGGATGAAATTCTTGAAGGTGGTGGTTTGCCGAAAAGCACTGCTGTGATGTCTTGGCGTGGTATGGATGGTGGAATTCAAGCGGCCAAAAATGGACATGAAGTCATAATGACGCCGAGTAACCATGTCTACATTGACTTGATGCAAGGGGATAAGGCGATCGAGCCACCTGTATATAAAACAGTACGTTTGCGTGATTCTTATGCATTTGAACCTGTTCCTGCAGGAGTGGACGCCAAATTAGTAAAAGGAGGCCAAGCAAATCTTTGGTCGGAGCAATTGTTTAATTACCGTCATCTACAATACATGACCTACCCGCGTTCTTTTGCCATCGCAGAAGTACTTTGGTCTGAAACTAAAAACCGTAACTGGGATAATTTTATTGGACGTGTAGAATCTCACATGGCACGTTTTGATGTTGCTCAAAAGAAATACGCACCAAGTATGTACGAGCCTATTATTCAGGTAAGTCGGAATGCGCTGGGTGAGTTGACAGTATTGCCAACCACCGAAATTAGCGGACTAACCATTCATTACAGCTTCGATCATTCTTATCCAGATCAATTTTATCCGATGGCAAATGGTCCAGTCGTTGTTCCTAAAGACGCTACCGTGATGAAAATTGTTACCTATCGAGGAAATAAAGCGATGGGTAGAACGATGGATTTAACCGTTGATGATATAATTAAACGCGCAAAATAATGATCAAATATCTATTCCTATTTATTGCTTTTACGTTTGTAGCAAACGGGCAATTTGAAAAAAAGAGTTTTATGGCTGCAGATGGTAAGGCCTTGCCTTATCAAATTATGTATCCCAAAGACTATAAACCAGGTAAAAAATATCCTTTATTAGTTGTTTTGCATGGTGCAGGAGAACGTGGAGATGATAATGAAGCACAAATGAAATACGGTAAAAATGTATTCTTGGATTCATTGAATCGCATTAATTTCCCTGCCATTGTTATTTTCCCACAATGCCCGAAAGATTCATATTGGTCTTCTGTTCAAATTAATCGGTCAACTACCCCAACTACATTCGTTTTTGATTATTCAGCGCCAATTAATTGGCCTTTACAAGCGGTCATTGATTTGGTTAAATCAATTAAGCACGATAAAAGTAGAACGTACATCATGGGACTTTCCATGGGAGGTATGGGTACGATGGAGGCGGTTTCGCGTAATCCCAAGATGTTTGCTGCTGCTTCACCCATTTGCGGTGGAGCGGATTTAAGTTATGTTGCCAAATATGCCAAACGCGTTCCGCTTTGGGTACATCATGGGGATGTTGATATTGTGGTTCCTGTGCGTCATTCCCGCGAATTAGTAAAAGCGGTTCAAGACCAAGGCGTAGAAATTAAATATTCAGAGTATCCCAAAGTGAATCATAATTCATGGGATAATGCGTTCAAGCAACCTGATTTATTAAGTTGGATTTTTAGCCATCGTAAATGATTTTAAACTTATTATTTTTACTCTTATCGTATGTACCAGTCGGGGTCCCCAATATTTCGGGGGCCTCAACTGTTTCTACGACTAATTACCTCGCCGTAAAAAAAGGTTATGTCATGTCCTACAATGGGGTGGAAGGGCGAGCTAATTGGGTTGGTTGGACTTTGAAGTCTTCAGATTTAGGGCCTGTTGATCGGTCAAACCGATTTAGAGAGGATCTTGATTTACCTCGTGGATTTAAGCGGGTAGATGATGATGACTACCGAGAGTCAGGGTATGACCGGGGGCATTTGTGTAATTCAGAAGATCGTACTTCTTCTGATGCATTAAATGAGGAAACATTTTTGATGTCCAATATGCTTCCTCAGACACCGGAGTTGAATCGTGGACCGTTCAAATTTCTGGAAGCTTATTGCCGTAAATTAGTCTTGAAAAAAGGCCAATCCTTATTGATTTATTCGGGCGGTATCGGAGCAAAGGGTCGGCTCGCATCCGGTGTTCCTATTCCCATGTATGTTTGGAAAGCTGTTTATAGCCCCACAGAGGTGTTTTATGTGCTGTTTCCGAACGAGCGTACCCTCTCAAAAAACTGGAATAAATATCGAGTCAGTAAAGACCGATTAGAAAAAATGACTGGATTTCAATTTCCGTAACGCATACTTCTTGCTTGAGCTTTGGCAAAGCTTGAAGCTTTGCCAAAGCTAAGGTATTGTGGTAAGAACAACGGAATCAAAACTGATAAAAAAAGCCCGGTCTCCCGGGCTTTCAATTACTTCAACATATATTCGGCTAGCTTCTTTGCTGCCAAGAAATTCTCATATTCCAGCGGCGTTCTTCGGTTGTTTGTATACTCATTGTACAACCAAGGATCGCCTAACGCAAATACTTTTCCTTTGCCAACTTTAGCCACAGCCATCACTGGATAACCTTGAAGTGTTGTTATTGACTTGGCAGTTCCCGATAATTTAAGGGTGGTAATCTCTTTGATATATACCTTTTTAATGGGATCGAAAACCGGATTTCCTGCGTCGATTAACACCGTACCTTGTTCCCAATTACGCCCTTGTACAAAGTT
Organism: Aquirufa avitistagni; assembly: GCF_042715545.1. Classification (NCBI taxonomy): domain Bacteria; kingdom Pseudomonadati; phylum Bacteroidota; class Cytophagia; order Cytophagales; family Flectobacillaceae; genus Aquirufa; species Aquirufa avitistagni. The sequence continues at coordinate 1,131,882 of NZ_JBBKXZ010000001.1, read as the reverse complement.
TAAATTTGGTGCAACAAATTCAATACCAAAACGACGTGCCAAGATGTTGAATTGAGGAATTTCGCAATTCGTGGTATCATTGGCCAATAAGATCAAATTGCCACCTGCTTTGACCCAAGCCTCGATTTCATCTGCTGCTTTGGCATTCATATAATTCGGTTTAGCCGTTTCTTTAGGTGAATCTGGATCTACGATAATATAAACAGATGCGTTTTTCAAATTCTCTCGGGTAGGAGATACCCCCAATGTGTCAAGCGTAGCACCCAATTGCTCAAATTGAATTCCCCATAAATGGAATCCTGAATCTTTGCGATCCTCCCAGGTATAGTGGAACCGTTGGCCATTCTTCGTCTCATGATTAAAGAAATAATCTAATACCACTTTCTTGCCTTTACCTACGCTAAGTTCTTTGGCAATTTCAATTTCTAATGATGCGAGGATAAACGGCCCAACTCCCTTTAAGTCATCCTGCTTCAGTGGCTCACTTAAGTAGTAAGCATACGATCCATCTCGGTACGGTACGCCACCTAAACCGCCAACGCTTACCGTTTTCTCCAAATGGATATATCCATTCGCATCCGTTGATATAAAGCTTTTCAATGCGCCTGCGTAGGCTTTTTGGGCTGCTTTAAGATAGGATGCTGGTAAATAACCTTTGCGTGCTCCTTTGGCAAAAGCATAAATAAACATATTTGCGGCAGATGCTTCCAAATAATTTCCTTCTCTGCCCGGGAAATTAGGTACCTGATACCAAAGGCCAGAAGCAGGATCTTGAATTTTAAGCAAAGCGGCAGATAATTCTTGCAATTGCTTGATTAAAATCTTGCGCCCCGGGTGATTAATCGGCATGTAATCCAACACATCTACTAAGGCCATCTCATACCATCCCATCGATCTTCCCCAGAAATTTGGCGAATGTCCTGTTTTTTTATCGGCCCAAGGTTGGACGCGCGCTTGGTCATAGGCATGTATTAAAAGTCCTGTTTTAGCATCCAGTGCACCTTTATACATCAATTCAAATTGCTTGATGATATCCGCCCAGTTATCTTCTCCCGTTATGGTGCCATATTCTGCATAGAATGGCTCTAGCATATATAGCCCGTCAAGCCACATCTGATTTGGATAACGTTGCTTATGCCAAAACCCGCCATCTGAATCGCGTGGCTGCGCTGTTATTTGGGTACGTAGCTTGTCGGCCGCTTTCTTATAACGGACATCCCCTAATTCTTGATATAAATACAGCAGCATGCGCCCTGTCGTAATATTGTCCGAATTAAATTCATTGAAATGGTAGGTGCGAATGTTCCCTTGATCATCAACAAAGCTGTCGATGTTCTTTTTGATGTAGTTGAAATATTTGGCATCTCCCGTGCGCTGGTACATTTTTTCCAAGGCTTTCAACAAAAGTCCTTGCTCGTAATCCCATCCGGCAGGTTTGCCCAATTTGACCGTAATCGAATCGCGATGGGTGTGCATGATGCTGGCCGACATGCGTTCGGAATAGTTTTGGCCATGTAAAACAAATCCCCCTATCAGCAGGAGGATTGAGAAAATTGATTTTTTCATATTAACGTAAGTCAGAAATTTCAGCAAAATCCATGTCGGTGTAATCCTTATTTTCACCTGCCATGCCCCAGATAAAGGAATAATTTTTTGTTCCAGCACCACTATGGATTGACCAAGGTGGTGAAATGATGGCTTGATGATTATGTACCCACATGTGTTTCGTTTCTGTGGTTTCTCCCATCAAATGCAAAACTGCATGCCCAGGTGTAACATCAAAGTATAAATAGGCTTCCATCCGTCGGTCATGTACGTGTGCCGGCATCGTATTCCAAATAGAACCTGGTTCAAGGATTGTCAAGCCCATCACGAGCTGGCAAGATTGAATCCCCTCATTGTGAATGTATTTGTAGATTGTTCGGTGATTAGAGGTTTCTAAGGTTCCCAAGACAACCGTTTGTACTTGTTCTTTGTCGAGTTTGGCACACGGATAATTTGCGTGAGCAGGCGAAGAAAGTAGGTAAAATAAGGCTGGATTTTCACTGGAATCAGAGCTAAAACTTACTTCTTTGGTTCCTCTACCCACATATACTGCTCCTAATTTATCAATGCTAAACGCCACGCCGTCTGCTGTAATGGTACCTTTGCCGCCCACATTGATGATACCCAATTCGCGTCGCTCCAAGAAATAGGTAGCGCGGAGTTTCTCCGGATTAGGTAAATGCAAGGTTTTGGCGACTGGCATGGCTCCGCCGATAATCATGCGGTCATATATCGAATACGTCAGATTTATTTGATCAGCGGAAAATATACGCTCAATCAAAAAGTTATCCCGTAATTCTTGATTTGTAAAAGTTGACACTTCTTTTCTACTCGCCTCAAATCTGTAATCCATGATGATGTTAGTTTTTTATTTCAAAGCTAAATTACGTTCTTTTCTACTGTATCTTTAGGGCTTATTCTGTTAAAATGTTTCTAGAGGATTTAAATCAAAATGTCTCTTTGCTGGGGTTTCGACGTGTCATAGATACGTCGGATCGATGGCGGCATGATGATTTAGCGATCGAAATTCAAGGAATTTGTATGGGTGAAGATTATTTGCAGGACCAAAAAGGTATTCAGATTTGGGAGGATGTATGGCAAACACGAAAAGCGCAGGTCATACATTTTTTAACTGCCTTAACTAAACCATTAAAATCAGTTTTTGCCCGAGATACGCGCATTGTACCCATTTCTGCAGAAGCTGCACGTCATTTTTTGGATGCCAATCACCTGATGGGATTTTCAAAAGGAGCACTATATGTAGGTTGTGTGGTGCCACCGCACCGACAATTCCGCGGGATTGGTAGTGAATTTTCTTGGGAGGGAAATCCATTAGTTGCCGTGGCTGTTTTTGGGAAACCCTTGGTCATGAAGGAGGCAGGGTTGGAAGGGGAGTTATCTGGTGAGTTAATTAAATTGGCCACCTTGCCATCCATTCGTTTAGTTGGTGGTATCACCAAATTTTTGGACGCCTATCATGCGATTCATCCCGTTCAAAATGTGATGACGTATATAGATTTAGATTGGAATTCGGGAAAGGGATTTTTGAGTATCGGATTTAAGGTGATTGAACAGACGCCACCTTTGTTTTTTAAATTGGTTGATGGTAAACGGATTGCTGTTACGCAGAATCAAGATGCGGAAGTTTGGACGAAAGGGAATTTAAAATTGAGATATTATTATGCCAACTAGCCTTTTGGTTTTATTGGGGCCAACCGCGAGTGGCAAGACGGCATTGGCCGTTGACCTAGCTAAACGCTTAGATGGTGAAATAATCTCAGCTGATTCGCGGCAGATCTATAAAGGCTTGGATATTGGTACGGGAAAAGATTTGTTGGAGTACGGCGACGTTCCGTATCACTTGATTGACCATCATACATTAGGAGACCATTATTCGGTGGCTCATTTTCAAAAAGAGGCCTATGATGCGATTCAAGATGTTTTAGGTAGGGGAAAACAACCCATTTTATGTGGAGGAACGGGATTATATATCGAAGCTTTATTGGCCAATTATTCCTTTTCACATGTCCCTCATTTTTTAGATAAGCCCATTACGCTTGATTTGACTTACCGTGTTTTTGGTTTGAATCCGGAATTAGGTATTCGACGTGCGCGAATTTCTGACCGATTCCAAGCTCGGCTTGCTGCAGGACTAATCGAAGAAGTGGAAGGATTATTAGCTCAAGGCGCAGCGGAAGCGGATTTTATACGTTTGGGATTGGAGTATAAATGGATTGTTCAGTATTTGCGTGGGGAAATATCGCGTGAACGTTTTGAGGAGGGATTAGAGGTGGCTATTCATCAGTTTGCGAAGCGGCAGATGACGTATTTTCGTAAGATGGAAAAGGCGGGTATTTCAATTTCATGGATCCCTGATACGCTTGATTTTCAGGGTAAAAGCGATTTTGTCTTAAAAAATATCTAAAATTATACGTTCACATATTGCAAAATGTACAAAAAGACCTTACTTTTGCATTCTCATTACGAGACAGAGAGTTGGCAGAGTGGTCGATTGCGGCAGTCTTGAAAACTGTTGACTGTTACAGGTCCGGGGGTTCGAATCCCTCACTCTCTACCAAAAGCGAAGCGCAAGTTTCGCTTTTTTTGTTTCTACCAATTTTGGCTAAATTTCGAGTATGAAATTATATTTGGTACCTACGCCTATCGGCAATTTGGAAGATATTACCTTACGGGCGGTTCGTGTGCTAAGTGAAGTGGACGCGATTTTGGCGGAAGATACTCGGACATCGGGGACTTTATTAAAGCATTTAAATATCTCCAAACCCCTTTATGCGCATCATGCGCACAACGAGCATGCCGGTGTCGCAGGTATTGTCAAACTAATTAAAGAGGGTAAATCATTAGCGTTGATTTCAGATGCAGGGACTCCCGGCATATCAGATCCAGGATTTTTATTGGTGAAAGCCTGCGTAGAACAAGGCATCGAAGTGGAAACATTACCGGGTCCTACGGCTGTAATTCCAGCCTTAGTCAATTCTGGATTTCCGATAGATCGATTTGTTTTTGAAGGGTTTTTGCCGCATAAAAAAGGCCGACAAACCCGTTGGAAAGCCATCGCGGAAGAGGAGCGGACAACGGTTTTGTATGAATCTCCGCATCGTTTAGTGAAGGCATTGGAACAAATGGTTGAATTTGTGGGTGCTGAACGTCCAGTTATGGTGGCTCGTGAGTTGAGTAAAATGCATGAGCAAATGGTACGTGGTACAGCCGCTGAGGTTTTGGCTTACTTTACTACACATCCAGATAAAGTACGTGGTGAAATTGTGATCGTCATTGCAGGAAAATAAATGAAAAATCTCCTATTTTTTTTACTGATTTCTATCGCTGCCAAAGCTCAGTTGAGTTCGAAGGCGGAAGTGGTTTTAGTTACTGTGGCACCTGGGAAGGAATTGCATTCGGCTTTTGGTCATTCGATTTTATGGATTAATGACCCCGTTAATGGAATTGATCGTGCGTATAGTTATGGAACTTTTGATTTCAAAACAGAGAATTTCTATTTGAAATTTTTGATGGGGACATTACCTTACACCATTTCGGTGCATTCCATGCAGGACGAGTTTAATTACAATATGCAGTATGAAAAGAGGGGGATGATTGCCCAAAAGCTTGAGCTTGATTCGCTTCAGAAAAATGCAATCCTTCAGGATTTGGAAACGAATTTATTGCCTGAAAATAGGGAGTATGCCTACAAATTCTTTTATGACAATTGTTCTACGCGCATACGTGACATGATTGAGAAAAATGCGCCAGGAAAGTACCTATGGTCGCAAAATCCTACACTCGAAGGTAAATCATATCGTGATTGGATGAATACCTATTTGGCGCCAAATTCTTGGGTAACCTTGGGTATGAATTTGGCATTAGGTATTCCTGCCAACGTAACAGCCACAGCATCTCAGTCCTGTTATTTACCAGATAATTTATCCTCGGCTACGAATTTGTCTAAAGGATTATCGGCTAATCCGGTGAGTTTGTTTGATTCGGAAGCTGAAATAACGAAAGGTTTTGACTTTACAGGGCCTTTTTTGGTGTTAGGTATAGTGTCCTTGATCATTGGCTTTTTGACCTACAGAAATGCATTTCCTTATGTTGCAGATGTTACCTTGTTTGCACTTATTGGATTGATAGCTTGGTTCGTTTTCTTTTTAGGTACAGCAACAAATCATGAGGTGATGGCTTGGAACCCTGCATCTTTGATGCTTTTTCCGCTCAATTTTCCATTAGTTATTTGGTTCGCCAGAAATCCAGTCAAGTGGGAGAAGTATTTAAAAATTGTAACGGTTTTGTGTTTCATTGGCATGATCTGGTGTGGTTTGCAGTTTTGGCCTATGTTGTTAGCAGGTTTGCCTATTTTTATCCGTTTGTGTAGCTTATCCTTCATCAAGAAATAAATGCGTTACCTTTTACTTTTCATCTCTTTTTGTGGTTTTTCGCAGGAGGTTTTTAAGCCGCTAAATCCACAGAAAGAATTCCAGCCGTTGAAAATCGAAAGCAGTCTGAAAGCGGATGGGCTTTTGGATGAAACTGAGTGGAAAAACGCGCCATCTGTGCATCTCGATTTTCAAGTTGAACCGTTTCAAGGTCTTCAGGCTTCGTTTAATTCAACGGTGAAAATGCTTTATAATCACCAATTCCTTTATGTAGCTGCCATCTTAAAAGATACTATAGGTAAGAATGCATTTCGCGCGCCTAATTTAAAACGTGATTATACCTTTGTTGAGAATGACTTATTCGGTATTGCAATCGATGGGTTTAATGATAAACGGAATGCGCTTGTTTTACAATCTAATGCCTATGGAGCACAGCGAGATCTATTGGCTTTTGATGATCGAGCTTTTGATATTGATTGGGATGGATTGTACCGCGTCCGGACCCAACGAAGTGATTCATCTTGGGTGGCGGAATTTGCCATTCCTTGGCAGACGCTGCGTTATCCCAAAACTGATGGAAATAAGTCACAAGATTGGGGGATTAATTTCTTTCGGATTAGAAGATCGAGCAATGAATTGAGTGTTTGGTCGCCGCATCCGCGTTCGATGAGTCCATTGCGCATGGATTATGCAGGAAAATTAACGGGGATTATTCCTCCGCCACCTACGTCAACGAATATCCGATTTAATCCTTATTTATTACAAGTGTCAAATAAGTCGGAAGGAACTGAAATAGGGAATGCGCGCAATACCGACTTAAAATTAGGTGGAGAAATTAAATGGGCCATAAGTCCTACATCTGTCATGGATATTACCTTTAATACAGATTTTGCGCAAGCGGATGTGGATTTACAGGTCAACAATATTTCTCGTTTCTCGGTCTTTTTTCCGGAGCGCCGACAGTTCTTCCTAGAAAATGCATCTTTATTTTCTGCTGGTTTAGCACCTGTCGACCAGGTGATAGGGGGTTCGATGTATATTCAACCGTTCTTTAGTCGGACGATTGGTTTAGACCAAAATGTTAACCCCATTGCCATTACTGCCGGAACCCGATTCGTTTATCGGTCTGAAAAAAGAAATCTAGGCGGTATTTTTATGCGGCAAGGTGCGGGAGATGGTGATCCATTTTCGAATTTTTATGTGGGACGTTATTCCGAGAATTTTGGCAAACAAAATCGAATAGGAGCTATTGTTACCACTAAATCGTCCCCTTCAGCCGTGCAATCCACAGGGGCTATTGATGCCTTTGTTCGATTTAATGATAAGTTTTCATTTAGTGGCATGGGTACGCTGACGCAGGATAGTCGAACAGGTGATCAAGGCGTAGCCGAGTATAGTCAGTTTCTTTATACCGGTAATTTTATTCGGGCTTATTGGACTCAGACCTTAGTGTCAGAAAAGTATAATCCAAGCATGGGCTTTGTTTCTCGACGTGGTGTTTTCTCCAATTCGCAAGGATTTGACTTTAATGTTCGCGGGAAATGGTTGCCTTCATTTGTGCGTAGTTGGGGCCCAGGAATTTACACCGAGGTGTATCACAGTTTAAAAACGGGCAATATTATTGAGCAGCGTGCACTTTCAGGCCCACTTTGGTTTGATCTTCAAAATGGTGGAATTATTGGTGGTTATGTGGAAGCGACTGCACAAAATTTGGAAGAAACCTTTAGTCCAGTCGGCATTGATATTAACCCTGGAAGTTATTCGTATTTCCGTAAGGGCTTTTTATTATCTAGTGATCCAAGTGCCAAATATTCAGGTTCCACTGAATACGGTTGGGGCGGTTTCTTTAATGGAACCTTACAGACACTAGATTCAAAGTTTCGTTTAGCCCCCATCCCGCATGTAAACCTGGGTTTATCATGGAATTGGAGCAAATTTGAGAATATGGGAGCTGCTCGAGAGACGAAAGAAGTCAATTTATTGATTTTGGAAACCCGCATGGCTATCAATCCGCGGGTGCAGCTGATTGGATTTTACCAAAAGAATACGACGGATGATTTGAAATCACTGAACATACGTTTGTCGTGGGAATACCAGCCGCTTTCCTTTGTGTATTTAGTGTTTAATTCATTGAATTACCAAGGAACTGATGAGACCCAACAAAAGCAACAAAGTTTTTTAGCTAAATTGTCCTATCTAAAGCAGTTTTAATATGCATGTGGAATTAAGAAGTGACACGTTTACCCTGCCAACTCAAGCGATGCGTGAGGCTATGTTTGCCGCGCCGTTGGGGGATGATGTTTTTGGTGAGGATCCTTCCGTTAATGCTTTGGAGCAAAAGGTGGCTGAAATGTTTGGTATGGAGGCCGCGCTATTTTGTGTTTCTGGTACGCAGACGAATCAAATCGCGATGTCAGTTCATTTGAGTAAGGGACAAGAGGTCATTTGTGATGAGTTGTCACACATTTATTTATACGAGGGTGGCGGCATTATGGCGAATGCAGGTGCTTCCGTAAAGTTGTTGAAAGGTGATTTAGGTCGCTTAACACGTGCTCAAATTGAAGCAGCAATCTCTCCTGATGACATTCATGCCTGTGAAAGTAAGTTAGTAAGCCTTGAAAACACGGTCAATAAAGGTGGTGGTAGCGTGTATAGTTCAGAAAGCTTACAGGAAATCTCAGATTTTTGTCGGCATATAAACATCCCGCTTCACCTCGATGGGGCACGAATTTTCAATGCAATGGCTGTAACGGGTCAAACACCCAAGCAATTTGGTGCCTGGTTTGATTCAATTTCTGTTTGTTTATCGAAAGGCTTGGGAGCACCGGTGGGCTCTGTTTTGTTAGGTTCGCATGCATTTATCAAACAAGCGAGACGAGTGCGTAAACGTTTAGGTGGGGGATGGCGCCAAGCAGGATTATTAGCTGCGGCAGGAATTTATGCGCTTGACCAACATGTAACGCGTTTGAAAGAAGATCATGCCCGAGCGAAAGAAATAGCCCTTATTTGTGCCGGACTACCTTGGGTAGACTCCATTCTTCCCGTTACGACGAATATCGTCATTGTTCAATTGAAGGAGGGTATTCGCTCGGTAGACCAAGTGGCTGAATTAAAATCTAAGGGTATTTTTTGTGCACCTTTTGGGCCGCAGTACATTCGCTTTGTCACACATTTGAATTTCGATGATGCAGCTTTATCTGCATTTAAGGCTCAAATTATTCAGTAGTTTTTGACTATTTCTTGCTTTCAAAAGAAACCTAATGTGATGCAACGAAAAGCGTTCAAAATGTTTCTTTTGCCCGGTTTTGAGGCTGAATATGCCCGTAGGCATGACTTGATTTGGCCTGAACTCGTAGACCTATTGCATGCAGTAGGTATTCAGAATTATTCCATTTTCTTGGATTCGGAAACCCTTACTTTATTTGCCTATTTGGAAGCACCAGATTTAGGTGCACTTGAGCAGCTTCCTGCACAGGAAGTTATGCAGCGCTGGTGGAAGTATATGGGTGATATTATGCAAGCTAATCCGGATAATTCACCTGTTGCCATCGATATTCCTTCTGTATTTTACCTTCCTTAACCGATGAAAAAGATTATTCTCCTAAGTTTATTAGCTACTTTTTCACTTGTAGCTGCGCCAAATAAAAAGCAAGTGCTGGCGAAAATGCATTTGGCTAATCGTTATTTCCAACAAAAATGGCCGGATGTGGGCCAAGTAATTGTCAGCCCCGATCGGACAAGACCATCTAACATTTGGACTCGATCGGTCTATTATGAAGGTTTGATTGAATTATATAAACTAGACCCGAAGGCGTCTGATTTAAAATACATGATTGATTGGGGAGAATTTCATCAGTGGGGATTACGAAATGGGGTAAAAACGCGCAATGCTGATGATCAAGCATGTGGGCAGGTGTATATGGATTTGTTCCTCATGTCAGGCGATTCTGCACGAATAAAGCCTATTAAAGCCAATATCGACAATATGGTCATAACGGAAAAAGCGGATGATTGGTCCTGGATTGATTGTTTGCAAATGAGTATGCCTGTTTATACGCGTTTAGGCGTGATTTATAATGATCGGCGTTATTTTCAGAAGATGTATGATTTGTATGCGTTTACCAAATACAAACATGGCGGAAAGGGTCTTTACAATCCGGTAGATAAATTGTGGTGGCGGGATAAAGATTTTGTTCCTCCTTATAAAGAGCCGAATGGTGCCAATTGCTATTGGTCACGTGGAAGCGCTTGGGTGTATGCCGCTTTAGTGCGAACGCTCGATTTATTACCGGAAAATGATCCACACCGTGCGGAGTACCTTGCCGATTTTATAGCACTTTCTGAGGCCTTGCCTCCGTTGCAGCGGGCGGATGGGTTTTGGAATGTTTCCTTGATGGACCCAACTAATTTTGGAGGACCGGAATTGACTGGTACCTCTTTGTTTGTCTATGGCATGGCCTGGGGAGTTCGGAAAGGAATATTGCCTGCCAAAAAATATAGACCAATCATTGATCATGCTTGGAAAGGCATGTCATCATGTGTACATCCCAATGGTTTTTTGGGTTTTGTCCAAGGCACCGGGAAAGAGCCTAAAGATTCGCAGCCAGTGACATTTGATCATGTGCCTGACTTCGAAGATTTTGGTCTTGGTTGTTTTTTGCTTGCTGGTTCAGAATTGTTAAAAGCAAAGTGATTTTTTGAAGTTTAATCCATTGGTTTTCAGTCTTTTTGATTTTTTATATCTTTGTCGTCTCTAACCTATTTCAGATGAAGATAAATCGGTCAATTATCGGAGCGCTTGTTGGTGGTCTTATATTATTTATTTGGCAATCATTGTCACAGGTGGCGTTCAATTTACATGAGTCAGACCAACAATACACAGCGGCTCAATATTCAGTTTTAAGCGAATTAGCCAAACATTTGGAAAAACCAGGTGGGTATATGTTGCCGCGCATGGCGCCGGGCCAACCGATGGAAGCGATGGAATCGTTTACAAAAAGTGCCACAGGGAAGCCATGGGCACAAATTCGCTATTATGGTGCGTATGATATGACCTGGGGGATGAGTCTGGCCCGTAGTTTAACGGTGGATATATTAATCGTTTTCCTGCTTTGTTGGATTATTAATCAACTCAGATTGCCCACGCCTAGAACTATTTTCGTTCTTTCTATACTGGTCGGATTGATAGGATTCTCAAATGAGGTATATTTGGAGCATGTTTGGTATCCGATGTTTGATATTCGAATTCGCTTGTTGGATGCCTTAGTTTCCTGGAGTCTTTGTGGTGTTTGGTTGGGGTATTGGCTAAAACGCCGAATTTAATTCATATGAAGTATAGCTATTGGTTGGTTTTCGGTATTGTTTCAGCGATTCTTTATGCCTATTTACCATTCCACCAAGATGAGTTTTTACATTTCCATTCATTAGCGTATCAATTACCAAATTTCCAACTTAATGCGTTTAAGGAGGGATTCGGTGCCTACGAAAAGTTCTTTCCTTTAGGCCTTTCGGTCTATTTTCCGTTTTTATATACGGGTAATTTGCAAGGGATTCTACTTTGGCCCTTTTATGTTTCATTGCCTATCATTGAAGCTAAAATGGCTTATTCCTTGCTTTCCTTAGCCTTATTGTATGTCTTGATCCTACGGACATTTTCGCTTTCAAGCGCTGGAAAATGGTTTTTGTTTTTGTTGTTGCCAATTTACCTCGCTGTATTGCGGGATGCTGGTCCTGTCAATGTAGCATTAGTGGTTTTTGTACTTAGTTATCATTTGACCCATAAACTAGCGCACCCAAAGTTCGGTTGGCTCGCAGCCTTTTGTCTTTCCTTCTTGTGGTCCTTAGCTTTTTATGACAAATTGTTTTTTGTCTATTTAATGCCAAGTGTATTGGTTTTCTCATTGAATCGTCTGTCGTTTGAGGCAATATTGAAACGCGACTTTCTGATTAAAATGGGCTTGGCATTAGCTGGGTTTAGTATGTTCGTTTTGGTTTATTTGTTGGCCGATATTCGTGTTCGTCAATTTCAGTCGGTGGAATTGGGAAATTTCCAACTCCCATTTATTAAGGTGTTAGCATCGTCAGGTGATTATACTTTTTGGGAGGAGCGGAGAATCGTATTAAATACGATTGTAAACCAGTTTGACTTTAGCTTTTATGTGTTGCGCCATTTGAATTATTATGATTTCATTCAGGCCAACATATGGAATGGTTTGAGTTGGTTTGGAATTGTATTTGTTGGCTTAATTGTAATGGAATTCAAACATGCAGATGCAAAAGCTAGGTGGTATCTGGCTGCATTTGTTGTCATGGCTTTGACATTTTTAGTATTGGGTAAAATTCGATTTGGACATCATACGGTATTTTTATTCATTCCTTTATTGGGCTTTTGGTTTGATGGTAGGCGTCCGGTTTACCTGAAAAGTTTGATGGTATGGCTATCATTGAATATGCTTGTTTTTGGAATTAATCTGGTTCATTCGCAAGCACATGAATCGCTTCGAACTGATTACCGTGAATTAGTTAAAAAGACGAAGGTAGATAAACCGGCGATTGTCAATTTTGACAGTTGGAATTACTACTACCTACGCAACTTAGATGCGGATCATTCGCTTGTTACTTGGGTCGATTTGCAAGATTCGGTTCAAACAAATCGTTTATTTGCGTTATCTAAACGGTTAAATTTGCCTATTATCAATGTTTCTGGTTCCGCGACGGTATGGAAGCAGAATTGGTCATTAATTCAACACAGAGTAGATTCGGTTACTGTTGACCGTACCTTTCCATCTAATCCAATCATTTCTTTTCGTATTAAATAGCTATTCCTATGTCGCATAAATTCGTGCTATTTTTAGCACTCTGTTTAAGTTCTTTCTTGATCTCAGCGCAAAATTCGGCTGATTATCCGCAAGATTATTTGAGTCCTGCATTTCATGCGGGAAGGAGGGATGCCTTTAAGGCGGCTATGTCAGATAAGGGTGTGGCTATATTTTTTGCTTCTCAGGTGCGTGTTCGTAATGATGATGTGGATTATCAATATGCGCAGAATAAGAATTTCTATTATTTTACTGGATTACACGAGCCAAATGCCGTTTTGGTGATGTTTAAGCGTCCGGTTACCCTCTTAAATCAAACGGGTACTGAGTTTATTTTTGTTCAAAAGCGTGATCCATATAAAGAATTATGGACGGGTAAAATTTTAGGTGAGGCTGGTGTGAAGCTTAAATATCAGATTCAACATGTTTTTGCGAATGATGAGTTTACACCCAATACACTTGATTTGTCCACGGTTGATTCCGTTTATTCCCTATACCGGGATGAGGCTATTTTTACGAAGTATAAGCGAAGATTAGATCCCTTAGCTCGCATGGCGAATGTGGTGGATAGTAGTATAGTTTCCTTAAAAAAGCCGCTGGCATCGCGATTTACAATTCAAATTTTAAGCTCCTTGCGTGGAATTAAGCAGCCTGAGGAAATTGCTTTGATGCGTAAGGCAAGCCAAATAAGTTCGTTGGGCCATCGTGAAGTCATGAAGGCCATTCACCCTGGAATGAAGGAATATCAAGCCCAAGCCATTATGGAGTATCATTTTAAGGCGAGTGGCTCTGAATATCCTGGTTATCCAAGTATTGTGGGTGCATCTGAAAATGCCTGTGTTTTACATTATACGACTAATTTGAAACAGGTGAATGCGGGTGATCTTTTGTTAAGTGATTGTGCGGCTGAATATCATGGCTATACGGCTGATGTGACCCGAACCATTCCTGCCAATGGTCGTTTTTCGCCTGAACAAAAACTTATTTATGATTTGGTCTTAAAAGCACAAGATGCGGGGATTGCCATGTGTAAAACAGGCATTCCGCATGACCGAGTAGATGCTGCAGCACGCGAAGTGATCTACACGGGTTTAGTTGGCCTAGGTATTGTCTCATCTAAACAAGATGCCCGACAATACTTTCCGCACGGCACTTCACACCATGTGGGGTTGGACGTGCATGATTTGGGGCCGCGGACCTTAGCCCCTGGAGTTATTGTCACGGTTGAACCAGGGATTTACATTCCTGCTGGAAGTAATTGTGATAAAAAGTGGTGGAATATTGGTGTGCGAATTGAGGATGATATTTTGATTACAGCAACCGGGAATGAGAATTTGTCGGCGGGTTCACCGCGGTCAACGGCCGAAATCGAAAAATTAATCAAGGAGCGGAGTCGCTTTGAGTAGTATTAAATATTTTTATGTATTTGTGTTATTAGTTTAGTTTCTTAATTTTATTTCATCATAAAAAATTGACAAATGAAAAATAAATTATCGATTAATTTCCGAGCTATGATGTTTGGATTGTTTAGTTTAATTGTTTTGACGACTACTTCGTCATTTATCACGTTGCCAGATAATCCAGATGCCATTGTAGGGGTATGGAAAACAGGTGAGGGTAATGCGATGGTTCGTATTTACAAGAATGGTGAGAAGTACCAAGGAAAGGTAGTTTGGTTGAAGGAGCCGATAGATCCTGAAACAGGAAAACCCAAATTAGACAAAAATCAGTCGGATGAAACCGCCAAAAAAAGACCTGTTTTAGGCTTGATTAATATTTGGGGATTTGTGCCCAAAGAAAATAATGTGTGGGATGAGGGAAATATTTATGATCCCAAGAACGGGAATACCTATTCATCTACAATGAAACTGATTAACGCAAATACGTTAGAGGTTCGTGGATATATCGGCGTTTCGTTAATTGGTAGAACGGATACTTGGACGCGCCAAGTTAAGTAACCTGATTTTCTTTAGGACATAAAAAAAAGGCTTCAAATTTTTGAAGCCTTTTTTTTGTTAGGGAGAAACGAAGTTTAAACTAAAGTTTATGTACATCGGGTTGCCCATCGGGCTCGTGAAAAACCTGTCGGCATCTTCCTTGCCATCATACTTATTCATGACATCAAATCGATAGTTGTAGCGTAATCCCGCTTGCACATTAAACCAAAGGAAGCCTGTGATTTTTTTATCCCACATAATGCGTGGTTTAAATTCTCCTCGCTGAATGAATCCTTCACCATTTTTACTTTGAGGTAACTTGGTGTAAAATTGATTTCCTTCTAATTCAAAGCCAAGCTGTAACATACTAGAAGTAGAGAAATTATAGCGTAAAAATCCTTTTGCAGGCAACAAAAGCTCCATTCCCCAGCGATCATTGAAGGTCTTATTCCAAAGTACTACGGGAACATAAATCAATCTTCCGGCACGGTAAGTACGGGCGATACCGGTACCAATCATGTTTGATTCGGAGGTTTTCCAACCGTAAATTCCGGTTGCGCTTAAGGTTAAGGCTTTTGAATCAATATCGCCAAGCTTTGGGAATACACCATTGATATCGGCACTCGCTTGAAGAATTAGGAAATTCCGCTCATTAAGTGGTTTGAAAATGGTTGTGTTTATACCTGTGCTCACTAACGCATTAGATTGAAGGCTGGATACAAATGGGTTATTTGTTTTGTTGTTCTCAAATTCAAATTGGGAGGACCAGTAATTGGCGCCCAACTGCCATATAAATTTGTTTGTGGCAATGACAGGAACATTCACCTGCGCGCGAAGCATATTGACACGGTTTACATGAAACTCTTGTGGGATCGTATTTGATTCGCTGAAACGTATGCCTGGCATGTGAAATCCGGCATTATAATCATACCCAATGCTAATGATTCGCTGGGGTGTTTGATTTAAAACTTTTTGCGTACAAAATCTAGTAACTCCCTCTGGGTCAGCATATTGACTGTAATCTTCGAAAACTTCAGTGGTGTCAGTCTGTGCGTAAACTCCTGTAGAAACAGCGAGTAATAATAAGGTAATTATTTTCTTCATAGCGATAGGGTTGCTTTTTATGGCTGTAAATATATTGGTAAATCACTCAAAATTATGCTGTTACCCTATACTATTTTCTTAGGGCTTGCTATTTTCAGTTGACTATTCTATATACCAAAGGCCCAGCGAAACACTGGGCCTTTAGAAAAATACTTACTTGTGGAACTGGAGGGATTCGAACCCTCGTCCAAACCTAGAAACCGGAAGCTTTCTACACGTTTAGATTTGATCGATTTTCGATGGCCAACAGGTTCAGATCAGACCTTATTGACCACTTATTCACTGGATACTAATGATCGCTTAGTGAAATCGCAATCATCGACTCTGCATGGTCGACGCTCCAGGATCCCTAGCGGCAGAGTTTGGCCGGGGTGGAACGATGGCAATTGGTTAGTCTATCAGACTAAGCAGCCATGGCATACGAAGTATTGCCAGCTATAATTCGAAGGTTTTATTTACAGGAAATGCCTACAACTCCTGACGTGCTTACAACCGATCTGCTTAAGCTGTCAAAACCGGTCAGTCCCAATAAGATTGCAAAGATACGTAATTAATTCAGCGGTAGCGCGGTCGTCGATTTAATTTCGTCCATCACAAATAAACTTGAAATGTGGGCAACAGAAGGTAAAACAGCCAAATGTTCTTGGTAGAATCGATTGTAACTTTCTACATCTTCTGTCACTACCTTCAAGTAGTAGTCGAAATTTCCTGAAACCAAATGGCAAGAAATTACTTCAGGAAAAGCCTTAATTGAAGCCTCGAATGAAGAAAAATTATCTCGATTTTGTTTTTCTAATGTCACCTGACAATGCACTAATAAGCCAAGATTTAATTTTTTGCGATTCAAAATGCCAACATAACCTTGAATGTAGCCTTCCGATTCTAAGCGTTTCAACCGGTCGTGCGTAGGACTAAGAGATAGATTCACCTGTTCAGCAATTTCCTTGATTGTTTTTTGGCTATTCACCTGGATAATTTTTAAAATCTGTAGATCTAGGCTATCTAAATTTGATTTAATCGCCATAAAGTTTTCGGTTTACAAGTAATTAATGACCTATTTTCGGAAATATTTTCTTCAAAATTATGATTATTTCTATTATTTTCCTTATTTATTGGCTGTATGCCATAAATTTTATGGCTGTGTATATATTTGCAATGTATTATACTTCATCAAAGGTAACGGCCAGCGAATTTTTCGTTGGCTGTTCTTTTTTAAACCTAACCAAATCATGATTATAGCCGTTCCCAAAGAAATTAAAAAACAAGAATCGCGCGTTGGTCTTACACCTGCCGGTGTTCAAAGTTTGATTGCCGCTGGCCACCAAGTGTACCTAGAGACCCAAGCAGGTTTGGGTTCTGGATTTAGTGATTCAGCTTATGAGCTTGTTGGTGCACACATTTTAGGTACTCCACAAGAGGTGTATGCCATCGCGGATATGATTGTTAAAGTAAAGGAGCCCTTGGCTTCCGAATATCCCCTCATCAAACCGAAGCAAATTCTATTTACCTACTTTCATTTTGCCGCCTCGAAAGAACTGACACATGCCATGATTGAAAGTAAGGCAACGTGCATCGCTTACGAAACCGTCGAATTAGCCGACAGATCTTTGCCTTTACTAACTCCGATGTCGGAGGTAGCTGGTCGGATGGCTATCCAAGTAGGAGCCTATTTTTTAGGTAAGCCACAAGGTGGAAAAGGAAAAATGCTCGGCGGTGTGCCTGGAGTAAAGCCTGCCAATGTGTTAATTCTGGGAGGTGGGGTCGTAGGAACACAAGCCGCACGTATGGCTGCCGGTTTAGGTGCAAACGTCACCATCATGGATACTAATCTAGCTCGTTTACGCTATTTGAGTGATGTCATGCCTGCCAATGTACATACCCAATATTCTACGTCGCATGCCATTCAAGAACATTTGCCTAACGTAGATCTACTTGTGGGTGCCGTGCTCCTGCATGGAATTAAGGCGCCACACCTCATTAAAAAGGAAGATTTAAAGCGCATGCAACCAGGTACGGTGCTAGTCGATGTAGCTGTGGATCAAGGTGGTTGTATTGAAACATGTCATCCAACTACCCACGAAGATCCTGTCTATGAAGTAGACGGAATTCTGCACTATTGTGTTGCGAATATGCCTGGTGCAGTGCCGCAAACGTCTACGATGGCGCTGACTCAAGCTACGTTGCCTTACGTACTTTTATTAGCGAATCAAGGGTACCAAGATGCTTGTTCGTCTAATGATGCACTAAATAAAGGTTTGACAATCTACGATGGGAAGTTATACCATCCTGGTTTAGCGGCAGCCTTCTCGTTGTAGTTAGAGGAAAAAATTGGCGTGGAAGTTGACAAGAAACACCTCATGCGTCGCACGGGTGATGGCGGTATAAAGCCAACGAATATATTCGGCATCCACTTGTTCCTCTTTTAAATAGCCTTGATCGATAAAAACAGCTTTCCATTGGCCACCCTGAGATTTATGGGTGGTCAATGCATAAGCAAATTTAACTTGTAACGCATTCAAATACGGGTCCTTTCGGATTGCCTCCGTGCGCTCTTTTTTCTTTTGAATGTGCGCATAATCTTCACAAACTGAATCATAGAGCTTTTTATTCGCCTCCTTACTTAAGGCAGACTCAGATGAGTGCAGGGTGTCGAGCATGATTTTGGCTTCCACTTCCGGATGCTCTTCGTAATCACAAAGTCGTAAGCTTACCGTTAAAAACCGCATTCCATGCATTTCTTCCTCCCGCTTGATTTTCATGATTTCCACAAAGTCGCCATTGGCCAAAAAACCAGCCGGTGAATCTTCATCTAACCAATGGTAATTATTGCGTACAATCATTAATAAATCTCCCGATGAAATCTCATCTTCTTGATACAAAATGGTCCTCCGAACAAACTCATTGAATTGAACCGCACTTTTGTTAGACCGCGTCAATACAATCGTTTCCTCTTTCCCAAATTTCCGATAGGCGTACTGCATGCCATCCTCCATTTTTTCCCCCGTCATGCGGAAAAAGTCTTTAAAAGAAGCCGTGTTAAACTTGATTGCCGTGGAGTTTTGAGCTAATAAGCCACGTAAGTTTGTCGCATTGTACAATATCCCGGAGTGAATATCCTGACGCATGACATCCGTTAGTTCATGCTCCTTAACTTCCATGTGAAATTCTTTCGCAATATAATCCGCGGAAAGGGCAGGCGAAAGGATTTTACCAATGGGTGGTAATTGAGCCGTATCACCTACAAAGATTAGCTTATTGCCAGTATGTCCATTTTCAGGATTAGTAAAGACATATTCGATTAAATCGGTCAATAAACTATTTTGGCCAAAATCAGAATCATCCGTAATCATGGATGCCTCATCAACAATGAACACGGTATTCGTGGCGTAGTTAGGCATGCGTTGAAAGGATAATGTTCCCGAATGCGGGTTGCTTACCTGTCTGTAAATTTTTTTGTGGATGGTGAATGCCTTCTTTTTGGAGTAATTAGCCATCACTTTGGCAGCACGGCCCGTAGGCGCTAAAAGCTGCGTTTTATAACTGAAGGTACCTAAAATCTTAATTAAGGTAGAAATGACAGTGGTTTTACCCGTTCCAGCGTATCCTTTGATGATGAATGTTAATGCCGACCACTCATCTTCGTTGACAATAAATTTATCCAATTGCGAAAATAATGCCGACTGCGATGGCGTAGGTTCGAAGGGAAATTTTTGATTTAGTAAGAAAGCTGGGCTTTTGGCAATACTCATAAGGTAAATTTACACAATAGCCCCGGGTAGCGCAATGGAGTTTTCGATTGAAAGTGGACGAAAAACATTAATCAAGCAAATTCGCTCGTATTGATCTAATTCAGAAACTAAAATATCAGTTTCTTCTACTTGATCCTCAACCAATAAGCGGGCACGTGTCGTTCCCCAATGCATCGGAGCTTCAGGTGTATACCAAACACCATCTTTCAAGAAAGCTAAATTAGCGATGGTGCAGTCCTGAATAATTCCATCTTTATGAAAGATTACTTCATCTGCTGAGGGGTGTGCCTCCAAAATATGCCGAAAAAATCCTCTTTCTGCCCATTTGAAGCCATAATCGATCTCGCCGCTATCCACCAACGTGAATTTTTGGATCACTGTAGCTTCATATGGGAAAAGCTCCACAGTTTGTGGATCCTCCGTATATGTAATCCGTAAGCGATGTATGCCATCTTTCGGTAAGTCAATTTTTGATATTTCATCCCGTACATCAAAGGGTTCCCACTCCGGAAAGAAGGCATCAAATGTTTCGTTGACACGCATTTGATGGAAGTCAAGATGTTGGGCCTGACCGTTTTGCACACAAATAGTTTCTAAAAATGAAAACATATTAAAAGGGGAGATATACTTTTTGAATGAGTTCGTTGTATTCTTTTTCAAGTTCTGAAAAAACGGTAATTCCACCGCCACTTTTGAAAATCAGTTGGCCCGATTTATGTTCAATAAATCGAATCATGACGCCAGAGTCTATATTTTGGCCATCAAATTCACCCATAATTCCTGTGTAAAATCCACGATCATATTGCTCAGCCTCAGCAATGATTTGCATAGTAGAGGCTTTTGGAGCTCCTGTGATAGAGCCTGCAGGTAGTAATTCACGCAAAATAGATCCAATTTTCCCCTGTAATTCGGGAAGAAGAAATCCTGAAATTTGCGATGACATTTGCCACAAATCACCCTCGTTCGTTTTTACCTGTTCCGTGTATTTATAGGAATCTACTTGAATAGGAAAGGCCACCCGACTTAAATCATTGCGGATTAGGTCCACAATAGTAGCGTGTTCCGCTTGTTCTTTTTGATCTGCCATTAAGGTGTCCTTGGACGGGTTTAATCGTACAGAAGACGTTCCCTTCATTGGATAACTATATATTTTGTGATCCTTAATTTGAATAAAGCATTCAGGGGAAAAAACGATGAATTGCTCTGCACATTTCATTTTGTAAGCTGCATGTGCTTTATCAAAAATGATTTGCAATGGCACATTTACTTGAATAGGTGTTTCAGCCGTTAAATTAACCAAAAACGAATTTCCCTTTTTTAGTTCCTGTTGGACATATTCAAATTTGTGCCGATAGGTTTCAAGGGAAATGGGGGATTTTACGAAATGCACATGCTGACCACTACCACTTGGTTTTTGTCGGATTTGAATTTGAATCCCTAGTTTTTCGGCATCTTGCTTGGATCCTGCCCAGGCCTGCGTACCATCATAACTGATGAAAAATTGGAAGGGTATACCTAGCATTCCCCACGTATCCATTTGTTCAGATACTTCTGCAAAAGGTACGAGGGGAATGGATGGAAACATCCTATAAATAGTTATGCGCTAATTCAAGAACTTTAGCTAATCCAGCAGGGTTTTGTCCTCCAGCTGTAGCTAAGAAGGCTTGTCCACCACCGCCACCTTGTACTTCTTTCGCTAATTCGCGAACAATGGTGCCGGCATTTAGTGATTTGGAATCTACTAAATCTTTCGAAATGGCTAAGGCTAAACTAGCTTTGCCGTCTATTTCACTTACGAGTAAACAGAATAAACTTCCAGCTTCTGTTTGCAAATCAAATGCTACGTTTTTCAAAGCGTCAGCATTGGGTACGTTGACCTGAGCGATTAAAGCTGGTATTCCTGATGCTGAACTAATTTGCTTAGCTAGTTCAGTTTTTAAACCTCCGATTTCTTTCGCTTGGTAGTTGGCAACCGTTTTTTGCAAGCTATTCGCTTGTTCAATCAAGTTTGCTACCGCCTTCACCAAATCTTTTGGAGCCTTTAATAAAGCATTTAATTCACCAATTACAGCCTCTTGCTCGCTTAAAAGTGCATAGGCTTGTTGGGACGTAATCGCCTCAATCCGACGAACACCCGTCGCAACAGATGTTTCTGTAATGATTTTACATAAACCGATTTCACCAGTTGATGGCACGTGTGTCCCTCCACAAAGTTCAACCGAATAGTTCTTGTCAAAGGTAATGACACGGACAAAATCGCCATATTTTTCACCGAACAACGCCATGGCTCCTTTTTCTTTCGCTTGTGCGATTGGTACATTGCGTTCTTCTAACAAGGGAATGTTCTCGGCAATTTTGGCATTAACGATTTGTTCAATTTGTAGAATTTCTTCGTCGGTGACTTTTTGAAAATGAGAAAAGTCAAAACGCAACAAGGCCTCATTGACGAGTGATCCTTTTTGTGCCACGTGCTTACCTAATACTTCTTGTAAAGCAGCTTGCAGTAAATGCGTTGCTGTGTGGTTTTGTGTAATTGTTCTTCTCCGATGCGTATTAATCTGAGCGATCACCTCTGCATCTCCAGCTACTTGTTCAATGCGCGCATCACTTAAAAAGTGGACGATCAAGTCGTTTTCTTTCTTCGTGTCAAGTACCTGTAAAGTAATACCAGACGGCTTGAATGTTAAGGTTCCTGTATCACCTACCTGTCCGCCTGATTCTGCATAGAATGGAGTTGTTTCTAGGACAACTTTATATTGTACGCCACCTTTATTTTGAATCTTTTGATATTTTAAAACCTGTGTGTTTGTTTGAGTTTCATCGTAGCCTACAAATGAAACTTCTTCTCCTTCACGAACAATCATCCAATCTTCCGCACTTGCCCCTGCGTCTTTACGTGAGCGTGCTTTTTGTTCTTGTAAAGCCTTGTTGAATCCAGCTTCGTCGATATCCATGCCTTTTTCACGTGCAATTAATGCCGTTAAATCTATCGGGAAGCCGTAGGTATCATTTAGTTCGAATACGTCATCGCCTGAAAGAATTTTGCCGGAGCAGTCTTCCATTAATTTATCAAGGCGAATTAGACCTGTGGATAAGGTACGCAAGAAAGATACCTCTTCTTCGTAAATCACTTTGGCAACGAATGCTTCTTGGGCAATTAATTCATCAAATACACCGGTGAATTGTTTGGCCAATAAAGGGACTAATTTGTGCATAAATGGCTCTTTGAAGCCTAGATAGGTATAGCCGTAACGAACAGCCCGACGTAATATGCGGCGGATAACATAGCCAGCTTTGGCATTCGATGGCAACTGGCCATCAGCAATACAGAAAGCGATGGCACGAATGTGGTCAGCAATTACGCGTAGTGCAATATCTGCCCATTTTTCATCCCCGTATTGCTTGCCTGCTTTTTGAGCAAGATATTGAATCGTTCCTTGAAAAACGTCGGTATCGTAATTGGATTGCTTGCCTTGAATCGCCATGCACAGACGTTCAAAACCCATTCCCGTGTCTACATGTTTATTGGGTAGTGGAACTAATGAACCGTCCGACATACGCTCAAATTGCATGAATACATTGTTCCAAATCTCAACGACCTGCGGATGATCTGCGTTAACTAAGGATTTACCGGATACTTTGGCAACCTCGTCTGCATCACGTAAATCAATATGGATTTCTGAGCATGGTCCGCATGGGCCTGTTTCGCCCATTTCCCAGAAATTGTCTTTTTTATTTCCGTAGATGATACGGTCTTCACCCACAATCGCTTTCCAGATATCGAAAGCCTCTTGATCGAAAGGTACACCATCTTTTTTATCACCTTCAAAAACGGAGACATAGATACGGTCTTTGGGTAATTTGAATACCTCTGTCAGTAATTCCCATGACCACGTAAGTGCCTCTTGTTTAAAATAATCACCAAATGACCAATTACCTAGCATTTCAAACATGGTATGATGGTAGGTATCGAATCCTACATCTTCCAGGTCGTTATGCTTTCCTGAAACGCGAAGACATTTTTGCGTGTCTGCGATACGTTTCGAAGGAGGTGTTCCGTTACCCAAGAAAAAATCCTTGAATTGGGCCATACCTGAATTATTGAATAATAGGGTAGGGTCATTCTTAGCTACCAATGGGGCTGAAGGAACAATTAAGTGGCCTTTAGATTGAAAAAAATCTAAGAACTGTTGGCGGATCTCCGAAGAAGTCATTTGGGCTAATTTTGGTAATGGATTGGTTTAATGCGTCCTCTTGTTTATTTTTGTTTAGACAAGAATCGCAAAATTAGGTTTTTTTGTTGATTTTATTGATTCCTCGCATGGATTTAGATAAGCAATATTATTCGATTTCTGAAGTAGCTAAGCTATTTAAAGTCAATACATCCAAATTGCGGTATTGGGAAGCACAATTTCCACACCTCTTACCAAAGCGTACAGGGACCGGAATTCGTAAGTATACGCCGGTTGACATCGAAAAAATCAAGGTATTAGTGGACATGATTGATGTCAAAGGCTTAACGATTGAAGGAGCTAAACAAGCACTCAACAATAAAGGGGCTGTCAAAAACCCAAATCAGGCTGTCATAAATCAGTTGACTGATATTCGTGATTTTTTACAAGTTTTATCTCAGGAATTAGAATAGTAGGTGCGTAGTTTCGTGGAAATCCTAGTCCATGCAATCCTCCGAAAAATTCTATCAAGTTGCCCTATCACGTATTCCACAAATCGGTGTTGTCAATGCACGAAGGCTCGTATCTTATGCGGGATCTGCTGCTGCTATTTTTCAAGCTTCACGCACTGAGCTGAAAAAAATTCCCCATATAGGTCCCATTTTAGCGGAGTCTGTATTTCAAAAGACCTACTTACAGGAAGCTGAATCGATTGTTCGGGCATGCGAATCAAGTCAAATTACCATCCTTTTTTATTTAGATGATGTATATCCGGATCGATTAAAACATATCTATGATGCGCCATTGGTCTTATATTATCAAGGAAGTTCCGATTTGAATCAAGAGAGAAGTTTAGCAGTTGTGGGCACACGGAAAGCCACTGATTACGGTAAGCGAATGACTCAATCGCTCATTGAACAATCTATCGGTTGTCCGGTCGTATTTGTGAGCGGTCTTGCTTATGGAATTGATATTGAAGTGCATAAACATTGCATTGACTTAGGATTAGAGAATATAGCTGTGCTGGCCGGTGGATTCAATTATGTTTATCCGGCTAAGCATAAACGTTTTTTGGATAAAATGGTGCAATGTGGTGGTGTCTTATCTGAATATCCCTTACATCAAAAGCCCGATCCGCGTTTTTTCCCATTGCGTAATCGAATCATTGCTGGGATGACAGATGCAACTGTCGTCATCGAGGCAGCTGAAAAAGGAGGAGCCCTAATCACGGCTGATTATGCCAATAATTACCATCGAGAGGTATTTGCGGTTCCTGGAAATTTGGAAAAAATATTTTCAGAAGGTTGTAATGCCTTAATTCAAAAACATAAAGCGACTATTTATACGAGTTGGGAAGCATTAGCCTTACAGATGAATTGGGGAGAAGCAGGTGATCGCGTGCAACCAAAAAAAGCTTTAACATGGAACCGATTAACAGAAGATGAATCTCAACTCATGGCTATACTCATTAAGCAGGGGGAATGCTCGTTGGATCAACTTGCCTGGCGGGCACAAAAAAAGGTAACCGATTTGGCGATTACCTTATTAAATCTGGAGTTCCAAGGTTTGGTGAAAGCCCTACCTGGTTACATGTATCGGGTAAAATAGTTTATTTACGCCATTCGCTTGGGTTCACACGCCAATCTTGCAGGGTGACCAATTGAGTTTCTGAGATATAGTCTAATTTAACCGCTTCTTCCACGAGCACATCGTAGTTGCTGAGCGTATAAAATGGGACACCCGCATTTTTGAAATTTTCAGAAGCAATTTCAAAACCGTAGGTGAATATGGCCACCATGCCTAAAACTTCGACACCTTCAGCGCGCAAAGCATCAGCAGCTTTTAGGGAACTTCCGCCGGTAGAAATTAAATCTTCGATTAATACGGCCTTTTGACCTGGCTGGATGCTTCCTTCAATTTGATTTCCCATCCCGTGCTTTTTAGGCTCAGGACGAACATAGCAAAATGGTAAATCCAATAAATTTGCCACTAAAGCACCTTGTGCAATGCCAGCTGTAGCAACTCCTGCAATGACATCAACGTCCTTGAAATAGCCTTTAATGGCTGCGGAAAGGCTGTTTTTGATGTATGTTCTCGCCTCAGGATCTGAAAGTGAGATTCTATTGTCACAATAAATAGGTGATTTCCAGCCTGATGCCCAGGTAAATGGATTGTCTGGTCGTAACTGAATCGCTTGAATACGTAATAAATGATGCGCGACTTCTTGTGAAATAGTTAAATTATGCATGCTTAAGTTTGATCTGAAATTGATTTTACAAAAATAAGTATTCAGATTATCTTATCAGTATTTAATTCTATTTTTGCCAAAATTAATATCCATTCATGGTCATTTTTATAAACGATCGCCCCATTCGATTAATCAAAAAGTCAAAAAATAGTTCGTATCCTCCGATGGAAGATTACGACGTGATTTTAGATGCACGTTTGAAGCCGATTAAAATTGCAGACTTCAAAGGGCATACTTGCTTGTTGAACGTGGGGCCAGACCAAATAGAGAAAATTATTACGGAGTTGCATGCCGACAAGCCTTTCGATTTTCATTCGTTATATATTTTAACGGATCAAAAAAAAGAACTTAAGAAGCGTATCTGCTCGCTCTATCAAGTTATTGAAGCAGCCGGTGGTGTCGTGCTTAATCCACAAAATGATGTTCTTTGGATCCACCGCTTAGGTAAATGGGATTTGCCTAAAGGAAAACTTGAGAAAAATGAGTCATTCAAATACGCTGCTGTACGTGAAGTCTTAGAGGAATGCAATGTGGTCGCGGAGCTAAAATCAAAAGTCTGTACAACCTACCATACCTATTCTTTCAAGAATGAACGCATCTTGAAAAAAACTAAATGGTATGTGATGGAATCCAAGCAGTCTGGAAAGTTAAAGCCCCAGTTGGAAGAGAATATTGAACGCGTGGAATGGATTTCCCAAGCTAAAATGAATAAAGCTGTTTCAGATACGTATAGCTCTATTCGCTATGTAATCCAACAATTCATTGTGAATCAATCTCAGATTCCGTCCAAAGTATAAGGTAAATATTCCCCAATTTCGCTTCCATAACGATGCAAATCACGAATAATCGTTGAGCTAATCGGCGCTAAGTGAGGTGACGTAATCAAGAATACCGTTTCCAATTCCTGGTTGATATGTCTGTTCACTTGTGAAATGGAGTTTTCATATTCGAAATCAGTCGTGTTTCGAAGTCCTCTGATGATGAATTTCGCGCCCACTTCCTTCGCTACATTCGCAGTCAAGTTTTGATAGGTAACTACCCGAACAGGTTTGTCTTTAAACGTTGTCTCGATATAATGTTTCATTTTATCTAATGAAAAATAGCGGGACTTATTTGAATTTTGACCAATACCGATCACAACCTCATCAAATAAGGTGAGTGCTCGCAAGACAATATCTTCATGTCCTTTTGTAAAAGGATCAAATGAGCCAGGAAAAAATGCTGTTTTACGCATGTTGTGAAATGGGTTCTAGTGGTATTTGTAGGTCAATCAAACCTTGAATCAGCTTAGTATTCGTACGCTCAGGCCCTTTTATTTGAAATGTTTCCGTATTCCACTGAAGTGAATAAGCTTCCCGAATTGAATGCAAATAAAAGGCCAATTCTGTAGGTGATTCATACGGGAACACATTCGCTAAATGTAATTTGCCTTGTTGGATTAAAATGGCTAATGCCGATTTTTCAAACATGTGTAGCTGAATCCGGGGGTATATATAAGCTTTTGTTTTGGCTAATTCATTCCCCAATAAGTGTGTATACTGAATATTTGCTGTGGGGAAAGTTAAGGCTAAAAAGTCTTTCCAAACGCTCGGAATTAAATATACGAGGTTTGCTTGGGCAAAATCTGCCGGTTGTTCATGTACCTCATGTCCATCCAGCACACTTTCTCCTAAAGCCTTTTCTAGGAATCCCAATCGATAGAGTGGGGAATCAAATTCCTGTGGAATCAATAAGAATAATTCAGTTGTTAGCTCAACAGAAACTTGTTGGATTAATCTTATTTGAATGGATTGGTCTAAAAGCCATTTCTTTAGCTTAGTCACCGGAGTGTTCCATGGAAATATTTGTTCAAGTGTCTCCATTTTAAATCGAAGACCCGCTTTTTCGAGTTGGATCGAAATCGAAAGTGGAGTTTTTGCTTGAACGGGAATGGTATTTCCTTTCACTGGTTGATTTTTCAAATTGCCCGAAATTGCAAAAAAAATAGCAATTTTGATATGATTTAGCCTTTTTTTCTAGGCACAAATTGAGTAATTTTGCGCCCTATTTAATCCATTCTTTCATGCTATCAGTATCAAATGTATCCCTGCGCTTTGGGAAAAGAGTTTTATTTGAAGAAGTAAATATCAAGTTTACAGAAGGAAACTGTTACGGTTTAATTGGGGCAAATGGAGCCGGAAAGTCTACTTTCTTGAAAATTCTTTCAGGTGAGATTGAATCACAAACGGGAAGCATCAGTATGAATCCTGGTGAGCGGATGTCCATTTTAAAGCAAAATCATTTCGAATTCGAAGAGTCTCCAGTGTTGCAAACGGTGATCATGGGGAACAAAAGATTGTATGACCTCATGCTTGAAAAGGATGCGATTTACATGAAAGAGGACTTCTCTGAGGAGGATGGTAATAAGGCGGCAGATTTAGAAGCTGAATTTGCAGAGTTGAATGGATGGGAGGCAGAATCTGAAGCGGCGACTTTATTAAGTGGTTTAGGGATTAAGGAGGATTTACATTATACGCTGTTGCGTGATTTAAATGGATCTGAAAAAGTCAAAGTACTTTTAGCACAAGCACTTTTCGGTAACCCAGATATATTATTGTTGGATGAGCCTACGAACAACTTGGATATTGATTCCATTTTATGGTTAGAAGGGTTCTTACAAAATTTCAAAAATACAGTCATTGTCGTATCTCACGACCGTCATTTTCTAGATAATGTTTGTACACATATTGCCGATTTAGATTTTGGTAAGATTCAACTGTATGGAGGTACCTATACGTTTTGGTATGAATCTTCGCAGTTAGCTGCACGCCAGCGTTCTGATCAGAATAAAAAGACGGATGAGAAGCGTAAGGAATTAGAGGAGTTTATTCGTCGATTCTCTGCCAATGTCGCTAAATCAAAACAAGCGACTTCACGTCAAAAAATGTTGGATAAATTACAAGTTGAGGATATCAAACCTTCGTCTCGTAAGTATCCATTTATCAATTTTAAGCCGGAGCGTGAAGCGGGTGATCAATTACTAAGCGTAGAGAATTTGTCCGCTACGACGGAAGAAGGAGTTCCTTTATTCACAAACCTTTCATTTACGATCAATAAGGGTGATAAAGTGGCATTTTTAGCGAAAGACTCGCTAGCCATTACAGCACTTTTTGATATTTTGATGGGTGAAGGAAAAGCAACATCTGGTGAGTTTAAATGGGGTGTTACGACGACGCAGACGTATTTGCCGAATGATAATGCCAACTACTTCAAGGATGATTCCATGAATTTAGTGGATTGGTTACGTCAATATTCCGTAGAAAAGGATGAAAGTTTCATTCGTGGGTTTTTAGGACGTATGTTATTTTCGGGTGAAGAAGCATTGAAAAAATGTACAGTTATTTCAGGAGGTGAGAAGCAGCGTTGTATGTTTTCGCGTATGATGTTGTCAGGCGCCAATGTGCTCTTATTCGATGAGCCTACCAATCACTTGGACTTAGAGTCAATCACCGCATTGAATAATGGGATGGTGGAGTTTCCTGGTACGATGTTGTTTACGTGTCATGATCACCAACTAACCAATACGGTCGCTAATCGCGTGATTGAATTAGGCGCGAAATCATACTTAGATAAGTTGATGACTTACGATGAATTCATCACCGAACCTGCGGTTAAAGCGCAGCGAGCTGCTCTATAACAAAAAAGCCCTTGAAATTTCAAGGGCTTTTTTTGTTTACTAGGAATACTTACAAAATAAAGCGTGTCGACAAGAAGTTCGATTGTTGGTTCTCAACAATTTGATTCACAATATCTTTATTCAGTTGGTTCGCTTTCGTAGCCACTACGGTACGAATAGAGAACGAGCGCAAGGCAGCTGTAACAGATAAGGTTCCTTCTGCAGAATCTTTACGACCTGTGAATGGGAATGAATCTGGTCCACGCTGACATTGTGCATTGAGGTTCACACGTGATACTTGATTAACTGTTTCGTCAATCAATGCAGAAATTTCATTTACATTTGTACCGAAGATAGCGACTTGTTGGCCATGCGACGACTCATGAATGTAATCGATTGGCGTAGAAATATCTTCGAATGGAACAACAGGTACCACTGGGCCAAATTGCTCTTCATGCCATACCTTCATTTTATTGCTCACTGGATATAATAGGGCAGGGAAGAAGATTGACTTAAAGTTTTCTCCACCATGCTTATTGATCACTGTGGCGCCGTGTAATTTGGCATCTTCGATTAATTCCTTCAAATAAGCAGGTTTATTCGGTTCAGGTAGGGGTGTAATTTGAACACCAGGTTCCCACATCATACCTAATTTTAAGGATTCAATTTTTTCAGCAAGTCCTTTATTAAATGCTTCTGCCAAAGATTTATGAACAAATATGATTTTGATCGCAGTGCATCGTTGGCCATTAAATGATAATGATCCCAAGAGACATTCATTAATTGCATTGTCCAACTGCGCGCTCTCGGTTACAATCGCTGCATTTTTGGCATCCAAACCTAATATGGCACGTAGGCGGTTAACCTTCGGGTGCATTTTCTTCAGCTTATCGGCAACTTTCGAAGATCCAATTAACGTTAACACGTCTATTTTTCCAGATTCCATTAATTGTGGAATGATGGAATTTCCACGACCGTAAAGTGTATTAATTACACCTGCAGGAAAGGAATCCTTGAATGCTTCCAATAATGGGTAGTGTAGTAAAGTACCGTGTTTCGGTGGTTTGAAAAGTACCGTATTACCCATGATTAATGCGGGAATGAGCGTTGTAAATGTCTCATTCAATGGGTAGTTAAATGGTCCCATACATAAAACGACACCTAAAGGGGAACGTCTTACTTGGCCAATAATTCCTTCTTCAATTAAAAAAGTAGATGATGTACGATCGATATCTTTTAATGCACCGATGGTGTCATAAATGTATTGAACGGTACGGTCAAATTCTTTTTGAGAGTCGGCTAATGATTTGCCAATTTCCCACATGAGTAAATTGACAACTTCATCGCGTTTTTGAATCATCTTTTGCGTGAATTTCTCCACACACTCGATGCGCTGACTTACCGACATCGACGGCCATTCTCCACGGCCATTCGAATAGGCTTTAACACCAGCGTATAAAACTTCCATGGCATCAGTCGCATCTGTAATTGGATACGATCCTATACGTTTTTGTTCGAAACCTTTATCGGTTTTGATGTAAATAGGAGACCAAACATCTTGGGTTTTCCCTGACCATTGACGCATTTCACCATTAACTAAGTATTCGCGTTGCTCAATGGGACTTGTTAGGTCAAATTCTTTTGGGATACTTGCTGCATCAGGAAACAGCTTTTCTAATTCAATTGCTTGCATTTGCTTCATCTTATTTTCGAATACAAAGTTCTATTCTTTGTAAACTGATCATGAAGTAAACACTTAAATATTCAAATAGTTATAAGTTTTTAAAAAAAATTAACATTTTTAAACGTTTATTTTTCTGTTTTCAATAAAAACTTCCGTCTAATTTGATTGAGTTTGAATTTCTTTTGCTCCGTAAAACTAGCTGCATGTACTTGTTCGAACATACTTTTCCAGGTAGAATATGTGTGAGCTTCTTGTGCAGCGAAGCTTACCTCATTAATATTTTTTGAAACCAAATATTCGCTAAACGTCATTTTTTTGCCAATTATGGTGGTAACGCAATAAGAAAAGAAAGGCGATAATAGCTAAAATTCCGCTCATTAGAAACGGTAAAGGTATATTATTCGTCATGCCTTGATAAACTTGTCCAGCAAAAATGGCTCCTAGGCCAATGCCCAATTCCAAGGCAATATACATCGTGGCCATGGCACGACCCATGTGGTTTTTGTTGGCTAAATCCGTCGTCCATGCGGCTAGGGTAGGCGTATTGAATCCCCAAGCAAAGCCGAATAAGATCGCTGAACAAATTACAGTAAGTGGGCTTGGCAATATAATCATTAAGAACATGGAAGCCGCTAATACGAGTGTGGAATAAATTAAAACGGGTATACGGCCATATTTATCTGATGTTTTTGAAAAGAATATTCGGACAACAATCGATGCAATGGTATAAATTGTGAAATAGAGGCCTTTATTGTGCCAACCAATCAGTTTGGTGACGTCTGGCATAATGGTGACAACAACCCCAGATGAGAATGAAACAAAGAGCATGATCCAAAATACGGGAACAATACTTGGTTCAAAAACGTCATTCCAACCGATTTTAAATAGTTTAAATGTAAATTTAGATTTCATTGATTTCGGTAACGTTTCCTTCATCCGCATCAAAATCAATATGGATAGGAGTGCGAACAGTGAAGAAATCCAAAACATTTCCCGAAGGCCTATTTCACTCGCTAGGTAACTCCCAATGGCCGGGCCCATCGACATACCCGTGGCTGTAAATATGCCTAATCCCCCTTGTGCTTCTCCACGACGATTTTCTGGAATGATATCAGCCACATAAGCGGCCGTCGCCGTTGGTTTTGTGCCTGTGGACATTCCATGTAAAAAGCGCAAAAATAGAAATCCTTGAACGGTATGAATGATTGGATAAAGTCCCCCGCAAAGAAAGCAAACCAGCGACCCAAAGGCCATGACAGGTACTCGGCCGATATGATCCGTAAGCTTCCCAGAGAACGGTCGGCTTATTCCAGCTGTCAACGTAAACAATGCGATGGTATATCCGATATATTCTTTTCCACCGAGACTAGCTAAATAATCTGGCAATTCGGGAATAATCATCGAAAAGCTTGCCGAAAACAAGAAATTACTAAGGCAAAGTAGGGCAAAATTTAGGGTATAAATCGAACTGGGTTTTTCCATTAAATTTCATCGATTATAGCCTTCGTCTCTTTTTTATTCATGCCCATCAAGAAGGCAGGAAGTAAAATTAAATTACAAATCATGGCCATCAGCAAGGTAATCGATACAAGAATCCCTAATGCTTGTGTCCCCTTGAATGTGGATGCCGTAAAAATAAAAAATCCAAAAAAGAGAATCATCGCTGTGTAAAACATGGATACACCCGTTTTTTGTATCGTTATCTGAACTGCCTTAGCGACGTTATTTGAATTTTTTAGCCATTCTTCTTTATAGCGCGTTAAAAAGTAAATGGTGCCATCACTCGAAATCCCGAATGCAATCGAGAATATCAAAATGGTACTTGGCTTCAATGCGATATGAAAGAAGCCCATTAATCCAGCGGTAATAATCAATGGAATTAAGGAAGGTACCGTTGAGATAACCACCATTTTCCAACTCCGAAACAAAAGTGCCATCAGAATACAAATAAGTATGATGGCTGTAATCGTACTTTCAATTAGGTTTGTCTGTAAATAGGCTGTTTGAAACGCATAAATCACTGAATTTCCCGTGATTTTGGCGTCGTAAACACGCGAATCAGAAGCGGGTAATATTTCCCCTGACTCACTATCGGTGCGAAAGATTGAGTCAATTTTAGGCTGTAATGCATCGTATATTTTTTGAGTCTTTACGGTGCCTACATCAGCCATCTGAAAGCTAATTCGGGTAAAACGTTTGTCTTGGTCTAAGAATCCAGCAAACATATTTTGCTTTCCCGCTAAGCTGCCTTGGAAGTCCTTTAATTTTGAAAGTTCATCGATCCCTGGTAATGTGAAATATTTAGGATCACCCCCACGATATACTTGGTAGAGGTATTTGGTTGCTGTCAACAAAGATAATCCTTGCGTAAACTCAGGGTGTTGGCCCACAACCTTCTCGGTGCGTTTGATTTTGGATAATATTTCTGGAGAAAGTGCTCGGCCTGACTCATGGGCATCGATCGAGATTTCAAATGGCATGACGCCTTTGAAATGTTTTTCGATAAATTTCAAATCCGTGTAGATCGCGTTTTCCCGAGGTAAGTCGTCGACAATATAACCCACCGCCTCAATTTTGCTAAGACCGTACATTGAAATGACGAGTAAAACACCGATGATACTGTAAATGATTTTGCGTCTTTGAAAAACCCAAAACTCCACGCGCGTCAGAAATTTATTAATTCGTTTACTTTCAAAGTGAGCTAAATCCTTTGGCTTGGGAGGTGCTAAATAGCTGAAAAATATAGGTATTAACAGCAGGGATAAAAGGAACGTAAACATGACATTCAAGGATGCTACAACTCCAAATTCAACGAGCAAGGCTGAACCGGTAAACGCAAAAACCCCAAATCCGATGGAAGTAGTAATGTTCGCTAAAAACAACGTACGGCCCACGGTCGCAGCACTCGTTTGCAATGACGCTTCCTTATTGTTTGTTTCCGCGTATGTTTCATGGTACTTATTTAACAGAAATATGACATTAGGTACCCCAATAACGACAATAAGCGGTGGAATTAGTCCGGA
The DNA here is from genome assembly GCF_042715545.1 of Aquirufa avitistagni. Classification (NCBI taxonomy): domain Bacteria; kingdom Pseudomonadati; phylum Bacteroidota; class Cytophagia; order Cytophagales; family Flectobacillaceae; genus Aquirufa; species Aquirufa avitistagni. The sequence continues at coordinate 1,097,559 of NZ_JBBKXZ010000001.1, read as the reverse complement.
TAAAAGCGTGATTTTAAATCCAAAAAGTACAATTGTAGCTAGCGAAGCGATGATGCCAATCAAGATGACAATCAGGGCAAAAAATACGACTTTAAGTGATCTGAAGAAGTAATATAGAATGAGCGATGTAACTGCGATAGCTAACAACAGAAACAGCACTAATTCGTTTGTGACCTGAGACGTATATTCCGTGCGGATAAATGGCATTCCCGAATAGTACAGCTGATTTTTTGTTTTAGCTGAATAGTTTTCACCAAGGGATTTGATTTTTTTAACGAGTGAAATTCTATTTTTATTATTGATGGTCTTTTGATCAAGTGTAATCAACATCAAATGAACCCGGAGGTCTTCTGTGAAAAGGAAATTTCGATAAATCGGTAATTTGTTGATTTTGGATTTTACTGAATCTAATTCAGCTTGCGAGCTATTTGCTGATCCCGCATACAGTGGTCTTGTTTTAAAGATTTTTCTTGTTGTGTCTAAATAGACTTCGGGAAGATTGGGCAATGCCAACATGGACTTGATACCTGCCTCTTTTTTGATTTCGGTAAACAAGCTATTCCATGCATCAAACTCAGCTGGTTTAAACAAATTTGGATTCTCCAATCCGATGACCATCACATTGCCATCTTCGCCATATTTCTTCTTGAATGATTCGTACAACTGAAATTGTTCGTTCGATTGCGGAAGAATTTTGGCTAATTCATAGCTAAGCTGTATTTGACTAGCGGTGTAGGCTAACCAAATAGTTGCCAAAAACAAGGTGGCTAAAATGGCAATTTTGAATTTCAAGATTTGAACCCCAATCCAATTCCATGTCTTATTCATGCGTGTCTACTTTTAAGATTTCGGCTAAGGCTAAATCTTCGGGCGTTGTAATTTTTAGGTTGGCATAATGACCCTCCACCAAATGAATTCGTTCTCCTGCATGTTCAATCACACTGGCATCATCTGTAAAATGAGGGCTATAGCCTTTGGAAAATGCATTTTTTAGGGAATCAAGACTAAATATTTGTGGCGTTTGAATGATGCGAACATCCGTACGATTGACAGCTAAATATGCTTTTTGTGATTCATCCCACAGGCGCACCGAGTCTTTAGATGGCACGGCCACAACGGCATTTCCGTGTATTTCTGCTTCCGAAAAAGCACGCTGGATTGTTTGTTGGTCAATCAACGGGCGAACACCATCGTGAATAGCCACTAGGCAATTTACCTGCTCGTTGATTGCTTGAATGCCATGCAGACTAGAATGAAAACGAGTTTCACCACCAGCAACTAATCGATGGGGTGTTTGTGTATGAATTTCAGGGAATTCGATTGCTAGTTTTTCCCAATAATCAAACTGATTTTCAGGCAAAACAAGAATAAGTTCGATCTCGGGAATAGCCTCTTTGAATGCGGCTAAGGTATGAAAGAGAATGGGTTTATTTTGAAGCAGTAAAAATTGCTTCGGTATCGACATATTCATGCGCTGTCCGGTACCTCCCGCAACTATTATTGCTATTTTCTTCAAAATAAACCCATTAATAATTAAATAATTAACATTACGTCACCATAACTGAAGAAGCGATATTTCTCCTTAATGGCTTGTTGGTACGCATCCTGCACCAAATCATATCCTCCAAATGCACAAGACATCATATACAAGATAGACTCAGGTAAATGGAAGTTGGTCAATAGTGCCGTAGGGATTTTAAACTCGTATGGAGGGAAGATAAATTTATCTGTCCAAGAATCAATCGGTTTTAAATGACCGCTCGCTGAAACAGATGATTCCAAGGCTTTCATTACCGTAGTTCCTACTGCCAATACATGTTTTTTGTTATCAATGGCTTGATTGACATAATCACAAGTATCTTGATTAATCATAAAGTGTTCAGAATCTGTTTTATGTTTTGTCAAGTCTTCTACGTCAACTTGTCTGAACGTTCCCAATCCGATATGCAAGGTTAGTGGTGTGAATTGTGCACCATTTAACTCCATGCGCTTCATGATGATTTTGGAGAAGTGAAGTCCTGCAGTAGGGGCAGCAACAGCTCCCACATGCTCCGCATAAATAGTCTGAAAACGATCACGATCATCTTCCGTGGCGGGACGCTTTAATCTAATTTCATCTGGTAGCGGAGTTTCACCTAATTCATGAATAGCTGCCATCAGGGCATCATGATCTCCATCATATAAAAAACGAATGGTACGTCCACGAGATGTTGTATTATCAATCACCTCTGCAACTAAATCAGAATCGCCAAAATACAACTTATTACCTACGCGGATTTTACGAGCTGGGTCAACTAAAACATCCCATAAACGGTGTTCACGATTTAATTCACGCAACAAGAACACCTCGATTTGTGCACCTGTTTTCTCTTTGTTGCCATAAAGACGCGCAGGAAAAACTTTTGTATTGTTGGTAACTAATACATCTCCATCTCCAAAATAATCAACGATATCGGTGAATTTTTTATGCTCAATGGTTTTTTCCTTTCGGTTTATCACCATCATACGCGCATCTTCGCGATTTTCAGCGGGATTTAATGCAATTAAACTTTGGGGTAAATCAAATCTGAATTCAGATAATTTCATTCTGATGGGGTTTGAAATGAATTTATGTTTCCATTAACCTAAGTAAATGGGGCATAAAATTTGCAATTTTACAAATATACACTTTTGAAGGGGGGCTTGTCAAGGTATATTTTAAACAATTTGAAATTAGTCAGGTTTTAACCCTTTAGCTACGAATACGACATGCAAGAAGTTTCAATATTTTGGTTTAGACGAGATTTACGGATTGAGGACAATCATGGCTTGTGGGCCGCTTTACGTGGTGACCAACCCGTTTTACCCGTATTTATTTTTGATACGGATATATTAAGTCGCTTACCAGATACTTCTGATGGTCGTGTTGAATTCATTCATCAAGCTATTTCGAAATTGAAATTAGCTATTCAGGCAAGGGGAGGAGATTTATGTGTTTTGCATGCTAAACCGCTCGATGCATTTAAAGAACTTTCAACCCGTTTCAAGATAGCCGCTATTCATTGCAATGCGGATTATGAAAAGTATGGTTGCGTGCGAGATGAATCGATTCGCGCTTGGGCAGATGCCAATCAAATTGATTTTTACAGCTATAAAGATCAAGTCGTCTTTGAAAAGAGTGAGGTATTAAGTGGCCAAGGAACACCATATACGGTATTTACGCCATATTCGCGTAAATGGAAGGAGCAATTACGCATACAACCTATTCAGCAATTTCCTTCTGAAACGATTGAGCATTATGCGCCAGGATCGTTTGAATTACCTTCTTTAGCCTCATTGGGTTTTAGACCATCTGGATTAACATTCCCAGCTGCGCAGGTAGCTGATACTTTGATTCAACATTATGGCGAGAAGCGTGATTTTCCTGCATTACCCGGAACAAGTCGTTTATCTGTTCACTTGCGTTTCGGTACTATTTCTATTCGGAGCTTGGTCTTGCAGGCCGTAGGAAAATCAGAAGTATGGTTGAATGAATTGATTTGGCGCGATTTTTATTTCAACATTTTGCATCATTTTTCGCACGTATCCGAAGGGCATGCGTTTCGCAAAGAATATGATCGTATGGATTGGCGCAACAATGAGACCGAATTTGAAGCTTGGAAGCAAGGCCAAACTGGTTACCCCATCGTAGATGCTGGCATGCGTGAGTTAAATGCGACCGGTTTTATGCACAATCGTGTGCGTATGATTGTGGCCAGTTTTTTAGTCAAACATTTATTGATTGATTGGCGCTGGGGAGAAGCCTACTTTGCAGCCAAATTACTTGATTTCGATTTTGCAGCAAATAATGGAGGTTGGCAATGGGCAGCAGGGTCTGGTTGTGATGCCGCGCCGTATTTTCGCGTATTTAATCCCGCCTTACAAACGAAAAAATTCGATGGAGAATTGACATACATTCGGCATTGGGTCCCTGAGTTTCAGGAATTGACTTATCCTCAACCGATCGTAAATCATGAATTTGCCCGGGAACGTGTTTTAGCCGCCTATAAGAAAGCGTTAGCTAAGGTTTAGTAGACATTTTTACCAGCAATGGAGTAATTGGTTAAATCAATTGTCAGAAAGCCAATTTTCAAATTTACTTCCATTTTAAAAGGTACCTGATAGGAGTCATTGGTTATCCAAAGTTGAATGGCATCCTCTTCTTTAAACAACTTGTTTTTGGGCAACACCAATGTGGTACGGATGCAATTTTTCTTTCCCCAAGGTCCTTCGATTTTTTCGAATCCTTTAACAATGAACCAAATCTCGTAGATACTTCCGTCGACTAATATTTTCGCCTTTTGTTTTTGGCCAATTTTCATTTCGCCCAACGGCTTATCGCGCAAGAAAAAGTAGCCGCCAATTAAATCAAGTGTGCTTGACTCGATAGGAAAATTTTTAAGTGTAGGCGTGTTTTGCGGCGAACTTATTTTGGCATTCAAGTTGGCATGATCAAAAATTACCGTTTCTTCCTTCCGGTAACGCCCTTCCTTTTTGCGCATCTCCGTTTTGAGGGGAAGGTGTGTTTCGGTATCTAGGTAGGCCGACCAGTAATCGATGACGGGTGAGATTACATGCAGAATGCCAACAGTCTTTCCGGTTATGTCTATTTTTCGGGTTTGTCGGCCGTTTATTTGTTGGGTTTGCCCTTGAGTATGAATTGTTGCTTCTGCCGCATCAATAAATCCGAGGTGTATGCGGTATTTTAATAGTTCATTGGCCAGAATACTCGAATTTTCTTGTCCAAAACAAGTTGAGCTCATTGCCAAGAACATGATAATGATGGGTGTGTTTTTTTTTAAAAAAGGCGGAATAATGGGCAAGAAGATTGTTTTAAAAGGTGCGATTTTATTTCCCTTGAGAATATCAATTTAATTATTTTTTCATTACGTGGTATTTCCTATTTTTGTTAGGATTTACATGAAAGACATTCAATCTACAAGGAACACTCAAAATTATCAATAATTATAACATGGCAAAACAATCGGATGGCGCACTAGGCCTAGCAGCAGAAAAATTAAAGGCACTGCAGACCACTTTGGAAAAATTAGATAAGGCTTACGGAAAAGGGACTGTGATGCGTTTGTCAGATAGTAAAGTTATGGATGTTCCTGTAATATCAACAGGCTCTCTAGGGCTAGATTTAGCGTTAGGTATAGGTGGTGTTCCGCGTGGTCGTGTTGTTGAGATTTATGGACCTGAGTCTTCTGGTAAAACTACACTAACCATGCATTGCATTGCAGAAGCTCAAAAAGCAGGTGGATTAGCAGCATTTATTGACGCAGAACATGCTTTTGATCGCTCTTATGCTGAAAAATTGGGTATTGATACGGAAAACTTATTGATTTCGCAGCCTGATAATGGTGAGCAAGCGTTAGAAATTGCAGAACATTTAATTAGTTCAGGTGCCATTGATATTATTGTTATTGACTCAGTAGCGGCCTTGGTTCCTAAAGCTGAAATTGAAGGTGAAATGGGAGATTCTAAAATGGGTCTTCAAGCACGTTTGATGTCGCAGGCTTTACGTAAATTGACTGGTACCATTAACAAAACAGGATGTTGCTGTATTTTCATTAACCAGTTACGTGATAAGATTGGTGTGATGTTTGGAAGTCCAGAAACAACCACCGGTGGTAATGCATTGAAATTCTATGCTTCCGTTCGTTTGGATATCCGCAGAGCGGGACAAATTAAAGAAAGTGCAGACTCAATTACGGGTAATCGTACGCGCGTTAAGGTGGTTAAAAATAAGATGGCACCTCCATTTAAAGTAGTTGAGTTCGACATCATGTATGGTGAAGGAATTTCAAAGGCAGGTGAGGTGTTAGATCTTGGTGTTGATCTAGGTGTTGTAGACAAGTCAGGTTCTTGGTTCTCTTACAACGGGAATCGCTTAGGTCAAGGGCGTGATGCCGTGAAAGATTTAATTAAGGATAATCCAGAATTGATGGAGGAGCTTGAGCAAAAGATTAAGGAGAAAGTCAAAGGCGATGAGACGGCTTTGTTAGATAAAGAAGCTATTGCAGAATAGTTGATCTACTTCATGTGTATAAAAAAAGAGGCGAAAGCCTCTTTTTTAGTTTAATGCGAGATTAAATCGATTAAACAGTTTTTTGACTGTCTTTTCTACACTTTTATCTGATTCGATTGCTTCAGATATAGATTGAACCGCATGAATGACCGTGCTGTGGTCCCGACCACCAAAATGATAGCCAATGGACTTTAAAGGTAGGTTTGTTAGCTCTTTCAGCATATACATGGCTACTTGTCTAGGAAATACATTTTCTTTCTTTCTGCATTTACCTTTCAACGTCAACATATCCACATCGAAATGGGTCGTAACGGCTTCTAAGATATTGTCTACACTTAGTTCTTTTTCTTGGTCGTTAACAATCGATTTTAGGGTGGATTTAGCTAATTCTAAATCTATCTCTTTTCGTGTTAATGAAGCTTGGGCCATTAATGAAATAATGACGCCTTCAAGTTCACGCACATTAGTTTGAATAGAATGTGCCAGGTATTCCAACACGTCAAAATTGATTTGAATACCATCATCTTGTAATTTCTTTTGAATAATGGCAATTCGTGTTTCAAAATCGGGTTGCTGTAGATCCGCTGTTAAACCCCATTTAAATCGGCTTAACAAGCGATCTTCCATCCCAGCCAAATCACGTGGAGCACGATCTGAGGAAAGAATAATCTGTTTGCCTGATTGATGTAAATGGTTGAAAATATTGAAGAATGTTTCTTGCGTTTTTTCTTTACCAGATAAAAACTGCACATCATCGATAATCAAGACATCTACTTGAAGGTAAAAATTAGTAAAGGTTTCGATTGAGTTATTGCGAATCGCATTTACAAATTGATTTGTGAACTTTTCAGTTGATACATACAAAACAAATTTCTCAGGAAACTCTTCTTTAATCTGATTTCCGATTGCCTGAATTAAGTGCGTTTTACCTAAACCTACACCACCATAAATCATAAGTGGATTAAAGGATGTTAAGCCTGGTTTATTGGCCACAGCCATTCCAGCCGCTCTTCCTAAGCGATTGCAATCACCTTCAATGAATTTATCAAATGTATATTTCGGAATTAAATAGGAGTCTAATTCTAACGAATCTAAGTCTTTAAACTGAAATGGATTTCTTGCAGGAGCCTGTTGAACAGTTTGCTGCTGCATGTGATTACTGTTGCTTGACGGTAGGGTAGGTAAATTAAATGTAATCGGAGGATTTTTACGATCACCTTTGTCTACCACTATAGAGTATTCCAGCATCCCTCTTTTACCGATTGTGTGATCAATTGCTTTTCGCAAAACAGCCACATAGTTTTCTTCCAACCACTCATAAAAGAATTGAGAAGGAACTTGAATCGTTAAGGTATTATTTTGGAATTTCAGCGGAACGATTGGAGCAAACCAAGTTGAAAAACTTTGGCTAGAAACATCCTCTCGGATAATTTCCAAACATTTTAGCCATAAGTCTTTTACTTCAGATTGCATGTACTTGTTACGCGTTTTTAGAGACAATAATTTCTTTCCATTGCTTTGTCAGTTGCCTTCCTAAGCGATGTGTTATTTATAATTTTAACCGTGTGGTTTATTTACTACGAAAAACGTAATCGTTTTCTTTAGCGGGGAGACAAAAATAGTAAAATTCGGGGGTCTTCCAAATTTCAAAAAATAAATAAATGTTGTTTTTGCCTGAATAAAAATGGCTAAAAATTTGGAACTAAAAAATGTCCAATAATAGGAGCGCTCAGTGGCTTTTTTCCTTCAAAAAATTAAATAAAAAAAAATACATTTTTTTTGAATAAAAAACGTATTTGAATCGAGTGATATGCTAAATTCTTGAATAAAATAAATGATAACTAATTGATTATTAGTTATTTATATTAAAATTTATTTAAATGTATCTTAAACAACAATTTTTAAATTTTTTGAATGAATATTTATTTTAATGTATTCATCGGTAGTGCGTAGGCTTTCACCATCTAAGTGAAAAGCGGTGCCTGTTGGCACCTTAAATTCGATTGTATATGTGCTAGATACACGAACAAGTGGGTGCTTGTGTATGTTTTTCAGAAATAGACTAATTCCAAGTTTACTTAATTGCCACAAATTCCCTTTTTTGATTTTAACTACTTCAAATTGAGCGTCTTGTACGTCAGAAAAAGGAGAAATATAGGCGTTGTTTCCATATTGATTTGCATTTGCTATAGTTAGCGAGAAAAGTTCTTCTGGCTGATCATCTCCCATTGATAATTGAATCGTATGAAATGATCTTAGCGTTTGGAAAGTTGCGCGGATGTAATTTAGTAGTCCTCGGCCATTTCCGTTTGCAAAGGTATGGGCAACTTCTGCATCAAATCCAATTCCTGCGGTGCAGAAGAATGGTCGGCCATTCCACATTAAGGTATCTATGGATATTTCAGTGCCATTTATGGCTCGATACATTGCTTGATTGAAATTGATCGGGAGGCCCAAATGCCTGGCGAGGCCATTGCCAGAACCAACGGGGATGATTCCCATGGCTATTTTTGTGCCCAATATGCTTGAGCCTATTTCATTCACAGTTCCATCTCCACCTACTGCAATGATGCGTGACACTTTACTTTCAGCTAGTAGTTTTTGAATTAGTTCGCGTGCATGCCCAGGGTACTCAGTCATGTAGAGTTGACTATTGGGAATCTTTTGTAATTTTTCCACAATCCCCGCTCGATATCTATTACTTTTGCTTCCAGAATTGGGATTAACTATAAAACAGATCATGTTTCTTGGTTTGAATGCAAAGTTACCCGCATTTTGTCAAATTTAATAGTTAGGCGATGATCCATTTAGGCGCAAGTTTCGAAATTGAGTTTTCTTTTACCCAAGAGCAGGTAAATGAGTTTTGTAAGATATCGGGTGATTTTAACCCATTACATTGGGATGAAGATTTTGCTGCCACTACGCCATTTAAGAAACCCATTATTCATGGGGCTTTAATTGCTAGTGTTTTTTCAAAGGTGATGGGTATGGATTTCCCAGGTTCGGGAAGTGTTTATCTCAAACAAGTGTCCGAATTTAAACGCCCATTGTATGTAGGCCAAACTTATCGTGCCTTTTTCCAAGTGGCTTCTATAAATGACTTAAAACATACCGCAGAGATAACTACGCAAGTATTTGAATTAGAACGCGGAAAATTGATGGTCGATGGAATCGCATCCGTCATGCACCCAACGTTATTTTAAGACATAAAAAAAGCTCGAAAATATCGAGCTTTTTTTATACACGCTAAAGTAAAATTACTTTGAAGCGTTTTTTTGGTTTTGTACTTCAGTACGAATTTCTTGTGCTAAAGTTTTCAATTGTTGTAAACCACCACGTACGCGAGTACCAGCTGCTTGATTTCCTTTGTCATAGAATTTTTCGAAATCTGATTCTAATGATAATACTAGGTCTTTAACTTGTGCAAATCTGCTCATAATAAGTTGAATTTTGGTTGTAAAAAAAATAGATTGTCTTTATTCGCTGTTTGAAGCGCTTATAAGGCGAAATTTAGTGAAAAATGTATATCCTGCAAATTATTCTGCTTAAAAAACCCAAAAAAAAGTTAAAAAAGTGAAAAAAATGCGTAAAGTTTATCAATTACTTGTTTAAATCACGATAATAACCTGCTTGAAGCCTTTTTTGGACCTCTGCAAAACATGTAGTCGTGTAGGTAATATCAGCTAGCGTATGCGATGACGTAGGAATAATGCGCAACATGATTTGTCCCTTAGGAACAACTGGATAAACTACAATTGAACAAAAGATTCCCATGTTTTCCCTTAGGTCGCGTACTAATGATGTTACGGCAGCAATATCATAATCTCCATGTAAAAATACAGGGGTTACAGGTGAAGTAGTTTCACCAATGTCAAACCCTTTTTCGATCAGACCTTTTTGAAGTGCGCGTACATTAGCCCACAACTGCTCACGAAGCTCTGGGTGCTTTTTAATTAGCTCCAAGCGCTTCATTCCACCAATAACGTAAGGCATAGGAAGTGCCTTTGCATAGGTTTGAGAACGCATATTGTATTTAAGATACATGATAATGTCTTTTGGCGCAGCCACGAATCCACCAATGGCAGCCATTGATTTAGCAAAAGTGGAGAAATATAAATCAATACCTTCGGTACAATTTAAATGCTCACCTACTCCACGGCCATTAGCACCCATCGTACCAAATCCATGGGCATCGTCAACTAATAAACGGAAATTGTAATCTGATTTAAGTTCAACAATTTTATCGAGTGAACCAACCTTGCCCGACATACCAAATACGCCTTCCGTGATCACTAAAATACCTCCACCTGTTTCCTGGGTGCGTTTAGTAGCTCGATCTAAGTTTTTACGCAATGAATCCATATCATTGTGATTGAACTTATAATAGTCACCCATTTTAGCTTTATGTAAACGAATACCATCGATAATACACGCGTGTGACTCTGCATCATATACGATAATATCTCGGTGGTCTACCATGCACTCAATGACTGACATAATTCCCTGATATCCATAGTTAAGTAAGAAGGAATCTTCTTTACCTACAAATTCAGCTAACTGACGTTCAAATTCCTCATGCGCATCCGTATTTCCCGACATCATTCGAGCACCCATCGGATAGGCTAAACCATATTGTGCTGCAGCATCTGCATCTGCTTTTCTAACCTCAGGATGATTAGCTAAACCTAAGTAGTTATTTAACGACCAGTTTAACATTTCTTTGCCCATGAAGGTCATTCGTGGACCTAATTCCCCAGTTAATTTTGGGAAAGAAAAATAATGATGTGAATAATGTGCATGAGCGCCGATTGGCCCCATATTATTGACTACTTTTTCGAAAATATCCACGTTAACTAATCGTTTTATTTGAAGTATTGAGTTATAGCCACAAAGGTAAATTATATTTTTCTTTTCTCGGCATTCCTGAATTAACCAAATTTGTATTTTTCTATCTAATTTTATGGCTTTCAACAGTTCTTTAGTCCCCAACTTTCTATGCGGCTTAAATTTATTTTTCTTTTCCTAGCTGGTTTTACTGTTTTTGCCCAACAAACACAGAAGCCATTAGTTGAATCTACAAACGGTATGGTGGTTTCTACCCACCCAGCTGCCAGTGAAATTGGTCTTCAAATATTGCAAAAGGGAGGTAATGCCATCGACGCTGCCGTTGCCGTAAATTTTGCTTTAGCTGTATCTCATCCAGCTGCCGGTAACATAGGTGGGGGAGGATTTTTGGTATACCGTACGGCCAAGGGTAAAGCCTATACATTAGACTACCGCGAAAAAGCACCCCTAAAGGCTAGTCGGGATATGTATTTAGATTCAGCTGGAAATGTTATTCCAGGTAAAAGTTTAATTGGCATTTTCTCTGCAGGTGTTCCGGGTACCGTGAATGGCATGGTGGAAATGCATCGTAAGTTCGGCCGATTATCCTGGTCTGAAGTAGTACAACCTGCCGTCGATTTAGCTGCGAATGGACTTGAATTAACAGAAAAAGAGGCCCGTGGTTTAAATCGTAATCGCGCAGATTTTATTAAAGAAAATCCAGGTAAATCATATCTAATTTCATCTGATGGACAAGAATTTGCTAAAGGACAAATCTTAAAACAACCAGATTTAGCTCAAACATTGGCCAGAATCGCTCAATCAAAGAACAAAGGTTTTTATGCGGGTCCAACTGCCGACATGATTGTCGAGGAGATGCGTAAGCAAAACGGGTTAATTACACACAAAGATTTACGCAAATATCGTGCAGTGTGGAGAAAGCCTTTAGTATCCAATTATAAACAATACCGAATCATCGGTATGCCACCTCCCTCGAGCGGTGGAGTGGCTTTGGCGCAATTAATGAAAATGATGGAGCCTTTTCCATTATCGAGATGGGGCGTAACCTCTGATTCAACTTTACAAGTTATGATTGAGGCTGAACGGCGTGTATATGCGGATCGAGCGTCCTGGTTAGGTGATCCGGATTTCGTCAAAGTTCCTGTGGCTGAATTAATGGATTCATCCTACGTAACTACACGTTTGCAATCGATGGATTTTGCGAAAGCTACGCCAAGTGCAGATATTAAAGCAGGTGTATTTGCTGGTTATGAAAGTCCAGAAACAACGCATTACTCCATCGTAGATAAAGAAGGAAATGCTGTTTCCATCACCACCACACTTAATAATTCATACGGAAGTAAAGTGTTTGTTGGCGGAGCCGGATTTCTTTTAAATGACGAAATGGATGATTTTAGCTCCAAACCAGGAGTCCCCAATGTTTTTGGCCTAGTAGGTTCTAAAGCAAATGAAATCCAACCAGAAAAACGCATGCTGTCAAGTATGACACCGACCATCATTGAATCCAATGGAAAATTAAAGATGGTTGTGGGTACACCAGGTGGGTCAACCATTATAACGAGTGTTTTTCAAGTGGTTTTGAACACCCTAGAGATGGGCATGAACATGCAACAAGCGGTGGAATATCCCCGTTTTCATCACCAATGGCTACCTGATGCTACGCGCTTTGAGGCGAATAGATTATCCAATGACCAATTGAATCGCTTGGGTTCAAAAGGTTATGTATTTACTCCATCAGGAGGGATTGGCCTAGTGGAAGGAATTTTAATCCTCCCGAATGGACGTTTACAAGGAGGTGCAGATTCACGCGGAGATGATACCGTCAAAGCTTATTGAAAAAGCTTGGCAACCATAAAGGCCGCTGCTGCCGCTGCCGCTCCAATCGATGTTACTTTTAATGAGCCAATAACTGGATTTTGTCCGGTTATTTTGCTTTTAAAGTATCCGAAGACTAATAAAGCTAAAATGGTTACTGCGGCTGAATATTTCAATCCGTCTACGGGATGCGTTACATAGAAGTAAGGGATTAAAGGGATGAAGCCACCAATAATATAGGATATTCCGATTGTTAAGGCTGAATTACGTGCCCGATTGGGATGTGGCCGTTCTAAGCCTAATTCAAATCGCATCATGAAATCGACCCACTTATCTTTGTCTTTTGAAATTGCTTCTACCACGATATCTTGTGCCTCTGGACTTAAACCATAATCCTCGAATACTTCTCTGATTTCATCTTTTTCACGTTCAGGTACGCGTTCCACCTCTTCATATTCCCGCTTTAATTCAGCCTCATAATGTTCCTGCTCAGTTTGTCCAGCTAAATAACCACCCAAACCCATCGCTATGGAACCTGCTACAATTTCAGCTACACCTGCAGTGGTAACAATAGCTGCGGAGTCCACCGCGCCTGATAATCCTGCCGCCAGGGCAAAAGGCACTGTCAATCCATCTGACATGCCTATGACAATATCAGTAATGAAATCTGAACTTTTTAAATGTTTTTCGTGCAAATGGTGGTCATGTCCGTGCATATGCTTATTTGATTCCGTGCATCATTCGTTTAAGTGGCCCAGCAGCCAGGATATATAATAAAATGGCAGCTGCACCCGCTAGCGATACGAACACCATGAAAAACTCATATAAATTGTGGATTTCAAATCCAAGGAAACTTGGAATTTGTGCCCCAGGTTCGATGGATGGTAATAGCGCTCCTAATGTTCCAGCTAAGGCATATCCAGCAGCATTGGCAATAAACCACACACCCATTAATAAGGATGAAAAGCGTTTGGGGGCCAACTTCGCTACCAGCGAAAGTCCAATAGGCGATAGGCAAAGTTCACCCATCGTATGGAATAAGTACATGCAGAATAACCAAGCAACGCCTAATTTTTGAGTGCCCAAATCTTTTACTTGGGTAGCAATGATGAAATATCCTGTGGCTAATAATAAAAGGCCTATCGATTGCTTGGCCGGAGAATTAGGTTCGATGCCGCGCTTTTGAAGCCAGGTCCAAAACCAACTAAACGGAAAGGCCAACAATACAATAAAGATCGAATTTGCATTTTGAACCGAACTAGGGGGCAATTCGATGCCCAAGAAATGCAAATCTGTTTGTTGGTCCGCAATAAAAGTCAGCGATGATCCTGCTTGCTCAAATGCCGACCAGAAAAACATGACAAAAAAAGCAATAATATAAAGCACCCAAATCCGGTCGCGCTCCACTTTATTCAAGGTTTTGTCTGTCATAATTAAAAATGCCAAACTCAGTCCTGATGCATAAATGATTGGATAAATCCAGTCTTTAATCGGGTTTGCCTCTGCCGTGGCAATAAATGAATGGAATACATACACAAGAACAAGAAATATGAAAACAGCAATCCCGATAGATTGATTCGAAAATTCCGCTTTTTCAGATTCCTTAGTTTTATCCTGTATGGCATTAAAGTTCGGTTTAAGGCCAACAGCCTCACCAGAGGGAGAAACGATGAACTTGTTTTTTAGGATATAGAAGGAAATAGTTCCGATCATCATGGCAGCACCTGCCGCTAAAAAGCCCCATTTGAAAGCTTCTACCACACGAATTCCATCTACTTTAACATCTCCCACCCACGGGCAAATCAACATTCCCAAGAATGCACCGGTATTGATACCCATGTAAAAAATGGTAAAGGCTGCATCTAGTTTATTGTCACCTTTGGCATATAACTGACCTACCATCGAAGAGATGTTTGGCTTAAAAAAGCCATTGCCTATAATCAGGAAAAATAGGCCTGACCACATAAGAATATTGGCTAGTGGTAAATTACCAGCATAGGTGCTTGCAGATCCAAAGAGGAATAATTGGCCCAAAGCCATCACAAAACCACCAAAAATGATGCAATTTCGATTGCCCCAATAGCGATCAGAAATGTATCCCCCAAACATGGGAGTGAGGTAACTTAATCCGAGAAAACCACCATATAAGATAGAGGCCTCGTTTTGTTTAAATGCCAATGCGCTAACTAAGAAAAGAGATAAAATGGCGCGCATGCCATAAAAATTGAATCTTTCCCACATTTCAGTGGTAAAAAGTACATAGAGTCCTTTCGGATGCGCTGTAGAATTTTGTGTCATATAATAGGTTGTTGATAATCTCCCGGCAAGTTAAAATAGTTTGATTGAATCTCTCTAAACTAAACTGATAAAATTTGCAGATTGAACGAATCAATTTTGAAAAAAGATGTGAAACCTTTTTCGTAATATTGTTGGTTCAAATCGTTAACTAGAAAATGTTTCATGGGTAAGATTATCGCGATTGCAAATCAAAAGGGTGGAGTGGGCAAGACGACCACAGCGATTAATTTGGCTGCGAGTCTAGCTGCCCTCGAATTTAAAACACTTTTAATCGATGCGGATCCTCAGGCTAATTCTACATCTGGTCTAGGATTTAACCCAAAAGAAGTCACGCGCAGTATCTACGAATGTATGGTAGGCATTGCTGCCGTAGGCGAAAGTATTCTTGCAACTGAAGTACCTTTTCTCGATATAATTCCTTCGCACATTGATTTAGTAGGTGCCGAAATCGAAATGATTAACCTGAAAAATAGAGAAGGTAAAATGAAGGATGCATTAGCATCGATTAAAGATGATTATGATTTTATCATAATGGACTGTTCTCCTTCCTTGGGTTTAATCACCATAAATAGCCTTACGGCGGCAGATTCTGTCATTATTCCCGTTCAATGCGAATATTATGCCTTGGAAGGTTTGGGTAAACTTTTGAATACAATTAAGATCATTCAGTCTCGATTGAATCCACAATTAGTCATCGAAGGAATCTTGTTAACTATGTATGACTTGCGTTTGCGCCTGTCTAATCAAGTCGTGAACGAAGTAAATTCCCACTTTAAAAATATGGTATTTGAGACAATCATTCCGCGGAATATTCGTTTGTCAGAATCACCTAGTTTCGGTATTCCTGCTATTTTGCATGATGCAGATAGCAAAGGATCAATCAGTTATTTAAATTTAGCGAAGGAAATTATTCGTAAGAATGGCTTACTTCAAACGGTATAAGTTGTAGTATATGAGCAAGCAGGAGCAAAATAAAAAGCGCACAGGTTTAGGTCGTGGTTTAGGGGCTTTATTAGAAGATTCCGAAAATCTTCAAAGTTCTGCTAGTCAATCTGGCTCGCTCATGGGCGGATTAGATGGAGTTAATTTAATGGAAGAAATTCCATTGGCTTATATTGAAACAAATCCATACCAGCCGCGTGAGTATTTTGAGCAGGCGGCCTTGGAAGATTTAGCTGAATCCATTCGTGTTCACGGTATCATTCAACCAATTACTGTTCGGAAAACTGGTGCACGGAGTTATCAACTAATTTCAGGTGAACGCAGATTGCAAGCTTCGAAATTGGCTGATTTATCGCGTATTCCTGCGTATGTACGTACGGCAGATGACCAACAAATGATTGAAATGGCGCTGATAGAGAATATTCAGCGTGAAAATTTAAATGCCATTGAAATCGCTTTATCATATAAGCGCTTAATGGAAGAGTGTCAGTTAAAGCAAGAAGATTTAGGTGCGCGTGTAGGTAAGAATAGGTCCACGGTAACGAATTACATGCGTTTATTGAAATTGCCGGTGCACATTCAATTAGCCATCCGGGAGAATAAGATTTCCATGGGGCATGCGCGTTGTTTAATTTCATTGGAGAATCCGACACTTCAGCAACAATTATTTTCCAAAACAATCGCGGAGGAATGGTCTGTTCGTAAATTGGAAGATGCCGTTCGTCAGTCAGCCGCAGGTAAAGTAGATGCGAACCCACAGGTCAGTAAGGCGGTAAATGCCGAAGAATTACGTTCGTGGCAGCGCCAATTAACCGATCATTTCAAACTGCCCGTTTCATTAAAAATGGATGATTCAGGAAAAGGAGAAGTGAAGTTGTTGATCAAATCTGCAGCGGATTTGAAGCGCTTATTGGAATCTATCCAGTCCTAAATTTATGCGCTACCTTGTTTTTTTTCTTGTAGTATGGCTAGGCATGTCGATCGATTTGCGCGCAATCCCTGTGGATTCAGTAGCGCAAAAGGACTCGGTTGTCGCTAAGCCAGTTCACAAGATTATTCCACGTGTTGCAACCATTAGATCCCTCATTTTTCCAGGTTTAGGTCAAGCATACAATCGTCAATATTGGAAATTGCCTTTAGTTGCCGGGGCGTTTGTTACGCTGGGGGTGATTGCCAACTACAATCAGGAGCGTTACCAGAAGTATAGAGCTTTTTATTACATCGTTTCCCCGCGGGCAGATGATCCCAAATATATTCCGCCTAGTACGGTTTCCGTAGTTTATGAAGATGGTTTGGCGCGTGATTTAGATGTCAATCAGTTGAAGCGAATTAATGACGGATTTCGTCGAAATCGAGATTATACTTATATTGGCATGGTTGTGGCTTGGGCATTTAATGTGATTGATGCGAATGTAAGTGCACATTTAAAGACTTTTGATGTCTCAGATGATATTAGTTTACGGGTAAAGCCTATCCTTGATTTTGACCCTTTGTCAAAAGGTTTGGTATCACGAGTGACTTTATCTCTTAATTTTAAAAAATGAATGCTATGCGAATTGTCCTAATTGGATATGGAAAGATGGGAAAGGAGATTGAGCGCTTAGCGCTTGGTCGCGGTCATACCATTGTTGCGCGAATCGATGTTGACAATGCTCATGAGTTAGCCAATTTAACTTCGCAAGAGGCAGATGTAGCGATTGAGTTTTCAAATCCAGCTTCTGCATTCACGAATATTTTGACATGTATCAAAAAGCAAATCCCAGTGGTTTGTGGGACAACCGGTTGGCTCGAAAAGAAAAGTGAAATAGAACAAGCCACTGCTGCACACGATGCAACTTTTTTTTATGCATCTAATTACTCCATTGGGGTAAATTTGTTTTTTCAATTGAATCGTACCTTGGCCAAATTAATGGCGCCACACCAAGCATACGATATCTACACGAATGAAATACATCATTTAGAAAAAAAGGATTCGCCTTCGGGTACGGCCATTACGCTGGCAGAAGGCATCATCGATGCGTATGCTGAACGTACCAAATGGGTAAATAACGAAATTCCACAACCCAATGAAGTGCCTATTTGGTCGCAACGGGAATCCACAATTCCAGGTACGCATACCGTGAAATATATTTCTAAAGTCGATCAAATCGAGATTACACACGAAGCGTTTAGTCGGGAAGGGTTTGCCTTAGGAGCCGTCATTGCTGCTGAGTGGATTCAGGGTAAAAAAGGCATTTTGGGCATGGAAGATATGTTGAAATAAGTACGCCTACATTCATTGATTTAAATTTATACACGAGACATGAAGTCACCAGAAACAAAAAAACCAACAAACAAATCTGCTTTTAGAGAGTGGTTGGATTCCGTTATGTTTGCCGTAGTTGCCGCTACGTTAATTCGTTTTTTCTTATTTGAAGCCTATACAATTCCCACTCCATCGATGGAGAGTTCTTTGATGGTGGGTGATTTCTTATTTGTAAGTAAAATGCATTACGGTGTTCGTACGCCAAAAACGCCTTTGCAGTTGCCTTTAACACATCAAAAAATTTGGTTCACCAACTTACCCTCGTATTTACGTTGGATTGAATTACCTGTATATCGTTTACCAGGTTTTACAGATGTGAAGAAAGGGGATGCAGTTGTATTTAATGCGCCTAATTTTGAAGAAGATGGAGATGCTCCCTTAGACTTGCGTACGTTTTATGTAAAACGTTGCGTAGGTACACCAGGTGATGTATTGGAGGTGAGGGACCAACAAGTTATCGTGAATGGTAAGCCAATGGATAACCCAGAACGTATGCAGCATCCGGTTTTCATGAAAACAAAGGAAAATTTAGACGAGGCGTTTTTTGATACCTATGGTATTCGAAATTCCCCAGATGCAAGTTATGATTCTGCAGATTGGTTGCCATTAGCTGACTCTTCTAATCAGTTAGTTGGCTATAAATTAAACACCTCTAAGAAGCATATCGACGAAATCAAAGCGTTGCCTTGGGCGAAATCATTTGATTTTGATTCATTTAAAGATCCTAAAGGAGTCACATTTATTGATATGTTTCCGCATGATACCGTGCAGTTTAAGTTTAATCGTGACTGGTTTGGTCCGATTAAAATTCCAGCTAAAGGAATGACGGTTACCTTAGATTCCAAGAATGTGGCTTTTTATCAAGAGGCTATTCGTACCTATGAAGGTAATTCAGGTATTGAGTTGCAAGGCGGTAAATTGATTCAAGATGGTCAAGTTTTGAAAACCTATACTTTCAAGCAAAACTATTACTTCATGATGGGAGATAATCGCCACAATTCAGCTGATTCACGTTTTTGGGGATTTGTTCCTTCTGAAAACATCGTAGGTAAAGCGGTTTTTGTTTGGATGTCGCTAGATCCGAATAAAGGTTTATTCTCTGGAAAGATTCGCTGGAGTCGAATTTTCAGATTCGTCGACTAAGTAAAAAGGCTTCCCGAGGGAAGCCTTTTTTGATTACAATACCTTGAGAACAAATCCCTTCAAGTAATTACTTTCTGGGTGGAAAAGATTGATGGGATGATCTGGTCCCTGGGTCATTTGATGGATGACTTGAATTTCACGGCCAACGGCGATTCCGGCGGCGACAAGCATATTATAGAACAACTCGCGGGTAATCACTTGTGAACAAGAATAGGTAAATAGTAAGCCGTTCTTCTTGATTTTACGTAGCGCAAGCTCATTGATTTTTTGATATCCTTGTAATGCTTTATGTTTTGCATTCATAGATTTCGCAAATGCGGGAGGATCTAACACAATGATGTCAAAGTCGGTTTCACAGTTTCTTAAATAGGGGAGTGTTTCTCCTACGATTGCTTCGTGACTTTTGGTTTCCATTTTGTTCAAACGGATGTTCTCATGAACTAAATCAATGGCTTTGGCAGAGGCATCTAAGGAAACAACTGAATTTGCACCCGCTTGCAAGGCGTATAATGAAAAACCTCCTGAGTAGCAGAACGTATTTAATATGTCTTTTTCTGCTGCATAATGTGCTAATAGTTTCCGATTGTCTCGTTGGTCTAAGAAAAAGCCTGTTTTCTGACCCGTAATCCAGTTAATGGAGAATGAGATGCCATTTTCTTGTACCGTATAGGGAACTTTTACTTCTCCGTGAACAAATGCATTCGTACAGTTTTGTGCGTATTCTGTAGGTAATGTCTCACGTGATTTATCATAAATGGCCTTTACCTTTTTACCTAAGGTTTTTAAGATAGCAGCGACAATTTCATCGCGATCCCGATGCATACCGATGGTGTGCGCTTGAAATACAATGACGTCTTTGTAGAGATCCATAATTAAGCCCGGGCAGCCATCTCCTTCGCCATGAATCAAACGAAAAGCGTTTGTTTTGGGCAAATTCAACAATAAGCGCAGGTCCCAGGCATTTTGGATGCGGTTTTCCCAAAAGGCTGATTTATCGCTGATGGGCTCAAATGAGCAGATTTTAACTGCAATACTTCCATGGTGAAAGTGCCCCGTTCCTAAAAATTCATCGCGAGACGAAAGTACATTAACCCAATCCCCATCTTGTAAATTTGGACTTTGTTTTTGAATGGCTCCTGAAAATACCCAGGGATGAAATCGTTTAACAGGGGCGTCTTTGCCAGCTTTGAGTTGAATGAATTTTTCTGTCATGCTGCAAAATTGCACAAAATTATTTAAAGTCGGGTTGGCCAGCCTCAAGCCAGGCTGAATACCATACATTCCCGACGTGCTGAATGGCGTCATTAAATTGCGTTTCAATTTGATGGTTTAACAGCTTGTGGTATTCTTTTACATAGGCGTATGCATAGGTTTTGGTCAGTATAGAACCCTTTTTGAGGAATAAATATTTGGTTTGAGGTTTGGTACGTGCGTTGAGTTCAGCCTCTTGTAGGAGCAGGGTTTTTACGTATCTATGTGCTTGAAGGATCCAATTCCACGTTTCTTTTTGAAGATCTGGGATGTAATTCGCGGGTGCCGACCAATCTTCTAGATCAGCCTGAAGCATTTCTGGTATTTTGGATTCCCAAAACGCATGTATGCCCACTTGATTCGTTTTTTGACCGTCGTAATTGGAAGTTGTATGTAGGGGAACATGGGCATCTGCGATGTAATGGCCTAGTTCTGCCGACAGCTTGATGACTTGTACGGTGTCTCGGCTCAAAAAGGCATATTTTAGCCTATTTTTCACGATGGGAATAATCCAGGGTACGATGCCATGTTGCTGTAAGGTGTCTTTGGTATAGATTAGGCTTGCTTTTTCAAAGGTGAGATAGGCTATGCGATTCAGTTCATACTGATCTAAATCAATGTAATGCCGCGCGGCTTCTTCATCTAGCGTATGTCTTCGTTGATCGGGTAATACAGATAGGCTCTCAATAGCCCTGATATGCCGTTTGTACAAACGATTCATCGATTCAGGAAGCGTGAAAACAGCGAGGTGGTTAATCCGTTTATGGGCATAAAAACCCCAAGAATAGGCAGGGTAGGTGTAAAATAGGCATATTTGAAGTGCGAGTACCTGCATGAATAAAATTTTGAATGATGTATTGTGATTTCTAATCATTTTGTTTAATTTTGCAATTCAATTTTACAGAAAAGAGAATTTTTTAGAAGATGGCAAATCATAAATCAGCATTAAAGCGTATCCGTGCAAATGAATCAAAGCGTTTGCGTAACCGTTATCAACATAAATCAACGCGTACGTTGGTTAAGAAATTAAGACTTACAACGGATAAAGCGTTGGTTTCAGACTTATTCAAACAAGTATCTTCAGCGTTAGATAAATTAGCGAAGAAGAACATTATCCATAAAAATAAAGCAGCTAATCAGAAATCGAAATTAGCTAAGTTGGTGAACAAAATCGCTGCTTAATACTTTATTATCAAGTACTTGGAAAACCTCGCAACTCGCGGGGTTTTCTTGTTTATGCCTGTTACCTTCGGGCATGTATTCAACCAAAATTTCTGCTTTGCGTGTGGAGGAGCGTCCCCGCGAGATATTAGCTAATCAGGGCAAGGAGTTTCTTCGTTCAGAAGAATTGCTAGCTATTTTGATTGGATCTGGTTTGCCGAGTCTATCTGCACTTGGGATAGCTCAGTCGATTTTAAGCACAATCGATTTTGACTTAAATCGACTAGGTCGCTTCACCGCATCTGATTTTATGCAATTTAGGGGAATTGGAAGCGCCCGCGCTTCGATACTGATCGCGGCACTTGAGTTGGGTCGCAGGCGAGCAGCCTATTTAGTGCCTGAAGAAGTACTTAGGATAAAGAGTTCACATGATGCCTTTCAGGTTCTCTATCCCAAGTTTATGGATTTGGATCATGAGGAGTTTTGGGTGGTACATTTAAATCGTGCCGCGCGCCTGTTGAAGGTGGAACGTATCAGTGCCGGTGGAATTGCGGGTACGGTTGTAGATGTTAAAATGATTTACAAGTCGGCCATTGCACAACACACATCGACGCTGATTTTAGCACACAATCATCCCTCAGGTCAAAAGCAAGCTAGTCAAGCAGACCGCGATGTAACAAAAAAAAATAGTGGAAGCTGGAAAACTATTTGAGATTATGGTAGCCGATCATTTAATCATGACGGGTAATTCCTATGTAAGTTTTGCAGATGCAGGATGGATGTAAAAAAAGAGGCGATTATTTGCCTCTTTCCTTGTAGATTTTTTGAAGTTTTGATCCCACGACAATTGAAATCGCGAACAAAATAATAAAAAATGCTGCTCCTGAATATCCCATAGTGTTTTAATATTTATGCAAAAATAATCAATTTGTTTAAAGTAAGCCCTTTGTACTAGGTAAAGAATTTAAATTTTTCACGTCGCGTTCTGCCGCCATGCGAATTGTCTTCGCAAAAGCTTTGAAGATAGCTTCAATTTTATGATGCTCATTTTCACCGGATGCTTGAATGTTTAAATTACACTTAGCTGCATCTGAGAACGATTTGAAAAAATGAGAGAACATTTCGGTAGGCATTTCACCAATCATCTCCCGCTTGAAGGTAGCGTCCCATACCAACCAATTTCTGCCGGAGAAATCTATAGCTACCTGTGCCAAACATTCATCCATCGGTAATAAAAATCCGTACCGATTAATACCGCGTTTATCGCCTAATGCTAATGCGAATGCTTCGCCGAGTGCGATGCCCGTATCTTCTATCGTGTGGTGTTCGTCGATGTGTAAATCGCCATGAACGCGCACCGCTAAGTCCACATTGGCGTGTTTGGCGATTTGATCAAGCATGTGATCGAAAAAGCCAAGTCCAGTTTGGTTATTTGCCTTACCCGATCCATCTAAATTTAACTCGATGGCAATTTTAGTTTCATGGGTATTGCGTTCGTGCGTTACCCGACGTGCCGGTAATTTGAAAAATGCATAAATGTCATCCCAATGTGTGCATTGCAAGGCTACCGGATCTTGTATGGTACCATTCCCAATATAGATGGCTTGGGCGCCAAGGTTTTTAGCTAATTGAATATCTGTTTCACGATCACCCAATACATAAGAGTTTGCTAAATCGTAGTCGGAAGAAAAATAGCTTGCCAACATCCCTATGCCGGGTTTACGGGTAGGTAGATTATCTGCTGGAAAACTACGGTCGATATGTACGTTTGAAAAATGAATGCCTTCGCCTGCAAGAATAGCCAGCATTTTATTGTGTGCTGGCCAAAAAGTATCTTCTGGAAATGAAGCAGTTCCTAATCCATCTTGATTTGTCACCATGACCAATTCGAAATCAAATTCATCATTGATTTTCTTCAAATTCGAAATAGCATGTGGTAGAAATTCAAGTTTTTCAAAACTGTCAACTTGTTGGTCTACCAAAGGTTCCACGATCAATGTTCCATCGCGATCGATAAATAAAACTTTTTTCATAGCACAAAGGTAAATGATTGTACTTATTTACATGGATAAAAAATAAAAATAAGGTAATTTCGCATCTGAAATTAATCATATGAGCCAATTATTTAGTGTATTATCGGAGGAGGAAAAACAGCATATCCAGAAACGGGTAGCTGGGATGCTGCAGGAGACAGAAGATAAGGTCGCTGAATTATTCCCTGTTTGGGAGGCTATCATTTTAGGCGGTTTGTTGAAATTGGTTCGGAATCGGATTCGATTTAATGCGCTTTATAATTTCATTTTACAGAAACCAATCCCCGTTGAATCTATAGAAGCTTATGTAGGCAAGACTACAGATGAATATGATGTAGATGCGATCATGCGATTTGGCGAGGGGATGATGAGTATTTTGGTTCCAGATAAGAAAAGTGCCATTGCGATGTTGTTATCGCGAGATTTGGGCTGTAAAAGTTCTTCTGTATTAAAGGGCCTTACCTTGTTTTTTGGCTTTTATGGGTACAAATTAAAGCAAACGGATTACCCGGCCCTGAAGGATTGGAAGACATATAGTGCGTTCTATTTAGGAATGAAATCTGATTTCAATGCCTTGTGTTCAGGGAAAGTTCAATATACCATTTCAGATATTTTATTGCTTTCAGATATTCTTAAGGTTGACCCCATGGTTACCTATGTGGATGATAGCGAAAGCCATGTAGATGCGTCTACCGGTTTATTGCAGCGCATCACGTTACCGATGATGCTCTCTGTTGTAGGGGTTATTTTATTAGGAGGATTTGTTATTTGGTATACTACTTTTCGAACGCTTGAAGATGAAGATAATGTTGCCGAAACAGAAGAAATTATCCCAATTGATAGTTTAACGAAGTTGAATGATAGTCTAACTCAGGCTGTTTTAGACTCCAATCGGTTGAAAGCAGATTCGTTGACAACCTTAGTTTGGCCAGATGGTAAACCATTTGACCTACCCAAGACTTCTGTTTTAGTCCCAGTTCACCAATTTCTACTGGATTCTACTCAAAAAGAGACCACTGAATTTAGTGTAGGTGAATTGCAATTCGATGCGCAATCCGATTTGCTTTTACAGCCCAATGACCTCGTGTTTAAACGTTTGGCAGAAGGTTTGTATACGTTCAAAAACGTGCATGTAAAATGGGTGGTCAATTCAGGAAAAGATGATCGAGCATCGCTTAAGCGAGGATTTGTGTTGAAGAATCGTTTGGTAGGTGAGGGGGTCGCTCCGGGACGTATTGAGGTAAAATCATCAGACCCTTCCGTGTCATTTTCAGGCGGAGAAGCGCAGGTTTATCTGTTGCTGATTAAATAGCATTTATTAAAATAGTGCAATTCGTTTGCTTTCTGTAGTAAGTATGCGTACTTTTGTGGCTTATTAGTACAAATGCATCCGCATAAATCGATTACAAGAGATTGTAAATCCCTTACCAGACAGTTTAGAGGGCTATTAGGTTTAATTACGGATGTGTTAGGGCATCATAATTAAACAAGAAAATCATGAGTGAAAAAATTCGCTTTGATAGTCTTCCTTTGTCGGAAGGTATCCAAGAAGCAGTAAAAGAAATGGGTTTTGAATTTGCTTCTCCCATTCAATCAGAAGCTATTCCCTATGTTTTAGAGGGTCGTGACGTCATCGGACAAGCACAAACAGGTACAGGTAAAACTGCCGCGTTTGGTATTCCGATGATTGAGCACATCGTTCCATTCGAGAAGTTCGTTCAAGCAATTATTTTATGTCCTACCCGTGAATTAGCGGTTCAAGTTTCTGAGGAAATGAAGAAACTGGCTAAATACACGAAAGGCGTTTGGGTGACTACGGTATATGGTGGTGATTCAATTGATCGTCAAATTAAGTCGTTGAAGGCGGGGGCCAACATTGTTGTAGGAACTCCAGGTCGTGTGATTGACTTAATTGAGCGTCGTGCATTGAAGCTCCAGCAAGCTTCTATGATTGTTTTGGATGAGGCAGATGAAATGTTAGATATGGGTTTCCGTGAGGATATCGAAAGTATCTTACAAGAAATGCCAAACGAACGCCAGACAGTCTTATTCTCTGCGACTATGTCGAAGCCTATTTTGGGATTGACAAGTCGTTATTTGACAGATCCTAAATTAGTGAAGGTCGTTAAAAACGAAATCACAAACGTTAACATCGAGCAATTGTATTTTGATGTGAAGGGTCGTGCGAAGATGGAAGTTACGACGCGTTTAATTGATTTCTACGCATTGAAGTTGATGTTGATCTTCTGTAACCAGAAGAAACGTGTGGACGAGGTGGTTGAAGATCTAGTTTCTCGTGGCTATGCTGCGGAAGGTTTACACGGTGATTTACGTCAAAGCCAACGGACCCAAGTAATGAACCGTTTCCGTAATGGAAATGTGTGTATTTTAGTGGCTACTGACGTAGCTGCGCGTGGTTTGGACGTAGACAATGTGGACGCGGTAATCAATTACGATATCCCATTAGATGAAGAATATTACGTACACCGTATCGGTCGTACAGGTCGTGCTGGTAAATTCGGTAAGGCATTTACCTTGGTCGTAGGTTCTGAGCGCAATCGTTTGCGTGAAATCATGAACTACACCAAAGTGAAAATTGACAAAGGTGTTATCCCATCATTCACAGATGTAGTCGGCATTAAAAAAGGCATGTTTATTGAGCGTGTGGCGGCTACTATCAACGAGGGTGATTTAGAAGTATTCTCTGATTCATTAGAAAACTTACAGCATGCTGGTTTTTCTACGGAGCAAATTGTTGCTGCCTTAGTTAAAATGAATATGGGTATCCAGAAGAATGAATTTGGTGATGAAAATTTAGAAGGTGAATTCGAACGTCAATCACGCAAGTTTGGTCGTGAGGAGCGTGGCGGAGGTTTCCGCGATCGTGATTCACGTGGTGGAGAACGTCGTGGTGGCGGTCGTTTTGATCGTGAATCTCGTGGTGGTTATGGAGACCGTGGTGGAGATCGTGGCGGTCGTTTTGAAAGAGGTTCTGATCGCGGCAGTGGCCCACGTGGACCACGTGTTGACCGGGAAGGAAAGCCATACAAAACGGACGAAAACATGGTACGTATGTTCGTGAATATTGGCTTTAATGAGAAAATTTCTCCTTCCAATATTGTTGGCGCTTTTGCTGGCGAAACAGGAATTCCAGGAAATGTATTAGGTCAAATTCAAATTGAGAATAAGCATACCTATGTGGATGTTCCCAAGGAATATGCTAACCAGGTCATCGACAAGATGGTAGGTGCGCAAATCAAAGGTAAGCGCGTTTTAGTCGAAATCGCTAAGCCAGTTTAATCGTATTTTTTTTTTTTTTGAGGGGCAGCCGAAAGGTTGCTCCTTTTTTTATGACTTTTTAAGCCAAAAATGCTGTTTCGGAGCCGTAGGTCTTAAACTCAAAATACCCATTTCAAATAATTCTATTGAATGTATTACCGCCGGATTTTGGTATAATCTTCGCCAAAATTCATTCGAATGAGTTCCCGCATGTGGGTGTAAGCAAATAATCAGGTTCGCTGAATCTTGAAACAAAGCTTCTATGTCAGGTAGCATAGATTCGTTCACTTGGTTTAAATCTACAACGTGAAGCTGTCCTTCGGCTAGTTTTAAATAGTTGCCTATCCCATGAATCAATGCTGATTCTATGTCTTGAGGTGATTTTTGGTAAATCGGATCAATAACCTCAGTATATAAAGCAAATACGAATGGGGAATGTAATCCATGCGCCGTTTGTGCTTTCCAATTAAATCGTAACCTATTCAACATCAATTCAAGCTGTAATTTGTGACTAATTCAAATGCCGGTGTTTGTACCTTAAATGTAGTTTGATCCATCAAGTTTAGAAAGGTATAATAACCAGACATTTGTCCTATGGCTGAGATAATCGGACATGCTGAAGTGTAGGTAAAGGATTCTCCAGGTTCAAGAATCGGTTGCTGACCCACCACGCCCAATCCATTGACATATTCAGGCGCATGACTTCCATCTAATATCTTCCAGAATCTGCTAACTAATTGGGCCGGTTGATTCCCAATATTTTTGATTGTAATTTGGTAGGAGAAAAAGTGCTTATAAGGTGCCTGTAATTCATAATCAGGCAAATGAGTCACTTTTACGTCAATTTGAAATCCGTTTTCGATGGATTGTGGCATGTAAAGGAATATTTTATGGCTAGTGCCAACTTAAATTTACGGGATTTAATACAAAATGACTGGAAAAATATCTTGAATTCTTGTTTCGAGCAAGAATGGATGGATCATTTGGAGCGGGAGTTAGCAAATGAATACGTGAGCAAACACGTATTTCCATCCGTTTCAGATGTATTCAATGCCTTGAATTTAACCGCTTTTGAAGATGTCAAAGTCGTTATTTTAGGTCAAGATCCATACCATGGAGTAGGAGAGGCGCAAGGGTTTAGTTTTTCTGTTCCCAACGGAGTCAACATGCCTCCCTCGTTGAGAAATATATTTAAAGAATTAGCTACCGATGTAGGTGTGCAACGGACACACACGGATTTGTCCGA
The DNA here is from genome assembly GCF_042715545.1 of Aquirufa avitistagni. Classification (NCBI taxonomy): domain Bacteria; kingdom Pseudomonadati; phylum Bacteroidota; class Cytophagia; order Cytophagales; family Flectobacillaceae; genus Aquirufa; species Aquirufa avitistagni. The sequence continues at coordinate 1,069,192 of NZ_JBBKXZ010000001.1, read as the reverse complement.
TTGGGCTAGTCAAGGTGTTTTATTGTTGAATTCCGTCCTGACTGTACGCGCAAATGAGCCAGGATCGCATGCGAAGCTAGGTTGGCAAAAGTTTACGTCAACCATCATTGGTTCGTTGAATGCGCGCGAAAAACCGATGGTATTTATGTTGTGGGGAAATTATGCTCAGCAAGTTGGCAAGCACATAGATGAATCAAAACACCTCGTCATTCGCTCGGCTCATCCCTCTCCACTTTCGGCCAATCGAGGCGGTTGGTTTGGTTCTAAACCCTTTTCTAAAGCAAACGATTTCTTAGCTAATAGTCCTATTCAATGGACTTAAATACGCTTTAATTGGCTCGGGAAATACACGAATTGATTCGGGAATTCTTGTAAAAAGAACTCTGAAATAAGTGTTTCGATGGCCTCTTTGCGCCGCTCTTCCGTTACTGGAATTAAACATTGGATGGAAAATCCTTTGGAGTCGGGCTCTTGATGTGAACTTATCTCGAAAGCATGTGCTTGTTCGATAAAATCCCAAGCATTTAATTCAGGAATGATATGCTGTGTTAACGCTTTTACCGCCTGAGCTTCAATGGCATTTTCTACAAAGATGGATATGTTAAATTGGATCATGGCTTGATTGTTTTTTGGGCTAAGGCATTGTACATAATTTCGGCTAGGTGAAAGCCTTCTTTATCGATGCCATCTTTTATCTGATGCCGGCATGAAGTGCCATTACTAGCGATAATGGTACTGTTTTTAGTGCTGAGTAGGCGAGGGAATAATACCAATTTGGCGATTTGCTGGGATAATTCGTAATGCTTTTTTTCATAGCCAAATGATCCAGCCATGCCACAGCATCCAGTAGGCAATAATTCTACCTCGTAATTTTCGGGAAAACTTAAGACTTGTCGGGTGCTACTTATTCCAGCAATCGATTTTTGATGGCAGTGACCATGCAAGACAATTTTCTGATTTATGGCAGTGAATGCATCTTTCGCAATTCGTTTTGCCTTGATTTCTTGTGCTAAAAATTCATCGATTAGTAGGCAATTTTTCTTTAGTGAATTGGCTTGTTCCCGTAAATCGGCGGACACCAAAGTTGGAATCTCATCTCGGAAACTCAATAAAGCACTTGGTTCTATTCCGATTAATGGTTTTTCTTCGGATACGATGGGTGCGAGTTTCTGGACGTTTGAGTTGGCAAGCTTTTGGGCGATGGCCAACAAGCCTTTCGAAATATAACTACGTCCACTGATGATTTGACTAGGAATTTCAACGCCATATCCTAGTTCATTTAAGAGTAGGATCGTTTTTTTGCCCAGCTCCACATCGTTATAGTTGGTGAATTCATCCGCAAACAGATACACCTGTCCGTGATTTAATTCGTTTTGATTGACGCGTTTACTGTAGCGTTTAAACCAACTTTCAAGTGAGGTAAAATGGACTTCAGGTATACTGCGATTCCAAGAGAAACCCATCAGTGTTTTGATGATTATACTCGTTCCAGGAAATGCGACTAGCATATTGTATAGCGGTGCTACATAACTGGCAAGTGCCTGGAGCTTCGGAAAATGGCCAATTAATTGGGTGCGCAAAGGAGTCCCTTTTTGGAGGTAATGCTGCTGCAGTGTTTCCGCTTTCAGTTTACTCATGTCGACGCCTGAAGGACATTCAGTTTGGCAACCTTTACATGAGAGGCATAAGTCTAAGACCTCGAGTAATTCAGGATTATTATAGGCTTGATCACCTTCTGAGGTGATTAATTGACGCAGCATGTTTGCGCGTGCGCGGGTACTATCTTTTTCATCATGAGTCGCCATGAAGCTCGGACACATGGTTCCGCCGCTCAATGCAGATTTCTTGCAATCGCCTGAACCAGAACATTTTTCGGCTAACGCTAAAGGACCAGCTAATTCGCCATAATGAAAGAAATGAGAAGTATTTGTCTCGTTTACACGTGGCCGAAATGCTTCGTCCATCGGAGGTGTATTGACAATTTTACCTGGATTTAAGAGGTTGTGTGGGTCAAAAACGTGCTTGATTTCTTGAAACAAGGCATATACTTCTTTGCCCATTAAGGCAGGAATAAATTCGCCGCGCAGCCTTCCGTCTCCATGTTCCCCGCTCAACGATCCTTGGTACTTTTTCAGAATCTCAACAGTTTCAGTTAAAAGCGACCTAAATAAGGATTTACCTTCTGGCGTATGGATATCTAAAAAGGGTTCAATATGCAATTCTCCAGCACCTGCGTGAGCATAATAGGCAGCTTGAATATTGTTTTTGGCTAATAAAGCTTGAATGTCAGCCACATAAGCCGGTAAGTCTATTGGTGCCACCGCACAATCTTCTATGAGATTAACGGGTTGTTTTTTCCCTGGCAAATTGCGAATTAACCCAAGGCCCGCTTTTCGGATATCCCAGCCTTTGGTGATTGCTTCATTATATAGCGTTGGGTACGCATAACCTAGTGAAGCGTCTTGTAATTTTTGAATGCAGTTAGCTACTTTTTCTTGCACTAATTCAGCAGTTTCGGCACGGAATTCCACCATCAAAATGGCTTCTGGTTTACCTTCAATAAAGGTCCGGTCTTCGATAAAATTGGGATGGTTTTCCGTAAAGGAAAGTATAAAGCTATCCACCAATTCTGAGGCAGTTGGCTTGCACGAAAGGGCTACAATATTCGCTTGCAGCGATTCTTGCAGGGTGTGACAATGAATGCAGATAAGGCCAACTTCCTTACTCGGTTGATCGAGTAAGTTGATTTTCATACTATGCACCACGGCCAATGTTCCCTCCGAACCGGCTAACAAAGCGGATAAGTTGAATGGTTGGCCAGCCGGATTAAAAGGCTGCATGTCAATCAGTGCATCCAATGCATATCCGGTATTTCTGCGGGTAATGGCTGGGTTCGGGAATTTCGCTCTGATGAGTTCTTGGACTTCTGGATTATTCAGCATCCGATGAATCTCGCGGTAAATTTTACCTTCTAGATTTGTAAGGGCTGTTTTTTTATAAAACTCTTCATTAGTCAGCGGATGGGTGTGCATTTCAGACCCGTCGGCGAGAATAGCACGTGTTTCCAACAAATGATCACGCACATTGCCCCAAACGATGGAATGTAAACCGCAGGAGTTATTACCCAGCATTCCACCTAATAAAGCGCGATTTGCCGTGGAAGTTTCTGGTCCGAAAAATAATCCGGAAGGCTCCATTTGCTTATTCAGATCATCGCGAATGATTCCGGGTTCGATCCAGGCAGATTTTTCTTTCTTATTTAATTGGACAATTTTGGATAGCGGGGCTCCCACTTCCATCACGATTCCTTCGCCTACTACTTGGCCGGCTAAGGAAGTACCTGCGCCACGCGGAATGATACTTGTTCTGTGTTTTTCAGCGAATTGAATGAGTCGCTTGATGTCTTTAGCACTGGCGGGTTTGGCGACAGCTAAGGGCTGAACCTCGTAAACAGATGCGTCAGTGGCATAAATCTTTCTAGTTAGATCAGATTGAAGGTTGTTTTTGAAAAACAATTCTCCTTCAAAATGAATGGCTAGATTTTCGGCTTCGTGTTTACTCCAAGGCATGATTTACGCAATTGAATTTTAAATTTACGAAATCCAATCTTAATGCCATATGACCATTCAAAAGTTTATATTTTCTATTCATCCTTTCGCATCTAGAACTTTGACATTTAACTAGTAAATTCGACATCTATTTTTTTATATGATCTTTCTTCGTCAAGTTTTTGAGAGTTTAGTATTTGCTTATCAAGCATTGCGCTCAAATTTATTACGTACCACCTTATCGCTACTAGGCGTGAGCGTAGGTATTTTCGCTATCGTCGCTGTGTTTACGGCAGTAGATTCGTTGAAAGGTAAAATTCGTAACGAAATCGATTCATTTGCAGGTTCAGGTGTTATGTATGTAGGCAAATGGCCTTGGGTCATGGCCAATAATTATCCGTGGTGGAAGTACCTGAATCGTCCTGAAATGAAGTATACCGAATATCGGTATTTGAAAGAAAACCTAAAAACAGCTCAAGCGGTAGCCGTGATTGATGGCGGTCGGAATGCCTCTATTTCTCGAGGAAGCAATAGTATTGATGCGAATTTGACTGGTGCGAGTTATGAGTATAATCAAATTACGAGTACGCCCATTGCCGATGGCCGTTATTTTCTCCCGATTGAATCTGATAATGGAATCTATGTTTGCATTATCGGAGCTAAAGTCGCTGAAGCGCTGATTGATGGGAAATCTGCCGTAGGTGAAATCATTAAAATTAATGGCATTAAATTTTCGGTGATCGGAGTTATTGAGAAAAAAGGAAATGACATGTTGAGTTTTGGGGGAACACCAGATGAAAAGGTAATTATTCCGTATACGACGTTCTCTGCAATTTTTCAAAAAGATAAGCCCGCTCCGGATATCGCGATTAAGGCGTTTGATTCGGATATTGGCCAAGTAGAATTGGAAGGGGAGGTTACCGGAATGATGCGCAGTTTGCGTTCTATTAAACCAAAGCAAGAAGATAGTTTTACGGTCAACCGTTTAGATGGTTTAAATCAATTCTTTGACGGAATCTTTGCGGCCTTGAATATTGCTGGTGCATTGATAGCTGGATTTTCATTGTTGGTAGGTGGTTTTGGAATTGCCAATATCATGTTTGTATCCGTTAAAGAGCGTACCAATATCATTGGTATTCAGAAATCCTTAGGTGCGAAGAACTACTTTATCTTATTTCAATTTTTGTTTGAGGCGGTATTTTTAAGTTTGATAGGGGGCTTAGTGGGTATTGGGTTGGTCGTAGGCATCACCTACATTCCACAAGATGCTTTGCCACTTACATTAACTGCAGGAAATATCTTCACGGGATTATTGATCTCTAGTTTTATCGGGATTTTATCAGGTATCATTCCAGCTTGGGTAGCTGCTAAGATGGACCCCGTTATTGCCATCCGCTCTAAATAGAAAAAGGCCATCTGTCAGTTGACAAATGGCCTTTTTACTTCAATTAATCCTAGATTAGATAGACAAAGTCGCTAATACTGAATTCATATTACGAACAGCTTCAGCCGACTTGTTGAAAGCAGCTTGCTCTTCTTCAGTTAATTTATAATCAACGATTTTCTCCCATCCGTTTTTACCTAGTACGACAGGTACGCCTAAGCAAATGTCTGATTGGCCATATTCGCCTTCTAGGGATACGCAGCATGCCATGATTTTTTTCTCATCACGCACGATTGCTTCAACTAAAGCAGCACCAGCAGCACCAGGTGCATACCAAGCCGAAGTTCCTAATAAACCTGTTAGTGTTGCACCACCCACCATCGTGTCAGCAGCTACTTTATCTAACGTTTCTGCATCTAAGAATTGGCTAACTGGAACACCATTGTAAGTAGCTAAACGCTTCATTGGAATCATCGTTGTATCTCCGTGTCCGCCGATTACCGTTCCGTGGATATCATTGATGGAAACGTCCATCGCTTTCGCTAAATAGCATTTGAAACGAGCTGAGTCTAATGTTCCACCCATACCGATAATGCGGTGTTTATCCAATCCAGCTACTGATTTCGCCAAATAGGTCATCGTATCCATTGGATTCGAAATGATCACAATGATTGGGTTTTTAGAGAATTTCAAAATGTTTTCAACCACACTTTTTACAATCCCTGCATTCACGCCAATTAACTCTTCGCGCGTCATGCCTGGCTTACGTGGTAAACCTGAAGTAATCACAACTACATCGGAATTAGCTGTTTTTGAATAATCATTGGTTGAACCTACTAGCTTGGTATCGAAACCGAATAACGAAGCAGTTTGAAACATGTCAAGGGTTTTGCCTTCCGCAATACCTTCTTTGATGTCTAATAATACTAATTCATCTGCTAATTCTTTTCTAGCGATGTTGTCAGCGCAAGTTGCCCCTACGGCACCAGCTCCTACTACGGTGATTTTCATTATGTTTATATTTAGGAAAGATTGATTCAAAAACAGCGCAAAAATAAGACATAATCGCCAATTATCGAATCAATTTTTAAAATGAATCGAATTAAGGATAGAGCCGCGTCATTTTTTAGTTGATTTTAGTATATTTAAGGATTAAATAAAGATTATGTCAAAACAAGCCAATTTAATCGACCGTATTGTCTCATCTCCCTTTTTTGAAAAGGCAATGGTCAAAGCCGAATCTGTCATGGCAAATGATAAAATGGGTTTGTTACGTATTGTTCAACACTCCCTGAAGAAAGTCAGTGAATTAGCGGCTCAAAGTAATTTGACCGTCGTTCGATTATTAAATCACTATGTGTTGTTGTTCAGCGAAATGATTAAAGCTTATGTGCAGGGTAGATACAAGAAATTGCCTGCCGTTACGTTAGTCAAAATAGTAGCTGTTTTATTCTACTTTGTTTCTCCCTTTGATTTTATTCCTGACGTACTTCCGTTAATCGGATTTACAGACGATTTAGCGCTTGTTTTATGGGTAGGAAAATCGATTAAACATGAGTTAGATGAATTTGAAAAACATGCGAATGTTTGAGCCTTAATTAAGGATTTTTAATGACTATTGAATATATTTACAAAATTAAAAAATTGACAAAATGAACATCTCAAGTATATTATTGTTTTTGAATGGTTTAGGTGGTGGTGAATTATTGCTAATCGGTTTAGCCATTCTTTTGTTTTTTGGAGGTAAAAAATTACCTGAATTAATGCGTGGACTTGGAAAAGGTATTCGCGAATTCCAAGATGCTAAGAACGAAGTAAAAGATCAAATCAATAAAGAACTAGACGAAACGAAAAAGTAATCTTTCGAATTTTAGTTTGAAAAATGCATAGTTGGTGTTTACGCCAACTATGCTTTTGTGTTTTAATGAATCCCCTTTTTTAATGAATCAATTGCCCCTCCCTTATTCGGAAATACGTAGGCAGTTACATGCAGGCGAGCAATCGTGCGTGGGCTTAGTTCAATATCATTTAGCGCAAATAGATGCGCATAATGAGCAATTGAACGCCTTTTTAGCTGTTTACCGAGAAGAGGCTTTAGCGCGTGCTCAGGCAATCGATCAGAAAATCGCCTCCGGACAAGCAGGTCCTTTAGCCGGCTTAGTTGTAGGTATCAAAGATTTGCTTTGTTACGAATCTCATGGTTCACAAGCAGGAAGTCAAATTCTAAACGGGTTTAAATCTACTTTTTCAGCCACCGCCGTACAGCGTCTTTTGGATGCAGATGCGATTATCATTGGCCGCCAAAACTGTGACGAGTTTGGGATGGGATCCACGAATGAAAACTCTTCTTTCGGGTCTACGTTAAATTTTGCAAATACCGAGCATGTCGCTGGTGGAAGTTCAGGTGGTTCAGCCGTAGCCGTGCAAGCGGGCATGTGCCAGGTTTCATTAGGTACCGATACCGGCGGTTCCATTCGGATGCCCGCCGCTTTTTGTGGGATTATGGGCTTGAAGCCTACCTACGGCCGCGTGTCTCGCTGGGGACTTATTGCTTATGCTTCCTCCTTTGATTCCATTGGACCCATGGCTCACCATGTGGAAGATTTAGCGCTGGTTTTAAATTGTATTGAAGGGCAAGATGGCTACGATAGTACGTTGACAGAAGCGCCTTCAGTCGCTTACCAGCCAAAAAAGCGTGTGGCTTACATTAAAGAAATTGTGGAGCATCCAAGTCTGCAGGCCGACATACGTGATGCGTTCTTTGCACGTGTGGAGCACTTGATAGCATCTGGTATTGAGGTAGTTAGCGTTGATTTCCCGTATATAGATCAGATGTTGCCCACGTATTATGTGTTGACAACCGCTGAAGCCAGCTCCAATCTAGCTCGATTCGACGGTGTGAAATTTGGTCACCGTACTGAAAATCCCAAAGACCTAATGGACTTGTATAAAAAGACACGTGAGGAAGGTTTTGGCGAAGAGGTTAAACGACGTATTATGTTGGGTACGTTTGTATTGAGTGCGGATTATTATGATGCGTATTACACGAAGGCGCAACAGGTACGCCGACTGATCCAAGAACGTACCATGGCAATCTTAGCGGATGCGGATTATATTATTTCGCCAACGACCTCATCTACGGCATACCGTATTGGTGAAAAAACATTGGATCCTTTGCAAATGTATTTGGGTGATTTGTTTACTGTTCAAGCGAACGTGACAGGTTTACCTGCTTTATCTATCCCGATGGGTGAGGACTCGAATCACTTACCGATGGGCTTTCAAGTAATGGGACGTCCATTTGACGAAGCTGGTTTATTGAATTTGGCCAAAACTATGCAAAACGTATGAAGCAGCTAGGATTTATCTTATTGTTTTGCCTTTGCTCGCTACGTTTGTCGGCGCAGATAACCGCCTCTACACCAAATCTTCCCGAAGGACCAGCAGGTAAATCGTATTTTCCAGAGGATGAATTAAATTTTGTGGACTCATTGGCCAATGTAGAACAAGGTCTGCCAACTGGATTTATGATTGATCCGCAACTGGTTCAAAAGCGTTTGGCCGGTTTGCAACAACGAATCCCTTTGAATTACAATCTTCAAACGCATCAGTTTGTTGAATATTTTGCGTTTAAGAAGGCGGAGTTTACCCAACGGATGCTCGAAAAGCGGGATACGTATTTTCCTGTGTATGAGAAATACCTCAAACAGTATAATCTGCCTGATGAGCTAAAATACTTGTCATTGATTGAATCAGGTTTAGAACCCAAGGCTTTGTCAAATAAGGGAGCTGGTGGATTATGGCAATTCATGCCGTATACCGCCCGCGGTGATTTTGGCATGCGTGTTGATTCATTTGTGGATGAACGCTTTGATGTAGAAAGGGCGACCGAGGCAGCATGTAAGTACTTGGGTCAATTGTACCGGATTTTTGGCGATTGGCATTTAGCCTTAGCGGCCTATAATACGGGTCCTGGTAATGTTAAACGAGCTATTCGTAAGTGTGGGAAGAGTGATTTTTGGGGAATTTATGCCTGTTTGCCTAAGCAAACCCGTGCGTATGTTCCGCAATTTATTGCCATGACCTACATGATGAACTTCAACAGCGATCACGCAATTCATGCCGAAAAATACCATCAAGTCATTCCATCCGACACGGTTCATGTAAAAGGTTATTTGAATTTGGCGCTGATGAATCGTCTCGCTACCATCTCAAATGATACATTTCGTGTACTCAATCCACATGTATTAGGGGCTGTATTACCCGCGGATGTGAAGAAAATTGTCATTCGTATTCCTAAAAATAAGTACGCCTTTTTCCAAGCCAACCGGTCGGCCATTTTAGACTCAGCTAGTTTTATGAGTCGTTCGGATAGTCTGGCTTTTCAGTTTGTCGATCGTTTAGTAAAAAAGACCATCAAGGTAAAGCGTGGGCAAGATGTGTTTGACATTGCGCGCATCGTGGGTGTATCTGCGTCTGAACTAAAACGAATTAATAGACTTCGTTCTAATCGTTTAAAGAAGGGGAAACGCTTAGTTTATTATGCTCGTGTTCGTGAAAAAGTGAATTTGGCATTGATTGATTCAACTAAGCAGGCGAATGTGGCTGAAGTTACGACTAAGAAATTACCAACAAAAAGATACACACGCTATTACAAAGTTCGGTCAGGAGATACCTTGTCTGATATTGCTGAAAAGCACAACGGGTTGACCGTGGAGAAATTAAAAAAGTTAAACCATTTGCGTTCGAAGGCTATTTTGCGCCCGGGAATGCGCTTACGAATTTCCTAATATGATCGCTTATTTAAAAGGTAAACTGGCGCACAAAGACCGGACGCATGTTATCATCGATGTGCAAGGTGTGGGTTATGAAGTCAAAATCTCATTGCAAACATATGATGCCCTAGCAGATGGCATTGAATTGTGTCAATTGTTCACTCACCTTCAAATCAAGGAGGATTCACATACGTTGGTAGGTTTTCATACCATGGATGAGAAATACCTGTTTTTGGACTTGATCAGTGTTTCGGGTATTGGTTTGAGTACGGCTTTAGTGATGCTGTCGTCATTTTCTTCAGGAGAAATTCGTTCGGCCATTATGAATGAAAATATCGGATTGATTCAATCGATTAAGGGGATTGGTTCAAAGACGGCCCAACGGGTTATTCTGGAATTAAAGGATAAATGCAAGAAGGATACCTTGTTTGTTGAAGCTGGTGCGGCTTCGCATGATAAGAGTTTTGGAGTGAAACATGAGGCTTTAGCTGCATTGGTCACTTTGGGATTACCGCGCGTGGCAGCAGAAAAAAGTTTGGATCAGCTATTAAAAGCAAATCCAGATGCAACCATAGAGCAATTAATTAAGCTTGCATTACGTTAATCGTATTTAAATAGATTCGTGCAAATTAGTCATAGACAACATTGGATTTCAAAAGCCCAGCAGATTCTGGTGGTGATGGGTCTATGTTTTTCTGGCCAACTAGTCGCACAAGAACTAGCGATAGATTCGAGTAAGATTTTACAAAAAAGTGGCCGAAAACCACGTTACCAGCTCAAAAAGGCACCATTTTCAGGTGTGAGTACCTCAAAGAAGCAATCTCCATTTTCTATTTATTCCGTTAAAGGAGCAAAAACATCCACTCAAATCACGAATGGTCAAATTGTTCAAAAGGACCAGGTTGGTACCTACGACGTAAATCCAACGCGTACATTTTCACTTGAAAATTATTACCAGCGTCAAAATACGCAGGTGAATCGTAGTTTTTGGACTGATTATTCCAAAGGCATCGATGGTAATAATTCCATGCAAAGCCGTGGACTCTTCCCTAAAATAGAATTACCCCCTTCGATTGATCGGATTTTCGGCGGATCGGAAATTTACTTTAAGCCAAACGGAAGTTTATTGTTGGACATCGGTTACATGGGCCAGTTTGTTGACAATCCATCTATCCCCGTTCAGTTGCGTTACGTGGGTAATTTGTTTTTCAATGAGCAGGCGCAAATCAATTTTCAAGGGAAGATCGGGGATAAGTTGAATTTGAATACCAACTTCGATACGAAGGCGAGTTTTAATTTCCAGAATCAACTTAAGCTGAATTGGAAGACGCAGGAGGAAGATATTTTACAAAATATTGAGGCAGGTAATACATCCTGGACACTGAATTCTCAATTGATTCCGGGTGTTCAGAACTTGTTTGGTTTAAAGACATTGATGCGTTTTGGGAATTTGGATGTGACAGTTGTGGCGGCACAGCAGCGTTCCAAGCAGGATTGTATCACGTTGAAAGGAGGAACGCAAGGTCGCTCTTTTGAAATTCGTGCGGATCAGTACGATGAAAATAGGCATTTCTTTTTGTCGACCTACTTCAGAAATAATTACGAACGTGCCTTACGTAACATGCCCGTTATCACCAGTGGCGTGACGATTACGCGGGTGGAAGTATATGTGACGAACCGGACACAGAGCACAGAGACCTTGCGGAATTTGGTGGCTTTGAGCGATTTGGCAGAACCTAAGCCCTATAACCCACGGGTGCAGGTAAATCCGGGAAATGGTTTTGTCGATAACAGCGCAAATACCTTGTTTCAAAGATTAACGAATGACGCGCAAATTCGTCGGTCGGACCAAGCATCTTTTGAATTAGAATCTTCGTACGCCATGACGCGTGGTACTGATTTTGATATGTTGAAAGGTGCCAAACGCCTAAATGAACGTGAGTTTAAATTCAATTCACAACTTGGATATATTTCATTAGTGGCGCCATTGCGTAATGATGAAGTACTTGCGGTGGCATACGAATACACCTTAAATGGCCGTCGCTATAAAGTAGGGGAGCTCACGGAAGATTATCAAATGCGTCAGGATAATGAGGTTTTGATCTTAAAGATGTTGAAATCATCTACGGTTCGTAATCACTTGGAGCATCCGATGTGGGATTTGATGATGAAAAACATTTACACGTTGAATACGACGGCTTTGTCCAAGCAGAATTTTCAGCTGCGTATCGTTTACAAAGATGATGCCACGGGTATCGATAATTCAAACGTCATTGAGGGTGGTCCCCAAATTAAGGATACGCCGTATGTGAAGTTGTTAGGCCTAGATAAGTTAAACTTTGCAGGCGATCCACAGCCCGATGGTAATTTCGATTATGTGGAGGACATCACCATCGACTCGAAAAATGGCCGAATTATTTTCCCGGTATTAGAGCCATTTGGTTCAAGTTTAGCGGAGAAATTCAAATCGGAACCTAGCTTGTTGGACAAATACAACTTTTCAGATCTATATAAAAAGACGCAAACAGACGCACAGCAACTGGCCACGAAGAACAAATTCTTTTTGAAAGGATCATTTCAATCGGGCGTAGGTGGAGATATTAATTTACCTTTTGGCGTGGAGCCTAAGTCGGTCACTGTTTCTGCAGGTGGCCAATTACTAAGCCCTGGATCCGATTTTATTGTCGAGGGGCAGTCTGGTAAAGTAAAAATCATGAATGAGGGAGTCTTTAATTCGGGTCGTGAATTAAAGGTTTGCTATGAAAAACCGGATTTGTTTACGAATCAGGTGCGTTCCTTACTTGGAACAAGACTTGATTATAATTTAGGTCAAGATATTCATTTAGGTGCGACGGTTCAGCGGATGAGTGAAACTCCTCCCGCTTTTTTACGTCGGGTGGCGATAGGGAATGAGCCTGTCAACAATACCTTACTTGGTTTTGACGTATCTCTACTGAAGAAATCAAATGGCCTTACGCGTATGTTGGATGCGCTACCTTTCATTTCGACTAAGGAAACTTCAGTCATAGATTTTCAGGGTGAAGCGGCCAAATTACTTCCTAATGTCAATGAACGTGTACAAGGAAATGCGTTTATCGATGATTTTGAGTCGGCTCGCGTGGTTTATTCCATGAGTAGTCAGCCAACCATGTGGAAGCCTGCTGCGGTTCCTGCCGATTTTTCTGCTGGTACAAATCCGCGTGATTTGGCGTCCAATTTTAAGCGTGCGAAGATTTCAGCTTATACGGTAGATGCTAGTTTATATGGTCAAGGCGGTTTTGCGCTGGATGTTCCGGGACTGGATGCATCTGAAATTAATGCTTATGCCTATGAGCGTGTTGTCACGCCAAGGGGTTTATTCCCGAATAAAGATTTTGCCAATAACATTACCAATTTACCCATTGGCGTGCTAGATGTGGCTTATTTCCCCTCTGAGCGTGGTATTTATAACTTCAATCCCAATCTATCTGCGGAGGGTTTATTACTCAATCCGAAAACGAATTTTGGTGCGATTACACGTGCAATTTTGGCGGATACTGATTTTGATAATGCGAATGTGGAACAAATTGAGTTCTGGTTAATGAATCCATTTGTTGAGGGCGAAGTGGGAAAAGTACGTGACGGTATCTTCAATAAGAATAATACGAAAGGGGGAAAATTGGTATTCCACCTAGGTGACGTGTCGGAAGATTTTGTACCCGATGGGTATTCTAATTTCGAAAATGGTATTCCTGCAGGGGAAAAGATTGTGGATCCTACGCGTGGCAACGTGGAGAAAACAAATTATGGTATCGCGCCTAAACGCCAGTTTGTTATCAATGCCTTTGATAATCAGGGGGGAAGAGCGCAGCAAGATGTGGGTTTAGACGGTTTGCCAAACGTGACTACCGAGGCGAGCAACCTGTCTGAAACAACTTATTTTGCTAATTATTTAAATCAGACACGTACCCGCGTGACCAATAGTGCCGCATTGGCAGCCATTCAAAAAGATCCTGCTGGTGATGATTTTGTCCATTATTTGAGTGAGGATTTTAATTCTACGCCAAGTGTTATTCAGCGCTATAAACAGTATATGGGCTTAGAGAATAATTCGCCTAATACGGATAACCCAACCAACGCGATTATCACCGAAGCGAATAGCATGATGCCTGATCGCGAGGATTTGAATAATGACAATACGATCAATGAAGTGGAATCGTATTTTGAATATGAAGTTGACTTGAAAAAAGGTATGCAAGTTGGCCAAAACTTCATCGTCGATAAAATCAATGAAGGCGGCGTCGACTGGTTTTTATTCCGTATTCCTATCAAGGACAAGAATAAGTATAAAGCCATCAATGGCATTACGGGTTTCAAATCGATTCGTTTCTTCCGGATGATGATGAAGGAATTTGAGGAGCCGGTGGTCCTTCGATTTGCTCAATTACAGTTGTCTGGCTATTCCTATCGGAAGTTTATCGGCCAATTAGATCAACGAAATGGGCAGGATATTCCGGAAACTCCTGGTACCGAATTACGTGTCACGAGCGTAAATATTGAGGAAAATGGCCCAGCAGCGAAAGGCAATAACACGGTTCCGTATGTGGTGCCGCCAGGATTTGTTCGTGATCAGGATGTGACCACGATTAACAATGCCCGTTTGAATGAACAGTCGATGAGTTTATGTGTCGACAACCTGCGTCCGGGTGATGCACGTGGGGTGTTTAAAAATACGATGTTTGATTTCATCAACTACAAGCGCTTGCGCATGTTTGTGTCGATGCAGAGTCAGGATGCCAACGTGGGGAATGTGGCGGCATTTATGCGGATAGGGACTGATTTGACGGACAACTACTATGAGGTGGAGAATGCGGGATTAGTTCAAACGCAGAAGGGCCAAAGTTTAGATGTAGAAATATGGCCGGCAGAGAATGAATTTGATGTAGAATTTGACTTGTTGAAGCAAGTTAAAATTGAGCGTGACCGATTAGGAAAGTCATTAGACAAGCGTTTCAGTTTGATCATGACAAGCTCCACAGGTAAGAAATATAAGATTACGGTGATGGGTCGGCCTGATCAGAGTGCAAGCATGACCTTAATGATCGGGGTGCGTAATCCAAGTGAGAATACACAAAATAAGTCCTTCTGTATTTGGGTGAATGAATTGCGTGCGTCGGGTTTTGATCAAACTTCTGGTTCCGCGGCGTTGGGTAAGATGGCTGTTAAATTGGCCGATTTAGGTCAAGTAACCTTTAATGGCGCCTTTAAGAATTATGGTTTTGGTGGTGTTCAATCGAAGATATCTGAGCGTTCGCGTGATAACATGCTGGAGTATGGCATCACGGCTAATTTGAACTTAGATAAGTTGTTACCGGCGAATTGGGGTTTCCGAATTCCTTTCTTTGTCACGTACGATAATCGGACGATTTCACCGCAATTTGATCCGCTTGATCCTGATGTATTTTTATCGGCCAAGCCTGTCAATGACGAATATATGCGCATGGTGGAAGATCGGTCTACGCGGCAGGGCTTCAACTTTACGAATGTGCGGAAAGTACGCTCTTCTTTAGCTAAGCATGCGTACTTATGGGATTTCTCGAATTTCTCATTCTCGTATGCGCATTCTGAAATGATTCGTTCGAGTACGTTGATTGATGCATATCGCCAACTAAGCCAGCGGGGGAGTGTGCAGTACACATACGCGGCGAATTCGATTTTCTGGGAACCCTTTGCGAAGACCAATTGGAATTCGCAATGGTTAAGTCTATTGAAAGATTTTAATGTCAATTTGATTCCGTCGTCCATTGCCGTGCGTGCGGAGATGGATCGCTCTTTCATTAAAACACAGTTGCGTAATTCAGATTTCTCTACGCTGGGTGTGACGCCTTTGTTTGAAAAATACTGGTTTTTCAACCGACAGTACGCGGTGAACTGGAATTTGACGAAGAGTATGGTTTTGAATTACAATACACGTGTCAATGCGATTATTGATGAACCTTTGGGTGATCTAATTGAGCCAGGATATCAAGATTATGTCGTTTCGAATATCAAATCGTTTGGTCGGGCGAAGGAGTTTGACCAACAAGCAGGAATGATTTGGCGATTGCCATTGCAAAAATTACCATTAACGGACTGGATGAATGCGGATTATACGCATCGTGTGGGCTATAATTACTATGCTAACTCCTTGAATATCAGCGATGATGACGGCATTGCGTTTGGAGACATTATTAAAAATACACGCGAACGGGGCATTTCAGGAAAAGTAGATTTTGTGTCTTTATACAATCGGATTCGTGCGTTACGCTGGGCTAATACGCCTTCGTCCGACAGTAAAAATGTAGCCCGTAATCCTGGAGATGAGGACGATATTTACATTGCACCTAAAAATGCCTTGCGGTCTGTGACGCGTTTATTGTTGACCTTACGCGGTATTCAAGTTAATTATTCGATTAATGAGTCCACCACCTTGCCTGGTTTCTTGAAGCCCCCAGGTCTATTTGGCATGAACGGTAATTTTGGGGCACCTGGTTTTGATTTTATCAGTGGTGGACAAAGTGATGGGATTCGATTTAAAGCCGCTGAAAACGGTTGGCTCTCACAAAGTACCTACCAAAACATTCCGTTTACGCAATTGCGTAATCAACGTTTTACGTATACGACGCAGCTGGAGCCAACGAAAGATTTCCGTGTGACCTTGGATGGCAATTATACCAAAGGCGATAATTACCAAGAATTCTTTAGGCCATCTGTTTTAGGTGGACCGTTTAAAAGTGAAAGTCCATTGCGATCGGGTAATTATTCGATGTCCTTCCTATCGTTTGTGACAGCCTTTAAAAATTCTGAGGCGGTATTTGAATCGTTCCGGACGAACCGACAAGTGATCTTGGAACGTTTGAATCGAGCGAACTTTGGAGAGGGGGGAGCATATAATAAGAATTCGCAGGATGTGTTGATTCCAGCGTTTTTTGCTGCTTATTCTGGGGTGCCGGCGGAGAAGGTTAAGTTTTCACCTTTCTATAATTTGCCGCTTCCTAACTGGAAGGTTGACTATAATGGGATGAACTTATTACCATGGATCACGAAGAAATTCAGTTCATTCACGATAACACACATGTACTCTAGCACGTATAGTGTGGGTAATTTTGTGTCTTCCTTAGAATATGGGCAGTTTGAGAATGACTTCCGAAACTTAACCTTAAACAGTTTATTGTATCCGTTGTCTTCGCGTTTCGATCCCGTGACGAAGAATTTGATTCCGGTATATGTGATGAGTACGATTTCATTTACGGAGCGATTCTCGCCATTGATTGGGGTGAATGCCATTACGAAAAGTCGGGTGAGCTTACGTTTGGAATACAATCAGGATCGTAACGTGGGATTGAATTTGGCTAATTCACAAGTGGCGGAGTTAGCGAATAAAGATTTGACCTTCTCCATAGGATTTACGCGAGCGAATATGTTGATACCGTTTAAGATTAATGGACGTGCGGTACGTCTGCCGAATGATTTACGCTTCAATATGAATTTGACAATTCGCGATACGCGGACCTTACAACGTAAATTGGACGCCGAGACCATTGTGACGCAAGGATTTATCAATTTCCAATTCCGTCCACAGTTGAGTTATGCGGTGAGTGATAAATTATCCGTTACGGCATATTTTGATCGAATGATGAATAACCCATTGGTTTCGAATGCTTTCTTCCGTTCTACGGTGGCAGGTGGTTTCCAAGTTCGATATAGTTTGAGTGAATAATTAGCAAAAACTATTGCAATCACGCGTGATTTTAATGACCTTTGCAAGCAAAAAAATAGTAGATATGAATTTCCCATCAGAATTAAAGTACACACAAGAACACGAGTGGATTAAAGTAGAAGGAGATGTTGCGATCGTAGGTATTACGGATTTCGCGCAAGGTGAATTGGGAGATATTGTATTTGTAGAAGTGGAATCAGTAGGTAAGGCAGTCGCTAAAGACGCGGTTTTCGGATCGGTAGAAGCGGTAAAAACCGTATCAGACTTATTCTCTCCAGTAGCAGGTGAAGTAGTTGAATTTAACACAACGCTAAACAACAGCCCTGAGTTAGTAAACTCAGATCCATATGGCGCTGGCTGGATCATTAAAATTAAACCAAGCGACTTAGGTGACTTAGATTCCTTAATGGACGTAGCAACCTATCAAGCATTTGTAGCACATTGATTTTTAAAACCCTGATATTCAGGGTTTTTTTTTAGTATAGAAATAACATGCGGATATTAATTAAGCAAGTTACCGTTCAAGATAGCCGGTCCGAATACTTTGGGAAGCGTGTGGATCTATTAGCCGAAGCTGGCCAATGGATCGAAATCGCTCCAAGTATTCAAGCCAAGGCTGATGTCGTGATTGAAGAAGCGAACGCTTCTTGGTCTCCCTCTGTCGTAGATTTGCGGGTGCATCATACCTTACCTGGTGGCGAATTCCGAGAGGATTGGTCTAGTTTGCAAGCCGCCGCTTTACAAGGTGGGGTCTTGGATATGCTATTATTGCCAACCGGCGAGCCGGTAGCCCAAACGGCAGAATCGATACAGTTTATCATCCAAAAAGGGTTCCAGGCGATGGCACCTTTAACAGTAGATAATAAAGGGGAGAATTTTGCTGAGTTGTTGGACTTGCACCAAGCCGGTGCCAACTGGTTCGGTCATGGAGCCGGATCACTCCAGCATGTGGATTTGATGGGTAAATGTTTACAGTATCTTCAAACATTGCCTGTCACAATTGTCTCTCGGCCAGATACGGAATCATTATCCTTGTATGGGCAAATACACGAAGGATTGCAGTCGACGCTGCAAGGAATGAAAGGGATTCCCGTGTTAGCGGAAACCTTAAGTATCAAACGAGATTTAGATTTGTTGCGCTACGTGCGTGCGAACGCTTTTGGCCAAACCTCATCTGGATTTAGATTACATTTTGCCTGTCTTTCTTCAGCTGAATCGGTGGAGTTGATTCGGGCTGCAAAAGCGGAAGGATTACCTGTGACGGCTGATGTGGCGGTTCATCAATTGGTTTTCACTGAAGAAGCTGTCGCTGATTTTGATACGCATTTTAAAGTTTTCCCTCCATTTAGAGCGGAATCAGATCGGGAGGCTTTGTGGGAAGGTTTGAAAACAGGTGTGATCGATGCGGTAGTTTCCGATCATCATCCGATCGAATTTGAATCAAAGGCGGTTGAGTTTGATCATGCCGCTTTTGGGACCATTGGCTTAGAAACCTTGTTTGTAGCCTTTATGCAAGCAGCGGATGCACGTAAATTGAAGCAAGCGGCTGATTATGTTACTGTCCGTCCTGCCCACTTACTGGGAGTTCAACTGCCGGAATTAACCGTTGGGTCAGTTTGTAAAGGATTCGTTTATGTGGAAGCTATACAAGCAGCGTATGCAGAATCGATGATCAAGAGTAAATCGAAAAACAGCTGTTTCTTAGGTCATCAATTTGCCCATCAAATTCAGTATGTCTTGCAAGGTGCGACATTGACAAAAAATTAGCATGAAAAATTTTATTGCTCAATTACCGCGCCTAACCCTAGTTTCGTTGATGACGTTGCTTTTATTACTACTATATAGTTACGTTTTTCAGGCAAATGGAATCATTCCGTTAGGCGGAAAGAAGGCTCCTAATTATGTGTTTTTATTAATTGGACAAGTTCTTCTTGCGCGTTTATTTGTGGGTAAAAATCGCGGTAGTTCGGTTCATTTCTTGCAGCTTTTTGGCTTTCAGTATGTATATGTGTTCATGACAGCTGCGCTCTCAGCCATTTCGTTGTATTACTTTTACCAAAGCCCCATGGGCATTTCCTGGTTACAGGAATATGTAGCAGGTAGTTTACAAGAACTTGTTCAGTACCAACAAGCCATTGTGAAGCAGGAGGGAGCGGCTTATTTCGCTCAATTACAAGAAGGTATTCGTGGAATAGATGCGGGCAGCATTGCTAAAGATGATTTAAGCCAAAAATTAGCTCTTGCCTTTTTACCCAATTTATTGATCTCATTATACTTTAAACAATAATCAACATGGAAAATCAAACAACGTCACCAAGTTTAATTATGTTAAAATGGGGGGCCATCGGAGGTTTATTAAGTTTCATATTTACGCTGATTACGAAGTTCACGGGTTTAGAGGATGATTTCTCTGAAACATTGGGCTGGGTATCTACGATCTTTACGTTAATTATCAATGTGACGATTTTGGTCTTAGCCTTACGCGAGGTTCGTGAAGAGAATGATGGCTTTATGAGTTATGGCCAAGGATTAGGTTCTTCTACGTTACTAGGTGCAATTTGGGGAGTTATTGCTGGTGGATTCAATTACATTTATTTGCAATTCATCGATCAAGGTGTCGTTCAAAAGCAACTGGATTTAGCCCGTGAGCGCCTAGAAGATCAAGGCTTAACGGAAAGTCAAATTCAGGATGCAGAAAAAATCACCAAAATGATGATGGGTCCAGGAGTCCAATTTGTGATGGTTGTTGTGGTAACGATTGTCTTCATGTTTATTTTAGGTTTGATTGTTTCAGGTGTATTGAAGCGCGAGAAATCAGTTTTTGACGAGTAAGGTATGTGGGCCATTATCCAAAAAGAGTTCAAGGCATTTTTTAGTTCCTTCATCGGCTTAGGCGTGATGGTGGCATTTTATGTCCTATTGAGTCTATACGTATGGTATTTGACGGGCAATATTTTGGAGTTTGGCTTTGCGGAGTTAACCGTATTCTTTGATTTAAATCCCTGGTTTTTTTTATTCTTTATTCCGGCTTTAGCCATGCGGTCATTTGCCGAGGAATTTGAATTAAAGACGTTTGATTTACTGCGGACTTTGCCCATTTCGATGGAGTCGATTACGCTTGGGAAGGTTTTGGGTTTGTTTTTAGTGGTAGGAGTGGTGTTGTTGCCCACGTTTGTGTTTGTGTATTCGATCGGCCAACTGGGCAATCCGGTAGGAAATTACGATGCTTCTTTAGTTGTGGGTGGATATATCAGTATCCTGTTATTGTGTTACTCGTTTATATCGCTTAGCTGTTTAGCCTCTGCTTTAGTTGAAAAACAAGCGCTTGCCTTTGTACTCGGCGTATTTCTCAATTTTGTTTGTTGGCAAGTCCCCCAAGAACTCACCTCACTCGAAACCATTTCCCTTTTTGAACATTACCAAGTCATTAGTAAGGGCGTTCTGGAGTTAGGCAGTATTGCTTTCTTTATTGGGTTTAATCTGATTGTTTTCGCGCTGATTCAGTTGCGCTTACGGCTGAAGTTCCGTTAGTTTTTATAATCGGTAATCGCGATTTGATGTTCGCATAACGCTATTTCAAGGGCTTCATTCGAAGCAATGAATATTAGTTTAGCTCTGTTTTCATTTAGTTTAGCGATAAACCATTGCTTCGCTTTTTCATCTAGGTTAGACGTAGGTTCATCTAAGCAAAGGATAGGTCGAGGGGAAAGTAGTGCGCAGGCTAATTTGATTTTTTGGCGCATGCCAGAGGAATAGTTTTTAATCAATTTTGCCTTCCCAGGGCTCAATTCCATGTATTTTTCGAAGCCGAGTAGGGTAAGGTCGGCAGGAATGAATCCAAGCTTTTGTAAAAATTCAATTAACTCGCTGAGCGTAAATTCTTCAATCACGTCTACATACGGCGCGGCATAGGCTACGTATTGATGGGCTTCGTGTATTGAAATGGCTGTTCCATCTGCATGTACGAATTCGACTTGACCATGTGTCGGTAATGAAAATTGTGCTAATATTTTAAGTAATGTACTTTTCCCGGTGCCGTTGGGTCCAACGAGTGCGTAGGCATGACCAGCAGAAAATGTGCCGTGTACGTTTTTGAAGATCCATTCTTTACGGAATTTTTTCTCAACACCTGTTGCAATGATCTTCATAGGCAAATTAACCTTTCATGATGCCACGCTCGGAATCACGGACAAAATTGACAATTTCATCGCGATGCGCAGAGGCTGGAATATGTTGCTCAATTTGCACGATGGCATCTTGGTTGTTTAGGCCTTTTTGGTAGATAAAGCGATAGGTTTCTTGAATTTCAGCTACCTGCTCATCATTAAATTCACGTCTGCGTAAACCTATGGAATTGATACCGGCATAGCTAAGTGGCTCACGACCTGCTTTTGTAAATGGAGGTACATCTTTCCGAACGAGTGAGCCGCCTGAAATCATGACGTGCCGACCGATATGTGCGAATTGATGTACGGCGGAAGAACCACCGATAATAGCAAAATCACCCATGGTTACGTGGCCGGCTAATTGGACTGAATTCGCGATAATGCAATGATTTCCGATCAAACAATCGTGGGCTACATGGACATAAGCCATGATTAAGCAGTTTTGACCTATCACCGTTTTAAGCTTGTCGGCCGTACCGCGATTCACCGTCACGCATTCACGGATGGTTGTGTTATCGCCAATTTCAGCTGTTGTAATTTCACCACCAAACTTTAAATCTTGAGGCACAGCTGAAATAACGGCTCCAGGGAAAATACGCACATTTTTTCCGATCCGAGCGCCAGGATAGATGGTTACATGAGAACCGATCCATGTACCTTCGCCTATTTCTACATCTTCATGAATAACTGAAAAAGGTTCCACGGTTACGTTGGCTCCTAATTTAGCTTCTGGATGGATGACAGAAAGTGTTTGCATATAATTGACCTAAGATTTTCTAACAAGACTAGCTGTCATTTCAGCTTCACATACTACTTGGCCAGCGACATACGCTTTACCGATCATTTTGGCAATTCCCCGACGAATCGGTGCCGTTAATTCACATTTAAAGATGACGGTATCACCAGGGATTACAGATTTTCTAAAGCGACAGTTTTCGATGCCTACTAAATACGGCCAGTAATTTTCTGGATCTGGTACTGAGCTAAGGACCAAGATTCCGCCGGTTTGTGCCATAGCTTCTACTTGCATGACACCAGGCATCACTGGATTATTTGGGAAGTGTCCCATGAAATAGTTTTCATTCATGGTGACATTTTTTACGCCCACTACACTGTTATCATCCAAATAAATGATTTTGTCAATCATTTGGAATGGATAGCGGTGTGGCAATAATTCGTATACGCGCTCGTGTGTAAAGATCGGAGGTTGTTTCGCATCGTAAACCGGTACGTTGTTTTTCTCCGCCTCTAACATGAGTTTTTTAATCTTTTTCGCTAATTCCACATTCGATGCATGGCCTGGACGTGAGGCTAAGATCTGAGCTTTGATGGGTCTGCCTACCAAAGCTAAATCGCCCATGACATCTAATAATTTGTGGCGCGCCATTTCATTTGAAAAGTGCAGGCTGGTATTATTCATGATGCCGGCATCTTTAGAAATAGACACTTTTGGCTTGCCTAAAACCTCTGAAATATGCGCTAGTTCACCCTCTGAATATTCTCTGTCAGCGATGACAATCGCGTTGTTCAAATCACCACCTTTGATTAAACCCGCATTATAAAGTGCTTCTAATTCATGCACGAAGCAGAAAGTCCGACACATGGAAAAGTCTTTTTCAAATTGAGACACATGCGACAGGTTGGCATGTTGGCTCGATAAAAACTTCGAATTATAATCCACCATCACCGCAATGCGGTAATCATTTAAAGGCAATGCAGCAAGTTCAATTCCTTTGTCTAAATCTTTGAATCGTACTTCTTCGGGTAATTCAAAGAATTTGCGGTGTGCTTCTTGTTCAACGAGTTCGGCATCTCGTAGTGCTTCTACAAATTTGATGGATGAACCATCCATGATTGGAGGTTCTGGACCGTCAAGTTGGATGAGGATATTGTCAATCTCAAGACCTACTAAAGCTGCGAGTACGTGTTCAACAGTATTAATTCGGGCGCCATTATGTTCAATGGTGGTACCACGCGAGGTATCTACCACATAGTCTACATCGGCATCCGCGATAGGCTGACCTGGCAAATCAACGCGCTGGAATTTGATTCCATGGTTCGTTGGTGCTGGCAAAAAGGTCATATTGGCTACGACACCTGTATGCAAGCCTACGCCGGATAAGGTTACTGATTTGGTAATGGTATGTTGCTTATTATTCATGAGAAGGTTAAGCCTATTTAATGTTTTTAATTTGATCAAATAATTCGGGTAGTCGGCGAATCAATGCACTTCTTTTCAAGTATTCTGCATTATTCACAGCTGGATAACCGCCTATTACTTGTCCAGCTTGTTTGATCGATTTGGTTACACCAGCCCGACCCGTTATAATTGTTTTGGCTGCAATCGTTAGGTGGCCGGCGATGCCTACCTGACCTGCGATTAAGCAGTTTTCGCCAATTTTCGTAGAACCTGAAATGCCGGTTTGCGCAGCGATGGCGGTGTTTGCGCCAATGTCCACATTGTGTGCAATTTGAACAAGATTATCGATTTTGACACCGGAACGAATGAACGTAGAACCCATGGTGGCTCGATCTATCGTGGTGTTTGCGCCGATACTGACGTGATCTTCAATGACCACATTGCCTAGCTGCGGAATCGCTTTAAACGATCCATCGGCTTGTGGTGCATGGCCAAAGCCATCGGAACCAATCACCGCATTCGAATGAATGACTACGTGATTGCCTATGATGGTGTCGTTATAAATTACAACACCAGGGTAAATGATACAATTATCACCTATTTGGACATTTTTGCCGATACTCACCTGGTTATGAATACTGGTGTTATCGCCTATTTTGCAGTGGGAGTCGATGCTGGTAAATCTACCTACAAACAGGTCTTTGCCTACTTTGACCCCTGCTTCGATAATGGCGTGAATGGAAATACCTGTTTCGCGCGTAGCGGTCATTTCTTGGTATTTCTGTAATAGGATGGTAAATGCTACGTATGGGTCATCCACGCAAATGAGGGTGGATTTCACTTTATTTTTCAATGCCAAATCCTTGGATACAATGACTGCTGTGGCATTGGTATCGTATAAATAAGATTCGTATTTGGGATTAGACAGAAAGGAAATGCTGCCGGGTTTACCTTCTTCGATTTTATCAAAACCAGTAATAAATTGAGAACCATCGCCTGATACTGTGCCTTGGAGGATTGTCGCAATTTGGTCAACAGTAAATTTCATGCGGGATGAATATAGGCTAAGGTTAAAAAAATGTTTTTACGAACTCAATTCGCCTTGCAAATATACGCTCTTTGGGCAACAAAAATAGTATTTTTTTACAATCTTACTTAATGCTTGGATGGTCGGTAAGTCAGATGCCTCTGCTAACTCGACCACTTGCCCTTGTTTATCGACGATCTTGATGGTATTATCGCCTTGTACATAGGCAGAATTGCTGGTTGTACCCTCGACAACAAAGTAAGATAACTCCTCTTCGTTTATTTTAAGGCGCTGTGTAATTTCTTGTGCAAGCTCGGTACGCTTTGATTTTGGGATAGGTTGCGTGCCTAATTTGCAGGTGAACAGTCGGCGCGCCAAGAAATCACTACATAAACGTGACAGAATAGGGTCCGTTGCATGCTTCCATTCTTTGATGGCGGCCCATACATCGTGATCGTCTAGATCTGTGAAGGCTAGCCATAGTTTATCGGTGCTTGCAAACTCTTCCCAGGTATAATCTTTCTTGAGGAAAGTCATGAGGGCGGAGGTGCATGTTAGTTTTTTGCCTTCGTGGATGAGGGTTTTGGCCCGACGAAGTATTTGGATTAACATGGTTTCTGCGGCGATGGCTGTTTTGTGTAAATACACTTGCCAATACATCAGTCGGCGTGCCATCAAGAAATTCTCAATCGAATAAATTCCTTTTTCTTCCATCACCAAATTCTCGTCTTGTAGGTCAAGCATACTCAATAGACGTTCGGAACCAATGAATCCTTCGCGTACCCCGGTATAAAATGAGTCACGGGAGAGGTAATCGAGACGGTCAACGTCCAGTTGGCTCGAAATCAATTGATGAAAAAATGGTCGTTCGTATTTTCCGCTAAACATATCGATGGCTAGCGTTAATCTGCCATCAAAATGTTCGTTCAGCTTTTTCATGAGGAGGTTGGATATCTCTTCGTGGTGAACGTGATTGAGTAGGGTATATTCTAGTACGTGTGAAAAAGGTCCGTGGCCTACATCATGTAATAGAATAGCGATGGCGGCGGCTTCTTTTTCTTGGTCGGTGATCGTATAACCTTTCGCTTGTAGATTGGCCAATGCCTGATCCATGAGGTGCATGGCGCCTAGGGCGTGGTGAAAGCGGGTATGGTGTGCGCCTGGATAGACAAATTCGGCAAGTCCTAGTTGCTTGATTCGTTTGAGTCGCTGGACAAAGGGATGATCAATCAACTTGAGGATGAATGGGTTATTGATCTTGATGAACCCGTAAATGGGGTCGTTAATAATTTTGGTTGGAAACATACACGTTAAAATATTACCCCAAATGTAGTTAGAAAGCCAATAATTAATTAATTTTGCGCCACATTAGTTTTAGCTAATGTGGACTTGTAGCTCAGCTGGTTAGAGCACCTGACTCATAATCAGGGGGTCCATGGTTCGAGCCCATGCTGGTCCACGAAAACACTCATCTGAATAGGTGGGTGTTTTTTTTTGGACGCTGGACGTCAGACTCTGGACGTTAGACCGATATAAATATTTATAAGGTATCTCTAATGTCTAGCGTCTAACGTCTAGTGTCCAACGTCTATTTTTATTGATAACTCCACTTTCCCACCTAATCCTAGTTCGACAATCTTTTGAAGGGTGGATAAGCGGACTTCTTTGATGTCATTTTCTAGCTTTGAAATATATGATTTCGTGGTGCCAGCTTTCTGAGCTAGTTCTTCTTGCGTAAGGCCTGCTTTTTTACGTGCTTCTTGCAATAAGATTCCCAACTTGAAATTTTCAAATCCCTGATCCAGTTTATCTCGTTTTTGAGTTCCTTTTGGACCATAATGCTTGTTGACAAATTGATCTAAAGTAGTTGTATTAGGTTTCGTTTTCATAAGCTTGTTTAATAGATATGGCCTTGTCAATTTCTTTTTGAGGTGTTTTTTGTGATTTCTTTTGAAATCCATTCATGAGAACAATCAACTTGCTCTCATCGAAAAAACAGAAAATTCGAAAAATTTCTGAACTGTATTGAATTCTTATTTCGTAAAGCCCCTTCCTTCCAGTTATGTGCTTTATATATTTCTCTGCAATTTGATTATGTGACTCGATCAATCTGATTGTCCAAATGATTTTATCTTGAACCTTTCTATTTTGAGCCAGATAAAACTCTTCGAAATAATGCTTGTAAAATAGTACTTGTCTGATTTTTGGCATGTCAAAGGTAATTGATTTAAGTTTCACTAAAGTGAAACTTCTCAATTATTTTAGTGGTATTTAACTATTGCCAATAGTAATCAATTCGAATGATTGATCTAATTTAAAAACTGATAAAATGATTGTTTTGACGCTGGACGTCTAACGACTAGCGACTGACGACTTGTGACTGACCACTAGCGACTGACGACTAGTGACTGACTACTAGTTAAAAAACTCAAAATACAACAGCGCCCCAGCCGCTAGCGACATGATGATCAATGCCGCAAAACCCAAGACATTGGAGATTCGCGAGTTCACATATTCACCCATAATTTCCCGATTATTAGAAATATGAAGAATGATGCCAATCAATACCGGCGCAGTAATGCCATATAAAACGGCAGTGTAGATTAAAGCGTCAATGGGTGAGATGCCCACATAGTTCAGCGATAAACCGAGTATGAGTGAAATGGCAATGATGACATAAAAGCCTTTGGCTTCATGGAATTTTTTGTCAAGTCCTTGTTCCCAGCCGAAGGTTTCGGTGAAGATATAGGACAACGAACCACTCAAAACAGGAATCGCGATGAGTCCGGTCCCGATGACACCCACGGCGAAAAGTACATACGCCAAATCACCCGCCAGAGGCTTTAATGCCACCGCAGCTTCTTCAACGGTATTGATTTGATGTATGCCGGCTGAATACAAGACCGTCCCGGTGGTCAGAATGATAAAATACATCACAAAGCCGGAGAATGTCATGCCAAAATCCACATCTTGTTGCATTTCATGAATGATCTTTTTATTGACCATTAAGGCTCGTTTATGTTTCATTTCTTCGACTTCGATGGATGCTTGCCAAAAGAATAAATAGGGTGAAATGGTTGTGCCTAAAATGCCAACTATAATTAATAAAAACTCTTTGTTCCACTGGATAGTAGGGATGACTGTCGCTTTGAAAATGGCGACAAAATCTTGCTTGTAGAGGAAAGGGACGATGAAATACACCAGCATGACCATGCAGAGGTATTTTAGTACGGAAGCAATTTTTTGATAGGGAAGGTAGATGATAAGTCCGAGCAAGATAACCGTAAATACCACACTGAAATAGGTCGCATCGATCGATGGGAATAGTAAGTTTCCCACAGCTCCCATACCGGCAATATCCGCTCCAATATTCATCACGATGGCGGGAAAACTGAAGACCAACATGAGGTATAATACCGGTCGAGGGTAATGTTTTTTCAAGGTCCCCGTTAAACCTTGGGAGGTTACTAAGCCAATGCGCGCACACATTTGTTGGATCGCTGCCATCAGCGGAAACGCCAAAATCGCCGTCCACAACGTCTGTAAGCCAAACGCAGCTCCCGCCTGTGAATAGGTGGCAATTCCGGACGGATCATCATCGCTGGCACCTGTAATTAAACCTGGCCCAATGATTTTCCAGAAACGCTTAAATTTTGATTGTATTTTCATAGTGTTAATTCCCCAAATTTATAGAAGTTCGCATTATATGAAATTACATATTTCTGTCAAATTTCAGGTTCTGTATATATATATAGACGCTTGATGGGCCAGTTTTAGACGCGACACATCGCGACTTTCAACTCCGGACTGACGACTCCGGACTTATTTCTGACGTCTAACGTCTAACGTCTAGTGTCTATAGAAAAAGCTACATACTGATTCCCCTTCTTCGTCCCCAATTTAGTCCCGCCACAAGCAATGACGATATACTGTTTTCCGCCTGCTTGATAGGTGGCAGGTGTGGCGAAGCCGGCTGCGGGGAGTTTGGTTTTCCAGAGAAGTTGGCCGGTGTGGCGGTTGTAGATTCGGAACATGCCGTCTTTGGAAGCGGCGATAGCTAATAAACCATTTTCAGTTATTAGTGGACCTCCGTAATTTTCGGTACCTGTATTCAGTATGTTTTTCGCAGCTAAGATGGGTTCATCACCAAACGGTATTTTCCACAGGTACTTACCCGTATTCATGTCGATAGCCTGTAAAGTTCCCCAAGGTGGGCTGATGGCAGGTAGTCCCTGACTATCCAAAAACTTATTGTAGCCAGTCATGCGGTAAGGCAGTTCGGGTGTTTTTCCTTCCGTTGATACCACCTCTTTAGGCGTTTCTCCCGCTAAGAAATTGACCAATTCCTCTCGGGCCGCTTTGTCAATTTGAGGAAAACCAGGCATCATTCCCTTGCCTTGTGTGATGATTTGACTCAAAAACACCTTGTTTCTGCGTTTGAATACCTCCGTTAGATTAGGATAGCCACTGGCTGGATTGCCCTGTAATTTATCTCCATGGCAAGACGCACAATATTGGGTATATGTTTTTGAGGAGGTTTGGGTCGTCTGTTTGGTGGACACCATCGTCAGCACCCAGGGCATCTCATTGCTATTAATGTAGACAATGCCTCTTTTGGGATCTGCCCCTGCACCGCCCCATTCCGCACCACCATCAAAACCCGGTAAGATCAAATTACCTTGTAGGCTAGGAGCGGCATGCCATCCGGTTTCGATTTGGCCTAATTTCTGACGTAGTTCTGATTGGTTGGCAGCATACGGATTAATGTCTTTCGCCGTTATTTCATCCGACTGCCTGGCGTAGGGTTTTGGTAAGGTAGGCATCGGTTGTGTTTCCCATGCGTGTTCACCCACGAGGGTGGAACCTTTTACCGGTCTCTCTACGATTGGGAAAAGTGGTTTTCCGGTCACGCGATCGAAGCAAAAAACATAACCTTGTTTCGTAACTTGGACAACGGCATCCACCGGTTTTCCACGATGCATCACCGTAATCAAATTGGGTGGGGCGGGTAAATCACGATCCCACATATCATGATGTGTCGTTTGAAAATGCCAAAGTCTTTTACCTGTTCGCGCATCTAAGGCCAACAGGCAATTGGCAAATAAATTACTGCCTTTCCGATTTCCTCCATAGAAATCAAATCCAGCGGATCCTGTGGGAACATACAGAATTCCTCTCTTTTCATCCACAGCCATGCCGGCCCAATTATTTGCCGCACCCGTGTACTCATTTTTATAGGCATCTTTCGGGAAAGTCTCATAGCCGTATTCACCAGGATAAGGTATCGTATGAAAGGACCAAGCGACTTTTCCCGTGTAAATATCATAGGCACGAATATCACCTGGCGCTGCATCTGCTCCTTCGGATAAGCGGAGTGGCATGACAATTAAGTTCTCAAAAACGGTCCCTGGTGTATTGGAAATAATGAATTTGTTTTGTGCCATGGCAGGCAAACCCGTATGTAAATCTACTTTTCCATGATCACCAAAGGTGTCGATGGGCTTTCCAGTTTTGGCATCTAGTGCCCAGAGATTGGGGCCAACGGTATAGAGTATACGACCTTTGGCATAACTAACGCCGCGGGAAGTACTTGCCCAGTTTTTTAGGGGATCACCAAAACGCCAGATTTCTTTGCCAGTCGCTGCATCCAAGGCAAATGCCTGCACAGACGCGGAAACCCCATATAAAACACCATCCACGATGATGGGATTCGCCTGCATTTGGCCTGAATCAGGTAAGGAATAAGTCCATGCAACTTGCAAATCTTTTACATTTTCAGGTGTGATTTGATTCAATGTGGAGTAATGATTCCGATCCGGACCACCCAAATAGGACGCCCATTGCGTATAATCAGTATCTTTTTGCGTCCAGGCGATGAAGGCAAGGCTAATTTCTAATACGAGTAATAAACGTAGTTTCATAGGCTTACTGTCCTAGGGGTGCTAAGGACTGTTATTTTAATTTTAGAAATAGATTTGTAGCTTGCTTTCAAATCTAAACCTTTGAAATTTATGAAAATTCTACTGCAGAAATGTCTTGTTCTTGCCTTTTTTCTCTCGCCCCTTTGGCTATTCGCTCAGATTTCAGTTCAGTCGATTCAGATTGAAAACCAACAAGCCCCCCAGGGAGTAGGTGTTTTGCAACCACGATTTAGTTGGCAATTAAGCTCGCCCAATCGCAACGTCACGCAAAAATCATATTCAATTCATGTGTTAGCCGGTCGGAAAACGGTGTGGAAATCAGGTAAAATAGATTCCGATCAATCGCTTTTCATACCATACGCCGGCGATGAGCTGAAATCAAATCAGGCGTATCAAGTCGCGGTTCAGGTTTGGGATAATCAAGGAAAAGCAAGTAAGGTATTGTGGTCGGAATTTAGGACGTCGCTGTTGCGCACGGCCGACTGGAAAGCGAAGTGGATCAGTTCGGGTATTGCTTCAGATTCAGTGGATGGTCGCGTGCCTATCTTGGCAAAATCATTTTTCGCCAAAAAAGAAGTTAAATCAGCACGTTTATTCATCACCGCACGCGGATTGTATGATGCATCCATCAATGGGAAGCGCGTAGGCGATGCCTATTTAAGTCCAGGCTGGACCAGTTACAACAAACATTTACAGTTTCAGGTATACGATATTTCAGCCGAGGTGAAGAAGGGTTTAAACCAATTAGACGTTTTAATGGGGTCTGGATGGTTCCGTACCCGTATTGCTTGGGAGAATAATAAGAATTTTTATGGCGCTCAAACGGCGCTATTGAGTCAGTTGGAAATTACTTATGCCGATGGGTCCACTGAATCTGTCCTATCAGATAATTCATGGAAGGCGAGTTTAAGTCATATTCTGACTTCAGAAATTTACGATGGGGAGAAGCAGGATACGCGTATTCGCCCGACAACCTGGTCGGCAGTGGTCGAAACAACCGCATCAATGGGCGTGCTGCACGCCCAAATTAACGAACCGATGCGCAAGCAAGAACAGCTGAAAGTAGCTAAGGTCTTGCGGACTAAATCCGGGAAAACGATTCTTGATTTTGGTCAAAATGTCGTGGGTTGGGTTAAACTAACTGTCAAAGGAAAGGCTGGTCAAGCGGTTAAATTATACCATGTGGAAATGCTCGATAAAACGGGCGAACCCTATTTTGCTAATTTACGCTCAGCCAAAGCGCAAGCGGAATATATACTCAATGGGGAACAGCAAGTTTTGGAACCACACTTTACGTTCTTTGGCTTTCGCTATGTTCAGGTGGAGGGAATCGACGTGCAAGCATCAGATTATCAAGCGATTGCATTGAATTCAGATATGAAGCCTTCGGGTACTTTTGAGACAAGTAATCCTTTGTTGAATCAGTTGCAATCCAATATTCGTTGGGGTCAAAAGGGTAATTTCTTAGATGTTCCTACAGATTGTCCACAGCGCGATGAGCGTTTGGGATGGACGGGAGATGCGGAGGTTTTCTCCCGTACGGCTGCCTTTAACTTTAATGTCAATCAGTTTTTTGCGAAATGGCTTAAAGATGTTGCAGCTGATCAAGCGCCTAATGGGGCGGTTCCATTTGTGATTCCAGATGTGCTAACGCGTACGACGATTGGAAAAGATAATAACCAAGCAGGTGCTGCCGGTTGGTCCGATGCCAGCATCATTATTCCGTACAATATCTATACGACCTATGGTGATAAGCAAGTATTGGAAAATCAGTATTCCAGTATGAAAGCATATTTGAATTATGTGCGTGGTGCGGCGAAGAACGATTTATGGAATACGGGTTTCCAATTTGCGGATTGGTTATCGTACCGCGTGGATGATTCCAAAGGGATGATTGGACAGAAGTCGGCCGTCACCGACAACTACCTTGTTGCCCAATGTTTCTATGCTTACAATACGCAATTGATGATTAAAACAGCGCGTATTTTAGGTAAGATGGATGATTTCAAAGAATGGGAGCGTTTATTGGAGCGCATCAAGTTGCAATTCCAAAAGGAATTTATGACAGCAAATGGTCGCTTGATTTCAGAGACGCAGACAGCTTATATTTTGGCATTGCAATTTGACATGATTCCGGCTTCGTTACGTGAGGCGGCACTGGGCCGATTGGTGGCGAATATTGAGAGCTATAAGTATCATTTGACGACTGGATTTTTAGGTACGCCATTTTTGAATCCAGTCTTAACACGCTTTGGACGTAATGATGTAGCGTATAAATTATTATTACAAGATACCTATCCATCGTGGTTATATCCGATTAAGGCGCATGGCGCAACGACGATTTGGGAGCGCTGGGATTCGATGAAACCGGATTCGACTTTTCAAGATCCGGGCATGACTTCCTTTAATCACTATGCGTATGGAGCGATTGGCGATTGGATGTACCGGACTGTCGGAGGAATTGATACCGAGGAATTTGATGGGGCTGGCTACAAGCAAATTGTGATTAAGCCAGAATTAGGTGGTGGATTGAGCTTCGCAAAAACGAGTTTAGAAACACCTTATGGAAAAGTTTCTTCGGATTGGCGATTAGATTCTGGCGAATTTACGCTTACGGTAGAGGTACCAGTCAATACGTCGGCAACTGTTGAGTTGCCCCGTGTAGGTGCTGATCAAATGACACAAGATGGCGAAATGATTCCGGGTAATCGCATCCGAATCGGATCGGGTAAATATGTATTTACAGTTAAATAAGTAAGGTATGGGTTCTCTTTTAGGATTATTTTTTCATTCATTAGGTGGTTTCGCCTCGGGCTCTTTTTACATTCCTTACCGGAAGATTCATGTGTGGTCCTGGGAGAGTGCTTGGATTGTGGGCGGTGTGTTTTCTTGGTTGATTGTACCTTTACTCGCTGCCTATGTAACGATTCCGGATTTCATGACCATTATCCAACAGGTTGATTCGGATGTATTTTTCTGGACGTTTACGTTTGGGGTGTTGTGGGGAATTGGAGGTTTAACCTTTGGATTAGCTATGCGCTATTTGGGTATGTCTTTAGGTATGTCGATTGCCTTAAGTTTATGCAGTATTTTCGGCGCTTTAGTTCCTCCGATCTATCGCGAATTTGCAGGTGTGGAAGGAGATACGATTTCGCACATTATTGGAAGCACAGGTGGTCAGGTTGTTTTGTTGGGCATTTTAGTCTGCGTTTTCGGTATTTATCTATGCGGTAAAGCGGGGATGATGAAGGAAGGGGAGTTGTCGACCGAGCAAAAGCAGGAAACAATCAAGGAATTTAGTTTAACTAAAGGTTTGATCGTGGCTACGATTTCAGGCTTGTGCAGTGCTTGTTTTAATTTCGGTATTGAGGCGGGCAAGGATATGGCCGGAGCTGCGGTTGCCAAAGGCTGTGATCCTCTGTTTCAAAACAACGTCATTTTTATCGTGGTGCTTTGGGGTGGTTTCTTGACCAACTTCGTGTATTGCATGTATTTGAATTTCTCGAACAAGACGTTTGGTGATTACCTAGATACGCGCGCACCTTTACGGATGAATTATATGTTCGCGGCCGTGGCGGGTACCACCTGGTTTTTACAGTTCTTTTTTTACGGCATGGGCGAGAGTAAATTAGGCAATGGAGCTAGTTCATGGATTTTGCACATGGCTACGATCATTATGACCTCTAATTTCTGGGGATTGTATTTCAAGGAATGGAAAGGTGTTTCCTCGAAAACATTACGCACAGTGATTGCCGGGATTGTCGTTATTTTGATTTCGGTGATTATTGTGGGGGTTGGTAATTCGATTGCCGACTAACCATGCGTGATTTGATTTATATTGATGAATTTTCCTCCACGCCCAAATATCGGCAGTTGGCCAATTCCATCATCGAAGGCATTCAAGCTGGTAAAATCAAACAGGGCGATGTACTCCCTTCCATCAATGAGTTAAGCTTTGAGCATGATATTTCGCGGATTACGGTCGAGAAGGGATATAATTATTTGAAGTCGTTGGGGATTGTGGAATCGGTTCGCGGCAAGGGTTTTTTCGTGTGCGTCGGCGGCGTCCCCCCAGATTTTCGCATCTTCTTGTTGTTCAACAAGTTATCTGTCCACAAAAAAATGATTTATGATTCATTTGTTGCCTCCATGGGACCTACGGCGGGTATCGACTTTTATATTTACAATAATGATTTCAATCTCTTTAAGCGCATTATCACCAAACGTGAATTAGACTATTCGCATATTGTCATCATTCCGCATTTTATGGAAGGGGATTCTATTGCAGTAGATTTTATCAATACGTTACCGAAGGAGAAGTTGATTTTGTTGGACAAATTGCTTCCGGGTATTCAAGGTAATTTTGGGGCGGTTTATGAAAATTTCGAACGAGATATTTATGAAACGCTGGTGGAAGCGAAAGAGGCCTTAGCTAAATATGCGTCGGTCCAACTCGTTTTTCCACAATCGAGTTATTATCCCAAAGGAATTGTTCGTGGTTTTGAGTTGTTTTGTCGGGACTTTGCCTTTGACTTTTCAGTTGCCGAGCAGGTAGAGCCGCAGGAGGGAACAGCTTACATCACAGTTATGGAAGATGATTTAATCGTTTTACTCGATCAAATTAGAGCAAAAGGTTTGACTCTAGGGAAAGAAGTAGGCTTGATTTCGTATAATGAAACGCCGATCAAGCGTTTGTTATTTGAGGGGATTTCGACCATTTCTACTGATTTTGTAAAAATGGGTGAATTGGCTGCTGAAATTGTCAAAACGAATGCGCGAACAAAGTTGGCAAATCCATTCGCTTTTATACATCGCGCATCTTTGTGATACGTAGGATTAACCAAATTTTATTTGGTGAAATTCCAATTTGACACCTGCCTTTCTTTGCAAATTCGCAAAAATAATAGCATTTTTGCACCTTAGTTTAATTGAAAGCGCTTAAAAATTTAATATATAAAAATGAGTAACTCCCCTAAAACCTTATTTGATAAAGTATGGGATTCCCATGTGATTCGGAAGATTGAAGATGGCCCAGATGTTTTCTTTATCGACCGTCATTTTATTCATGAAGTAACGAGTCCAGTTGCTTTTTTAGGCCTTGAAACTCGGGGTATTGGTGTTATGTTTCCGGAGCGCACGTTTGCGACTGCAGATCATAATACGCCTACGATTAACCAACATTTACCTGTCGAAGATGCGTTGTCGGCCAATCAATTAAAGCAATTGGCGACTAATTCAGCTAAATATGGTATTTCACATTGGGGTTTGGGTGATCCTAAAAACGGAATTGTGCACGTTGTAGGGCCTGAAAACGGAATTACGTTACCTGGTTTTACGATTGTATGTGGAGATTCACATACGTCTACGCACGGTGCGTTTGGTGCGATTGCTTTCGGTATCGGTACATCAGAAGTTGAGATGGTGCTATCATCACAATGTATTATGCAGCCTAAGCCGAAGAAGATGCGTATCAATGTGAATGGTGTGTTAGGAAAAGGAGTAACGCCTAAAGACGTTGCTTTATATATTATCGCCAAATTGTCCACCTCAGGTGCAACAGGTTACTTCGTCGAATATGCGGGTGATGTATTTGAACAGATGACCATGGAAGGTCGTATGACGGTTTGTAACTTAAGTATTGAGATGGGTGCACGTGGTGGTATGATTGCACCAGACCAAATAACATTTGATTACATCGAGGGTCGTGAATTAGCACCTAAAGGGGCTGATTGGGATACGCAATTAGCGTATTGGAAGACTTTGAAAACAGATGCAGGTGCTTCATTTGATGAAGAAATCACGTTTAATGCAGCTGATATTGAGCCTATGATTACGTATGGTACTAATCCAGGAATGGGTATGGGTATCTCGAAACATATTCCAAAAGCAACGGATGTAGAAGGTGGTGTAGCCACGTATGCGAAGTCATTGGATTATATGGGATTCTCGGAGGATGATGCGATGATCGGTAAGCAAGTAGATTACGTGTTTATTGGGTCTTGTACCAACGGCCGTATTGAAGACTTTAGAGCATTTGCGTCGATTGTCAAAGGACGTAAAAAAGCGGATCATGTGACGGCTTGGGTTGTTCCGGGTTCACATATCGTGGAAGCGCAGATTAAAGAAGAAGGTATTTTGGATATTTTAACGGAGGCGGGATTTGTGTTGCGCCAGCCGGGTTGTTCTGCGTGTTTGGCAATGA
The DNA here is from genome assembly GCF_042715545.1 of Aquirufa avitistagni. Classification (NCBI taxonomy): domain Bacteria; kingdom Pseudomonadati; phylum Bacteroidota; class Cytophagia; order Cytophagales; family Flectobacillaceae; genus Aquirufa; species Aquirufa avitistagni. The sequence continues at coordinate 1,032,291 of NZ_JBBKXZ010000001.1, read as the reverse complement.
ATGACGATAAGATCCCTGCAGGAAAATATGCGGTAAGTACATCGAATCGTAATTTTGAAGGCCGTCAGGGTCCTGGATCTCGTACCTTATTGGCGAGTCCATTAGTAGCTGCTGCTGCGGCAGTGACTGGGGTTGTGACAGATCCAAGACAATTTTTATAAGAATTAATAAAGAGCAATATGGCTTACGATAGTTTTAGTGTTTTGACAAGTACGGCGGTTCCCATGCCCATTGAGAATGTGGATACTGACCAAATCATCCCAGCGCGTTTCTTAAAAGCAACGGAGCGCAAGGGCTTTGGTGATAATTTATTTAGAGATTGGCGTTACGATAAAAACGATCAGCCGAAGGCAGATTTCGTATTGAATAACCCAACGTATTCAGGCAAAATTCTCGTAGGAGGGAAGAACTTCGGTTCTGGATCTTCTCGTGAACATGCGGCTTGGGCGATTTACGATTACGGTTTTCGTTGCGTAGTTTCTTCTTTCTTTGCGGATATTTTCCGTGGGAATGCGATCAACGTAGGTATTTTACCTGTCCAAGTATCTCCTGAATTTTTGCATCAAATTTTTGAAGCCATTGAAAAAGATCCTAAATCTGAGTTAGTGGTGGATTTGCCAGCGCAAACGATAACGATTTCGTCCACAGGCGCTTCGGAATCTTTTGCGATCAATGGATACAAGAAGCATAATTTATTGAATGGTTTTGATGACATCGATTATTTACAAGCGATGAAATCTGAAATTGCTGCTTTCGCAGTTAATCGCTAAGCTGATGCGACATATTGAAATCATGGATACCACGCTTCGGGATGGAGAACAAACCAGCGGCGTATCCTTTTCTGCTACCGAAAAACTAACGATTGCTCAATTGCTATTGACTGAATTAAAGGTTGATCGCATTGAGATTGCGTCTGCGCGTGTATCAGAAGGAGAATTTCAAGCAGTTAAAAAAATCACCTCTTGGGCTACCACAGCCGGTTTCTTGGATCGTGTGGAAGTTCTCACATTTGTTGACGGGGGCACGTCCGTACAATGGATGCTCGATGCTGGTGCCATAGTAATGAATTTGTTGACCAAAGGGTCGTTGAATCATTTGGAGCACCAACTGAAGAAAACGCCTGAGCAACATTTTGCTGAGATCGAAGAGACGATTCGCTTAGCTATATCAAAAGGGTTGACGGTTAATGTGTACTTGGAGGATTGGAGTAATGGCATGCGTAATTCAAAAGAATATGTCATTCGTTATTTAGATTTTCTAACGCAATTACATATCAAACGGGTGTTATTGCCTGATACCTTAGGTGTGTTAACGCCTTGGGAGACAGCTGATTATGTAAAAGAGTTAGTGGATCGTTTTCCCAATACCCATTTTGATTTTCATGCGCATAATGATTATGATTTAGGTACAGCGAATGCCTTAGAAGCTGTCCGGAATGGTGTGCATGGTTTGCATTTGACGGTTAATGGCATGGGAGAGCGCGCAGGTAATGCGCCTTTAGCTTCTGTGATTGCGGTTTTAAATGATTACCAAAAAGACATCAAAACATCCGTTTGCGAAAAATCATTATACACCGTAAGTAAGTTGGTGGAATCTTTTTCTGGTTTCCGAATCCCCGTAAACAAGCCAGTGGTTGGTGAAAACGTATTTACCCAAACAGCTGGAATCCATGCGGATGGAGACAAAAAGAACAATCTCTATTTTAATGAATTGATGCCGGAGCGTTTTGGCCGTGCGCGTAAATATGCGTTGGGTAAAACATCTGGAAAAGCAAATATTGAGAATAACTTGTCGGCCTTAGGCATTCAGTTATCCGACCAAGATTTAAAGAAAGTTACTCAGCGAATCATTGAATTGGGTGACCGGAAAGAGGTTGTTACGCAAGATGATTTGCCGTATATCATTTCGGATGTATTGGATTCTAATACAATTGAAGAACGTGTTCAGGTATTGAATTATGTGTTAACACATTCCAAAGATTTACGTCCTTCCGTGACTTTAAAGATTTCCGTAGATGGAGAGATATTTGAGGAGCATGCGCAAGGGGATGGACAATATGATGCATTTATGCATGCATTGGCTATCATTTTTGAGAAAAAGGGACAGAAGTTAGCGCAATTAACAGACTATGCTGTTCGTATTCCTCCTGGAGGAGAATCAGACGCGTTGTGCGAGACGATAATTACGTGGTCATTTAATGGGCGCGAGTTAATCACACGTGGCTTAGATAGTGACCAAACCGTGTCTGCCATTAAGGCGACACAAAAAATGTTGAATTTGATTTAATTTATATCATGGCAAAAAAACATATCCTAATTGTTCCAGGTGATGGAATTGGACAAGAAGTTACTGAAGTAGGTAAAAAAGTATTAGAGAAAATTGCGGCCAAATTTGGTCATGATTTTACGTATGATGAGGCGTTAATTGGTCACGTGGCGATTGAGGCGACAGGAGATGCGTTACCAGCGGAGACCTTGGAAAAAATGAAAGCTTCGGATGCCGTATTGTTTGGTGCGGTAGGTCATCCAAAATATGATAATGATCCATCAGCGAAGGTTCGTCCGGAGCAAGGATTGTTGAAGATGCGTAAGGAATTAGGTTTGTACGCGAATCTACGTCCAATTAAATTGTTTGATGAGTTATTATCTGCTTCAAGCATTAAGCCTGAAATCTTAAAGGGAGCTGACATTTTGTTTTTCCGTGAATTGACGGGAGATATTTATTTCGGTGAAAAAGGACGTAAGAACAATGGCGATACGGCTTATGATGTAGCAGAATATAGTCGTTACGAAGTAGAGCGTATCGGTCGCAAGGCATTTGAAGCTGCTCGCACACGGAAGAAGCATTTAGTTTCAGTGGACAAGGCAAACGTGTTGGAGTCTTCGCGTTTATGGCGTGAAGAAATTCAAAAGTTGGCCTTAGAATATCCAGACGTAACCGTTGAATATCAATTTGTGGATGCTACAGCGATGTTGTTAATCAAGGATCCAAAGCGTTTTGACGTGGTGGTTACGGCCAACTTATTCGGGGATATTTTAACGGATGAGGCGTCTCAAATTGCAGGATCCATGGGTATGTTGGCTTCCGCATCTATCGGTGATGGAACGGGTGTTTATGAGCCTATTCACGGTTCTGCGCATGATATTACCGGAAAAGGCTTAGCTAATCCAATGGCCTCTATCTTGTCGGCAGCCTTATTATTAGACATTTCGTTTGGTATGAAAGCCGAATCTGAAGCGGTGATCAGTGCAGTGGATCAAGTTTTGAAGAAAGGTTTCCGTACGGGTGATATCGCGGATGCGTCTACAGATAAATCAATGATTTTAGGAACGCATGCGATTGGAGAAGAAATCTTGAAGTTGATTTAATCTTTAAATTTTATTTCTAATTTTAAGGCTTGCGACATATTTCGCAGGCCTTATTTTTTTGTCTATGCGTATTTTATTCTTCCTGCTTGTTTCATGCAGTGTTTTTGCCCAACAAACCATTCAGGTGACCGATTTGCTAAAAATTAAAATAGTGGGGAAACCTGCCTTTTCGCCTGATGGTAAATCAGTTTTATATACGGTTACCTCGATTGAGGATGACGCAGAGAAGAAGGGCGATTTTGTCTATCAAACACATTTATACGTGGCAGATTTGGCTACTAAAACGAGCCGTCCTTTAACGGCTGGAAAGTTTAGTATTTCCAGTCCTTCTTGGAGTTCGGATGGTCGGAGTATTCTTTTTTCACGCGATATGGGTTCTAAATCACAGGCTTATGTATTGTCACTCGCTGGTGGTGAGCCTATTGCGGCCACTAATTTTTCTTCAGGGGTTCAGAACCTAGTTTGGTCTAAGGCTGACGGTGCGGTATTTTTTCAATCTTCGATTTCATTGAAGGATTTTTATACAGATACTACGTGGAATAAAGCGAAGAGTCGGCCTTCCTGGACGCTCGAAAAACCGGGAATTGCTACGGCTAATTATGTACCTCAGGCAAAGGCAAATCCGAACGGGAGTTTAGAGGAGATTCGTGCGTATTTGGCACAAAACGAAAAAGATAAAAAGGCCAAAGTCATTAATCGCCTACAGTTTCAGGAGGAGACGACTACTTCGGGAGAAATGATGTTATCGGCACTGTTTATGCAGCCGACTACCCCTGGCGCGAAACCGGTTCAAGTAAATAATCCATTGCACCGCTGGTCTGATTGGGAGCAATTGAATGCCAATGAGTTATTGGTTGTGTTGCCTGCCGATAGTTTAACGCATCCCGACAAAGTTCAGGAGAGTCAAATAGTTTCCTATGATCTTCGTACGAAAACGTATAAATCCATTTTGATTAAGCCGGGTTATCGCTATTCTAATTTAACCCTAAGTTCGAAAGGGGACCAGTTGGCCTTCTTCGAAGCCAAATCATCAGGTGTATCAAATCCTGTTTTGAAGCTGTTGAATTTTAATACAGGCTTGATTCAGACGGTTAATTTGGACAGAGTGATTACGCAAGTAAAGTGGTCGGCAGATGATGCCAAATTATTTCTTACACCGCAGGATCACGGTGCCGTTCCGATTGTAGCGTATACGATTAGCACGCAGCAATTTGAAACGTTTACTTCTATGGAAGATGGTGTATTAGGTTTTGATTTTAATGGTGTTGATTTCGTCTATGCCAAAACAGGTATTTCTAATCCATCTGAATTATATGTGCATTCGGGAGGGAAAGAGTCTTCATTGACGGAATTGAATTCGGGGTGGTTGGCTAGTAAATCCCTATCCAAGGCTGAAAAACATACGTTTACGAACTCCAAAGGTCAGGTTGTTGACTATTGGGTCATGAAGCCGATTGGCTATGTGGCCGGTAAAAAATATCCATTGGTGACTGAAATTCATGGTGGGCCAACGGCTATGTGGGGAACGGGTGAAGCGAGTATGTGGCATGAATTTCAGTATTATGCGGCACAAGGCATGGGGATTGTGTATTGCAATCCGCGTGGTAGTGGTGGGTATGGAACGCCATTTATGGCAAGTAATGTGAAAGATTGGGGAGCAGGTCCGATGGCCGATGTGATGAAGGCAACAGATTTAGCGATTAAGGAAGGCTGGGCGGATACGACGCGTTTGGCAGTGACGGGTGGATCGTATGCAGGTTATTTGGTGACTTGGATTGTGGGTCATACGAATCGATTTAAAGTGGCGGCCTCCCAGCGTGGCGTGTATGAGTTGTCCACGTTTTATGGAGAAGGAAACGCGTGGCGTTTGGTTCCCAATTATTTTGGTGGGTATCCGTGGGAAAAAGCAACACGTGCTATTTTAGATCGTGAATCGCCATTGACGTATGTGTCTAATATCAAAACACCGTTAATCATTTTCCATGGTGAAAATGACTTACGTACAGGTGTAATTCAAAGTGAAATGCTATATAAGAGCTTGAAGCAATTAGGCCGCGATGTGGAATATGTGCGTCATCCTGGTGCTTCACATGAAATCACCCGCGCGGGCAATAATCGCCAGCGGATTGATCAGATGTTACGGACGTGGGAGTTTTTTGCTAGATATATAAACTGATGCGAAGCATCAGTTTAGACGCTGGACGTTAGACGTCGGACGCTAGACGTGGAAAAAAAAAGTCGTGAAGTATCAGTTTAGACGCTGGACGATAGACGTCGGACGCTAGAAATTGAAAAAAAAGACGTGAAGTATCAGTTTAGACGCTGGACGTTAGACGTCGGACGCTGGAAATTGAAAAAAAAAGACGCGAAGTATCGCGTCTCTACTTGTTTTCAGTCCAAAGTCTATCGTCCAGCGTCTAACGTCTAATTAAAATACCTCCAATCCTCATTCCCCTTCACCTTCAGTAAAGACTGATAAATCAATTCAATCACCGCTTCCATATCGCTTTTTGCGATTGTTTCCACGGTGGTATGCATGTATTTAAGCGGTAATGAGATTAAGGCTGAAGCTACGCCTTCAGTAGCATAGGCAAACGAATCAGTATCTGTTCCTGTGGAGCGCGATACAGCTTGTCGTTGGAAATCAATGTTGTTTTCTTTCGCTACGTCAATGATGAAATCACGGACATTATTTTGAACCGCTGGACCATAGCAGATAACTGGGCCTTTTCCGCACGACATATCTCCTTGGATTTTCTTGTTGTACATCGGAGATTGCGTATCATGTGTCACATCGGTAATAAACGCCAAATCTGGCTTTAGTCTACGCACAATCATTTCTGCTCCACGGAGGCCAATTTCTTCTTGAACGGAATTGACTACATATAGCGTGAAGGGTAATTTGATCTTATTTTCTTTGATTTTTTTGGCTACTTGCGCGATCATATAACCACCGATGCGGTTGTCGAGGGCGCGGCCAACTAAATACTTGCCATTCAATTCGGTCAAACCATCTTCAAACGTCACCACGGTGCCAACGTGAATACCCATTTCTTCGACTTCTTTTTTGTTTGAGGCGCCACAGTCGATGAATATATCGTCAATCGTGGGTGCTTTATCTTTAGCCAGGTCACGCACGTGGATGGCAGGCCAGCCGAATATTCCTTTAACGACTTTGTCTTTGGTATGAATATTGGCACGCATGGATGGTGCGATTAAGGCGTCTGAACCACCATTTCTGCGTAAAAACAAATAACCGTTATCATCGATGTAATTCACAAACCAGGAAATTTCATCCGCATGGGCCTCAATGACAACTTTATAGGGTTGACCAGGATTAATAACACCCACGGCAGTACCATAGGTATCAATTATTTTCTCGTCAATATAGGGCTTGATGTAATCTAACCAAATCTGTTGGCCCGATGATTCAAAGCCAGTAGGAGAGGCATTATTCAGGTAGGTATATAAAAATTCGTTTGCTGCTTTTGGCATAAGATGTACATGTTGAATGAAGTTGCAAATTACAAAACATGTGTTAAATACTATTTTTGTTATTCGATTTTTTCAGTTCAATTTTATACTGATTTTTATTGTTTAAACGTTTTAAATCGTATTTTTGAAAACTATAATGAGCCAAAGTCATAAAAATATATATTGATGAAGAAAATAGCTGTATTTACATCGGGTGGTGATGCCCCAGGCATGAATGCATGTATTCGTGCGATTGTTCGTGGTGCTGCCTATCATGGTGTTGAAGTTTACGGTATCGTTCGTGGATACAATGGGATGATTAAGGGAGACATCATTCCGCTTAATTCACAATCAGTTAGTAATATTATTCAGCGTGGCGGAACGATCTTAAAGTCCGCGCGTTCTAAAGAATTCATGACCTCAGAAGGTCGCCAAAAAGCATACGATCAGTTAAAAGAGAAAGGTATTGAGGGACTTGTAGCCATTGGTGGTAATGGAACATTTACAGGAGCTGAGATCTTTTTTAATGAATTTAAAATTCCTACGGTAGGCGCGCCGGGTACCATTGATAATGATTTATACGGTACTGACTATACGATTGGTTTTGATACGGCTGTTAACACCGCTTTAGATGCCATTGACAAAATTAGAGATACGGCAGATTCACATGACCGTGTCTTTTTTATTGAGGTTATGGGTCGTGATTCAGGCTATATTGCCGTTCAATGTGGTATTGCAGGTGGTGCGGAAGCCTTAATGATTCCAGAAAATTTAACGCCGGTAGACGATATTGTTTCTATTCTTAATAATGGTTTCGCTAAGCAAAAATCATCTTCTATTGTCATTGTTGCCGAAGGCGACGAGGAAGGAAATGCGCAAATCGTTGCGAAGAAGATCAAAGAAAAAATGGGTAACATGATTGATATTCGTGTGACGACCCTGGGGCATATTCAACGTGGAGGAATTCCTACGGCGTATGATCGTATTCTTGCTTCTCGTTTAGGTTTAGGCGCATTAGAAGGTTTATTGCGTGGAGAGAAAAATGTTATGGCAGGGGTGATCAATAACCAATTGGTGTACACGCCATTCCATGATACGATCACGAAGAAAAAGCCAGTTTCTGAGGATTTGATTCGTATGGTAGATATTTTGTCTACTTAGGCATATCCATTCAGCGTGTAAATCACATAGCCAAACATCTCTCTAACTAATTGAGAAATCCGCGCCAGATGATTTTCAGAAGGCATCAGCCATTCAAGGACACCCATTGGGCTGTCCTTTTTTTTGTGATCTACGGGATATGCGACTGGGTGCAAACCCACCTTTTCAAAACAAGCCATGGAGCGGCGCATGTGGGCTGCAGATGTTATTAAAAGAATAGTTTCTTGCGTCTTGTTCAATATGTCCCGCGTGTAAGTAGCATTCTCATGCGTATTTCGAGCTTTTTCCTCTTTGATGATGTCAGCCGAATCTACACCCATGGCGAGCATGAATTTGGTCACCTGGGCTGTTTCTCGAATTTCATCTGTGCGTAGTCCTTTAATGCTCGTGTCTCCACCAGTAATGACGATTTTCGAAATGACTCCTGATTTGTATAATAAGATTGGTTGAAGCATCCGATCAGCTGTTTCGCCTACATTGATTCGTGTCGGATCTTCTTGAGGTGATTTAATCATTCCTCCACCAAGGACGACACCGTAGGTAAATTTTTGATTTGGGGAAAGTTTCGTTTGAGGTAATTCGTAAAGTTGGTACAGTGTATTGACAAAGAATCCATTTGTAAATAGGAGCAACATACCCAATGCCACATAAAGCAATTTGGTGTTTCTCTTCCAAATTCCGAGGACCAAACTGATTAAAATCCAACTAATTGGTAAAAGTATAAAATCGATAATTTTCGATAGCGTAAAAAACATTGTAAATTTCGTTTCGTAATAAGTTTCAATTTATTCTAATTCTATGAAATTCGTCTTATCTATCAGTCTATTTTTCCTTTCTATTGTAGGTACGCTTGCTCAAAAAGCGCCTAGTTATGAGATTAAAGGCACGATTAAAGGATTGAAAAATGTAGATGTGTATTTGGCGCATTATTTTGGTTCGAGCCAACAAGTCATTAAGGATACTGCCCGTGCGAATGAGTTAGGGCAGTTTACATTTAAAGGCAAGGAAGCATTACCGAAAGGGTTGTATTTGGTTAGCTTTTCAACCACTAAATATTTGGATTTAATCATTGGTACAGACCATTTCAGTTTCGAAACGGATACGGTCGACGTGGTGACTAATATGCAGGTGAAGGGTTCGGAGGAGAATGCGGCATTTTACACGTTCCAACAAGAGATGAATAAGCAATATCGCGCGATGCAATCTATGACGGATGCGCAACAAGTAGAGGTGACGCGTAAGCGAATCGCCGCTTATCAAAAAGAATGGATGCTTAAAAACCAATCTTTGTTTGTATCTAAGTTGATTAAAGCAACTTTCGAGCCGGAAATTCCTGCCTACAAGAACCCGGTTAAAAATGCTGTTGACAGTGCAGCACTATACAAATACCAATTCAGCTTCTACAAAAAGCATTATTTTGACAACATCGATTTAAACGATGATCGTTTTATTCGTTCTCCTTTTTTACAACGTAAGATTGAAAAGTATTTTGAGGATTTAGTCGTTCAAGAATCAGACTCGATTAGCAAAGATGCTGACGCTCTATTAGCTAAAATTAAGCAAACTGATGTAAGAAAGTACGTTATTTATAAGATTGCAAGTACCTACGAGAACCACAATATTGTGGGTACTGATGGTGCTTTTGTTCATATAGCGGAAAAATATTACATCGGCGAGCCTAAGCTCTGGGATACCACGACGGTACGCAAGATGAAAGAACGCCTAGCGGTGATTAAACCTTTAATCATCGGTAAGAAGATTCCAGAAATGGTTTTAACCGATCCATCGGGCAAGCGTTTAATGCTGTCCACGATTCCCAATAATTATACCGTGGTCTTTATTTACGATCCAGAGTGTAGTCATTGCAAGGAGGAGACGCCTAAGTTGCAGGCGCAAGAAGCTTTTTTCAAAGAAAAGAATGTGGGTGTTTTTGCCGCAAGCATCGTGCGTGATAAGGCACAATGGCAAAAGTTTATTACGGAGTTTAAAATAGAATCTTGGTATAACGGGATCGATGTGCATTTAAATCCGAAAAGTGGGGTGGAGGAGTATTACACCGACTTTAAAAATACCTTTGATGTGTATGCAACACCGGTTATTTATGTCTTAGATAAATCTAAACGTATTATAGGAAAGCGTATTCCAGCGGATAAAATTCAAGATTTTATTAATTTCTACGAACGGAAGAAATAGTTATTTCGATTTCTTTTTGACGTATTTCTTGTTGCGAATATTTTTCTTGACGCGGTATTTTTTCTTGTATTTTAAGCGTGTTTTTTGGTAGAATTTGGAACTGAATTTGGGTGTTGTTTCAAGTTCCAGGTCATGGTAGGGAATTAACATCACCTCGTTTTCAAATCCGATTACCTTGATTTTCACTTTTGCTAAGCCCACTTTTCGTAGGTTAATCTTCTTCGCAGCAGCTTCAGTTAGATCAATAATTCGGCCTCGTTTGTATGGTCCTCGATCGTTAATGCGAACAATAACAGATTTCTTATTGTAGATATTTGTTACTTCGAGTAAGGTATTAAATGGATAAATTCGATGCGCGGCTGTGTAGGTATTTCGCTTTAATAGCTCTTGATTCGCTGTTTTTTTGGCATAAAAGCTATTCGAATAAAAAGATGCAATTCCATAACTTTCTTCCCCTAGTTCCTGAGCATGGAGCGCAGGTAAGGGAATAAAGAGTAAGCAGAAGATCCATCTATAGTTGACCAAAGCAAATGGGAATAAGCGTCAAAGTTTAGATTTTATTATTGGATTTAAAAATTTTGTAAAAATAATGCCAATTATGGACTCATAAATTGACTGGAATTTTTTGAGTGAATCAGATTATATAGTAGATTTACAAATTGTCAAACCAAAATTTTAGTTTAAAGTGGAAGAAAGAGATAGAGAAGAATTGTTTTCGAAACGAATCCGAGCAGGTAAAAGAACTTATTTTTTTGATGTTAAATCAACACGCTCACAAGACTACTACATCACCATTACCGAAAGTCGTCGCCATCAAAAAGAAGATGGTTTTGTATATGAAAAACACAAGATGTTTCTATACAAAGAGGATTTCGACAAGTTTGTAGAAGGCCTTAACGAAGCTGTTAACCATGTAAAAACTGAATTGATGCCAGATGTTGATTTTGATTCGTTCAAGCGTGACGAAGATGAATTTGGTGGTACAGACCTGAAGTGGGAATAAGAATTTGAATAATTATGAAAAAAGCCTCTGAGTAATCAGGGGCTTTTTGATTTTTAGCCGTACTTTTGTGGCTTCATTTTTTAACTAGATTATGGGATTAACTTGTGGAATTGTCGGATTGCCTAATGTGGGTAAATCTACGTTGTTTAGTGCTATTTCGTCCAACAAAGCTGAAGCGGCTAATTATCCGTTTTGTACGATTGAACCAAATGTCGGTATTGTTACCGTACCAGATGAGCGTTTGAACATCTTAGCTGAATTTGTTAAACCGAATCGTATTTTACCTACGGTGATCGAGTTTACTGATATCGCTGGTTTAGTCAAGGGTGCATCTACGGGTGCAGGTCTGGGCAATAAGTTTTTAGCCAATATCCGGGAGGTAGATGCCATCATTCATGTGGTGCGTTCTTTTGAAGATGAGAACATTATTCACGTCGAGGGACGCGTAAATCCGATTTCTGATAAGGAAATCATCGACATGGAATTACAGTTGAAGGACCTCGAGTCAGTTGACAAAAAAATCCAAAAAATAGAGCGTGCAGCTAAGAATGGAGATGCCAAAGCGAAGCAAGAACTTGCTGCGGTCCAGCAATTCAAAGCGGCATTAGAAGCAGGTCGTTCGGCAAGAACGGTAGAAATGGATGCTGAATTACGTGAAACGGCGATTGGTGAATTATGTTTATTGACCGATAAGCCAGTGATTTATGTGGCGAATGTAGATGAAGATTCAGTTGCCAAAGGCGGTAATGCACACGTTGACGCTTTGCGTGCGAATGTACAAGCTGAAAATGCAGAGGTCATAGTGATCTGTGCAGCTTTGGAAGCGCAAATTGCAGAAATGGAAGAGGAGGAAGAGCGCGTGATGTTTTTAAATGAATATGGATTAACAGAGTCAGGTTTAAGCAAGCTGATTCGTAGTTCTTATGCTTTATTGAACCTAATTACCTATTTCACTGCGGGTGTTCAAGAGGTGCGTGCATGGACGATCCAAAAAGGTTGGAAAGCTCCTCAGGCAGCTGGTGTGATTCACACGGATTTTGAGCGTGGATTTATTCGTGCCGAGGTGATTAAAATGGCCGACTACCAAACATATAAAAGTGAGGCGGCTTGTAAAGAGGCTGGTAAACTTAGTGTAGAAGGGAAAGATTATATCGTGCATGACGGTGATATCATGCATTTCCGTTTTAACGTTTAACGAATAGAGTTGATCCGTTGAAAGCCTACCAGCGCATCTATGCGTGTTCCAGGCTTTCGATAGTAAACCAAAATATCGTATTGATTTTCAGTTTGAGCATAATTCCCTTCCAAGTAATCGGAAGGGTTTTTTGTTTCAAATCGGTAATTATATATTCCTTGTTTTAACATTAGATTCGCCTGATACATACCTGTCGCAGCATTATAGGTCATTTTATTCGTAGCATTCTTTTGATAATTATTAAACCCGCCCGTTACATAGACATCCTCAGGCGCTTGATTTGTCGCTTTTAAGTTAAACTGGCAAATGACATAATCCGCATATCGTGTGTCTTGGACGTTTTCATAATTGCTGATTATATAATGGCCATTTAAATCCCTTCGTTCCGTGTAGGTATACAATCCTTGTGGGACTTCTATTTGCGTTTTCACGATGGTTTCCGTTTCTCTTTCATCGATGCTAGAAACAAAATTCAATTTCTGTTGCACACTGCGTAAATCAATCAATCGATATTCATTTCCTGCGAGCACACTATTTTCCTGATTAAATGCTGGAAACCGAATGGTTCGATCCATGCCATTTATGACAGGTTTGGGCAAGTTTTTTAAGATGAAGTCAGGTTCATTGTTTTTGCGGACAAATACTCGCAAGTCATCCTCTGACTGAATCATGAGTCCATCCGGATATTTTAATTGAATTTGAAGGACATGGCTCGTGGCTCGGCTTGCATTGTTTTGGCCAAATTGCACGGTGGCACCCACTTGTAATTCATTTTCTACAATGGAGAATCGTTGCGTAAATACCGTGTCACGCTTATTGCGGTTCGCATAGACCTGTGCGATATAATTTCCTGAGATACGCACTTTGGGTAAAGGTACTCGGTAATGTAAATAGGGTACTTTCGTGCCCATAGATGACTTTGCATCGCGTAAAGGGATGTCATTGAAGTCTTGTAAGTACTCAATTTCAGAAAGCGAAGACGGAGTCCAATCTGCTTGACACGAAATAATGCGCAAAAAGTATGGGTTGGGCTTTAAGGCTAAATCGTCAAACGAAAGAAACCAAGCGTCTTGTTGGTGTATGTCAATGACCGGATGGCTTTGTATATATTGCTGGGGATCTAAATTACCCACATATACGGTCATGATATGCTCCCGTCGGATAGTAGAATTTATTTGGGCATTCACCCAAGTGGAGGACAACATAATAAAGCAAATTAAAAGCCCTCGTTTCATGTTATCCGATTAGTAATTCCCAGGAGGCCGTTGTCTCGTCTAATTTATTCTGCACTTCGTTTCGCTTTAACTCCAAATTTTTCAAATCATCAAATTTAGATGCTTGCGCTAAAGCCGCCATATCATGTTCGATGGTCTCTAATTCATTTTCCAAGGTCATGATTTGAGCTTCTAATTTCTCAATTTCCTTTTCTGTTGATTTTGATTTAGGTGTAACTTCAACGGGAGCTAGTTCTGGCTTAGGTTTTTCTTTGCTTTTCGCAACGGGTGCTTGTTCGCTGGTGCGCGTCGACATCCATGTTTCATATTCGTCAAATGAACCTGGATATTCCTTCACTTCATTATCTTCAATGTACCAGATCTTGTTGGCAATATTGGAAACAAAATAACGGTCGTGTGATACGACTACATAGGTTCCTTCATATTGTTGCAAGGCTTGAATCAAAATATTGACCGATTGCATGTCTAAGTGATTGGTCGGCTCATCCAGCAATAAAAAGTTGGCCTCCGAGATCAATACTTTGGCAAGTGCTACACGTGATTTTTCTCCTCCAGAAAGTACTTTAATCTTTTTGAATACTTCTTCTCCTGAAAATAAGAAACAGCCCAATACACTGCGCAATTCCATTTCAGTTTTGGTCGTTCCCGTTGACTTAAGTTCTTCCAATAAGGTATTTTCAACTTGTAAACTTTCAAGTTGGTGCTGAGCAAAGAATGATTCGATCACATTGTGACCCGTGCGTCTTTCCCCTTCAATTTGTTCGGTACCCGAAATGACACGCAATAGGGTAGACTTTCCTTTCCCGTTGGCACCAATCAACGCAATTTTATCTCCTCGATTAATTGTCGCCGAGGTGTTTTTAAGAATTACTTTATCTCCATACGCCTTAGAAACATGTTCTAGAAATAGGATAAAACGACCTGGTTGTGTACCAAAGTTGAATTTGAAATTCACTTTTGCTTTTTCATCGATGACATCATCAATGATATCAATGCGATCTAGCGCTTTAACACGTGATTGAACTTGTTTGGCTTTCGAAGCTTTAGCTTTAAATCGTTCAATAAACCGTTCTGTTTGACGTATTTGGGCTTGTTGGTTTTCAAAGGCTCCTTTTTGAACCTCATTTCGCAAAGCTTTTTCCTCCGTGTAGAACGAGTAATTACCTGGATATAAAGTGATTTTAGCACCGGATACCTCAGCAATATGATCGATGGTACGATCTAGGAAATAGCGATCGTGAGAGACGACGACAATGGCTCCCTCGTAATCATGAATGTATTTTTCAACCCATTCGATGGAAGGTAAATCCAAGTGGTTGGTAGGCTCATCCAGCAATAAAAGCGATGGTTTTTGCAACAATAATTTGGCAAGCATCACACGCATACGCCATCCTCCTGAGAATAGGCGCAAAGGTCTCGTTAAATCTGCGGTAGTAAAACCTAAACCTTCCAGAATTTCTTCTGTCTTCGATTGGATGGTATAGCCATCAAGTAGCTCAAATTCTTCCTGAAGTTTAGCTAATTGGTCAACATCCTTGTCTTCATAATTTGTTTCCATTTTATGAAGTACTTTGTCGATTAGCTTTTGAAGTTCCAATTGGCGTTCAAACGCCTGCATGGCAACCTCTAATATGCTATCATCCGTTTGGTAGGACAATAAATCTTGATTCAAAAAGCCAATGGTACACTCGCCAGATTTGGAGATGTTTCCGCCATCAGGTGTATATTCCCCCGAGATCAAACGCAATAGGGTAGACTTACCTGTTCCGTTTGCGCCGATAAGGCCAATTTTAGCTCTTGGTTTAATGTGAAGATTTGCACCTTCGTAAAGTGCCCGACTACCGAAATAGAAATTTAGATTGGATATTGATAACATGGGTGCAAAGATAATCGTTTATATCCAATCAAACAGCCTAGGCACTTAAACGATTTCGAGCATCTTTACCGCCTAAATAGGGACATTCAAATAGCTTATTGAAGTTTTCAAATTTTGACGGTGTTTTGTTGTAGCCCAATGCTTTCGAAAGTGACGTCGTTCGGTTATTATCTCCCATTGACCATTCGATATCTTCCATGGTCATTTGACTTGGATGTTCATAGCCACAAGCATGTGCGATATCCGCAATTTCTTTGACCAAGGTTTGATGATATTGGTAGAATCGTTCACTCTTCAGCGTGATATCAATGCCACTTTGAAGCCATTTGCTCGAAGTTGCAATACCGGTCGGGCATGTATTTGTATGGCATTTTTGTGCTTGAATACAGCCAATGGACATCATTGCTTCCCGTGCTATATTAACAGAATCAGCCCCCATGGCAAATGCCATCAAGGCTTTTTCCGGGAATCCTAGCTTTCCAGATGCAATGAAAAATATCTTGTCTGTTAGTTCATGGCGTTGAAAAATTTGATACACTTTGGCAAATGCAAACGTAAAAGGCATGGAAACGTGATCCGCAAACGCATGAGGAGCTGCACCTGTTCCTCCTTCACCACCATCAATTGTAATGAAATCGGGTCCTTGATTATGCTTTTTCATGTAGGTGGCTAATTCCTCCCATTGTTCTAATTTTCCGATGGCGGATTTAATGCCAACGGGCAAACCGGTGGCTGCTGCCATGCGTTCGATGAAATCAACCAGTTCTGGAATCGTCGTAAATTCGGAATGAAACGCAGGTGAAAAGGCATCCTTGCCGATTTCAATCCCGCGAATCTCGGCGATCTCCTTACTTACTTTGGATGCCGGTAACATACCGCCTTTGCCAGGTTTAGCTCCTTGGGAAAGTTTAAGTTCGATGGCTTTTAGTTGGGGATTCTCTTGAACCTTTTGAACCAATTTATCCATCGAAAATGAACCGTCTAATTCTCTAACACCAAAATAGGCTGTTCCGATGTTTAAAACCACATCAGCACCCATTTGATGATATGGCGATAGCGAACCTTCTCCGGTATTATGAAAACAGCCGGCAAGTTTGGCTCCAATATTGAGGGATTCAATAGCTTTAGCTGATAACGAGCCAAAACTCATCCCAGAAATATTGACTATAGAATAAGGACGGTACGGTTTGGCTCGCTTATGGTGTAGTCCGATGACTTTATTGGCAGGTACTGCCCCTGGATTCTTTCTTGAAAAATGGTCTGCAGGAGCATTATAGCCCATCATGGCATTCTTGATGAAGATGTAACCCGGGGCATTAAAATCTTGGTCTGTACCAAAACCCTGTAGGTTGTTTTCTCTTTTCGAAGAAGCATAGATCCAAGATCTTTCTTGCCGATTAAAGGGAAGTTCCTCGCGGTTATTGGCAACAATATACTGCCTTAATTCTGGGCCAATTTGCTCTAACCAATACCTTAAATGACCTACTAAGGGAAAATTGTGTGAGATGGTGTGTTTCTTCTGAATAAATACATCTCGAATAATTACTACTACTAGGATACAAACGATCCAGAACCAAATCGAATTTATGATTGTCATTTGTTGATGATTTTGCTCAAAATTGCATAATTTTTCCCAATTCTTATTTTTATCTTTGTCGTTTATTTTATCCATGCAAGCAGATTTTTTTCAGTTAAAGCAATTCGTCATTTCTGTCTTTACAGCCATTGGTTGTTCTGATGCAGATGCTGAATTAGCCGCCGATGTATTAGTGTCTGCGGATGCTCGAGGAATTGATTCTCATGGGGTAGCTCGATTAGCGGGATATGTTCGATTATTCGATCATGGCCGACTAAACACTAAACCCAACATTAAAATTCTTCATGAGTCACCTTCAACCGCTTTATTAGATGGTGATCGTGGGTTGGGATTAGTTGTCGCCCCCAAAGCGATGGAAATAGCTTGTGAAAAAGCGGCTATTGCTGGAACTGGCTGGGTTGCAGTTCAAAACTCAAATCACTTTGGGATTGCTGGGTATCATGCCATAAAGGCGGTGCCCCAACAAATGATTGGCTGGGCCATGACGCATGCAGCCCCTTTAGTCACGCCTACGTTTTCAAAAGAAAAATTATTGGGAACTAATCCAATTGCGGTAGCGATTCCTGCGAAGGAAGAACCTGCGTTTTTGGCCGACTTTGCATCCACTGCGGTGGCGTATGGCAAGTTGGAGATTTTACAGCGTAAAGGATTAGATACGCCAGATGGATGGGTTCAAGATAAAGATGGAAATCCATGCAATGATGCATTTGCCATCAAAAATGGCGGTGCACTTTTACCTTTAGGTGGTGATCGTGAACACGGCTCACATAAAGGATATGGTTTGGGTGCTGTCGTAGATATCTTATCTGGAGTATTATCCGGGGCTAATTTTGGTCCTTGGGTTCCTCCATTTGCTACGGCTGGATTTATGCAAGCGGGTGAAACCGTGGGGAATGGAACAGGTCATTTCTTAGGTGCGATGCGTGTAGATGCTTTTCGTCCTACGGATGATTTTTTACAAGATATGGATACATGGATTCGCCGCTTTAGATGTGCTGAAGCTGTGGAAGGAAAACAGGTATTAATTCCTGGTGACCCAGAAAGATTATTAGAAATAGAACGGAAACGAGATGGAATCCCCTTGTTGGAACCCGTAGTAGCAGATTTGTCGGCCTTAGCCACTCGCTTTCATTTAGACTTTAAATTAGATTAATATGGTGCCTAATAAGCGTATAAAGATTTTCATTTTGGGTTTTTCTTTGGTTACGGCCATGTTTTCCTATTATGTATGGCAAGTATTTAAGACACCCAATTTTGATGTTTCAGAAAAAAAGAGCTTTGCATTATTGATTCCGGCAGGTTCAGATTTTAAGGTGGTATTGGATACTTTGAAGAAGCATGATTTGGTGAGAGACCAACTAAGCTTTCGATTTTTAGCGAAGGTGATGGGTGTGGCTTCTCGGGTTCGTCCAGGTCGTTACCTCATTTCTAGTGAAACAGGAAATTTCGAGTTGTTGCGAAAAATGCGGAATGGGAAACAAGATGCCATTAAAGTCGTGATTAATAATTTTAGGTTGAAAGAGGATATTGCCGGGAAATTAGGGCGCCAACTGAGATTTGATTCAACCTACATCTATCGCATGCTGGATTCAAATGCATTTGTAGCTTCTTATGGTTACACCAAAGAGACTATTCCTTGTTTGTTTATTCCTGATACCTATGAGGTATTTTGGACATCGTCGTTTGAAGACTTGATGAAAAAAATGCAGCAGGCGAACAATCGGTTTTGGACGGATAAACGAATTAAGCAAGCAGCAGCATTGAATTTGACGCCAGTGCAGGCAGGAATTTTGGCTTCCATAGTCTATGGTGAAAGTAAAGAATCGAGTGAGCAAGCACGCATTGCTGGGGTATA
The DNA here is from genome assembly GCF_042715545.1 of Aquirufa avitistagni. Classification (NCBI taxonomy): domain Bacteria; kingdom Pseudomonadati; phylum Bacteroidota; class Cytophagia; order Cytophagales; family Flectobacillaceae; genus Aquirufa; species Aquirufa avitistagni. The sequence continues at coordinate 1,013,334 of NZ_JBBKXZ010000001.1, read as the reverse complement.
TTGGAATCGTTTCCGTACAGGAATGCCGCTGCAAGCTGACCCGACGATCGTTTTTGCGTGGAAGGATTTTACCATTAAGCGTGTCACGGGTAAGTACACTGCTATTTCTTCTCCTTATAATACGTATCGTAACATAGGTTTACCTCCGGGTCCGATATCCATTCCACCACGTGATGTCATAGACAAAGTCTTGAACTTGGAGAAACATGAATTCCTCTATTTTTGCGCGAAGGAAGATTTTTCGGGTATGCATAATTTTGCTGTCACGTACGAAGAACATCTGGTGAATGCCGCTAAATATCAATCGGCCTTAGATGGTTTAAAAATTCATTAATATGTATGCACACGCCATAAAATACCGTGTTTGTTATGCGGATACGGACCAAATGGGCTATGTATATTACGGGAATTATGCGCGTTTGTATGAAATTGCGCGAGTGGAAACCTTACGTAGTTTAGGCGTAAGCTACCGCGATTTGGAGAATAATGGAATCGGATTGCCTGTCATCGAACATTACACTAAATTTCATGCACCTGGTTTATATGATGATGAATTAACGGTTATTTGCCAAGTAGAAGAAATGCCTGCTGCGCGGATTAAATTTAGTTATCGCATTAAGAATGAGGCGGGAGAATTGATAAATGAGGGAAATACGACCCTTGTTTTTATGACGTTGGCGACCAAAAAGGTGATTAAAGCACCTGAGTTTGTGTTAAATGCCTTGCGTCCTTACTTTGAATTATGAGACAGAATTTCATCAAAGAACTTAAGTTGATTTGGCGTGAGTACGAGGAGCATTATGTGCTCGTTCGTGTGATTTCTATTTTGTATCAAAAGATTTTTCAGTTTGACATTGACGTACGTGCGGCTGCAGTTGCGTACAACTTTACATTAGCTGTATTCCCAACAATCATCTTTTTATTCAGTTTGTTGCCCTATATGCCCATTGATCATCTTGATTACAAGATGATATCTTTTATCAAGGCTACCGTGCCTAAGAATTTACAAGCTGATTTGACGGAGTTAATTACGGAGATTGTGAATAAGAAAAGGGGAGGTGTGCTCTCATTTGGTTTCATTTTCGCGCTCTATGCATCCACAAGTGGGATTATGGCCTTAATTCGTTCGTTTAATTTGACCTATAAGACGAATGACAATCGAGGTTTTCTTAAAGAGCGCGCAGTGGCTGTTGGCCTTAACTTTTTATTGACCTTTGTCTTAATCACCTCGTTTGTGGTCTTTATCATGGGTAACTTCATCGTGAAGTATCTTGCTAAAGAAGGTATTTTAGAATATAATTTCACCTTTTACCTGACGAAGGTGTTGACCTATTTGATCATTTTCTCCGTCTTCTTTTTTACGATTTCAATCATTTATTATTACGCTCCGGCTATTCATAAACGTTGGAAGTTTTTCAATGCAGGCTCGATTACAGCCTCTATTTTGACCATTTTGATTACCAATGTGTTCTCGTATTATTTGGTCAATTTTGCTACATATCATAAAATTTATGGGTCGATTGGTTCGCTGATAGCCTTAATGGTGTGGTTGTATTTTATCTCACTTATTTTGATTGTGGGTTTTGAAATTAATGCCAGTATTGATCAAGTGAAGACGGAGGAACAAGACGAGGTGGAATCTAAGGATGACTTTTTTGTAAATTATTAACGGGGATGTCAGCAGAAATCAAATGTATTTACGACAAAAACAATTCGGCTGAATTAATTGATTCAGTTGTTCAAGTCTTGCTAAAAGGCGGGGTAATCATTTATCCGACGGACACCATGTATGCGATCGGTTGTAGTATTCAATCTCAACAGGCGGTCAATCGGATTTGTGAGATTCGGCAGATTAAACCTACCAAAAACAGATTTTCATTTATTTGTGCCGATTTAAGTGCGATTTCAAACTTTGCCAAAGTCAGTGATTTTGCCTTTAAAATCCTGAAGAGGTATTTGCCTGGAGCCTACACATTTGTATTGCCAGCCAGTTCAAAGGTGCCGTCTGTATTAGTGCAGAGTAAAAAGACGGTGGGTATTCGTATCCCGGATTATACTCCTATTTTAGAAATTGTCCAACAATTGGGGCATCCCATTTTGACGAGTTCGTTGCCCACGGGCGGCTTGGATATTGAAGATTATACAGATCCTAGTTTGATTGCGGAGCAGTATGGCAACCAAGTAGATTTGATATTGGATGGTGGAATTGGTGGATTAATTCCGTCTACGGTTATTGACCTTCAAGATGATTTGATTGATATCATCCGGGAAGGAGCAGGGGATTGTGCTGATTTTAACTAATTACCATTTGATGTTAATTTCAGATGGCTTGGTATGTTTCCATCGTCTGTGAGACCATAAATATTGATCTGGGTATGCGATGATGGATTTCTCTAGTCTGCGGGCAAATCGTTCAATTATTTCCCCTTTTTCCATCTTGTCATAGGTTTCTGGGCTAGCTAGTGACTCAAAACTCATGGTATATTCTCCTCTTCCGGTACGAATAAGTTCAAGAAAAATGACTGGGTAATTATAGTCTCTGGCGAAACGTTCCATACCTGTAAAAAATGCGGTATCCTGATTTAAAAAAGTGGTCCAATACGCTGATTCTGGCTTTTGTGGTGCTTGGTCGGCAGCTAAACAAATAGCTCTTGGAATATCTTTTCGATCACGTGAAGCCACAATGGACTCTCTTTTTTCCAAAAGAGTTACGCCTTGAAAGCGACTGCGCACTTCCATGGTGAATGCATTGAAATCTTTATTGTTTAATCGTTGGTACACCACATCATACGCATTACCGGATAAACCAAGGCGATGTATCGCCCATTCCCAATTCCCTTGATGACCGGCAACTAAGACAACGGGTTGATTATTGTTTAGGTGTGACGTGATTATCTCTTCGTTGACGAAGCGCATGCGTTGCATCATTTCGTTAGGACTGATGCGAACCCCATAGAAAAACTCAACTAATTGGTCCGTTAAATACCCATAGAATTTATTTCGGAGAGTCTTTATTTCGGCATCTGATTTCGTTGGAAATGAATTTTTCAAGTTGGCCTCAATCACTTTCTTCCGATAAGCCAACACATAATTGAAAATAAAACGAACAAAGCTAGCGAGCCCATAGAGAACAGAAAGAGGTAATTTGCCAAGTAAGCGATAAAAAAACATAGCCTGTTTTCTAAGGGTTAATGAGTTTATTCTAGTAGTTTTGCAAATATCCGATTAATTTTTGGAATGCGCATTGAGATTCATTATTTACCCTCAATTGAATATATGGCATTAGTTTATGCCGCTTCTGAGGTTCAGTTTGAGGTTTTTGAAAATTTCCCAAAGCAAACATTTAGGAATCGAACGCGTATTTTAGGCGCAAATGGTATCGAAACGTTAACGGTGCCTATTCTACATGCTTCAGGAGGAAAGCAATTAACCAAAGATGTTCAGATTGATTATGGGCAAGATTGGATTCGCAGGCACAAAGGGGCAATTCAAGCAGCTTATGGAAATGCACCGTTCTACGAACATTTCGAACCATTTATTCAGCAGATATTTGCAAAAAAAACAAAATATTTAGTAGATTTAAATATCCATTATTTTATGTTTTTAACTAAGGTATTGGGAAAGACGATACCTCATTCCTTGACAGATACGTTTGCACTAGATGTAGTTGATTCTAAGTGGAATCAGATACAAGCGAAAGAAAGTTGGGAAGAGCGATCTAATTATAAGGTTACACCATACCGTCAATGTTTTGGGGATCATTTTGAACCAAATTTGTCGGTATTGGATTTAGTGATGAATCATGGGAATGAATCTTATGATATTTTAATGCAAAGTTTGAACAAATAGCGGCTTTAACGTGTTTTCGCTCAAAATTAATTAGGGATTTATGGAGGCCAAATTTTCGAATAAAGTAAAAGAAGTCATTGCCTTAGCACGTGAAGAAGCGTTGCGTTTGGGTCACGATTATATCGGAACAGAGCATTTGATGCTTGGGATGATTCGTGATGGAGAGGGTCCCGGTGTAGATTTATTGCACAAATCAGGCGTGTCATTGGATCAATTACGTCAAAGTATTGAGCATTCGACCGCATCGACCAGTCGGTCCACTTTTGATAAGCAAAACATGTTGAATATTCCGTTGACTAAGCAAGCCGAAAAGGTTTTGCGGTTAACGTATTTAGAAGCGAAGTATTTTAAGACCAATACAGTCGAGACAGATCATTTGTTGATGGCTATTTTGCGTGACGAAGATAATGTAGCGACGCAGATTTTGGAAAAATATCAAGTTTATTATGATTTGATTAAGGAAATGGTTGAGTTTCAATCAGACGGAAGTCAAGGTCATGGGCCAAAAGCGAGTTCGGATACAGACGATAATGATGATGATTCGCGTTTATATTCGGGCGGAAATCAGGGACCTTCAGGTTCTTCTGGAAACGCTACATCTGCAGCAAAAGGCACCGAGAAAAGCAAAACGCCTGTATTAGATAATTTCGGTCGTGATTTGACCAAGATTGCCGAAAATGGTAAGTTGGATGCGATCGTTGGCCGTGAAAAAGAAATCGAGCGTGTCGCACAAATTTTATCACGTCGTAAGAAAAACAACCCGATTTTAATTGGTGAGCCAGGTGTAGGTAAGACGGCAATTGCGGAAGGTTTGGCTTTACGTATTATTCAAAAGAAGGTTTCTCGCGTGTTATTTGGTAAGCGCGTGGTCACCTTGGATATCGCTTCGTTGGTCGCTGGTACTAAATACCGGGGTCAATTTGAGGAGCGTATGAAGGCTGTCATGAACGAATTGGAAAAGTCGACAGACGTGATTTTGTTTATCGACGAATTACATACGATAGTGGGTGCTGGTGGTGCTTCTGGTTCATTAGATGCTTCTAATATGTTTAAACCAGCTTTAGCGCGTGGTGATATACAAGTTATTGGAGCTACAACGCTAGATGAGTATCGTCAATACATTGAGAAGGATGGTGCTTTAGCACGTCGTTTTCAAACGGTGATGGTCGATGCCACGAGCATCGATGAGACGATTGAAATTCTACATAATATCAAGGATAAGTATGAGGAGCATCATCATGTGATTTATACACCTGAGTCGATTATTTCAGCTGTTAAATTATCTGATCGCTATATTTCAGATCGTTTCTTGCCTGATAAGGCGATTGATGTGATGGATGAGGTGGGTGCACGCGTGCACATAGCTAACATTCAAGTTCCGGCTGATATAGTGGCTTTAGAAAATCAAATTGAGATTGTTAAGAAAGAAAAAAATCAAGTCGTTAAGTCTCAAAAATATGAGGAAGCTGCGCAATTGCGTGATCGAGAGAAGAAATTAATCGATCAATTAGAGCAAGCCAAGCAGATTTGGGAGGAGGAATCTAAGAAGCAAAAGTTTACGGTTAACGAGGAGAATGTCGCTGAGGTGATTGCACAAATGACTGGTATTCCTGTTAATCGTGTGGCTGCCAAAGAAGGTGAGAAATTACTTCAAATGGAGGCTGAATTGACAAAGCATGTGATTGGTCAGGGTGATGCGGTTAAGAAGTTAGTGAAAGCAATCCAACGGACACGTGTAGGATTAAAGGATCCAAAAAAGCCAATCGGTTCATTCATTTTCCTAGGACCTACAGGTGTTGGTAAAACGGAAATGGCTAAGGTTTTAGCGACTTATTTATTCGACAAAGAGGATTCACTTGTACGTATTGATATGAGTGAGTACATGGAGAAATTCAGTGTTTCTCGTTTAGTGGGAGCGCCTCCGGGATATGTTGGGTATGAAGAAGGTGGTCAGTTGACAGAGAAAATTCGTCGTAAGCCGTATTCAGTAGTCTTATTAGATGAAATTGAAAAGGCGCATCCGGATGTATTCAATTTACTATTGCAAGTGTTGGATGATGGTATTTTGACGGATGGTTTAGGCCGACGAGTTGATTTCCGCAACACGATTATCATTATGACATCGAATATTGGTGCACGTGATTTGAAGGATTTTGGCTCTGGCATTGGATTCTCTACTAAATCTCGTGTAGATAATATGGAGGAAGCGGCACGTGCTACGATCCAAAATGCACTGAAGAAGGCTTTTGCTCCAGAGTTCATTAATCGTTTAGATGATATCATTATTTTCAATTCATTAGAGCGTACGGATTTACATCAAATTATCGATTTGTTATTGGTGAAACTATTCACACGTTTAACGAATCTAGGTTTTGCGGTTACTCTGACGGATGCGGCGAAAGACTTTATTGCGGACAAAGGTTATGATCCACAATATGGTGCAAGACCATTAAATCGTGCGATTCAAAAATATTTGGAGGATCCATTAGCGGAAGAAATATTAAAAGGCGAATTAGCTGCAGATGAAGTGATCGAAGCGGATTATGTCAAAGATGAAGAAGTAATACAATTGAAACGAATCAAAAAATAATGAGTAGCATGCAATTAGTGAAAGACAAAGTAGTTTTAGTTACAGGAGCATCCCGAGGAATAGGTCGTGCGATTGCACTTCAATTTGCTCAATCTGGGGCGCATGTGGCATTTACGTATTTGTCTTCCGTGGAGAAAGGCGAATCGCTTGTTAAAGAGCTGGAGTCTTTTGGAATTAAAGCCAAAGGGTATCGTTCAGATGCCTCTATGTTTGACGCAGCGGAGGAATTAGCTGATGCTGTTGTTAACGATTTTGGTCAAATTGATATTCTGATCAACAATGCAGGAATAACCCGTGATGGTTTATTAATGCGCATGAGTGAAGAGCAATGGGATGAAGTCATTCGAGTGAATTTAAAGTCGGTGTTTAATCTAACCAAAGCGGTTAGCAAGCCGATGATGAAGGCAAGATCAGGCTCTATTATCAACATGACTTCGGTAGTTGGCGTCAAAGGAAATGCAGGTCAAGCAAATTATGCAGCATCTAAAGCAGGAATTATAGGTTTCACCAAATCTGTGGCTTTGGAATTGGGTTCGCGTAACATTCGTTGTAATGCGATTGCACCTGGTTTTATTGAAACGGAGATGACAGAGGAATTAAACGAGGCTGCCATCGAAGAGTGGAAGAAGGCAATTCCATTAAAGCGTGGAGGAGATGCGAAAGAGGTCGCTGATGTGTGTCTATTTTTAGGTTCTGATTTATCAACTTATGTTACGGGTCAAACGATTCATGTGAATGGAGGTTTGTATACCTAGGATTTATTGACTTATCTGTAGCCTCAATTTCTTCCTGAGATTGAGGCTTTTTTTCTGATTTTATGCGGTATTTTTTTCTATTTCTTGTGCTTTTAGTTGTGGGCTGCAAATCCATTCCACAGCCAAAAGGAGTAGCTGCACAGTTTAAATCCCAATTGTCAGAGCCTGCATTTTCTACGATTCGTGTCAAAACGTTTATAAGTTACGATAGTTTGTTTGGACGTTTTTTGCGCGTGGGCCAACGCGTTATTTCGGCCAACGAGTCAAGCTCTTTAGGTTTTCCTTATTCGGGCACTTTGGAGCAATCGGTTCGATATAGACTTATTGGTGCAAATCAATTGCAAGTTGTTTTTCCGATGAAATGGGAAGCTAAACCGCAAATTGCTGGGATCTCAGCGGGCGTACTCTCTGCCAAATCCATCGCTGCTATCAGTCTACATGTGCAAGGAAAATCTTTTGGTAACTACCAAATTGATGAGGTACAATTGAATAATCAATGGACAGAAAAGCCTAGTGTTAAGGTATTGGGGTTTCCAGTTCAAGTTGGCGGTGTAGTGGACCAATTATTGATCCCTAAATATCCCGTACTAGCTTCGGAACTAAAGAGCCAATTGAATCAATGGATTCTTCCAGATAAAATGAATAGCATTTTTGGATCGGGGTTTTTGTTGCCCAAAGGCCTAAATATGAGTTCCATTGCCGTGGATTTACATGATTTGCAATTCGCGCAGCTTGGTTTACAAGGAGATTTATTGATTCAAACTCGTTTACAAGTAGGTTCAAATTTGGCGGCTCGGTCGATAAAACCTATCATAAAACCTTTAAATGCTGTTGATAATTCGGTTGCCTTTGGTGTATATATGACGTTAGATGAAATTCGGGGCATGTTGGCAAGCCAACTAAAAACTAATATTTCTCAAGTAGATTTAAGAATTAATCCTCAAAATCAGGAGTTTGAATGTGAGGTGGTGGATCGGAATGCTTTACGGATGCGTATTCATTTTGTACCTGTTTTAATGGAAGACAATTCGATTGGAATTCAAGTAAATTCGATGGAATTAGGCTCGTTGGGATTGATGAAATCATTATTCTCCAAAAGTATTAAACGTAAAATTACGAATGGTATACATGCTCAGCGGATGCGTAGTGACCAGTTGGTTAGTCGGCTGCCCACCGACTTCCAAGGTGTTCAAGGAACTAATATTCGCGTTCGTTTAGAGTCGATTCATTATTCTCAGGATACTGTTCTGGTATTGGGTAGGATATCGGGAGATTGGACGCTCCGTAAATAGTTGTACTTTTGCATCGAGAAAATAAATCATCTTATCGCTTTTTTAAAGAGGAAAGTCCGAACAACATAGAGCAGTGTGCTTCCTAACAGGAAGGGGAATTCTAGGATTCTACAGCAAGTGCCACAGAAAATTACCGCCCTTCGGGGTAAGGGTGAAAAGGTGGGGTAAGAGCCCACCGCTAGTTTGGTGACAAATTAGGCATAGGTAAACCTCACGCGTTGCAAGATCAAATAGGCTGACTGTCGCAAGACAAAAGGGTTGCTCGTCCGATGTCAGTGGGTAGATTGCTAGAGTGTTTTAGTGATGAAACACCAAGATAAATGATAAGAGGGTAGGGAAACCTACTTACAGAATTCGGCTTATCGATTTATTTTCTCATTTTCTTTGTTTGTATTGTTGGCAGAAAATCGTATTTTTGCAGACATTTTTATAAACCCGAGGGACGAGATCCCTCACAAACCCATGTATAATGGCTGTTAAAATTAGATTAGCGCGTCGTGGACGCAAGAAGTTAGCAATGTTTGATGTAGTCGTTTCTGATGCGCGTGCGCCTCGTGACGGTAAGTTTGTAGAGAAACTTGGAACATACAATCCTAACACAAATCCAGCAACAATCGTATTGAACGAGAAACAATCGATTCAATGGGTCATGAATGGTGCACAACCAACAGATACGGTTCGTGCGATTCTTTCTTTGAAAGGTATTTTATACGCAAAGCACTTACAAGTAGGTGTGATTAAAGGTGCGTTAACTCAAGAGCAAGCAGATGCTAAATTTGAGGCTTGGAAAGTAGAAAAAGCGAAGCAAATCGAAGCGAATGCAACGAAAATTGCTCAATCGAAAGCTAAATCAAAAGCATCTCGTTTAGAAGCAGAAACTAAAGTTTCGAATGCGCGTGCTGAGTCTATTTTAGCTAAGAATAAAGTAGCTGATGAGGCTTTGGTAGCTAGCGTAGTAGAAGCAATCAATGCTACTGATGAAGAAGAAGTTGAAGTTGACGAGGCTCCAGTAGCAGAAGCAGCAGTGGAAGAAGCTCCAGTGGTAGAAGCAGCAGTTGAAGAGGCTCCAGTAGCAGAAGCAGCAGTTGAAGAAGCTCCAGCAGCTGAAGAAGCTCCAGCAGCAGAAGCAGCAGCTGAGGAAGCTCCAGCAGCAGAAGAAGCAGCTGAGGAAGCTCCAGCAGCAGAATAATTTTTTTAATTGTAAAGAATCATACAAATTTGATCTTCAAGTTTGTATGATTTTTTTTTGTACCTATGGCAAAGACCGAATATTTTGAATTAGGAACCATTTCGAAACCACATGGTTTGAAGGGTGCCGTACATGTATTTTTGGATGTAGATGATCCATACGAATATGAGGAATTGGATGCTGTGTTTGTTCAGCGTGGCAATGAGATGGTACCTTATTTTATAGATGATTTACAGATTCGCGATAATTTGAATTTAATGTCGCTAGAAGGTATTGATTCAGTTGATTTGGCGCGCGAGCTGGTTGGCTTAAAATTATTTTTGCCCATCGCTATGCTCCCTAAACTACGAGATGATCAGTTTTATTATCATGAAATCATTGATTACCAAGTAGAAGATGAAGTTTTAGGTACTTTAGGTACAGTAAAAGAAGTATATTCGACTGGTGCGCAAGATGTGGTGATTATGATTTACAAAGGCCATGAGGTATTGATCCCTTTATTGGATGAAATTATTCCTAAGGTGGATAAGCAAGCTAAAGTCGTACATAGTCGATTGCCTGATGGATTATTAGATGTTTATTTGAATGAATCCTATGATGCGGATTGATATCATTTCGGTAGTGCCTAATTTAATGTCGAGTTTCTTCGAACATTCCATTTGTAAGCGTGCTGCAAATGCCGGATTAGTTGAGGTAGTTCTTCATGATTTGCATGACTTTTCCGAAAAGAAGCATAAGCAAGTAGATGATTATCCATTTGGGGGTGGGGCAGGTATGGTGATTGCCATTGAGCCATTAACCAAATGCTTGGACACCTTAATGGCTGAGCGCACGTATGATGAAGTCATTTTCTTTAGCCCAGACGGGCTTGTGTTTAAACAAGGATTAGCGAATCAGTTGAGTCTGTGTACCAACATGATATTTATTTGTGGGCATTACAAAGGGATTGATGAGCGTGTACGTGAGAAATATGTGACCAAAGAAATATCCATTGGCGATTATGTGCTTTCTGGTGGTGAATTAGCTGCGGCTGTATGTGCAGATGCGATTATTCGTTTAATTCCAGGAGCCATCGGCGATGAGATGTCGGCCTTAACGGATTCTTTTCAAGATGGATTATTAGCTCCTCCTGTATATACCCGACCAGCTTCTTTTCAAGGCATGGATGTCCCTGAAATTTTACGCTCAGGAAATGATAAATTGATTGAGGCGTGGAGACATGAACAAGCGGTCCAACGGACCATGCAGCGAAGACCAGATTTATTAACGGATTAATATGCAGCCCACGAATACACTTAGTCCAAAAGTGCTGATATCCTTAGGGTTATTGTATTTGATTTGGGGGTCAACTTTTCTTAGTGTCCGTATTTTATTGGAGTTTCTACCTCCGATGGTGATTACATTTTCGCGTAATCTGACAGCTGGATTTTTATTATTAGCATGGTCTTTAGCCGGTGGTCATTGGAAGAAAATGACGAAACAGCACTGGAAAGTACATCTACAAGCAGGATTTTTATTGATTACGTTGGGAAATGGCTTTATGGCTTTAGCTGGTTCAATTGTCCCTTCAGGTTTTTCATCTGTGTTCATGGCCCTGGGTCCCATGTTATTAGTTATCTTTTTCTGGATATCAGGTCGTAAACCCAATGCACGTAAAATCATTGGAACCGTTGGTGGATTAGTGGGTATTTTATTGCTCATGTCTCAAAAGTCATTGGCTATCGCTGGAAAAGAATCTGAATTTATGTTGGGTATTGGATTTTTATCTGTGGCTGTTTTAGGATGGAATTACGGTGTTTTTCGTATTCAGTTTACGCAGGCAAATGTGTATCATTTTACACAAGTTTGTGCGATTCAAATGATTACAGGTGGTTTGATTGTATTGGTCGTAAGTACATTACATGGAGATTTAAGCACCTTTTCCGTGACTGAGTTGCCTGTAAAGGCCTTTGGTGTTTTCTTTTATTTGGCCTTGATTGGCTCTATGCTTGGTTTTTCCTTATTCGGTTTTTTATCTAAAGCTTGTGATGCGACTCTAGTAGCGACCTATACCTACGTTAATCCATTAATCGCTTTGATTTTAGGATACCTTATTTTGCAGGAACCGCTACATCCGATTTTAATTTTTGCAAGTATTTGTATACTATTGGCAGTTGTTTTAATAACAACGGATAAATCTAAACCTTAAGCTTATGAAATGTGTCATTCTAACGCTGTTCGCCATGACTTCTTCTTTATTTGTTAATGCCCAAGGAGATACTAATTTGTATGCAGGAAAAATTCCTAATTATAAAGAAGCGCCGAATTTAGTTTCTTCCGCGGTAACTGATGGCATTACACGTATTTCCAATGTATCCATACCTACCTATACCTTGTTTTTAGCACCAAATTCAGGTAAGACCCCTACAGCTTTTGTTGTTATTTGTCCAGGAGGAGGATATCGTATCTTGGCTTCTTCGCATGAAGGAACGGATATAGCTAAGAAGTTGAATGACATGGGTGTATCCGCGATGGTTTTGTATTATCGTTTACCAAATGACGTAAATCAAGTGAATAAGGAGTTGGCTCCTCTGCAGGATGCCCAACAAGCAATTAGGACGGTTCGTAATAATGCCAAAGCTTGGAATGTTGATCCAACGAAAGTAGGCATTATGGGTTTTTCAGCCGGAGGTCATTTAGCTGCGACTACGGCTACTCATTTTGAGACAGATTACATTGGGGTAAACGATGGGGTGAATTTGCGTCCTGACTTTCAATTGTTGATATATCCTGTTGTTACATTCAGAGACTATTCGCATGCAGGCTCTCGTCAGAGTTTAGTTGGCAATAACCCTTCCGAAGCTCAAATTCACATGTTTTCCAACGAGGAGCAGGTTACGGCCAAAACACCTCCCGCATTTTTAGTGCATGCGGCTGATGATAAAGCGGTACCAGTTAAAAATTCGTTGGCCTATATAGAGAAACTTACCTCACATGGTGTATTGGTGGATTACGTACAATACGCCAAAGGAGGTCATGGGTTTGGTTTAACGAACAAAACGACTCCGGATCGTTGGTTTGATGATTTAGCTAATTGGTTTACAGCGAATCAACTGCGTTGATTTTTACGCATAAAGTAGTAAAAAGGAATTCCAGACAGCACGATTATTAATCCAATCGTAGATGGCACCGGTTTCATATAGAGTAAATTTCCAGCGATCAGTACGAGGATGAGTAAATAAATGCCCAATAATAGTTTATCTGACATTTTCAAAGCCTCACCCATGATGCGCTGTTTAAATACTGCGAGCACCGTTAAGAAGTAGAATAGTAAAATCGCGAAAACGGTGAAGTCCAGTAAACTTCCATAAGATCCTGAAAAGCATAATAAGATAGCCCAAATACCTTGAATCCAAAGAGAATAGGCTGGAGCTCCATTGGAATTTGTTTCTGCTGCTTTGGCAAAAAACAATTTATCCTTAGCCATCGCTTCAAATAATCTGCCTCCAGCTAGAATGATTCCATTATTGCATCCGAAAGTGGATATCATGATTAAAATGGCCATAAATAGTGCGCCAACATCCCCTAGTACGGTCTGTAATGCAGCGGAACCTAAGCGGTCTTGACTAGCAAACATAATTCCACGTGCGTAGGTTGTGCTTCCATTTGGATCCCCCTGTAGCGGCATGATTCCTAAGTAGGCGAGATTGGTCAACATATACAATAAACAAACCAAAGCAGATCCATATACGAGTCCTTTGGCGATTGTTTTTTGCGGATGTTCAAAATCCTGACTCGCAAAAGTGACATTATTCCAGGCAGAAGATGAAAATAGGGGACCGATCATAGCTGCGCCGAAAAGTGTTAGCATCGCTGATGTAGATACATCTTCGAAGACTTTACTTGTTTCGTTGTAAGTTTTTCCCGTTTGAAAGAAATTGCTGAAGTGGATCCAGTCATTGGAAATGCCAACGTATAGTCCGATGAGTACGATGGCAATGATAGCGCCAATTTTAGTTATAGTGAATATATTTTGAATGAACGAAGCGAATGAAATTCCTTTTAGGTTGGCCAGTGTAAGTACGGCAATCAATAAAGCGGCAAGAATTTGCTGTGGGGTAATATAGTTTCCGATTAGCGGAATATCGGTAATTGTATCTGGAAATATAAAGCCAGTGTATCTGGCGAATGCAACAGCTACGGCAGCAATGGTCCCTGTTTGTATGACGAGAAATGTGGTCCAGCCGAATAGAAAACCGGTTAATGGATTATATGCTTCTTTCAAATAGATGTATTGTCCACCCGTTGCAGGGAACTTGGTAGATAGTTTACCGTAGGCATAGGCACCCGTTACGGTTAGAAAACTTGTTAGAATCCAGGTGCCTATCCACCAGATGGGAGAGACGAGTTGGCGCCCAACCTCCGAACTAACCAAAAATATACCTGAACCAATCATGGATCCCATCACCAATAGTGAGGCATCTGTTACATTTAATTTGTTTTTCATTTAGCTATTTTTCCTGAACTACAATTAATACAATTGTTAGAACTATATACATTTTTCAAAGTTGCACTTATTTTTTTCAATATTTTGACGTCCAATTGACTAATTCAAAATTGTAAACGTTTCCGTAAACGTTTACGGAAAAAAATTAAATAAAATCTTTGATATTTAATAAATAGCTTGGCTATATTAGAAAGCAAGCCTACAGAAGATGTGTACCACGAAGTAGGTTTTAATTAAATAGTCCAAATTAGTTTTTTATGTTAAAGAAGCATTCTGCCATTGATGAAGTACAAGTTTGGGATCAGTTTCGTTCGGGTGATCAATCTGCTTTTTCTACGCTGTATCAGCATTTTGTGCAGCCCTTGTATGCGTATTCCTTAGGAGTAACGAATGATAAAGAATTAATTAAAGATTGCCTACATGATTTATTTGTCGAATTGTGGCGCAATCACGCTACGATTGGTCCCACAACGAGTGTTAAGTTTTATTTGATGGCTTCAATTAAACGTAAGTTGGTGCGTCACATGGAAACTAATTTAAAGCACATGAATCATCATATCAATTACACCAAGGATTTTACGGAAGATGAGGTGTCACAAGAAAGCTTGTTGATTCGTTATGAAGAGGAGATAGTTGCCAACAAGCAATTAAAGGATTGTATGAATTTATTAAGTAAGCGCCAGCGAGAAGCTATTTCACTACGTTTCTTTCACAATATGGATACGGATCAAATTTCTAGTTCTATGCGTATTAATCCACAATCAGTTTACAATTTGATTTTTGGGGGATTACGTGTGATGAAGGATGGTTTACAGGTTAAAGCATTGGCGTAGTATAAATGGTATATATTTTATAATTTTTTAAGTATAAATAGGATGTGCACTGCTTTATAGGGTAAAATAAAACCTTATCATTTAGTACATGTCTACGTTTAACCACAGAAGATTATTTATTCGGGCCAGGCTAAACAACAGATTGCTAGTTAGTTATGTGCGTAAATTGTATAAGAATAACCCTAAAACATTGACCCAAAATGAATGCGAAGCGTTGTGGGCTCAAATTAACTTTACTTTGCAAACCTTAAACTAAATTTTTTTACCATGAGAAAACAATTACTTTCCAAGGTTCTTTTTAGCATTGTTTTTGTGCTAATGGGAATTCAAATGCTTGCTCAGGATCGAATGGTCACTGGACGAGTAACAGCATCTGATGACGGTTCAGGGATACCTGGAGTTAGTATTGCTGTCAAGGGTACTTCTAAAGGTACTTCCTCTGATGCAGATGGAAATTACAAGATTTCTATCAGCGGAAATGCCGTTTTAAGTTTCACCTCTATTGGATTTATTTCACAGGATATAACTGTGGGTAATAAATCTCAGGTTAATGTGGTACTTGCTACGGATACAAAAGCCTTAACAGAGGTAGTTGTTGTAGGTTACGGTACGCAAAAGAAGAGTCAGATGACGGGTGCTATTTCTTCCGTAGGTTCGAAAGAGATTCAGGAATTGCCTATCACAAACGCACGTCAAGCCCTACAAGGTAGAGCAGCGGGTGTGGACGTAGTTCAGCCAGGTTCTAAACCAGGTGCGGGTCCTCAAATTCGTATTCGTGGTAGACGTTCATTTAATGCATCAAATGATCCATTATATGTTGTTGACGGTATTCCTTTATCAAGTGGTATCGATGATATCAACCCGAATGATATCGTTTCTATGGAAGTATTGAAAGATGCTTCTGCTACCGCTATTTATGGTTCACGGGGTGCGAATGGTGTTGTTATCATAACAACCAAGCGTGGAAAGGCGGGAGCTACAGTTGTTTCGGTAGATTCATATTATGGTGTTAACCAAGAGTTAGGTACGATTGGTGTGATGAATGGTGCTCAGTTTGCTGAATATAAGCGTGAGTCACGTCGTGCAGTAGGACAATATCCTTTAGGAGCAGCTACTGCGGCTGATGATGCAAAAATCTTTGAACCGCGTGAATTAGCAAGCATTGCTTCAGGTCGTTCGACGGATTATGTAGGTGGTATGTTACGCCCTGGTGCTATTCAAAGCCATCAAGTAGGTGTTTCTGGAGGTAGTGAGAAAACAACATTTAATATTTCTGCCAACTTTTTCCAAGATATTGGTGTAGTTAAATCACAAGATTTCTCTCGTTACACGTTCCGTGTTAACTTAGATCATAAGATTAACGATAAGATTAAAATAGGTTTATCTACTTTAATTGTTAATTCAGTGCGTAACGGTGAGAACTTGAATCTTTTGGCGGGTGCCATGCAGGAGAATCCATTAGGAGAGCCATATGATGCGAATGGAAATTTAGTATTCTTGCCAACGAACGATGGTCTTCGTACAAATCCATTCTCTGAATTAGTAGCAGGTGTCAATGTGGATGATAATAAGCGCTACAGAACTTTCAATAGTTTATATGGTGAGTGGGATATTGCCAAAGGGTTGAAATACCGTGTGAACTTTGGTCCAGATTTAACTGTAGGTAGAGCAGGTCGTTTTATTGGTGCATTTACCAATAACAACCGTGGTGGAAATGCCTCAGGTAGCATTAATGAGCAATTCTTGTTTAACTGGACTTTAGAGAATATCGTTACCTATAACAAGAAGTTTAAAGATGCGCATAATTTGAATTTGACTGGTTTACAATCAATTCAGCGCGATCGTGATGAGCGTACGACTATTTCAGTAAATGGTATACCAGCTGAATCTGCTTCATACCATCGTTTAGGTGATGCAAACCAGATAACGGGTGCAAATACAGATTTGATTGAGTGGACTTTACTATCTTATATGGGTCGTGTGAATTATGACTACAAAGAGAAGTATTTATTTACAGCAACGGTGCGTATGGATGGATCATCACGTTTCGGAGCGAATACAAAATTCGGTGTTTTCCCTTCATTTGCCTTAGGATGGAACTTGTCTGAAGAACCATTTATTAAGAATATTGCTGCAATCGATCAAATGAAGTTACGTGCTTCTTGGGGTGCGATTGGTAATCAAGCGATTACGCCATACCAAACGCAAGCTTTGTTAGGCCGTACGGCATATGCATGGGATAACACAGCTGCATTTGGATATCGTCCAAATTCTATTGGTAACCCAGATTTACGTTGGGAAACTTCAACTACATCCAATGCTGGTTTAGACTTTAGTTTCTTCCGTGGAAAGATTTCAGGATCAGCTGAATACTATGTAACTAATACAACGAATTTGTTGGCTCCACAACCTCTTCCTACTTCAATTGGTTTTGGTGGATTTACGACAAACGTAGGTGAGACGCAAAACACAGGTATCGAATTAACCATAAATACGGTTAATGTTGACCGTGGTGGTTTCCAGTGGACATCTGATTTTATCTTTAACCGTAATAGAGAATCAATCGTTTCGTTAGCAAATGGCAAAGTAGACGATATTGGAGCAGGACGTTTCATTGGCCAACCGTTAAGTGTATTCTTTGATTACAAAAAAATAGGTATTTGGCAAACAAATGAGGCAGATGCAGCGAAGGCATTTGGAGATCGTGTAGGTCAAATTAAAGTGGAAGATTTCAACGGAGACGGTAAGATTAACGCAGATGATCGTCAGATTTTAGGATCAGCTGTTCCTGCCTTCACTGCAGGTTTAACAAACCGTTTTACGTACAAGGGCTTTGATCTTTCTTTCTTTGTTTTTGCGCGTGTGGGTCAGTTGATTCGTAGCCGTTTCCACGATAACGTTAACCAGTTAGCAGGACGTTACAACAACTTAAACTTGAATTATTGGACACCAAACAACCCAACGAATGAGTTCCCTCAACCGGTTGTAACGCAAGAGTTCCCTAAGTATGGTAGTGCTTTAACCTACTTCGAGGGTTCATTCTTTAAGATTCGTAACATTAACATCGGTTATAATTTACCTGAGAATGTAGCTAAGAAGTTGAAGATGCAAAGTGTTCGTATTTTCGCAAGTATTCAGCAACCATTGATTTTAGCTGAATATCGTCAGAAGTACAAAGGTATCGATCCAGAAACATTTGTTGACGGTGAGCAGGGCGTTGGTGGTGGTGAGGTTAACACAAACGTATCGCCTGCAACTAGTGTGACGACGTTTGGATTGAACCTTAAATTTTAATTAACTTATTTAAATAAGAGAGATATGAAAAACTTTAAAATTTTTAGAAAATTAAGTTTTTTAGCAAATATTGGTTTGATTGGAGTAGTTGCTTTGAGTACTCAATCATGTAATGATTTGCTAACAGAGAATGTTATTTCGCGTATTGGTAATGATTATATCAATACGGCGAAAGGTTTGAATGACGCTACTAGTGCAGCCTATTCAACAATGCGTTCTTGGTATGGAACGGAACGTGGAATGAATCTAACCATCTTTGGAACAGATTCTTATCAGAATGGTGCAGATGGTAGCTGGAAGTTTATGAATACGTATACTACTGACTTTGATACGCGTAATGGTCAAGTAGCAGAGGTATGGAATGATTTCTATCAAGGAATCAATACGTGTAATGCGATTATTGAACGTGCTCCAAAAGTTACTGGTTTAGCAGAGTCAATAAAGAAACAACGTATAGCTGAAGCTAAATTTATTCGTGCGCATCATTATTTTATTTTAACTCAATTATTTGGTGGTGTTGACTTGCGTTTAACAGAAACATTAGCGCCAACAAAAGTGGTAAAGCGTAGTACAGTAGCTGCACAATATGCTCAAATCATCAAAGATTTAACAGAAGCTTTACCTGATTTAGAGAATAAAGCGCGTTCATCTGATTACGGTCGCATCACGCGCGCTGGAGCAGAGCATTTATTGGGTCGCGTTTATTTGACAAAAGCTACTTCTTCAGCTAAAGCTGGTGATGATTACGCCAAAGCAATTGCTAGTTTGAAAAATGTTATTTCAAATTATGGCATTACTTTATTGCCTGATTTCGCAAATGTACACAGACAAGGTAATGAAGCAAATAGCGAAGTTATTTGGTCTATTCAGTATACGCGTGATCCATTAACGAATGCAGGTGGTAATAATGCGCACGTATTTTTTGGTATGGAGTATGACGTTTTACCTGGTATGCAGCGTGATACAGAAAATGGTCGTCCATTTAAGCGCTACATGCCTACAAAATATACGTTGGATGTTTTGTTCAAGGATAGAGTGAATGATAGCCGTTACAAGAAGACATTTAAAGATACTTATTTGTCAAACAAGCCTGGAACGTACAATACGAGTTTTGATTTGACCAAGAAATCTGTCACGTTTGCTTTGGGAGACACGGCTATTTTCTTGCCAGGTTTTGAAATGTCTGAAGCTGAGCGTGCAAAAAAGAAGTATCAAGTTTTAGTTCCTTCTCGTTATGATGAGCGTATTTTCTTAGCTATCAATAAGCATTTTGATGGTGGACGTGTTGACCGTACACAATTTGAGGGTGGACGTGATTTTATCGCTTTCCGTTTGGCTGATACATATTTGATGTTGGCTGAGGCTCAATATTTCTCAGGTGCTACTGCAGATGCAGCCGCTACATACAATGTTATCCGTCGTCGTGCTGCTTGGCCAGGCAAAGAGTCAGCGATGTTAATTTCTGCAAGTGATTTGAATGTGAATTTTGTCATGGATGAGCGTGAGCGTGAATTATTAGGTGAGCAATCACGTTGGTTCGATTTAGCTCGTTGGGGTAACTTAGTGGAGCGTGTTAAATTACACAACCCACAGGCAGCACCATTCATCAAAGCACATCACGTATTGAGACCTATTCCTCAATTACAGATTGATAGAGCAGAAGGAACATCTTCTGGTTTTCCTCAGAACCCAGGATACTAGTATTTAATTGATTTCCTTATTTTTGTAATAATTCCGGAGAAAATATTCTCCGGAATTTTACTTTAAACCCCTAGCTATGAAAAATTTAGTTATTCTTTGTTCCCTGTTTATTTCTTTTTCATCATTCTCGCAAGATCGCGTTACGTTTGATAAGAAAACGGATAAAGTAGATGTCTTGGTTGGCGGCAAGTATTTTACTTCCTATTATTTCCCCGGTGAGTCCATACTCAAAAAAGCTGTTCTATTTCCGATACTCTCTGCGCAAGGAAGTACGATTACCCGTGGATATCCCATGGCTCCACGTGCTGGAGAACGCGTAGATCATCCACATCACGTAGGTATGTGGCTGAATTATGAGGATGTGAATGGATATGATTATTGGAACAACTCAACCAATATTATTTCTTCGTTGCAATCGCATAAAATGGGTACGATCAAGCACGAAAAGATTGTATCTACGAAACCAGGTAAATCAGGTGAATTAGTGGTTACAGCAGCATGGGTAGATGATGATGGAACAGGAAAGCGCGTGTTAGACGAAACGACTACCTATGTCTTTTCAGGATCTAAAGATATTCGTGTGATTGATCGGATTACAACGCTTACAGCCGTAAGTGACATGGTTACCTTTAAAGATGTGAAAGATGGTATGTTTGCGATTCGTGTAGCGCGTCAGCTCGAAATACCATCTAATAAACCGGATGTATTTACCGATGCGCATGGTGTGGAGACGAAAGTACCTGTCATGGATAATACGGGTGTCAGTGGGAATTATGTAAGTAGTGAAGGTATTCAAGGCGAAGCTGTTTGGAGCACACGGGCTAAATGGATGAATTTGACGGGTGAATTGGATAAGCATACTGTTAATGTGGCTATTTTAGATCATCCTGCGAATGTGAGTTATCCTTCCTATTGGCATGCGCGTGGGTATGGTCTATTTGCCGTTAATCCACTAGGTGTTAAAGTTTTCTCGAATGGTAAGTCAGAATTAAATTATAGCCTAAAGAAAGGGGAGAAGTTGACATTTCGCTATCGTACGCTAATTGCGGATCGTAGTTTAAGTAAAGTTGAATTAGATGAGGCTCAAGCTAAATTTGCCCAGGAGGTAAAATAATTCGTATTTCAGGAAATATAATGTATTTTTGCAGTGCATTGGGGCCTTTATAGGCCCTATTTTCTTTAATTTATGAAGTTACAATTCTTAGGCGCTGCCAAACAAGTGACAGGATCCATGTCATTGCTTGAGTTAGCAGATGGGTATAAAATATTAATTGATTGCGGTACGGATATGGAGCGGGAGATTGATTATGAATCTCCGATTGAAAATACATCCTTTTTCCCTTTTGATGCATCGCTGATTAATTTAGTCGTTTTGACGCATGCACATATTGATCATTCGGGAAACATTCCCATGTTATATCGAGAAGGTTACGAAGGTCAAGTATTATGTACGCCACCTACTGCTGAACTAGCCGAATTACTTTTGATGGATTCAGCCAATCTACATTTACGCCGACTGCGTTCCGCGCAAGGCGAAAGTAGAAAGAAGCACAAGCAAATGGATCGTTTGTTGCGTAGGGGCGACCTCTACCTTCAAAAAGATGTTGAAGATTCTCTCGACAATTTCGTCACGCTACAATTCAACAAGCGCTTTGTCATCAAACCTGGTCTTGAAATTACGTTTATTCCAGCTGGACACTTACTTGGTGCCGCTCACGTGTATTTTTCAATTACGGAGGAGGGTGAAACAAAAACGTTAGGATTTAGTGGTGACATAGGCCGATTTGATTATCCCTTGCACGTAGACCCACATCCTTTGCCTGCTTGTGATTATCTAGTTTGCGAAAGTACTTATGGAAATCGTGTTCATGAGGATAAGACTTCGCCGATGGACGCTTTGGCAAAAATCATCAAGGAGACATGTATTGATAAACCAGGACGTTTAATTATTCCTGCTTTCTCTGTAGGTCGGACGCAAGCTGTTTTATATACGCTCAATCGCTTAATTGAAGAGCAGAATTTTCCTGCTATCCGTGTGTTTACGGATAGTCCCATGGGTCGTAGTTCTACACGGATTTACAGTAAGAATCTTTCCTACCTAAATCCAGAAGCGCGCGCGTTTCACAAGGAATACGATGATATTTTTGATGTAGAGAATTTAGTCTTCCTTCAAACAGAAAAAGAGACGCGGGCAATTAAGAATTACCATGAACCGTGCATCATTATTTCTTCTTCTGGAATGATTTCAGGTGGCCGTGTTGAACAGCATATTGCCGACAATATTGGTAATTCATATTGTACCATTTTGTTGATTGGTTACTCGGCAGAAGGTACGCTTGGAAAACAGCTGTTAGAAGGTACAGATGTTATTCGTGTGAAGGATCGTGAATACCGCGTAAATGCCCAAATTAGGAAAATAGATGTGTTTTCTGGCCATGCTGACCAAACTGGGCTATTGCGGTTTATTAAAGATCAGAATCCTACATCGCTTAAAAAGATATTTTTATCTCATGGTGAAGAAGAAAGTATGTTGGAATTTAAGGATAAGATTCACGAACTTGGATTCAAGGAAGTTATTTTACCTTCGAAGCACGATACTTTCGACCTATAATTTTTTATTTTTGTATTGAATTTAAAATCCTCTTATGAGAACTTTATTAGAATTTGAAAAGCCAATTGCGGAATTAGAAGATAAGTTGATTGAAATGCGCAAATTAGCTCTGGAGAATAATGTGGATGTAACAAGTGCTGTTGCCTCGCTAACTGATAAAATATTAGAATTGAAAAAGGAAACCTTCGCAAATTTGACGCGTTGGCAACGTGTTCAACTATCGCGTCACCCAGATCGTCCCTACACATTTGATTATATTGAGAAGATGTGTACTGAGTTTATCGAGATTCATGGTGATCGTTCTGTGGCAGATGACAAAGCAATGGTAGGCGGATTTGGAAATATTGATGATGAGTTATCGGTGATGTTTATAGGCCAACAAAAAGGTCGGAATACCAAGCAGCGTCAATTGCGTAATTTCGGAATGCCGAATCCAGAAGGATATCGCAAGGCGCTTCGCCTAATGAAGATGGCGGAGAAATTCAATAAACCAATCGTTTGTTTAATCGATACTCCAGGTGCTTTTCCTGGTTTGGAAGCTGAAGAACGAGGTCAAGGAGAAGCCATCGCACGTAATATTCGGGATATGTTTATGTTAAAGGTTCCCGTGATTTGTATTATAATTGGCGAAGGAGCTTCCGGTGGTGCTTTGGGCATCGCTGTAGGTGATCGTGTCTTAATGATGGAAAATACGTGGTATTCTGTTATTTCACCTGAATCTTGTTCATCTATTTTATGGAGAAGCTGGAATTATAAAGAGCAAGCAGCTGAAGCTTTAAAACTTACTGCTGACGATATGTTAGGAAATGGTTTGATTGATGGCATTATTCCTGAACCATTAGGTGGTGCGCATTTAGATATGGATGCGGCTGTTGGCCTAGTTAAAGCAGTCATCAAAAAGGAATTAGCCATTTTAAACAAAATGGATCCACAAGAACGCATCATGTCGCGAATTGAGAAATTCGGTAAGATGGGCGTTGTCGTAGAATAAGTTTATGGAAGCTGGCGTCGCAGTAGTTTTCGATTTAGGTAATGTATTGTTGCCCATACGGTTGGATTTAACGTATGCTGCATTTGCCAACTACACTTCTTATTATTCACCAGAAGAAATTCATTACATCACTGAGCAGGAAGCTTTATGGGTTCCTTATGAATCAGGTCTTGAATCATGTGATCAATTTAGAGATCGTTTAAGATCTCGTTTTCAGATGGAATGTACCGACGAAGAATTTGATCATGCTTTTTCTGCCTTACTTTTGGATTTTCCTGCAGACGTAGTCGAATTGATTCATGAGCTTAAGTCTAGCTTTCCAATTTATTTACTGAGTAACACGAGTAAAATTCATTCCAATCGATTCTTAACAAACGACTCCTTGTTTAATTTGTTTGATCAGGTGCATCTTTCTTACGAGATGGGTGTTTCGAAGCCGGATCAAGTGATATACCAACAAGTTGTTAATTCCAACCAATTACAGAACCAACGGGTGGTGTTTTTTGATGATAATCAAGCCAATGTGCGATCTGCACGAGATTTTGGTTGGGATGCTGTATTAATTAATCCATCAACTTCATTCACACAAATAAGAAATCATTTACATCAATATGTTAATTAAATCTTCATTATTCGATTTAGCTTTTCGCTTATCTGGTTGGAAATTAGTGGGCGATGTACCCACGCATCTTCCGAAGAGTTTGATTATTGTTTGTCCGCATGCGACTTGGAAAGATTTCCCTATTGGACTTGGAGCGCGCTCGATGATGAATATGCCCATTAATTTCTGGGGCAAAAAGGAATTGTTTGATGGTCCTTTTGGTGGAATGTTTAGTTGGCTAGGGGGGTATCCCGTTGACCGAGCGAAAAACAATAATTTAGTTGGCGCCATTGTCGACATTTACCATTCAAAAGAATCATTTCATGCCGTATTAGCCCCGGAAGGAACGCGAAAAGATGTAGCTGCTCTGAAAACTGGTTTTTATTACATTGCGGTTCAAGCGAATGTACCCATTATCATGATTGGTTTTGACTATGTAAATAAGGAGATACGGATTCGAGAACCATTTACTCCAACGGGAGATTTTGAAAAAGATAAGTTAGTTATTGCTGAATATTATCAGTCAGTACCTGGAGTTCAAAAAACTTGGATTGCGAATTATTTAGTTGATCGCGTGTAGTTAACTATTTTTTCGGCCGTTTTTTGGGAGGCACCACTGGTCCCTATAATTTGTTCCAAATCGGTATAAGAGCTTAATTGAGCTTTTCTAATTGGATCTTCTTCGTTTAAAAGGGGTAGTAATTTTTCCGTGATATGTTCACTTGAAAATGCTGTTTGAATCAACTCAGGAACTGCTTTACGGCCTAGAATTATATTGACTAAGGAGATGAATTTAATCTTGACTAGTAGTTTGGCCAACGAATAAAATAACCAATCGGTTTTATACACTACGACTTGCGGAATACGTAACAAGGCTGTTTCTAATGTAGCGGTTCCTGATGTTACTACGGCCGCTTTAGCTTGTGATACGACTTGATAGGTATTATCTACGATGTAATTTATTCCCGATTGTTTGATTAATTCACTCCATTCACTCACACCTGCTACCACAAAATTCACCTGTGGATTTGCCTGAACAAGTTGTTCAAAGACGGGCATAGCCGCTTTAATTTCTTGTTTTCTACTTCCTGGTAATAGCGCTATGTAGGGTGAATTTAATTTTAAAGGTTCCTTTTTGCTCTCTTTAAAGGCATTTACAGCATCTTGTAGTGGATTACCCACATAATGGGTAGCAATGCCATAATCTGTAAACATCTTTTCTTCAAATGGGAAGATAACGTATAATTGGTCAACCCATTTTCGAATATCCTCAATGCGCCCTTTATTCCATGCCCATACTTTGGGGGCGATATAGAATTGTGTCAGAAATCCTTTTAATTTGGCTATTCGGGCAGCTTTTAGATTAAAGCCACCATAATCGATGAATATGATGGTGTCTGGTTGGAAGTCTTCAATCTGATGTCCAAACTTACTGAATAAACCTTTGAGTCGACTTAAGTTTTGTATTACACCTAATAGACCCATGATGGCTAATTCCGTGTGATGAATAAGAATTTCAGCACCTTCTTTTTGCATGAGGTCACCACCCCAGCCCATAATTTTAGCTTCTGGGTCTAATAGGAGAATTTCACGGATTAAATTAGATCCATGCAAATCACCTGATTTCTCCCCAGCTAAAATAAAATACTTCATTTAGTCCTCACCGTAGTATTCGACGGAATTTTTGTTGGTTTCAATAAGATGCAATTTGTGCAATTCGGCAGTTTGGGAAACGGCTTTAATAGCCGGAGCTAATATTTTCCAAAATTCCATGATGAGCACTTCACAACTTGCTAATTTACCCTCCATGAAATCAACATCTAGATTCAAATTTTTATGATCTACTTTGTCGATGATCTCTTTCTTGATGATGTCGCCAAGTTGTTTTAAATCAAAGACAAATCCGGTATCTACATTGGGTTTGCCTTTTACGGTTACAATTAACTCAAAATTATGTCCATGCCAGTTGTTATTTGCACAAAGACCAAAGACTTCTTGATTTTTTTCCTCGCTCCAGGCAGGGTTGAATAGGCGGTGAGCGGCGTTGAAATGTTCCTTACGGATTACGTATACCATTGTTTTCAGTTTGTGTGACGGATGTCTGGGAAAACATTAGCAGACAATCCAATTATTCCACAAAGGTACAAAAGCTATTTAGAATATGCTTAAATTTGTTTTTTAATACGTTTATATGATCATTGTCACTGGTGCCGCAGGATTTATAGGAAGTTGTTTAATCGCTCGATTAAATGAACTTAATTTTAATTACATTATTGCGGTGGATGATTTTTCCTTTCCAGCCAAGAATAAGAATCTTGAAGGCAAAAAGATTAAAGAACGTGTCGAGCGAACTGAGTTGGCCACCTGGCTGGATCAGCATTACCGTGAAGTAGAGTTTTTCTTTCATATAGGTGCTCGTACCGATACTACGGAGTTTGATAAATCAATTTTTGATGAATTGAATGTCAATTACTCAAAAATGGTTTGGCAAAAGTGTATTGATTATCAGATTCCTTTGGTCTATGCTTCTTCGGCTGCCACGTATGGTTTAGGTGAGTTAGGCTATGATGATAATGAATCACAAATTCCTAATTTAAAGCCCCTAAATCCGTATGGAGATTCAAAGAATGACTTTGATATTTGGGCACTACAGCAGGAAGAAAAGCCTTTCTTCTGGGCGGGACTGAAGTTTTTCAATGTATATGGTCCGAATGAATATCATAAAGGACGCATGGCTTCTGTTATTTGGCATGCATTTAATCAGATTTCAGAAAAGGGTAGTTTACGTTTGTTCAAATCTCATAAACCGGAATATGCCGATGGAGAGCAAATGCGGGATTTTATCTACGTGAAGGATTTGATTTCTGTCTGTGTCTTTTTAATGGAACACCGGAAGAATTCTGGCATTTATAATCTAGGTACAGGTATTGCGCGTTCATTTAATGCATTAGGTACATCTACATTTGTGGCCATGAATAAGCCGGTTCAAATAAATTACATCGATACGCCAGTGGACATTCGTGATACGTACCAATATTTTACGGAGGCCAATATGTCTAAATTAAGATCGATTGGATACGAGGATCCATTCTTTACTTTAGAAGCAGGTGTGAAAGATTACGTACAGAATTATCTTATTCCTGGGAAGTATTGGTAATTTTCTTTAGGCTTTCTTCGATAAATCCTTGTCCGTAGGCCAATAATTGTATGTTGGCAGCCACCAATCCTAAAAGACTTACGAAAAGGCTTTTTGTTTGCTTTAGCGCATCGATAAAAATGGCCAACCAGTAAATGGATAATCCTATGAATAATAGGTTACCTATGGGTGGTACAAGTATATTTAAAATAATCGTATTCCAAAAATAGATAAAGTAACAAGCAGGGAAGAAGTGTACCCATTTAAGTTCACTTGGATAAAACCGACTGATATTAATTCGTGCGCGACCAAAAAAATGTATTTGCTTGTAAAATTGCTTGAAGCTTGTTCTTCTTTTGTGGTAGATGAATGCTTCTGGGATTAAGCCGGATTTGAATCCTAATGATATACAGCGAATGCTGAATTCAATGTCTTCTCCCATGCGGGTAATAACAAAACCCTTCGTAGCCTCCCAAACCTTTCTGGAGATACCCATATTAAAGCTGCGTGGGTGAAATTGACCACCTACGTTTTTAGCTTTCCCTCGAATTCCACCTGTGGTGAATAAACTAGTCATGGCAAAGCTGATGGCTTTTTGCGTAGCTGTAAAACTTTTATGGTCTTTGTCAGGACCGCCAAAGAGATCTAATTGTTGATGCTCTATTCCTTTTTTTACTTCTGCTAAATAGCTAGGTTCAATTAATGCATCTGAATCTAGAATGACGAAAAAATCACCTTTAGCGCGTTCAAAAGCATAATTACGGGCAAAACCTTGGCCGCCGTTTTCTTTGAAGAAATAGTTGATTGGAAAAGATTTGGCATACTTTTCAGCAATGAGGTCAGCTTTGTCAACACTTCCATCTTCAATGATGAGTACTTCATAGTTTGTGTAGGTTTGTTGGGACACACAAGCCAATAGCTCATCAAGTTCCTGTGGACGATTGTAAACGGGTATGATGATGCTGAATAACATAGTTAAGCAAACATCTGTTGGAGTGTTTCTTCACTAGCCTGTAAAATTTTAGCCAGCTCTTCCTCCCGAATTGCATCTGAAATAAACCAAGATTCGTATTGCGATGGAGGAAGGTATATTCCTCTTTCAAGCATGCCATGGAAGTATTTACCGTATAATGTTGCATCCGAGGTTTTGGCATCTGCAAAATTATTGACTGCTTGATTTGTAAAAAACAAGGTGAACATGGAGCCAATTTGGTTGATGGTATAGGATAATCCTAAGGCATCTAATTGGGACCGAATGCCCATTTTTAATTTCAAACCTTGTTCTGCAAGTCTGGTATAGACTTCTAAATTCTCTGTAATCAGATTTAACATCGCTAAACCTGCGGTTGTGGCTAATGGATTTCCACTTAATGTTCCTGCTTGATACACGGGACCAGCGGGTGCAATCATATCCATAATAGCTGCTTTACCACCATAAGCGCCCACAGGTAAACCACCACCAATTATTTTACCTAATGTAGTTAAGTCAGGTTGAATATGGCATATTCCTTGATATCCACTAGGGGATAGGCGGAAACCTGTCATTACCTCATCGAATATTAATAAAGCTCCATATTGATCACAGAGCTGACGAACGCCAGCTAAATAACCTTCTTTTGGAATGACTAGGCCCATATTACCTACAACTGGCTCAATAATTACCGCTGCAACTTGGTTTATATTTGCTTCAAATAAATGCTGCAAAGACTCTAAGTCGTTATAAACTGCCGTAAGCGTGTCCTTTGCTGTAGATACAGTAACTCCTGGGCTATCTGGTGTTCCTAATGTGGCCACGCCACTACCGGCTGCAATTAGAAATGAATCACCATGACCATGGTAACAACCTTCAAACTTGATGATTTTATCACATTTGGTGTACGCACGTGCTAGGCGAATAGCTGCCATAGTTGCCTCCGTGCCTGAATTCACTAAACGAACTTTTTCAATGGATGGAACCATCGAACAAATTTTTTCAGCGATTAGTACTTCTTTGTAGGTAGGTGCACCGAATGAGAATCCATCGTTTAATGCTTCCTTTACTGCATTTTCAATGACTGGATGTGCTTGGCCAAAAAGCATAGGTCCCCAAGAACCAATTAAATCAATATAGGATTTGCCATCTACGTCATGTAAATAGGCCCCTTTTGCCGATTTCATGAAAACGGGAGTGCCGCCAACTGATTTGAATGCGCGTACGGGTGAGTTAACTCCACCAGGAATTAATGTTTTTGCTTTTTCAAAATAGCTAGAACTCAGTGAACCCATTATTTCTTTTTTGTTTTCTTTTGTGTGGCTGTTGCTTTTTGTTGTTCTTCCATCGTCTTCAATTGCGTTTGAAGATATTGAGAGAAACGTGATTTTTTAGCGCCACCTCCTGCAGCAATTTTGATGCGATTAGCATCTAATAAAGCTTTGATCTTATCTTCATTAACAAAGTAGCGAATCGCTAATTGTTGGCCTATCGTAACCAAATTGGATACAAAATAATAGAAACTTAAACCTGCAGAGAACGAGTTCATCACAAACATAAAGATCACAGGTGTAATGTAGGCCATCATTTTCATGTTGATCGGTTGGCCCGGTTGATCTGGCGTAATCTGATTATTATAATAACCATAAGCTAATTGAGACGCCGTCATTAATAAACAGAATAAACTGACGTGAGTACCATAAAACGGTATCGCAAAAGGGAGGGTTAAAATCGAATCAAATGTAGATAAGTCATTTGCCCACAGAAATGATTCCTGACGAAGATTTATCAAATTTGGGAAGAGCATAAATACAGCCATCAAAACAGGCATCGTCGCTAAAACAGGAACACATCCACTTAATGGATTGACACCTACTTCACCGTAAAGCTTCATGGTTTCTTGTTGTACTCTTGCTGGATCATCGCCAATTTTCTCTTTAATTGCAGCGATTTCAGGAGCCAAAATCCGCGTTTTAGCCATAGAAACATACGATTTATATGTCAAAGGCAATAAGGCGGTTTTGATGATTAATACTAAGAGTATAATTAGTAATCCGTAATTAGATACGATACTCTCCAAAAAGTCAAATAAAGGAACGAATATGTATTTGGTGATTGGTAATAAAAAGTCATAACTCAACTTAACATTTTTCCCAAACGATGGGGCAACGGTTTTAATGATTGAATAATCATTAGGTCCAAAATAAAACTTGAAGGCTGATTTACCTTGAATCAAATCTTGCGTTGACGCGGTTAATTGGGCATCTAACGTTTTAATGTGTAAAGAATCGGTTAAGTTAGGTGTACTTGTTAGGTTAGCCTTTTTAATTTCAAATCCTTGTGGGATTAAACCTGTTAGGAAATACTTCTTTTTGAATGCAACCCATTGCGTTGATTTTGTCAAATTCTCTGCTTCAATGGAACCTGGATTTTCAGATAAATTATCAAATTCCTCATCTTCAGTGAGCAAGTAATTAATCGTAGCCTTGCGCTCTTCATTGATATCTTTCTCGTTTTGAACTAGGTTTTCCTTCCAATGAATTGAATATTCAGCGCCAGTGATTAGGCTAGCTGCGTCCTTAGCGTCTATTGTATATCCAAGTTCGAAGGTGTCATCCGCCAATGTATATGTTTGAGAGATTTTTTTGCCTGTCGGTAAAGTACTTGTGAAAATTACGTTCCCTTTGTTCTGTTGGACTTCATAGGCTAAAGCTGCCAATTTGATCTTCGAAGTACCAGTTGGGATTTCAATATCAAATTGATCTTTAGATGCATTAAACATGTAAAGGCCGTCAGTCTTGCCTGCATTATATACAGCGTAACTACGGTAATTCTTTAACTGTACGGATACAATTTTACCACCATAATTAGAAAGTGTTACGATCAGATTTTTATTTTCAAGTTTAACCAATTGCTCTTTTACTTGAATACTTGAATCGGATGTTACTGTTGCTTTAGTTTGAATAGCTGGTGATACTTTTGCTTTGGCAGGTTCCTCCTTTTTAGCAACAGTTTCTGTTTTTACAGGCTCGACTGGTGCAAAGAAATATTGATAGCCAAGTAACATGGCCATAATTAAGACGATACCTGATATTGAATTCTTATCCATAATCTATTTTGAATTTTTAATGAATGGAACTGCATGTTGGTACGCAGCCTTAATAAACTGCACAAAAATAGGAGAGGGAGCCTCTACCGTAGATTTGTACTCAGGGTGAAATTGAACACCCACAAAAAATGGATGATTCGGCAATTCCACAATTTCAACTAAATCAGCTTCTGGATTAATTCCGGATGTCACCATTCCTGCTTGGTGAAATTGAGCTAAATAGTCATTGTTAAACTCGTATCTATGGCGATGTCTCTCTTGAATGGATGTTTTACCATATATTTTATAAGCCATCGTGCCCTTTTCGATTTTACAAGAATAGGCACCTAAGCGCATGGTCCCACCTTTTTCCGACACGTCTTTTTGTGACTTCATTAAATCAATGACCGGATAAGGTGTTTCTGAATTCATTTCAAACGAATGTGCATCTGTTAATCCTACGACGTTACGCGCAAATTCAATGACGGCACATTGCATTCCTAAACAAATACCTAAGAATGGAATGTTATTCTCGCGTGCATATTTAACAGCATTAATTTTACCTAAAATACCTCTTTCTCCAAAGCCAGGAGCAACAAGAATTCCATCTAATCCAGTTAATGCTTCTGCTACGTCAACATCCTCCATCGTTTCAGACGATATCCATTTGACATTTACCTTAATTTCATTCGCTACGCCGGCATGTATAAATGCTTCAGCAATTGATTTATACGAATCTTTTAATTCAACGTATTTACCAATTAGGCCAACGGTAATTTCAAACTTTGGATTTTTCAACTTGTCTAAGAACTTAGTCCAAGCTGATAAATTACTGTCTTTATCGTTGTATATATCTAGTTTATAAAGTACACGACTGTCTAGGCGTTCTTGTTTCATCAACATAGGAACATCATAGATTGTTTCCGCATCTCTAGCCTCAATGACATCTTGCTCACTCACGTTACAAAAAAGGCCTATTTTCCTTTTCATTTCTTGTGGAAGTGGATGTTCTGTACGGCAAACAAGTATATCAGGTTGAATACCTGATTCAGATAATTGTTTTACGGAGTGTTGTGTTGGTTTTGTTTTTAATTCCCCAGCTGATGCTAAATAGGGAACTAATGTCAGGTGTATAAATAGTGTGTTTTTCTCTCCTAAATCCCATTTTAACTGACGTGCAGCTTCAATAAATGGTAAAGATTCAATATCACCCACGCAACCGCCAATTTCTGTAATGACTACATCGAATTTTCCTGTTTCACCTAAAATCAAAATATTACGCTTGATTTCATCCGTGATGTGTGGAACCACTTGAACGGTTTTGCCTAAATAATCGCCTCTGCGTTCTTTAGTGATCACATTGTGATAGACACGTCCTGTCGTAATGTTATTCGCCTGACTTGTTGGAGTATTTAAGAAACGTTCGTAATGCCCTAAATCTAGATCAGTTTCTGCTCCATCATTCGTTACATAACATTCCCCATGTTCATAAGGATTTAACGTTCCTGGATCAATGTTGATATATGGGTCGAATTTCTGAATGGTACAGGTTAATCCGCGAGCTTGTAGGAGTTTGGCAAGTGAAGAGGCGATGATGCCTTTTCCGAGTGAACTGGTTACGCCACCCGTAACGAAAATATACTTTGATTTTTTAATAGATCCCTTGCCAGACATTCGAATAATTCATTATTTGGTTACGGGAAACAAAGATAGGAATAATTACCACACCGAATTAATCCTATTTTTATTTTATCTTGCATTCGTCTCGAATTTTTGATTAATCTATGTCCATAAAACTCTTTTCTGCATCAGCGGGCTCTGGGAAAACATTCACACTAACCTTAGAGTATATTAAATTAGCGTTGAGAGAAGAGGATCGTCGCGGATATTTTCGCCGCATTTTAGCCGTTACGTTTACAATTAAAGCTGCTGAAGAAATGCGTTCCCGCATTATTGAGTTTTTACATGGTATTTCAAATCCGCAAACGCACAGTGATCAAGAGATTTTAGATTTAGTTTTTGCTGATTTTCAAAAAGAAGGAATGAATCTAACTCAGGCAGAAATTTCCAAGCGTGCGTTCGTTGCTCTTCAACAGATTTTACAAGACTACGGTTTATTTTCTGTGATGACGATCGATAGTTTTGTTCAACGACTGAGCTCAACCTTTATTGAGGAACTTAATTTACCAAGCCAATTTGAAGTTATCCTGGATTCTAATGGTTTGGTGGATCAGTTGATCGATCAATTGTTGGATAAAGTAAACCGACTAGGAGACCCAATTCTCACCGACTTATTAATTGATTTTGCGAAAGCAGAGGTTTCCGAAGGCCGGTCGTGGAATTTGTTGCGTAGTAATTTACATCAGTTTTTGCGTATCTGTTTAGATGAGTCATATCATCAAATTAAACCGCACATGGATGTGTTTTCCATGGATGATTTTAGGCAGATTGAAAGCCAAATTCGAAATCAAATTCGGTCGATCGAAGATCAATTAGTAGAAATTGCTCAAGAGTTTATTCGTTACATAGATCCACTTCAATTTCCAGATGATTATTTTAGTGGGGGACGTTATAGTTCAGTTCATTATTTTAGAAAATTTCTGTCGTCTAAAAAACCGAGTGATTTTGTATTCACTTCATTGAAAAAATCGTTAGAGTCTAATCAATGGGCTGCCAGTAAAATAGATAAAAAGTCTGCATCAGAAATTAATGATTTGGCTGATTCGTTGCAGTCAATTGGACTTTCATTTGTCGATATCTATGAGGCTAACTATAGAAGAAACTTACTCCTTGGTTGGATTGCACGTGATATTAAGAAAATAGCTTTGTTGGCCTCTATTTCAGAGGAACTAATTGAATATCAAAATGAAAATTCCGCTGTTTCCATTTCTGAGTTTTCAAAAAGATTGTATCAAGTGATTGCTAATGATCCGGTTCCATTTATTTATGAAAAATTGGGGGATCGATATACGCATATTTTGATTGATGAATTCCAAGATACCTCCATGCTACAGTGGCAAAATTTCATGCCTTTATTGGAGAATTCGGTATCATTAGGTCATCAGAACTTGTTAGTTGGCGACGCCAAACAATCCATCTATAAATTCAGAGGGGGTGAAGTTGGCCTTATTGCTTCCCTCGCCCAATCGGATAAATCTATTGTGCAATCTAAGCTTAACCAAGGCTCTTTTGATGAGGAGCGTTATGATTATTTGTTGGATGCTATCGATACAGAGAATTTAGCCTATAATTACCGAAGCGCTGCTGAAATTGTAAACTTCAATAATACATTTTTTAACTGGATTGCTGAACAAGAATATTATACGGTGCAATCAGATTTGATTAAACCAATTTATGGGGAATTGCTGACGCAAATTCCTCGCGTTAATGCCGACAAGTTTACGGGTTCAGTTGACTTAACCGTCATGCGAAAACCCAAATTAGATGCTGAGTCAAAAGATCTGGAGCAAATTTGGATGTTAGCGCAGGTTGTAAATCAGATTGAAGAGAATATGCGTTTAGGTTTTTCGTTTGCAGATATAGCTATTCTGACGCGAAAGAATAAACACGCTAGGTTCTTAGCTATTCAACTGAAGGAAAAGGGATATCCGGTAATTTCTTCCGATTCCTTATTAATTCATTATTCAAATCTGGTCAGTATTATCATTGCTTTTCTTAAGCTGAAAGCGAATCCCCAAAATGAATTTTTAGCGCTTGAATTATTATTTCAAACGCTAGCTTTAAAGAATGAAATAATCACGCCGGAACAGGTGGCCGATATTAAATTTGAAATGAAGCGTTCAGACTCAAACTTGGAGCAAGTATTCAAATTTGTGGATTGGCCAATTACCGTAGATGAATTTAATGAGTTTACCTTGATTCAAACAGTATATGCAGTTATTGATCATTTTGAACTCTTTAATCAGCAAGAAGGGGCAGAGTATTTGCTGAAATTACTAGATGTCATACAGGAATTTTTGATGACTAAATCGGAAGATTTGCATGAATTTCTAAATTATTATGAGGCAAATAAAGGGACAATGACCATTTCTAGTCCTGAAGGTTTTAATGCGATTACAATCACTAGTATTCATAAATCAAAGGGTTTAGAATATTCAGTTGTCATCGTACCTTTTGCTAATTGGACGCATCAAGCTAATCATGAGCGTATTTGGTATAACCTAGCTGATTCGAGCATTCCAGAATTGGAGTTGAATGATCATAAACTTTTATATACATACGGTAAGGTAGCGGCTAAAGAAATTGCAGATGTGAGTGAATTGAAAAGTCAAAGTGTAGAGGAGCAGCATAGTATTTTCTTGGATTCGCTCAACATGATGTATGTAGCTTTTACGCGTACCAAACAACGTCTACATATTTTGACCACATTGCCCGATGAAGATACTCCGCATCAAACGCAGCAAATGTATCGGGATTCGCTCGCAGAAATATTGGTTCAATTTGCTTTAAATACATCAGAAAAAGCCGATTCATTGCCTACTTATCTGGAAGGATTGTATAGTGAGCTAACAGATTATTATAAACTGACTGAGGCTGAACAGATTAAATATGTTTCCAAGTCTTTTGTACATCAGATTGACCGGAATGTGAATTTACAAGTTGAATTAGTTGCAGCACCCGAATTTAGATTGCAAGCTAAATCCGCAGATCTATATACGCAAAGTAAAGCGAAGCGGTCACAAGGTGAATATTTACATCATATTCTTGCTCAAATACGTGGGGTTCAATATTGGTCTGATAACCAAACAACCATTTTTCAATATTTGGATGATGATATAAGGATATTGGTCGATCAAGTTATGAACGATGCTTCGCTCGGGCAGTTATTTATAGATCATGAATTATTTTTTGTTGAACGAGATATCCTCAGTCCTGATGGTTCTATTTTTAGACCGGACCGTGTCATACGTAGAGAAGGCAAAAGTATCATTGTAGATTTTAAGACTGGTAAGCGTAAAGAGGAGCATCAAGAACAGATTGGTCGCTATAAAACTTTACTAGCCCAACTAGGACAAGAAGTAGGTCCTGCTGTTTTACTTTACTTAGATGATTTTACGACGGTTTATGTATAGGTTCATTGCCCTGGTTATAGTTGGTTTTTTGTTCGTGGGTTGTCAATCCATTCGTAATGTTCGTTCTTTCTTTGAATCTAATAGCTCGCTTGCAGGTCAATTTAATACCGATGAAATTGATGAATTAATTAAATCGGCCAAACGTTATCAAGGCGTTCCTTATGCAGGAGGTGGTTCAAATGAAAATGGAATGGATTGTTCTGGTTTGTTATTTCGTGTGTATGTAGATAACAACTACAGTATACCACGATCATCCGTTCAGCAAGCTCTTTTTGGTTTATCAATTCCTATGAACAAGATTCAGAAAGGAGATTGGTTATTTTTTCGCACCAATGGTTCTTCTAGTATTAATCATATTGGATTAGTGATTCAAGTAAATGGGGATCAAGATGTCCAATTCATGCATTCAAGTACGAGTAAAGGGGTACGCTCGGATCAATTATATGCGAATTATTGGTTCAAGGCATTCGATAAAGCGATTCGTCCCTTTAAAAATAATTCAAATTGATTGTTTGATTCTAGCGCTTGTTGGGTTATTTTTGCATTCTTTTTTAAATAAATCATGGGAAAAAAAGTAATAATTATTGGAGCTGGTGGCGTAGGAAATGTAGTGGCAAAGAAATGTGCCATGAATCCAGCATTTTTTTCTGAAGTAATTTTAGCTTCACGTACATTAAAAAAATGTGATGCGATTGCCGCCGAAGCAAAGCAGATTGGTTTGCCTACTGCCATCCAAACGCGACAAGTTGATGCTGATGACGTACCAGCTTTAGTTGACTTATTTACAAAAGAGAAGCCATTTATGGTTATCAATGTGGCTCTCCCATATCAGGATTTGACCATTATGGATGCTTGTTTAGCTACAGGTGTTCATTATATGGATACGGCTAATTATGAGCCGAAAGATGAAGCTAAATTTGAATATTCATGGCAATGGGCATATCAAGATCGCTTTAAAGAAGCTGGTTTGATGGCGTTGTTGGGTTGCGGTTTTGATCCAGGGGTGACGGGTGTTTATACGGCGTATGCCAACAAACATTATTTTGATGAAATGCATTACCTCGATATCATCGATTGTAACGCAGGGGATCATGGAAAGGCTTTTGCTACGAATTTTAATCCTGAAATTAATATTCGTGAAATTACTCAGAAAGGTAAGTATTGGGAAAATGGTGAATGGGTTGAAATTGAGGCGATGTCCATTCATAAGCCGATTTCTTATCCTAACATAGGCCCGAAGGAATCGTATTTGTTATATCACGAGGAGTTAGAATCATTGACCAAAAATTTCCCAACGCTTAAGCGGGCTCGTTTTTGGATGACTTTTGGGCAAGCTTATTTGACACATTTGGAAGTTTTACAAAATGTCGGAATGACATCCATTAAGCCAATTAAGTTTAACGGGATGGATATTGTGCCTTTAGAGTTCTTAAAGGCAGTGTTACCGGAGCCGGGTACCTTAGGAGAGAATTATTCAGGACAAACATCCATTGGTTGTCAGATCAAGGGTGTTAAAGATGGAAAGGATAGGACGTATTACGTCTATAATAATTGCCATCATGCGGATTGTTACCAGGAGGTTCAAGCTCAGGGAGTATCTTACACCACGGGTGTTCCAGCGATGATTGGTGCTTCATTAATGTGTGAGGGAACTTGGTTTAAACCGGGTGTATACAATGTGGAAGAGTTCAATCCTGATCCGTTTATGGAACTTTTAAATGTGCATGGTTTGCCATGGAATGAGGAGGTTAATGGTGAATTGCCTCATACATACTAATGATGGCTGTTCAATATCCTGCTATTCATTCTCCTGCCTATGTGCTTGAAGAATCTTTACTCATAAATAATTTGACATTGCTTCAGCGCGTACAGCAAGAAGCTAATGTGGATATAATTTGCGCCTTAAAAGGATTTTCATTCTATCATGTATTTCCTTTAATCCGACAATATTTAGCTGGAGCTACTGCGAGTTCATTAAACGAAGCTCGTTTAGCTTTCGAAGAAATGGGGGAGAAGTGTCATGCATACACTCCAGCTTATTTACCGAACGAGTTTGACGAATTTATGCAGTATGCCAGTCATATGACATTTAATTCGCTTAATCAAGTTGGCCAATTTGCCCTTAAAGCCAAGTCGAATGGCATTTCGTGTGGTATTCGTATTAATCCCGAATATGCGGAAGTAGAAACTGATATGTATAATCCATGTATCGCAGGATCCCGCTTAGGTATTCGTCGGGGTGATTTAGGCGATACGTTACCTGAGGGAATTGAAGGACTACATTCGCATACTTTGTGTGAGAATGATTCATTTGTACTTTCTAGAACACTAGATGTAATTGATGCCAAATTTGGCGATTTGTTGAATCAAGTAAAGTGGTTGAATTTAGGTGGTGGACATTTAATTACACGAGCTGATTACGATGTCGATCATTTAATTGAAACGTTAAAGAAGTTCAAAGCTAAGTATCCAAATTTAGATATTATTCTAGAACCAGGTTCAGCTGTGGGCTGGCAAACTGGTTTTCTTAAGTCCACTGTTCTCGATATAGTACATTCTGCTGGTATTGATGTAGCTATATTGGATGTTTCATTTGCGGCGCACATGCCAGACACGTTGGAAATGCCATATAAACCGCGTATTCGCTCGGCTTCGATGGAGCCTGTGGCGGGTAAACCTACGTACCGATTTGGTGGGATGACGTGTTTAGCTGGTGATTATTACGGCGATTATTCTTTTGAAGAGCCACTAAAAATTGGAGATGAAATCATTTTAGAAGATATGATTCATTATACCATGGTAAAAACGACTACATTTAATGGGGTTAATTTACCTGATATTGGTATGATTGATCGAACTGGAGAATATGTTCGATTCAAACATTTTGGATATGAATCTTTTAAGGATAGACTATAAAAAAAGGACTTCGAAATGAAGTCCTTTTTTGTGGAGAAGATCGGGCTCGAACCGACGACCTCTTGCATGCCATGCAAGCGCTCTAGCCAACTGAGCTACATCCCCATTTAAAAATTTACACGAACACCAATTCCACCTTGTAAATGAAAAAAGAATGGATTAGGGGCTATTTCCGTATAAAAACCAATTTCAGAAAAGAAAGATAAATTGGGTGCATCGATGGGGAAGTACTCGATTCCACCTACTGCTGTCGCGCCCATTGCCGAAGCTCTTTTGCTCGCAGCTAAATTATTACTCACACTATTAGCATACCAATCTCTAGAATTCAATTGTGGTCCGAAACCGTAGTACGTGTGTAGATCAGAATTTATAATCGTTGGGTGATGCCACAGATACAGCACATTGATAGAATAACCAATATTATTAAACGTTCCATCTTGGTACTTACGATCTGTACCCCACAAACCGCCATATGTACCAATATTCACCTCTAACGCATTAATTCCATTATCAGAATAACGTCTAGCCATAAAACCTCCTGGTTCCCCGATTCGGAATCCCGCCGCCCATTCTTGAAGTTGGCTATACGCAGGTGCCGTACAGCTAACAAAGAAGAATATGAAAGCTAGTTTTATGTGTTTGAATTTCATGCGTAAAAGCGCTTAATCTTATCTAATAATAGGTTATTCTCTTCGGTTGTACCAATTGTAATTCGAATTGAATCTTCACA
The DNA here is from genome assembly GCF_042715545.1 of Aquirufa avitistagni. Lineage (NCBI taxonomy): Bacteria > Pseudomonadati > Bacteroidota > Cytophagia > Cytophagales > Flectobacillaceae > Aquirufa > Aquirufa avitistagni. The sequence goes on along the minus strand of NZ_JBBKXZ010000001.1, from coordinate 973,209 downwards.
TAAAGTGACCGTGGACCTATTGCGTGTTATAATTTTTTGTTCTATTAAGTAATCAAATAATTCTTGAGCTTGCTCAAATTTCACCAGAATAAAGTTGGCGTTAGATTGGTAAATATGTTTAGTACCCGGCAAACTATTAAGTCCTGAAATTAAGTCTTTCTTAGCATTATTTAATGTTTCAATAGAGCTTTTTACAAATTCTTTGTTGGCCAAAGCTAGCTCAACTAGTTCTTGAGTCGCTCCGCTTATATTATAAGGTGGTTTGATTTTATTTAATAGTTGAATGATTTTTGGATTAGCATAGGCCATTCCAAGTCGTAATGATGCCAAACCATATGCTTTTGATAAGGTTTGCATGACTATTAAATTTGGGAATTTGGCTAATTCGGCAATGAAACTAGGTTCATCTGAAAAATCTATATAGGCTTCATCAACAATCACAAAGCCTGATGTGAACTTATCCAAAATAGTATAAATAGAATCTCTGTTCAATTTATTGCCTGTTGGGTTATTCGGAGAACAAATAAATATCAGTTTTGATTGTTCATTGATACGTGCACAAATTTCATCCACATTCAGTTGGTAATCAGCAGTTAAATTAACACGGATTATTGGTACGTTATTAACTGAAGCACTCACTTCGTACATGCCATACGTAGGAGGGCAAATAATAACATGATCTTTAGCTGGATTACATGTCATTCGGATCAATAAGTCAATAGCTTCATCGGATCCGTTCCCCAGAAATATTTGATCTAATGAACATTGTTTAATTTCAGTCAATTGTTCTTTGATATTCCATTGCATGGGATCTGGATATCTATTCCATGGAGCGATGTTTCCAGAACCTAACGCATTTTCGTTGGCATCTAAAAATACACCTTCCTTCCCTTTAAATTCATCTCGAGCGGAAGAATAAGGCTTTAAATTCCAAATATGAGGGAGTATAAATTTTTGATAATCCATCAGTCCATTCTAAATTTTACGGCATTTGCGTGAGCTTGTAGCGATTCAGCTTCTGCCATGATCACAATGCTTTTTCCTAATTTTTTAAGCCCTTCTTTGGTGATGGATTGTAATGTTATTTTTTTAACAAAACTATCCAAATTCACACCCGAGTAGGCATGTGCAAATCCGTTTGTGGGCAAGGTATGATTCGTTCCAGAAGCATAATCACCAGCTGCTTCAGGCGTATAATGACCTAGGAAGATGGAACCCGCATGTTGTATAGCATCTGCAAATTGCTCTGGGTTTTCACAAGCTAAGATAAGGTGTTCTGCTGCGTAGGTATTCAATATATCGATTGCTTCTTTTTCTTGATTGACTAAAATAAATTTAGAATAGTCAAGTGATTTTAGCGCATAGTCTTTACGCGGAAGTGTTTCCAATTGATTTTTAATCTCAGTAATAGTCTGAAGAATAATTTCTTCATCTGTGCTAATTAAAATGACTTGAGAGTCATTTCCATGTTCTGCTTGTGATAATAAATCGGCAGCTACATAAACAGGATTGGCACTAGAATCAGCAAAAATGGCTACTTCAGATGGTCCTGCAGGCATATCGATAGCGATTCCCATGCGATTAGCCTCCATTTTGGCAGCTGTTACATATTGATTGCCAGGGCCAAATATTTTATAAACAGGAGGGACAGAAGCTGTTCCGAGCGCTAAAGCTGCAATAGCTTGTGCTCCTCCTATTTTACACATTTTAGTAACACCACATAATTGAGCAGCAAAGAATAATGCTGGGTGCATACCTGGAGTACACAAAATTACTTCTTTGCAACCAACTATTTGAGCTGGTATGGCTAGCATAAGTATCGTCGAAAAAAGCGGTGCAGTTCCACCAGGAATGTAAATTCCAATTTTGTCGATGGGGGTAGATTTTTGCCAACAAACTACGCCTGGGCTCGTTTCGATGCGTTTTTCAACCAATACCTGCGACTTATGAAAAGCATAGATGTTAGCGTAAGCAACACGGATGGCTTCTTGTAATTCAGTATCAGTTTGTAGTGCGAGTTCACTTATTTCTGAATCGGAATAAGTGATTTCTGTAATATCTCGGTTTTCAAATTGTTTGGTATAGTCAATGAGCGCTTGATCACCATGTTGCTTAACCTGTGAATAAATAGCATCAATCAGAGAATCCATGGAGCGGGATTCAAGTGAAGGACGTTCACAAAGATCAGAATAAGTGGATGCAGCAGGAAACTTGATTATTTCAAACATATTATAAAATCATTTTTTCAATAGGTAACACAAGTATTCCCTCTGCACCTGCAGTACGAAGAGATTCTATGATTTCCCAAAAATCATTTTCTGAAATCACGGAGTGTAGTGAATACCATCCTTTTTCAGTTAACGGCATCACCGATGGTGATTTCATGCCGGGTAATAAGGCTGTTATCTTATCTAAATTATCTTCATGTGCGTTTAAGACAACATATTTTGCATTTTGTCCGCGTTGTACCGAGTCTATTCTAAACAATAATTTAGCTAAAATATCTTGTTTAGCTAAATCTAATGTATTGTTGGAAATTAATACTGCTTGGCTATTAAACACGGTTGCCACCTCCTTAAGTCCATTACTCAATAAAGTACCACCTGTAGACACGATATCACAAATGGCTTCTGCCAAACCAATACTTGGTGCTATTTCAACTGAACCTGAAATTTCATGGGTTGTTACTTGAATTCCTTGTTTGTCTAAAAATGCGTTGGTCAAGTTAGGGTAGGATGTAGCAATGTTTTTACCTTGAAAGTATTCTAACCCTGTATAAACTTCATTTCTGGGAATGGCTAAGGATAATCTACACTTAGAGAAGCCTAATTCTTTGACAATATCTACTTGACGTTTGTGCTCCATTAACACATTTTCGCCAATAACCCCTAAATCTGCAACGCCATCTTCCACATAGCCTGGAATATCGTCGTCTCTAAGAAATAAAAACTCAATAGGGAAATTGCTAGAAACAGTTTTTAATTTGGATCCGCCGGATTCAAATTTGATACCACATTCCTTAAATAACTTAAGCGATTCTTCACTTAAACGTCCAGATTTCTGAACAGCAATTCTTATTTTAGTTGGCTCCATGCGTACAATTTGCTTTAAATAATCAAGCCCCGAAATGATTCGAGGCTTGTCAATTTGAATGTTATAAGAACATTTTAATGGGATCCTCGAGATATTGTTTCAGTGTTAACAGGAACGCAGCTCCTGCAGCACCATCAGCAACACGATGATCACATGTTAAAGTTAACTTCATGATATTGGTTGCATAAAATTGTCCGTTTTTAACGCCAACGGTCTCTTTGATGCCACCTACTGCCAAAATACATGATTCAGGTGAGTTGATGATTGATGTAAACTGATCAATTCCGAACATGCCTAAGTTACTTACTGTGAAGGTATTACCTTCCCAATCCTTTGGCTGCAATTGCTTATTCTTCGCTTTTCCTCCTAATTCTTTTGCTTCTGCAGAAATCTGTGCGATAGATTTTTCATTTGCAAAGCGAATCACAGGAACCAATAATCCATCTTCAACTGCCACAGCCATACCGATATGTACATGCTTGTTGACACGAATGCGATCCTCCATCCAATACGAATTAATCTTAGGATGCTTTGTTAATGCTAGTGAGGTAGCTTTAATCACCATGTCATTAAATGAAATCTTAACTGGAAGTATCTCATTCATGCTGACACGCGCTTCAATAGCCTTATCCATATTGATTTCCATCGTCAGATAGAATTCTGGAGCGCTAAACTTCGATTCCGATAAGCGACGCGCAATAGTTTTGCGCATTTGGCTATTGGGAATATCTTCAAAACTTTCTACCCCTGATACAAATGTAGACATCGCTCCACCTGCACTTGGGTTATAATCTTCCACGTCATTTTTAGTAATGCGGCCACCTTCGCCAGTTCCTTTAAGCCAGGCTAAATTGTATCCTTTTTCTTTTGCTAAAGCGCGAGCTAAAGGAGAAGCTTTGATTGAATCTTCTGTGATTCTAGCTTGTGTTGTGTCTGGAGTAGTTGATTTAACCTCAGCAGTTTTAGTAGCCTCAGGTGCCTTTATAGCTACTGGAGCAGGAGCTGATGCTTGTACAACTTCAGGACCTGGAGCAGGTGCTGCTGATTCTGCAGCTAAAATTGGTCTAAAATCTGTCCCTGGCTCACCTACAATAGCAATAATACCATCTACGATAATTCCTTGGCCTTCTTTTGCACCAATATATAATAATGTACCGTCTTCGTAGTTTTCAAGTTCCATCGTTGCTTTGTCTGTTTCAACTTCAGCAATGATATCTCCACTTTTAACGACATCACCTTCTTTTTTTAACCATTTAGCAATCACACCCTCAATCATCGTATCGCTCATTTTAGGCATACGAACTGCTTTTGCTTTAATTCCACTAAGGTCAATGGCTGGTGCTGAAGCAACTGGTGCAGATGCTGCAGTAGGAGTGGCGGCTTGTGGTGCCTCAGCTACTGGAGCCGCTACGGTAGTAGAAGCTTGCAATAAAGATGAATAATCTTCACCTGGTGTACCCACAATGGCGATAATACCATCAACTGGTACTGCTTCGCCAGCTTTAATGCCTATATATAATAAAGTTCCGTCTTCGTAATTCTCTAATTCCATCGTTGCCTTATCAGTTTCAACTTCGGCAATGATGTCTCCGGACTTAATTACGTCACCTTCTTTTTTTAACCAATTTGCAATGACACCTTCTACCATGGTGTCACTCATCTTGGGCATTCTTATAACTTCAGCCATGCTTTTTATATTTCAGTTTCAAAAATACGCTTTAAACGCTTCTTTTTAAAACATTTTAGTAAAATATTTTACGTTAATCTAGTTTCAAAACGGCCATAAATGCTTCTTGTGGTATTTCAACATTACCTACTTGACGCATTCGTTTTTTACCTTTCTTTTGTTTTTCTAATAGTTTACGCTTACGCGAAATATCGCCACCATAACATTTAGCTAAGACATCCTTACGTAATGCCTTAACCGTTTCACGCGCTATAATTTTCTGGCCTATAGCCGCCTGTATAGCTATTTCAAATTGTTGGCGTGGTAATAACTCTCTTAATTTTTCACACAAACGCTTTCCCCAATCATACGCTTTGTCTCGATGAACAATGGCCGATAAAGCATCTACTTTTTCTCCATTCAACATGATATCAAGTTTGACCATGTAACCAGGTTCATAACCTTTGTATTCATAATCTAATGACGCATATCCTCTTGAAATTGTTTTCAAGCGATCGAAGAAATCAAATACAACCTCAGATAATGGCATGTCAAACGTCAATTCAACGCGATCTGTTGTCAAGTAAATTTGATTAATTAAGATTCCACGCTTATCCATACACAAGCTCATGATCACTCCAGTGTATTCAGATTTGGTAATGATTTGTGCTTTAATGTAAGGTTCTTCAATAACATTAATCAAATTGGGTTCAGGGAGTTCACTCGGAGCTGATACCCATTGTGTTTCACCAGCTGTTGTTTGTACCTTAAATTTAACCGAAGGCACGGTGGTAATAACAGTCATGTCAAATTCGCGTTCTAAACGCTCCTGCACAATTTCCATGTGCAACATGCCTAAAAAGCCGCAACGAAATCCAAAACCTAAGGCAGCTGATGTTTCTGGTTCCCAAACTAATGACGCATCATTGAGTTGGAGTTTTTCCATCGCATCACGTAAATCTTCAAATTCAGAAGTTTCTACCGGATAAATACCGGCAAATACCATGGGTTTTACCTCTTCGAATCCTTGAATAGCTGTGGTACATGGATTCGCGACTTGCGTAATGGTATCACCTACTTTTACTTCTTTGGCTTCTTTGATTCCTGAAATTAAATAACCCACATCTCCCGTTTTAATGATTGATTTTGGTTCTTGTTCCAAACCTAACGTGCCAATCTCATCAGCAAAATATTCCTTACCCGTATTAATGAACTTTACACGATCTCCTTTTTTAATTTCACCATTATATACACGGAAAATTACTTCAATTCCACGATAAGAATTAAAAGTTGAGTCAAAAATCAAGGCTTGTAATGGCTCGTTGGGTTCTCCTTTAGGAGCAGGAACTCTAGCGACAACGGCATCTAAGATTTCTTGTATACCAATACCTTCTTTTCCAGATGCATGTATAATATCTTCTTTTTTACATCCAATTAAGTCAATAATTTGGTCAGATACTTCATCTGGCATAGCTCCCGGTAAGTCGATTTTATTTAATACCGGGATGATTTCTAAATCATGATTGATAGCTAAATATAAATTTGATATGGTTTGTGCTTCAATGCCTTGAGATGCGTCAACGATCAAAAGGGCGCCTTCGCAAGCTGCAATTGACCGTGATACTTCATATGAAAAATCGACGTGACCTGGGGTATCAATTAGGTTGAATGTATAAATCTCGCCATCTTTTGGATATTGCATTTGAATGGCATGGGACTTAATGGTGATACCACGTTCACGCTCTAAATCCATGTCATCTAATAATTGGTTCATCATATCCCGTTTTTGAACGGTATTGGTAAACTCAATCAAACGATCAGCCAGGGTGCTTTTACCGTGATCAATGTGCGCAATGATGCAAAAATTCCGAATGTTTTTCATTTATGTATTTTACTACTAATTAGATTGGCTTTCACACGTTACGTATAGCCATATGTTATTCTCAAAAGGTATATTAATCGTATACCAACAAAGAATAAACTGTTTTTGAGGCTTGTGTAGATCTATTTGCTTAGAAACACTAACTTCATTTTACAAATATAGTTAAGCAGTGATTGCATATCTATATAAATGATGCAAATAGTAGGAGAGAGGTTTAAATAATATTTCTAAATACAAACTAGCTCAAAAAATAATACAAGTTTACCGCGACATGAGTGTTTCTATTTCATCGATGTCTATTGGAATATTTGCCATTAGATTAATCGGTGCACCATCGGTAATTAATAGATTGTTCTCAAGTCTAATACCAATTCCTTCCTCGCGTATGTAAATGCCTGGTTCACAGGTTAGTACCATACCAGGTTCAAATGGTTTGTATTTGTCCCATATATCATGCACATCTAATCCCAAATGATGGGCTACCCCATGCATAAAGTATTTCTTGAATATCGGATTGTTGGGATCTTGATTGTCAACGTCATTTTGGCTGAATAAACCTAAATTGATGAGTTCACCTTCCATGAATTTTTCAACTTGTTTTTGGTAATCAACCCAGTAAATACCTGGTCGCATTAAATCTGTTGCAAAGTTTAATACGGCTTGTACGGCTAAATACACTTGTCGTTGACGAGCAGAGAATTTTCCATTAACAGGGATTGTTCTTGTCATATCGGCATTATAGTTACCATAACTTGCTCCCACATCTAATAATATTAATTCTCCGTCTTGACAGATTCGTTCGTTTTCAATGTAGTGAAGCACGCATGCATTTGCTCCAGAGGCTATAATGGGTGTATAAGCAAATCCTCCACTTCGCATTTTAATAAACTCGTGTATAAATTCTGCTTCGATTTCGTTTTCCCAAACACCAGGTTTTGTAAATGCTAAAATTCGTCTAAATCCACTTTCGGTGATATCAATAGCTTGTTGTAGTGCTTTTATCTCTGCTGGCTCTTTCTTCATACGTAACGTATTTAGTATGGGAGCCAGGCGCCCGAACGTATGTAGCGGATATTTTACTTTAATCTCTTTTACTAAACGAGCATTTTGAGTTTCAACTAATGAACTATTGCGCATATGTTCATTATCGATCATAAAAATTGTTTCAGCTGAATATATAAGCGTTTTTAAAACTGCTTCAAAATTACTTGACCATTGAATATTTTTAATTCCACTAATTGCTGTGGCTTCTTCTTTGGTGTATTTATGGCCTTCCCAGATTGCAATTAATTCTGATGTCTCTCGAATAAAGGCTATTTCCTTTAAATGTGGCTCAGGAGCATCTGGATAAATTAATAATAGTGTTTCTTCTTGATCAAGTCCTGACAAATAAAATAAGTCAGTCTGTTGTTTAAAACCCATACTGCCATCAGCGTTTGTTGGCATAATATCATTTGAACTAATCAGTGCAATTGATTTAGGTGGAAGCTCTGCCACTAATTTAGCACGGTTTTTAACAAACAGATCGGAAGGGAATGGTTGGTAGCGCATCTTATTTTTTACACTGGTAAATTATTTCTTCTAATGGTAGGGCCATTCGTTTACTTTCGTCTAGTCCTAGTTTATCGATTAAGTTGAAGGGTATAACGGTAAACCCTGATTTCTCTAATTGGGTACCAAAATCACGTCCATATATACGTAAATGATCATCCTGTAAGAAATGAATCTCCCTTTCTTTTGGATCAGTAATGCTTGCATCTTCATACGTGGTTTCGAGATCATATCGTTGTGGACTTTGGCACAAGGCAAAACCATCTGGTTTTAGTACACGCCGAATTTCCTGCATACATCGAACATCATCACGCACATGCTCTAACACATGATTACAGAAAACCACATCAAACGAATTATCTTCAAATGGAATATTATGTAAGTCCATTTTAATTTTTGCTAATGGGGATTCAATATCAGCCGTAATATAATTGTCACCTAAATAGGTCTCAAAACGATCAATAAAACAATATTCCGGAGCCACATGAAGTACACGTGGATGGCTGGTATAAAATGAAGTTTCGTTTTTTAAGAATAAATGCATCAATCGATGCCGCTCTAAACTTAAACAGGAAGGACAAAGCGCATTTTCTCTAGGTTGCAACCGGCCGTAAGGTAAAAATTTAGCGAATTTATGGTCGCAGACAGGGCAGTATACTTTATTTCCAGACAGAAATAAACTGTATAATTTTAATAATCTATGCGCAAATAATTGGATAATTTTTCTTGGAATGTGACGAAGTACCCAGCTGATAATATATTTCATAAAACAAAAAAAAGGAAGGTACTGTCAGGCAATACCTTCCTGTAAGAATTTAAATTACATTTCACGTAACCAAATGTTACGGAAACTAACAGGATTGCCATGATCTTGTAAACTGATCGGACCTGCACCATGTACTGGATTTTTTGGTTGGCCGATGTATTCGGTAGTTCCTTGAATCTTCGTATGGTTTTGTACAACTACTCCGTTGTGAATGACAGTTACATAAGCAGGCGTTTCAATGCCTCCATTTACTGTAAATACAGGAGCGGTGTAAATGATGTCATATACATTCCACTCACCCATAGGACTTGTAGCATTAACTAAAGGAGCGGACTGCTTATAAATACTTCCAGCTTGACCATTTCGATAGCTACGATTATTGTATGAATTTAGTACTTGAACTTCGTACATGCCTTGCATGAAAATACCACTATTGCCTTTTCCTTGGCTTTTCAAGGTTTCTGGTTCGATTGGAGATTGCCATTCAATATGTAGCTGGTAGTTGGTGAATTTTTGCTTAGTAGAAATATGTCCAGCTCCTTTTACTACAGTCATTTTGCCATCTTCTACTTTCCATGCGGCAGGACCACCATCTTTAATTGATTCCCAATTATCTAGATTTTTACCATCAAACAACACAATGGCATCAGATGGAATTTTGCCCGGTGTTACTACCCGTACTTCTGGATCCCAATATTCCGTGTTTCCAGGTTTTGTTGGATTTGTAATTACATGCCGATGGTCTTGAGCAAAAGATGTACTACTTATGGCAATTCCTGCCAATGTCGCAAGTATAATTTTGATTTTCATAAAGTAGGATAGATTTAATTTGAACAAAAAAAAACCGGTATTAAATACCGGTTCCAATTTCAAGAATTATTTATTATTTAGCAAATGAAGCTTTGATAGCCTCAACATCTACTAATTTAATAATTGGTCTTTGTTTTAAGATTTTGATAGCCTCCACTTTATTGTTAGCTACTGCTTTATTTCTTCTGTCTTTTCTTTTTAGTCTAGTTACGGCCATGTCGATAATAATTTTGGTCTGCAAAAATAGGAATTATTGCGTATATATCAAATAATCTGTCTTGATTAATTAAATTTGTTTTATGAAAATAATACAGAAGCCCAATAATGCGAGAGGTACTAGAGATTTTGGTCCGAAAGAAATGGCCTTGCGGAATTATGTTTTTTCAATAATTAAAGGACATTTTGAGGCATTCGGCTTTCAAACAATTGAGACTCCAGCCATGGAGAATTTATCAGTTTTAACTGGGAAATATGGGGATGAGGGTGATCAGTTGTTGTTTAAAATTCTTAATTCAGGAGATTATTTAAGTAAGGTATCAGGCGATCCAATGAATTTGGGATCAAAGGCTTTACTTCCTCAAATATCAGAAAAAGGCCTTCGCTATGATTTAACTGTACCATTTGCACGATTTGTAGCTATGAATCGTAATGAGATAGCTTTTCCATTCAGACGCTCACAAATTCAGCCTGTTTGGCGCGCTGATCGTCCACAAAAAGGTCGTTATAGAGAATTTTATCAATGTGATGCTGATATTATTGGATCAGAATCTTTGGTGAATGAAGCAGAGTTAATCGCTTTGTTCCAATCTATCTTTCTAGGTTTAGGCCTAAAAGCAAACCTGATAATTAATTCGCGCAAAATTCTCACTGGTATAGTTGAGGCAGTAGGTGCCGCTGATTTATTTACCCCTTTTGCAGTTGCGATAGATAAGTTAGATAAAATCGGTTGGGATGCCGTAGCTATTGAATTAGAATCAAATGGTTTTGCTCCCTCTCAGATTGAATCATTGAAAAGGCTATTTCATTTTGAAGGTACTAATGATGAAAAAGTTCAGCTTTTAACTGATTTCTTGGCTGGAAATGCCATAGGCTTAGCAGGTCTTTCTGAAATCAAATCGGTTTTGTATTTGTCTTCTTTGAATGGATTTGATAATTCAAACGTATTTTTTGATTTTAAATTAGCTAGAGGATTAAGTTATTATACAGGTTTGATTTATGAGGGTAAAGCGTCCGATCTCCCATTCGGTTCGATTGTTGGCGGTGGCCGTTATGATAACCTGACTGAAGCATTTGGATTGCCGAATATGAGTGGGGTTGGTATTTCATTTGGTATCGAACGAATTATCGATGTCATGCGTGAGTTAAATTTGTTTCCTGATATTCAATTAAGTGCAAGTAAATTATTGTTGACCTATTTTGATGAACAAGGTCAGTCTGTTGCCATAAGAATTGCAAATGAATTACGTAAGGATAACTTAGCTATCGAAGTTTATCCTGATATAGCTAAAATCAAGAAGTCCTTTGAGTTCGCCGATAAAAAAGGCATTCCATTTGTGGGCGTGATAGGGGGGCAGGAAATAAAAGATGGGACGGTGACCCTAAAAGAAATGAAAAATGGAGAACAACGTGTGCTCTCCATTTCAGATTTAGTGCGAGCGCTTAACTAACGCCATGCTTTAAATTGATTGATTAATCCATTCGTAGAACTATCATGTGAGTGGATTTTTTCATTATTCTCTAATTCCGGTAAGATTGAATTAGCTAATTGCTTACCTAATTCTACACCCCATTGATCATAAGAAAATACATTCCAAATAACACCTTGTACAAAAATCTTGTGTTCGTACATGGCAATTAATGCTCCAAGGGTTTTCGGTGTTATTTGCTTAACCAATATTGAGTTAGTTGGCTTATTTCCCTCAAACACCTTAAATGGACTTAGTTTAGTTATTTCTCCTTCACTTTTACCGGCTTTTTTCAGTTCTTCTTCTACCACTTCTTTGGTTTTTCCATTCATCAAAGCTTCGGTTTGAGCAAAAAAGTTCGACATGAGAAGTGTATGGTGGTTGCCAATGTTGTTATGCGTAATGGCTGGGGCAATAAAATCTGCTGGAATTAATTGTGATCCCTGGTGAATTAATTGATAAAAAGCATGCTGTCCATTGGTACCAGGTTCGCCCCAAATAACGGGTCCAGTAGCATAATCTACCCGATTACCACTTCTATCTACTGTTTTGCCATTTGATTCCATATCACCTTGTTGGAAATACGCTGCAAATCTATGCATGTATTGGTCGTATGGTAAAATAGCATGTGTGGCAGCTCCAAAGAAATTTACATACCAAATACCTAATAAGGCTAATACAACGGGCATGTTTTTATCAAATGAGGCTGTTGCAAAATGCGTATCCATTTCGTTAGCACCTGCTAATAGAAGTTCAAAATTTTCAAAACCAATGGATAATGAAATGGATAATCCAATGGCCGACCAAAGTGAATAACGGCCACCTACCCAATCCCAAAACTCAAACATATTTGCAACATCTATCCCAAATTCACTGACTGCTTTAGCATTTGTTGATAAAGCCACAAAATGCTTAGATACAGCTTGTTCATCTTTTGCTAAATCTAAAAACCAGTTACGTGCAGAAAATGCATTGGCCATGGTTTCTTGTGTCGTAAATGTTTTTGAAGCGATAAGAAACAAGGTTGTTTCTGGATTCACCTTTTTTAAGGTTTCAGCGATGTGAGTTCCATCTACATTACTTACAAAATGAATGTTTAGGTGATTTTTGTATGGCCTTAGTGCTTCAGTTACCATGACGGGGCCTAAATCTGAACCTCCAATTCCAATGTTGACCACATCGGTAATATCTTTCCCGGTATAACCTTTCCAATCACCAGATATTATCTGATTTGTAAATTCTCTCATGTGAGATTTTACAGCTTGTATTTTGGGTATAATGTTTTCACCATCAACAAGAATGGAATGATTGGCTTTAGCACGCAAAGCTGTATGTAATACAGCACGATCTTCAGTTTGGTTAATTTTCGAACCAGAAAATTGAGCTTGAATAGCATCAGATAAATGGCATTCATTAGCTAGGTCGATTAAGTGGGCTAATGTAACTTCATCAATGATATTTTTGGAAAAATCCAATAAAATATCTTGGTCAATTATGTTGTATTTTGACTGCCTATTAGCATCTTTTTGAAACAAGCTAATTAGGTGTGTTTGTGATAGTCTTTGGCGATCTTGGAGTAAATCTTGATAAGCCTTAGTTTTAGAGAAGGCGATATTGGATAATGTCATTGAGTATACTTTTGGCTTTGTAATTTTCAAAAATACGATATTCCTTGTTATTATAAAAGGGGGATAAGTTGACCTTATACCCCTTTAACTGTATTATTTATTCCCTTTATAGGTATGGTTGAGGAGTTTTCCTTAAATACGGTTTAATGGATGTAAACCCTTTTGGAAATCGATTAATTGCCTCTTCATTCGATACAGCTGGAATAATGATTACGTCATCGCCATTATTCCAATCTGCTGGCGTAGCTACCTTATAATTAGCAGTTAACTGCAATGAATCTATCACGCGAAGAATTTCAGTGAAATTACGACCAGTAGAAGCGGGGTAGGTTAACGTTAATTTTATCTTTTTATCGGGTCCAATAATAAATACAGAACGTACAGTAGCTTTTTCAGAAGCATTTGGATGTATCATGTCGTAAAGTAAGGCAACTTTCTTTTCTGGATCTGCTATAATTGGAAAATCAACTTGTACAGAATTAACCTCTTCAATATCAGGTACCCATAGATTATGTGATGCTAAGTCATCCACTGAAATGGCAATAACTTTTACACCTCTTTTTTTGAAATCATCTGATAATAAGGCTGTTTTGCCTAATTCCGTTGTACAAACTGGAGTAAAATCAGCAGGATGACTAAATAACAAAACCCATGAGTCAGCTATCCATTCATGGAAGCTAATAGGGCCTTTAGTAGTATCTGCAGTAAAGTCTGGTGCGATATCGCCTAAGTGAATTGACATGATTGATTGATTGATTGGTTTATACTATTATTTCTATCTAATTTATAGACTTTATCCAAACAAAAAAAGCAATTCTAAAATAGAATTGCTTTTAACATTACACTTCATCAACAAACTAAAAACAAATTAATCAAAATGCTGTAGGAGAAGGATTCGAACCTCCAAGGTGTAGTTAGCCTCGACACAGAACTGATTTAGTGGTCAACCCATTATGCCGTGTTTATCCTAGAACCACCACCCCCGAGACAGGAGGGCACGTCTGCCAGTTTCATCACCCTACAGTGAAAAAATAACTACCTTTGTAATTATCGATATGCAAATATAGGCTAACGAATTAAATAATTCAAAATATTTTAAAAAAATTATAAGTTTGTTGGAAATTATATAACAAATTAGTCAATTCATTAAAAATATTACATGGAAAAGAAGATTGATTTAGATCCTTTAGATTATAAAATTCTTGAGATATTGGTGGCTAATGCTAATTTACCCTATACTGAAATAGGTCAGCGATTAGATGTTTCTGGTGGGACTGTGCATGTGCGCATGAAAAAAATGGAGTCTCTAGGTATTGTCAAAGGTGCTCAATTGTTAATTGACTATTCCAAAATTGGCTGGGATATATCTGCTTTTTTAGGTATTTATTTGGATAAAAGCTCATTATATGAAGATGTAGCCAAGCAATTAAAAGCTATTCCTGAAGTTGTTAATATTCATTATACCACAGGTATTTACAGTATTTTTGCTAAAATTATTTGTCGGGATACCCAACATTTACGTGAGGTGCTGCATGATAAAATTCAACGTGTTACTGGAATTCAGCGAACAGAAACGTTCATCTCCTTAGAAGAAAGTTTAATACGTAATACACCATTATTTTAGTTTATTTAGAGTAATTCTAAATAAACTATATTTTTCTTCATTTTCCTTTGTAATTTTGCAATTCAAAAATTAGTTCGAAATGGCAGAAAATCAAGACGATATTTTAGTAGAAGTTACAAATTCAGAATATAAATATGGATTTGAATCTCATTTTGATACAGATGAGGCTCCTATAGGGCTAGACGAATCTACGATACGTTTCATTTCAGATAAAAAGAATGAACCAGAGTGGATGTTTGAATGGAGATTAGCAGCCTTTAGACATTGGAAAACTCTTCAAGAGCCTACTTGGGCTAATCTTAACTATACGCCAGCAGAATATCAAGCATTAAAGTATTATTCCGCTCCTAAGCCTAAGAAAACAATTAATTCATTAGATGAAATTGATCCTGAATTGCTAGAGACATTTAAAAAATTAGGCATTTCATTAGACGAACAAAAACGTATTTCTGGAGTTGCTGTGGCTGTTGACGCTGTTATTGACTCCGTATCAGTAGCTACAACGTACAAGGAAACTTTAGCTGAGAAAGGAATTATTTTTTGTTCTATTTCTGAAGCTGTTAAAGAGCATCCTGAATTAGTTAAAAAGTATTTGGGTAGCGTTGTCCCTGTAAAAGATAACTTCTTTGCTGCTTTGAATGCCGCTGTATTTTCAGATGGCTCTTTCTGCTACATTCCTAAAGGCGTTCGTTGTCCTATGGAACTATCAACTTATTTTAGAATTAATGCAGCAGGTACAGGTCAATTTGAACGTACATTGATCATTGCTGATGAAGATTCTTATGTCAGTTATTTAGAAGGATGTACAGCTCCACAACGTGATGAAAATCAACTACATGCTGCTGTGGTAGAGATTTTTGTACACAAAGGTGCAGATGTTAAGTATTCGACAGTTCAAAACTGGTATCCGGGTGACAAAGAAGGTAAGGGTGGTATTTACAATTTTGTTACTAAGCGTGGAATTTGTGATGGAGCACATGCTAAATTGTCATGGACACAAGTTGAAACGGGTTCTGCAGTGACTTGGAAGTATCCATCTGTTGTACTAAAAGGTGATTATTCGATAGGAGAGTTTTATTCTGTGGCTGTTACAAATAATTATCAACAGGCAGACACGGGAACTAAAATGATACATTTGGGTAAGCATACAAAATCTCGAATTGTATCTAAAGGTATTTCTGCTGGTTTTTCTCAAAATTCATACCGTGGTCTAGTTCAAGTTTCACGAAAAGCGGAAAAGGCAAAGAATTTCTCTCAATGTGACTCATTATTACTAGGTGATAAATGTGGTGCTCATACGTTTCCGTATTTAGAGGTAAAAAACAATACGGCATCTGTTGAACATGAAGCTACCACCTCTAAAATTGGAGAAGACCAAATATTTTATTGTAATCAGCGTGGTTTATCGTCAGAAACGGCCGTTGCGTTAATTGTAAATGGATATGCTAAAGAGGTTTTAAATCAACTTCCAATGGAGTTTGCCGTGGAAGCTCAGAAGCTTTTAGCCGTTTCATTGGAGGGATCAGTTGGGTAATTTTATTCCACCTGTATGTATGGCCAAAATAGTTGAACCTTCAGGGAAGGCTTTCTTTGCAATCATATCATACAATCCATAAAACATTCTTCCTGTATAAATAGGTTCTATTTTGATTTGATGTTGTTCTTCAAAAGATTGGCAAAAATCATTAATTATGGGGGTTTCTTTCGCATATTTTCCCATGATATAGTCTGTTTTCCAGGTTATTCCCGAAGAGTTTAATTCTTCTTCGTGTTGTTGAATTTCAGCTAAGTTGTTTAAAGTCAATATGCCGATGACCGGTTTCTTCCAGTATTTATGAATACCTAAAGCGGTAGTACCTGTTCCTACCGCAGTAACGATATGACTGGGGTTGAAGTTTTCTAATTCACTGACTAAATTTTGTATTCCATTTATTCCAATTTCACTATATCCACCTTCTGGAATAAGTATCGAGTCTCTTTTTATGGGTGAAATTTTTTCTTTATAATCTTCTCGACTGATAAAATGTAATTCCATACCCCAGTTGAACATTTGTTCCAAAAAAGGATTACTTGATTTGTTCAACTCCTTACCACGAATAATACCCATAGTAGGTATTTTAAATTCATGGCCAATATAAGCTAAGGCATATAAATGATTTGAATAGGCACCGCCAAAACTTACCAAGGGTAATTGTGGGAATTCTTTCGCTAAACGAATATATTCTCTTAATTTGCGCCATTTATTACCCGATATTATGGGATGAATTAAATCATCCCTTTTAACAAATACGCGAACATTTGCTTCCTTAAATTGAGAAATATTTAATTCCTGAATAGGAGAGGGCAGTTGTAGTGTTTTACTTTCAAATAAATGTATGTCCATGGACCAAGAGGTAGATCAATTAGAATCTGAAGATGATTTATTTGAGCATTACAATTTTGTAGTTGACAAAGGTCAACAATTAATGAGAATTGATTTGTATTTATTATTGAAAATTTCGAATACAAGTCGTTCTAGAATTCAAACAGGAATATCTGCGGGTTCAGTTCGTGTCAATGGAAATTTGATTAAATCCAATTATAAGGTTAAGCCTTTTGATGCTATTTCTATATCATTTGCCCAACCGCCACGAGATACAGAGCTTATTCCTGAAGATTTACCAATCGATATACTATTTGAGGATAGTGACATCATCGTTGTGAATAAGGCTCCAGGTATGGTTGTTCATCCGGCTCATGGCAATTGGAGTGGTACTTTAGTTAATGGACTGCTTTTTCATTGTCAAAATTTACCAGGATCCAGTGATATTCGGCCTGGATTAGTTCATCGTATCGATAAAGATACTTCAGGTCTTTTGGTTGTAGCTAAATCAGAATTTGCTTTAACATTTATTGCTAAACAGTTTTTTGATCATACAATTGAGCGAACATATTTTGCTATACTTTGGGGTGTTCCCAAGGAGCTAAAAGGAACACTTCGTGGAAAAATTACGCGAAGTCCGAAGGACAGAAAAATAATGACCATTTTACCGGAAGATAGTGAAGAGGGAAAATTAGCTATTACTCATTATGAAGTAATTGAAACTTTTGGTTTCTGCTCATTTGTTAAGTTCAATTTAGAAACAGGAAGGACGCATCAGATTCGTGCGCATGCGCAATCTATTGGACATCCCTTACTATCTGATGCATCTTATGGAGGTGATAAAATTCGCTTTATGAGTACGATGGCTAACTTCAAGCAATTTGTGGATAATATGTTTAAGACATGCCCTAGGCAAGCGTTGCATGCATTTTCTTTAGGATTTGAACATCCTAAATCAAAGGATTGGGTTCAGTTTGAAAGTGAATTTCCTGAAGATTTTAGTCAATTATTAACCAAATTACGCAGTTTGAATTAACTATGATAACGATACGAAAAGCAGTTTCATCCGATGTGAATGATATACTCTTACTTGTAAATGAGTTAGCTTTATTTGAAAAAGCTCCCCAAGAAGTAACAGCGACTATTCAAGATTATTTATCCAATGGATTCCAAGATAATCCGTTGTTTGAATGTAATTTGGCATTTTTTGACGAAAAGCTTGCTGGTTTTTGTTTGTGGTATTTTAGATTTTCTACGTGGAAAGGCAAACGCTTATATGTAGAAGATTTATACATAAAAGAGGAATTCAGGGGACTTGGAATGGGAAAAGTATTATTGGATTTAGCCATTGAAGAGGCTAAAAAAAGCAATTGTTCAGGTTTAATGTGGCAAGTATTAGATTGGAATAAACCCGCTATTGAATTTTATAAGAAATATAATGCCAATTTAGATGGGGAGTGGATCAACGTTAACCTAAATATTAAATAGAGTTGCGATCAATGAAATAATATTCGTTTGAAAATCTCCCCTTTTCTTTATTCAAGATCATTTCTGCAGCCCGTTTACCCATTAAATAAAAGTCATTCGAAATTACTGAAATACCTTCTGAGATAATTTCTTTTAAAGGCGTATCATCATAGGAGATTACCCCAATTTCTTTTCCAAATTTCCATTCCTTCTTCGTACACCAATTGATCATTTTAATTAGATCAAATTCCCTAAAAACGATATAAGCGTGGTTCTTAGCTATATCATACTCCTCTTCTAGGTCGGGAATAATATCATAATTTATATGATGCTTTTCGCAAAACATGGTAAAGCCATTAATGATTCCTTGAGGCGTATATTGAAAACTCTTACTACTTAAAACTAAATTTAAACTGGAATACTTTTTTATCTTAAAAAGGCTCTCAGCTAAACCAAGAAACATATTTTGTTCAAAATTTTGATACAAAATAGAATAATCTGCTCCGAACTCTTTAACATCAATATCTAACACTAATAATTTCTCTTTCGGGATTTTAGCCAGAATTTTAGCCACACTTATGTTAAAATGAGGTAAGACGATATAATGATTAAACTTACCAATGTTATCATTAATTAATGATTCAAATAACTTGATATCATGATAGTGGAAGAAGAGCGCATGGGTAACATCTGGACCTAGATTATCTAATATACTATCTAAAAGAATTTCTTTGTAAGGCGTTAATGCATCCATTAATATAAATACATGCATGGCACTTCTTGTATCTGTACTGGAAACATAAAAGCCTTTTCCATGATGTGAAGTAATTAAACCACGTTCTCTTAGTTCATCATATGCTTTTGTAACTGTCATTCTTGCCATGCTGAATTCACTTGCTACGGCATTAATGGATGGCAACTGCTTGCCTCTTTCTAGTTCGCCTAAATCAATAGCATGTACGATACCATCAATTAACTGTTGGTATTTAGGCTTATTGCTATTTGGGTCAAACTGAATCATAATTCAATGTCTAATGTAAAACTATTTGTTTTTCTAGATCTTCTAATGTAGCTCCTTTGGTCTCCGGCATCCAGAACTTCACATAAATTAATTGGCAAACCATCATACATGCAAAAAATAAAAAGATATAGGTTTCGCCAAATAATGTTGTAAAAATAGGAAAGAAATTGGTGATTAATGCCGCTAGTATCCAATGAGTTAGCGACCCCCATGCCATTCCAGAAGCTCTGACTGAATTTGGGAATATTTCTGAAATAAACACCCAAATGACTGATCCTTGTCCGATAGCATGCGCAGCGATAAATGCAAAAATGTACACAGGCACTAATTCAAATGAACTGCTATAAAATGAATAAGCGATTAGTAATAATGATACGATGTATCCTATTGAACCGATATACATCAATACTTTCCTACCTACACGATCGATTAAATACCATCCAAATAGGGTAAAAATCAAGTTAGCCACACCAATTCCTGCAGATTGCAATAACGCACTAGATTTATCTAAATCAGCTTTTTCGAAAATTCTTGGTGCATAATACAGAACTGCATTAATCCCAGACAATTGATTAAAAAATGAAAAGAAAAAGGCCAATAATAAAGGCTTAAAGTATTTACTTGTGAAAATACGATCAACCTGATTAGAAGTGGATTTATTTGCCAATATTCGATTAATGGTCTCCCCTGCATCCGGATCTACCATGGAGAGTATTTTTTGTGCACCAACTCGATCATTTCGATTCAATAAAAGGTATGTTGGGCTTTCTGGTGTAAAAAGAATTAGAATAGAAAATAATAGACTTGGAAGTCCTACTATGGCCAACATATATCTCCAGTCATTTTCACCTATACCATTTAAACAGTAATTGGAAACATATGCTAATAATATTCCTAAAACAATATTAAGCTGAAATGAAATAACTAGTTTCCCACGATGTTTTGCTGGAGCAATTTCTGATATATAAATTGGGGCTACCACGGATGAGGCACCAATGCCAAGACCACCCAAAAAGCGAAAAATCATAAAACTATTTACATCATTCGCTAGTGCAGCACCAATGGAAGATATTAAAAAACTTAAACCTATCCATAGTAGTGTCTTCTTTCTGCCAAATTTGTCAGCTGGTATTCCACCGAAAGCTGCACCTAGCACAGTTCCATATAGCGCTGTTGCCATGGCAAAACCGTGTGTCCAATCATCTAATTTCCATAACTCTTTAATTGTACCTTCAACTCCTGAAATTACAGTCATATCCATGCCAAAGAGCATACCACCTAAACCAACAGTTATGGACCAAAAAAGTAAATGTTTATTCATATGTTTATTTTCCTGCAATTTTGATGATTAAAAATTAATATATATTGTAAAAAATAGACTATTTCTGCGCGTGTACTTTTGACGTATAGAATAACAAATGTTCTGGGGAGATATATTGTCTAAATTCTTGAACGATTTCACTAGAAACAGTTGATGATATCTCACTTTTGAATCCTTTGGGAGTCTTCCCAGTATACTTCTTAAATTCATTCGTAAAATGCGCAGAATCATAAAAACCTAGCATATCCGCTAGTTCATGGCTTTTAACATCTTTTTTCTGAGATATTTGAGACAAGGATTTATTAATGCGCTTAATCTGAATGTATTCTTTAGGAGTTATTCCAGTTACTTCAATAAACAGTCGCATAAGTGTCTTGTATGCTGAATCATTTAGTTGGCTAAATTCCTCTTCTTTATTCAAATAATCATTTAAACGGTCTAATTTTTCTTTGCGTTTTGGAACAAGTAAGTTGATTAGAAAATTTTGAAATTGATCGCATCTTTTTTCAAACGAATCAGCATGTATGATTTGTTCGATTACATCAGAATGAACAGGCAAAAAATCATTTAATAAAATGGTTGTATTGACTATTTGTTTAAATGAAGATCCAACAAAAGGGAACAATCCTCCAATCTTAAATTTAATTCCAAATATATGATTCCCTAGTGCGTGTTTGTAATAACTAGGAATCGTATGTAAGGCTTCTACAACATGTGTATTAATTTCTTCAAATTTTGCCGGGTCCTTTTGTGCTCTATAATATGGACTTCCTAACGTAAACGTAATATTTAGTTGATCTTCGGGGAAAATAGTTTCAATTTCATACGGAATATCTGATAGAGTGGAAACAGATTTTTCCCATAAATGATCTATGTAAGGCTCAAGTGACGCAATTGGTTTCTGATAATGAATAAACATATTATTTTGCCGAATTTGGTAATAATGTTTTTGCAATTAAACTACCTGTTAATCCTAATATAATTAATAAAATCAAAGCATTCTGTAAGCTAAATATATCCGCTAAATAACCAATGACTACCGGTCCAATTAAAAAACCAATATACGCTATCGTTGATACACCCGCGATTGCTATGGATGGTTGTATTTTTTCCTGTGTTCCAGCTATTGAATAGATTAATGGAACAATGGTAGAAATACCTAGACCCGCTATAAAACACCCTAAAATTTTAACGAATTCGAAAGGCGAGTTAATGGTAATGAAAATACCTAATGAGATTAATAATCCGTTTACTACTAAAATATTTTTTACATTGAATTTATTTGATAAATAGTCGCCCGCCAATCTGCCTACGACCATGGCACTGGCGAAGGATGTAAACCCGATAGTTTGTGGAAATATATGGGAAGTTATATTTTCTTTAAAGTATAATGTAATCCAATCAGCCATGGCTCCCTCACACAGCATGCCACAAAATGCAATCAATGCCAGTGTAATTAAATATTTGTCTAAACTCAATATATTTGAATTAGCATGATCATTTTGTGATCTTTCTTCATCTGGCAACAAGAAAAAATAGAAGGTTGGTATTAGAGCTAGATTGATTAATGCGATAGCCCAAAAATGTGTATTAAGTCCCATTTTAAATGTTACAGTTAAACTGCCTATTAGAGCTCCCAACATTAGACCAACTGAAAAAATAGCATGAAAGGATGACATTAATATTTTTGCAAGCTTCTTTTCAAGTGCGACCACTTGAGTATTCATGCTAATATTTAATATATCACCAGACATACCAAAAAGAAATAAACTCCCAAATAATTGGTAGGCATTTTGACTATATCCTAGTAAAGGTATAATGGCTATATACATGCAAACGGCCAGTAAACATATAATTTTGGAGTTATACTTCGCAATTAATATACCAGCTAAAGGTAATGAAACCAAGGAGCCAATTGGGAGTCCCATTAATACGGTTCCTAATGCAGCATCAGAAAGGTGTAATAATTGTTTAAAATCAGGTATTCTCGTTGCCCAACTAGCAAAATTAAATCCACACAATAAGAAAAGTATACCAATACCAACGCGTGACTTCACCATATATACACTAGAGTAATTTTATTTTAACATCAAACCAAGAGGATACGCGTTCATAAGAGGTTAAATGTAAATTATGTGGTGCGGAAAATAGGAGAGGTTTACCTGTAAATGTGACTAAATTCTTTTCATGATCATCAATGAGGTAGTCTGCCTTAATCATATGTTTATGTCCACAGAATACGATATTTTGCCAAGATATAAATGGAAAATACTTTTGTAACCAATCTATTTTTTCTTTTAACGAATTAGGAAATTCAGTAGCCGCGGAAACAACAAATATTTCATAGGAATCATTCAATGATTTTATAACATCATATGCATTTTCTTTTACCGGGATATCAACAAAAAATCCTGGTTCCCATAAAAAACTATTGTTCTTTAAGTATAGATCATAAAAACCTTGCTTTAGCGCAAGATCATTACTCATTAAATTTTCATAGGTGTAAGAACTATTTGTGATTCGATTAATGTTTTGGATAATTTTAAGAGTTGTATCTCCCATTACATCATCCATGTCAATGGCTATTCTTTTCATATATGACTTAAAATAAAAAACTCCTCAAATATGAGGAGTTTTTTACTAAAATGTAGACTTAATTTTACATCATTCCGCCCATGCCACCTCCTGGAGGGTGCGCATGTGGTGCTTCAGATGCAGGCTTGTCTGCAATAACACACTCAGTAGTTAATAATAAACCTGCAATAGATGCTGCATTCTCTAAAGCTAAACGAGTAACTTTAGTCGGGTCAATAATACCTGCTGCGATCATATTTTCGTATTTATCTTCACGTGCGTTATATCCGAAATCATCTTTTCCAGCCTTTACAGCATTAATTACTACGGAACCTTCACCACCAGCATTGGCAACAATAGTACGTAATGGAGATTCTACTGCTTGACGAATAATGTTGATACCAGTTGTTTGATCTTCATTCTCTCCCTTCAATCCTTCCAAAGAACTAATTGCACGAATCAAGGCTACACCTCCACCAGCAACGATACCTTCTTCTACTGCAGCACGTGTTGCGTGTAATGCATCATCAACACGATCCTTTTTCTCTTTCATTTCTACCTCTGTAGCTGCTCCAATATATAATATGGCAACTCCACCAGATAACTTAGCTAAACGCTCTTGAAGTTTCTCACGATCATAATCAGATGTCGTATTTTCAATTTGCGCTTTTATTTGATTTACGCGATTTGCAATATCATCAGAAGAGCCTACGCCATTGACAACCGTTGTATTGTCTTTGTCAATGATTATTTTCTCTGCTTGTCCTAAATATTCAATAGTCGCATTCTCCAATTTGAATCCTCTTTCCTCTGCGATTACTGTTCCACCAGTTAGTATAGCTATATCTTCTAGCATTGCTTTTCTGCGATCACCAAATCCTGGAGCTTTAACAGCAGCAACTTTTAGAGCACCACGGATTTTGTTAACAACTAAAGTTGCTAATGCTTCACCATCAACATCTTCGGAAATGATTAACAATGGACGTCCTGTTTGTGCAACTGCTTCTAAAACTGGAAGTAACTCTTTCATTGATGATACCTTCTTTTCAGAGATCAAAATAAAAGGTTTCTCTAATTCCACTTCCATCTTTTCTGTATTAGTAACAAAGTAGGGGCTAAGATAACCTCTATCGAATTGCATACCTTCTACTGTTTTTACTTCAGTTTCCGTACCACGCGCTTCTTCTACTGTAATAACACCTTCACGACCTACTTTATCCATAGCGTTTGAAATCATTGTACCAATTTCAAAATCGTTATTAGCAGAGATAGTTGCTACTTGAGCAATTTCATTAGATGTTGTAATAGGCCTAGATTGACCTTTAAGATTTGAAACAATTGCTTCAACAGCCTTTTCAATACCTTTCTTTAAATCCATAGGATTGGCACCAGCTGCAACGTTTTTAGATCCAATGGTATAAATTGCTTGCGTAAGTACTGTCGCAGTTGTTGTACCATCACCAGCTTGATCAGCTGTTTTTGAAGCTACTTCTTTAACTAATTGAGCTCCCATGTTCTCTACCGCATCTTCTAACTCAATCTCTTTAGCCACAGATACACCATCTTTCGTAATGGAAGGTGAACCAAACTTTTTATCAATAATAACATTTCTTCCTTTAGGTCCTAATGTTACTTTAACTGCATTTGCAAGGGTGTCAACCCCTCTTTTCATTTTTTCGCGCGCTTCGCTGTCGAAATATAATTCCTTTGCCATAGTATGTATATATGTGTATTCGGTTTAATTAATTATAAAACTGCAAAAATGTCAGACTCTCGCATGATCAAATAATCTTTTCCTTCAATAGTAATTTCAGTACCTGAATATTTGCCATATAAAACTTCATCACCAACTTTAACAGTGATAGGTTCATCTTTTTTACCATTACCAATAGCTACAACAATTCCCTTTTGTGGTTTTTCTTTTGCTGTATCAGGAATGATAATTCCAAAAGCTGTTTTCTCTTCAGCTGCAGCAGGTTCCACGATAACCCGATCTGCTAAGGGCTTAATAGTTAATTTTGACATGTTTGTATAAATTAAAAGATTAATAACATTTTTGTTTCTTTCTTTAAAAAGAAATGCGCGACATCATATACAATATGCATGCCACGCATGAATGACTGAAAATTTGTCAGTTTTATTATTTTGTTGCCGGAGCAGGAGCAGGAGCTGTTGGCAATGTTTTAGTTGAAGCTTTTTCTACATTAATCGATTGAATACCTTCTGTATTGCCAGAGGATAATGTGAAATTTGTCACTAATACTAATACAAGTATAGCAATTGAAAATCCCCAAGTTAGTTGTTCTACTAGGTCTCCAGTTTTTTGTACACCAAACATTTGAGTAGCACCCGATGATGAAAATTCACCACTAATTCCCCCGCCTTTTGGATTTTGAACCAAAATTAAGATGATAAGTAGGGCTGAAAACAAAACAATTAAAGAAATAAGTAAGGTGAACATATTTAATTCTGATTTAATAATTTAGACAATTCTGAAATTTGAGATGCAAAGTAAAGCCTTTTTTCAGGTTTAGACAACATTAATTTTGTGTATATATCAATCGCAAGTGAAATTTTACCTTGTTTTATTAATATGATGGCAAATGTCTCAGATATAGGTGGAGAAAATGGTATTTCTGATAAGTCATTAAATTCACTAACATCATCAGCAGATTTTTTTAGCCTAGTTAATGATGGTTGATTCGTTAAAAATTTTTCAATGATTTGGTTTTGGTCATCCAGGCGATTGGTAGATTCATTCAAGTTAACCTGGTATTGCTGTACAGGTGCATCTAAAATAGAAAAATAGTATTGAGACCTAAATGGTGATTGCAATGCAATTTTGCGTTGTTGCAAGGTTTCTTGTTTTAAATTCCAATTCAAAAGATAAAAGTATGGATAGCTAGATTCGCATTCTTTTATATTTGACTGAATCGATTCATTGGAACGATCGTATCGATTTAATAACAAATAAAGTTCTTGTGATTTCTTAGATTCCATATTACCAATCTCCTGCAATTTTGTTAAATAAATCCAAAATGATTTGATCTGTTAATTTTGGCAGCAAGGTTTTTTCAACTTGACTTAACGTTTGATTTTGAGGGAAATCTTGATAGAAAGAGAACTCTTGATCGAAATTCTTACTTTCATCTAACCGATTTGTTAACTGAAATTGAACGCGTAAGGTAAGTCTATTTAAGCCTGCTTTATCATCAGAAGTGGGTGCCTGTGGAGTTAAATCATATCCAACGATGGTCCCCTCAATTTGAAGATCGGGATTTTGATTCGTTATTTTTAATGTACTATTACGTTGAAAGTATTCTTTCAGACTTTCATTCATAGTTAGACTTAAATTACTGGGGCCACCAGCAGTTTCCATTCTTATGTTAGAAATTTGTATCGTTTTTAGGTCAGGTGAAAGACTGGCTCCTTTAAAACTATAGCAGGATACCAAACCTCCCAAGATTCCTAAAACTAAAATGTTTCTTATATTAAAAAGTAATACTTTCCAGGTCATATTGCTTTATTTTACGATATAGTGTTCTTTCGGATATCCCTAAATCTTTTGCTGCATACTTTCGTTTATTTCTGTTTTTCTTGAGCGCACGAATAATGATTTCTTTCTCTTGTTTCTCTAATGACAAAGTTACGTCTTGACTTGGTGTAATAATTTCTTCAAAATTAGACTCTTCAAATTCATTAATTGCCACTTCAGGTACTATGGAAATAGAGTTCTCAATTGGTGATAAATTTGAATTTGATGCTTGACCAATACTTTTTATAGAAGGCGAGGGAGAATAATTCACATCAGAAAACAAATCCATATTTTCATTAATGACATCAAAGGCATTTGTATTTCCAGTTTCAATTACTTTCAATAGGATTTTTTTCAATTCAGTTACATCCCTTTTTAAATCAAAAAGTATCTTATATAAAATTTCTCTTTCATTCATTCCTTCTGATTGACTAAAGCCATCGCCCCTAATGATAGTAGATTTCATTTTAGGCTCATTGAAATGAATATATTCTTGAAGTTTTTTGTCGTCTAATAATCGGTCGCCAACTTCCAATATCGAAATTTGTTCTGCCAAATTCTTCAACTGTCTTATGTTACCTGGGAAATGCTGTTTTTCTAATAAAATCTTGGCTTCATTCGTTAGTGAAATTGGCCTAACTCGATAAATTTCAGAAAAGTCAGTAGTAAATTTTCGAAACAATAGTTCTATATCTGCACCACGTTCACGAAGGGGAGGAACAAAAATAGGTACGGTACATAATCTGTAAAATAAATCTTCTCTAAATTTCCCTTTTTCAATCGCATCTTGAAGATTTAGGTTTGTAGCAGCAACAACACGCGTATTTGTTTTTTGAACCTTAGAAGAACCCACACGATAAAACTCCCCATTCTCTAAAACACGCAATAAGCGTGCTTGAGTACCTAAGGGCATTTCAGCAATCTCATCCAAAAAAATGGTACCACCATCTGTAACTTCAAAATATCCTTTTCTTGCTTCAATAGCACCTGTAAACGATCCCTTTTCATGACCAAATAATTCAGAATCAATGGTACCTTCGGGTATTGCACCACAATTTACAGCAATAAACTGACCGTGTTTCCGCTTGGATAAAGCATGTATGATTTTTGAAAAGGATTCTTTTCCTGATCCGCTTTCTCCCGTAATTAATACAGTCATGTCCGTGGCCGCTACTTGCTCTGCAATTGAAATAGCATGGATTAATGCAGGTGAATTTCCTATGATCCCAAATCTAGCCTTTATACTTGCAATATGTGAGTTATCCATATTTAGTCACTTAAATTAATTGTCCAAGTAAGGTACCTGTCGTGCAGGAAGTGATTTTCACATCTACGTAACTTCCTATAGTCTCTGAACCTTTTTTAAATACGACTACTTTGTTATTATCTGTCTTACCAAAATGATGTTGATCTGATTTCTTTGAATTCCCTTCAACGAGAACGCGCTGTATTTTACCAATCATTTGATCATTTCGTATACCTGAGTGCTTACGCTGAAGATCAATAATTTCTTGTAATCGTTTTGACTTAATATGATCAGGTACATCATCACGTAGTTTTTTGGCTGCTGGTGTCCCTGGTCTTTCTGAATAGGTAAACATGTAGCCAAAGTCAAATACAACGCTATCTAATAGGTCTAATGTGTCACGATGATCTTCGTCGGTTTCGGTACAAAAACCAGCAATGATATCATGTGATATACCACATTCAGGTCCAAGAATCTCACGAATGGCACTAATCCGATCTAAATACCATTCTCTAGAATATGTTCGATTCATTAATTCTAGGATGCGGTTACTTCCACTTTGTGCAGGTAAATGTATATTCTTGCAAATGTTCGGATATGCAGCCATGGCGTGCAAAACTTCGTTTGTGATGTCTTTAGGATGGGAGGTAGAAAAACGGATACGTAAGTCAGGATTAATTTGAGCTGTTAGTTGTATCAATTTATCAAAAGTGATGATCTCTTTTGTTGCTGGGTCAATCCATCGATAAGAATCTACATTCTGCCCTAAAAGATTAACTTCTCGGTATCCTTGTTCAAAT
Source organism: Aquirufa avitistagni (assembly GCF_042715545.1). NCBI lineage: Bacteria > Pseudomonadati > Bacteroidota > Cytophagia > Cytophagales > Flectobacillaceae > Aquirufa > Aquirufa avitistagni. The sequence continues at coordinate 944,178 of NZ_JBBKXZ010000001.1, read as the reverse complement.
AAATGTTCACATTCATTTAGAATGGAAGCCACATCTCTCGATCTTTCACGTCCTCTAGTAAATGGCACTACGCAAAATGAGCACATATTATCACATCCGCGCATGATACTAACAAACGCAGAAACACCATTAGTGTGTAAACGAACCGGCTCAATATCACCATATGTTTCCTCTTTGGAAAGGAATACATTTATAGCTTTTTGACCATTTTCTATTTGATCTAGTAAATTTGGGAGATCTCTATATGAATCAGGCCCTGCTACTAAATCAACCAGTTTTTCTTCTTCAATTAACTGCGTTTTTAAACGTTCCGCCATACAACCAAGAATACCAATGGTTACTTTAGGATTTTTTGTTTTAAGCGCTTTAAACGTCTGTAATCTATGCCTGATTTTCTGTTCAGCGTTTTCTCTTATGGCGCATGTATTTAACAGAATTGTATCAGCATCTTGTATGTTTGAGGTTGTTCCGTAACCTTTATTTATCAAAATAGAAGTTACTACTTCGGAGTCTGCGAAGTTCATTTGGCAACCATAACTTTCGATATATACTTTTCCTAAAAAGCCAGGTTCATTTGTCTCTGAAGATATACGAGGGACATCTAAGTTTTCTTCAATGGATTTGGCAATAATATTAAGCTCTTGCATGAAATAATACGAATATTCACTACAAATTTATGACATATTGTCAGTAATTGCTATTGGATTTTACCTGAATCTAGGAATATTACTTTATTTGATTGATTAGTCAGCTTTTCATTATGAGTTACCATGATTATTTGCTGATTATGATCCTCTTTAATTTTAAGGAATAAATCATATAATTCTTCTGCATTCTTATTATCTAGATTACCTGTCGGTTCATCTGCTAAAAGCAATGATGGTTCCGTAATTAATGCGCGTGCAACAGCTACCCTTTGTTGTTCTCCACCAGAAAGGTTTGAAGGAAATTTTTTAAGTATATGATTAATTCCTAATGTTCTTGAAATATCATTTAGCAAGTCCATTACTGTAGAGGATTGTTTATTATTTCTAAGATATATAGGCATTAATATATTTTCTTCAGCAGTAAATTCACTTAGTAAATTGTGGAATTGAAAGACAAAACCTAAATTTTTATTTCTAAAGATTTCAAGGTCTTTGCCATCTAGCCTGAGGTAAGATGATTCATTAAGTATAATTTCTCCTGAATTCGGTCTGTTAAGTAATCCAATAATTTGTAATAAGGTGCTTTTTCCAGACCCTGAGGGTCCTAGTATGGATACAAGTGATTTACTTTCTGCTGTAAATGAGATGTCTTCTAGAATTAATTGGGTTCCGTATGTTTTGGAAATATTTTTTAATTCTAACATTTTATTGGCTTATTCTATGAATATTAATTTGAAATACGAACTTTTTAAAAGTTTGGCAAATAAATAGTAATTTCACGAAATTAAAATTTTTACTAAATGAATATTCACGAATACCAAGCAAAAGAAATTCTCAAAGGCTACGGAGTACGAATTCAAGAGGGAATTGTTATTGATAAAATCGAAGATTCGGTTTCGGCAGCAGAAGCATTAAAAGCACAAACAGGAACTGGTTGGTTCGTAGTAAAGGCACAAATTCATGCGGGTGGTCGCGGTAAAGGAGGAGGAGTGAAGTTGGCAAAAAATTTAGATGAAGTAAAAGAGCGCGTATCTCAAATTCTAGGTATGCAATTGATTACGCATCAAACTGGTCCTGAAGGTAAAAAAGTAAATAAAGTATTAATCAGTGAAGATGTTTATTATCCCGGTGATTCTGAGCCGAAGGAATATTACATCTCTATTTTATTAGATCGGGGTCGTGCATGTAATGTTATCATGGCGTCTACAGAAGGTGGGATGGATATTGAGGAGGTAGCTGAGCACACGCCTGAAAAAATAATTAAAGAATGGATTGATCCACGTGTTGGTTTGCAAGATTTTCAAGCACGTAAAGTAGCTTTTCTTTTAGGATTAAGTGGTCTGGCTTTCAAAGAGATGGTTAAGTTTATCCAATCACTTTATCGTGCCTATGTAGAGACTGATTCTTCTATGTTCGAGATCAATCCAGTATTAAAAACGGCTGATGATAAAATTTTAGCGGTTGATGCAAAGGTTAATTTAGATGATAATGCATTATATCGTCACAAAGATTTAGCTGTATTACGCGATATTGAGGAAGAGGATCCATTAGAAGTAGAAGCATCAGAAAATGACCTAAATTATGTTAAACTTGACGGAAACGTAGGTTGCATGGTTAATGGGGCAGGTTTGGCGATGGCAACTATGGATATTATTAAATTATCTGGTGGAGATCCCGCTAACTTTTTAGATGTTGGGGGTGGAGCAAATGCCAAAACTGTTGAAGCAGGATTCCGTATTATTCTTCAAGATCCTAATGTAAAAGCTATTTTGATTAACATTTTTGGTGGTATCGTTCGTTGCGACCGTGTTGCTAATGGTGTTGTGGAAGCCTATAAAAACATTGGAGAAATCAATATTCCTATCATTGTTCGTTTACAAGGTACGAATGCTGAAGAAGGAGCGGCTATTATTAACAACTCTGGATTAAAAGTTTTCTCAGCTGTTTTATTAAAAGATGCAGCTAAATTAGTTTCAGAGGTATTAAAATAGTTTCCGATGAAAATAATTTGTGTTGGTAGAAATTACGTGGATCATATTAAGGAGTTATCTAATGATAAACCTACTGATCCTGTGATTTTTATCAAACCTGATACAGCTTTAATTGATAATTCTCAATCTTTTTATTATCCATCCTTTTCATCAGATGTACATTATGAACTAGAATTAGTGTACCGTGTAGGAAAAGTTGGAAAAAACATTGAGGCGAAGTTTGCTCACAAATATATTGATGCAATAGGATTAGGAATTGATTTTACGGCACGTGATGTTCAGAGTAAATTGAAAGAAAAAGGATTGCCTTGGGAAAAAGCAAAAGCATTTAATGGATCTGCATATGTTTCCAAGATGCGACCTATATCTGATTCAGATTTTTCAAATTCAATTGAATTTGAATTGTTTAAAAATCAGCAGTCTGTACAAAAAGGTAGTTCAGATTTAATGATTTGGAATATTTCTGAATTAATTGCTGATATCTCACAATACTTTACCTTGAAAACAGGTGATTATATTTTTACAGGAACACCTGCTGGAGTTGGACCTGTTCAAATAGGGGATACATTACAAGGTTTTTTACAAGGTGAAAATATATTTGAACTAGCAATAAAATGATATGGAATTAACTATTGGTTCTTCTGTACCTGTTTCCGAATTTGTTGATTCAACTGGTGTTAAACGTAGTTTAATTGGCAATAAGACAGTTTTATATTTTTATCCTAAGGATAATACACCGGGTTGTACATCACAGGCCTGCAATTTGAATGAAAATTTAGATTATTTAGCTTCAAAAGGATATCAAGTACTAGGAGCTAGTGTAGATTCCAATAAATCACACGATAAATTTATTGCGAAATTTCAGTTGAAATTCCCTTTAATATCAGATGAATCGCACGAAATTGTAGAAGCATTTGGTGTATGGGTAGAAAAATCAATGTACGGTAAAAGTTATATGGGGATAGCTCGTACGACTTTCCTTATTAATGAAAAGGGAATAATCACAGATATTATCACGAAAGTGGATACTAAAAATCACACAGAACAAATCCGCTGATCGAACAATTATGCAAACAACAGAATTACAAAAAATAGCATCTCAGGTTCGCCGAGATATTTTACGTCAGGTACACGGTTGCCAATCAGGTCACCCAGGTGGATCTTTAGGTTGTACAGATTTATTGGTTGAATTATTTTTTAATTCAATGAATCTAAAATCAAACGCAGCAGGTAAAGTTGAGTTTCAAATGAATGGACTAAATGAAGATGTATTCTTCCTTTCTAATGGTCATATTTCACCTGTACTTTATAGTGTTTTAGCTCGCCGAGGATATTTCCCGGTAAGTGAGTTAGCTTCCTTCCGTAAACTAAATACCCGCTTGCAAGGCCACCCTACGCCTCATGAACACTTAGAAGGTATTCGCATAGCTTCAGGTTCTTTGGGCCAAGGTCTAAGTGTTGCCATCGGTGTTGCTCAAGCTAAAAAATTGAATGGTGACAAATCTACTGTTTATTGCTTAATGGGTGATGGAGAGCAAAATGAAGGTCAAGTTTGGGAAGCTGCTATGTATGCTCCACACCATGGAGTGAATAATTTGATAGCATTTATTGATGAGAATGGCCAACAAATTGATGGGCCAACTGAAAAGGTTATGAATAACCTTGATTTAGAAGTAAAATATAAAGCATTTGGTTGGCAAGTATTACGAGTAGACGGTAATGATATGTCGGCCGTGACAGAAGCTATTAAGGCATCTAAAGCTCTTCTAGTAAATAATAAGCCCGTAATGGTCATTATGAAAACAGAAATGGGAGCGGGCGTTGATTTCATGATGCATAGTCACAAATGGCATGGTGTTGCTCCAAATGATGAGCAACTTGCAGCGGCGCTTGGGCAATTAGAAGAAACATTGGGAGATTATTAATTCATAGAAATGGCATTATTTACTTACGATACAAAAAAAGATACGCGTTCTGGCTTTGGAGCTGGAATGGAATACTTAAGTCTTAATAACCCTAAAGTTGTTGCTTTGTGCGCAGATTTGATTGGTTCTTTAAAACTTGAAGCTTTTATTAAAAATTCTCCTGAAAGATTTTTTCAGACGGGGATCGCAGAAGCTAATATGATTGGTTTGGCAGCGGGTCTTTCCATTGGTGGATATGTACCATTTGCGACAACTTTTGCCAACTTTGGTACGGGTCGAGTATATGATCAAATTCGTCAATCAGTCGCTTACTCAGGTAAAAATGTTAAAATAGCTTGTTCTCATGCGGGCTTAACATTAGGGGAGGACGGAGCTACCCATCAAATACTTGAAGATATTGGATTAATGAAAATGCTTCCAGGTATGGTCGTTATTAATCCTTGTGATTATAATCAAACTAAAGCGGCAACTATTGCTGTAGCTGAATATGAAGGCCCAGTTTATCTTCGTTTTGGTCGACCAGTAGTGCCAGTATTTACTCCTGAGAATCAGAAATTTGAAATTGGCAAGGCATTACATTTAATTGAAGGTTCTGATGTTAGTATTTTCGCGACGGGGCACCTTGTTTGGGAGGCTATTTTAGCAGCAGAAATATTATCAGAAAAAGGGATACACGCTGAAGTTATTAATATTCACACAATTAAACCTTTGGATGTGGCTGCTATTCATGCATCTGTAGCTAAAACGGGTTGTCTAGTTTCAGCCGAAGAGCATCAGTTGAACGGTGGTTTAGGGGATTCCATTGCACAGTATTTAGCATTAAACTTACCTACTCCACAAGAATTTGTGGGTGTTAATGATTCATTCGGAGAATCAGGTAAACCAGCTGATTTGATGGAAAAATATGGCTTAAATGCTCAAGCAATTGTTGACAAAGCAATTAAAGCAATTAGTAGAAAAAGAATATAATTAAAACGGATATCCAATTCCGATATTAAATTCTATAGGGTTTTCAATTGAACTAAATCCAATTTTGTTGAAAACCCATTTTTCATTATTGGGTAATGCGGGATTAATCATTTTGCTTGCTAGATCCAATCTAAGTAGAAAGAAGTCAAAATCCCATCTTAAACCAACACCTGTACCTACAGCAATTTCACTTAAGAAGGAATTGGCCCGCCAGATTCCGATTGAATTTTGGCCTGGATAGTCAATGTTCCAAATGTTTCCTGCATCAACAAACACTGCACCATTTAGTGCTCCTAACAACTGCATTATTCTAAATCTATATTCTATAGATGATTCAATCAAAATACTACCAGGTTGTTCAATTAAATTTGTTGTCGCATTATATGAACCTGGTCCTAATCTTCTTGGTTTCCAAGCTCTTATACTACTAGGGCCTCCAATAAAAAAATTCTTTTCATATGGCAATTGATAGTCATTTTCTTTGCCATAGACATAAGCTAAACCACCAATAAATTTAAATGCAAGTTGAGACTGTTTTTTAGCTCCTAAAAGTAAATAATTTCTATAATCTAGATTAAATCTCAAGTACCTATAAAATTGAATATCTTGATCACTTTGAAATAGATTTTCAATTATTCCAATACGTTTATTTGGAATAAAATTCAACGTAGTTCCACCTGACTCTAAGCCTAATATAAAACTTTTACCACTCACTAATTTATTGGAAGGAATAAATGATCTAAAGTTGTATTGAAACAATATGCTAGACACAAAACTTGGATTAAAACTTCGATACAGGTTATTCCCTCTTTCTCTAAGGCTTTCTAAATAGGTAACAAAACTAGTTGCTGTTTCTGTTTTAGGGTAGTTTGTGTTGATTATATTGACATCAAAGAGTGATAATTGGAAAAATTCTTTTTCAGATTTCCGCCACTGGTAACGCTGAAAGACTTTGAGATTAGATCTTAAATATTCAGGTCTATTTATATAGTCATAGCCAATTCCAAATTGAGTTTGTGACCCGATTAAGTTTGAGGTCCATTTAGTATATTTAACAGGCAAATAGAGCGTAGGTAGGTTAACAACTGCTGTGAAATTTAATTCTAAGTTTTTTCTTGTTTGATCCGTATTAATAAACCCAGTTTGGGCCTCAAAACCAATTCTGTTACTAAATTCTAGATTATCTAGTAATGAAAAAACACGTCTTATTTTAAATGTATTTGTAATAAAAGGTCCAGGAATTCCCCTAAATACACTTCCTCCTAATTCAGAAGTTATATTAAATCTATCATTTCGAATTAGCTCAATTGAGGGATGTACTCTAGTTGCACTTGTGTCGAATTTAATTGTAACGGATTTATATTGATCAGTTGAATAAATATTTTGAAGGCTCTGAGAAATTCTATTAGCGGAAAATAACTCATCTTCTTTAAATGTTACAATACGCTTTAACTGGTTTGAGGTTAATAATTTAGATATCCATTTTTCTTCTTTTTCATTTATTTCAAGTTGCAATTCATTGAAACGAATGGTTCCAATTCGGAAAAGTCTATCATACAATACGTTTGAACTCGATGTATTTAAATTAGGTATTTTATATGCTAAAGAAACAGATGTTAATGTTGAATCTTTTATATCATTAATTTTTATGCCTACTTGATCCACATTGAAATAGAAATATCCTTGATTTCGGAGCGTTTCCGAAATTTTTTGTTTTTCATTTTTAAGGATTGATGTCGAAAGGATTTCGTTTTTTTTTACTAGGCTTTCGCTAAACAAATAGGAATTTACGATTTTATTAAGTGCGGGATTATTGATAATTAGTGTGTCATCTTTAGTGAATAAACTAGGCCTTCCTTCAGAAATGATATATTGAATCTTTACATTTTGATTACTCAAAGTGTCAATTCTGTAATCAACATATGCATTAAGGTAGCCAATTGATTTATAATAATTCTTGATTTTCAATCCTTGTACTTGCACATAATTTGTGTCGAGGACGTCAGGAATGCGGCTAAATAATTGAAGATTAGATTGCTTACTATTTAAAGAATCTTTTTTCGATCTTTTTTGTGATAGATATCCATTTAATTTAATAAAAAGATAAGGGCGATTCGTATACTTAAGCGTACTAATATTTGATTTTAAATCTTCTATTTTTACATGTTTATTGCCCGCTATAGATATTTTCTGAATGGTATATCTCGGAAGTTCATACATTTGCAAACTCCTACATGAAACATGTAGCGATATAAATAAAAGAAAAGAAAAAAATCTGATAGTATCTTTCAAATGACGTTAACCAAAAAACAAATAAAGTTAATTAATTCCCTACATTCTAAAAAAGGTAGGTCAGAGAATCATTTATTTTTAGTAGAGGGAGAAAAAGGTTTATTGGAATTAGTTAAATCTTCATTCAAAATTCAATTTATAGTATTAAATGAGATTTATTCAAACCATGAAATAGTTCAAGATAATTCGGATTATTGTTTTTTTGCATCAGAAATAGAATTAAATAAGTATTCAACATTAGTCACAAATAATTTTGGATTGGCAGTGGTTGAAATGCCCAAACAATTAGAATTTCATAATCCTGTAGGTATAACAGTTATTTTAGACGGTATTCGTGACCCTGGAAATTTGGGTACTATTATTCGAATTTGTGACTGGTATGGAATTGGTTCAATTATTTTATCAAATGATTGTACTGATTTTTATAACCCAAAAGTAATAAGCGCATCTATGGGATCATTTTTGCGAATTAATCATTTGTATGTTGACTTAGTAAAATGGTTAAATCAATTTCCAAATGTTGCCAAGATAGGGGCATTGTTAAATGGTGATAGTTTACATACTTATACTTTTCCAAAAACTGGTTTTTTAGTATTGGGGAATGAATCAAATGGTATTAGTAAGCCGGTGGAAGATCTGATAAACGATCGAATTACCATTCCTAGTTTCGGAGGGGCAGAATCATTAAATGTAGGGATTTCTTGCGCAGTATTTTTAGATAATCTAAAAAGGCAATTCTAAGATTCTAGCTTATCTTTTTGAAGATATACTTCAATAATGTAATGCACTAGATACAGTACAGGTGTAAATAAAATAGCTATAAAAAATTTATATATGTAGTTGTTAAGTGATACATTCAACCATTGATTCAATGTCCAGTCACCAAAAACTACAAATGCTATTCCAATTACAATAAAACTATCCATTAATTGAGAAATCAATGTAGAGCCAGTTGCCCTCAACCAAATATGTCTGCTTCCTGTTTTTGACTTTATTTTTTCGAATATGTAAGCGTCAAATAATTGACTTACTAGAAATGCAGTTAATGATCCCAAAATAATACCTAGTCCTTGTCTAAATATCAATGTAAATGAATCATTTATATTTCCGTATTTAGAGTTTACCGAAACCCAGAAGTCGGCCGGAACTAACAATGTAGCGATGTAAATGATAATAAATGAATATAAGACGAAAAGGGCAGTAGTGTATGAAATAAACTTAACACCTTTTTTTCCGAAATAGTCATTAATTATGTCGGAGGTAATAAATACAATAGGCCAATTTAACGCCCCAGCTGTTTGATTAAGACTCCATGATTCGCCCCAAAAAGTTTTAATATTTAAAGGATTGAAACCTAAAGACTTTTCAATGCTAACTATTTTGACGCCAATTATTTCAGCTATGATAGCATTAGTCAAAAATATGCCAAACAATACGATAAACAATTTCTGTTTCCTTGAAAATTGATTAAATATCATTTACGGTGATTATTGAAGTGATTCGCAATCTTGTCTAATGCAATTGTAAGTTGTTCTACATGTTGGAGGAACACTATTCTAAAGTGATCTTTTCTAGTAAAGTTAAATCCTTGGCCTCCTACAACTAATATTTTCTGTTCTTCCAATAAAGACATAACAAAATCATTATCATCTTTAAAAGTAAAAGAGTCTAAATCAAACTTTGGGAATAGATACAATGCTCCTTTGGGCTTAACACAACTTACACCTGAAATGGAATTGAGTTTTTCATAAGCTAAATTCATTTGTTTAGCTAAGCGACCATCCTGCGAGACCAAATCATTAATAGATTGATATCCACCTAAGGCCGTTTGTATGCCTAACTGAGTGATTACATTAGCACATAATCTAGTACTAAATAAAAAATTCAAGCCTTCAATATATGATTTTGCTTTATGTTTTGCCCCTGTTAAAATCATCCAACCTCCTCTAAATCCTGCTGCGCGATAATTTTTGGACAAACCTCCCATCGTTACGATTAGTATATCTTCGCTCAATCCAGCCGCAGAATGATGTTTAACTGAATCATAGATAATTTTATCATATATTTCATCTGAAAAAAGTATCAATTGATGCTTTTCAGCAATACGTACTATTTTCTCTACAATTTCTTTAGTGTAAACAGCCCCTGTGGGGTTATTGGGATTAATTAAAACTATAGCCTTCGTTTTTGAAGTAATTTTACTTTCAATGTCCTCGATATCTGGATTCCAATCATTAGCTTCATCACACAAATAATGAATTGCTTTACCTCCTTGTAAGCCTACAACCGTTGTCCATAATGGATAATCAGGCGACGGAATCAATACTTCGTCATCTAAATTCAAAAGCGCCGTCATGACTAAAGTAATCAATTCACTTACTCCATTTCCAATATAAACATCTTCAATCAAACTGTTTTTAACGCCTTGATTTTGATAGTATTGCATTACCGCTTTTCTAGCTGCAAATAAACCTCGAGAATCAACATAGCCTTGCGCATTTCTGATATTTACAATAATATCATGAATGATTTCATCTGGGGTCTCAAATCCAAATGCAGCTGGATTGCCAATATTTAAAGAAGTGATTTTATATCCTTGATTTTGCAAAACCAAAGCTTTTTCATAGACAGGTCCACGAATTTCATACTTTAAATTATCTAATCGCTTACTTTTATATATATCCATATGATAAAAATACTAGAAATGTAAAATTACTAATTTACTTTTGATTGTTTATTCCTTAAGGATGCATTTAAATCAAGTTGTTTTTATTGGTGTTTTGGCTTTGTCTTTGCTTCTGTTTAATCTTTTTCAGAAGTATTATAATATCTATAAAATGAATTATCGAATTTCTAATTTGATAATACTAAAACTTTTATTGAGAATGATTCTTGTCGTTATTTTGACACTGACTTTATACCATGAATATACTATTGATGAGAATGCTAATAAATGGGGTGGGAAAAAATTAGTTTTTCTAATTCCCAAGTCAACTATAAATGAGCTAAGTGAAGATTTACGAATTCAAATCAATGAGATCACAAACTCAGATTATTTTAATAAAATTGGTTTAGCTAGATTAAGTGATGATAAATTTCACGTTATGAAAGTTATTCCTAGTACCTCAAAGGATGTTTTTTTTACTTTATTAAGTTCGCCTAATTTAGAATTAACCGTTAATGACCTGAATTATTCGGATGATTTAAATTTCCAAGTCAATGAGTATTATGACCTCTCATCAAATGAATTCTTAAGATCAAAATCCATTATTCCGACTAATAATTCAAACTTAATTTCTAGCCTATATAATAACCCTGCTATAAAATTTTATTTGTTAATTTTGTCAATTGTTCTCGTATCATTTGATTTAGTCATCAAGGTTAAAACGATTAAACTTTAGTTTGTTCTCAACACTTTTATATATTGCCATTTTAGCCTATCAGAATGTTTATTCTGTGTCTAGTGATGATTATAATGCTAGAGTAATGGACATTAATAATTTACTTTTTTCCAAAAAATATGAGTTAGGAGTAAATTCAATTAAAAAGTTGCAGCAAAATACACTCTTCACAAATGATGAGTTAGAGAATAGACTTCAATTATTAAGTATAAAGTCTAATCGTATTTCAGACAACGGCATTTCAAAAATTGATTATTTAAGTACGGATGTACATGATTTGATTAATGTTTCTATTCTTCTTAGCAAAAATCAAAAAAATGAAATGGCTCAAAGTTTACTTAAAACAGCTATTGCAAATAAGCCTAATGCAGATAGCATAATCATTTATTATGAACTTATAAGTTCGCATAACACCTTGCAAAGTAGAATTTATAAAAATTCATTAAATATGCGAGTTAGTCAATGGAATGCGAACGAAGCTTTGCAACTTTTAGATTTAATGAAAAAAAACGAAAAACTTCTTCTATAAATTAAATGATAAATAATAAAATAGAATTCCCCAATCAAACTGATTTCTATCAAGGAAAAGTACGTGATGTTTATTCTTTTGGAGAGCACTTGCTAATGATTGCTTCTGATAGAATATCCGCGTTCGATGTCGTTTTACCTCGATTAATACCCTTTAAAGGTCAAGTTTTAAATCAATTAGCTGAGCATTTTTTAAAGGCAACAGCAGATATTGTACCTAACTGGTTAATTGCTACACCCGCACCAAATGCATCATTTGGATTAAAATGTCATGCAATACCAATTGAAATGGTGGTTAGAGGTTATTTGGTTGGTCATTTATGGAGAGAGTATAAAGCCGGAAAGAGATCGGTATGTGGAGTAAGTTTGCCGGATGGTTTAAAGGAAAATCAAAAATTGCCTAATCCAATTATTACACCAACAACCAAAGCTAGTGAAGGACATGATGAGGATATTTCTATTCAAGAAATAATTCAAAAAGGTATATTGAGTGAAGAAATTTTAGTTGAACTATGTAGAATATCGTTAGCACTATTTGACAGAGGTCAAGAAATGGCCAATTCTAAAGATTTAATTTTAGTCGATACCAAGTATGAGTTTGGCATTCATAATGAAAAAATAATGCTCATGGATGAAATACATACTCCTGATTCATCCAGATATTTTTATAAAAGTTCGTATGACGACTTGTTTAAATTGGGTCAACCGCAGAAACAGTTGTCTAAAGAGTTTGTAAGAGAATGGTTAATTTCAAATAACTTTCAAGGAAAAGAGAATCAACAGGTTCCGGCTATTTCTGATGAGTTTGTAATTCAAATTTCTGAACGATATATATTATTATATGAAGAAATTACCGGCAAAAAATTCATTAAAGAAGATTTAAGCAAAGATTTAGTTAATAATATTTACCAACAAATTTCCCATTATATTTAAAATGCAAGTAAAAGATTATCAATTAGAACAAAATGAAAGCTACGCTATAATTGATTGGCTTTCTACAGAGTTATTACAATCTAATGCAGAGGAATTAGAACTAGCTGTTAGGTTGTTGTTCAAAAAGGAGTATTCTAATATTATTTTAAATGCTTCAAATTTAACTATCATTGATGGGTATGGGGTTGCTGCTATAAGGAAGGCGACTAAAATTTGCACGAACGAATTGGGATTATTTGTTGTGGTTTCTAAGTCAGACATGATAGTTGAACGATTAGATCAAGCTAAAATTGAAGATTTGACTATTATGAACACTGTTCAAGAAGGAATAGATGCTATTTATTTGAATGATTTAGAAAATGATTTCGAAGATGAATCAGACGCAAATACCGACGAATACGGAATTGATGGATCAGATTTAGGTGAAGATTATTAACTGTATAGGACAATTTAAAGAAAATCTATTTTTGTTTCCTTATTTTGCAATATTCAATATATTATTTTGTTAAATTAGATTTTAGCCAAATATATTTTTAGTTAAATTTGATTTGTCTGGTTAAACCTATAAGTCTTAACCTAGAGATAGTCTCTCCACTAATTATATTATTTTTATAATTTCTAATTTGAAAAATTATATTTCATTATGAATAGCAATTCCGAAAAGGGTCTATACAGAAAAGAATTTGAACATGATGCATGCGGTATTGGTTTTGTAGCCAGCATGAAAGGGATAAAGTCTCACCGAATTGTTCAAGATTCCATTAAGATGCTTATTCGAATGGATCATCGTGGTGCTTGTGGTTGTGATCCTAATTCAGGAGATGGTGCAGGTGTTTTAGTACAACTTCCTCATGAATTCTTTTTAGAAGAAACTAGTGCTTTGGGGTTCTCTCTGCCTTCCCTAGGAAACTATGGAGTAGGTATGGTGTTTTTTCCCAAAGATGAAACTCTTATCAAAGAGTGTAAAGAAGTGGTAGAACGTAAATCTAAGAAATTAGGTTTGCGTATTTTAGGCTACAGGATTGTTCCTGTAGATAATTCTGAGATATCTGGTGCTGAATCAGGTAATGCAGAACCTTCAATACAACAGTTATTTATAGAAAGGCCAGCTGATTGTCAAACTGACATTGATTTTGAAAGAAAATTGTACGTATTCAGACAATATGTTTCAAAGTTATTGAATGAGACTATTCCTGGTTTAGATAATAAATTTTATTTTGCGTCCTTGTCTTGTCGTACCATTATATATAAAGGTATGTTGACAACTATGCAGGTGCCTGGTTATTTTCTTGATTTATTTCAAGAGAATTTCACATCAGCATTAGCAATAGTTCACTCTCGTTTTTCTACAAATACGTTCCCTGAGTGGAGATTAGCCCAACCGTTCCGTTTCATTGCTCACAATGGAGAAATTAATACGGTAAAGGGTAATTCGTCTTGGATGCAAGCACAATCGGCTTTATTCTCAAGTAAGTATTTTACTCCTGAGGAGTTAGATATGATTCTGCCAGTTTGTAGCCTTGGGCAATCTGATTCTGCAATATTAGACAATGCGATCGAGCTACTCTATCTAACAGGTCGCTCATTACCTCATGTCATGATGATGCTTATTCCTGAAGCATGGGATGGCAATGAGAGTATGAAGCGATACAAAAAAGATTTTTATGAGTACCATGCAGCCATGATGGAGCCTTGGGATGGTCCTGCCAGCATTTCATTTACAGATGGCAAGATGATTGGAGCTACTTTGGATAGAAATGGTTTACGTCCATCTCGTTATTGGGTTACTTCCGACGACCATGTCATTATGGCATCAGAAGCGGGTGTGCTAGATTTAGATCCTGCGACGATTGTTTCTAAAGGACGTTTACAGCCTGGTAAAATGTTCGTTGTGGATATGGAACAAGGTCGGATCATTCCTGATGAAGAATTGAAGGAGACAATTTGTCAACAACAACCATATGGTGAATGGCTTTTAAATAATAAGATTCGCGTAGAGGATCTTCCAGAGGCGGGTTCTGAATACAGACAACCGAAGGCCATTGAATTAGTATCTCGTCAGCAAATTTTTGGATTTACAACAGAAGATATCCGTATTGTATTAGCTCAAATGGCTGAAACAGGGAAGGAGGCTTTAGGTTCCATGGGTATTGATACTCCATTAGCTGTATTATCCGAAAAGGCACAACATCTATCCTCATATTTCAAACAACTTTTTGCCCAAGTAACCAATCCTCCTATCGATCCAATAAGAGAGCGTATGGTTATGTCTCTTTTGTCTGATATTGGTGGCTTATCTAATCTATTAGAAGAAAGTCCAACCCATTGTAGGCAAATTGAGATCCAACAACCGGTATTACGTAACAAAGAAGTAGAAAAAATTCGTTGGATTGATCACGAGAATTTCCAAACAAAGTCAATTCATATGACATTCCGTGCTTCTGATGAGGCCGGTGTCTTGAAGAAAGCCTTAGATAGAATAAATCAATATGCCGAAGATGCGGTTGATGACGGCTATTCTATTATTTTGTTAACAGACCGCGGTATTGATAGCTCACACGCTCCAATACCGTCTTTATTAGCTTTAGCATCTGTTCATAATCACTTGAATAGAACGAAAAAAAGAGCCAAAGTAGGTATAATTATTGAAGCAGGCGATGTGTGGGAAACCCATCATTTTGCGACATTAATTGGTTATGGTGCTAGTGCAATAAATCCTTATATGGCCTTTGAGACAATCAAAGCGATGAAAGATCAAGGATTTGTTAACAAAGATTTGAGCTACGATAAATTAGAATATAATTATATTAAAGCTGTCAATGGAGAATTATTGAAGATATTCTCTAAAATGGGAATTTCAACTTTGCAATCTTATCAGGGTGCACAAATCTTTGAGATTTTAGGAATTGGAAAAGAGGTAGTAGATACATATTTCACAGGTTCCATTTCGCGTATCGGAGGTATTGATTTAGATACGATTGCTAAAGAAGCTTTGATAAAACACACTTCAGGCTACCAAATGCGCAAGCAAGAATCTCCTAAATTAGAAGTTGGCGGTATCTACCAGTGGAAGCAAAGAGGAGAAGAACATTTGTTTAATCCGGAGACGATCCATTTGCTCCAGCAGGCTACAAAAAAGAATGACTATAGTGTATATAAGAAATATGCACAATTAATTGACGAACAAAGTAAAAAATCAATTACCCTAAGGGGCTTATTGAAGCTAAAATCTACTCAGTCAATTTCAATTGATGAAGTAGAGCCTATTGAAAATATATTGGCTCGTTTTGCTACCGGTGCGATGTCGTTTGGTTCCATTTCTTACGAAGCACATACTACATTAGCTATTGCGATGAACCGTATTGGTGGTAAATCAAATACGGGAGAAGGAGGAGAAGATCCTATACGCTTTAACAAGTTAGCGAACGGTGATTCAATGAACTCAGCTATAAAGCAAGTAGCTTCAGGACGTTTTGGTGTTACGGCGCATTATTTAACGAATGCCACTGAGCTTCAAATTAAAATGGCGCAAGGGGCAAAACCTGGTGAAGGTGGTCAATTACCTGGTCATAAAGTAGACGATTGGATTGGTAAAACACGTCATAGTACACCAGGAGTAGGTTTAATTTCACCTCCACCGCACCATGATATCTATTCGATTGAAGATTTAGCTCAATTAATTTTTGACTTAAAAAATGCGAATAGAGCGGCTAGAATATCGGTTAAATTAGTTTCCGAAGCAGGCGTGGGGACAATTGCTGCCGGTGTAGCGAAAGCACATGCGGATCATATTTTGATTGCTGGTTATGATGGCGGTACTGGAGCATCTCCTTTATCATCTATTCGTCACGCGGGTTTACCTTGGGAACTTGGTTTAGCGGAAACGCACCAAACTTTAGTAAAGAATAAATTGCGTGGTCGTGTAACGATTCAGGCAGATGGTCAGATCAAAACGGGTAAGGATATCGCAGTAGCAGCATTATTAGGAGCGGAAGAATTTGGTGTTGCCACAGCTGCCTTAGTAACTGCAGGTTGTATAATGATGCGGAAGTGTCATTTAAATACTTGTCCAGTAGGTGTTGCCACACAAAATCCAGAATTAAGAGCTTTGTATACAGGTCAAGCCGATCATGTGGTTAACTTATTTCACTTCTTAGCTCAAGAATTACGCGAGATCATGGCAGAATTAGGCTTCCGTAAATTAGAGGAGATGGTGGGACGTGTTGATCTGTTAGAAATGAAGGATCTTTCAAGTCATTGGAAATTCAAAAACCTAGACCTGAGTCCTATTTTGGCCCCAGCTGTCCTAACTGAGGGTGTGGCAGTATTCAAATCGGAAGAACAAGATCATGGATTAGCGGATCAATTGGATTGGCAGTTATTAAATATAGCACAACCTGCAATTGATAATGGTCAAAAAGTGTACAGTGAATTAGATATAATCAATGTCAATCGTTCAGTGGGAACTATTATTTCCAACGAAATAACGAAGAAGTATGCTGAGAAAGGTCTACCAGTTGATACGATTCATATCAAATTTAAAGGTACTGCAGGTCAATCTTTTGGTGCATTTGCGGTAAAAGGTATCAAATTTGAGATTGAAGGGGATTCTAATGACTATATAGGAAAAGGTTTATGTGGTGCTACCTTGGTAGCTTACCCATCTCCATTGGCTACATTCAAAGCATCTGAAAACTCTATTGTAGGTAATGTTTCATTCTATGGAGCTACTTCTGGTGAAGCTTATTTAGCAGGTATGGCAGGCGAACGCTTCTGTGTTAGAAACTCAGGTGCTAAAGTAGTAGTAGAAGGCATTGGAGATCATGGTTGCGAATACATGACGGGTGGTTTAGTGATCATTTTAGGAAATACGGGTCGAAACTTCGGTGCAGGAATGTCAGGAGGAGTGGCTTATATTTTAGATGAACAAAATACGTTTGATGCCAAGGTAAATCGCGAAATGGTAGAGATAACCGAATTAACGCCAGAAGATAAAAATATCATATTGATGTATCTTGAAAAACACATTGAGTTGACTGGGTCTGTAAAAGGGAAACAAGTCTTTGATAATTTCAATGCCTTAGCTAGTCAGTTCAAGAAGGTATTACCAGTTGATTATAAGAATGCACTTAATTCTCGGAATTTAAGCATCTCAGAAGTGTTATCTGACAAGGACAAAGTATATCAAGACATTAAAGTAGATTTAAAATAATAGAGCATGGGTAAGCCTACAGGATTTTTGGAAATTGACCGCAAATTAGCTCCTAAAAGAGCCGTATCTGAGCGCGTTAATGATTACAAAGAAATTGAGTTATTAAATACTCCTGAAGAAACGGTTGCTCAAGCAAGTCGTTGTATGGATTGTGGTACACCATTCTGTCACCATGGCTGTCCATTAGGAAACATCATTCCAGAATTCAATGATGCAGTCTATGAACAAAATTGGAAATATGCTTACGATATTCTAAGTACAACCAACAATTTCCCTGAATTTACGGGTCGAATTTGTCCTGCACCTTGTGAGTCGTCTTGTGTATTAGGAATTAATAAACCAGCTGTAGCCATAGAATTAATTGAGAAATCGATTATTGAAAAGGCTTTTTCGGAGGGTTGGGTAATTCCGTTTATACCTAAAACTCGTACTGGTTATAAAGTAGCTGTTATTGGCTCGGGGCCAGCTGGTTTAGCAGCAGCGGCTCAATTAAATAAGGCAGGACACTTAGTTACTGTCTATGAACGCGCAGATCAAATTGGTGGTTTATTGCGTTATGGTATTCCTGACTTTAAATTAGACAAAACCGTAGTTACTCGTCGCGTAGAGGTAATGAAGTTAGAAGGAATAACGTTTATTACGAATGCGAATATCGGATCGTCAGAAAAACTGTCTCATTTAACTAATAACTTCGATGCAGTTTTAGTGGCAACAGGCAGTACGACTCCTCGGTTTATTTCGGCTAAAGGTAATGATGCTGTTGGTATTTTTCCTGCTATGGAATTTTTGTCGCAGCAAAATAAACGAAATGCATCCATTTCCTTAGAAGTAAACCACAGAGGGGAGCCATATGTTAACAAAGATATCAAAGCAACTGGCAAACATGTAGTGATTATTGGTGGTGGAGATACGGGTTCTGACTGTGTTGGAACATCAAATCGTCATAAAGCAGCTTCTATTACGCAAATTGAAGTTATGCCTAAACCACCTGTCGATAGAGCATCTAATACACCATGGCCTAATTGGCCTAACATGTTACGCACCTCCACTTCACATGATGAAGGAGTTGAGCGCTTATGGTCTATATCTTTACAGGAATTTGTAAAGAATGAGAAGGGAGAGTTAGAAGCTTTAATCATAGGAGACATTGTTTATAACATGAATGATGGGAAAATGGAGCAAGAAGTCATTAATATGAGAAAAATTCCTTGTGATTTAGCGTTGATTGCTGCAGGATTTTTACATACGGATCATGGAAGCTTATTCGAACAATTAATAACATTGGGGGTGAAGTCAGATGAACGAGGAAATTTAATAGCTGATTCGACTTATCAATCTGATAATGAGAAAGTTTTCATTGCTGGGGATGCTAGACGTGGTCAATCTTTAGTCGTGTGGGCAATATCTGAAGGTAGAGAAGCAGCTAGAAATATTGATTTGTATTTAATGGGTAAGACGAGTTTAGAAGGTAAAACTGTATCTAGTTTTGATGTTATGGTGAAATAATTTTCCCCATATATTTCTAATACTAAATATATTTACTACATTTGTGCTCTCTTAAATGCTAGGAGAGATGCCTGAGAGGCCGAAAGGACATGTTTGCTAAACATGCGTACTGGTAACGGTACCGAGGGTTCGAATCCCTCTCTCTCCGCAGTCAATTTTCGGGGTGTAGCGTAGCCCGGTATCGCGCTTGGTTTGGGACCAAGAGGTCGTAGGTTCGAATCCTGCCACCCCGACAAAAGTCAATTTATGAGGAAGTGTTTTACACCAATTATAAATTGGCTTTTTATTTTATTTTAGGTTCCGTAGCTCAGCTGGATAGAGCAACTGCCTTCTAAGCAGTAGGTCTTTGGTTCGAATCCAAACGGAATCACTAATTAGTAGTTTTTACATTTCATGTAACAGTTATTTATTTTACTAATTTGCTAGGGAGAAAATTAACTTTACTCAAGAATTCTTTCGGAATCCTACTTCTTTGGATTTTACCACCATTTATATATTTTTTGAAAGCTTATGTCGGCTTAGGTGGCGGTTCACTGTTTACTGGCATAGTTTATAGTTTTGGAATTTTATTATTATTATCTCCAATACATCCTAAAATAGGATTTAAACCAAACTTGTTATTGCTGCAAGTAGGGGCTGTATTCTTTTGCCAAGCTCTTTTATATTTTTTTATCTACAATATGGAAGGGCGATCCTTTGCTGTTGATAGTATCAATTTTTTCCTACTTATTTCTTTCTTCTTTTTTTTACTTCGGGTTGATAATGAGGTTCAAAAATTTTTACCCAATCTCATCTTATTAACCACTTTCATCACTAGTCTTGCTTTATTGTATTCCATTTATACAAATCCGGAATTTGTTCTTGGGGCAAGGGCTACGGTGCAATACAAAAGTAATTCAGGAGAATTTACTGGAAATCCGCATGTGTACAGCAGAAATGGACTGGCAGGTTTTATAATTTCGACTTTACTTATTTTTTTAAATGGTAAAGTAAAAGAAAGTAGAGATAATCTATTTCTTAGGCTTTTAGCGCATATAAATTTACTTGTAAGTATTTTGGTGATTATCCTCACTCAAACAAGAGCCACAATTTTATCTTTAGGAATAGTTTTAGTTTTATTGTTGATTTACGTATTAAAATGGAGAGATATTTATACTAATATCAAAAGCTATATAATAGCTTATTATGGTGTATTATCATTAATCCTCTTTTATTTCGAAGCAAAATTCAATCTTTGGAAACTTGTATCAGGTTATTATAATTCATTTCAAAATTTGTTTTTTAAAGCTGTAAATACGGGTTTAAGTTTAGGTAAATCTAGCGACTTTGACGAATCAGCGATGGGCAGGGTAGTAAATATCAACTTCTTTTTTAGTTTATGGAAAAATGATCCTTGGGGGTTTGTTTTAGGACACGGATATAAGAAAAGATATATTGACATACCGGTTTTAGAGTCATTTATTAATTTCGGAATAATTGGATTGATAACCTTCGTTACATTTAATTTATTAATATTAAATTTCAGTATTAGAGCACTTCGTTCGCAGAATATATTTCAAGTATTTATAGGGTTGTTTTATATCCATACATTGATTGCAATATTTGTGGCAGGTCGTCCTGTGGATTTTTCTTTTTGGGTAAGCTATATTGTAATTATTCGATTCCTAGGTATTGAATTAAAACAAAACAAGTTGGTATGAGAGTTTTAATTTTACATAACCAACTTTGGACACAATATAAATCTGTAGTATTTCAAGGTATTTATGATGAATTTAATAAAACTGGAGACGAATTATTAGTTCTTCAAACATCAATTTGTGAAAAAAGTAGATTAAATATTTTAGATTTTAATGCTGCTAATTTCAAATACACCTATCCTTATATACTTTTAAACAATTCTAGTTTAGAAGATTCAAATCCCTTTCGTACAGCGTTTCTATGGATATATTATGCGATAAAGTTCAGGCCTAATGTTATCAATTTAACGGGTTACTCTGAACTTGGGACAATTTTTGTACTTATTTATTCAAAGTTATTTAATGTAAAAACGTTAATGACAAATGAATCAATTCATTCAAATAGACTTCATAACCAAACTATTTCAAAAAGAATAATTAAGTCTTTTAAAAAACTATTAATTCAACTTACTAATGGTTTTTTATCATATGGCATCAAATCAAATGATTATTTATTTAGATTTAGTATTTCGAAACGACGTATTTTGTCTTTTTTGAATTCATTTGATAGATCAAAATTTCATTCTGAAAGTATAGAAATAAACTTAGAAGAAACACCCTATTTATTATTTGTAGGTAGACTTTCGGAAGAAAAGAATTTAATTAGTTTAATTGAATTAGCCCGTATGTTTGTCGTGGATAATTTAAATTATAAAATAAAAATTATAGGTGAGGGTGATGAATATAATAAATTAAACAGCCTTATTAAAAGCGAATATTTGCCGATTGAATTAGAAGGCGCTAAAAATTGGAATCAACTTGGAGAAATTTATAAATCTGCTGCAGCATTCATTTTACCTTCTTTAAATGAAACATGGGGTATGGTTGCAAATGAAGCTTTAGAAATGGGAATTCCTGTTATTTGTTCTAGCGCGTGTGGATGTGCAGATGATTTAGTAATAAATGAGATGAACGGTTTAGTTTTAAACGATTTTAATTTTAATGATCAATCAAATTCTCAATCGTATAATCGTTTGAAAGGTTACATACTTAAAAATTCATCCTCATCTAATGCAAGTGTGATTATCAATAAAAAAATAGCATCAATTTACGATGAAGCTAAACTAATTGATGAATTTATAATTGCATTTAGAAAAATAGCTTAAATGAAACGAATCCTACATTTATGTAATTATACATGGGAAACTGGGGGCCCACCAAGTGTGATATTTTCTCATTCAAAAGTTCAGTTAGAATACGATTATGAACAACATATTTATTCTACACCAATTTCAAACCAAACAATCTATCCTCTTAACAAAAATCAACGCTTATTTATATTTAAAAGATCATTTTTAACTAAATTCTTAGCTGATTTTTCATGGCAATTACTTTTTTGTTTCATTAAAAACAGAAATAGTTATGAATATATTAATTCGCACGGTCTATGGAATTTTGGTTCAATTTTACCATTCTTAATACCTAATAAGTCAAAGAAAATTGTCACGCTACATGGCTTTTTAGATGATTATCTAATTAAAAGGTTAGGTTATTCAAAGAAGATATTTTGGTTTTTCTTACAAAAGTGGTGTTTGTTTAGAGCAGACTGTATACATGTAATTAGTAAAAATGAAGAGTTATTTATTAAATCAAACTTTCCATCCTTATCTTCAAAAATTGAATATATACCCAATGGAATATCAATAATAGAAATTGACAAAAAAGTTAATCCAGAATTTAAAGAGAAAATAGATAGTTATATAAATTCATCTGAAGTAGTATTTTTATATTTAGGAAGATTGAATAAAAAGAAAGGATTGGATTTATTGTTGCCAGCATTTATTGAGTTCCAAAGAAATAATTCAAGTTCAACATTACTTCTTGTAGGACCGGATGATGGCTACAAAGTAGAATTGGAAATTTCAATTAAAGAAAGCAAAAATTCAAGTGCGAATATTCACATACTTGATAAAGTAAAAGATGCGGAAAAGGTATATCTATTAAAAAAATGCCATGTATTTATTCTTCCTTCATATTCAGAAGGTTTTTCAATTGCTGCCTTAGAAGCTATTGCTTATGGAATTCCTGGAATTTATAGTAACACTATAGGGTTTTCTGAAGATATAATCACTTATCAAGCTGGCTTAATATGTGATTTAAATAAAGAATCTATCACAAATCTAATGATGTTACTTAGCAGGAATAAAGTCCTTCATGAATCTATAAAAAAGAATGGACAACTATTATTCAATGAAAAATATCGTACAGAGATTGTTGCTAAACAATTTATTGATAAAGTACTGAATTAAGAAATGATTACAAACCTCTCCATAATTGTTTTAACATATAATGAAGAAATTCATATAGCGCGTCTGCTTGATAATTTACTGAAGTTAACATCAAAAATATACGTCGTTGATTCATATTCAACTGATGCTACAATTTCAATATTAGAATCTAATAATATACTCTACAGCCAGAATAAATTCATTAATCATTCAAAGCAAATAAATTATGCTATAGAAACGAATCCCTTTGAAACAACTTGGACTTTGAGAATAGATGCTGATGAACTTATATCTGATAAGTTGATATCCGAATTAGCACATACACTCAATATTTACTCGAATAGTAATGTAAATGGCTTTTATCTGCAAAGAAAAGTTGTATTTATGAGCAGACAACTACATTATGGCAATTTAAATCCTATGTGGTTGTTACGCGTATGGCGAACTGGAGAAGGTTTTTGCAACGAAAAATGGATGGACGAAAAAATCGTATTAAAACATCCTAATACGAAGCAATTAAAGGAAATATTCTTTGATCATAATTTGAATAGCTTAACATGGTGGACGAATAAACATAATTTATACTCCAATAGGGAAGCAATAGAAATACTTAAGGAAAAGTATTTAAAAAATCAAAGCATAAAAGAAAAAGCATCAAATCGGGATTTGTTATTATTTAAATTGAAAAGTATTTATAATATGTTCCCAATGTTTATAAGGCCTATTTTGTTATTTTTATATTCCTTTATACTTAGGTTAGGCTTTTTAGATGGAAAACAAGGTGTAATTTGGAATGTATTACAAGTTTTCTGGTATAGGTATTTAGTGGATTGTAAGGTGTTTGAAATTGAACGAGTTCATAATTTTGATTCACAAAAAATAGTTGATTATTTGATGCAATTAGATGAATAAGGTAGACTTTTCACGTTATAATCACGTGTTGTTTGTAGGATATAGTTTAAAAATAAAATACGCTTTGTGGCTATTCGTATCTAATATATTCTTCCTTACAAATATTCCTTATCCCAATAGATTAAAGGTCTTGATATTAAAAATTTTTGGTGCTAAAATAGGAGATGTAGCCATAATCAAACCTTGGGTTAAAATTAAATTTCCTTGGAATCTATCACTTGGTAATCACGTTTGGCTAGGTGAATCCTGTTGGATTGATAATATTTCATCTATTCATATCGGAAGTCATGTATGTATTTCCCAAGGAGCAATCCTCATTACAGGAAATCATGATTATACAAAATCAGATTTTTCACTAATTTCCAATGAGATTAAAGTTGATGATGGAGTGTGGATAGGAGCAAAGTCAGTAGTTACTGGCGGAGTACATATTCATACACATGCTGTTTTAAGTGCATTGTCATTAACAAGTAAGGATTTAGAATCATATGCTATTTATCAAGGAAACCCCGCAGTGAAAGTTAAATCACGTTCAATTACTGATGTTCATATATGAAAGATTACATAATGCTATTTCAAAATAAAGAGTTTCAAATATTCTCTTCTTTAATTATTTCATTAATTATATCAGTAGCCTCTATTCCAGTAATTATTAATATTTCTAAGTTAAAAGATTTAATGGCTGAGATTGAACTAAGAAGCTCACATGAGACATTGACACCAACTTTAGGAGGTGTTGCTATTTTCGCTGCCACATTAATAAGTTATTTTATTTGGGATAATCCGTATGAAGGACATGAAATTCATTTAGCTGTTGCTGATTTAATTATTCTATTTTTTTTGGGGATTAAAGATGATATATTAATTCTTTCTCCTAAAAAGAAATTATTGATTCAAATTGCAGCATCAATGCTGCTAATTACACTTGGTGATTTGCGTATTAATTCATTATACGGTTTACTAGGCATCAATAATATACCTTACTTTATAAGTATTCTATTTACCACATTTATCTTTATTTCACTTATAAATGCTATTAATCTTCTGGATGGTATTGATGGTTTAGCGGGAACAGTAGGAGTGATGGCCTCCTTGTGTTTTGGCTATTTATTTTACTCTTTGAGTCTATTTGCGCATGCAACATTAGCATTCTCTTTAGCGGGTTCCTTGATTGGATTCTTACGCTATAATTGGTCTATTAAAAATAAAATATTCATGGGAGATACAGGTTCGCTCATAGTAGGATTTTTATTGTCCTTTTTTGCCGTCAAATACATCGTTTTAAACAGTACATATTTATACAATCCTCAATTAGGAAATGATGCTCCTATTCTTGCGATGCTTATTTTAATTTTGCCATTGTTTGACACATTGAGAATGTTTATTATTCGACTATTGTCCAAGAAATCACCATTCGAAGGAGATAGAAATCATTTACACCATATAGTTATTGACCAAGGTATTTCACACATGGCTGCAACAGCGTGGTTAGTTGGATGTAACTGTATATTATTAACTGCCTATTTCTACTTTAAACCTAGTTTTTCAAATTTAGAATTTATTGCTACAACCTTAGTTTTATTTGGAATTTACTGCATTTTGGCGTTCGTATTAGGCAAAAGGATTCAAGATAAGGATCGGCTAAAATTTACTAAAATTGATAAAATAAAAAGGTTACAAATAGTAGATGAGAAAAAGATTAAGGAACAATTGACTTCAAAAGAACTTCCCAATGATTAAATTCATTTGATAAATTAAATTTCAAAGGGAAATTGATCAAAGATTCTCTAGTGTCAGTATTAATTTTTTCTTCAATATAATGATCAATTGAAGAAGAAATGTCGTTTACATCAAACGAATTAATGATTAGTCCATTCGAATTATCAATAAATAAAGAAGGACCACCTGAATTTAACGCTATAACGGGTATTCCTAAATAAAGAGCTTCCATCATGGCAAGACCAAGAGATTCTTCTCTAGAAGAAGAAAAATACACATCTGCGTTATTGATTTCAGTATAATAATGAAATTGTGTAGTCGGGGTAATAAATTCAACATTTGAAAGTCCTGATTTTTCGAGAATTTGCTTAATCCAAACACTATATCCAGTTTTAGAATAATGGCCTAACCAAATAAATTTAAAGTTCTTTTCTTTAAACTGTTTAGCAACCTCAATAAACAAATCTGTTCCTTTTCTATCAGATATAGATCCTGAACATACAACTCTAATTTCTTGTCTCTTATTCTTTCTATTTAAATTTAGACCATCTATGTATTCCGTGTCAATAGCTGAATTTACGATTTCAATTCGCCCATGGTAACCTTTTGAAATTTGGTCATAAACTAACTGAGAACAAGATATTACAACATCGGATTGTAATACATTAATAAAATCATCATCTGACAAATATGAATAATTCGAAGACAATTCATGAATATGACAAACCGTAGTAACAGTATATGGTTTAGCATATTTAAGAACAAAAGTAGGCGATAAACTATTTACATACCAGATAGAATATTGTCCTTTCTCCTGAATTTCAGATAATTGTCTAGCTAATAAATCTTGACCGAAATAGTGTTGAACTTTATCAAATAGGTTATATTTTTCTTTTAATTGATAATAATTGATATGTTTAGGTAATTCACTGATTAATTGTCCTAATTCACCTACCACTACAAGACCTATTTGAAATTGATTAGGATCTAGCCTACAAATTAGATTAAATAATACGACTTCAGCGCCTGTTCTATTTAAGTTATTTGTAAAAAATAGAATTTTAATTTTTGACATTGAAAAATCAATATATGGCGTTTAGAAAAAATAGATTACACTAATCAGTCAAAATTACTAATTTTATAGTGATATACTAAATATGTTTAGATGAGCGAAATTTCAGAGTTAAGAAAAGATATTGATACTATAGATGATGCGATACTTGATTTGTTAAGTAAACGCATGGAAATAGTTAATCAAATCGGGATAATAAAAAGAGAGTCCAACAGCTTGATTTATCATCCTGATCGTGAAAAAGAAATTATTGATCGCTTAATAAATAGAAATAAAGGAAAATTAAGTGCATCAGCAATTGAAGCAATATTTCTAGAGGTTTTTGGAGTTTCAAGGAATCTTGAGTTACCTGAATTAATTTCATATTTAGGGCCAGAAGGTAGCTTCACACATCAAGCTGCAGAGTCAAGGTTTGGAGCTGTAGCAGACTACATTTCACTGCCAAGCATTAAATCAATATTTGATTCCGTAGAAACAGGACGTGCAAAATATGGAATTGTACCGATTGAGAATAATCAAGAAGGTATGGTTAAAGAAACTATGGATTTATTGTACGAAAGAAACCTTTTCATTATTTCGGAAATAATTATACCAGTTAATTTTTGCCTAGCCACCAAAGAGCAATCATTACAAAGCATTAATCAAATATTTTCTAAAGATATAGCATTCAATCAATGCCAAGGTTTCTTAAACGACTATTTTGGTTCTAAATCAAATGATTTTTTTGTCCAAGTTGATTCAACCTCGAAAGCTGCCAAACTAGCTAATGATACAAAGTCAACAGCTGCGCTATGTTCTCATATTGCGGCCAAAATATATGGATTACCCATATTATTTGATAATATCCAAGACAATGATTCAAATCAAACCAGATTCGTTATTTTATCTAAAGTAGAAAACCTCAAAAAAACAGGTAAAGATAAAACGAGTTTCGCAGTGAAATTAAAAGATGATCATAAGCCAGGAACATTACTTAAGTTATTACAAGAATTCGAAGAAGAAAAAATAAACTTATTGAAAATTGAATCTAGACCACAAAAGGATACGAATGAATTTAAATTTTGGTTTTTTATAGATGTGGAGGGCAATAAATTAGATCAAAACATTGAACATTTAATCGAAACTAAAAAAGAAGAAATTACATTTTTAGGTAGTTATATGAATCTGTGTTAAATAGTTTAATGCATATGCTTTATCTATTTGTATTTGATTCTTTAAATCAGTAATTGATTCAAATTTTTGTTCAGATCTAATTCGTTGAATAAATTCAGTAATTATAGTGCAATCATATATATCTAAATCAAAATCTAACAAATAAGTCTCTATTGATACCGAAAAAGAATTTGAAACTGTTGGCCTAATCCCAATATTTGTTAATCCAATTTTCGATATCATTCTTCCTGAAATCTCTAAAGTTGAATATGTTAAATAAACACCGTTAGCAGGTATTACTTTATTAATTTTAGTAGTATCATAATTGGCAGTTGGAAATCCAATAGTTCTCCCCAGCGCATTACCGTGAACAATAGTAGAATTAATAGTATATCTGTACCCTAAATATTCATTTGCTAACTTAACATTACCTTCCTGTAAAAGGAATTTAACCCGGCTACTACTAACAACATCATCTTCAATCAACTTTTCATTTACAATAATTGAATTAATGCTATTCTTAAATTCTGTATCAATGAATTTTGGGGATCCTTCTCTATTTTTTCCAAAGTGATTATCATAGCCAAAAACTAAAGACTTACAATTCAGTTTGTCTAAAAGAATAGATTTAACAAATTCCCTCGCTGACAAATCGGCCATTTGTTTATCAAATGGCAAAATGATTAGTATATCTAATTTAGTCTTTTCAATCTGATTAATTTTATCCTCAATGGATAATAGAGCTCGATTAGGATTATTAGGATAAAAATAATCAGATGGATGATTTGAAAAAGTAATTAATACAGATTGTTGATTATGATTATTTGCAATATGACAACACGTTTCAATAACTTTTTGATGACCCAAATGAACACCATCAAACATACCAATAGTTACTACTGAACCATTAATATTTTCATCTATTTCAAAGTCTTCTAGACTAAAGTACTTCTTCATAGATTAATGGGTTAAAATTCATTACATCTTGTGAGTTTGTTAAACAATAATCACCAATTTGAGTTCTAATTAACTTTTTTAGATAGGCTCCAGATTCTAAACTAATACCTAGGTCTCTAACTAAACTACGAATATATGTGCCTTTAGAACAAACAACTTCAAACGTGACAAGTGGAAAACTAGCTGCATCTATTTTAAAATCATAAATAAAAGCATCCCTAATTTTAATATCTATGTCAGTTTCACTTACGCCAGAACGGGCATAGTTATATAGTCTTTTGCCATCTAATTTAATTGCCGAGTAAATTGGAGGCACTTGACGAATTTCACCTATAAAATGATTCGAAATTCTTTCTTCGATCATCTCTTTAGTTATATGATCAAAGGGAAAATGCCCATCAAATTCTGTTTCTAAATCAATGGAAGGAGTAGTTTTTCCAAAGACCAATTCCCCGGTGTATGTTTTAGGTAAATTTTGAAAATATTCTATTTTCTTCGTGTGTTTGCCAACACAGATAATAAGGAGACCCGTAGCCAAAGGATCTAAAGTTCCGGCATGACCAATTTTTTTAAACTTACCTAAGTTCTTCAATTTTCTAACTACGTCAAAAGAAGTCCACGTAGCAGGCTTGTCAACTAAATAAAATTGGTTTTCTATTCGTTCTAATTCCACAATAAATAAAAACCAAAGATTATGCCTATAGCAATTCTATAGTAACCAAAATATTTAAATCCGTAATTTTTAACCAGATTAACCATAAACTTAATGGAAAATAGGGCAAAGATAAATGATATAATAAAAGCTACTAGCAGGTAAATACCATTTGTACCAACCGTAAACTCACCAATATTATCACGGTAATCTAAAACCTTTTTAGCACAAGCCCCAAGTATGGTAGGAATTCCTAGTAGAAAAGAAAATTCAATTGCGTCACGATGTTTAAAACCTACTATTCTACCACCGATAATAGATGCGCCAGATCTGGAAACACCTGGAATCATAGCTAAACATTGATATAATCCGATCTTAAATGCCTGATTTATAGACATATTTTCTATCGAACTAGGATTTTCTTCATTATCAACAATCCATTTATCAATATTAATCAATACATAACCACCAATTATCCAACTTATACAAATAAACCAATATCCTTGAAAAAGAGACTCTAAAAAATCATCTAATAATACTCCAAAGACAACAGCAGGAATAAATGAAATAATTATATACTTATATATCAATAAGGATGAAGTTAAACGATTAAAATATAATATAGGTACAGCAGAAATGGCACCAAGCTGAATAAAAATTGTAAAAAAATTCAAAAAAGGGGAGGGATGAACGTCCAATAAAAGTTCACCTACGATTAAGTGAGCTGTTGATGAAATTGGTAAAAATTCGGTTAAACCTTCTATAAATCCTAGAATAATGGTCTGGAAAAAATCAATCATTTTTACGCTTATTAAACAAAGAAAAAATTGGTATAAAGACGCCCAATAAAACAAAAATTGGACCTAATGTTAAACCTAAAAATCCGAATCCAAAAGGTTCTTTATCTAAAGTCATAATAAAAAAACCTGCAATCATGGAAAGTATACCAATTAGCAAAATTTTTATATCTGCGGAATTGAGTGGTAAATTATGTTTGTTGTTTGGTGACATATTAAATTAAATTAATGTGTGATGTTTTCAAATATTTATTAACCGCAATTATTGTACTGATTAAACAGAATAAAACACAAAAAATAATATTAGCACTAAATAATTGTATTTGGTTAGAGATTTCAAGATAAATACTCTGAATTTCAGGAATCTGCATTGTAACAAAATATAGTAAAATATTAATCAAAAGGTATCCTATTATACTCCCAATTACACCTATTAGTAATGCATTTAAAATATATGGTTTTAGAATAAATCCATTTGTTGAACCCAATAATTGCATCGATTTAATCAATAAACGATTAGCGTGTATATTGAGTCTCACATAGTTTGACAATTGCAAATAGATCCAAAAAATCAATAACAAACTTAAAATAGAGATAATACTGGTTATGACTTTAATTTTAGGGGATAATGTTAATAGAAAATTAGTTGGATAACTTACATCGAAAACTCCATTTATAGATTTAAATTTAGTTACTAATTGATTCAATTTGAGATTTGATTTAACTGAATCTTGGATACCTAGAATTACTAAATTCTTGAATGGATTAACATCTCCCAATAATTCTTCATAATTCTCATGTGAAGAAGCTAAAAATTCTCTAGCTGTCTTTTCTTTTGATACAAATTGCACATCCTTACTATTGACATAGTTACTACGCTTCATTAATAAAATTGTTGCTTTAATTTCATTAATTGTTAACGAATCATCTAAATATACATAGATATTCATTTGTTTTTTTAAATGATCTCCCCAGTAGTTTGCACCAGTTAACAAAACAAAAAATAGTCCAATAATAAATGACAAACCCGAAATGGAGGCAATCATCATTGAGTTAATAGAAGTAGATTTAATCGTATTATTTTTCATTTCTTAGCATTCAATTGTTCAATTTTGTCACGTAAGCTTGCTGCTACTTCATAATTTTCATCTGCAAGTGCCTTTTTTAATTCCATTTCTAAGTCACTTTTTGAGATTACGATGTCAACATCAGAAATTGAGCCTGATTCACTTATCTCACTCGAATTAATACAAATAGAATCAAAAAGGCTAGTTGGAATTCTTATTTCTTTATTTAATCTAATCGCTAATGCTATCGCATCCGATGGCCTAGCATCAACGACAATATGCTTATCATCATTTAATAAATTTAACTCAGCAAAAAATACTCCGTCATTAAATCTAGTAATCTCAACAAAATCAAGTGAAACATCGATTAAACTAAATACATTGATAAATAAATCATGCATTAAAGGTCTTTTGATAGAAATACCTTCAAGAATAATTGAAATAGATTGTGCCTCCTGGTTTCCTATAACAATAGGAAAAGATAAATTAGTTGAATGGGTACTCTCTAAAATTAGGACGAATGAACTTGCTCCAATGGAGCTTGGAGTAATGGCTTTAATTTTTAAGATATGATATGCAGGCAAACGATTTAGAAAATAATTGTAAATATACCAAATGAAGCCCTATATTTATCTATTTCTTAGTTTATTTATAAGCCTTGGCACTATTTCAAACACATCACCAACAATTCCGTAATCAGCATTATTGAAGAAAGGCGCCT
The DNA here is from genome assembly GCF_042715545.1 of Aquirufa avitistagni. Lineage (NCBI taxonomy): Bacteria > Pseudomonadati > Bacteroidota > Cytophagia > Cytophagales > Flectobacillaceae > Aquirufa > Aquirufa avitistagni. The sequence continues at coordinate 911,761 of NZ_JBBKXZ010000001.1, read as the reverse complement.
CTTTATCATTATTAATTACTACAATAGTTTTGGAAGAATTAACCCCTGCTAAATGCTGAATAGCTCCGGAAATTCCACATGCAATATAAATATTGGGGGATATCTTAACACCAGTTTGCCCCACATGCTCATGATGCGGTCTCCAATCAAGATCAGATACTGGCTTCGAACATGCTGTGGCAGCATTTAATAAGGAAGCTAATTCTTCGATCATATCCCAATTATTAGGATCTTTTAGACCCCTACCAGCACCAACAACAATTTCTGCATCGTTCAAAGAAATTTCATTCTCAACTTTATCTATTGATTTAACTGTGTAATTTGATTTTGGAATTGGTAATATATCTGGAGTAATTGCTATTTCGTTTAACTTTTCTTGCGGTGATGTAGCTAACTTTAAGTTATTTGTCACTATATAAAAACAAGAATTTAAAGAGCCTATATATTGAGCAATTGCTTTATTATTAAACACACTAGTGGTATAACAATATTGATCACCAGTCATTTCAAAATCAAGAATTTGAGACTTAACTGTCGATTTTAATGAAATTGCTAATTGAGGAATCAAATTGTCTATCAATAGAGATTTAATAGCAAAACCCACTTTAATTTTTCTCTTAGAAAGATCATTTGATAAAATAGCCACTAATTCATTATCTGTGATTGACACAGATGAATTAAGATCGACTAAAACTAATTCAGTATTAATATCCGCTGATAAAAAATATTCTTTACTCTTTTTAAATGTATATAAGGTAATTTGATCAAAATTTAATTGAATTACTTTCGAAAGTAAATTAGATGACTTCTTGGACAATCGACCATTTTTGAAATCAACAAACAATGCTACGTTATTCATAATTTATGCATTAAATAAAATGTCAATTAATTCTTCTGGATTGTTTGAATCAATGAATATGCCTTTTCGCTTAGACTCATTAAGTTCTACCTTCACCAACTTGTCACCCTCATAATTACCAGCAGGGATAATTAAAATTTCTTTAGCCCTTGCTGACATTATGCCTCGCATATTTGGAATTTTCCACTCTGCTATGGGCTCTTGACATCCTAATACAACGGGAAAATGGGTAGTAATTGAAGCTTTACCTTCTATAGTTTCCACTTCAATTTCAATGTTATCTTCAGAAACATTCAATTTTTGAACTGGACTGAAAACAGGCATACCTAGATTGGATGCCACTAGGGCAGGAACTAGTGCATTGCCGTAATCAATTGTTTCTTTACCCATTAAAATCAAATCAAATGGATTATCACGTAAAAAATTAGATATCAAATCTGAAACTTGAATCGAATCTATTGGTTCTGTATCAATACGTATGGCACGATCAGCGCCCAATGCCAAACACTTTCTAATTAATGGTTCAGAATCTACATTTCCAACATGTAAAACAACTACCTCTGCATTGTGCGAATCTTTAAGCTCTATAGCGCGTGATAAAGCATAGTCATCATAAGGGCCTACGATATAAGTTAAACCACTCAAATTAAAATTCTTATTATCACTTAATGTTATCTTTGAAGTGGTGTCAGGAACACATGAAATACAAACTAATATTTTCATAATTGCAATTTTGTTATGCAAGCATACTAAATTGTTTTAACAAATTAAAATGAACAGAAAAGAATTTATAGAAAATGAAATTAAGTTAGAACCACAAAATCCAATGAATTACTATTTATTGGCATTAGAATACCGAAAACTAGCTAATCATATTGAATTTGAAAATACTCTAGAATTGCTCTTAGATAGATTCAATAACTATCTTCCCACTTATTATATGTATGCAGAATACCTTTATTCGAATAATCAAAATGAGAAAGCAGACAAAATAGCTATAAAAGGGATAGAACTTACTTTAATTACCAAGAATACAAAAATGTTGAATGAATTAAAGCAATTAATTGAAATAAATAGCTGAACTTAAGCTAATAATGTCTCCTCAATGTCTTTTTCTATAATTAGATTCTCAATTATAAACTTTTGTCTCTCTGGGGTATTTTTACCCATATAATAATTTAAAAGTTGAGGAATTGTGAAATCTTTTTCTAAAATCACAGGTTCTAACTTAATATTTTCTCCAATAAATGTCCCGAATTCTTCAGGCGAAATTTCGCCGAGTCCTTTAAATCGAGTAATCTCTGGCTTGGGACCTAATTTTTCAATTGCATTTCTTCGCTCTTCATCTGAATAACAATATATAGTTTCCTTTTTATTCCTAACCCTAAATAAAGGAGTTTCTAAAATATATAGATGACCATTTCGAACTAAATCTGGAAAAAATTGAAGAAAAAATGTTAAAATAAGTAAACGAATATGCATTCCATCGACATCTGCATCGGTAGCAATAACAATTTTATTATATCTGAGACTATCTAATGAATCTTCAATATCTAAAGCATGCTGAAGAAGGTTAAATTCCTCGTTTTCATAAACTATTTTTTTGGTCAGTCCATAACTATTAAGTGGCTTACCCCTTAGGCTAAATACTGCTTGGGTCTGAACATCTCTAGATTTTGTAATACTACCACTTGCTGAATCACCCTCAGTTATAAAAAGAACAGTCTCATGTTTTGAATCTGCTTTTTCATCTGATAAATGAATACGACAATCACGTAATTTCTTATTATGTAAATTCGCCTTCTTTGCACGTTCATTAGCGAGCTTTTTTATACCTGCAATGTCCTTACGTTCCCTTTCAGATTGTAGAATACGCTTTAAAATAGCATCTGCACTAGCTGGATTTTTATGCAAAAAATTATCTAACTCGGTTTTAACAAAATCTCCAATAAACGTCCTGATTGATGGAGAAGATGAATCGGGTGCAATATTAGTTGAACCTAATTTTGTTTTTGTTTGTGATTCAAAAACAGGCTCTTGCACACGAATAGCTATGGCACCAACAATACTAGCTCGGACGTCTGAAGGATCAAATTCCTTTTTAAAAAATTCTCTAACAGTTTTAACTAATGCTTCTCTAAAAGCTGCTAAATGAGTACCGCCTTGAGTTGTGTTTTGGCCATTTACAAAAGAGTAATATTCTTCTCCGTACTGATTATTGTGTGTAATCGCCATCTCGATGTCATTACCTTTAAGATGAATGATAGGATAACGATTTTCTTCTTGATTAGTCTTTTTCGAAAGAAGGTCAAACAAACCATTTTCGGAAAAATACTTTTGACCATTGAAGTTAATTGTCAAACCGGCATTCAAATAAGCATAATTCCAAAATAACGAATCTAAGTATTGAGGGATAAAGTGGTAATTCTTGAAAACAGTATTATCTGGCTCAAAACAAATATATGTTCCACTTTTAGAGTTTGTCGTTTCAAAATCAACAGATTGCTTAACTAATTCACCCTTACTGAATTCTGCCCACTTCGTTTGTCCATCGCGATAAGATTGCACTTTAAAATAACTTGAAAGCGCATTAGTTGCTTTCGTACCCACACCATTCAACCCTACAGATTTTTGGAATGCTCCTGAATCATATTTACCACCGGTATTAATTTTTGAAACACAATCAATAACCTTACCTAAAGGAATACCGCGACCAAAATCACGAACTTCAACTTTGTGATCTGAAATCTTGACATCTATATGTTTGCCATTTCCCATCATGTGTTCATCTATTGAATTATCCATGATTTCTTTTACCAGTACATAAATGCCATCATCAACAGACGAACCGTCACCTAATTTACCTATATACATACCTGGTCGAAGCCTTATGTGCTCCTTCCAATCTAATGATCTAATACTATCATCATTATATACAGGGATTGAATTTTCCATAATTAAATAACGTTCAAAACATAAAATATAACATATGTTACAAGCATATTCTGCATGCAAAGATTTTCATAAAGTTAAGGAATGCTCCGCTTTTTTTCGTTATTTCGCATCTTAATATCATGATAATTTATAAAAACATGGCGCTTAGAAAATTATACTTAGCAATAGTAATAATCATTATAAGTTTACAGGTAGAAGCTCAGATGTTACCAATGACTGGAATTCCAAGTCAATTATTAATGCGCTCTAATAATTCTTCAAACAATATGGTTCCCCAGGGAACTAGTAATAGTTCTAAAAGAAGTGTCACTTACAGCACTCAACAAAAAAAGTTAAGAGATAGCCTGATTACAAATAGAACAAATTTAGATTTAACTGAAGAAATCGATACGGCAATTGTTAATTTAAGAAAGAAAATTTTCGGTTTTTCTATTTTTAATAATAAAATAGGAGTTTTTGAACCGAATCTAAAAATTGCAACTCCTATTAATTATATAGTAGGTCCGGAGGACGAGCTAATTGTTGACATAAATGGCTATTCTGAAGAACACTACAATTTAATTGTAAGTCCGGATGGTTATGTAAAGATCAATAGAATCGGAAATGTTTTTGTAGCAGGCTTAACTATAGAACAAGCAAAAACTAAAATAATAAACAGGCTATCTCAAATTTTTATTGGACTTAAACAAGGCGCAACTAATTCAACTCCTAATTCTTTAACTGCTAGTGTAACCTTAGGCAATATACGTACCATTGGAGTGACTGTTCAAGGGGAGGTGATGTTTCCAGGTACATACTCTGTACCATCTCTGGCAAGAATAATGAATGTTTTATATTTAGCTGGAGGACCCACTGAAAATGGAACTTTTAGAGAAATACAATTAATTAGAAATAGAAAGTTAGTAGGAAAGGTAGACTTATATGACTTTTTAACATCAGGCATTCAACGAAATGATATGATACTACAAGATCAGGATATCATAAAAGTTGGTGTTTATAAATCAAGGATAGAAGTAAAAGGTAAAATTAAGCGTCCAGCTTTATTTGAAGTATTACCCAATGAAAACTTAGAATATGTCTTATCAAATTTTGCAGGGGGATTTACAGAAGATGCGTATAAAGAATTAGTTAAAGTAACAAGATATACGAGTCGTGACAGAAAATTAATTGATATTAATGCAGAAATATATAATTCATTTTATCCTCAATCAGGTGATTTAATTCAAATCGAATCAATAGACAAAGACAGATTTGAAAATAAAATCACGGTGATTGGAGAGGTATTCCGTCCGGGTGATTTTGCCTTAGATGGCAATGAGTCGGTATTGAAAGTTATAAATCGTGCCGGTGGTTTAAAAGAAGATGCCTTTTTAGATCGGGTACTAATTGAGAGAATTAATGACGATTTGTCAAGAACAAATCTTTCTGTAAACCTCAAAGATATTTTGAGAGATAAATCAAAAGATGTTGTGTTGAGACGCGAAGATAAAATTTCAATTTTCTCAATATTAGATTTGCGCGAAAAATATACGGTTACTATTCACGGCGAAATTAATATTGTTAAGAAAGTAAATAAATCGAAGGATCCAGATAAAAACATTTCTAAAGCGGGAGTTAAATTTTCTAATGAAAATTCACAAGGAAATAACCAAAGCAATACTAACAAACTACAAATTAAAAGCAATAATCAATCACCAGAGGCAGATAATTTAGAAGAAGAAGACAATATTAATATTGATACTGAGATTGCAAATGAATTGAAATCTGATAACATAAGTAACTCCTTAATCAATAGACAAGTTAAACTTACCTTGCCATATGTAGAGAATATGACAGTAGAAGATTTAATTTTAAAAGCAGGAGGATTAAGGGAATCTGCTGCTACAGGGTTCGTAGAAATTGTGCGTCGGAAGAAAAATATTGGACTAGACAGCCCTAACTTAATTAATTCTCAAATAGCTGAAATTGTAAGATTCGGTATTAGTAAAAATCTTCAGTTAGACGTTACGGCTTCATCATACAAGCTAATGCCATTTGATGAGGTTTTCATACGAACCTCTCCAAATTATGAGCTGCAACAGTTCGTAACCATGCAGGGACAATTAGTTTTCCCTGGAGTTTATGGATTAGAAAAAAAGGACGAAAGATTATCTGAACTTGTCGCTAGAGCAGGTGGTTTAAACAACCAAGCATATCCTCAAGGTGCCAAATTAATTCGAAAAAATGTTCTTACTGAATCAGAGAAAACTCGAAAAAAAGAACAGTTGAATCAAATACAAGATAACTTCAATGGAGTAGTAATTAAAAACGATGAATCCATTACAAAAAATACTGAATTGATTGGCATTAATCTTTTGGCAGCAATAAATAATCCAGGTGGGGAAGAAGATTTGTTTTTAAACGAAGGTGATATTATTGATATACCTAGACAACCTCAGACGGTTAAGGTTACAGGGGAAGTCTTATATCCTAATAGTGTAAAATATAATGAGGGTAAATCATTTAAAGATTTTATATCAGAAGCAGGAGGATTTACATCCAATTCAGCAAGAAAGAGAGCTTATGTTTTGTATTCAAATGGCTCAGTTAAAAGAGCAAGAACATTTCTATTTATTAGATATTTCCCTAAGATAGAAAGAGGGGCAGAAATTATTGTTCCTAGAAACATTAAAAATGCAAATTCGGCTCAACAAGTTTTTCAGTTAGTTTCTGTACTAACAGGTACTGTTACTAGTGTAATTGGAATTATTACACTTATCAAAGCAACGGCAAATTAATTATGGAATTACAGCAAGATCAATTTTCATTTAAGCGTCTTATTTTAAAATGCCTTTTGGTTATTCCTTATGTTAAGGAAAATAAAAAAGTATTATCTATTGGAGCTTTTATAGGTTTATTAGTTGGAGGTGGGTATGAATACTATAAAGTACAAGATGTAAACTTTAAAACTGAAATCGTATTTGTTGTTGATGGTGATAGTGGAGGTAATGCCGGTGGTTTATTGGAATTAGCAAATTCTTTTGGAATAGGTGGAGGAATGGGAAGTAATGCATCTTTATTTAGCGGTGAAAATTTTAAAGAGTTATTAAAGACAAAGTCTATATTCAGAAAAGCCTTGCTAACTAAAATTCGCTATGGTAAGAAGGAAGGAATCTTTGCCAATATATTTTTAGAAAAGTCAAGAATAGGAGAGTTTGAATGGAAAAATCGTCCGGAAGATTTCTACAACCATCGTTTCAAAACATCGGATATAAATAAATTATCTGCTCAAGATAGAAATATACTTGATGCGTTGTATGATTTTCTTAAAGGTCAGACGGTTATAATAAATGATAACCCTAAGTCTACATTTCAAACACTTACAGTTGAAACTAGAGATGATACTTTATCCTATATCTGGGCTAAATTATATCTTAAGACAGTTACTAATTTTTACATAGACACTAAAACTAAAAAGTCTCAGGAGTTATTAGTATTGATGGATAAAAGAGTTGATTCTTTGCGATCTGCATTATATTATACTCAAGGTAAATTGGCAAACTATAATGATCAGAACCAACAAATCATTTTTCAAAGAGCTAGAATAATTGCAGAAAGATTGCAATTATCTTCACAACAGCTTCAAGGTATGTATCTGGAGTCCGTTAGAAATTATGATAATCTTAAGTTTTCTTTAGCCAAAGAAACACCCTTATTTACAATTATATCAGAACCTGAAATTAGTACTGTTGGTATACGGCATTTTTATGGTCCTATTACTTTAATTGGTATAATTTTGGGTGTTTTCCTAAGTAGTTTTGTGCTTAATGTAGTTAGGATATACAAAGAAATGATGTCTAAATAGATTCATGAATAAAATAATATCCAAGTTTAAGGAAATAAGTCAGGATTATGAGCTCTTAGTTATTTTAGCTAAACGTGATATTTCTGTTAGATACAAACAAACAATTTTAGGTGTAGCTTGGGCTGTTATACGACCTATGGCCACGATGCTTGTTTTTTTATTTGCATTTAAAAATGTAGCTAATATTAAGGATTTCTCAGGCTACCCAATTCAATTAGTGATATTTTCAGGAATACTATTTTGGAATTACTTTGCCAATGGATTTCAATCAATAAGTCAGTCGATTTTAATAAATGGCAATCTTATTTCAAAAGTCTATTTTCCTAGATTGATTATTTGTATTTCTAGCCTAGCGGTAACATTAGTTGATTTTTTAGTTGGTCTATTCGTTTACATCATTTTACTTTTGGGGTTACACCAACCGATACCAGAAACAATTATTTTTTTACCATTAGCATTAATAATTACTACCATATTTAGTTTAGGTCTTGGTTTAATTTTTGCCTCATTTGCTGTAAAATTCAGAGATTTATTGCAGGCAATACCTTTGATAGTACAATATGGTTTTTTTATTACGCCAATTGTATATACGTCAAATGAATTTATCACCAAATCTTGGTTTCCTTTTTATTCATTTTTAAATCCTTTAGCTTCTTTTGTAGAATTATTCAGATTCTGTCTCATATCAAATTACTCCCTATTTTCTTTTCAATATTTTATTATTGCAGGATTTACTAGTTTGATAATATTAATCATTGGACTTTGGATATTTGATATTCGGGAAGACTCATTCGTTGACCACTTGTAAAATGAATATAATTGAGGTTGAATCAGTTTCAAAAAAATATAAATTAGCCACACAAAATGAGGCTAAATCACTTAGGAATGGATTTACAGAATTTTTTAAATCTACTCCAAAAGAAGAATTTTGGGCTGTAGACGACATATCCTTTTCATTAAAAAGAGGAGATAAGCTCGGGATTATAGGTAATAATGGTGCGGGTAAATCTACTTTGTTAAAAATATTAAGTCGGATAACTAAACCTACAAAAGGACATATTGATGTAAGAGGTAAGGTAGCTAGTCTTTTAGAAGTAGGTACAGGATTTCATCCAGAATTAACCGGAAGAGAAAATATATTCCTCAATGGTGCGATATTAGGCATGTCTAAAGCAGAAATCTCATCTCAATTTGATCAGATCGTTGAATTTGCTGGAAATCAAATAGCCCAGTTTTTAGACACTCCTGTAAAACGTTATTCATCTGGAATGTATGTTCGTTTGGGTTTCGCTATTTCTGCTCATTTAAATCCTGAAATACTAATTGTTGATGAAGTTTTGGCTGTTGGTGACGCGGATTTTCAAAAGAAATCTCTTGGTAAAATGAAAGAGGTTGCAGCCAATGATCGTACCATTCTATTCGTTAGTCATAATTTGACTGCAGTTGCTAATTTATGTAATAAAACTTTACATTTAGAAAAAGGTAAGGTAAAGCAATTTGGAGAAACTGGCGAAGTAATCAATAATTATATGGCTAATATGCAGCAAAATGTATATGAGCAGCATTTTAATGATTTCGCAAACGCCCCAGGTAATGATATTGTTAGATTAAAATCATGTACTCTTGTACCCAAATTGTTTGAAAGCCAAACGTATATGGATGTCAGAAATTCTTTTTCTCTAAATATAGAATTTTGGAATACTCTGGCTAATCAAAATTTAAATATCAGTTTGCATGTTTATGCAAGTACAGGTGAATGTATTTTTAATCTTAGTACACCAGTAAGACAATGTCAAATAGGTGTTATTCAAGCTAAAACTGAAATTCCTGCAAATTTCATGAATGATGGAAGTTATTTAATTTCCTTTATGGTTGTGAAAGACAAGTCAATTGTATTGCACAATTTTGAAGAAGTGTTCAATTTCGAGATTGCTGATCATCGAGTAGATACGACATGGTATGGCAAATGGCCAGGTTATGTTCGACCTAATTTTGATTTCCCAATCGCTCAAATTTCTAATTCAATTTAAATATGCTTCATGTAACTAAATCATTTCTTCCTGATTTAAAAGAATATGTCGCATATTTAGAAAAAATATGGTCTTCTAATCATCTAACAAATGATGGGCCTTTATTACTTGAACTAGAAAAGAAGTTAGCTGAATTTTTAGAAGTAGAACATCTTATTTTTACTGGAAATGGTACCATTGCCTTGCAGTTGGCATTAAAAGCGTATAACATCACAGGGGACGTGATTACTACACCATTTTCCTATTGCGCAACTACAAATTCATTACTTTGGGAAAATTGCAATCCGATTTTCGCTGATATTGACCCCGTTTCATTAACAGTTGAAAGTTCTCAAATTGCTTCAAAGTTAACATCGTCAACTAAAGCCATATTGACAACACATGTTTACGGTAATGCTGGTGATTTAGAATTACAGGAAGAATTAGCTAGATATGCAGGAATTGCATTGATTTATGATGGAGCCCATGCCTTTGGTGTGAATTATAAAGGAAATTCAATTTTCTCATATGGCGATATAACTACATGTAGTTTTCATGCGACTAAAATTTTTCACACTGTTGAAGGGGGGGCTGTTATTGTTAAGGATGCCAAAATCGCTAATAAAGTTCGTGAACTAAGAAGTTTTGGGCATAAAGGCGACGTTTATTTATCAGCAGGAATAAATGGCAAAAATTCTGAATTTCATGCAGCTATGGGCTTAGTTAATCTAACTCATTTCGAAGAAATCAAATCACATCGCCAACATGCTTGTGAATTATATGATTCTAAATTATGTAATCAATTACAGAGGATTCAATGGAATGCTGATCTTAAACGAAATTATAGTTATTATCCGATCGTCTTAGCTTCAGAAAATGATCTTAATCAAATTGTTGAAAATTTAATAAATGAAAATGTTACACCTAGAAGGTACTTCTATCCCTCTTTAAATACATTACCTTTTGTTAATGCCCCATCTTGTCCAGTTTCAGAAGATATTTCTAAGCGCATTTTATGCTTACCACTTTCTGCTACTATATCCAATGAGGAGATAATTAAAGTAGTCGATATTATTAATTCTTATTACTCCTAAATCTTATGTATTTCATAGTATTCATCACTTTTGTATTACTATGTATTAAAATAGCCTCTAAGATTTCTAGTAAAATTTTTGAGGAAATATTTATCATTGGCTATATACTATATAGTGCAAGTATTATACTTTCGGGGTATATATTATCAGAACTAAATATTTGGAACAGCACTATATCATGGTCAATAGTGCCTTTTCTTGTTATCATTGGTTTTCTTCAATTATTCTCAAATTCAATTTTTCAAGCTGAGCGGCTAAATGCTTCTTCATTCAAAATAACTGGTAGAGCTATACAAAAATTCCATGAGGTCTATAAGTCGTCAACAAAAACTGAAAGACTAGCCTTTGCCATCTTATTAGTTTCATTTATTTTAATTCATTTGATACAACTATCTATTACTTTCTATTCACCACCAAATGAATGGGATAGTATGACGGGGCATTTAAATCGGATTCTATACTTCTTACAAAATGGATCATTTAAACACTTTATAGGTACTAATTGGAATATTGATACATATCCTAAAGCTTTCTCGTCAATACAAGCTTATCCATTTTTAATGTCTAATTGGAATGAGCATTTCTTTAAGCTACCCAATATGTCGGCATATTGGATTCTATTTATAGGAACATATGGTATATTAAAAAGATTATCTGTACCCTTTATTATTCGGGTATTCTGTGCTTCAATGGTATTATTCGTACCTATTGCCATTATACAATCAACATCAACAGATACAGATATCGTATTAGCAGCTTATTTAGTATCCTATGTATATTTTCTATTTAGCTTTAAACAATCGCAGCAAACACTATATTTATATCTAGCCGCTATTGCTTTTTCTATAGCATTAAGTCACAAAATCACTTTCGTTTTTTCATTTACGCCATTGTGTATTCTATTAGTCTACATAGTAAGAAACATGACTTTTTTATCTTGGAAATATAGTTTAAAACACTTTTTATTAGCCCATATATTTTTCATTTTAATAATTACGTTACCAACTGGCTATATCAGTAATTTAAACTATTATGGGCACCCCATTGGCCCAACAACTGCTACCCAACATCAATCGATCGAAAGAGCTGGTAATTTTAAAAATTTGTTAGCTCATGGTAGCCGGAACTTTATTCGATACAATTTAGATTTAATTAATTTAGATGGTTTGCGAAATATTGGTGTTGTTGAAAATTTTCAAAAGTCATTAAAACCAGCTTTAAAGCGAATAGATGAAAAATTAAAAATTGGCCTGGAACAAGAGACATCATTTACCATTATTCCATTTTCGTTTAATCGACGATTCGAATTTTACAATGGCACACCTATTTATGGAGTTATATTTATCATTTTAATTATTCCTTCTATTATAGTCTTATTCTTAAGAAGAAGTAAAAGCGTTTACTACTTCTTTATTGCAGCATTTCTATTACATATGCTAGCTCTTTCATTTACTGCACCATATGATCCCTGGAAAGGAAGATATATGTTAAGTTCTTTCGTGTTTGTTATTCCAATTTTAGGAAACTGGTTAAATCAAAACTCACTGTTTCAGAACAATAGATTAGGTAAAATTTATTTAATTGTTTCTTCGATATTAATTTCATTTACAGGTTTAAGCACCATAATTTTTCATAAAAGAGCATTACCATTTGGAGCATACAATAAGCCGTCGATTTTTAAAATTTCTCGAATGGAAGCATTAACCATTTCTAGGCCTGATATTTATCAAGCATATGCTAAATACGACTCTATTGTACCATTAAATGCCACAGTTGCATTAGCAACAATTAATGATGATTATGAATATCCATTGTGGGGTCCTCATTTTTCAAGAAGATTGATACCAATCAACCCATTTGAACAAGGACTGCAGAAAATACCTTTGAAGGCTGATTATTTATTTTTTGCTAAATCAGTAATTAAGCCAATAGCAGGGGACATCCGCTTAGGTACTAATACCCATATAAAAGAAGGTGTAATCGTACCAGGAGAAGATTACTACATTCGTAAATTGAGGTGAGTCTGTATTAAATGACTAATGGTTGTTTCAAATTACTGACGGTTCTCAAAATCATTTAGTTTCTGATAAATTGCACCTGAAATGAATATAAAGGAAAATATTGCAGAAGGCTTAAGGTCAATTAAAGGTAATTTGTTAAGAACGATCTTAACAGCTTTAATAATTTCATTGGGGATCACATCATTAGTTGGTATACTAACAGCTATAGATGGTATACAAAGTTCCGTAGATAATTCATTCTCTGGCTTAGGGGCAAATTCCTTTGACATTCGAAATAGACCAGCAAATCAAATAAGACGGGAGGGACAAAAAGAGAAAAGATTCAAGAATATAGATTATAGACAAGCCTCTAGATATAAAATACTTTTCGCACCGAAAGGTAAGGTTTCATTAAAAACCAATGTGTCAAATAATGCTATCGCCAAATATTTATCTAAAAAAACTAATCCAAATACTCGCTTAATAGGAATAGACGACAACTTTATAGAATTAAAAGGTTATAAGGTTGGTGGCGGAAGAAATTTTTCAACCAATGAATTCACTAATGCAGTAAATGTCTGTTTGTTAGGTGTTGATGTTATTAACCAACTTTTTGAAAAAAAGAATCCTATAAATCAAGAAATTTTAGTGAATGGCATAAGACTCAAAGTCATTGGTATTCTTGCTAAAAAAGGAAATATGATGGGTGGAGGTGATGACCGAGTTGTCATGGTACCTTTAGAGACAGGTCGTAAAATGGCTGTAGGTCGTAATTTGACATTTGATATCACAACATCTTCAACTAAGGTAGAAAACCTAGATAATTTCATGGAAGAGGCGAGGGGCGTCATGCGCAAAGTGCGAATGGATCCAATTACATCAGAGGATTCATTTTCTTTAGATAGATCTGATTCTATTGCTAAAAGTTTCGAAAGTATTACTTCTAGTTTACAATTAGGTGGTTTTGTGATTGGATTTATTACATTACTAGGAGCATCAATTGCCTTAATGAATATTATGATGGTTTCAGTTTCTGAAAGAACTAGAGAAATTGGAATTAGAAAATCTTTGGGAGCAACCCCTTTTAGAATTTTACAACAGTTTTTAATAGAAGCTATTGTTATTTGTTTGATTGGAGGAATAGGGGGAATCATATTAGCTATTCCCATCGGAAACTTAATTGCACAAGGAATAAGTTCAGGAGCTGCAAGTTTTATTATTCCTTGGTTATGGATGACAGTAGGAATAATTATTTGCGTTTTAGTTGGCTTATTTTCAGGAATTTACCCTGCATTTAAAGCTTCTAAATTAGATCCTGTGGACGCCTTACGATACGAATAAATCAATTATAATTTAATAAGGACTTGATTTAGATTTGAATTTGCCCTACTTTTACAGAGCAATTAGGCCAATTGGTTTGATTTAATTGCCCAGATGGCGGAATTGGTAGACGCGCTGGTCTCAAACACCCGTGGGTGCAAGCCCGTGCCGGTTCGACTCCGGCTCTGGGTACAAGCCTCTCAAGAAATTGAGAGGCTTTGCCTTTTTAGAGCTTTTGGGTAATTGATTCCTTCCAATACGAATAAGCATCTAAAGTTTTTGATAACAATTCTACTTTGGGTTCATAGGTATTTATTCGTTTAATATTAGAAACTGCCTCTTTAGCAGAATGATAATAGCCTAAACCAAATCCAGAACCGAGAGCAGCTCCAAAGGAACCATCAGACTCCAATAAATCTACAGATACATTTGAAGCATTGACTAAAGTAGATGTAAAAACATCACTTAAATACATATTGGCATAACCAGCTTTCAGTTTATTCGCTTTTATTCCTGTTGCGTTTAACATTTCGATACCATAAGCCATAGAAAATGCAATTCCCTCTTGGGCAGCACGAATCAAATCAGCTTTACTATGTTGGTTGAAATCTAAGTTATCAAAACTCGCACCAATATTTCTGTTTTGAAAAATACGCTCTGCTCCATTACCAAAAGGCAAACAAACAAGTCCACGAGAACCGACAGGTGATTGACTCGCTAAATTATTCATTTGATTATAAGACAAATCTGAAGCTATATTTTGACGGACCCAACGATTAAGAATTCCGGTACCATTAATACACATTAAAACTCCAACACGTGTTTTATCTTTGGTATGTGTAACATGGGCAAACGAATTAACACGATTCATTTGATCAAAAGTTAGCGAATCACTTACTCCATAAACTACTCCAGAGGTCCCAGCAGTAGTAGCAATTTCACCAGGCTCCAAAACTCCCAATGAAAAAGCATTGTTTGGCTGATCCCCTGCCTTATATGTGACTTGAACTTGGTGATTTAAACCAAGTTCCTTAGCAACATTAACTGCTATGATTCCATGATTTGAAAATACAGGTTGAACATCAGGTATCATACTTGAATCAAAACCAAAATAATCCATTAATGGAATTGAAAGATCATTAGCTTTAAAATCCCAAAATATCCCCTCAGACAACGCTGAATTTGTTGTAGTAAATACATTCGTTAATCGTCCAGCAATGAAATCACCCGGTAACATGGCTAAATGTATCTTTTCGTAAATTTCTGGTTGGTTAATTTTAACCCAAGCTAATTTTGATGCTGTAAAATTACCCGGCGAATTCAACAGGTTGTTTTCACAATACGATTTCCCAATTCCTGCATAAGCCTCACTTCCAATTTCAATTGAACGAGAATCACACCAAATAATTGATGGCCTCAATACTTGGTATTCTTTATCAATTACAACCAATCCATGCATTTGATATGAAATACCAATAGAAACAATATCCTTAGGATTATACGATTTAGAAAAGTTAGCTTTTAATATAGCTTGTTTAACACAAGTCCACCAATGTTCTGGATCTTGTTCAGCAAAACCAGGTTCAGGTGCTGATATTTCATTTTCTATTTCAGGGTATGAAGTAGAATAAATTAATTGTTGGTTTGCTGCGTCAACAACACTAACTTTAATCGACGATGTACCTACATCAACGCCACACAAAAGCATAATTTTCAGTTTAGATGTTACAAATAATCATACCAAGTTACCAAGTTAATCCTCATTTTAATCTGTCTCTAGTGAAAATTGAGATCAATAAAGGTGAAATTTTTTCATTAATTGGTAAAAGTGGTTCAGGTAAAAGCACAGTCGCAAAAATTGCTGTTGGTCTAAATCTATCGAATGACTCATCTATCAAGTCAAATGGCTTCGAAGTAAATAATAACTCAGAAAGATTGATTCCTCAATTTATAGTAGCGGGTTATGTTCCACAATCACTTCATTTAAAACCGCATCATACCGTTGAGGATTATTTAAATTTTCTATTTCAAAAAGAAACTGAGCTTAATAAAACCAAATTAGTCAAATTGTATATTAAGATGTTTCATATTCAACATCTATTAAAATCAAAGATTCAAATGTTATCTGGAGGGGAAAAACAAAAAATAGCCTTGATTGAAGCAGTAAGTAAACCAATTGAATATTTGATTCTTGATGAGCCATTTAGTCAATTGGATACAGAACAAAAAATGGAATTTTCAACTATTTTACAACAATTAATTGAAAGCAGGCAAATCCCATGTTTATTGATTAGCCATGATTTAAGTGATATTATTCGCTTAAGTCAAAAGATTGGAATCATGGAAAAGGGGAAACTAATCTTTCAAGGGAATAGGACTAAATTTTGGAATTCAAAAAATAAAATAGCTCTAAGATTGAAAGATGCCATGATCTCATGGAAACAAGCAACGGATTATTGGATTAATAACCAGCATACGATTTAAGTTGGCTTGCATTCATAGACGTCTTAGCCACTAACTCTTCCAAGGAAATTTGATATAAATCTGCCAATTTTTGTGCTATAATAGGAATATAACTTGGACTATTGGGCTTACCGCGAAAAGGTACAGGGGTGAGGTAGGGGCTATCAGTTTCTAAAACAATATGATCCAATGAAATATTTTTGATATCCTGAAATAAAGTTGAATTTTTATACGTAATAACACCGCCTATACCTAATTTAAATCCTAAGCCGACCAATATTTCAGCTTCACGAGCGTCACCTGAAAAACAATGAATAATCCCTCTCAAATCAACATACTCTGGTTTTTTCAATATTCTAATTAAATCTGCATAGGCTTTTCTACAATGCACATCTATCCAAATTTTATGTTCTAATGCCCAGTGGCATTGCATTTCAAAGGCAATAATTTGTTCCGCTTTAAATGTAGTATCCCAGTAATAATCAAGACCAATTTCACCTATTGCCAATACTTTCTGTGTATCTAAAATGTTCTTGAGATTTTCTAATTCAATCAAATAGTTCTCTTTAACATAAGTTGGGTGTAAGCCGATCATCGGCAAGGCAAAATCAGGATATTTTTTTGATACAATAATTAAGTCTTTCCAGGACTCAGAATCACAGTTTGGCATCCATACTTCTTGAACACCATTTGCACGAATTTCAGCTATATGAGCATCTATGTCATTTAAAAAATGTGCGTCATATAAATGGGCATGCGTATCGATCATAATGCTTTCAATAAATATTTTTCTCTTTTACAGAATTCGAGTAATTCCGGTAATACCACTCGTAATCGTGGAAACGCTTTAACACTATCATGAAAGACTAAAATACAACCAGGTTTAATTGACTGCTTCGCCGACCGTAATATATCACTAGGAGATAAATCCTTATTATAATCTCCAGATAAATATGTCCACATATATACGGGCTCCAGTTGACTGATTTGGTGATAAATGTAATTAGTTATTCTTCCATATGGTGGACGAAAACCTACAGAATTAACACCAAAACTATGAATTACATCTAGGCAACTTTGGTAATCATGCATGTAAGATTGATGTTTATACTTCCAAGCATTCGCATGATTCATGGTATGATTTCCGATACTATGGCCTTTATCAATAATTACTTGAACGAGCTCAGGATGCGCCAACATATTTTTTCCAATACAAAAAAAAGTAGCTTTGAATGAGTAAGTATCTAAACAATCCAACACAAAATTGGTAATTTCAGGTGTAGGACCATCGTCAAAAGTAAAATATACCTCGCGAGAATCATCTTTAGTCTGATATTGCCACGTTAATTTAGGCAAGACCTTTCGAATTATAGCAGGGATTTGATGAATGAACATACGCGAAATTATCATGCAAAATACAAACCTTAGTGCAGAAAAAATAATATTAGGCATTGACCCTGGTACTCGGTATTTAGGTTATGGTCTGATAAGAACGCACAAAGATAAAGTTACCATTTTGCAGTATGGTGTCCTTAATCTAACTAAGTACACTACTCAGGGCGCCAAGTTTCTAAAAATACATGAACGCGTTTTGCATCTATTAGAAGAATTTATGCCAGACGAAATAGCGATTGAATCGCCATTTTTTGGCAAAAATGTACAATCAATGTTAAAATTAGGACGTGTTCAAGGTATGGTCATGTCGCTTTCATATTCTAAACAAATTCCCATAACAGAATACGAACCTAAAAAAGTGAAACAATCAGTTACCGGAAATGGAAATGCATCCAAAGAACAAGTTTCCAAGATGGTTGAAATTATTAGCGGTATCAAACTAGAAAGTAAACTACATGATGCTACCGATGCACTGGGCATTGCTATTTGCCACCACTTTCATTCGAAGAATTTAACTTCATCTGTTAAAGGTACGCAGAAGGGTTGGGGCGCTTTTGTCAATGAAAATCCTGATCGAATTAAATAGAATTATATTGATTTAATAATTCATCTATACTTTCACACGGAGACAAACAACGATCTCCAATGCAAAGCAAAAATGCATGTGACTGATCTACAATAGGTACCCACGTAACACGTAATTGAGGCAATTCATTTTTTGCATAATTACTTGGATTATATTTCACCAAAGCTTGCGGATTTTCCATCCATTCAGAATATACTCTAAGCCAGTTGGCATGATAAAGTGGATTGGCTGCTGCTTGTTCAAGAACAGCGGCCAACATATCTTTTGCTCGTAAAGTATATGTGACATCGTTTAACAAAATACCAGACCAAAAGAATAATTCACAAAGCATTGAATTAGAAGCTGGTATGACCGAGTCAGTTATCTCGTACTTATTAGAAATCAATGCTGCGTTCAAATTAGATTGAAAACTAAATAAATAATTCATTTGGTCATGATTTTGGTATACCCCATTAACTATTTTTCGTAGTTTTTCTAAATAAATTACTTTAGCCGTTTCATTATACAAATGAATTAAAAACAATCCATAAGAACCATAATCATCTAAAAATGCATAAATCGGTTGATTTGAATATGAGATTTGATGTAATAATAGATTGTTTTTTATATCCCAAAAGCCAATCATTGATTCCTCTAATGCAATAGCATTTTCTAAGAATTTGTGATTATTCAAACCTTTACTCGCCTGAACTAAACCAGATCCTAACATGGCGTTCCATGCCAATAATAATTTTGTATCCGTTTGTGGCCTAATTCGTTTAGCCCTAACAGTTGCCAATGTTTGTAGTTCCTTCTCATAAACTACATTCAAAACCGAATGATTCTTGAATAATATATTTTTATTTTCTTCCCAATTACCATTACGCTTGATTTGAAAAGCTTGATAGAAAGGAGCATGCTTTTCATAGGGTATAATAGAATTTAATTCTTCAAATTCCCATACATAAAATTGTCCTTCAATGCCTTCACTATCAGCATCTAGCGATGCGAAATACAAACCAGAACTATCCCTTAATTCACGATTTAAAAAATGAATTGTTGAATTAACTACTTCTTCAAATAGTGGATTTGATGTTCTTTGAAATGCTTTTGAATAGACATAAACTAATTGTGCATTATCATACAACATCTTTTCAAAATGAGGGCAGAACCATTCAGAATCAACTGAATAACGAGAAAAACCACCACCCACCTGATCATAAATACCTCCTTGAGCCATTTTTTCTAGTTGTCTTTCCGAATGTATATATACATCAAAATTAGTGTCTAATTTTTCAGGGAATGACTCAATAAATAAGGTTAATGAGGGGAGGGGGAACTTGGGAGCTTTTTGAATACCCCCAAAGATAGGGTCTAAATACTTACTTATTTTTGCCAGAACCTCAGGAATAATTGGTGTTAATTCATTCAATTCAACTGGATATAAACCAATGGATTTATCTTCTAAATTGGCGGCAAATCCATCAGCTGATTGCTGTAACTCATCTTTGTGATTTTGAAAAGCGGATTGAATAGAGTTTAACAATTGAAGCCAATTTGACTTAGGAAAATAGGTGCCACCATAAAAAGGTTTTTGGTCTGGCATTAAAAATACGTTCAATGGCCAGCCTCCAGAAACACCCATTTGATGCAACGCATCCATGTAAATATGATCAATATCAGGTCGTTCTTCACGATCTACTTTAATACAAACAAAATGTTCGTTCATTAGATCAGCCACTTGTTGATTTTCAAATGACTCATGCTCCATGACGTGACACCAATGACATGCTGCATAACCAATACTTAATATAATTGGTTTATCTAGTCTAATCGCTAAATCTAATGCTTCATTTCCCCACGGTAACCAATGAACCGGGTTATCTTTATGTTGCAATAAATAAGGACTTACTTGGTTTTGTAATTGATTCATCACGTAGATTAAAATAGATTAGTACTTTTGTGCAAACATTATTTATGCCTGAATATAAATCATTTATTCTAAATCCTGAAACGGCACATTCCCCAGAATTGCTTCACCAATTTTTATTGGCTGAAGTAGGAGCAAAGCTATTAAATTCATGTCAGTATCGTATTGAAAAAAAATCTATTGATGCGCGTAGCCGTCAATTAAAAGCTAATGTAAAAATTGGATTTTATCCAATGGAGCATGATTTTTCATTTGATTTATACTCACGTCAAGTAAGAAATAAACTGAAATCAAATGCACCTTCCGTACTAATCATAGGTAGTGGACCGGCTGGATTGTTCGCCGCATTAACTTTAATTAAATCAGGAATCAAACCGATTGTAATTGAACGGGGAAATAATGTACGTGATAGAAGAAGAGATTTAGCTGCAATCAACAAACATAATGTGGTTAATTCCGAAAGCAATTATTGCTTTGGAGAAGGTGGCGCTGGGACGTATTCTGATGGTAAACTTTATACACGTAGTACGAAGAGGGGGGATATAGACGCTGTATTAGAAACATTTGTAGCTTATGGGGCCAATAAGAATATACTTTATGAAGCGCATCCCCACATCGGAACAAACAAACTTCCAGGAATCATCTCTGCCATGCGAGAAGCAATTATCGAATCTGGCGGCGAAGTCCATTTCAAAGAAAAAGTAGTTGACATATTGATCGATAATTTTAAGGTAAAGGGAATAGTCACTGCAAGTGGTAAAGAATTTCAGGCTAACCAACTAATCTTAGCCACGGGTCATTCCGCCAGAGATATTTTCCAGCATCTAGTTGACAAAAATATTAAAGTTGAACAAAAACCCTTCGCAATGGGAGTGCGTATTGAACATACGCAATCATTAATTGACACATGTCAATATAAGTTAACTTCTCGTCCAGAATATTTACCCCCTGCTTCATTTAGTTTAGTAACTCAAACCAAGTATCATGGTATTCAACGAGGTGTCTTTTCATTTTGCATGTGTCCGGGTGGTTTTATAGTACCTTCCGCGACCGCACAAAATCAGGTTGTAGTCAATGGTATGTCACCATCACGACGAGATTCAAAATATGCGAATTCAGGCATTGTTGTCAGTATCGCACCAGAGGATTACAAAGATTACCGAGATTATGGTGAGTTGGCAGGAATGTACTTACAAGAACAACTAGAACAAAAGGCAAACGAATTAGCTGGAGGAACCCAACAAGCAATTTCTCAATTAACTGGAGACTTTATTAAAGGAAAAGCCAGCCAAACTACAAATCAAACATCGTATATACCGGGATTGATTCCGGGGGATATACGATCATTTTTGCCTGATTTTATTGCTGAACCGCTCGCACTAGGTTTACAAGATTTTGATCGAAAAATAAAGGGCTTTAGTAGTAATTTAGGCCAATTGATTGGCCTGGAAAGTAGAACTTCATCCCCTGTAAAAATACCTCGTGACCCCATAACTTTAGAACACCCCGAAATATTTGGATTCTATCCATGTGGTGAAGGTGCAGGCTATGCAGGAGGAATTATGTCTGCTGCAATAGATGGAATAAGATGTGCTGAAGCCATCCAAATTAAGCTAAAACATGCATAATCGATTTGAAAAAGTTTTAGGATTGATAAATCAAATTCCCGATGCTACTAGTATAAAGGAAAATGCAAAACTAGCCTCTGTCGTAATTTTGCATTTAAATGATCAAGAATTAGGCAACAGGATTTTATTTATCAAACGCTCACAATATGATGGGCATCATAGTGAACAAATGGCTTTTCCAGGAGGAAAGAAAGATCATTCAGATCCGGATCTTCTTTACACTGCGCAGCGAGAAGTTAAAGAAGAATTAGGAATTGATATTGATACATCTGAGCTAAAATCATTAAATCCACATTGGATACCAATTTCAAATTATTGGATACAACCTTATTATATTGAAATAGATAAAAAGCTAGATTTTACTATTAATAAAAGAGAAATAAATCGTATTTTTGAAATACCTGTATCCTTTTTCAAGGACCCAGACCAATTAAATTTTCATGAAATTCATTATAATGGTGAGCCAGTTGATTCACCGCGATATGCTTATGAAGGTGAAGATATTTGGGGTGCAACAGCATTAATCATTTACCAGTACATTAAATTAATTGATTATAAATTAACATGAGCGAACAAATAGAAGGCGAATTACAGAATCAAATTGCCGTAGCAGGAATGTATGAAAATTGGTTCTTAGAATATGCCTCTTATGTTATTCTTGAACGAGCGGTACCCGCAGTTGGTGATGGTTTAAAGCCAGTACAAAGACGTATACTTCATGCATTAAAAGAAATGGATGATGGTAGGTTCAATAAAGTTGCCAATGTTATTGGGCAAACCATGCAGTACCATCCACATGGTGATGCTTCCATCAATGACGCATTAGTTAATCTAGGTCAAAAAGAATTATTATTCGACTGCCAAGGTAACTGGGGAGATAATCGTACAGGGGATAGTGCAGCGGCAGCTCGTTATATCGAGGTTAGACTTTCAAAATTTGCGAATGAAGTTGTATTTAACGCGCAAACAACAAATTGGCAGTTGTCGTATGATGGTCGAAAAAAAGAGCCAATCACACTCCCAATAAAATTTCCATTATTATTAGCTCAAGGTGTAGAAGGAATTGCTGTTGGTTTAGCGACCAAAATTATGCCTCACAATTTCTGTGAAATATTACAGGCTTCCATTGATTTATTGAATAATAAAAAGGTAGAATTATTGCCTGACTTCCAGTTTGGTGGATTGATGGATGCATCAAATTACAACGATGGATTACGTGGAGGAAGAATACGTGTCAGAGCGCGCATAGAAGAATTTGACAAGAAGACATTAATCATTAAAGAAATACCTTATACAACTACCACGACTTCCTTGATCGACTCAATCATTAAAGCGAATGACACAGGGAAGATTAAGATTAAAAAGGTTATTGATAATACAGCTAAGGATGTTGAAATCCAAGTTCAATTAGCACCAGGAATTTCTCCAGATGTAACGATTGATGCACTTTATGCATTTACTGATTGTGAAGTTTCCATTTCACCCAATGCCTGTGTTATTGTTGAAGATAAACCTCATTTCATCGGTATAGCTGAAATATTAAAAGTTAGTACTGCACAAACAGTTGACCTACTTAAACAAGAACTAGAAATTCGTAAAAACGAATTAATGGAGCGCTTGTTATTTAGCTCCTTAGAAAAAATATTTATTGAAAATCGGATTTACCGTCAAATTGAAGAATGTGAAACATTTGAATTAGTCATTGAAACAGTTGACAAAGGATTAGATCCATTTAAGAAGGACTTTTACCGTGAAATAACGGAAGAGGATATATTGCGCCTACTTGAAATTAGAATCAAAAGGATCTCAAAATTCGACAGTTTCAAGGCTGATGAATTAATGAAGCGCCTTCTTGAAGAATTAGCGGAAGTAGAAGATAACCTTGCTAATTTGGTTAGATATGCAATTAATTACTTCAAAAACTTGCTTCAGAAATATGGTAAGGGGAGAGAACGTAAGACAGAAATTCAAAGTTTCAATACGATTTCGGCTACTGTGGTAGCAGCTGCTAATCAAAAACTTTATGTAAATAGAGCTGACGGTTTCATTGGATACGGCCTCAAGAAAGATGAATACGTAATGGATTGCTCGGATATAGACGACATTATTGTATTCAGACAAAACGGTACTTGTGTTGTTACAAAAATTCAAGAAAAAGTATTTGTTGGCAAAGATGTACTCTACGTTTCCGTATTTAAAAAGAATGATGATCGTAAGGTATATAACCTAGTTTATGCCGACGGTAAATCTGGAGTTTCTTATGTGAAAAGATTCAAAGTTACATCAGTTACGCGCGATCGCGAATATCGGGTAGTTGGCGCTGATGCTAAGTCTAAAATAACTTATTTTTCTGCCAATGAAAATGGTGAGGCTGAAGTAATCAGCATCAGCTTAACGGCTAATTGTACTGCTAAAATCAAACAATTTGATTACGATTTTGCCAAATTGGCCATCAAAGGAAGAGAGTCGCTAGGAAACGTATTAACTAAGTATCCGGTAAGAAAAATTATACAAAAAAGTGCTGGAGTTTCTACTTTGGGCGGTGTAGATATTTGGTATGACCCTACTATTGGTCGTTTGAACAGAGACCAACATGGTGACTACATTGGTAATTTCCAACCGACAGACTTAATACTAAGTATTTACAAGTCAGGCAATTACGAGCTAACAAATTTTGAATTGACAAATCGCTATCCAGCAGAAGAAATTCTCTATTTAAAGTTATTCAATCCCAATGGGATAATTTCAGCTGTATATTTTGATGGTGCCAATAAGTCCCATTTTATAAAGCGGTTTAAGATAGAAACGTCAACAATTGACAAAAAATTCCTATTTATCTCTGATCATAAAGCATCTAATTTATTAGCAGCTTCTGATAATTATTCACCAAATGTTCAAATCAAACATAAGCCAGACGGGAAAACCAATGAAATTTTGCTTGTTCCAATTGATGAACTGGTAGAAGTAAGAGGATGGAAAGCAATCGGAAGTAAATTGAGTTATACTAAATTAGTTGACATAGAATTTATTGAAACAGAGGCACAATCACCTGAACCGGTAGCTATTCCAATTGTAGAAAAGGCGGCAGCAATAGATCCAGAATCTACTATTGAGGAAATTATAGAGGAAGAACCGGATTCTGATACAATTATTGAATCGGAACCCACTGCAACTGTTGATGTTGAAGATATTCCACTAACCATAAAAGGGGAAATTCTTAAGAATGAAATCGAGGATATTCCGTTGGAAATTAAAAACTATTCAACAGATGCGATACCCAAAGAAGCAAATAAAGGTGAACAGTTAGGTTTGTTTTAATTTAAAACCATGAACATGAATAATCCCAAAGTATTACGTGCCTGGGCTTTTTATGATTGGGCTAATTCAGTTCATTCGCTAACAATTACCTCAGCAATTTTTCCAATTTACTTTCCAATTGCTGCAGTTATGGCAAATAATTCAAAGGAGATCAATTTCTTTGGATTAGAACTGGTCAATACAGCCGTATTTTCATATACCATTTCAGCTGCGTTTCTAATATTGGCAATCTTAATGCCGCTATTATCTGGTATTGCCGACTACCAAGGCACGCGTAAGGGTTTTATGAAATTCTTTTGTTACCTAGGCTCCATAAGCTGCATGATGCTTTTTTTCTTTGAAAAAGGCAACTACTACATTGGAACCTTTGGATTCCTTTTTTCAATTATTGGTTGGGGTGGAAGTATGGTTTTTTACAATTCCTTTTTACCGCAAATCGCAACTCCTGATCGATTTGATGAATTAAGCGCGCGTGGATTTACGTACGGTTACATTGGCAGTGTTATTCTACTACTGCAAAATTTATCTATGGTTCTAATGCCTCAATGGTATGGCAATATATCTGGAGATTTAGCCTCTAGAATATCTTTTCTTAGTGTAGGGCTGTGGTGGTTCGTATTTTCACAAATACCATTTCATTATTTACCAACAAGTAATTCCAATACTAAGAAAGAGAGTTTTTGGCTAGGTGGTTGGAAAGAATTATCCCACGTTTATGCTGAAATAAAACAAAATGAAACAATACGTTCCTTTTTGTCTAGTTTCTTTTTATTTAACCTTGGTGCTCAAACAGTCATGTATTTAGGAGCCTTATTTGGTTCTGAAGAATTACATTTGCCAACGGATGCATTAATAATAACCATCTTACTTATTCAATTAATTGCCATACCTGGCGCTTATTTTTGTGCGAAACTGTCATCAAAAATTGGGAACATTCAAGGGTTATTTTTAATTGTTTGCGTTTGGATATTAATCTGTGGTTTTGCCTATACCGTGAAGAACCAAATGAACTTTTATCTACTTGCCAGTGGCATTGGTTTCGTCATGGGAGGAATTCAATCCATGAGCCGAGCAACATTTGCTAAGTTATGCCCAGCAGGAGAGAAAGACACAGCCTCATATTTTAGTTTTTATGATGTCTGTGACCGCCTATCCACAGTATTAGGAACTTTTATTTTTGGTTTAATAATTCAATTAACTGGAAATATGCGTAATGGTATTTTGGTACTAGGTGTTGTATTTATGCTAAGCCTCTATTTCCTTGTTAAAATAATCAGATCAAAATCTAATTCGCTTATATTGGGATAATTGAACGGTTATTTGCAGATTTCCATGAGATAGGAATATGACCCAGAATCTCTAATTGCAAAGCTTTAATAATCGCTTTTCTAGAATATGATTTAGCATGAACTAGCGATACTTCTCGAACTGGAATGGGAGAGGGCAAGTTGTGAACCTTTTCTTTCAATTTGTTATCTATATAATCTAAAAACATCTGTGGAATTATCGTTTGGCCAAATCCTAAATCGGCCAATCGAACTATCGTTTCTAAACTACCAGTTTGATACGTTAAATTTGCGCCCATGTGTGAGCCGGCCTTTATATTACAAATTGAATTGACTTGATTACTTAAACAATGTCCTTCTTCTAATAACCATAATTTAGCAGGATCTAATTCAGATTTAAGTTTTGATCCATCATCTTCCCACACATTGGAATAAAGAAATAGTTCCTCATAATATAGGGGCAACTCGACAAGATCACTTTGAAGTGGAGTAACCAAAATTCCAATATCTAATTTGCCTGAAGCAAGATCACGCTTAATGTTTTCTGTTGTCGTTTCAGAAATACTAATATCTAAATCAGGATGCTTAATTTGAAAATCAGCTAAAAATTTAGGCATTAAATAAGGTGCAATAGTTGGTATTACACCTATAGCCAAATGACCATTAACGGAATTAGACCACTCTTTCGTCAAAGAGAGAATAGATTTACTTTCAGCTAGAATAATTCGAGCTTTACTAATTATATCTAACGCTTCAACAGTAGGCTCTAGAGGTTTGGCTCGCCTATTAAACAAAGTCAAATTTAACTCATCCTCCAGTTTTTGTACTTGCATACTTAAACTAGGTTGTGAAACACAACAAAAGTCAGCTGCTTTTGAAAAACTTTTAAGATCAGCAAGAGCAACAATATACTCTAGTTGCGTAATAGTCATATTATAATTTTTACTTATACAAATATAAAAAATATAGATTTGATTGATATTATTAGAACCTGCATATTTGCACCATTATTTTAAGAAACATATAAACAAACATAAAAATGGCAAATTACATGCTAGGCTTAGGAAGCCAATTCCCTACATTTTCAAAAACTGCAGTTGTTTCTTTAGAGCAAGGAAAAGAATTCGCGACCATTACTTCTGAAGATCACAAAAAAGACGGAAAGTGGTTAGTCATGTTCTGGTGGCCAAAAGATTTTACTTTTGTATGCCCTACAGAAATTGCTGAGTTCAATCGTCGTGCTGGTGATTTTACTGATCGTGATGCTTCGTTAATCGGTGCTTCTACAGATTCAGAATTCGTTCATGCTGCGTGGAGAAGAGATCACGATGATTTACGTGGACTAAAATTCCCTATGTTAGCTGATACTTCAAAAAGCTTAGCTGAAGAATTAGGAATCTTAACAGAAGGCGAGAAGGTAGCATACCGTGTAACTTATATCGCTGACCAAGATGGTATTATTCGTTGGGCTTCTGCCAATGATTTATCAGTTGGACGTAATGTAGACGAAGTATTGCGCGTTTTAGATGCTTTACAAACTGACGAGCTTTGCCCATGTAATTGGAAAGCTGGAGACGCTACATTGTAATCATTCTTTTAGCCCCAGGATCACCTGGGGCTATTTAATTCAACAACCATGAGTGAGACAAAAGACAACTTATTGGCAGAGATAAATATCCCTGCTACAGAATCTTTCGCACTTTTAGATGCGTTAGATGCGGCTGATCACCGTTATATTAAAGATCTTAAGATAAATGTTTCAAATGCATTACGTGCACAAACATTAAATGAGAAGGAAGCTATCTTGTTGGCGCTTGCTGTTTCTGTTAATCAAAAACACGAAAGAACAATTAGTTCCTTAACGGAATTGGCTACGAGTAAAGGTGCGTCGGAAGCAGAAATCAATGAAATTCATGCGTTAGTTTCTTTACTTAATGCGAATAATATTTTCTACCGATTTAAGCATTTTGTAGATAAGGAGTATTATAATACAGCCCCAGCTGGAATTCGCATGTCTATTATGATGAATCCTGTTTTAGGAAAGGAATTTTTCGAATTAGCGAGCTTAACTGTTTCAGCGATAAATGGATGTGAAATGTGTGTGAAATCACATGAAGTTTCAGTGAAAAATCACGGAGCTACAGAAGCAAGAATTTTAGATGCGATTCGATTAACGGCTATCATTAAAAGCTTAATCGTATTGTTATAGTTCGTACCTAATTATTATAAAAAAGGCTAATTCGGATAGAATTAGCCTTTTTTAATTTCACTTACTAAGTTATTGAGTTGAAGACGGAATTTGGTTAATTCCTTAAAAGATTGCCAACAAACCTTTAGCAATTTCATATGCCGAATCGAAACTTCACCTGTTTCGCGTTCTTTATGTAAAACAGGAATATTAAACAGTTTTTGACCTGATTTCTTTGCTAAAACAGACAAAAATATATTAGGGGCAAATGGTGTCTGATGAGGTAAAGCATTTAATAACTTATTTAAAAAAGAAGTCCGAATTAATCTAAAAGGAATGTTGGCATCATGTATATAAGTTCCATAAATGAACAACAATGAATATTTCAAAATTCGAGTAATCAGGAGTCGAAACGGGTCATCGTTGCGAACCTCGCGGAAACCTAACACAAAATCCGACTCATTTCGTTTATCCCAGAAATTTTTAAAATCACTTGGCACAAATTGATCATCCGAATCTGTTTGGAATACAAAATTTGGGTTCATTTGAACAGCCATTTGATAGCCATTGAAAATTGCATTTCCGTGGCCACCATTTAATTGATGTTTAGCAATCAAATTAGGATATTGATCTGTTAATTCATCCAGAATAACTCCCGTTTTATCCCGAGAACCATCGTTAATCACTAGCAATTTAAATTGATCCTTAGGTATCACTTCAGCAATTCCATTAATCCAATGAGGTACCACTTCATGAATACATGCTTCCTCATTATAGGCTGGAATTACAATAACCAATTCTAAAGGACTTTCCATTAAATACGATTTTTAAAACGATTGATAGGCTTTTCAATAAAAAACCAAGAAAAACTAGCTAGGATTATCACGATAATCACACTCAAAACAAACTTTATAAGAATAAAATTAGGCAATTCTACATTAAGATTTGGCAGGAATGTAGCTAAATAGCCAATAATAGTATTTCCCTTTTCATGATAATAATTATACACTACATTATGATACAGGTATATACCATAGGAAATCTGACCAATATATGAAACCCATGAAAACGTTAAAAAACGACCTAGCATCCAGGATCTCGATCCGATTGCTTGGGCAATTAAAAAGAACGAAAACAAACCGGCAAAAAATCGTTCGAATACAATTGCCCATATGTTATCATGTGTATTAATTGATACATGGCTTAAATAAAGTATCCCAACAAAGGCCAATAGACTTATTGGCAGAAAATAGCTTCTTGAAACAAGGTTTACAAATTGTTCATTTTTGTAATGATACAAATAAGCTAAAATACCCCCTAAACCAAACGAATCAATGGCAGCCAAAGGATTCACATACGATATCATCCAAAATGATTCTTTGACTTCATGTGAAGCCAAAAGAAAAAAACTAAGTCGACTGCCTATTCCTATCAATAGCATCCAAATCAACAATCTAGGATATTTTGCTGCTGAAATAAAGAATATAAAATAAGGGAAAAATAAATAATACTGCTCTTCTACAGCCAAAGACCATAAATGATCCCAAACACCCATCCAGCGATTATGAAGAATAATGTAGAAATTAGGTGTGTAGCTGATTAACCAACCAGCGATTTCAGAAAAATTTGACAAGGAAAAAATGCCGCCAACGGCTAAGAGCAGGAAATAGATAGGAAAAATACGTAAAGACCTACGGTATATAAATCGCACCATTTTGACAATAGGCGAGGAGTGATGAGCCCGACAACTATCCGCATTCTCAAAAAGAATTCGTGTAATCAAAAAGCCACTTAATACAAAGAACATGACCACCCCCAAATGACCAAAAAATGAAAATGGATTAATCGGTATAAGCCAGTGATCAATTAATACAAGAAACACTGCAATGAAACGAATCCCATTCAACTGTTCAAAATATACGGGCTTACTTGAAATCATTCGTTAAAAAATAATGTAAATTCAACACGTCTGTTCAGTCGACGCTTATCCTCCAATACACTAGAAGAAACCGGTTTCGTTCCACCCCAACCTTTAGTTTGAATGCGCGAACTTTCTATTCCTTTAGAAATTAGATACTCTTTAACTTTAATAGCTCTGTCAACAGACAATTGTAAATTTTCATTCCAATCACCCTGCAAATCTGTATGACCTTCAATCAAGATATGATAAACAGGATTATCTTGTAAAATTAAGACAATTCCATCTAAAGCTTCAAATGATTCTTTTTGTATGTCAGCTTTACTTTGGGCAAAATTCAAGGTTGGTAATTTGAATTGTTTGTTAATCTCTAATGGCATCAATGAAATGATACGATTTAATTCCATGTACTTAGATTCCTTCCGAAAATCAAATTGTTCTCTTTTAGCTAAATAACCTTTTGATTTAACCTCAACGACAAAAGGCTTTTTGGTTGGCCACATAAATGAAAAATCTCCTAAATAAGGATCATATTCAACCGCCATGGTGTCAGAACTAATCGTTGACCTAACAACAATCTTGGCATTCATAGGATTTTTAGAGGTTGCGTCAACTACCTTACCGGCAAACTGTACCAAAGTCTGAGGTTTTACCTTTTCTGGAATTTTAATCCGATAAATATCCTCAGCCCCCATTGAATTCTCCACCGAACTAAAATAGGCATAATCACCTTGCGCTGAGACAGAAAAATAACCATCCCATTGGTTGGTATTTACTACAGGTCCTACATTTTCTGGTATCGACCAATTCAACCAAGTATCATCTAATCTACGGGTTAAAAAAATGTCATTATTCCCATAGCCAACGTGCCCACTGGAAGAAAAATACATAGTCACTCCATCAGGTGCAATAAAAGGTGTAGACTCTGATTCACCTGAATTAACATTGGGACCAATATTTTTAGGCTCCGTCCACGTATCATCTGACTTTAAAAATGACACATAAATATCTTTTCCACCATAGGAATCTTTAGTCTCTGTAGTCATCAACAGAATTTTACCATTCGGCGCTAAAGTATATTCAGAATATTCTGATTTATTTTTAAAATTTTGGATTCTAATTGGCTTAGGGAAACTCCAGTCTCCTGTTCGTAACTTAAAGGATAAAGAAACTCCTTTTTCCATTTGACCATCCTTGCCATAGACATTATTTAATAACATGGTTTTACCATTGGGCGAAATGCCACAAACGGCATTATTCTCCTCATTATTTATGGGGGCAGGGAATAAACTAGCTTTCATCCATTTCTTATCATCTCCCAGCTGGGACACCCAAATATCCTGATTTTTTGCGCTACCTAAATTTTCAGGGTGCTTCCAACGCGTAAAATAGAGTGATTTTCCATCCGGACTGACTACAGGACATATTTCATTAAACTTGGAATTAATTGCGAGCCCTAAATTTTCCTTAACTAAGGAAGCATTGGGGTCTTTTTCTAAAGCTATACTAGCTTCAATAGGCTTATCATCATCCGAAATAGCTATGGCATCAATTTGACTAAATCCTTTAACCCGTTCCGAATTCAAGGTAATTTTAATCGATTTAACTTTAAATGGAGTTAATGCATTTAGCTTAATTCGAGTAATCTGACCATTCGCCTGTGCATAACTGGGTGGCAATTCTCTTAATAGGTAAAGCTTATTATTTTCATCAAAAGCTTCAATTCGCGTTAAAGATCCCGCTCCAAAATTCTCAAAAACAACAACTTGTTTAATCTGTTTTACCGTATCAAAAGAGACAATTAAGTATTCTCCTGAAGGGCTATCTGGAGTCAAAGACTGCCAAGCGCTGGGTGTATTTCCAAACTTAGGGTATTTACTTGGCCTACCTAACGCATGAATTGCTCGATATTCCTTTCCCAACAATTGATCGGTATACTCACTTGAAAATGCAATAATTTTACTTGCCCATTGAACAGATTGCCCGTGGGAAATAAAATTCGCAAACATAATTACGCCAATAAAGAGTACTTTCCGAAGCCTCATATAGCCTAATCCGCCAAATGGAGTAATTGAGAAATAGTTTCTTGTGGATTAGCAGATGAAAAAACAAAACTTCCAGCTACAAGTACATTGGCCCCAGCTTCAATTAATGACTCAGCATTATTTAAAGCAACACCGCCATCAACCTCTAAATAAATAGAACGGCCAGTTAACTGAATCATAGATTTCGCTTCGCGGACTTTATTCACAGCATGAGAAATGAATTTTTGTCCACCAAACCCAGGATTTACAGACATAATTAAGACAAGATCAATGTCATTAATTACATCTTTTAATAATGAAACAGGTGTACCTGGATTAATCGCAATACCCGCCAGACAACCCAGATCTTTAATCTCTTGAATAGTGCGGTGAATATGAGGACATGCTTCCAAATGTACCGTGATCATATTTGCACCCGAGTCTGCAAATTGCTTCAAGAATCTTTCCGGTTTTTCAATCATTAAATGAACATCCAAAAACTTAGAGGTATGTTTCTTAATTGCCTGAAGTACAGGAAAACCAAATGAAATATTAGGAACAAAAACACCATCCATAACATCGATATGAATCCATTCCGCTTTAGATGCGTTCAGCATCATAGTTTCTTTTTGTAAGTTGGCAAAATCTGCTGCCAATACCGAAGGTGCTATAATCAGTTTGTCCATAATACAAAGGTATGAAATTTATTTACTAAGGTTTATTTCTCCCACGAAACGAGTTAACTTTGCCACATTAAATTAAGGCTATGGATATTCAGTCGCGCATGCAGGAATTGGTCGTACGCATAAACCAATATAATGAAGCCTACTATCAAAATAACGAGAGTTTAATTTCGGATCAGGCATTTGATGAATTAATGCATGAACTCCAGCAATTAGAACTTCAAAATCCTCTTTTTGCTCTTCCAGATAGCCCAACTCAACGCGTGGGCGGAACCATCACCAAAGCATTCAAATCCGTTATACATCAGTTTCCAATGTTATCCTTGGGAAATACATATAATGAGGAAGATTTACGAGATTTTGATGAGCGAATTAAAAAGACATTGGGTGATGAACCCTATGAATATATATGTGAGTTAAAATTTGATGGAGTAGCCTTATCGTTTTGGTACGAAAATGGACGCTTAATTAAAGGCGTGACACGTGGAGATGGGACAAGAGGGGATGATATCACGGAAAATGTTAAAACAATCCGTCGTATTCCACTCACTGTAAATTCAGAAAAATTCCCAAAAATATTCGAAGTTCGTGGGGAAGGATTTATGCCAATTAGTTCCTTTGAAAAAATTAATGAGGAAAAAGTTGCAAAAGGTGATGCTCCCTTAGCTAATCCTAGAAATGCCGCTTCAGGCACATTCAAAATGCAAGACTCAGCTGAAGTGGCACGGCGAAACATGGATTGCTTTATATATTCTTTTGTAGGAAATGAAATACCATTTCAAACGCATGAGGAAGGGTTAAATTTAATGAGCCAACAAGGTTTTCCGGTATCGCCAACATGGCGAAAATGCGCTTCGGTTGATGAAATACTCGCTTACATCCATGAATGGGATGAAAAACGAAATGATTTACCCTTGAATACAGATGGTATTGTCATAAAAATTAATGATTTAGGCCAACAAGAACGCTTAGGATACACAGCCAAATCACCTCGTTGGGCCATTTCATTTAAATATCCATCCGAGATTGCCCAAACCAAAATAGAAAGCTTGTCGTATCAAGTAGGACGCACTGGAAACATTACTCCCGTGGCAAATTTGCATCCAGTATATCTAGCAGGAACAGTCATTAAACGGGCTTCGGTTCATAATGCCAATGAGATCCAACGCTTAGATCTACATGAAGGAGATAGTGTATTTATCGAAAAGGGTGGTGAAATCATCCCGAAAATCACTGGTGTTGATTTAACTAAAAGAAGCAACGGTGCCATCCCTTTCAACTTTCCAACGCATTGCCCCGAATGTCACGGGGAATTAGTGCGATTACCTGGTGAAGCAAATCATTATTGTGTTAATGAAACAGCATGTCCTCCTCAGATTAAAGGGAAAATTGAACATTTCATTCAACGTAAAGCATTAAACATTGAAAACATTGGTGTTGAAACGATTGATTTATTATATGAAAAAGGTATTATAAAAAACGCTGCAGATTTATATGCATTAAGTGAACTGAGCTTTTGGGGTTTAGAAGGATTTCAACAAAAATCAATTGCTAACATTTTACAATCAATCGAAAAGTCTAAGCAAATTCCATTTAGGCAAGTATTATTTGGATTAGGCATTCGACATGTGGGAGCCACCATTGCTGAAAAATTGGTACTTGCATTTCATAGTCTAGATAACCTAGCAGCCGCAAATTATGACGAACTCATTGCCATACCTGAAATTGGAGATCGCATCGCGATTAGCATCTTAGATTATTTTAATAATCCAATGAATCTAGCGATCATATCAAAATTACGTGAAGCAAAGATTCAATTAGCGGAAGATCTCCAAGAAATAGTCCTAGAAGGGGAGTCCTTAGTCGGAAAAAGTTTCGTAATTTCGGGAGTCTTTGAAAACTTTGAAAGAGAAGAATTAAAAGCCAAAATAATAGCAAATGGCGGTAAAGTAGTATCAAGTATTTCGTCCAAACTAGATTATTTAGTTGCCGGAAATAACATGGGACCCGCTAAGCTTGAAAAAGCTAATCAACTGAATATTAAAATTTTAAGCGAAGAAGAATTTTTAGCTCTTCTTTCATAATGTATGCAATCTAATCAATTACCTAAATTTCATGGTGTTGCACCTGCACTCGTAACACCGATGTTAGCAAATCGTTCCATCGATTGGAATGGTTTAAAGAATCTTATCAATCATGTTAGTCAAGGTGGTGTTGATTACCTTGTCGTTCAAGGTACTACAGGGGAATCCGCTACAACTACGGCTGATGAAAAGAAAAAGATTGTAGCGACCATCCAAGAGAGTAATTCCAGAAATTTGCCCATCGTATACGGTTTAGGCGGTAACAACACAGAAAGTTTAATCAACCAAATTAAATCAACCGATTTCGAAGGTATAGATGCTATACTTTCAGTTTGCCCTTATTACAATAAGCCAAGTGCTCGCGGCGTTATTGCACATTATCAAGCAATTGCTGATGCGTGTCCAGTTCCTGTAATCATGTATAATATTCCAGGCAGAACAGGAATTAATATGTCGGCAGAAACCGTATTAACATTGGCTGAACATAAAAATATCATTGGAATAAAAGAAGCTTCATGTATCATTGAACAATGCATGGAAATAGCTTTTCATAAACCTAAAGACTTTCTTTTAATTTCAGGCGATGATGTTCAGGCCGTTCCCATCATATCCATCGGAGGTGTAGGTGTTATGTCTGTTATTGCTAACGCATTTCCAGCACAATTCACGGCAATGATTCACGAAGCTTTGGCGGGAAATTTTGCCACGGCTGCAAAAGCATTAA
Organism: Aquirufa avitistagni; assembly: GCF_042715545.1. Lineage (NCBI taxonomy): Bacteria > Pseudomonadati > Bacteroidota > Cytophagia > Cytophagales > Flectobacillaceae > Aquirufa > Aquirufa avitistagni. Next base: position 875,474 of record NZ_JBBKXZ010000001.1, on the reverse strand, counting down.
AAGGATTTTTAACGATTGATCCATTCTTGTATGAAGAAGGCAATCCAGTGGGCGTAAAGAAGATTTTAGCCTTACAAAATATAATGCAAGACCAAGTGCGTATGCCTTTGGCATCAGCATCTGAGGGATTAGGAGAGAAATTAGCCCAAATTATTAAACAAGAAAACTTAAAAAACTAATGTTCGTACACATTGTAAACTTTTGGTTAAAAAAAGGATTATCTAAAGAAGATATTCAAAAATTCGAGGCAGGAGTAAGTTCTTTAGCTGAAGTAGATACGGTAGACGTATTCAGTGTTGGAAAACCTGCAAAAACGGACCGACCAGTCATTGATCGTTCCTATGATTACTGTCTGTTAACTACATTTGAAACAGAAGCTGGACACGATGTATATCAAACACATCCCATTCATTTGAAATTTATCGAAGATTGTGCATCACTTTGGGACAAAGTACTTATATATGATTCAGAATCCATCTAAGTGGGCCTTAGGCCTTCTGCTAATTACGGGGATATCATGCTCCAAGCACATACAACCAAACACATATTACAGTCCTGACTTTAAAAATGGGGGCGTCGAAAGACATGATGGATTAGGATTTGAAATACCAGTAAAGTATGCCATCGATGTCGTTTACTTCAATGAAACACCAAAACAATCCTATGAACTCATCGAATCTATTTCTATTTCTGATGAAGTTCCTTTAACTGTTAACCAAACGCAAAACGATAAAATGCTTTATCGTGGCGTCCATCAAAACAAGAAAAAAGAGATCTTAGAAAAAATGGTCTCTAAAGCAGAAGAACTTGGTGCTTCCGCTTTAATTGACGTCAAATATTCCGTTTACAGCACAAAAGATGCCAATGGATATCAGTTTACTGGTAAAGCGGTTCGTTACGTTGTGAAATAATTCGCAAGACTTCAAAATTCGAAATCAATACTTGACCTCGGGCATCCAAGAATTTCACTTGGATGCTTTTTGTTTTGCGCTCGCGAAAAGTCAATATGCGTTTATTTCCAATCGTCTGCCCATTTATTTCTTCCGCATGGCCTGCCACATCTGTTAGTTTAACCGAAAACCGTTTAACTCTTTGGCCTAACGAAATAGGCTCTTGTAAAACAATGGCATTCACAATGACTGAATTTTGAGGGGTAAATGTAATTGTGGGCATGGTATCTTTTGCGTCAGCCGCCCAAAATGAACGTTTATTCACATCGCGCACAAACGAAATAGGATGCCCATTTACACGAGAAGAAGCCGTAATTTCATCTGACGATTTAATCAAATTAATCAAACTTCGATCACGTACCTGTTTAAAACCAATCATAGACGCCGAGTCATTGGGATGAATTAATCCGCGTGTGTCTACGGGAATATTTAGTAGTAAATTGGCATTACGACCCACAGAAGCCACATAAATCTTCATTAATGAATCCGGGCTTTTAACTTTATCGTCTTGTTCAGGATGGTAATACCAACCTGGACGAATACTAACATCCACCTCAGGAGCAACCCAATGTTTTCCATTTTCTTGTCCTTGACGATAATCATCAAATTTTGGATAGCCCGGATAAATTTCTTCCCGATTCAGCGGTGACCACATCGTTTCATAAGCATATCCTCGTTCGTTACCTACCCAACGAATATCTGGGCCACTGTCTGAAAACTGAACTGCCTGAGGTTGATACGTAGTAACCATAGAATGGAATAATGGCCAATCATACACTTGCTTCTTTCCATTTGGACCTTCTCCGTTAGCACCATCATACCAAAATTCGAAAATGGGACCATATTGAGTTAGCAATTCCTTCTGCATATTGGCATAAACCTGATTATAGGAATCCGTACCGTAATCAGGATGGAATCGATCCCATGGTGAAAGATAAATACCAAGTTTTAACCCATGACGTTTACATGCATCAGCTAATTCCCTAACAACATCACCCTTACCATTTTTCCAAGGAGATTTAACAACCGAATGGCTTGTATATTTTGACGGGTATAAAGAAAACCCATCATGATGCTTTGCTGTTAAAATCAAACCTTTCATACCCGCAGCACGCGCAATTCGTGCCCATTGATTACAGTTAAGTTGGGTTGGATTAAACAGTTTCGGATCTTCTTTTCCTTCTCCCCATTCCACATTCGTGAACGTATTCATATTGAAATGAATAAATCCATAATACTCTAATTCCTGCCAAGCCAATTGCTTAGCTGACGGAATAGGGTACACTGGCTTGATTTGTTGGCCATATATACGACCTGCAGAAAGCATTAAAACAAGAAAAAGAATCCGCTTAGTTACCATGATATAAAATTGAATTTTCGAATAAAACCATTGATTGATTGGGAATAGCTCTGAATAACGGATTAAAACCAAACCATATATAACGACCAGAACCCATCGAATAACTGGCCATCAGTAAGCTGTTTGAAACTTTAGATTTAACCTTGCTTCCCATAAATCCAAAATAGTTTGGCTTTTCATTTGTTTGAAGAATCGCTTTCCATTTTACATTCGGCTTGACCAATCGTTCTGCCTGATTAATAAGCAATAGGGAGGCTTGATTTACTCGAAAACCCAATGGATGTGTTTTCTCAACCTGAACTTCCAATAAATTACCCGTTAGTGTCTTCGAAATTTCATGTCGTTCAGCATCTTCGTATGCCACTTGAACTTCTGTTGAATCCGTTAAGTCTTTCTCTTTTAACACTAAATCTTTACCTATCAAACTACCCGAATTCTCAAAAAGAATTACTTGTCCACCCTTACGCACATAATCATCCAGTAACGTTTGTTGCGATTTTGACAAATCAATCGACTTAGAATTGGGGAAAATAAGATGTGAATAGGCCGATAAGTTTGCCTTGAATACCTGATACATTGGAATAAAACTTGGATTCAATTGCATTTGCTTGGTCAAATAATATGCCAATTCCCCTTGTTGGTTTACATCAAAAGATCCATCCACCACAACAGCAACATGACTTGGTTTCAGATGAATAAAATGCTCAGATCCTAAATCAGCTCCTTCTTGAGAACGATATGAATTTATCCCAAACAATGACACTTGAGCGCTAGAAGCTAATTGATTTAAGCGTTCCCAAGTACCACGTTTCTTTAAAACCCAAAGGTGTCCAGGTTCAAAAGTCTGACCTTCAAAACCCACTTTTTTATCATTAAAAACAACTAAATAACCAGCCTTTAGTAATGAGTTTACAAAAACAGAACTTTGAGATGAAGGCTTGAAGACATAAGCTAAATGATTTTCTTGGAACTGATTCTCGACGAAGCGCGATTCGCTGTAGGCAGTTGAAGAAACTTTTTCTTTTAGGCCATAAGCGCGTATTCCATGAATTTGAAATAAATTCCAAGCCGTAATATCATACGTTAATGAATCCTCTAAAACAGGTGTTGGATCTAATAAAGCTTGAATCATAGGTGCTGCCGATTGGTAGGCAGATATTAATAGATCGCCCGCAGATGCCTTTATGGGTACATTTTTTTGTTCCTGATAGGAGAACGCATTAGCCTGAAAGTCTTTATCTACTTGACCCACGCGAACACGATTTCGATTCAATAAGCGAAGCAACTCGGAAGATTTAACGACTTCAGATTTAGGGATCAAATAACTTTTATATACGTTGGACGGATTAGTACGTGCATTCGTATGATTCTGATAAAAGGAATTTTTGACAGACTCACTATTAGTTAAGGACCAACCCACTAAGTTCACAGCTAATTGACGATGATGATTTACTCGGTCCATGAATCGAATCGTATCAGCATTAGATTTTTGAGCCTGTAATCCACCTCGAATTCCACCTTGTTCCAGCGTCATACCTAATGCTCCATTTAATACTGGATAGGTATCGCCATAACCAGGATAAAACAAATCATACACCTCGGACGTGAAATATGGCCATTTTTGTTGGTCGAATAGCTGGGCAAATGATTTGCCAACACTCAATTGCAATTCCTTCGTGGTTGACGAAATAAAGTTCAAATAAGGTTTAGCAGCAGGAGGGAAGTAATAGGAATGCTGGTAACTCTGCTCATGAAAATCTGCATGAACCATAGGTAACCAGGACTGAAAAATTGACATGCGTTGCTGTGTTTCAATTTGTGTTTGCCAAACCCAATCACGGTTTAAGTCAAATGAGAAATGATTATGCCGACCAGATACACTTCCCTCAAAATGTTCTTGATCGTTGGGATCCGCATTTCCGCCTAAGGTAAAATTACGGCGATTATATTGCGTCACATACGCATCACGTCCATCAGGATTTATACATGGGTCCATAAGGACGACGAAATCTTTCGTTGAATTGTTCAATAATCCACCATCTTTAACTAAATCATAAATAGCTCCTAAAGCAGCTTCAGATCCTGCTGCTTCATTTCCGTGCACATTAAAAGATAAGTTGATGATAACTGGCAAATCGCTTGACGGTGACTTTAGTCCTTGGATAACTTGTTGGTGCTGCTCCTTAATCGCCCCTAATTTCCCTCTCAACTCCTGTTTGGTAATAATCAACATCCCTAATTCGCGATGTTCATTTGTTTGACCGTATGAAACCCATTCCGCTATGGCAGGTTTCTGCGCTGCCACATACTTACAATAATTAACTAATTGATAATGATAGGTAAAGCGGGACCCTAGTGGATAGCCTAAAAATTCATCCGGACTTTTTAGTTGGCCCAACGCACAAAACGTAGTAATAGAGAATAAGCAGATCAGTAAAAATTTCATCATATTTAGTTCGCTGAAAAAATTAAAATTAAAGAAAAAAGAAGGTAAATTGAAAGAACTTTTGACTTTCAACTAAAACAATTCTTTATGGCGTTACCACAATCAGCTAACGAATCAATTCAGGTAGAATCGACTGAGAAGTCGAATTACACCATTCCACTCATATTAGTTACCAGTTTATTCTTTTTGTGGGGATTAGCTAATAGCCTTAACGGAACATTAGTCAAGCAATTTCAAACTGCCTTAGACTTACAACGCTGGCAGGCAAACATCGTAGAAACAGCCTTTTATGCAGGATATTTTGTCATGGCATTACCTGCTGGTGTCGTGATGCGTAAGTATGGATATAAGATGGGTATATTATTCGGATTGATCCTATATGCAGCAGGTGCCTTTTTGTTTTACCCGGCAGCTGATGTTCGTTCCTATTCCTTTTTTCTAGTGGCTTTATTTATGATTGCAAGTGGAATTGCATTTTTAGAAACGGCTGCTAATCTTTACGTAACGGTTTTAGGAGATCCCGCAAAAGGTGATTATCGTTTAAATTTTGCTCAATCATTTAATGGAATAAGTATCATATTAGGACCTGTCATAGGCGGGTTATTTATCTTTTCAGAGAAAGAGTATAGCGCAGAAGTATTAGCGACAATGCCCATAGCTGAATCCGAGGCCATTCGTGCTGCACATGCTGCTTCCGTACAAACTCCTTATTTATTGGTGGGGTGTGTTGTCAGTTTTGTTGCCATTTTATTTGCATTTACCAAAATGCCTGAATTAAAATCAGCAGAACAAAAAGAATCAAAAGTGACGATCAGTGACTTATTAAAACATAAGCATCTAGTATTAGGCATCATTGCTCAGTTTTTAAATGTAGGCGCTCAGGTAACACTTTGGGGCAATTTCGTTGACCTAAAAATTGATTATGCCCCAGAAACCAATTTATGGATTGTTGAGAAAATTTATCAGACTACCTCAGAGATGTCGGCAACGCAAATGGCTAGTTTTCATGCTTCTTTTGCATTCATCTTGTTCTTATTGGGTCGTTTTTTAGGCACCTTCCTGATGGGAAAATTTAAATCAAACCAAATTCTAGGTATTTATGCGATCGGTGCAGTGGCATCACTCATAATTGCCATGATGGGTGGCGGTATCATGGCGGTAGTAGCATTAATGATGGTTTATTTTTGTCAATCTATTATGTTTCCAACCATCTTTGCCTTGTCTTGTAAAAATCTAGGAGAGGGTTCGAAATTAGCTTCTTCATTAATTATTATGTCGATCGTGGGCGGATCCATTTTACCTCCAGTAGCTGCATCTTTATTTAAGATCAATACGAATATGGCATTGGCAATACCTATGTTATGTTTTAGTTATATCGTCTATTTTGCTTACCGTGGATCCAGAATTTCTACACATGAATAGATATATTTTAATCTTAGATTTGGTAGATGAAGAATCTTCCATCAAGCAATATGAAGCGTATCATGAATTGATTCCAAAAGAAATCGATCAAAGTATACGTCAATCAGGAATTACATCGATGGAAATATACCGCTATGCGAATCGATTGGTCATGGAAATGATTACTGATGATTCGTTTAGCTTTGAAGCAAAAGCTAAAGCAGATCAAGAAAATGAAGCAGTGCAAGCTTGGGAGAATTTAATGAATCAATTCCAACAACGAATTCCCGGATCGAAACCCACGGAAAAATGGGTGTTAACCAAACGCATTTTTAGTTTAAATTAATTTTATGTCTCGTACTTTTTTACAAATAAATCCATCTGACAATTTACTCGTTGCCCTACAAGACCTTAAAGCAGGTACTGTTATTGAGCATGAAGGAAACAAAATAACTTTACAAGATGACATTGCAGCCAAACACAAGTTTACGACAGAAGCAATAAGTACACATGGGAATGCCTATATGTATGGTGTTTTAGTTGGTCATGCAAGCCAAGATATCCCCAAAGGTGGATTAATTCATACGTTTAATCTTCATCATGCCTCACAAGATTTTGAAGGAAAGTTAAAAGACTATACTTGGTCTAGTCCGGATGTTAGTAAATTCAAAAACAGAACATTTAATGGATACCACCGCGCGGATGGACAAGTAGGGACACAGAATTATTGGTTGGTCATTCCTTTAGTTTTCTGTGAAAACAGAAACATTGAATTACTAAAGAATGCATTCATTCAAGGATTAGGCTTTCAGAAAAATGATTCCGTGACTGAGCAGGTCATTCATTTACGTAAGCAATTTGAAGCAGGGAAGGCCTTAGCCTTAGGCTCTAGCTCAAATGAAGCTATTATTGCCAAAAGCACACTATTTCCCAATGTGGATGGTATTAAATTCTTAACACATGAAAGTGGGTGTGGCGAAAACAAAGATGATTCCGAAAACCTATGTGCCTTATTAGCTGGATATTGTGTTAATCCCAATGTAGGCGGGATTACTATATTAAGTTTAGGTTGCCAGCACTCACAAATTGCCGTTTTCAAACAAAAATTAGCCGAAAAAGACCCGAAATTCAATAAGCCATTGCACATCTTTGAACAACAGCAAGATGAAGGTAGTGGAGTTGAAAATTTACTAAATGAGGTTGTATTAAAAACGTTTGAAGGCTTAATTGAAATCAATCAAATGGACCGCAAACCTGCGCCATTATCTGCTTTACGCTTAGGGGTTAAATGTGGCGGATCCGATGGTTTTTCAGGAATATCGGCTAATCCGGCGATTGGACATACGGCCGACTTGCTTGTGGGACTAGGCGGAACAGTCATGATTGCCGAATTTCCAGAGTTATGCGGCGTAGAACAGGAACTACAAAATCGTTCTGTAACGGCAGAGGTAGCAGATAATTTTGGTAAAATGATGCGAGAATATGCCAAACGTGCCGCAGCAGTAGGAGCAGGCTTCGACATGAATCCTTCTCCAGGAAACATTAAAGATGGATTAATCACGGATGCGATTAAATCGGCAGGTGCAGCTAAAAAGGCAGGTTCTTCACCAATCGTTGACGCACTTGGATATGGCCAATACGCAACACAAAAAGGTCTAAACTTAGTTTGCACACCCGGAAATGATGTGTTGGCCACCACCGGAATGGCAGGAGCAGGTGCAACAGTTCAATTGTTTACAACAGGTTTAGGAACACCCACAGGCAATCCAATTAGCCCGATGGTTAAGTTGTCAACGAACACACGGTTAGCAAATAAATTACCTGAAATCATTGATATCGATTGTGGACCAATCATCAGCGGTGAAAAAACGGTTGAAGAAATGGGTGAAGAGGTCTTGGAATATGTGATTAAACTGGCTTCCGGTGAGATTACGACGAAAGCGATGGATTTGGGACAGGATGATTTTATGTTCTGGAGAAGAGGAGTATCGCTTTAGAGGTAAGAGGTGAGAGGTAAGAGGTAAGAGGTAAGAGGTAAGAGGTAAGAAAAAATAATTGCTAGTGACTAGTGACTAGCGACTTAAAATATAAACTATGCTATTTTCATTAAAAGGTAAAAAAGTAGTTGTCACCGGCGGATGCTCGGGTATTGGTAAATCCATTGCCTTAACATTCTTCCAACAAGGTGCGGAGGTAAATGTAATAGATTTACACAAACCAGCTGAACCATTGCCTGATAAAATCAACTTCCATCAAGCAGATATTACAGACCTTGAAATGGTGGAGCAAATAGCGATGCGTTTGACCTCAATCGATATCTTGGTCAATAATGCGGGTATTCCTCAAATTGGAAATTTGGAGAAAACGAGCCCTGCCGACTTCCAGCGTATTTTTGATGTTAATGTAAAGGGCGCTTATCATTGCATGTATGCCTTTATCCCCAACATGGTGAAACAAAAGTCGGGGGTTATTTTGAATATGGCATCTGTAGCGGCATCCGTAGGGATTCCTGATCGTTTTGGATACTCCATGACCAAAGGGGCGATTAAATCTATGACGCAATCCGTTGCGAAAGATTATATCAATCAAGGCATTCGTTGCAATTGCATATCACCTGGACGCGTCCATACGCCATTTGTAGATGGATTTATTGCTAAAAACTATCCCGACAATCAAGCAGAAATGTTTGAAAAATTATCAAAAACACAGCCATTAGGTCGCATGGCTAAACCTGATGAAATTGCCAATTTAGCCTTATATTTATGCTCTGATGAAGCCGCATTCATCACAGGATGTGATTATCCAATCGACGGTGGATTCATTTATCTAAACAATTAAAACCTATGAAAACGAATATTTTAAGCATCATTTGTTTAATCAGCATGAGCCTAAGCTCATACACAACACTTGAAAATCCTACACGTATCGTGTTTTTTGGTGATTCAATCACACAAGCTGGAGTTAACAAAACAGGTTACATTACCAAAATGGCTGAAATGCTCGGCGCACAAGGCCTAGCCAGTAAATACGAACTTATCGGAGCGGGTATTGGCGGCAATAAAATCTATGATTTATACCTTCGTCACGAAGAAGATGTCATTGCTAAAAAACCTAATATTGTCATCATCTATGTAGGAATTAATGACGTATGGCATAAGACATCCTCACGGACAGGTACAGATGCCGACAAGTTTGAAAGGTTCTATAACGCTTTAATTAAGCGACTACAAAATGCTAATATTCAGGTAGTTATATGTACTCCAACGGTCATTGGCGAGAAGTTCGATGCAACAAATGAGAATGACGGTGACCTAAATGCGTATTCAAATATCATTCGGAAAATTGCCACAGATAATCAATGTAAATTGATTGATTTACGTAAGGCATTCTTAAGCTACGAGGAGAAAAACAACATTGAAAATAAGGCTTCAGGCATATTAACAACAGATCGCGTACACCTAAATGAAGCAGGTAACCAGTTTTTAGCTGAGACCATGTGGGAAACAATCAAAAAATTATAGTCGATGCAATTAGTAAGAATAGGAGAATTTGAACAAGAAAAACCAGCGGTTCTTATCGATGGTCGCTATTTAGACGTTTCAGCACATGTTCAAGATTACAATGAGGCATTTTTTGCAGCAGATGGTTTAACCAAACTAGCCAATATAGTCGCTTCAACAGATTTACCTAAAATCAAATCACCAGAGCGAATTGGTTCATGTGTCGCCCGTCCATCCAAAATCATTTGCGTGGGATTGAACTATGCAGATCATGCGCGTGAAACAGGTGCAGAAATTCCAACGGAGCCGATACTTTTCTTTAAGTCAACAACTGCACTAAGTGGTCCATTTGATCCTGTAGTTATTCCGAAGGGTTCAACCAAAACAGATTGGGAAGTGGAATTAGCCATCGTTATTGGCAAAAAAGCCCAATATGTTTCAGAAAAAGAGGCTTATGATTATGTAGCTGGTTATTGTTTACATAATGATTATTCAGAGCGCGAATACCAATTAGAACGCGGTGGCAACTGGTCCAAAGGAAAGGGATGTGACACATTTGCCCCTTTAGGACCTGTCTTAGTGACAAAAGATGAAATAAAAGATGTGCATAATTTATCCATGTGGCTCGATGTAAATGGGAAGCGTTTTCAAACATCAAACACAGATCAATTAATCTTCAACGTACCTCAGGTAGTTTCTTATATTTCTCAATTCATGACACTTTTACCAGGTGATGTGATTTCTACGGGGACACCACATGGGGTAGGATTAGGTTTCAAACCACCCATTTATTTACAACCTGGTGACGTAGTAACACTAGGAATGGATGGACTAGGAGAACAAAAACAGACAGCCGTAGCTTATTCATTATGATTGATTCCCATCAGCATTTCTGGAACTATGATGAAGAACGAGACGCCTGGATAACACCAGAAATGTCCGTAATTCGTGCTGATTTCTATCCTGATGAAGAAACATTTCGATCAAAAGGAATACAAAGTTGTGTCGCAGTCCAAGCTGCATCGTCTGAAGAAGAAACGTTATTTCTCCTGGCTTTAGCAGAACAATCCGATTTTATTCGCGGAGTAGTAGGCTGGGTGGATTTGCAACAACCCAATATTGAAGACCGACTTGCCTATTTCTCACAATTTGAAACAATAAAAGGTTTTCGCCATATCATTCAAGGTGAAAAAGATTCTGATTTTCTAAAGAGACCCGCATTTTTAAAAGGTATTCGAGCGCTAGATGCCTTCGATTATACCTATGATTTACTGATTTTACCACATCAGTTGCATTCAGGCATTAATTTTTGTCAAAGTCTTGAACAGAAAATTGTTTTAGACCATTTGGCAAAACCACCGATTAAATCGGGAGATTTAAACGCTTGGAAAAAAGAATTACAAGCATTTAAATCATTAGATCATGTGTCTGCCAAAATATCTGGTTTGGTGACCGAAGCCAATTGGCAACATTGGACCAAGGATCAAATGAAAGAAGTGATAGATACGGCATTAGCTGTATTTGGACCAGATCGATTGATGTTTGGTACTGATTACCCTGTAGTTAAAGTCGCCGCTGAATTAGATACGTGGATAGACGTTTACACGTCACAAATTCAATCACTAAGCAAGTCGGAGCAGGAAAAAATAAATCAATCAAATTGCATCAACTTTTACGCATTAGACTAATATGAATCTAGGACTCAAAGAAAAAGTAATCATTGTAACCGGTGGCGCAAAGGGGATTGGCGCGGGAATCAGCCAAGCCTTAGGCTTAGAATCTGCCATGGTTGTTATTGTAGGCCGAAGCGAAGCTGACAACCAAGCATGCATCAACATCATCCAAGCCACAGGAGGACAAGCTTTTTCATTTGTAGCTGAACTAACTCGACCGGAGGAATGTACGCGCGTGGTAAAAGAGATAGTAAACATGTTTGGACGCATTGATGGATTGGTAAATAATGCAGGCGTAAATGATGGGGTAGGACTCAAAAATGGCACATATGAGCGCTTTATGCAGTCATTGCATGCCAATCTAGTTCATTATTATCTGCTGGCGCAAGCTTGTTTACCCTACCTGAAACAATCCAAAGGTGCTATCGTAAATATCGGTTCCAAAACTGCAGAAACAGGACAAGGAGGAACATCCGCTTACGCTGCTGCAAATGGTGGAAGAAACGCTTTGACACGCGAATGGGCTGTAGAATTATTGCCATTTAATATTCGAGTTAATTCGGTGATCGTTGCTGAATGCTATACGCCACTATATGAAAAGTGGATTCAAACCTTGCCAAACCCGAAAGAAAAATTAGCAGAAATTGAATCAAAGATTCCTTTAGGCCAACGAATGACTACCGCTGATGAATTGGGAGCTATGGTTGCTTTCTTATTATCACCTAAATCAAGTCACACCACAGGTCAATTAATCCATGTGGACGGAGGATATGTTCACTTAGATCGGGCACTATGATTCAAGAACGTAATTTAGTCAGCCCAGGATTACTCGTAGATCCCAAAATCGTGCAGGCCAATATAGCTTGGATTTTGAATCAAGTGGATAATAATCCACATCGACTAAGACCGCATATAAAAACACATAAAACGCGGGAAGTAAACCAAATGCTTTTGGCAGCGGGGATTTACAAATTCAAAGCAGCAACCATCGCTGAAGCTGAATTATTAGCCCTAGATGAAGCACCAGATGTGTTGTTATCCATGCAACCCACAGGTACAACGCTCACCCGATTCATTGAACTTCAAAAAAAGTACCCCAAAACCTCATTTTCATGCCTTTTAGACGACCGAGTACCTGCAACGCAGTTGGCAGAAATCTCGGAAAACCAAAAAGTCTTCGTCGACTTAAACATGGGTATGAATCGAACAGGCATTCGTCCCGAAGCGGCATTACTACTCATTCGACATATTCAAAGTTTGTCTTCGCTGCAGTTAGTGGGACTTCACGCGTATGATGGTCACATTCGTGATGTAAATATCGAAGACCGCAAAAAACATGTGGAGAAGGATTTTGAGCACTTTTATGACTTAGTAAACCATTTGGATTCCAATTTAGAATTGGTCGTAGGAGGAACTCCTAGTTTTTTAGTGCATCATCAGAATCCAAAATTTGTTTGTAGTCCAGGTACATTTGTATTCTTTGATACGGGGTATGCAAAATTGTATCCCCAAGAAAGCGTTCAATTAGCCGTACAAATAATTGGCAGAATTATATCTAAGCCAACCAACCACACCATTTGCATCGATGTAGGACATAAATCAGTTGCCCCTGAAAATTCGATTGAAAATCGGCTTACCTTCATCAACCATCCTGAATGGAAATTACTTAGTCAAAGTGAAGAACACGGCATTGTGGAAGTGGGAGATAACTCAAGCTATGCCATCGGAGAAGTAATTCGCATGTATCCATACCATATTTGCCCCACAGTAGCTTTGCACCAATCATTGCAAGTAACCGACGGATCCACTTGGAAGGTATTAGCACGTGACCGTAAAATAACTATTTAAGATGTTTATAGTTGACGCACATCTAGATTTAAGCATGAATGCTTTAGAATGGAATCGAGATTTACGATCCTCCATTCAAGAAATCAATGACCGCGAAAGACATTTAAGTGATAAACCAGACAGAGGATTAGCCACTGTATCATTAGAAGAATTACGCAAAGGCAACATCGGATTAATTGTGGCCACACAAATTGCAAGGTTTGTCGACCGCAACTCTTCACTACCTGGATGGCATTCACCCGAACAAGCTTGGGCACAAACACAAGGCCAATTAGCATATTACAAAGCATTAGAGCGCAGTAATGATCTGCGTCCGATCCGGAATCTTCCTGAATTATATACGCAATTAGCGACGTGGCCAACCGATCAACATACCATTGGATATATCCTAAGTTTAGAAGGGGCGGATTCAATCGTGTCTTTAGAATATTTGGAAATCGCTCATGAAGCAGGGTTACGAGCCTTAGGGCCAGCACATTACGGACCCGGTAGATATGCACAAGGAACAAATGCAACCGGAGGTATGGGTCCAAAAGGGCGTGAATTACTGCAAAAAATGCAGGAATTGAACATTATTCTAGATGCCACGCACTTATGTGATGATAGTTTTGACGAAGCGATGGAACACTTTGACGGCCATGTGTGGGCGAGTCATCATAATTGTCGGGCCCTGGTAGATCATAACCGTCAATTCTCAGATGCTCAATTCAAGGAATTGATTCGTCGGGGAGCGGTCATTGGAATGCCATTGGACGCTTGGATGATGGTACCCAATTGGGAACGCGGAAAATCAACCCCAAAATCTATGGGAGTGACATTAAACACCATGATTGACCATTTAAGCCATATTTGTGATTTGGCAGGAAACACAAATCATGTGGGAATGGGTACTGATTTAGATGGAGGATTTGGCAAGGAACAATGTCCGCATGATTTAGAGACGATTGCCGACTTGCAAAAAATTCCCGATTTATTGTCTAAGCGAGGTTTTTCGGAAGATGATATCAAAAAAATCTGCCACCAAAACTGGTTGAATTTTTTAGAAAAAGCGTGGGCTTAATGTTTCGGTGCAGGACTGATGGAAGTCCAACCGCCATCCACGATTAAGGTTTGGCCGGTAATATGTTTGGCTTGATCTGATAAGAAAAATAGGGTGGCAGCAGCAATGTCAGAAACCTCAGCCGCCTTTCCTAAAGGGGTAATTTCCGTCCAATCTGATTGATATTCAGCATTCTTCAAGGTACGTTCGGTAATCGTTGCTCCCGGTGAAACCGAATTAATCCGAATTTGGAAAGGCGATAAATCGATCACTAAATTCTTCACCAACTGATTTAAAGCGGCTTTCGTCATGCCATAGGCAGCTAAATCTGGGTGAGCTTGATGACCCGTAACAGATGACATCACCACAATAGAACCCGCAATCTGCTTTTTACGAAAATGTTGCGCAAGAGATTGAATGAGAAAAAAAGTACCCACCAGATTCACTTGTAAGATTTGTTCCATGGAAGCACGCTGGTATGACCAAAAATCACCAAACGTGGTAATTCCAGCATTACATACGACACCAGCTAATTCATGTGTAGATTGATCTAACACGTGATTTAATTCGATTAGAAACTCTTCTGAACTTGCATCCGCATGAATACACACATGATTATGTAATCCTAAATCATTCAAATGCTGGGTTGTAGCAGCCATGACGTTTGAATCTATTTCATTCCAAACAACATAATGACCATTCGATAAGAGTTGTTTTACTAACTCAAATCCGATTCCTTGCCCAGCACCTGTGATGACGTATAATTTCATTAATGTGAATCTCGCGTGACAACTGACCCTGAACCACCCTTTAAAAAGTCAAAATCCGCACCTTTATCAGGTTGTTCAATATGATCAATGAATAAACTTACATAACCACGCGGATGGGTAGGAGGCACTAACGGTTGAGCTAACTTTCGTGCAGCTAATTCTTCCGCAGAAACTTCCCAATTGATCGACCGATTTTCCACATCTAAAGAAATGTAATCACCATTTTGAACCCAATTCAAAGGTCCTCCAGCCGCAGATTCAGGGGAAACATGTAGGACAACTGTCCCAAAACCCGTACCACTCATACGCCCGTCAGAAATACGCACCATATCTTTGACACCTTTTTCCAAAAGCTTTTTCGGAATACCCATATTGCCCACTTCTGCCATCCCAGGGTAACCTTTCAACCCTACATTTTTTAAAACCATCACCGAAGATTCATCGATATCCAAGTCTGGTAAATCAATTCGTGCGTGATAATCCTCAATATTTTCAAAAACAACCGCTTTTCCACGATGCTTGAACAATTCAGGAGAAGCAGCAGAAGGTTTCAACACAGCACCTTGAGGCGCTAAATTTCCACGTACAACGGCAATTCCAGAATCTGGTTTGAATGGTTCTGCAAATGACGAAATAATCGTAGGGTCATAAATAGGCGTATCCGTAATATTTTCACCAATGGTCTTGCCATTAACCGTAATGCTTGAGGTATGCAAATGTTCCTTCATTTGATTCATTAACGCCGGCAAACCACCCGCGTAATACAAATCTTCCATGAAATGCTCCCCAGAAGGCTGAATATTAGCCAATAAAGGAATGTTTAAAGAGAACTTATCAAAATCATCTAAGTGTAAATCAACACCAATACGCCCAGCAATCGCTAATAAGTGAATGACGAAATTAGTCGAACCACCTGTGGCTGCATTTACGCGAATCGCATTTTCAAAAGCTTGACGCGTTAATACCTTGGACATCTTTAAATCCTCGTTGACCATCTCGACAATTCGCCGACCAGAATGCTGCGCCAATACCTTACGACGTACGTCAGCTGCAGGAATTGCCGCATTCTGAGGTAAACTCAAACCCAAAGCTTCCACCATTGTAGCCATCGTAGAAGCCGTACCCATCACCGCACAATGTCCGGGAGTACGTGCCATACAAGCTTCCGCTTCAATAAATTCCTTTTGAGATAATTCACCTAGTTTATAGGCTTCAGCAAAACGCCACACATCCGATGTTCCGATTTCCTTGCCTTTAAATTTACCTTTCATCATTGGTCCACCTGAGATCACCAATGTAGGTAAATCGACACTAGATGCACCCATCACAAGGGAAGGAGTCGTTTTATCACAACCACACATCAGCACAACACCATCCACTGGGTTTGCGCGAATAGACTCTTCTACGTCCATACTTGCCAAATTGCGATACAACATGGCAGTGGGCTTAATCAACGTTTCACCCAATGACATAACCGGAAATTCCACTGGAAATCCGCCTGCCTCAATAACTCCTTTCTTAACAAACTCAGCTAATTCTCTAAAATGTGCATTACATGGAGTCAATTCAGACCACGTATTACAAATACCAATTACCGGCTTCCCTTGAAAATAATCATCAGGTATTCCTTGGTTTTTCATCCAAGCACGGTAGATAAAGCCATCTTTTCCAGTTTTTCCAAACCATTGTTGGGAACGCAATTTCGAATTACTCATAAGTTATGTTTTCTAGGTCTAAGGTCTTTTTCAAAATAAAACTTTGGTCTTTGCCAAAGGAATAAAAGCATGCCCGATATCCATTACCAAAATCCGCATAAGGATCATTTGCATACTTTACTAATCGTACTAAACTATTCTTTTCAAAATACAGCGAATCTCCACCTACATACCCAAAGGCTTGTCGGCCCTTTAAAGTTGGGAAAGAAATCTCACGTACATGTCCTGAACCATATTCAAAAGCCAAAATTTGAGTTCTTTTACTTGCATTTTGACCATAAATCCAAAATTCAGGCAACTGATTTCCATTTAAATCCGAAGCTAAAATTTGCTTCGCTGGCCATGCCAACTTTTTCGAAAATATCAGTTGGCTACTCTTATAAACTTGAAAAACATTCGAATCTACCTTGGCTTCAAAATCTTCAATAAACGCATTAATGACAGTGGGCTCCGCAGCGAATGTTGCGCTGGAATCTGGTAGAGATTGCTGCCTTAATGAATCAGCAAAGCCACTGGCCATTAAATTATCTTCGAGACTTACCTCGGCGCTTGACTGCTGATCATGCGCAGCGATATACCAAAAGAGAAACCCTAATGCTGCTAAAAGACCAAGAAAAAGTAGGCTTTTAAGCATGCGCATGTACAACTTGTTGAATAATTGAAATGGCTTTTTCTAACTGCACACGCGGACAAGCAAAGTTTAAACGAATAAAATCTCCTCCTTTAAATTGTTCTCCCCGCAACACATGCAATCCAGCATCGAATAAACGCTTCTGAAAATCACCATGTAGTTTTGCATCGTAGCCGATCCAAGCTAAATAAGTTGCTTCTAAGGGCAACATAGTCAAACCAGGAAGACTATTGACTGATGCTAAAAGTAAGTCATGATTAGTCCGCAAATAGGGCAGCAGTGATTCCATCCAATCTGATGACATCGTTAATGAGGTCTCCATCACCTCAATACTATGCCGTGTAAGCATAGGAAAAAAGCCAAAGGTCTTTTTAGTAAACGCATCGCGAATATTTTTATCAGGGATAATTGCAACAGCACCACCTAAACCAGCTGTGTTATATGCCTTAGAAGTCGCAAAGAAATTAATATCACTGGCGATACATAGATGTTTAGTTTGTGAACTAATCTGCAAATCAGCATGAATTTCATCAGAGACAATCAGGCAATCATATTGGGCACATAAGGTACGAATCCGCTCAATTTCATGCGCATTAAATACCGTACCCCCTGGATTATGTGGGTTACAAAACAGAAATACTTTGGGCCCTTTTTTTAGTGCTATTTCAAACGCTTCGAAATCATAGGTCCAGCGATTCCCCTCTTGAACCATAGGAAACGTGATTAAAGGTCGATCGACCCAGCCAGCCACTAAATGAAATGGATGATATACCGGAACGGCAGTTAATATTCCATCCTCAGGAGTCGTAAACGCCGCACAAGCAGCAGCAATGCCAGGAACGATACCCGGTATCCAAACTTGCCAGTCTAATGAGGTATCCCAACCGTAATCCTGTCTGATTTTAGCTTGCATCGCCACTTTAAGGGATTCTGGGACAATCGCATAACCCAAAACGGCATGATCAGTGATTCGATTTAACGTAGCTAAAATTTCATCCGCGACGGGAAAATCCATATCAGCTACTGGCATAGGTAACATCCCCGAAGCAGGGTAGGTTACATTATCCCATTTAAAACTACTTGTATGGGTACGATCAATGACCTGATCAAAGTTGTATTTTTTCATTCCTTAAAAATAGGTCTAAATGCCGAAACACCAATAAATTGTCTGTGCGTTTTCAAGTATTCACCTAAGGTCTGTTGACTGACCATCACACGTTTATATTCCTGTGATGCATGCAGCAGATATACTTTTCCGTCTTTTCGATAGATCATACCGGTATGCAAAAAATCAATCGCAGGATTTTTAGAAACTAATCCCACCAAATCTCCAGATTTTAATAAAGGCAATAAACGATCAATTAAGGCATTAGGCGTATAATAAAAATCGTTATGAGCCAATTGAGTTTCTCTTGAACGAAGCAAAGTAAGATTGATTTGTCCTGGCTGCTTAGAAGCTAAGTAATTACTTAAAAATGAAAATGATTTAGGTAATTTCTGAAGCATATCACGTGTACCTAGCAAAGGATAACCCAGTTGCCGCATGGCATCCGAAAAGTAATGGTATCGTTTTTCGTATTGAACAGAATCACCTGCGTAGCGAAAATGCACCAAAGATTTTCGATATACAGACTCATCGCCAGCAGCATGTGCTAAGGCCAACGAATTTTCAATAAATGTCACACAATCAAAGGATGTTAAATCAGCAACGAGTTCTTCAGGATTGGAACCAGACAAGGCATTAGCTCGATAAGGCTTACCTAGAAACTGTAAACCTATTCGAGTCAAATCATGATTACTTCGGGTTTCTTGAATAGCCAAACGTAAAGCAGGAGTGACTTGACCCAAAGCTGAATAAAAACTACAAAGAAAAAAGAGGACTATTTTTCGCGAATCCATAATACACTGATTGCGCCCGCGATAAAAAATACACCTGCCATAACAATCGCATAGATCGCATTTCCATTATAAAAATACTTCACAATAGAACCTCCAATGATGCCATTGACAATCTGTGGAACCGTGATAAAGAAATTGAAAATCCCCATGTATACACCCATTTTTGACATGGGAATCGAACCGGCCAACAAAGCATAGGGCATCGCTAAGATACTTGCCCACGCCATACCCACACCCACCATACTTAAAATCAGCATTTGAGGATCTTGAATAAAATAGATTGAGATCAAACCAATGCCACCAGCAGTTAACGAAAAAGCATGGGTAGCTTTATTCCCTAAGAAAGCGGCAATACGAGGCAAAAAGGCAGCATAAATAGCCGACACCCCACTGTAAACCCCGAAAATAATACCTACCCAGTTGGCCGCATCCTGATATCCAGCAGACTGATGATCATTTAATTCCAATCCATACACATGATGTGCAATGGCAGGAGTTGAAAAAACCCACATCGAAAACAAACCAAACCAAGAGAAAAACTGAACTACACCCAACTGACGCATGGTCGTG
Source organism: Aquirufa avitistagni (assembly GCF_042715545.1). Lineage (NCBI taxonomy): Bacteria > Pseudomonadati > Bacteroidota > Cytophagia > Cytophagales > Flectobacillaceae > Aquirufa > Aquirufa avitistagni. Next base: position 855,672 of record NZ_JBBKXZ010000001.1, on the reverse strand, counting down.
GGCATTTCCTTTATATACCGAAATACAGAAACGAGGGTATCCTCTTTTCCTTCCGACTCAAAACCCATAGCCTCACGCTCCTCAGGAGAATATTCCTTCGTACCTACAATCGTCCAAATAATGGCAGCTATGAAGACAAAAGCACCTACGTAAAATGAGAAACGCACATTATCTGGAATTTGACCTGGCTCTGCCAATTTCGCAACGCCCATCCATTCGCCTAAAATATAAGGTAACCATGAACCTACAACGGCACCAATTCCAATTAAAAATGTCTGAATCGAGAAACCAAGTGTATTTTGTTCCTCTGGTAAATTATCCGCTACTAAAGCCCGGAAAGGTTCCATAGCCACATTAAATGAAGCATCCATCATCATCAAAATACCTGCTCCCACAATCATAGGAGGCAGATATCCCGCTAAAGCACCTGCATGCGGAAAAAATAAAAGCGCAGAGGCCGCCAGAATGGCACCCGTAAGAAAGAAAGGTTTACGACGTCCCAAGCCATTCCAGGTACGATCCGAGTAAAAACCAATGATTGGTTGAATCAACATACCCGTTAGCGGAGCGGCCAACCAAAACCATGATAATTGTTCGACATCCGCGCCAAAACTTTGTAAGATCCGAGAGGCATTTCCGTTTTGTAAAGCAAAGCCAAATTGAATGCCTAAAAAGCCAACACTCATATTAAAAATCTGACCTAAGGATAAGCGTGGTTTTGTTAATTTTTTCATGGTTTATAAATTAAATATCAACGAGCTATTCGCCGGAATATAAATCTTGTTTCCTGTTAATCGAGGCGCATCCGAGGTACTCGGCGGTGTAAAATAGGTGTTTTTGGCTAATTTGGCTGATTTTACCTGCATCATATCTAGCGCTAATTGAGGTAATTGAATCGTAAACTCATGCCCTTGCTTTGCATCAAAATTTGTCACGATTAACAATTTTTCTTTGGCAGTATAGCGTAAATATGAATACACATGTTTGGCATCATACCCAGCATCCTGCGCATATTGTAAATCAAAAAAAGCGCCCTGCTGTATTGCATCCGAAGTATGTACCAGCTTAAATAACTGTTTGTAAAATTGATCAATCTCCTTCTCCGCCGAACTCAATAAGCCACCATCAAATTTCCCTCCGTTCATCCAACGCTGATGCGTCTCCACACGCCAGAAATCAAACATTGAACTTCGATCATCTGCTTCATTATATCCTTCAATCTCATTCGCTTTTTCACCAAATTCTTGACCCATGTAAATCATTAATGGACCATCATGTAAGGTTGAAGTCACAACCATTCCAGGGATAGTTGACCAAAAATTATTCGCTGCAAACGCAGGTGTATTCAAGCGATGTTCATCATGATTTTCCAAAAACCTTAGCATGTGTTTCGCAAAATCACCTGATTCATTTTGCCAAACCCGCGTTATGTCCGCTGTTGTTGCTTCTGGCTTTTCTTGCATCAAGCGACGAATCCCATCGTATAAACCCACTTTATCATATAAATAATCGAATCCCCCTTTAAAAATATAGTCTTTGTATAAGTTGGGTTGATAAATCTCAGCGATGAAAACCACTTGTTTATGTTTGTTTTTAATCTTCGGAATCGCATAAGACCAAAACTCAACGGGCACCATCTCCGCCATATCACATCGAAATCCATCTACACCTAAATCTGCCCAATAATTCAAAACTTGAACCATTTTTACCCATGTATCGGGAATAGGGTCAAAATGCGTTGTATTTCCATGCTGGAAATCTACCCCATAATTTAACTTCACTGTTTCAAACCAATCGTTAATCGAAGGCTGTGAATTAAATACATTATTTCCGGAAACCTTAGCTGGGATTTCCGTGTAAGGAATCGTTACTTGTACTGGAGGATGAACGCCCTCTGGCACTGAAAATTGAGTTCCTGGCAAATAATAGAAATTATTGTTGGCTGCAAATGAAACTTGATTGTTATCACGCGTACCAAAATCCTCAATACCCGCAGGCTTTTGATCGGAATGATATTGCCTTGCCAAGTGATTTGGCACAAAATCAATGACTAGTTTGATGCCGGTTTCATGGAAGCGGGCCAACATACCCTTGAATTCATCCATACGTTTCGCAGGGTTCTCGGCTAAAAATGGATTCACATCATAGTAATCCTTGATGGCGAAAGGGGAACCTGCCCGACCTTTCACAACAGATGGATGATCTAAGGGCGAACCAAATGCTGTCAAATCCTCCATGGTGGCATGTTCAATCAAACCCGTGGCATACACATGCGTAATACCTTTTGCTTTAAGCGCCTTTAATGCTTTCGTAGAAACATTCTTGAATTTAGTCACTCCATTTTGTTGGGCCGACCCATTACGTACCAAATTTGTATTAGTATTCCCCCACAGGTGAAACATCATTTGATACACAATAAATTTAGAGGAGGAATTCGTAGCGTTAGGCATAGTAGATTGGGAATTCAAATTAGGCGATAGGCCAAAGCAGGCCAAAAACAAAAATAAAAAACGGGTAAATCGTAGCATATCGTAAAATAAACAGCCTAGCACAGCAGAAATAGCTTTCTTGGCATAAGTAAATGTAATAATTTTGAACATTCAAATAAACAGATTTTCATAAAATATCACCCAAAATGACTTACAAGGCATGCCTATTTGATTTAGATGGCGTATTAGTTGACACAGCCATTTATCATTTTCAAGCGTGGAAAAACTTAGGTACTAAGTTTGGCTATGCGTTAACAGAAGAGCAAAATGAACTATTGAAGGGCGTATCACGCGTTGAGTCATTGAACCGAATTTTAACTTGGGCAAATTATTCCGCCACAGAGGATCAAAAATCAACTTGGTTAATTGAAAAGAATGAAAATTACTTGGACTTAATTTCGAATATGAATCCAAGTGAAATATTACCTGGTGTATTGGATTTCTTAAATCAAATCAAACAAGCAGGCTATAAAATCGCATTAGGTTCCGCCAGCAAGAATGCTGAAATCATTTTATCCAAAACGGGTCTTATTGAATGGTTTGATTTAATCATTGACGGAAATAAGGTCACGAAGAGTAAACCAGATCCTGAGGTATTCTTAAAAGGAGCAAGTGGTTTAGGTATCTTACCTACCGAATGCATCGTTTTCGAAGATGCACAAGCCGGCGTAGAAGCTGCCAAAGCTGGAAATATGCGTGCTATTGGAATAGGAGATGTGGAGATGTTGCGTCAGGCCGACAAAGTAATTCCCAATTTTGTAGGCATTCAAGCATCCGAATTATTACAATTTTAAGAAACACACTAGCACAGAATTTACAAAAAGCGACATTCGTTTAATTTTGCACGGATTACCTAATAACCCTGAGTTTACATGAAACAATATTTAAAACTCGATGAATGGAAAATCATCGAAGACAAGTTTAATCCTGAGTTCAACGAAATAACAGAATCAATCTTTTCACTAGGAAACGGCCGCATGGGCCAGCGCGGTTCTTTTGAAGAAACATACACAGGGAAAACACTTCAAGGTAATTACGTAGCCGGTGTCTATTATCCGGACAAAACACGCGTAGGTTGGTGGAAAAATGGGTATCCCGAATATTTCGCTAAAGTACTTAATGCCGCCAATTGGAATGGCCTAGAAATTACCATTGACGGAGAACTAGTAGATCTACACACGAGTACAATAAATTCCTTCTACCGTGAATTAAACATGAAAGAAGGATTCATTTTACGCCAATGTGACATTACATTAGCTTCAGGAAAATCAATATCAATTGAATCCATTCGATTAAATAGCATGGCTGATGATGAATCAGGTGTTATTTCGTATCAAATAATCCCACTTAATTTTTCAGCCACAATCTCAATCAAAGCATTCGTTGACGGTGATATAAAAAATAAGGATTCGAACTACGATGAAAAATTTTGGGATGAAGTAAAAGTAGGTGCGAGTGATCATACTTCATTCGTTTGGTCCAAAACGAAGAAAACAGGATTCGAAGTTTTCACAGGTCAGAAAATTGAATTAGCTGTCAATGGACAAAAGCAAGCAATTAACGCAAAGACTGAAACGAAAGAAAAGTATAGTTCGTTAAGCTATTTAGTGCCAACAGCACAAGGTGAAAAATTAAGCATTACCAAATTTGCTGTCAACTTAAGTTCTGAAAATCACCCAGCTGCAACCTTAGAATCTCGTGGAATTGACTACCTAAACCGCATTTGCACCAAAGGATTCGATACCATGAAAAAAGAACAAGCCGAAGCTTGGGAAGCGAAATGGGCGATTAATGATGTGATTATAAAAGGAGACGTGTCGGCCCAACAAGGCATCCGATTTAACATATTCCAGTTGAATCAAACATATACAGGAGCAGATGATCGCTTAAATATTGGCCCAAAAGGATTTACAGGTGAAAAATATGGTGGATCCACCTATTGGGACACAGAAGCTTATTGTATTCCGTTCTATTTAGCTACAGCACCCCAAAATGTATCCAAAAATCTATTAATCTACCGTTGGAAACAATTAGATCGCGCGATCGAAAACGCAGGAAAACTTGGTTTTAATCAAGGAGCGGCCTTATATCCGATGGTTACGATGAATGGTGAGGAATGCCATAATGAGTGGGAAATCACATTTGAAGAAATTCACCGAAATGGGGCTATCGCTTACGCAATTAAGGATTATGTAGATTACACAAACGACCGTAAGCATTTAGTTGACTATGGTTGGGAAGTATTAATCGGCATTTCACGTTTTTGGGCACAGCGCGTGAACTGGTCAGAGAACCAACAAAAATATGTGATGTTAGGCGTAACGGGTCCCAATGAATATGAGAACAACGTAAACAACAATTGGTACACAAACTATTTCGCTGTTTGGTGCTTGAAATATACATTGGCTGTATTGCAGGAAATCAAATCAAATTTCCCAGAAGCCGCCCAAGAGAAACTAGCCAAAACAAATTTCAGGCACGAGGAAATTGCTCAATTTGAACATATCATTCAAAACATGTACTTCCCGCGTAATGAACAAAAGGGGATATTCTTACAGCAAGATGGATTCTTGGATAAAGTAATTGCACCTGTAGATGCTATTCCATCTGGTCAAAGACCAATCAATCAAAACTGGTCGTGGGATCGCATTCTACGTTCTTGCTACATTAAGCAAGCTGATGTATTGCAAGGCATGTATTTCTTTGAGACTGATTTCAGCAAAGAAGAAATTGAGCGTAATTACAATTTCTATGAACCTTTAACTGTTCATGAGTCATCATTGAGTCCATGTGTGCACAATATTCTAGCTGCAAAATTGGGTAAAGAAGACAAATCGTATGAATTCTATACCCGTGCTGCTCGATTAGATTTAGATGATTACAACAATGACACAGAAGATGGTTGCCACATCACCAGTATGGCAGGTACCTGGATGTCCATTGTGAAAGGATTTGGTGGCATGATGCTGGTGAATAACCAGTTAAGTTTTAATCCATTCCTTCCAAGTCAATGGGAAGAATATGCATTTAAGATCAATTTTAGATCAAACCAACTAGCGATTCGGATACTGAATAAAGGAGTTGAAATTACCAACTTATCAGCTAATCCAATCACACTAATGGTCAAAGGTAGTTCGTATACGATACCTGGAGAAAGTACAAAAGTTATCTAACTAAAAGGCCAAGAATTTCTTCTTGGCCTTTTGATTAAAACTAAGTCAATACTGCTATCCAAACAAAATAAGAAAATGTTGACAAAATTTACATGTTTTAAAGCCTTAAAAGTTACCATAAAGGCGACCTAAATGACGATTTAGAGGAATTAATCTTGATTTGTGACAATTTGGCATAAAGTGTCATGTTTGAATAGGGTGGCATTATCCTTGTGTAAAAGGGTGAAAATTAAATTAAATAATCATGGGAAAAATTATTGGAATTGACTTAGGTACCACCAACTCATGTGTGGCGGTTATGGAAGGGAATGAGGCTGTTGTTATCGCTAATTCAGAAGGTAGAAGAACGACACCCTCCATTGTAGCATTTTTAGAAAATGGAGAACGTAAAGTGGGTGATCCTGCCAAAAGACAAGCCATTACAAATCCTCAGAATACGATTTCATCTGTGAAGCGTTTCATGGGTAAAAAATATTCAGAAGTAAGTTCAGAGTTAAAAACAATCTCATATCAAGTTGAGCAAGGAAATAACGACACGCCTCGCGTGCGTATTGGTGATCGTTTGTATACACCTCAAGAAATTTCAGCTCAAATTTTAACAAAGATGAAGCAAACAGCAGAGGACTATTTAGGTCAAACTGTTACGGAAGCTGTCATTACGGTTCCTGCCTATTTTAATGATGCAGAACGTCAAGCAACAAAAGAAGCTGGCCAAATCGCTGGTTTAGAGGTAAAACGTATCATCAATGAGCCTACAGCTGCTGCATTAGCTTATGGCGTAGACAAAGGTGGTAAGGATATGAAAATTGCCGTATTTGACTTAGGTGGCGGTACTTTTGACGTGTCTGTGTTAGAATTAGGTGATGGTGTATTTGAAGTTAAATCAACTGATGGTGATACACATTTAGGTGGTGATGACTTTGATCAGGTAATTATCAACTGGTTAGCGGAAGAATTTATTTCGGATGAAAACATCGATTTGCGTAAAGATCCAATGGCTCTTCAGCGTTTGAAAGAAGCTGCAGAAAAAGCTAAAATCGAATTGAGTTCAAGTGCATCTACTGAAATCAACCTGCCATACATCATGCCAGTTGACGGTATTCCAAAACACTTAGTTCGTTCATTATCCAAAGCGAAATTTGAGCAATTAGCAGATAGTTTAATCCAACGTACCTTAGAGCCTTGTAAACGAGCAATGAAAAATGCTGGTTATACAAATGCTGATATAGATGAAGTAATCTTAGTAGGTGGATCGACTCGTATTCCGCGTATTCAAGAAGAAGTAGAGAAATTCTTTGGCAAGAAACCTTCTAAAGGAGTTAATCCAGATGAGGTTGTTGCGATTGGTGCTGCGATTCAAGGTGGTGTATTAACAGGAGAGGTGAAGGACGTTTTATTACTTGACGTTACTCCACTATCATTGGGAATCGAAACAATGGGTGGTGTATTCACGAAATTGATTGAATCGAACACAACAATTCCTACGAAGAAATCTGAGACATTCTCGACGGCTGCGGATAACCAACCATCCGTAGAACTTAACGTGTTACAAGGTGAGCGTCCGATGGCGAAAGATAACCGTTCATTAGGCCGTTTCCACTTAGATGGTTTGCCACCAGCACAACGTGGTGTACCTCAAATCGAAGTTACATTTGATATCGATGCGAATGGTATCCTTAACGTTTCTGCCAAAGATAAAGGAACTGGTAAAGAGCAAAAAATCCGTATCGAAGCATCTAGTGGTTTGACAGATGAGGATATCGAGAAAATGCGTAACGAGGCGAAAGCGAACGAAGCATCGGATAAATTAGAAAAAGAAAAAGTAGAAAAAATCAATCAAGCAGATGCGTTGATTTTCCAATCTGACAAGCAATTGAAGGAATACGGTGAGAAATTATCGGAAGGAAATAAAACAGCAATCGAAGGTGCTTTGGCAGAATTGAGAGTGGCACACGCTTCTCAAGATTTAGCGGGTATCGATGCTGGATTAGAGAAATTAAATACCGCTTGGACGGCAGCTTCGCAAGAAATGTACGCTGCAGGTGCAACAGAAGGAGGAGAAGGAGCACAACCTACAGATACTGCCGCTGATGGTGGCGCTGAAGATGTTGCCTTCGAAGAGGTTAAATAAACCACCTTCGCTAAAATCAAAAGCCCGATCCTACACAGATCGGGCTTTTTTTATGTCAAATACCTCTTACTTCTTACCTCTCACCTCTATTTAACAATTCCATCCCACAAACGCTTCCGCACTTGTAAAGACTCAATGGCGGCCTGTGTGGCTCTAGCCCATTTATCAGTATCATCACCACATAATTCCTCCATCATACGATAGGCTAATTGGCTATGATGGTCTCCATCCACTTCGATATGACGCTCTAAATAATAAACCAAGGTTTCAATTTTAGCCGGTGCATCTTGTTTTAATTGGTCCACAATGAGTTGGAACATACCTGGAATCAAATCTTCCCGACCAAAGGTAAAAATGGCAGCCACTTCCTCAATGGGTCTATTTTGTATCGATTCGAAGGTAAACGTTAGAAAGTCACGTACAGAATTAGGAATATCTAGTGAAGGCAATAAGGCTAGGACATCCGTAATAGATTGACACTTAGTCAATTCCTTTAAAGCTGGTAAAACATCTATACCTAATTCACGCATCGCGCGAACATATAATTCAAAATGACTCGTGTATTGACCATGTTGGTCTACATCCGACTCTTCGCCCAAGACAATTTCATTAATCAAAAAACGGACTTCAGGAGTTCCCTTAGGTACCCAAGGCTGATCAACCGAGGTTAGTTCTTTTTGAAGTTTCTTGACCAAAGACATAAAGTCCCAAACCGCAAACACATGATGCTGCATGAAATTGGCTAGTTCAGTAGGAGACTGAATGTAACTATTGATTGAATGTGTTAATAAAGCTTGTTGGTGCGGCTCAATCGCCTTTTTAAGTGCTACTAGGGAATTCATAAATGTATACTACCTTTTTTATGTTTTAATGATTGGCCATTTCGACCATTTTTTACTGCTAAAATCTCAGATACGATCGAAATCGCAATTTCATCAGGACCTTCTGCGCCAATATCTAATCCAATTGGACTTGACAATAAATTAACTTGAAGCGTTGGAATTTGTTTTAAGATTCGATCCATTCGTTTATTCGGACCTAAAATACCTACATAAGACCACTTATCTACCGCATACTGGTTGCTTAAAAATTCAACATCCCGATCAAAATCATGTGACATCAGCACAAGGCAGTCCGTATTTCGTACGAGTAAATCATCGTTCCAATCGTAACATGCCTGGACTGAATCACGAACGCTTGGATTCATTTTTAGTTTATTGCCAACCCAGTGAACCTCCCATGCCAATTGCTGACATAGTTGGATTAAACTGATGGCGTCAAATTGATTGCCAACAATCCAAATGCGTGTATTGGCCGGAATTTGTTCAACAAAGATCTGTTTATTTCCTTCCTGCGTAAATGATCCACTTGTATCTGCTACTGCTTGAATGGAAAAGTTTGAACCTTCCCACGTACTCTGTAGCGTATGTGCCAGTCCTGAATCTAAACAAATATGTAATTGCTCAGCAACTTGTTCTACGTGTGCTCGAATAGGATCAATAATAATTTCAATTAATCCCTGACAGCCTAATCCGATGCCCAACTGAAATGGATCATCCTCACGGGTATCATACGTAATATTCTTAATGGTTTGTTGGCGCATCGCCAATTGCGCTTTCTTCAACAAATCACCTTCTAGACAGCCGCCACTAATTCCGCCCCACCAATTTCCATTTTCGTCAATGAGCATCCGAGCACCTGGTCGGCGATAAGCCGAACCTTCCACAAAAACCACGGTAGCTAACGCAAATGATTCTCCTGAGTTTAATAAGCGCTTTAATTGGCCAAGAATTTGAATTAACTCTTTCATATTCAATTCAACTTTTCATGTAAATAGGAAATCAGAAAATCAACATCTTGTGAGGTCGTACCTAATCCCATGGAGATCCGCAAAGTGGCTAAAGCTTCTGCATCAGACAATCCAATCGATTTTAACACATGTGACGGTAAATGCGTTTTGGCATTACACGCGGCACCATTCGAGATGGCTACATTGGGAATACTTTGAAACAAGGTTTCCCAGTCTGTTTCAGGTAACGAAATGCTGAGTATATGAGGAACAGTAGATGCACGCGATACATTCAATTTCCAGTGCGCGGGAATAGCTTTCTCTATACGTGATTTGTACTCCGCTAATGTTTGTGCATGAGACAAGAGTTCAGGAATCAGTTGAAAGGATGCTGCTAAACCTACGATTTGTGGGACGGCCAATGTACCACTACGCATTCCCCGTTCTTGGTCACCACCGAATACCAATGGTTGAATCTGAACTCCCGGTTGGACGATTAACGCACCTATACCTTTCGGCCCATAAACTTTATGTCCTGATACACTCATCAAATGAGGCAAATCCTTGCCTTGAAGGTCTATTTTTCCAATAGCCTGGGTAGCATCTGCATGAAAAATAAGTTGATGAGCATCCGCTAATGCGCGTATTGCTTCATAATCTGTAATCGTGCCCAGCTCATTATTCACAAGCATAAGTGAAATTAAAACGGTATCGGATTGTATCGCAGCCTTGACGTCCTCTACATCGATTATACCGGCTTCATTGGGAGTTACATAAGTAACTGACCAACCGAGCGACTCCATGTGTTGGCATACCGCCAAAACCGCCTTGTGCTCCAAGGTAGACGTAATCATATGACCCGGCTTTCTCCCAGACAAAAAACCTTGAATACCTAAATTGTTGGATTCAGTCGCTCCAGAGGTAAATAAAATACTTGATGCAGGTAAATTGAAATACTTCGCGATGGATGCGCGCGACTTTTGAATTGCTTCTTCGGCTACCCAACCATAATAATGCTGATTAGAACCTGCATTACCGAAATCCTCCGTAAAATAGGGGAGCATATCGTTAAGCACCGCTGGATGAACAGGGGTGGTCGCGGCATAATCAAAATAGATGGGCTTTTGCAACGTTACCAGATTAGGCAACAAAGATAAGGGATAAAAAAAAAGTCCCGAATAAATCGGGACTTTTCATTTGGCTTACGCTAATTTCTTAACGACTGCTTTGAATGCTTCTGGGTGATTCATCGCTAAGTCAGCTAAAACTTTACGATTTAAAGTCATTCCAGATTTATTGTATTTGCCCATGAACGCAGAATAAGACATTCCTTCAGTGCGAACAGCTGCATTGATACGTTGGATCCAAAGTCCGCGAAAATCTCTTTTCTTAACTTTACGATCGCGGTATGCATATTGCAAACCTTTCTCTACTTTGTTTTTGGCTACAGTCCAAACGTTTTTACCGCGACCATAGAATCCTTTCGCTAACTTAAGGATTTTCTTTCTTCTAGCTCTTGAGGCTACGTGATTGACACTTCTTGGCATAATTTTTTGTTTTTTGAAATGAGGCGAATCTCTCGATTACTTTAGCCTACTTTCTGGTTTAACAATAACTGATTTAGTTGATTATAGACCTAGCATTAAGCTAACGCGATCCATATCAGCTGGTGAAACTAAAGTAGCGTGAACTAAATTACGCTTTTGTTTCGTTGTTTTTTTAGTAAGGATATGGCTGTGAAAAGCGTGTTTACGCTTAATCTTACCAGTTCCCGTTACTTTGAAACGCTTCTTCGCTCCAGAGTTGGTTTTAATTTTTGGCATTCTTTAATTGATTAGACATGTAAAAATTGGAACGCAAAAGTAATAAAATTACCTCTACATTCCACGCATATTAAAAATTATTTCTTTGCTGCTTTTGGGGAAAAAATAATACTCATCCGTTTTCCTTCTAACTTCGGCATATCGTCAGGCTTGCCAATATCCTCTAGACCTTTGGCAAAATTCAATAACAACATTTCACCGCGCTCTTTAAAAACGATGGTACGACCTACGAAATGTACGTATGCCTTCACTTTAGCACCTTCTTTTAGGAAGTTAACCGCATGCTTTAACTTGAAGTTAAAATCATGCTCATCTGTATTCGGACCGAAACGGATTTCCTTGATGACTGTTTTAGTGGCATTAGCCTTAATCTCCTTCTGCTTTTTCTTTTGATCATACTTGAATTTCGCATAATCAATTACTTTACAAACAGGAGGGACAGCTTTAGGTGATATTTCAACCAAATCTAAATTTTGAGATTCTGCGATCTCTAAAGCCTTCGCGAACGGATAAACACCAATCTCGATATTCTCACCCACTAATCGAACCTCTTCAACACCACGAATCAACTGATTTATGCGGTAAGGTTCTTCTTCTCTTTTATTTCCTCTGTAATTGTTGTTGGGGCGTAAAGCCATAAATTATAATTTGTTAAAATAAAAATCACTTCGAAGCTAATTTAAAAACCCCATAATTGCAAACAAATGACACTCAAGGGCTTAAATTATCAATTATTCTAGTTGGAATACGACTGTTGGTTTATTTCCTCACCAGCCAATGCCATAAACGCATCCAAGGACATCATACCTAAATCTCCTTCACCTTTTTTGCGAATGCTCACCATACCATCTGCTTGCTCTTTTTCACCCACAATGATCATAAATGGCACTTTTCCAACTTCTGCATCGCGAATCTTACGTCCCATCTTTTCATTCCGATGATCTACATAACCACGTAAATCTGCTTCTTGAAGACGCAAATAGATTTCATTGGCATAATCTTCATACTTCTCCGAAATAGGCAAGACTGCTAACTGATCTGGCGATAACCATAATGGGAAATTACCCGCCGTATTCTCAATCAAAATTGCAATAAATCGCTCTAATGAGCCAAAAGGTGCCCGGTGAATCATCACGGGACGGTGTTTCAAATTATCCGATCCCGTAAATTCCAATTCGAAACGCTGCGGCAATTGATAATCTACCTGAATCGTTCCGAGCTGCCATTTACGACCCAGCGCATCACGCACCATAAAGTCTAATTTAGGACCGTAAAATGCGGCTTCTCCATATTCTACCACAGTAGGCAATCCTTTATCTTTGGCTGAACGAATAATCGCATTTTCTGCACGATCCCAATCCTCATCATTTCCAATGTATTTCTCCCGATTCTCACGATCGCGCAAGGAAACTTGAGCAGAATATTCCGTGAATCCCAAGGCCTTAAATACATATAGTACCAGGTCAATTACCTTCATGAACTCTTCTTCTACTTGATCAGGCCGACAAAATATGTGGGCATCATCTTGCGTAAATCCACGCACACGTGTTAATCCATGTAATTCACCCGACTGCTCATAGCGATAAACCGTACCAAACTCAGCTAAACGCAAAGGCAAATCCTTGTACGAACGTGGCTTCGTTTTATATATCTCGCAGTGATGCGGACAGTTCATTGGCTTCAACAAATACTCTTCACCCTCATCAGGCGTATGAATTGCTTGAAACGAATCCTTACCGTATTTGGCATAGTGACCTGAAGTCACATATAATTCTTTACTTCCAATATGTGGGGTTACGACAGGGGAGTAGCCCGCGCGAACTTGTGCACGTTTCAAGAAATTCTCCAAACGCTCACGTAAAATAGTTCCTTTAGGTAACCACAATGGCAATCCCATGCCCACTTTCTCCGAAAATGCGAATAACTCTAATTCTTTACCTAATTTCCGATGATCCCTACGCTTCGCTTCCTCCAATAAGAATAAATACTCTTCCAATTCCTTTGCCTTAGGAAACGTAATGGCATAAATACGCGTCATCTGCTTACGCTTTTCGTCTCCACGCCAATACGCCCCAGCAACGCTTAATAACTTTACAGACTTAATAAATCCAGTCGACGGAATGTGCGGACCTCGACATAAATCTGTAAAGTTACCCTGGGTATAAAAAGTGATTTTACCATCCTCTAAACCCTCAAGCAACTCTAATTTATATTCATCATTCTTTTCTTTGAAATAAGCAATGGCATCCGATTTAGCCACCGATTTGCGCGCATAGCTACTTTTCTGACGCGCTAACTCCACCATCTTATCCTCAATCGCCTTAAAGTCATCCGAACCAAATTCCTGATCCCCTAAATCAATATCATAATAAAAACCATTCTCAATCGCTGGTCCAATACCGAATTTCGTCCCCGGATAAATTGCCTCAATTGCCTCAGCCATTAAGTGTGCTGATGAATGCCAAAACGTCTTTTTCCCTTCTGTATCATTCCAGGTCAACAATTGTAAAGCCACATCATGGGTAATTGCTGTATCAGCATCCACGACATCACCATCAATTTTAGCAGCTAATACATTGCGGGCTAATCCTTCAGATATGGACAATGCCACATCCATAGGAGTGATTCCTTGTTCAAACTCACGAACCTGACCGTCAGGAAAAGATATCTTAATCATAGAAAAAATTTTTGCAAAGGTACAAATTTAGCGGCAATCTTAACAGCGCTTAATCGCTTTTTTGTGCGGTTGAATCGACTAAAATCGTGGTACTATCTAGGCGCTTACCCAGTAATCGATCACGCAATTGAATAAATCGCAAGTCTGAAACAAATTGCTTTTGCCCAGAATCTAACATAGCGATACTCTTTGATTTTTGGCCCATATTTAAATACACAAGCGCTTGACTAAATAGCGCATCTCGATAGAGACCAGATTGAGTAGGGATTTGAGCTAAGTAAACAAGTGCTTGTTTGTTATTGCCCAACCGTGTGTAAAACTCTCCTAGCTCTAACATAATGGCTGGATTTTGCGGTAATTGGCGAAAAACATTTAAATAAACCTTTTCAGCACGATCATATTGATGTAACTGAACCAAAAAGCGCCCCCAATTTAAGAGCAAATAAGGGTCTAATGGATATTTTTTCAACTCAGCCAAAATCAAATTTTGATAATTCAATTGGGACATTCGCGGCATGTGATACCTAAAAAATGCATCACTTAAATGGCTATGCGTAAGGTCTTTACGTTGAATGGATTGCATGGCCCATAAACTATCACCACGTACCATCTTTTGCAGATAAGACAGATATGGTTTTTCCGCCACTGCTACGCCCATACTTTCTGCTTGGCGTAAATAGGTAGCCGCAATTCGCTTCGAATGTGAGGCTAAATAAATTTCACTTAATGTCAAATACATCGCAGATGAATTATATCCCGATGACTCCAGCGCTTTTGCTTCTTCCAGCGCTTGCGCGTACCAACCTAAATGACTCTTAATCTGAGCAGAAACCAACAAATAATCCACATCACCCGGACTCTTGGCTAGCGCGCGCTTAATGTCATTTTCCGCGTGCAAATAATCACGCAAATCCAAATACGCTTTAGCTCGTAAAAAGTATAAATGAGCATCATCACTATCTCGCAAAAGTTGGGTGATGTAAGAAACCACTAAACCAGGACGTTGTAGTTGGCTATACGCTGATTTGGGCGGAATAACTTCGCCTCGTTGATCTGCTGATGGACCACAAGCAAAAAGCCAAGAAGAACAAATAACGATTAAAAACCGATATCGAGTACCAACGGATACCATGCAAAGTTTTTTGTTTGTGGTAAATAAACTCCTCGAACGCCAAACTCAAACTCTTGAGAAAAACGCATCAAATGTACTTGAAATGACAAATCTACGCCGATTGATTGATAATCACGTGTTAGGGCCTGAGATTTCTGGACAACTTTTCCCCGGCCACCATCAGCAAACAAATCCATATTGATACGCTTCAAATAAAGCCATCTACCCACATTGAAATCTGTTGACGCAACCGGAAACCGGTAATCTAAACTATAACTAAACATCTGATCAAACGAGGCATAGCTAAATCCTCTCGGAAAATACAGATTACTGCCAAAGCGGTAATTACCCTTAGATTCTTGTTGGTAACCAGTCCGAACACTAAATCCGTGATGCTTCAACAACCCAGGGAAGAAGAGCTTCGATTGAATGGACCATATTTCTGCCTGTAAAGATTGAGCAAAAGGCGTTGAGTTAAATCGGCCTACTACCTGAATACCCCATTTCGATTGTAAATCGCGGTAAGTCCGATTAAACAATTTTGAATACGAAATCTGATAATTGACAGAAGTATAGGTCCCATTAAAGGCCTCTGAAATATATCGACGTTGCAAATCATAGCCAGCTACTTGAAGAAAGTCAACTTTCGAACCTATCTCAAGTGATTCCTGAAACACGGAACGGGTTAAATTGAATGGAATACGTACACCAAATGAATACTTGCTTTGCCGCCATTGATCAGAAACTAAGGCAAATTGATTATTCATTGCAGGTAGATTTAACTCCGTAAATCTATTTCCTGATTCATAATTAAAATCAATCACAGGGAAAAATCCCTGATAGGAAAGACGCGCAAAAGAATTCGCCACACGTTCATTTGCATTCCATTGATACCCAAAACTCGCCTGAAGGTTATTCAAAACATCTTTACTCACAATACCCATATCGATGGAATTACCTTGTGCACCCACTAACGGCCCCCAAGCGTATGGATTAAATATTCTCCACTTGGAAAATGTAGTTGTGGGATAGGTTGTGCTTGAATCTCCAGTAGAAACTTTAGTGGCTACATTCAACTGAAAAGATTTCTTTGCCGCCGTATCACCTTCGACAACGTGGTAACCTGAGGCGGTATACTGTGCATATGTCAACTTACCACCTTGAGAAACCCCAAAATAAGCTCCGTATGTATCCGATGTTAGGACATTCACTTGATTCGATTTAGGATCCACTCGAACCACCTGATCAATGCCATCCACAGGTAGATTAAATAAGATATGCTGACCGGCTAAATAGGGGTGAGACCCATTTAATGCACCTAATTGAACAGAATCACGTAAAATATTGTCTTTCCAATTCCAAACAACAATCGTTTTTGATTGACCCTTTTTGCGCACAAAAATAAAATCAGATTCACCCTGTAAACGCGGTTGAACAAACTGCTCACCAGGTTTAACAACTAACTGCGCAACCAACTCACGTGATTCACGATCAATAACCTGCAAAGAAGATGCGCCTGATAAACGGTAAACCAGCGCGCCTATGTACTTTGAATCTGCAGAAATACTTGGATTCGTTGCTTGGCCTAAAGAACCCCATTTGATTCGTTTACCTTGCAATAAATCATATAAGTAAAAAACCGTTTGGTTCTTTTGACCCCACCTTGGATGATACTGGTACTCTGACCAAACGACGAATTGTGACGAAGCCGCTAACATCGCATTATCAAAGTAAGGACCTAAATAAACGAGACGCCGCTCTTGTGAAGGCGTATGCAAGACCAACTGGGTATTGACATCAAATCCATTTTTTAACGCCACAAAAGAAGTGTCACTAACTGGTACAGGGTATAAATAATTCGTAAACCCAGGAGATTTGATTTTTTTCGCTTTCGCATTTGCTTGAAATCCCAAGCTTTCGCGCGAAAAAGCATCCACCGACTTACCTGTTAATTGTTTAACTGATCGGGAAAATGAGAAGGGTCTGGGTGCATTTAAAGTCTTTGACCATAATTGACCTATGACATCATGGCCATATTTCTCTTGCAAACGATACGTTAAATATTGGCCAAAAACATAATGATTGGGCACATATTCACGGTAGGACCGTCCCAACATTTTTGCATAGTTAGGTGCGCCATAGGTATCTAAATACGCACGAAGCGGCATTTGAAATTGCGGAATGACACTTCGGCCAAAACCGGTAACCCGAGTCTCTGTTTCAACCGCGTCTCCTTCCCACAGCCAATTAGGAATCATCAAGTTAGTATAGGCCGTCTGCCCATTACTGCCCCATAAATAATGAAGCCATTTAGAAATACCGGTGCGGCCTATTTCATTTTGATACATGTGACGCGACTCATGTACGGCTAATAAATTGATCCAATCATTGGTACCAATTAAACTAGGATCCTGTGGCGGCATCATAAAATATTCTGCCCTAGGAGCCGCTAGAGAGACAAAACCATTCGAAAGCATTCCTTGGTTCTGTAAAACAACTTTCCAAGGATGTAAGGAAACACCCATGCCTTGGCCAACTTGTGCAAGCGAACGATCTAATGAATTCGCCGTTACTTGAGCCAACGAATCTAGGCCTTCAGGGTAAATAATCTGCACAGGAAACCGCTGCAGTTTAAGTATTCTATGTCGAACCGAAAATGGATTTTGATCTAAAATGGAATAGGTCATCTGTGCCAAACTCAATTGGCCACAAACTAAAAGAATCAATAAGGTAAAACACCTTAGAACCATTTGAGAACCTGTTCAATAAGCCACTTTGTTTTCATCGTATATGGCGGATAAAAATACCGGAGTAAATTAGTCCGCTGAACTAAAACTGATTTGGCATGTGAAAATTCTAAGAACCCAAATTTACCACCCGACTTACCAATACCTGAATTATTTACGCCACCAAATGGCAATTCATCATGTCCAAACTGAATCAAGCAGTCATTAATTAGACATGAGCCTGACGATGTATTTTGTACAATAAAATCAGAGAAGACCTTATTTTGGCTAAACACATACAAGGCTAACGGCTTTTCTTCTTGACTTAAATAGCGCGTGATATCTGCTTCATGCTTAAATGTCATCACCGGTAGGATAGGACCAAAAATTTCCTCCTGCATGATTTGCATGTCATGGGTGCAATTAATTAAAATCGTCGGACTGATAAAACAAGTAGCCTCATCAAATTCCCCACCCGTCAATACTTTTGCGCCTTGAAGGATTGCGTCATCCACCAATGATTTAATTCGGGCAAAATGACGTTTATTGACAATGCGGGCATAATCTTTACTACCTGCGATATCTTTACCCACACCGTAGAAGTTGGCAATCGTCTGTTCCAACGCTTGCAAGAATTGGAAATTCACTTTCTCGTGGATATATAGGTAATCAGGTGCGATGCATGTTTGTCCATTATTTAGGAATTTTCCCCACGCTATTTTTTGAGCTGAAGCAACGATATCAGCAGATTCATCTACGATCGCCGGAGATTTTCCACCTAATTCCAAGGTTACCGAGCAAAGGTGTTTGGCAGCAGCCTCCATCACCTTCTTTCCAATCATCGGGCTACCTGTAAAAAATATATGATCAAATTTCTGCTCCAATAAATAACTGGCCACAGAAGCATCACCTTCAAATACAGCTACCTCAGAAGGGTCGAACAACGAGGTTAACATTTTCTTGATAAAAGCTGACGTATGCTCACTTAATTCAGAGGGCTTTAAGATCACGGCATTACCCGCTGCGATTGCATGAACTAAGGGATTTATAGCCAAATTGAATGGGTAATTCCAAGGAGCAATGATTAAACACATGCCTTTAGGCTCCAGCTGAATATGCCCTTGCGTTCCTAATAACATGAGCGGCGTACCTACTTTCTGAGGTTTCATCCAAGATTTAACATGCTTAATCATGTAATTAATCTCTTTTTTAACACCCAACAATTCAGCTATAATTACCTCTGAACTCGGCTTTTTAAAGTCGGCATACAACGCATCAAACAAATCTTGCTTGTGTGCCAACATATATGTCTCGATTGAACGAAGTTTCTCGATACGTGAAGCAGCACTTGCATTTTTTAATCGCTGCAAAGAAGCCTTTTGTAAGGCATAGGTTTCATTAATTTGCTGTTCCATAGATAGGAATTAAATGGTAAACAATGTGCGTAATTTATCTTCAATCAAATCAAAATATCCTTTATTTCCGGACGGTCTAAACCACGTATCACCAGCTACATACCATTTTCCATCTCCAGGATAAATAGCAAATTCCGTTTTAGGTTTCAATTCTTCCACACCCTTTTCAAAGACAAATTCCCCGATAAACAAAACGGACATCAATTCTTGTAATCCTTTCCAATCATCCGTAAACCGTAACGTCTCATGACCGTCTTTGGAATACCTAAAGCTCAAATCAAAAAAGGATAATTCTCCTTCTATTCGTACCCACATGCCATCTTCATCTGCAAATTGAAATCCTAAATAAAGCGGCATTTCTTTACCAGCTGTCTCCAAAATCGCTTGCATAAACTCCTGAATCAGCGTATCATCTAATTCCAATATAACAGGTAATGCTGTGGTCGTATCTGCTGCTTCCAACGTAATAAATGGTTCCTCATCACGTGGATTACATGAACCAGACTTAAACATACGGAAGGAATCTTCCAGGCGATTACGCCAAGCAATAGGCAAGGCACCTGTCCATTCAAAGCGATCCTCAATATTTAATCCTTCAGCGAGCAATTCCTCACGGGAAAAGTCGTCGCGGTCAATATATTGAATCGTGCATTTGACTGTAGGCGTATCCGTTAGAAAGGAATCAAATTCAAAAGCTGCCTCTAAATGATAGGGCGGAGGTACATTGTTAGGACTCTCATAGAACAACTGAAACTTCTTTTCTAATTTGGCTGGATTCATTTTTGCGCATTAAGGTACAAAGCTACGGATTTAAGTCGGTCCATTTTACCAGAACCCGTAGTTTCAAATTTAGAAAGATAAATCACCTCCTTAGGAATTTCCCATGATTCAAGCGAGGGTACTCGTAAACTATGCTCATCTATGACCGATGATCCCTCCATAAATAAAACTGCTTTCTGGCCTAAAGCGTCATCAGGCAAACTTCCTACAAAAAATGAACGATCTGGTAATAGATACCCAAGTGCTGTTTCAACTTTTTCTGCTTGAATTTTACGCCCTGCGGAGTTAATGACACGGTCTACACGTCCGAGTAGGCTAAAATGCGCATCATCTATTTGCTCAATAATATCATTCGTTTGTATCCATTGTTGCGATGTAGCAGCAGATTTAATGGATACACACCCATTTTCACCCACTTGATGTTTGACACCTGGTAACCAACTAAAATGAGCGGAATACGTGGGACAAAGCTGTTGAAACGCAACATGAGATACGGTCTCAGTCATTCCATAAGTCAAAAAAACAGGAAACTTAAATTCCGTTGTTTCGTCTAAAAGAGATGGACTTAAACCTGAACCTCCCAAAAGCACGCCTTTGGCATTGGAAAAAAAAGCAGCTAAATCTAGCTTGTCTTTCAACATGGCATGCCATTGATTTGGCACAAATGAGGCTAATTGGATAGATAACGGAGATATTCCTTGCAATGGATTGACGGATGGCTCTACTAAAACAAGCGATAAATCTAATTCCAGCGCTCGTACGAGTACCATGGCTCCGGCGATGTAATGAACAGGCAGGCAAAGCAAAGCCACATCTTGGGGATTTAAATGAAGCCAAGCTCCGGTCAAACGGGCAGAAGCAATCATAGCTTCTCTTGGAATCAGAATGGGTTTGGGTGAACCTGTAGAACCAGATGTCATGAACTCAAAATGCGTCACTCCATCTTTCCACTTTTGACAAAAGTCAAACACCTGTCTTTCGAAATCAGAGGCAGGTGTAGGGTAATCTGGAGCAAGCGGGGAGAAAAGAAGCATAATTCAATAAATCATTCCAAAAATAGCCAAACATTCTCTAATTTCGTGAGTTAAATAAAGGTTAATCAGTTTAACCTTGTGTACATGAGCGAAGATCCATTTGTAAATCCCATTAATCCTGATAAAGTTGCCCAAAATCCGGGCTTGTTGCCCTACGCGCACACAGCGGGTGGCGCCGTCATCAAACCGGAAGACACAGGCAAAACGAGAGGAAGATCCATCTTAGCGATGCGTCAGCAGACGGACCGACAAATGAATCAATTATACGAGCAGATGGAGGTTTTGGCGAAGCAGGCCAAAATGATTGCTGATCGAAAAGAAATTTCAGAGCGTATTTATGACGCCGCCATGGGTTTCGAACCCATCATTAGTGAAACATACTACATGTATGAAAAGGAGGATGGAAGTGACTTACTTTCATTAGTTGCCCCGCACGAATGGGGCCGTTCCTTTAAATATAGCCGCTATTTAGCCAAAGTGATTTTACTCGCAGACCATACGTGGGATGTAACTTATAACGAAGAACCGACCAAACATGATGATTTCTAATTTTCCATGGAAACCAATTAAGGAGTACAAAGAGATTTTGTTCCAACAATACAATGGGATTGCTAAAATTTCCATCAATCGTCCGCACAAACACAACGCCTTCACACCATTGACGGTTCAAGAGATGTCGGAGGCCATGGAACTTGCTAGACAAGATACCTCTGTTGGGGTGATTATATTGACAGGAGAAGGCGGAAAAGCCTTTTGTTCGGGTGGAGATCAAAGTGTCCGTGGAGATGGGGGATATGTAGGAGAAGATTATGTACCTCGATTAAATGTACTTGATTTACAACGTCAAATTCGTACCATTCCTAAGCCTGTTGTGGCTATGGTGGCCGGATGGGCTATCGGAGGCGGACATGTATTGCATGTGATTTGTGATTTATCTATTGCTGCTGAAAATGCTCGTTTTGGTCAAACAGGTCCTAATGTGGGATCATTTGATGGCGGATTTGGCGCTTCTTATTTAGCGCGTGTGGTAGGACAGAAAAAGGCCCGTGAAATTTGGTTTCTGTGCGATCAATATGATGCACAAGATGCATTGCAAATGGGATTGGTCAATAAAGTTGTCCCCTTAGAGGAGTTGGAAAATACGACCGTTGCCTGGTGTGAAAAAATATTAGAAAAGAGCCCATTAGCGCTTCGTATGTTAAAATCAGCCTTCAATGCTGAATTAGATGGTCAAGCAGGTATTCAAGAATTAGCTGGAAATGCGACTTTATTATATTATTTATCTGATGAAGCCAAAGAAGGTAAAAATGCCTTTTTAGAAAAACGCAAACCTGATTTTTCAAAATTTCCTAAATTCCCATAAACATGAATTATTGGTTAGTTAAATCAGAACCATTCAAATATTCTTGGGATGATTTCGTTAAAGAAGGGAAATCTGTTTGGGATGGGGTGCGTAATTACCAGGCACGCAATAACCTGAAAGCCATGCAAACGGGTGATTGGGTGTTTTTTTACCACTCAAACGAAGGTATGGAAGTAGTAGGTTTGGCTGAAATTTCAAAAGAATTTTACCAAGACCCTACCACAGAAGACCCTCGCTGGGTAGTTGTCGAATTAAAACCTATCAAAAAATTAGCCAAGACGGTAACGTTAAAGGCCATGAAATCGGATGAGAGGTTAAGTAATTTGGCATTAATTAAACAATCGCGTTTATCCGTTACGCCCGTTTTAAAAGCAGAATTTGACATTATTTTAAGCCTAGCCGAATAAATTATGAAAAGGTTAATCTTGCTTTTATTGATGCTTTGTGGCCAATTAAGTTTGGCTCAGCGAATAGAAATTCCCCAATTAAACAGCAATGTTAATAATTTTACAATTCCTATCGGGGAACAAGGAGTGGTGCTCCTAAGTCAATTAAACAATCAAGATTTTAACATTCGAAAATTAAATACGAATCTAGAGCAAACCTGGTCGGCGAATGCAGCCGTTGAAGCTTCGCAAGATTATGTAACACACAGTTACGATGGTAAAAACTTATTTTTACTCTTCAGTCGCTTTAAAAGCAATTCATACATCATTTTTCGCGTCAATACGTTAAGTGGCAAAATTGAAAAGTTCCAAATTATATCCGTTGACCGAATTGAAATATCCAATTTCAAAGCATTCAATGCCTCTTTATTCATCGGTGGTGTCGTAAATAGCCAAGCCGTCATTCTTTTTACCAATCTGAACGAAAAGAAAACACGCATTCTTCCTTCAGTTGTCAAGGGAGAAGCTGAAATTCAATCCATGGATTTGGATACGGCATTCCAACAGGTAAACGTCACCTATTCAGTTGGCAAAAAAGCAAAGGATTATCAATTGTTGATTCGCTCATTTGATGAAGACGGGAATCTATTGGGATCGGTTCAGATGAAGCCAACCGAGGAATTTGCCATGATGAATGGAAAATTAAGCCAAATGAATGATTCATTGCAAATCGTTGTCGGCACTTACGGTCACAAAAATACCATTGGATCATCCAAAGGACCTAGTTCACAAGGATTCTATTTTCAATCATTCATCGATGGCGAATTACAACACACGAATTTTCAGTCATTCACTAAATTCACCAATTTCTTTGAGTTCTTAAGTCCAAAACAACAAGAGCGGCAGGCGAAAAAAATCAAAGAAAAAGCAGCCAAAGGCGAAGAACTACGTTTGGATTACCGCTTGTTGATGCATGAGGTCATTCGAAAAGGTGATCATTACATCGTCGTGGCTGAATCATTTTACCCAGATTACAAATACAATAATATGGGCCTTTATGGACCGGGAATGCTAAATATGGGAGGATTCAATAATTTCTATTCACCATGGAGCATGTTGTATAATCCGTACCGCTGGGGATATGGGTACTATGGATTATACTCGCCATTTTCGAGTTACTACAGTCCATGGGGATATCGAGGGTACAACTTTTATGGCAGTAATCAGCAGTTTGACGGATGGGTGTATACGCATGCAATTGTCGCTGAATTAGATGAAAATGGACATGTGCTTTGGGATCATTCCATTCCATTAAATGACACCAAAGAAGAGAAGTTAACGCAAAAAATAAAAACCTCAGTTGTGGGTGATCAAGTCACACTTTCATATAGTAAGGATAACCAAATTATCAGTAAAATAATTAGTCAGTCCGGAACCGTTGAACAAGAGCGGATAATCAATATAGAAACTGAAAATGAGGCAGACCGGGTGCGAAAATCATCCAAAGTAGATCTTAATTACTGGTACGGTCCTTATTTCATTGCCCATGGTACGCAATCCATCAATAATAATGAAGATGGAAAAAGAGACGTATTTTTTATCAACAAGATTCAATTCAATCCCTAAATTTTGGAAAACAAACAAGCCGCTATTGCCATCGAAACGCCCGAATTTTGGGGTAAAAGTTATGAGTTAATTGATTCAGGTAATTTTGAAAAGCTTGAGCAGTTTGGAGATTTTTGTGTGAGAAGACCTGAACCTCAGGCACTTTGGACGAAATCATTATCTGAAGAATTCTGGACAGTTAAGGCAAATGCACACTTCAAAAAGGAAAAAGGGAGCACAGAACGAGGCGTTTGGGATATCAAAAAAGGAGTACCCGATAAATGGTTTATTCCTTACACATCTAAAAATCTTAATTTAAATTTCAAAATAAGCCTTTCATCCTTCAAGCATGTTGGCCTATTTCCTGAGCAAGCATCCAATTGGGAATTCTTAGCCAAGCATATTCCATTACTCAAGACTCCCAAACCCAAGTTGCTGAATCTATTCGCGTATACAGGCGGGGCGAGTTTGGTATGCCGACAAATGGGTGCGGATGTAACGCACGTAGATTCGGTCAAGCCCGTATTGTCTTGGGCCCGTGAAAACATGGAGGTTTCTAAGCTTGATTCGATTCGTTGGATGGCGGAAGATGCTTTAAAATTTGTCAAGCGTGAAGCTCGCAGAGGTAATATTTACCAAGGTGTCTTGTTAGATCCACCCGCTTATGGTCGTGGTCCAGATGGAGAAAAGTGGGTATTAGAAGAGCAAATAGATGATTTATTGCGCTCCGTTAAAGAGATTTTAGATCCCAAAGAGCATATTTTGCTTACAAACGTGTATTCCTTAGGTTTCTCTACGCTTGTAGTTGAAAATCTGGTCAATGGCATATTTAATGTCCCGTCAACTGCGGAGTCAGGTGAATTGTACTTAAATGACCAATACGACAAAAAACTCCCATTGGGAGTTTTCCATCGATATTTATATCAGTCTTAGTTTTTCGGATAAATGACTCCTTTTGCAGCTAGGAGTGTGTTTTTCATAAGAGAAACGATGGTCATCGGACCAACACCTTTAGGTACTGGTGTCAGATAAGAACAGATTGGGAAGACCGAATCAAAATCCACGTCACCTTTCAAAGCAAAACCTGATTTTTTGCTAGCATCTTCTACGCGCGTCAAACCTACGTCAATAACCACGGCGCCTGGTTTAACATGTGCAGCGGTGATAAACTCTGGCTTACCTAATGCTGCAATCAATATATCTGCTTGTTTGCACATCTCCTCCAAATTAGGCGTCCGTGAATGCGTTAACGTCACCGTACAGTTTCCTTGCGGATGATTACGTTGCATTAGGATGGACATAGGTAAACCGACGATTTGGCTACGGCCAACTACCACACAGTGTTTACCTGCTGTTTCAATGTTGTAATAGGCCAATAAATCCAACACTCCTTGTGGAGTAGCCGAAATATAGGCTGGTAAACCCTTAGCCATTCGACCGATGTTAATTGGATGAAAACCATCCACATCTTTTGACGGGTGTATCGTTTCCATGACACGATCTGGGTTAATATGATTGGGCAATGGCAACTGAACAATTAAGCCATCCATTTCAGGATTATCATTTACTTCCTGAACAGCCTTTAATAATTCTGCTTCCGTGATTGTCGGATCAAAACGCAATAGGGTAGATGCAAAACCCAATTCACCACATGACTTTACTTTGTTTGCCACGTAGGTCTCTGATGCTCCGTTATCACCCACTAAAATCGCTACTAAATGTGGTGCACGTTTCCCAGATGATACTAACGCGTTAACTTCTTCTGCAATGGCCGATTTCATGGATTCGGCAACCATTTTACCATCAATAATCTGGCTCATAGCTACTTATTTTTTTCTAGTCGTCTTTTTAGGAGCAGGGGCTGCATCACCCAAGGCGATGCAATCTTCAAGCGTTAAGGAAGCTGGATCTTGGTCTTTAGGAATTTTCACGTTGCGCTTCCCAATTTGGATATAAGGTCCATACATACCATTAACCACCTTAATTGCCGCATTTTCAGGGAATTCTTTGATGAATTTGTTGGCTTCCGCATTTCGTTTAGCCAAAATCAATTCAATCGCACGTTCCTGAGTCAAAGAAGTTAAATTATCTGTCTTTCCTAAAGAGACGTATTTTCCGTTATGTTTAACATAAGGTCCAAAACGACCTTTTCCTGTTTCAATTAATTGATCTTCAAAATAACCTAAACCGGCAGATTCAGCTGCAACTTGTGCGGCTTTCATAACCAAAATAGCTTGGTCTAATTCGATCGTGAATGGATCATTTGGCTCAGGAAGACTGATAAACTTACCATCAAACTTAATATAAGGTCCTAATTTCCCAGCACCAATAACCACCGGCTTATCCTCTAAAATCCCGATTTCACGAGGTAGTTTTGGTCGGGCCAACAATGCAATGGCTTGTTCTAAACTTAATGTGGCAATAGATTGATTCTTAGCTAGGTTAGCGAAAACAGGTTTATCTTCTTCACCAGATTCGCCCAATTGAACGAATGGTCCAAACTTGCCTAAACGAACGGATATTTTTTTGCCTGATTCTGGATCAACGCCTAATTCGCGGCCACCGCCCACAGAACTACGGGAAATGGATTTACTATCTTCAATTGTTTTGTGAAAAGAACCATAGAAATCCTTCATCAGTTTCACCCAAGGTAATTTACCTTTGGCAATGTTGTCGAATTCATCTTCCATTTCAGCTGTAAATGTAAAATCGACAACATCCTGGAAATTCTCTACTAGAAAATCAGTGACTAAC
The DNA here is from genome assembly GCF_042715545.1 of Aquirufa avitistagni. Lineage (NCBI taxonomy): Bacteria > Pseudomonadati > Bacteroidota > Cytophagia > Cytophagales > Flectobacillaceae > Aquirufa > Aquirufa avitistagni. Next base: position 828,416 of record NZ_JBBKXZ010000001.1, on the reverse strand, counting down.
GTACCGATGTGTGTCGGGAAAAGCTTGGCTTTTTCAGTCCCTACAATCTCAGTCGCATTGACACCTGAAATCTCATCATTTTTTAACGTCCATGTTTGAAATGCACGCTCACGACCAGCACGATCTTCTTTTTCAACATAAGCACGTTTAATGATCGTCGAGATAGTAGGAGCATAGGTAGACGGTCGGCCTATACCTTTCTCTTCCAAAGCTTTCACTAAACTAGCTTCAGTATAGCGTGGTGAAGGACGCGTGAAACGCTCTTGTGCTTTTAATTCATCTAAAGCTAAAACTTGACCAATAGCTAATGGAGGCAACATATCTTTGTTTTCCTCATCATCGTCATCGTCTTTACCTTCTAAATATGCCTTCAGAAAACCTTCAAAAGCAATAACTTCACCTTGGGCCACTAAAATTTCGGAAGCCGTAGATATTTCAATTTGCGCGGTCGTACGCTCTAAAAGCGCATCAGCCATTTGTGAAGCGATGGCGCGTTTCCAAATTAACTCATATAATTTACGTTCCCGAGAATCTCCACCTAAGGTACTTAACGCAAAATCCGTTGGCCGAATAGCCTCGTGAGCTTCTTGTGCACTATCAGATTTAGTTTTAAACTGCCTAGCATGATGAAACTTTTCGCCATAAGCGTTTTCAATCGCTACTTTCGCTTTATCGCGTGCTTCCTGAGATAACATGGTTGAGTCCGTACGCATGTACGAGATTCGACCCGATTCGTATAGTTTCTGTGCAATAGACATCGTTGTCGCTACTGCGTAGCCTAATTTACGCGAGGCCTCTTGTTGGAGCGTGGATGTAGTAAACGGCGGAGCCGGTGTCTTCTTCGCTGGTTTAGTCTCTAAATTCTTAATAGAGAATTGCGCGCCCACACACTTTTTGAGGAATTCCAATGCTTCTCCTTCTGTAGCAAATGCCTTAGAAAGTTCCGCCTTTAATACTTTTTTACCTGGTAGGTCAAACAGGGCAGCTACCTTAAAGGAAGCAGCCGCTTCATGTTTTTCTATTTCGCGCTCGCGATCTACGATTAATCGTACGGCAACTGATTGAACTCGACCTGCAGACAGTCCTTTCTGAACTTTAGACCATAAAACGGGAGATAATTCAAACCCAATTAAACGGTCCATAATACGACGCGCTTGTTGGGCATTCACTAAATCCATGTCAATTTCACGCGGTTGCTCAATTGCCTTTAGGATCGCAGTTTTCGTGATTTCACGAAAAACAATTCGTTTCGTATTGTCTTTTAAATTCAACGCTTCTTTTAAGTGCCATGAAATGGCTTCTCCCTCACGGTCGTCGTCCGTTGCTAACCAAACTTCATCAGATGATTTAGCTAAACTTTTTAACTCTGAAATCACTTTCGTTTTATCAGGAGATACAACGTATGTCGGATGAAAATCGTGTTCAATATCGATGGCTTTATCACCTTTGGTAGGTAAATCCCGCACATGACCGAAGGAAGATTTGACGATGAAATCTTTACCCAAATAACCTTCTATCGTTTTTGCTTTAGCAGGGGACTCAACAATGACCAAATTTTTTGCCATTAGATATAATTTACAAGTTGAATTTTAGAAAAGATTTCAAATATAGAACCTTAAAATGTATTTGTACACAATTCGAGCGAAAGCACTAAAAAAAAACGCTAAAATTATATTTTGGATGACTATTTGTGCGAATTGCTCCTTTAACAAAAACGAAAATGACCAAAAAATAGGCTTCATATCCATTAGATTGCCTATTGAATAAAATGCAGCGCGGGAGAAAATCCAAAAAAAGATAATTATTATAATAAAAAATAAAACTAAGCAAATCAGGTAGTCAAAATTGGCAATTTTGCTTTGAAACTATTAATTTTGCGAGCAATTTCTTATATAAAAACTATTAACATGGCCTTTGACATTGAAATGATTAAAGCTGTTTACGATAAAATGCCTGCTCGCATTGCTGCAGCACGTGCTTTAACGGGAAAGCCGCTTACGTTAACTGAAAAAATCCTATACAGCCATCTTTGGGAAGGAACACCTTCTACGGCACATGAACGTGGTAATTCCTATGTAGATTTTGCTCCGGATCGCGTTGCTATGCAAGATGCGACTGCTCAAATGGCTTTATTGCAATTTATGCAGGCTGGTCGGCCTCAAGTAGCAGTTCCGTCAACGGTTCATTGCGATCACTTAATTGAAGCTAAAGTTGCTTCAAAAACGGATTTAGCTGTTGCAGTAGATAAAAATAAAGAAGTTTACGATTTCTTGTCATCGGTTTCTGACAAATACGGTATTGGTTTCTGGAAGCCAGGTGCGGGTATTATTCACCAAGTAGTATTGGAGAATTACGCGTTTCCAGGTGGAATGATGATCGGTACAGATTCACATACAGTAAATGCAGGTGGTTTGGGTATGATCGCGATCGGCGTGGGTGGAGCAGATGCATGTGATGTGATGGCTGGTTTAGCTTGGGAGTTGAAATTCCCGAAATTAATCGGTGTTAAATTAACAGGTAAATTAAACGGCTGGACTGCTCCAAAAGACGTAATCTTAAAGGTAGCTGGTATTTTAACAGTTAAAGGTGGTACAGGCTGTGTAGTTGAATACTTCGGCGAAGGCGCTACTTCGATGTCATGTACAGGTAAAGGTACCATCTGTAACATGGGTGCTGAAATCGGCGCAACCACATCTACTTTTGGATATGATGATTCGATGGCACGTTATTTACAGTCCACGGGTCGTGCGGATGTTGCTGCTATGGCAGATCAAGTACGCGAGCATTTAACAGCTGATCCTGAAGTTTACGCAAACCCTGAGAAATATTTTGATCAAGTAATCGAGATCGATTTAGATACATTAGAACCACATTTGAATGGTCCTTTCACTCCAGATTTGGCTACGCCAATTTCTAAAATGAAAGAAATGGCTGAGAAAAACGGTTGGCCTACGAAAGTGGAAGTTGGCCTAATCGGTTCATGTACCAACTCATCTTACGAAGATATCGCGCGTGCTGCTTCCTTAGCGAAGCAAGTGGCTGCCAAAGGATTAAAAACAAAAGCTCAATTCACGATCACACCTGGTTCTGAATTAGTACGTTATACAATCGAGCGTGACGGTTTCATTGATACATTCAATACGATTGGTGCGACTGTATTCTCGAATGCTTGTGGACCATGTATTGGTCAATGGGCACGTCCAGGAGCTGAAAAAGGTGAGAAGAACACCATCGTTCACTCATTCAACAGAAATTTCGCGAAGCGTGCGGATGGTAATCCAAACACATTTGCATTTGTAGCATCACCAGAAATGGTTACTGCCTTAGCCATTGCGGGTGACTTAACGTTCAATCCATTAACGGATACGTTGACAAACGAAAAAGGAGAACAAGTTAAATTAGATGCTCCTTCAGGAGATGAATTGCCGAAATTAGGTTTTGCCGCAGAAGATGCAGGATATCAAGCTCCAGCTGCAGACGGTTCTGGTGTGCAAGTTAAAGTTTCGCCAACTTCAGATCGTTTACAATTATTAGATCCATTCGCTGCTTGGGAAGGAACTGATATTTCTGGTTTGAAATTATTGATTAAGGCCAAAGGAAAATGTACAACGGATCATATCTCCATGGCAGGTCCTTGGTTGAAATACCGCGGTCACTTAGATAATATTTCAAATAACATGTTGATTGGTGCTGTGAACTTCTTTAACGAGAAGACAGACAATGTAAAAAATCAATTAACAGGTGAATATGGTCCGGTACCGGCAACCCAACGGGCATACAAAGCAGCTGGTGTGGGTACGATTGTGGTAGGAGATACTAACTACGGTGAAGGATCTTCGCGTGAGCATGCGGCTATGGAACCACGTCACTTAGGTGTTCGTGCGGTATTGGTGAAGTCATTTGCCCGTATTCATGAGACCAACTTGAAAAAACAAGGTATGCTTGCATTAACATTCACTAATGAAGCAGACTATGACAAGATTCAAGAAAATGACAGTATCAATATTGTTGGCCTAGGCTCATTTGCACCTGGAAAAACATTAACGATTGAATTAGTTCACGCAGATGGTTCGAAAGATAGCTTTGCTGTGAATCACACATACAATGAACAACAGATTGAATGGTTCAAAGCAGGTGGTGCATTGAATATTATTCGTGCTTCTGTAAAATAGATTTGATATAAGGCGCAGAATTACTAATTTTGCGCCTTAATTTTTATAATTAAGCCCTTTTTTAACACACACATGGCAGCGATTAACGCAGTTAAAATATTTTCTGGATCAGCGTCGAATTATTTGGCAAAGGATATTGCCAAATATTATGGTAAAGATTTAGGAGCAGTAACGACTTTAAAATTCTCAGACGGTGAAATGTCACCGAGTTTTGATGAGTCTGTGCGTGGGTGTGATGTATTTATTATTCAGTCTACATTTCCAACGGCGGATAATTTAATGGAGTTATTATTGATGATTGATGCAGCTAGAAGAGCATCAGCACATTATGTAACGGCTGTTATTCCTTATTTCGGGTATTCACGTCAAGATCGTAAAGATCGTCCACGTGTAGGGATTGGGGCTAAATTGATTGGAAATTTATTGACTGCCGCGGGTGCTGATCGTTTAATGACGATTGACTTACATGCTGGTCAAATTCAAGGATTCATGGATTTCCCTGTAGACCACTTAGAAGGCAATGCCATCTTTGTTCCTTATTTGAAATCATTGAATTTAGAAAATATCATTTTTGCTTCTCCAGACGTAGGAGGAGTGGTACGTACCCGCAACATGGCCAAATTCTTTAATGCGGAAATGGTTATTTGCGATAAGCACCGAAAACGTGCTAATGAAATTGCATCGATGCAATTAATTGGTGATGTAAAAGGCGCAGATGTCGTTCTTGTTGACGATTTAATTGACACCGGAGGTACTTTATGTAAAGCCGCTCAGTTAATCATGGATAAGGGGGCAAACTCAGTTCGCGCGGTGGTTACACACCCCGTATTATCAGGAAAAGCGTATGAAAATATCGCTAATTCAGTTTTGACTGAATTATTGGTAACAGACACGATTCCACAAAAAAATACGTGCGACAAAATAAAGGTATTATCGGTAGCTGAACTATTTGCTAAAGCTATTGGTCGTATCCGTGATCACGAATCTATCAGTTCATTATTTATTAAATATTAATTTTAACCGTTTTCAGGGGATAGCCCATGTGCGAAAGACTGGAAACACTAACAAAAACAAAATGAAAAAGTTAGAAATTGTAGGATACAAGAGATCTACATTAGGAACGAAAGGTTCTAAAGATTTACGTTTAGAAGCATTAGCTCCATGTGTTCTTTACGGTGGTAAAGAGCAAGTACACTTCGCTGTACCGATGATCCTTTTCCGCGAATTATTATATTCAGCAGATGTATACGAAGTAGAATTAAACATCGAAGGTGATATTCACCGTGCTATTTTGCAAGATGCGCAGTTCCACCCAGTAAACGAGATGATCTTACACGTTGACTTTTTAGAAATCGATTCTAAGAAGCCAATTAAAATTGAAGTACCTATCAAAATCGTAGGTAACTCTCCAGGTGTAATTAAAGGGGGTAAAATGGTGCAAAAATTACGTAAAGTTTCTTTACGTGGTTTAGTAGCTAACATTCCTGATTTTGTTACAGCTGATATTTCAGGTTTAGACTTAGGTCAAACTGTTAAAGTAAACAAGTTAGTAGTTGAAGGTTGTGAGATTTTAAATCCAATGTCCAACCCAGTAGCGACAATCGATATCCCAAGAGCATTAAGAGGTAAATTAACTGCTTAATCTTTTTAGGAAAGAACGATAGATCAAAAAAGCCTGACAAATTTGTCAGGCTTTTTTATGTGCTATAAATAAAAAGGCCTCAATTGCTTGAGGCCTTTAAATAGAATTATTTCAGTTCTTAGCGTTTAGCCATCACCTTCACAATTGGAGCTTTCTCCAAGTGTGATGCATGACCTGCCGACTTCCCTACGTGGATGTAAGGGGCAATCACTAAAGAAACAATAGACATCAATTTAATTAAGATGTTCATCGATGGACCTGATGTATCTTTGAATGGATCACCTACTGTGTCACCCGTAACGGCTGCTTTGTGCGGTTCAGAACCTTTCTTGAATGTTTGGCCATCAATTAACACGCCTTTCTCAAATGATTTCTTAGCGTTATCCCAAGCACCACCAGCGTTTGATTGGAAAATACCCATCAATACACCTGATACCGTAACACCAGCTAATAAACCGCCTAATACTTCTGGTCCCATGGTGAAGCCAACAAGTACTGGAACTGTTAATGCAATAGCTCCTGGTAAAATCATCTGACGAATGGAAGCTTCAGTAGAAATAGCTACACATTTTTCATATTCAGGCTTCGCTTTATATTCCATGATACCTGGAATTTCGCGGAACTGACGACGTACTTCATTCACCATTTCCATCGCCGCTTTACCAACCGCAGAAATACATAATGCAGAGAAAATAAATGGAATCATACCACCCACAAATAAACCAGCTAATACATCAGCCTTATAAATGTCAATCTGCGTAATTCCTGAGATACCTACGAAAGCAGCAAATAGAGCTAACGATGTTAAGGCAGCCGATGCAATCGCAAAACCTTTACCAGTAGCAGCTGTTGTATTTCCTACTGCATCCAAATTATCAGTACGCTCACGTACTTCAGAAGGCAATTGAGACATCTCAGCAATACCACCTGCATTATCCGCAATTGGACCAAACGCGTCAATCGCTAATTGCATAGCTGTTGTTGCCATCATACCTGCTGCAGCAATAGATACACCATAAATTCCAGCAAAGTGATAAGAAGCAATAATACCAGCTGCTAAAACCAAAATAGGCAATACCGTAGACTCCATACCTACAGCTAATCCACCAATAATATTCGTTGCATGTCCTGTTCCAGATTTCTGAACAATTGAATCAACTGGACGCTTACCCATTGCTGTGTAGTACTCCGTAATGATTGACATCAATGTACCTACGATCAAGCCTACGATAATTGCATAAAATACATCCATCGAAGAGAATGTAGTTCCACGTAGTGTTAAGCTCTCAGGTAAGATGTTTGTAACCAAGAAGTATGAAGTAACAAACGTGATAGCGATAGAAGTATAATTTCCTAAGTTCAAAGCATTTTGAACTGAATCCGTTTCCTTAGAGATACGTACAAAAAAGGTAGATACTAAAGAAGCTAGTAAACCCACACCAGCAATTAACATAGGTAATAAAACAGGAGAGAAGCCACCATAGTTGTCAGAAACCTCAATTTCTTGCCCTAATACCATCGTAGCCAAAATTGTCGCTACATACGAACCAAATAAATCGGCACCCATACCAGCCACATCACCTACGTTATCACCAACGTTATCAGCAATAGTTGCAGGATTACGTACATCATCCTCAGGGATACCTGCTTCTACTTTACCTACTAAATCAGCACCCACATCAGCTGCTTTCGTATAAATACCACCACCCACACGTGCAAACAAGGCAATTGACTCAGCACCTAATGAGAAACCAGCTAATACTTCGATAGCCGTTTTCATTTCCACAGATGTTAATGCTTGACCTTGTGCAAAAATTTGATAGAAAGCGATGAATAAACCACCTAAACCTAAAATAGCTAAACCAGCCACACCCATACCCATGACAGAACCACCGGTAAAAGAAACATTTAATGCTTTAGCTAATGATGTACGAGCAGCTTCTGCCGTTCTAACATTTGCCTTTGTGGCAACAATCATACCGATGTATCCTGCAGTTGCAGAGAAAATTGCACCAATTAAAAATGCAACGGCAATTAAAGGGGAAGAGTGAATTGGATTTTCAACTGTACCTGTTTGAGTTCCTAACCAAGCGAGTAATAAAGCAGTCGGAATAGCAAAATAAGCTAAGATTTTCCATTCTGCTTTTAAAAATGCAATGGCTCCATCAGCTATGTAACCGGATAACTCCTGCATTTTTTCATTCCCGGCATCTTGCTTGGATACCCAACTAAATTTCCATGCTGTGTAAAGCAATCCCACCAAACCAAAAGCAGGAACTAAGTAAACAATTTGATTCATAAAGTTTAATTTAGATTATATCAAAAAAATTTAGCACAATTTAGGTAAAAAGGTGCAAATAAACAATTAGAATGGCAATCTGACTAGAACTTTCCATTTTTCAGGAACGACATTCCCCATCGGGTAGACTAAATCAATACCAAAAATTCTTCCAATACCAGAAAGCCCATAAGTAAGCTCTTGGTAATGAATGGTTTGAGCATTCAAAGAAGTCTGAAGGTAAGAGTAACCTACTTTTTCTTTCAGGCCATATAGTGATAGAAAGGCATTTTGAGTAAAGATAAATTTTCTAGGCTCCCATGATAAAAAGGCCTTGAAATGACCTCCAGGATTTGAAAGCGCATAATAGGGCAGGGCTAAAAAGCTATTCTCACCATTGGAAATATTAATCTCATTTCCTTTAAAATGTTGGTAATCTAAAATCAAGGATGGCTTCTGAATAAAATGAGCAGCAGTAAGGCGGTAGTTAAATTCTCCCCAATTAGCTAAAGATATCGACTGAGAAACTTGAAAGGATACTTTTGAAAATGGATTATCCCCTAAAGCCTGTTCGTAACCACCCGAAATGGTAGGTCCTACTTCGTTCGATAATCTCCGAGAACCATTATAACGTCTCCACGTAGCAAATGGTTGATAACGTACAAATACATACGCATAAGCCTGCTTACTTGTCACAAAAGGTAATCCATTAGATGCAAAACGGCGTTCCTTAAAGAATAAACCATGCTCCTCCGCATTTACTAAACTAGTTCGAGACCTTAATTCCAAATCCGTACTTACTCTCCATTTAGCATTCAATTGTAATGCATAAGAACCTTTAATAAAATCCTTTTGATATAGCCTCAAATAATTTTGTGATAAGAATAAGGCATAGTATCGATTAATATTGGCGGAAATGGGCTCTGCCGAATTGATTTGCTCCATGGTGGAACCGCCAGAAAGACTAAACCGTTGTCGATTCTCATCCCAATTACGTACGAAACGTACAGATCCATTCAACGCTTTTCTAGAAAAAGCATAACGAATATCAAATCCAGTTTCCCAGTAATCAGATAATTTATTGGTAAACCGATAATCTAACCCACGACCTAGATGGTATCCATCAACCGCATTATATCCTGACTGAATCCCACTCAATGTCAAACGAGCTCCTAATCCTTGCTGACCATACGTGTAGGTTCTAGCATTCACAATATCTCCAAATCGGAAACGAGGCAATGAGTTAACCGAATCCTTTAAACGTTTTTTCTCGTCTTGTACAGATAAACTATCAGCTTCTTTGTATCCTTTTACCTCAGCTTCTGTTAAAGGAACCTGACGTTCTGCTTCCCAATATTCCTCTTTTTTTATAGAGGCCGACGAATCAACTGTGATGGTATAATCAGAACTAAACTCTTCACTCTTCACTTCTTTCTTCTCTTCCTTATCTATTTCTTTCAGTACTTTCTTTAGCTTTTTACGCGTCAGCTCTTTTCCTAAAGCCAATTTAGGAGCTGATATTTTTTCTTTATTTATTTCTTTTGCCCAGTCCTTATGCAAGCGTTCCTCAATAATCGTTGGCTTGACAACAAAAGCAGGATTAACTTTAATAGAATACTCTTTAACCTGCGTGATATACCGGAAATTCGCCCCGAATCCCATCGCATCAAAATTTATATTCACGTCATAATTAACAGGCATCCAAACTCCTTTAAACAAGGCATTTTGTTGTTGAAACGTGTAATAACCCTGTGAATTTCGAAATGCTAAACTGAAGGAATAGATACTCCAAGTATCTTCTACAATTGAAAGTGTACCTTCAAACAAATCATTCGATCTTGACTTAGGTTTCACTTGAACCTTCGAAACCGTTTGTCCATTTAACTGAAAACTACCCAAATAGGCGAAATTGTAAAAAGAAAACGCAGATGGTGAAATCGGGGAGATCAATGAGCCCCAAACCTTCGGCAAATAAAAATTCGTTTGCGTAATTCGTAAATTGGGAGCTCCCGAATTCTTTATTACAGCAGGTAGATTATTTCGATTTGAAAGTACTTTTTCATCTAATTTATTGGGCCGCGTATAAGTAATCTGATTTATTCCCTCTAATACATAGGTCGATCCCACTTTAATTCCAGCCTCTTTTTCCAACTGTTTACCCACGAGCGCATTCATCACTTTAGATATGGAGGTGATTTTGCCCGCTCCTTTAACATATCCTTTAGCCGAATACCGATCAATTTCCTTTAAATGAAATGGGGCCATGGATATCATCCTGCGCATTATTCCAATCGCAGGATCCTCCTTCAAACCACCTACATTGACATCTTGAAGCGTAACTGCTTCTTCGGTTAGAACAACATCAAGCGACACGTTTCCTGAAATCGTGACTTTATGTGGTTTCGGTGTGTGACCAAGAAACCTGAAAACTACTTCATGCTCACCTTTGGGTAATTGGATAGCATATTTAGCATCTTCATTCGCTAATGTCCCTTTATTCAAGTTGGTAACCCAAATCGTAGCAAAAGGTAAAATTTCTCCATTTTTGTTCTTAACTACACCTGATAATGTTTGACTTAGAACCCAAGAAGATGTAAACAAAATAAGCAATAATGTAATTAGCGGTTTTTTCATGATGCAATACAAAGGAAAATCAGGCAAAACACCATACCAGAAACTGATAATTTGATAAAAGGCTGTAAATTTGGAAGAATGGGACTTACTCACCGACAACTTTTTCAAAAATACGTAGCGCCAACCTCGGATGCACCACTGGCGCTAGAAATTGTATCCGCGGAACATATCTATTTAACAGATTGTTTCGGCAAAAAATACATTGATTTAATTTCAGGAATAGCTGTTTCCAATGTTGGACATCGCAATCCCGCGGTTGTACAAGCCATCAAAGATCAAGTAGATAAATACATGCACCTGATGGTGTATGGGGAGTATATTCAAAGTCCTCAAGTATTGTTAGCCGAAGCTCTCGTTCATTCAACAGAAACCCAACACCTAAATCAAGTATATTTTACGAATTCCGGGACAGAGGCACTCGAAGGTGCAATGAAGTTAGCCAAGCGATATACCCGAAAAACCGAATTTATATCTTGCTTAAATGCTTACCACGGTGCCACACAAGGTGCATTATCCTTAGCCGGGGACGAAAATTTTAAAAATAGCTTTAGGCCACTCTTGCCTGATATCAAACATATCAGACATGGAAATATGGATGACTTAGCTCATATTACGACAAAAACCGCAGCTATTGTTATTGAAATCGTAGCCGGTGAAGCAGGAGTGAAGCAAGCCACAAAATCTTATTTTAAAGCGTTACGTGCAAAATGTACCCAAACAGGTTGCTTGCTAATCATCGATGAAATCCAAACGGGTTTTGGGCGTACGGGCACTTTTTGGGCATATCAGGCCATGGACATTCAACCTGATATTCTTTTAACAGCCAAAGGAATGGGCGGAGGAATGCCAATTGGAGCATTTATAGCCAATGAAAACCTGATGCGCACATTTTCATTTAATCCCGTCTTAGGACACATAACCACGTTTGGAGGTCACCCCGTTTCCTGCGCAGCTTCATTAGCCAACATTACATATATTAAAGAAGCGAATTTATTGGCCAGTGTTCCTGCAAAATCCGACTTGTTTAAGAAACTATTAATTCATCCGATTATTCAAGAAGTAAGGGGAGTGGGACTCATGATCGCCGTCGAAATGAAGGACTTTAATACCGTTAAGGCCGTAATTGATACCTGCATAGGAAATGGACTCATCACAGATTGGTTCCTATTCTGTGATAATGCCCTTCGAATTGCTCCACCTCTGGTTATCACAGAAGATGAAATAAAAATGGCTTGCAACATATTGTTACAAGCCATGGACAAGGTCTATAAAAGATAATTAAGCGTGCTTTAATAAAGTTTCTGACAAAACAGACTTTGGAATATTTCCACCTACTAAACGCTCAACCATTTCACCATTTTTGAATACCATTAACGTAGGAATCGAACGTATGCCTAATGAAGCTGGTACGGCTGAATTAGCGTCAACATTCATTTTAGCTACAATCGCTTGACCCTCCACTTCTCCTGCTAATTCTTCAACAACAGGTCCAATCATTTTACATGGTCCACACCACTCAGCCCAAAAATCAACTAATACGGGTGTTGATGTTCCAATCAATTCTTTAAAGTTGGCATCTGTTGCCTCTACATATTTTCCCATTTGCTAGATTATTTTAAAATTCAAAATTAAAACATTTCAGGTATAAGATTAAGTTCCCTTTCAATAATTTATGAAATTAATTTGAAGGTAACATTTTCTAAGTCAGTCAATTCAGCAATCAAAGGCTTACCGATCCGAATTTGCATCTTACGAGACAGGAAATCCATCTGTAATTTCTCTGCTTCATCAAAAACCTCCACCACTAACTTTTTCGTGCCTTTATTACGTTCGAGTACATCATGCAAATTATCCATTAAGGCAGGATTTAAATAGCGTAAATCTAAGATAAGCTTCAATTCCTTCGTTCTTTCTTCTAGAATCTCTGAAAGCAATTCGATGGATTGAATCTTAAATACCATTTGCTCCATGTAGCGATTTTTTTGTTGGTATGACCCTTGAATATACAACATCCGGTCTTGACCTATAAATCGCTCAAATTCAATGTAATCTTTACCAAACAATGCAAATTCATAATTACCTGAATAATCTTCCAAGGTGAAAATCATGAATTGGTTTCCATTCGCAGAGGTGCGTACGTTTACTTTAGAAACAATTCCAGCGATAGATTGTACCGCATTCGGACGCGAATCCAATAAAGTCGTATTTGAATTCGTAAAATTTTGAATCTCCACACGATACTCATCCAACGGGTGACCGGAAATATAAACACCTACAACCTCTTTTTCATTTCGAAGTTGCTCCATCACAGACCAAGGCTCAGATACGGGAATCTTAGGTTTAACAATATCATTACCAGTTCCTGCTCCCAGTTCACCAAATAGCGACTGCGTAGCTTCCGCTTTTAATTCAGCCATACGAGAAGCATAGCGAACAATCTTTTCAATAAACGTCGTATTCTCGTTATCCAAGGCAAAATAATGCGCGCGCTGCACTTCGGGGAAACAATCAAATGCTCCTGCAAGCGCCAATGATTCTAAACTCTTTTTATTAACCTGACGCACATTAATCCGCGATACAAAATCAAAAATATCTTTATACTCGCCTCGTAGATTGCGCTCTTCAACAATCGCATCGACCGCAGCCTCACCAACGCCCTTAATCGCGCCTAGACCAAAACGTATTTGACCTTTTTTATTTACCGCAAATGAGCGCGATGACTCATTCACATCAGGAACAAGTAAAGTCAAGCCCATGCGTTTGCACTCATCCATGAAAAACGTAATCTTTTCAATATTCCCTAATGAATTTGAAAGAACCGCCGACATATATTCAGACGGATAATTAGCTTTTAGGTAACCCGTTTGATAGGCTACTAAACCGTAACATGTTGAATGGGATTTATTAAAGGCATATTGAGCAAATGCTTCCCAGTCGGTCCAAATCTTTTCCAACTTATCAGAAGGGTGATTATTCACTTGACCACCTTCCATGAATTTACCTTTCATTTTGTCAATCGTCGCCTTATCCTTTTTTCCCATGGCCTTACGAAGCACATCGGCATCACCTTTGGAGAAATTGGCCAATTTCTGCGATAATAACATTACTTGCTCCTGATAAACAGTAATTCCATACGTGTCCTTTAAATACTCCTCCATTTCAGGAACATCGTATTCAATCTTTTCACGGCCATGTTTACGCGCAATGTAATTGGGAATATAAACCATAGGTCCTGGACGGAACAAGGCATTCATTGCAATTAAATCAGAAAACTGATCGGGCTTTAAATCCCTTAAGTGTTTCTGCATACCAGGCGATTCAAATTGGAAAGTCCCATTTGTTTCCGCTCGTTGGTACAATTCATAAGTCAATCGGTCATCCAAAGGCAAATCATCCAAAACAATCGTTTCCCCATGATTCTGCTTAATCAATCGAACCGCCTCTTTCAAAATGGATAAGGTCTTTAAACCCAAAAAGTCCATTTTAATTACGCCTGCATTTTCAATAACTGAACCATCATATTGCGTAATCAATAAACTAACATCTTTAGATGATGCCACAGGCAAAATATCTGTCAAATCAGATGGAGCAATGATAATCCCAGCCGCATGTATACCCGTTCCACGAACGGAACCCTCCAGTACCAATGCATTTTCAATTACTTCCGCAGGTAATCCACCTGCCTCTTTAATTTGTCGTAATTGTTTAACCTGTTCAATCTCATCGGAATTCAAGCCCTCTTTATCGGCCAAACTCTTATCCCCATTTAATGGCGCATTAAATATACGTTCTAAGGTGATTTTGGGCTTTTCTGGAACCAATTTAGCTAACGCATTTGACTCAGATAATGGCAGATCCAACACCCTAGCTACATCTTTTATCGACATCTTGGCTGCCATCGTACCATAGGTCGCAATGTGCGCCACCTGATTTTTGCCGTATTTATCTACAACATAATCAATTACTTTTTGGCGGCCTTCATCATCAAAGTCCGTATCAATATCGGGTAATGACTTACGATCAGGATTTAAAAAACGCTCAAAAAGCAGATTATACTTGATCGGATCAATATTGGTAATTCCCAAACAATAGGCTACCACTGACCCTGCCGCCGAACCACGACCAGGACCCACATAAACCCCTAAATCACGCCCAGCTTGAATAAAATCGGCAACAATCAAGAAATAACCGGCAAAACCCATGGTCTTAATTGTATATAACTCGAACCGAATGCGCTCCTCAACAACCTGGTCTATGTCGACATACCTCTTTTTCGCACCCTCCATAGTTAGATGCTCCAAATAATCATCTTGATTAAGGAATTCGGTCGGAATCTGGAAGTTGGGCAACATCACATCCTTTGTCAACTTCAACGTTTCGACTTTGCCAACAATCTCATTGGTGTTATCAATGGCCTCAGGGACATGCGACCATAATTGGGTCATTTCTTCCGTTGTCTTGAAATAAAACTGATCATTGTAAAAAGCAAAACGCTTTCCCTTCATGTCAAAATCACCTTCAATGTCTTTGTAAGTTGGTGTAGCTTGCTTTTCTCCCGTATTGATACACAAAAGAATATCATGGGCATTGGAATCTTTTTGATCCAGATAATGGGAATCGTTTGATGCGATAACTTTGACATTATACTTCTTAGCAAACTTTAACAAAACCTCGTTAACTGTCTGTTGTTCAGGTATATAATGATTTTGAACTTCGATATAATAATCTTCGCCAAATAGATCCAGCCACCACTTAAATTCCTTTTCTGCTGCTTCTTCACCATCACGTAAAATGGCCTGCGGAACAGATGCGCCCAAACAACAAGTTGTCGCAATTAAACCCTTATGATATTTTAAAACGAGCTCCTTATCAATGCGAGGATACTTGGAATACATACCTTCCATAAATCCAAGCGAACATAATTTGACTAGGTTTTGATATCCTTCTGGATTCTTAGCTAGAAATAATTGATGGTAGCGCTTATCCTTGTCAATCTTCGTAAATGCCTGTTTATGACGATCTTTTACCAGATAAAATTCGCAACCCACAATTGGCTTAACACCTTGTTTCCCAGCTTCCGCCACAAACTGAAACACCCCAAACATATTTCCATGGTCTGTAATCGCAACAGCTGGCATATTGTCCTCCTTTGCTTTTTTAAACATCGAAGAAATCTTTGATGCGCCATCGAGCAAAGAAAATTGAGAGTGATTATGTAAATGCGAAAACTGCATAAAATATTAAGCTTTTAAAAAGGGTTCTTTATCAAAAAATGTGGCATTCAAGAAATCCAAAAATGGTTTTAGTTGCATGGCGGACAACATTAACTTCGAGGTGAAATCTGGTGAGACAATATCTTTGTCTGAAAAATGATGCCAATAAAACAATTGCTTACGTCGTAAATAAACCTCATCAGCTGGATCTGGATCAAAACCTTTGGGGATTTTTTTTAATAAATCACCTTCAGCTTGACCAAAAAGCTCTACAAATGACGCTGCTTCAACGATACCTCGAAGTGTTGCTCCATTATAATCTACTTCTTGGCGGTAAGCAGCTAGCTGTTCAGGTGTGGGATTATACATTCCCCCACCTAAAAATGATTTACCACCGGGCTCGATATGCAAATAATAATCCATGTAACCAGACTTACGACCACCTTCAGAGAAACTCGCCGAAAACCAAGTTTTATACGGATCTTTATTTTTGGAAAAACGAACGTCGCGGTAAAGGCTATAGGAACAGTGTTTCTTCAATACACCATCCATATTTTCAAAGGCGGAAAATTCCTGAATCAATTGTTCAATCAATCCATCAAATAAGGCCTTTTCTGATTCATAACTAGCTTTATGCTCAGCAAACCACTCGCGTGAATTATGCTGTTTCAATTCCGATAAAAAAGCTAAAAGGCTAGGGGAGATAGACATGAATCATTGCACTAAAATAGAAACGAAATTAGCGATTCTTTCCCAAAATAAATTGGGAGAATTGATTGAATTTAATGATTTTTGTGAAATTTATTAAAATAGTCATTATGCGCATTTTAACAGGGATTCAGTCCTCAGGTAAACCACATTTAGGAAATATTTTAGGCGCTATTCTGCCTGCCATAGAACTTTCTAAAAAACCGGGCAACGAATCTTTTTTGTTTATCGCTGATTTACATACTCTGACAAGTTTACGTGATGGGGAACAAATTCGATCCAATACATTGTCCATTGCGGCAGCGTGGTTGGCTTTCGGTTTTGACACCGATAAAAATTACTTCTACCGTCAATCCAAATTAGCAGCATATCATACGGAATTAATGTGGTACTTAAACTGCATTACACCATTTCCCATGCTTGCAAACGCGCATAGTTTTAAGGATAAATCTGCCCAAATGGCGCAAGTAAATGCCGGACTTTTCACCTATCCTGTTTTACAAGCTGCCGACATCTTATTATATGATGCCGAACTCATTCCAGTAGGAAAGGATCAACGCCAGCATATTGAAATGACGCGCGACATTGCGGGAACATTTAATCGCATGGCACAAAAAGACATCTTTGTAATTCCTGAGGCAGCTATTAATGAATCTGTCATGACAATCCCAGGGGTTGACGGCAACAAAATGAGTAAATCCCTGAATAACTACATTGATATTTTTTTACCAGAAAAAGACCTGTTAAAGCAAATCAAAAAAATCGAATCCGATTCAACTCCTTTGGAAGATCCCAAAGATCCAGCTACAGACATTACGTTTAAACTGTTTAGCTTGTTGGCCTCACCCGAAGAAACAGCTGAAATGCATGCCAACTACATCCAAGGAGGATATGGATATGGTCATGCGAAACAAGCTTTGCACGAAATGATGTTGCGTTATTTCAAAGATGCACGTGAGAAATTTGACTTTTATATTAACAATCCTGATGTGATTGAAGAAAAACTAGCCGAAGGGGAACGTAAAGTTGAACCTATAGCTAAACAAACCTTGGGACGAGCTCGGGAACACTTTAAATTTTAAACGATGTTTCCAGCATGGGATGAAAACTTGTTCAGGTTAATCAATGAATGGCATAGCAATTCAGCGGATCTAATCATGCAATTTTTGTCCGACAAATATGTGTGGATTCCATTGTACGCCTTTCTTATTTGGAAATTGTTTCAGCATAATCGGAAATCAATCAAGGCAAGTGTTTTTTATTTAGTACTAACGATTGTTTGGGCGGACCAAATTTCTTCTTCCATATTAAAACCACTTGTTAAACGACTTCGACCAAGTCATGTACCGGAATTCCAATCATGGATACATATGCCGAACGGACCAGGTGGACTTTATGGATTTTGTTCATCTCATGCAGCAAATGCATTTGCAGTTGCGGTGGGGTTCTATTTACTGACTCGAAATAAACCTTTAGGTATAGCATTGCTAATTTGGGCCAGCCTCATAGCGTATAGTCGAATCTATTTAGGTGTCCATTATCCGTTAGATGTCATCACAGGTGCAGTAATCGGCACAACAGGAGCGGTCATTCTGAAACTATTCGTTTACGACAAACTAGTTAAGAACTGATACGTATTGACACCATCTGCAAAATCGTCCAAAGCAGGGTTTTGCGCTTGGCCAAACGGAATGTAGTCTGAGCCTACGACGCACTGAATCTTTTCAACACTACTTGCTAACCAATCAGTAAGCTCACGTTCACCAGCATATCGGTGCACGTGTAAAACGCCAACAGGGGAGACTAGGGCATCGTTTTCGGTGACAATCAGATTACCTAAATCAAAGTGTGGAATTTGATTCAGCAGATATAATGTTTTGTGATACTGGTAATTATTGGAATACTTCGTATGGTCTAAAACCCAATCTTCTAATGTCAATACATCAAACAAAGGGAGTAAATCCATTGAATCAGGAACAGCTATTGTTGACACATTCCGACAACCTAATCCATAATACATAAATATATCAGTAGCCAATTGCTTAAAATCATCAGCACTTTCATTTCCTGAAAGCACAGCTACGGAACTTCTATTTTTACGAATAAGATGGGGTATTTTAGCAAAGTAATTCACAAAATATCCGGAAGAAAAATCTGATCCAGTGGCGATAACCGCATCTGCGCCCGACATACGCTCTTGAATCTCTACGTTTAAATCAGAATCAAATGAATTTATTAATTCGATATACATCGTCATTAAAGACCGATCTTGCGAACTTAACTTAACAATGGCCTGGTGTCCACTCGCCACGGTCATGAGCAGATCATGCATACCTACGGCCGGCAGGTTTCCAGGCAATATCAAACCTACTTTTTTAGGCTTATCTTGTACAGGAGCTCCATATTGATCGAAAAAATTCTCCCAACGCGATGCTTTTAAAAATTGTTCTGCTATTGCCTCCATCGCATTACGAATAAGCAAATCAGAAAACCATGCATTTTCATTTTTAGCTTTTTCTATAAATAATTCTATTTTTTCCTGATTAGATGTATCAGAAAAGTATGCTTTAAGAAATGAAACTAGGTTAATAAAACGTTCTTTCTTCATATTAGGAGACCCATTTATATAAAAATGGAAGTACAAAGTTCTTAAAAAACATGAATAGTCATTATAAAATATTTACTATTCAAAATTACTTGCGTAAATTGCACAAAATTTTTAATACTTGTTATGGCAATTATCATCACTGACGAATGTATTAACTGTGGAGCATGCGAACCCGAATGCCCTAATACAGCCATTTATGAAGGAGGAGTAGAGTGGACTTGGGCTGGCGGAACAGCTTTAACTGAAGTGGAATTAGAAGATGGATCATCTATGGATGCTAAATCACCTGTTGACCCGATTTCAGAAGAGTTCTACTATATAGTACCCGATAAGTGTACTGAATGTACTGGATTTCATGAGGAGCCACAATGTGCAGCGGTTTGTCCAGTTGATTGCTGTGTACCAGATCCAGATCACGTCGAGGATAAAGATACTTTAGAAGCTAAGAAAGCTTGGTTACATGCAGAAGCATAACTGAAACATATTCATATAGAAAAAGCCCATCAATAGATGGGCTTTTTTTTTGCCCTTATCACATAAATATTTAGGAAATAGCATTTTTCATATATTAAAATTTGAGGTTTATATTTTTACTTATTTTTATTAATTTTTTGTAAATTCAACAAAAACAGGTTTAATTTTTAACCTACTTTTTATCTTTATCTGATTTTTTTACAATTATTAGTTAATTTTTGTTCGAATTTATTTGGATAATACAATTTATTGGACAACCTTTGAAATGTAGTCAAGCATTTATAAACACTTAAACAATCGCACACATGAAAAAATCTATCCTAACAGCATTTTTTGCAGCTCTAGCATTTTGTGGATTTTCCCAAGAAAAAGAAGCGGAAGCTCCTAAGTTTTCCTTCTCGGGTTACATTGATTCATATTACATGCTAAATTTCAATAATCCATCATCACGTAGCAACTTAGGTTCTTCTGGATACGAGCGTGCGTTTGATCAAAAATCGAATCAATTTTCATTGGGACTCGTGCAAACCAAATTCGGCTATGCTACTAAAAATGCAGATGTAGTCGTTGACTTAACATTTGGACCTAATGCAGATTTAGGTCAATATGGCAATTTAGTAGGGCCATTAGGAAAAGGAAGCACCTCGTTAGCAATCAAGCAAGCATATTTCAACTGGAAGGCTTCGGATAAATTAACATTCACGATGGGTCAATTCGGAACACATATTGGATACGAGGTAATTGACGCTCCGGTAAACTACAACTATTCACTTTCTAATTTATTCAACAATGGTCCTTTTTATCACATCGGTGCGAAAGCGAATTATTCATTCAGCGACAAATTTTCTGCCATGGTTGGATTGGTCAACAATGTGGATAATTTAAATGACAACAATGCATCTAAAGGATTCATTTATCAAGTATTTACATCTCCAGCTGCTGGTTGGAACGTATATGTGAATGGAATATCTTCCAATGAATCAGCTCCATTAGCGAGCGGAAAAGATGACACAGGTAGTTATAACCTGTTAGACTTAACAACATCTTATCAAATTACACCTAAGTATTTGGTTGGCCTAAACGCAGCATACGGATCACAGACAGGTGATTTTCAAGGAGGCGGAAGTGTTGGTGATAGCAAAACATGGGGTGGAGTAGCCTTATATTCTAACTATGCCTTTACTGACAATTTCAGCTTAGGTGGCCGTTATGAGGTATTCGACAACACTTCAGGTGCTCGTGCATTACGTGCAGCAGATGGTTCGGGAACAGATGTAAATTCATTCACTTTAACTGGAACATTTACAGCAGCGGATGGTCACTTATTAATCAAACCAGAATTACGCACTGATTCATATAAGACAGAGCAATTTGTAGACGGTGATGGTAAAGCCCAAAACTCTCAAACTACATTAGCTATGCACTTTATTTATAAATTTTAATCCTTAACTAAATTTTCAATCATTTTAAACGTACGAACATGACAACACAAAAACCAACTTGGATCCCGCTACTTGTTTTAATCGCCGTAGCCGTACTTGCACTTTTTACAACATCAGTACCAGGCGTCATGCCTACAGAGGGACTTGACACAGGTGATACTGCCTGGATGATTGTTGCATCTGGTCTAGTTTTATTGATGACACCTGGATTAGCTTATTTTTATGGTGGTATGGTCAATCATAAAAACGTTATTTCAACGATGTTGCAATCATTTATTGCCATGGGGGTAATTTCGGTTATCTGGATTGTTTTTGGATTTAGTTTGGCATTTGGCGACTCATTAGGTGGCTGGATTGGAGATCCAAGAACATTCTTTATGTTCAATAATGTATTCGATCACAAATTATCATTGGGATCAACGGACCAACTAAAGTTTACGATTCCATTCGCATTATTCGCATTTTTCCAAATGAAGTTTGCAGTTATTACACCAGCGCTTATTTCAGGTGCTTTGGCAGAACGTATTAACTTCCGTGCATTCGTTTTATTCATGGTATTGTTCTGTGTCGTGGTTTATGCACCATTAGCACACTGGACATGGCATCCAGATGGATTCTTATTCAATTTAGGAGTTCTTGATTTCGCTGGCGGAACGGTTGTACACATGTCGGCAGGATGGGCTGCATTAGCGGGAGCTTTGTATTTACGTCGTCGTAAGTCTCATATTGAATCTAACATCTTGCCTCCAGCTAACATTCCTTACGTATTATTAGGAACAGGTTTATTATGGTTCGGATGGTTTGGATTTAATGCAGGTTCTGCAGTAGGTGCCAATGGATTGGCTGTAACAGCTTTCGCTACTACGCACGTGGCAGCAGCAGCAGCAGGTTTATCATGGATCTTATTTGATGTAACTCGTGGCAAAAAAGTTTCTGCCTTAGGATTTTGTATCGGTGCGGTTGTTGGCCTTGTAGCTATCACTCCAGCATCTGGATTTGTAACGGTTCCGGTTGCCATCTTCATTGGCGTAGTAGCGGCAATTGTCTCAAACATTGCAGCACACTGGAGAGCAAGCTCAAACCTAGATGATACATTAGATGTATTTCCTTGCCACGGCTTAGGTGGTATGGTTGGCATGTTAATGACCGGTATTTTCGCAACATCAGCAGTTAATGCTGCGGTAGCTGAAAATGGTTTATTCTACGGAGAGACTGCTTTATTCTTTAAACACTTATTGGCCTTAGCAATTGTTTCTGCCTTTGCATTTGGCTTGTCTTATATCTTATTAATCGTAACAGATAAAATTATCCCACTACGTGTTAATGAAGAAGAAGAAAGATTAGGATTGGATATTTCGCAACACGATGAGTCGTTGGCCGAATAATCTAACACAACAAAGCCGCAAGTAATGGTTCTTGTGGTTTTGTTTCAATCAAAAAGCCGGAAACTTTTAGTTTCTGGCTTTTTTGTTGTGATAGGTGAGAGGTGAGAAGTGAGAGGTAAGAGGTAACCGACGACTGACGACTAGCGACTAACAACTATTAACACTTCCCCTTTTACATCACCTGTTTCCATAATATCCTTATAACGAACTGGTTGTATCGTATTGATTTGCAATGGATCGTACGGAGCAGATACCCGCACGTAATTTTCAGAAAAACCTTCCATAAATCCAGCATTACTTGATTCCTCAAATAAAACAGATCCCGAATTTCCTATTTGACCTGCATAAAAAGCATGTCGTTTTTTTTCTGAAAGAATATGAAGCATTTTAGATCTTTCTGATTTTTGCATGTTGTCCACCTTGGGCTGAATGTCAACTGCAAAGGTATTGGCACGTTCCGAGTATGGAAAAACATGTAAATACGAAATATCTAATGAATTTAGAAATTCATAGGTCTCCAAAAACAATTCAGGGGTTTCTCCAGGGTGGCCAACGATCACGTCGACACCAATACAGGCATCTGGCATTACGGCACGAATACGGGAAACTCGGTCCACATAAAGCTCTCGCTGATAACGACGCTTCATCAATCGAAGCACTGCATTGGATCCAGATTGCAAGGGGATATGAAAATGTGGAACAAAGCGCGTAGAAGTAGCTAAGAATTCAATCAATTCGGGTGTTAATAAATTAGGCTCTATACTAGAAATTCGAAAACGATCAATGGTGGCTTGCTCTTCAATCGTACGAACCAAATCGAAAAATGTTTCCACGCGCTTACCTTGCTGAATACCAAAATCTCCAATATTAACCCCCGTCAGAACAACTTCTTTTACTCCATTCGCGGCAATTTCTTCAATCAAGCCAAGTACTTTTTCTATGCTATCAGAGCGTGATTGTCCGCGAGCTAATGGTATCGTACAATATGAGCAAGGATAATCACATCCATCTTGAACTTTCAAAAACGTTCGAGTACGATCATTGACACTATAGGATGCATGATAATCCAAATCATACCGTATTTCCGTGGCAATCAATTTAGGTAAATCTTCAGATGACCGATCTAAATAGGGCGGAAGCAATGCGGGCATTTGAAACTTCTCATTAGCCCCAAGCACTAAATCAACTCCCGGAATTGAAGCGATTTCCTCTGGTTTTAATTGGGCATAACAACCAATGATAACAACTGTAGAAGCGGGATTTATCTTCTTTGCCTCTCGGACAACCTTTTTGCATTTTTTATCTGCTTGCTCGGTTACACTACAGGTATTAATAACGAATAAATCTGGCGTATCTTGAAAGTCGGCCCGAACAAAACCCAAAGGCTCCAGGGACCGTGCAATCGAACTCGATTCGGCAAAATTTAACTTACAACCTAGTGTATAAAATGCAACTTTACTCATAGACTAATTTCAGCCTGCAATTTAAAACAAAAATGGCGGGAATCCCCGCCATTTTCAATCATAAAAGTATATAAATGCAAGATTAAAAGAAATTATAATTTAGCTGTTTTCACCGTTTTGATGATACGAGCAGCTACTTTATATGGATCTGCGGCTGAATTTGGACGACGATCTTCTAACCAACCTTTCCATCCTTTTTCAACAACAGCGATTGGAATACGAATTGAAGCTCCACGATCCGAAACTCCATAAGAGAAATCGTGAATCGAAGCAGTTTCATGCTTACCAGTCAAACGCATGTGATTATCGGCACCATACACTTCAATATGTTCCTTAACAAATGGAGCGAATGCTTGACAGATTACATCATACGTATCTTTTTTACCTGCAGTACGCAAGGCTGTATTTGAGAAATTTGCGTGCATACCTGATCCATTCCAGTCTAATTCGCCTAATGGCTTACAGTGCCAATTAACAGCTACACCGTATTTCTCACCTAAACGCTCTAAAATATAACGGCCTAACCAAATTTCATCACCAGCTTGTTTCGCACCTTTAGCAAACATCTGGAATTCCCATTGTCCTGCAGCTACTTCAGCATTAATACCTTCAATATTTAAGCCAGCATCAATACATAAATCTAAATGCTCTTCAATAATCTCACGTCCATAAGCATTTTTAGCCCCCACTGAACAGTAATATGGTCCCTGTGGCTCTGGGTAACCATTCGACGGGAAACCTAGTGGTTTATTGGTCTCTGGATCCCAAAGGAAATATTCCTGCTCAAAACCAAACCAGAAATCATTATCATCATCTTCAATCGTGGCACGACCATTAGACTCATGCGGTGTTCCATCAGCATTCAATACCTCACACATAACCAAATATCCATCACGACGTGCTGGATCAGGGCAAACATATACAGGTTTTAATAAACAGTCAGATGAACCTCCTTCTGCTTGCTGAGTAGATGAACCATCAAAAGACCACATATCAAGATCTTCCAATTTACCGCTAAAATTGTTCTCAATTTTAGTCTTAGAACGCAAACTCTGGGTTGGCTTGTAACCGTCCAACCAAATGTACTCTAATTTAGATTTAGCCATGATTTTATACTTATAATGATAATAAAAATACTTTTTTGCGATTTATTGATACAAATTTAATCCAGATTTTGAAAAAAACAACAGAAAATTTGCCAAAAACACAAAAAACATAACCATTATTCTGAAAATCTGCAAAAATTCAAACTAATACCTACGTTAGTGCAATTTTTAAATATCTAGGATATACGTTTAAATAGTTCGGACATTTTGGCTATTTTTATAAATCTAATTTTCAACGACAAAAAATGGCTATAACTCGATTTAAAGCACTTGAATTAGCTCAAATGCGCGCAGGTACTCCTGTTAAATTACCAACTGAAAAAGTAAGCGATTACTACGGCAGTATGACATTTAGTGATGAAGTCATGCGCTCTTTATTATCTCCAGAGGCTTATTTGAAAATCAATACAGCTATCCAAACAGGTTCAAAAATTGATCGTGATGCTGCAGACGAAGTAGCTGCCGCCATGAAATCATGGGCCATTTCAAAAGGAGCAACTCACTATACGCACTGGTTTCAACCACTTACAGGTACAACCGCAGAAAAGCATGATTCATTTTTTGATATCGACCTAAGTAATGGGAAGGCCGTTGAAAAATTTAAAGGATCTGCATTGGTCCAACAAGAACCAGATGCTTCATCTTTTCCTAATGGAGGAATTAGATCCACGTTCGAAGCACGTGGGTATACAGGCTGGGATCCTTCATCGCCTGCATTCATCATGGAAAATGCAGCAGGAACGGCCACATTGTGTATTCCTTCTGTTTTTGTATCCTACACAGGTGAAGCATTAGATTACAAAACTCCACTTTTAAAGTCGATTGAGTTAATTGACAAAGCATCAACAGCCGTTGTAAAAGAATTTTTTAGCCGAGATGTAAGTAAAGTCATTCCAACGCTTGGTGCAGAACAAGAATATTTTCTGGTAGATGAAGCATTATTTAATGCACGCCCAGATTTAGTTATGTCAGGTAGAACTGTTTTTGGTCACGCGCCAGCAAAAGGGCAGCAATTAGAAGATCATTATTTTGGCTCTATTCCTAATCGGGCCAATTCATTTATGGTTGACTTCGAAATTGAAGCGCTTAAATTAGGTATGCCAGTTCGTACGCGCCATAATGAAGTTGCACCAGCTCAATTCGAGGTGGCGCCAACTTTCGAAGAAGCCAATTTAGCATGCGATCATAATGCCTTGTTAATGGATCTAATGAATAAGGTTGCTTCAAAACACAAATTGAAGGTCTTATTTCATGAAAAACCGTTTGCAGGCATCAATGGCTCAGGAAAGCATAATAATTGGGCACTAGCAACAGACACTGGAGTGAATTTATTAGCTCCTTCATCCAAACCAAAAGAAAATTTACGTTTCCTTACCTTTTTTGTCAATACATTAAAGGCTGTGCACGATCGAGCAGATTTACTTCGTGCTTCTATTGCTTCAGCAGGTAATGAACATAGGCTCGGAGCGAATGAAGCGCCACCTGCAATTGTATCCGTATTTTTGGGATCTACCATGAGCCAAGTTTTGGATGACTTGGAAAACATGAGTGACATTGATGATATCACACTAGAAAAAGGAGATAATGTATACCTAAAGTTAGGTATCAATAAAATCCCATCGTTGATTCTAGATAACACGGATCGTAACAGAACGTCTCCTTTTGCCTTCACAGGTAACAAATTCGAATTTCGTGCGGTAGGTTCTTCTGCCAATTCAGCTGCACCGATGACCGTGCTAAATACCATCGTTGCTGATCAGTTAATTAAGTTCCGCAAAGAGGTTGAGGCAGTCCTAGAAAAAGGCGTAAAGAAAGAACTTGCGATCATGGAAGTACTTAAGCGCTATGTCAAAGAGTCGAAAAAGATTCGTTTTGAAGGAAACGGATATTCTGACGAATGGGTAGTTGAGGCAGAAAAACGTGGTCTATCTAACTTAAAGACTACACCAGAGGCTTTGGCAGTATACGCTCGTCCAGAATCCATTGAACTTTTCACTAAGCATGGAATCTACTCCAAAGAGGAAATGCACGCGCGCCATGAAATTGAGCTTGAAAACTATGTCAAGAAAATTCAAATCGAATCGCGTGTTATTGGAGATATGGCCATTAATCATATTGTGTCGACTTCATTAAAGTATCAAACACAATTAGTAGAAAATGTGAAAGGACAGAAGGAAATTGGCATTGACCCGCAGTATTATGCGCCAACTGTTGAAATGATTAAAAAAATCTCCGAATACACGTCATCTATCGTTAGACTACAAAGCGAAATGACTGAAGCACGCAAGGAGGCAAATAATGTAGAAGGTTTAGAGGAAAGAGCGACCATTTATGGTACCAAAGTAAAAGGTTACTTTGAGGAAATCCGTTACTCTGTTGACAAACTCGAACTTATCGTTGATGATGACGAGTGGCCTCTACCAAAATACCGTGAACTTTTATTAATTAAATAAATATGCCAAATACAACTAATCCAGGCTTTTCAATTGAGGAAATCCAAAATTTAAAAAGCCTGTGTGCGCAGGAAAATAGATCATTTGTTTACATAGATGATGAAAATTTACCCATTGGCAATGATAAAGAAATGGTCCACATTCAATTTGTGGGCCATTACGATAAGCAAGAAGTAATTTACGACGCTATTTTGTGTACGTTACAATTGCATTATTCTAGTGCTGTTTATGAAGCAGCAGAGAAAGAAGTCATGCAACATTTTCCACTATATGTACCCATTGAAAACAGAGATGAATCCTATGTTGAAAATGAAGCATTTGAAGAAGAAGTTGAAGTGATGATTCTGGAGATCATTGATGAGCTCGAGGAAAATGATGAAGTCAAAGTAAGTGAATACATTGAAATCGATGAAAATTTTGAATTTGGCGTAGGACTAGATGTCGCACTTTATGTACCCGCATTCGAAATTGACGTAATTGAAAAATTTATTACTGATTTCAATGGTGGCACGTTATCATTAGATCCATCTCGATTCTCATTCCGTTCAGAAGACCCTGAATTTTAATGAGTAAGTATATTTTTTACGCACCTAATCCGACCAGTGAGAATCGACTCAGCGAAGAAGAGTCTTTTCACGCTAGTCGGGTTTTGCGTTTAAAATCAGGAGATCAAATTAATTTACTGGATGGACAGGGTGGAAGATATGCCGCTTTACTTGATCAGGTAGATTCGAAAAAAACCACATTCACGCAATTATCCTTGTTAGAGAAGCAAGCGATCATACCATACCAAATTCACATCTATGTGGCACCTACAAAACAAATGGAGCGCATGGAATGGATGGTAGAAAAGTGCTGTGAATTTGGCATCCATGGAATCCATTTTTTCCATTCGCGTAATTCAGAACGTAAAGAAATCAAACTAAACAGGCTAGAAAAAATAGCTGTTTCGGCCTTAAAACAGTCAAAAAACCTATACTTACCAGAAATTTCGCCGATTAAACCCTTGTCAACTTACATGGATTCACTTGTTGAATCCGCATCGACACAACGGCTATTCGCTCATATTTCTGATCCACCTGTAGAAAACTTATCAAAACAGTTAATACAGAATAAGAGTTATCATGTTTTAATAGGTCCGGAAGGAGATTTTACGCCAACAGAATCAGCAGATTTATTACGCGCGAACTGGACTCCATGTAGTCTGGGTAAATCAATTTTGCGAACAGAAACAGCTTGCATTGCAGCAACCATGGGAATTCACATGGTGCACGAATAAGTACAAATCTGATAAAAATCAGAAAAGAAATTGCCTTTAAAAGGATTTAAAGGAAAAATGATGTTTAAATTTGCACTGTAAAAATTAAAATTCTTTATGCAATTAGTACTTCCCGCATTTATCATTCACTGGTACATTTCGTTATTTAGTCAGACCTTTTTCCTACATCGTTATTCAGCGCACAAAATGTTCTTAATGAACAAATTTTGGGAGAAATTCTTTTACTTCTTAACCTATCTTTCACAAGGTTCTTCTTTCTTAAGTCCACGTGCTTACGCTATTCTTCACCGCATGCACCACGCTTTTTCAGACACGAAAAAAGATCCGCATTCGCCCATGTTCTCAAGTAATGTTTTTACGATGATGTGGAAGACAAAAGATATTTATAATGCCGTATTAAATCGCAAACAAACAATCGAGGATCGTTTTGAGCACGATTACCCCGTGTCAAAAACAATTGAAAAAATTGGAGACTCTTGGTTGTCACGTATCGGATGGGGCGTAGCTTATGCTTCACTGTATATTGTAGGGTTTGTATATTTCGATATGCATTGGGCATTTTTCTTTTTGTTACCCGTACATTTTTTAATGGGTCCAGTACATGGAGCAATTGTAAACTGGTCTGGACATAAATACGGATATCAAAATTATGATAACCATGATCACTCGAAAAATTCGCTTGTATTTGATGTCATTATGATGGGAGAGTTATTTCAAAATAACCACCATAAATTACCCAATCGAGTGAATTTCGCTACGAAATGGTTTGAATTCGATCCAACCTATCCCATGATCAAAATTTTAACTTGGCTTCGAATTATTCGTCCCAATGTAAAAGATCCAAATGCAAAGTTTTAACTAAGTAAAAAGGCCGTCACTAGACGGCCTTTTTTTATATTGTAAAATCTGCTTGAAACTTTTCTAGGTATTCTGCCACTCGTTTAAGAAATCCACCTCCCAAAGAACCATCCACAACGCGATGATCATACGAATGTGAAATAAACATTTTTTGACGTATTGCAATTTGATCTTCACCCGTTGGCCCAGTAATAACCGCAGGCTTCTTTTCAATAATACCAAAGGCCAATATTCCCACCTGTGGTTGTACAATAATTGGCGTACCCATCAAATTACCAAAACCACCTATATTGGATATGGTATAGGTGCCACCTTCTAAATCAGCCGGAGTCAATTTGTTTTTTCGTGCACGGGTCGATAAATCGTTTACCTTTTGCGTTAATTCAACTAAAGATAATTGATCGACATTGTGAATAACGGGAACGATTAAATTACCATTGGGCAAGGCAACTGCCATACCAATATTGATTTGCTGATGTTGAACAATATAATCGCCTTCTACAGAAATGTTAATTCCCGGGAAATCTTTTATTGCCTTAGCCGTAGCCATAAATAGGAGCGGAGTATAGGTAATCGGCTCCTTATAGGTATCCAAAAACTTCCCTTTTATCTGCTCACGCCACTGAACAATATTCGTCAAATCAGCTTCTAGAAATGAAGTTACGTGAGGTGAAATTCGCTTAGAATCAGACATACGCTCAGAAATCATTTTGCGCATTCGATCCATTTCGACCACCTCGTCACCTGGTAAACGCAAACCTGGACCTTGACTTAAGGTACCCGAAGCAATCATGCGCTTCGAATTCCGAACAGCGATGTAGTTCAACACATCTTTCTTCGTAACTCGGCCATCCATACCTGAACCACGTATTCCGCTTAATTCACGCTGAGAGACGCTTTCTTGTTGGCAAATCTGCTTAATCAACGGTGACACCCAAGGATTTGATTTTACCTCAGCACCATCAAAATTCCCTAAACTTAAATCTAGCAAAGCATTCAATTCTGGTTCTGGATGAAATACTTCTTCGCTTGAAAAGCCCTTTGATTCTACGACCAAATCTTCACTGGCGTCAATTAGACAAAAAGCTTTACCAATCGTGACAATTTGACCCTCAGGAACTAAAATTTGCTTCAAAATTCCAGCTATAGGAGATGGAACTTCCGTATCAATTTTATCTGTGGCAACTTCTAAAATGAATTCATCTGCTTCGACAAAATCACCAGGCTGTTTTAACCAAGTTAAAACAGTTGCCTCCATGATACTTTCGCCCATTTTAGGCATGATTATTTCTGTTAGCGCCATATCTATTCAGCCAAATCGTTTAGTAAAAATCTTCTCAATAAATTAATTGCGGTCAGAGACGTCAAATGTATATTCTGAACACGTGTTCCTCCTAAAGTTAATTTACGCGTAATAACACCTGTGGGATGAGCTAATGCAATCCAAATGGTTCCAACAGGTTTCTCCGGAGTGCCCCCAGCTGGACCCGCAATTCCAGATGTAGCTAATGAATATACACTGCCAGTCAAATCACGAACTCCGGTAGCCATGGCTCGAATACACGCTTCACTAACCGCACCATCATTACTCAATATTTGGGCAGAAACGCCTAATTGACTCATTTTTACATCATTTGCGTAGGCAAGTACCCCTCCTAAAAAATAGTCAGAACAACCTGCATGCTGCGTGAATTGAGACGCTAAATATCCTCCTGTACAACTTTCAGCGACTGAAAGAGTCGCATGTTTTGAAACCAATAATTTACCTACAACGTCCGCTAATTCATCCTTCTCATAACCAAACACATAGGATTTGATCAATGGCATAACCTGGGCAAATGCTTCAGAAATTTGCTGGTGTAGATTTTCAGCTGAATCTCCAAATCCTGTTAAGCGCAGTTTCACAATACCTAATGAAGGTAAATAGGCTAGCTTTAGGTGTGCAGGTAATTGCAATTCCCAGTCTTGAATTAAATCCGACAAATAAGACTCTCCAATCCCTACGGTCTTCACTACCTGATGTACAATAACGGGCAATTTAAAGTGATTAACCAAACGAGGTAAAACCTCCGTTTCCATAATCGACTTCATTTCAAAAGGAACTCCTGGCATCGAAACCCAGATTGTTTCCAATTCATCAAACCACATCGCAGGTGCTGTGCCTTGCTTATTAGGTATAAAAGTACATTTAGCGGGTAGCAATGCCTGATCACGATTTATATCGCTCAATTCCCGACCGCGCTTAGCAAAGAATTCAGTGACATCTTGCAAGGCCTGCGCATGATAAGCAAGCGTACAATCAAAAAAATCAGCCAGTATTTTTTTCGTTAAATCATCTTTTGTTGGCCCTAAACCACCCGTAATAAAAACCACATCCGCACGCTTTTGGGCTTCTTGCAATATCTGAACGATCTCATCTTTTTGATCCCCTACAGAAGATTTCCGCACGGTTTTGATGCCTAACTTATCAAGTTCAAGACTGATCCATTGGGTATTCGTGTCAAGAATTTGACCGTATAGAATCTCATCGCCAATGGTAATAATTTCTGCTCGAACCATTTAGTTTTCTTACTTTTGTACGAAAATACGATTTATTTGGTTTGGAATCACATCAAACAATCGAAAAACAAACGCCTGAAATGAAACATTCTGAAATCCATTTTGATATCAAACTTGACGAAAATAGTATCCCTGAACAAATCTCTTGGTCAGCCACAGATAACCCTAACGAAGGAATTGAGGAGACCAAAGCCATTTTAGTTGCCACATGGGATCCCTATCACAAAGGTACTCTAGCCTTACCTTTATGGACAAAGGATATGGAAATGCTTGACATGAAGCGCTTTTTCATTGAAATCATGGGAACTGTGGGTGATGCCGCTTTACAAGCAACGGGAGATACCGAGTTTGCATTTGAGGTAGAGCAGGTTTGTAAAAAGCTTTCTCAAAATTTGAAAAAAGAAATCACGGCTGCATCTAAGGGCCAATAATCTAAAAATATGCGTCTGCTCAAATCAATTTTCCTTTGTATCATTTTCGCCACGAACGTGCAGGCGCAAAAAGGAATAAACTTTATTAAATCGGCCAACTTACAAGCGGCGATCAATGCGGCTAAACAACAAAATAAGTTGCTATTTGTAGAGGCATATGAGCCCACTTGCCATGTGTGTAATTCATTTAAAGGGACATTTGCGCAGCCACAAGTAGGTGCATTGTATAATGCCAACTTTGTTAATTTTCAATTAGACGTACGCAAGCCTGAAAATTTAAAAGCATTACAACAGTTAAAAATCAACATTAACGCGACCCCTACATTTTTATTCTTTGATCCCAAAAGTATGAAATTGCTTCAAGCAAAAGCATTTGGCGAAAAGGAAAATACGATCATTAATGTGAACAGCATTGCCCAAAAAGCTTCTAATCCTGCTGAGCAAGCCACTAATTTCGCGAATAAATTCAAAGCCGGTGAACGCGGATTTGCCTTCTTACTAAACTACGCCCAAATAGCGCGTTTGACTGCAGATACGATGACCAATATCAAGATGGTCAACGAGCTGGTTAAAGTCATGCCGACCAACCAATATGTAAGTCAAAGTGCATTAAACATCATCCAAATGGTCATGATGAATAATAACAATGCGCTTTTTGATTATTACGTGAGTCACTTAACGCAATACAACCGGATAGCAGATCCCTCCTTGGTTAAAATGATTTATGAGAATATTTTTCAGATTGTCATGACCAGTTCTCAGGTCAATAAGCTATCAGCTGCTGAAATTGCAAAATTAAAAGATCAAATGGCGAAGACGGGAATCGATAAAGGTTCTATTGTGCGTCGAACCTGGATGGCTGAAAGTATTCTTTTATTCAAGCAAAAGAAGGCAATGGCGGCTATCAATGTCATCAACGAACTTATCGATGCACTACCAAGCGCACCTGGTCCGAAAGAATACCAATATTTATGTGATTTTGTCAAATCGAAAACGAAAGACAAAGCGGCTCTTAAATTTGCACAAACGAATTGGTGTAAATTTGGGCTACGTTAATTAGCGTAAAAACGCACGATAAAGCATAACAAGCACACAAAACAAAAACATAACGATCGATATCTTGTTGATCGTGTGCATCGTACGGATGTTAAAGTTTGTTGGCGCACCCGGTTTAGGCTTTTGAAAAACTCGAATGAAATAGGTGAATATTTCGCCAACTTTAAATTGTTCCTTTAATCTGCTCATAATTAATTCGTTATCTGTGGATCTCTCCAATTACCATCATCTTTAATTAACTGAATCAATTCATCCACCGCAGCATCTGCAGGAACTGATTTTTTCACTACTTCTTGGCCTCGATATAGGGCAATTTTATCTTTTCCAATACCTACATAGCCATAATCAGCATCTGCCATTTCGCCCGGACCATTTACAATACATCCCATGATACCAATTTTAATGCCTTTGAGATGATCTGTCACTTGGCGAATCTTAGCTGTCGTTTCTTGTAAATCAAACAAAGTTCGACCACATGAAGGACATGATATATATTCCGTTTTAGAGATACGCATGCGGCTGGCTTGCAAAACTCCAAAAGCCGTTGCATTTAATAATGCCTGCTTATCTAAAACATACGGCATGGAAAGCATAATACCATCTCCAAATCCATCGATAAATAATCCACCTGCGTCCGTAGGTGCAAATAATTGCAACTGATCCGCGTCCACATTGGAGTAAGCTAATTGAATAACAACTGGAATCTGAATATCATGCTGAATCAGTTCAAAAAAGAACCGACGAAGATCAGCCATTCGGTGCGCATTATCAGAATGTAAAATCAATACAACTCGCTCATTGGGCAATTGATTAATTAACTCGATATCGGAACAATCCATTGAAATGAAATTCATTTCTGGATGCTTAGGTAAGGCCGTATGATATTCCTCTAAACTAAATAGGGGAAAAACATGCATATCACCTTGCCATTGTGGGGCATTAACAATCTGCTTCAGCCCATTTGGCAACATAAAATCAATCGAGACATCCCCAGTGAAAATATAATCAGCCCCAAGATCATTCATAGCCCATTTGTCAGGTTCAGGCAGATAAAAGTGACCGATTGATTTTAAATCATCCATGCGAACCTCAGCCATTTGCGAGAAATCTGCCATGACCCTTGGAACTTGATGTCCACCGAAATTGCCAACTTCCCTCGTCGGCCGTCTATCATGCGCAAAAGGATTGATCGGGGAATCTAAACTTGGCATTTCAGCTTGAAATGGAGTAATTGGCGTACTAATGGAAGCACGTGACTGATAACGACGAGCAAGTTCCTGGGCAACTGGAATTTCAAATTCAGGATCCTCCGTTAATGAAACACGAATCGTATCACCTAATCCATCCTCTAATAAGGTACCAATCCCAACAGCCGATTTAATACGACCATCTTCTCCTTCACCAGCTTCTGTTACACCTAAATGCAATGGATAAGCCTTGAACTGACCATCAGCTAATTTCTTACTTAAGAGACGATATGCTTCCACCATGACTTGGGTGTTAGACGATTTCATCGAAAGTACAATGTTGTAATACTTTTCATCCTCACAAATACGCAAGAATTCCAAAGCAGATTCAACCATACCTAATGGTGTATCGCCGTACCGACTTAATATACGATCAGATAATGAACCATGATTCGTACCAATGCGCATCGCTGTGCCATATTCCTTACAAATATTGACCAGAGGCAAAAACTTATCGCGTATACGTTCTAATTCAGATTGATAGGACGCATCCGTATAATCAATCGTCTCAAATCGCTTTTTATCGGCATAATTGCCTGGATTAATCCGAACCTTTTCAACGATTCTTGCAGCCAATTCAGCCGCATTGGGGGTAAAGTGAATATCCGCAACAATAGGAGTGTTATACCCTCTAGCACGCAATCCCTTTCGAATATTTTCTAAATTTTGAGCTTCTTTGACAGAAGGAGCTGTGATACGAACTAATTCACAACCCGCATCAATCATCCGAATGGATTGTTCGATAGAACCTTGTGTATCCATCGTATCCACAGTTGTCATGGATTGGATTCGAATAGGAAAATCGGATCCTAAATATAAATCTCCAATCTGAACAGGTATGGTTTCTCTACGTTGATACGAAACAAGAGAACGTGCGTACTGATTGCCATCGGCAATTAAATGTGCATTAGGAGATTGAAATATTCGAGACATAAAACAAAATTACAAAGAAAAGCCCCAGCTATCAATGGAAAGATGGGGCGATTCTATATTATCTTTCTACTTACCAAGAACTCTTTTTATGACCAATTGTTGCATAATAAAGTATAAATAAGTAGCACGGAACCATAATCGCATAGGCTAATTGCGTATCACCTAGTGAGTCGGCAATCGATCCATACACCAAAGGAAT
Source organism: Aquirufa avitistagni (assembly GCF_042715545.1). NCBI lineage: Bacteria > Pseudomonadati > Bacteroidota > Cytophagia > Cytophagales > Flectobacillaceae > Aquirufa > Aquirufa avitistagni. The sequence continues at coordinate 792,276 of NZ_JBBKXZ010000001.1, read as the reverse complement.
CAAAGCTCCTCCTGAAATCATCATGATAATTAAGGCTGAACCAATCTTGGTAAACTTTCCTAAACCTTGAATGGCTAATGGCCACATAGCAGGCCACATAAGCGCATTCGCTAAACCTAATAATGCGATGCATAAAACAGATAAATATCCGTCTAATGCGACAGCGCCTACAGAGAAAACGATTCCTAAAATTGCCGAATAGTTTAATGCCTTCGATTGACTCAGGTATTTAGGAATGAAAAATATGCCTACGATGTAACCGGCCAACATACCATACAGGGTATAGCTAGTGAATGATTTAGCAATATCCATGCTGAAACCTTTAGAAACACCATAATTGATGATCGTATCCCCAGCCATGACCTCAACACCTACATACAAAAAGAAAGCAATAAGGCCCAAGACTAAATTAGGATATTCCCAAACGCTGGATTTCGTAGCACTCTTTTCTTCCTCCGTCTCTTCTGCTTCCACTTCTGGTAGCGTAGAAAAACGTACCCATAAAGCCAATGCAACTAAAATAGCCGTCATGATACCATAAGGCATAATAACCGTTTCAAGTTTAGCCGCACCTGCAGCAGATGATAAAAGCAATCCACCAAAAATAACTTGGCTTAAAATACCAGCTACTTTATTACAAATTCCCATAACAGAAATTCGCTGTGCCGCGCTCTCAGAAGGTCCCAAAATAGTCACATAAGGATTGGAAGCCGTCTGCAATAAGGCTAAGCCTGTTCCGATAACGAACAGTCCTAATAAAAATAAACTGTAATTCTCAGCTTTGGCAGCAGGTATAAACAATAAAGTTCCCGCAGCCATGGCTAATAAACCAAACGACATTCCATTTTTAAAGCCTGTTTTAGCCAATACCCAAGAGGAAGGGATTGCCATCACAAAATAGGAGATAAAGAAAGCAGAGGTAACTAATAAAGATTGAAAGTTATTCAGTTGGAACGCATCCTTAAAAAATGCAATAAGCACTGAGTTTACCCAGGTAACGAATCCGAATACAAAAAATAGTATTCCGATCATGATTAAAGGGCCATTAGATTGTTTAGTTTGTGTCATAGGTTTAGTATTGATCATTTAATGCAAAGATAGGTTTATTTGTTTTCCATTTTCCACGGGTAAAATCTGGTATTTGAATAGGAGCGGAGCCTTTTGCAATAGACTCCTCTGAAAGTGGTGAAATTGCCGACCACGCTGCTGCATCATATACGTCGATAGGTGGTGCCACTTTATTTTTAATGGATTCAATAAATGCGCGTAGAACAAAATAATCGATTCCGCCATGGCCCGCATTTTCAGCATCTGCTGCATGTGATTTCCAAAGTGGGTGATCGTATTTGTCTTGATATGGCTTAAAATCCTCCCAACGATGTTGTTTGGGAGAAACTCCCTCGAGGTAAATAGACTTATTATCTTCTGTCCAAATTCCTTTTGTTCCCTGTACGCGGAATCCCAATGAGTATGGGCGTGGTAAATTGGTATCGTGCGTAATTAAAATAGTTTCACCATTATGACACTTAATCATCGTTTGAACGACATCACCGCATTTGAAATTAACTTTTGCATTGGGATGATCTTTACCACCTTTCTCTTCGATATATTGATGTAAACCCATCGCAGGTGAAGCCATAGAGGTTAAATAGGCAAATTGATTTCCGCGATTAATGTTTAACATTTCAGCTACTGGCCCTAAACCATGGGTAGGATAGAGGTCTCCGTTTCGATCCACGGAATGTTGGGTCCGCCACTTGGCCTCAGAAAAACCTTTGGCACCAAATTCTACTCCACCTCCATATGCTTGCTTTCCATCATTGAATTTGACTTCACGCAGATCATGCTGGTAGCCGCATTGTACATGAGCAAGCGAGCCAAACATCCCTTGACGCACCATGTTAAGTGCTGCCATGACATCACGACGGTAACACACGTTCTCTAAAATCATGCAATGAGAACCTGTTTTCTCATACATGTTAACCAAATCCCAAGATTCCTGTAGAGTTACTGTGGCAGAAACTTCTACACCTGCATATTTTCCTTGCTTCATCACCTCTAGCGCCATAGGCACATGCCATTCCCACGGAGTAGCAATCACAACGCCATCGATATCTGAACGTTTGGCTAAATTTTCAAAATCATGATCGCCTTTTTGATAAACAACAGCAGGCTTTCGACCTTTAGCCGTAATCATTTTCTGCGCTTGTTGAATTGCATTGGGGTCTACATCGCAAATGGCAACAATTTCAACATCATCCCGATACAATGCCATTTCTAGGTGATTCCGGCCTCGAAGTCCGACGCCGATGAAACCTAATCGTACTTTTTCTAGTTGTATAGTCTGTGAGTGAGCTAAATGAGGCAAAAAAGCCGCGCCTGATGAATAAACGAGCGATTTAGCGATAAAATTCCTTCGCTTCATAGATTTGTTTAATAGGTTTTAGATGTTGGAATTGAAATTTAATCAAATTACTCTTGTAAATTTATACTTAAATTAAAAAAATGAACGACGCTCCTAAAGTAAGTATCTTCCGCAAAGAACATTTCAATGCTGCACATCGGTTACATAATGCTGGTTGGAGTGACGAGAAAAACAAGGAAATTTTTGGTTTATGTAATAATCCCAACTACCATGGGCATAATTATGAATTAATTATTCAGGTTACCGGAACAATTAATCCAGAAACAGGTTATGTCATCGATACAAAAGTTTTGTCGGACTTAGTACAACGCGAAGTGTGTAAGAAATTTGACCACCGCAACCTTAATTTAGATGTACCCGAGTTCGCCCAATTAAATCCTACAGCTGAAAATATCGCTATTGTGATTTATGGAAAACTTAGACCGCATATTGACACGACCTTAGATTTAAAAATTAAATTATATGAAACAGAAAGAAATTTCGTTGAATTCCCTGCTAATTGATACAGACCATTTCTTGTTGACAGACGAAGAAATTGGTGACAATCATGTAGCCACCTCGATCGAAACACCGATGAGGGAGGATGCTTTTGTTCTTTCTGATGCAGAAAAAATTGAAAAAGTAGCTGCTCACTTTCGTGAGATCATGCTAACATTAGGTTTAGACCTAACAGATGATTCACTTCGTGGAACACCGAAGCGTGTCGCCAAAATGTACATTGAAGAAATTTTCAGTGGTTTAAATCCGGCTAACGAGCCTAAGATTGCGCTATTTGAAAACAAATTTGGTTACAATGAAATGCTTATCGAGAAGAACATCAGTTTTTACTCGAATTGTGAGCATCATTTTGTTCCGATCATGGGCAAGACACACATTGCATACATCTCATCTGGACAAGTGATTGGTTTATCTAAGTTAAATCGCATCGTTCAGTATTTTGCAAAACGTCCTCAAGTACAGGAGCGCTTAACCATGCAAATCGCTAAATACCTTCAAAAGGTATTGAAAACGGAACATGTGGCTGTTTACATTGACGCTAAACATTTGTGCGTTTCTTCTAGAGGCGTTAAAGATGATGCTACATCCACCATTACATCATATTACGGTGGTAAATTTCAAGAAGATAATACCAAGCGAGAATTTTTAGACTCACTTCACAACTAAGTAATTTGGGAACTTATATCATTGTAGGCGCCAGTCATGGTATTGGCGCCGCTACGGCCGTTAAACTTTTACAAGCAGGACATCGCGTGATTAACATAGCGCGTTCAGCAGCAGAAAATTGCGAGAATCATGTTTGGGATGCAGCTACAGATGCAGCATTGCCAACCATCGATGGACCGATTGAGGGCATTGTATATAATCCTGGTAGTATAGTTTTAAAGCCTTTTCACCGACTAAGCCAAGCGGACTTCCAGTCGGACTTTCAAATCAATGTACTAGGCGCTGTAAAAGTCATTCAAACGTATCTTCCTAATCTAAAACAAAACGGATCAGGCTCGATCGTTCTTTTTAGCACCGTAGCTGTTCAAACGGGTATGGGATTTCATGCCTCAATTGCTAGTTCTAAAGGTGCGATTGAAGGTCTTACGCGATCGCTTGCCGCAGAATTATCAGCCTTACAAATACGTGTAAATGCCATTGCACCTTCATTAACAAATACACCACTGGCTGCGGCTTTGCTTAATTCTCCAGAAAAAATTGAGGCAAGTGGTAAACGTCATCCCTTAGGACGTGTAGGCGAATCCAAGGACATAGCAAATTTGACGTATTTCTTATTGGATCCAGAGAATTCGTGGATTACAGGTCAAATAATGGGCGTAGACGGAGGAATGGGCAAATTAAAACCAGCCTAAAGCGCGTAAAAGTGCTTTTGGTTTAATGCCATGTTGGTGGCGTTCCAATCGATTTTCTTGGTAAAATGAGCTTTGCGTATTGGACAGTCGTCTATTGCACAGTGTGAACAACAATCATCCAAACACGGATCTACGTGTACAAATATCTCAATTTCGGTGGGTAAGACTTCACTAATTTTGACTTCAAAGTCATGAATTTCATCATGCACACGGTTTAAATCCCAGTAACGTGGCAAGGTTAAATGGCAATCAATGTGTAAATCACCGCCATATTGCTGAATACGTAAATTGTGTAGGTCAATCCAAACAACCCGCCTGTGCTGCGTAATCCATTCAATTACTTTATTAAACACCGTAGGATTAGTTTCATCCATCAAAGCTGCTACTGCTTCTCGAATTAAACGAATACCTTGCCAGCACATCATCGCGGCGAATAACAAAGAAGCTAACGCATCCACCCAAAGCCATTGAGTTAAATACGTGACTGCCAAGGCAAAAACGATAAAAAAACCATTATAAGCATCTAATTTCAAATGTTTCCCATCAGCTACTAATGCCGGGGAGTGTGAATTTTTCCCTACTTGAACGAGGTAAAAACCCATGATGCCATTTAGCAAAGCGGAACCCAACGAAACATACATACTGAAATCTAAACGCTGTAAACTCGGCGTTGCAATTAAATGCTGAGACGCATGTAAGAAAATATAGGCCGCCGCAAGCAAAATCAAAACGCCCTCTAATCCCGAAGCGAAAAATTCAATTTTCCCATGACCATAGGGATGGTTTAAATCGCGAGGTAAAGAAGCCAAATAGATTGAATAATAGGCAAATGCCGCTGCAACAACATTAATGATGGACTCTAACGCATCCGTCAATATGGCTGTGGAACCACTTAGGTAATAGGCATAAAACTTTGCCGACATGATCAGCAAACTCAAGAAAAAGGAAAAAATAATTAGCCTTTGTTTCATGCGCGTAAATTGTCAACAAAGATAGTATTTTTGTTGGATGGAACAGGAATCAAACCCGTGGAAAACACTCCGTGAAGAAATACGATACGAAAACGATTGGATTCGTATCGAACATCATGATGTCATTAAACCCAACGGAGAACCCGGAATCTACGGCAAAGTCCATTTCAAAAATACAGCGATCGCTGTACTGCCTATCGACAGTGAAGGGAACACCTATTTAGTTGGCCAATACCGCTACACCATCCATGCCTATTCATGGGAATTGCCAGAGGGCGGTTGTCTAAATGAATTACCTCTTAAAGCAGCCAAACGCGAACTAAAAGAAGAAACAGGCCTAATTGCAGAAAAATGGACGTTTTTGGGGGAGCAGTACCTCTCAAATTCGGTTACGGATGAAAAATCGATGATGTATTTGGCAGAAAATTTATCCATAAAAGATTCTGAGCCCGAATCTACCGAGATACTACAAATCAAAAAAATCCCCGTTCAAGAGGCCATTCAAATGGCATTAAACGGGGAAATAAAAGATGTATTATCAGCAGCGACCTTAATGACTTACGCGTTAAAGTTCCCAGGTTTGCATCTCACGTAACTCATCATAATCAGTCAAATCATATTTGATAGGTACAATACTCACGTAATTGGCTGCTAGAGCATCCAAATCCGTATTATTCCCTTTGTCGAAATGCTCTATATCACCATCCATCCAATAGTAAGGCTGGCCGTATGGATCCTTGCGCTCTGCAAAACGCTCCCGATACACCGCATCTGCTTGTTTAACCACTTTGATTCCTTTGGGTGCCTCTGCCGACTTCTCCGGAAAATTAACATTTAATGTCAATCCTTTCGGTAGTCCATGCGTTAATACTTGTTGGCTTATTTTAATGATAAAATCATGACAATGACTGAAATCAGCATCCGCACGAAAATCACATAAGGAGAATCCAATGGCAGGAATTCCTTCCATGGCAGCTTCGATAGCGGCAGACATTGTACCTGAATATAAAACAGAAATCGAGGCGTTTGAACCATGGTTGATACCAGAAACAACCAAATCAATATTTCGATCCTTTAAAATCAAATGTTTTCCAATCTTGACGCAATCGGCTGGAGTTCCAGAACATTTATAGGATTTGACCTGAGGACCAAAATCAAACGTTTCTGTCACGCGTAGGGGAGTTCCCATGGTAATGGCATGTCCCATGCCAGATTGATGCGTGTCTGGTGCAATTACAACTACTTCACCCATTTCAGCCATAATCTCGGTTAAAACACGAATTCCTTTGGAAGAAATAGAATCATCATTGGCAATTAAAATAAGTGGCTTCATAGATTGTATATTTGTGCGCAATTTACAAATTTGCGCGCATTAAATTAGTCTATGCAATTCCGAAAAGCAGTCATTTCTGATATACCAGTCATCCAACAAATCGCTGAAAAAGCATGGCGTCCTACATACAGCCATATTTTATCCGAGGACCAAACGATTTATATGTTGGATATGATGTATGGAACGGAAGTTTTGATGAAGCAAATCAATTCACAAATAGCGTTTTATTTGGCCGTAGATGAAGATCTGGTGATTGGTTATTTCGCGATGGAAATTACGGAACCCAGTAAAATGAAATTGCACAAAATCTATCTTGATCCAGACCAAAAATCAAAAGGCGTAGGAAGTCAAATCATTGCGTTCATTAAAGAATTCGGATTCAAAGCAGGAGTGAAGCACATTGAATTAAATGTAAATAAATTCAATTCAGCTGTTCAATTTTACGAAAAAATGGGCTTCTTCCGAGCAAAAGAAATGGTCCTAGATATAGGTAATGGCTATGTTATGGACGATTATGTGATGCAATTGAATCTAGAGTCAGCTCAATAAGTTTTTGGATCTGACCTTCGGGGTCTTGTGAAAATTCATGCGTTTGGCGATTCGCTAAAATGGCATTAAGCGATATCATTTCATGACCCAAAGATGCTGCAAAGGCATAATATGCCGCTGTTTCCATTTCAATATTAGTGATCAAATGCCCATCAAATGCATGTGTCGCAATATCCTGCAAGAAATTGGGCAACATGGAATTCATTCGAACAGTTCTTCCTTGAGGCGCATAAAACCCAGGAGCTGTTAACGTAAATCCGTGCAACGGTATCATCTGAAATTGATCTACCAATTTTGAACTAGCCTGAGCGCCATATACAGGCAATGGATAATGAATCAACTCACACCAATCCCGCAATAGATCACTTGAAAGCATTTTATCAGATTCAAATCCATAAAACTGCGCCAAATTATCAAATCCAATGGCTGCCTCCGAAACTAAAAATGTATCTATAGGTATATCAGATTGTATACTCCCAGAAGTACCTATACGAATCAGATTCAAGGATTTTTTAACTGATTTTTCCAGACGTGTCTCAAAATCGATATTGACCAACGCATCCAATTCATTCAACACGATTTCCACGTTATCCGCACCAATACCACTGGATATTACACCCAAGCGCCGACCGCCTAGTTCCCCAAAATGGCTTACAAATTCACGTTTATGAATTTGGGTATCGATTCGATCGAAATATTGGGAAACTTTGGGAACCCGTTCAGGATCACCCACTAAGATCAATTGGTCAGGCAATTGATCCGGTCGAATCGCTAAATGATACGAACTACCGTCCGGATTAATGATTAAGTCAGTTGGTGAGAAATAGGTCATCCGCGAAATTATTGATAATTTCCGAAATCATTTCATTTATATGGTCAGCAACAAAGCAGAAATACATGCCGTAATTCTCCAACATTTAGAGGAACGCATGGAGCAAGGAAGAAAAGATTATTTGTTGGCCAAAGAATCCCGCGATTCCGATACAAAAAGTAGTGCCGGGGATAAATTTGAAACGGGTAGAGAAATGATGCAACGGGAAATGGATAAGATAAGTGCGAGTTTGGATATGCTAAAAGGCCAACTAGCCCAAATGAAGCGCATTGATATACACGAAAATCCAACGCGCGTGGGCCTAGGCAGTTTCATCGAAACGGATGCTGAAAACTATTATTTATCTGTGGGATTAGGCAAATTAAGCTGCTCAGGGACCCCATTTTATGCGATTTCAGCAGATTCACCCTTAGGTGAATTACTTGTTGGAAAACAAACCAATGAAATCATTGAATTAAGAGGAAGAAAAATAACTATAAAATCAATCTTATGAAAAATGCGCATTATCTGTATTTGCTTTTATCCATCGTAGGTGGTGGAATTACAGCCTATTTTGTCTTTGTAGGTATACAAGAAAATGGAGGAAACTTTGATGTCATTGCATTCTGCAAAAGTACCTGGACCATGGATCCTTATGCTAAAAGTTTGAGTTGTGATTTTTGGACGGGAGCCATCACGGGAACCTTTTTTATGTTGGTTGAAGGAATCCGCATCAAAATCAAATACCTTTACCTATACTTAGCAGCAACGGTATTGATAGGCTTCGCTTTTGCCTTTCCCTTATTTTTGTTTGTCAGACATCGTCAATTAGCCTAAATACATGGAAGAATATATTAATACATTTCCTGAAGCCACTCAGAAAATTTTACGTGAAGTGCGGGATGCCATTCGATCGGTTGTTCCAGAAGGAACGGAAGAGATTATGGCGTATGGAATGCCAACGTTCAAATACAAGAAAAATCTAGTTCACTTTGCCGCTTGGAATAATCATTTGGGATTCTACCCAACGCCTAAACCTTTGGTTGTTTTTCAGGAGCGATTGAATGCATTTGAAGGTTCGAAAGGAGCTGTAAAGTTTCCGTATCATTTACCGATGCCACTCGAATTGATCAAAGACATCACGCGTTTCCGCGTGGAAGAAGTCGATAAATAAAAAATGGCTCAAGATTGAGCCATTTTTTTCTTTTCAATTTTTTCATTTCTGCCAAAGGACTTGAACCCTAGCTCCGGCGAATAACCCACCGAATTTTTGGAATAATATCCTTTTTCATTGTAAGGACGCTTTCGCGGATGGTCTTTACAAGCTGTAGAACAAGCGCCCTCCATTTCTTTCAAGCAACTCGGACAAATAGCCAAATGCTCATTGCATTCAGGATTTGCACAGTTAACCATGTGATCAGATGATTCCTGACAAACAAAACAAGTGGAGATAACCTCCGGATTAACTGAATTAACTTGTGTGGCCACCCGGTTGTCAAATACGTAACAAGAACCATCAAAGTCTTCACCACCTTCCTCTAGACCATATTTAATTATCCCACCGTGCAATTGGTACACATTCTCAAACCCTTTTTCCAATAAATAAGCTGAAGCTTTTTCACACTTAATACCACCTGTACAATATGTAATTACCTTTTTCCCTTTCAAATGTTCAATCTCTTGCACATGATCTGGCAAATCACGCAAATTCTCCATGTCAAAGGTATACGCACCTTTAAATCGTCCCAATTCATGCTCGTAGTTTGAACGCATATCTACCAAGACAACATCGGGATCGTTTTTCAACATCTCCTTAAATTCCTTCGGTTTAAGATGTTTACCAGTCTTAATGCGTGGATTCACTGGTAAGTCGGAATGAACAATCTCTGCTTTAACACGCACATGAAGCTTGTTAAACGTATGTATATCGTGAGATTCAATTTTGAAATCAAAATCAGTACCGGCAAAAATTGGGTCATTTTCTAACCAACGCATGTAGGCGTCACAATCTGATTTTAGACCTGAAATCGTACCATTTAATCCTTCAGCTGCGACAATGACACGGCCGAGCAGATTATTTTCGATACAAAAAAGGTGGTGTTTGATGCGATACTCCTCCGGATTGGGAATAGGAGTATAGTTATAGTAAAGTAACACACTGTAAGGCTTCATCTTCAACATGATTTACAGATTAAACAAAAAATTTCGTGACGATGGGGAGATTCGAACTCCCATACCTAAAGCGGCACTACCACCTCAAAGTAGCGTGTCTACCAATTTCACCACATCGCCAAAAACGGTTAGCAAAATTACCAAATATTTACTTACTTGCCAACAATTCAAAAATTCAAATAATTCAATTAATGGCTTTAGAACTAAGCGGAAAACTAATCAAGAAATTACCTGAAGTTACAGGAACAGGTAAAAATGGTTCCAACTGGATCAAACAAGAGTTTGTCCTTGAAACACAAGATCAATATCCTAAAAAAGTTTGTATGTCGGTGTGGGGAGACAAAACCCAAGATCTAGCACCCGTACAAGAAGGAGAAATCGTTAAGGTTCAATTTAATGTTGAATCCCGCGAATATAACGAACGTTGGTACACTGAAATCCGTGCTTATCGTCTAGATCGCACAGGTTCAAGCCCAAGCGTTCCACCAAATGTAGAAGCTAGTCCAGCAGGCGGATATCAATTCCCTCCATTGGCTGCTGAAAGTGGTGACGATTTGCCTTTTTAAGTACAACTGATATTTTAAAGACTAATGCCTAAGGGGTACAACCTTGGGCATTTCTTTTTTTGATCAGACAACTGTTTCTACTTCACGTGCATCTTGCTGGTCGATTTTTACATTTAGTTCAACTGCATGAGATTTCTTTTTTTACTCGTACTAAGTAGCTTTTCGGCTTTTGGCCAAAATTCATTACACCTTCATCTTCAAGATACCAACAAAGAATCGCTTCCTTTTGCGACGATTCTATTAAAAAAAACCTCCGATTCAAGCTTAGTCAAAGGAATGAATACGGATGAAAATGGCGATTTGCGTGTGAGCAAACTACCAGTAGGAAAGTTTACCCTGACGATTCAGTCCACCGGATTAAAATCAATCAAATTAGACCTAGAAGAAATTTCGGCCGATAGCAAAATCGAATTAGGCATCATTACCTTAAGTCCGCTGAGCACTGAATTAGCGGAGGTTAAAGTCACAGCGACCAAACCATTCATTGAAAGGAAATTAGATAAGACAATTGTCAATGTGGAGAACTCCGCCATGGCTGCAGGAAATACTACCATGGAACTATTAGAACGTTCCCCAGGGGTGATTGTAGATAAAGATGGGAACATTTCACTACGCGGAAAATCAGGAGCCAAAGTGATGATTGATGGTAAAATTTCATATTTAACAGGAGCTGATTTAGCGAATTATCTTAAGAATTTACCCGCAGACCAAATATCACAATTAGAGATTATGGCCAATCCCTCCTCAAGTTATGATGCAGCGGGAACTGGAGGAATCATTAACATTAAGTTAAAGAAGAATTCAAACATCGGCCTGAATGGCTCCGCCAATGCAACCTTTGCTCAAGGTATATACGCCCGTGAGAGTGCAGGAGTAAATCTTAACTACCGGAAAAATGGCTGGAACTGGTTTGGGAATGGTTCTGTAGTGAATCGCACCCTGTTAGAAAGAAATAACTTAGTTCGAAATTTTAGGGCGCAAAATGAAGTTTGGGAAAATAGCTTTGCCTACAAAAACGAGAATCAAAGTACTCAACTCAAAGGTGGGGTTGACTGGTATTTCTCCAAAAAAACTACATTGGGCATCTTGGTTTCAGGCAATTTCAATCAATATACCTTACGGGATGGCTTGAATAAAACCACGCAAAATACGACAGCAGGCGATGCCCTTTTCCGTTTGAACACGATCAATAATGTAGGCAATCCCAGTCAGAATTATGCTGCTAATTTCAATGTAAAACATACGTATGATAGCACAGGAAGGGAATTGACGATTGACTTGGATTATGCGCGCTTTGCCGACAATAGTACATCGAATCTAAAATCTCAGTTTTTAACAGGTAATTTCAAACCTCTGCGTGTCGATTCTTTGTTGATTAATGATGCTAAATCATTCGTGGACCAATACTCTTTTAAACTAGATTACGTCATTCCATCATTCTTAAAATCTAAATGGGGAACTGGACTTAAATCTTCCTACGTACAAACGGATAACGATTTACGCTTTCAAGGAAAAAATGAAGGTGACGCACAGTTTAAGTTTTTAACAGGCCAAAGCAATCAATTCATTTACCGAGAGCAAATTCATGCAGCCTACCTAAATACGGAACGGGCTATCGGAAAATTTAGTTATCAGTTTGGCTTACGCGGTGAATGGACCGTAGCAGATGGCATTTCGGAAGCGTATACGTCAAACGTGAAAGATTCAACGTTCCATCGAGATTATGCACAGCTATTCCCTAGTGCATTTATTCAATATGACTATTCCCCCAAACATAGTTTTGGATTTAACTATTCTCGCCGCATCGACCGCCCCAATTATGGGGACCTAAATCCATTCGTATTCTTTCTAGATAATTACACGTTTAAAGTGGGTAATCCCATGCTGACGCCACAGCTCACAAATTCGATTGAATTAAGCCATACATTTTTAGGCGCTTTCAGCACGACATTCGGCTATAGCCATACGACAAACGTCATCACTGAAATATTAAAACAGGATACGGAAGCACGAATATCCTATCAAACCACGGCTAATATGGCTGAAAGGACGAATTATAGCTTAGGGTTTTCATTACCTATACCGATTAAGAAATGGTGGACGAGCAATACAGATATCTATTTCAATCGGGCAGAGCTAGAAGGTAAAGTTGAAAATGCAGCTTTAAGTCCGGCAAGAAACATGTTCTACATCAATACGAATCATATTTTCACATTACCAAAAGATTACCGATTTGAAATTGGCGGAAATTATTTCACGGGAGGTTTGGAAAGTGCCTTTATTTTTGGAGCAGGAGGAGCGCTTAATTTAGGTATTCAAAAAACAATGCTCAACAAACGAGGTGTTTTGCGTTTAAACGCACAAGACGTACTATTTACCTCGAATCCAAATGTATATATCAAATACGGCGACTTAGATATCGTCGTTCGACCACGTCAAGATTCGCGTGTCGTTCGTTTGAATTTCACTTACAGGTTTGGAAATATGGCCATAAAAGGAGCGAGGGTACGAGCCACCGGATTAGATGCCGAAAAATCTAGAGTAAAAACAAAATAGTATTTACTCCAAATAACCGAATTTCCCCTTTTCAAAATCCTCAAAAGCTTGCATAATTTCTTGTCGGCTATTCATCACAAACGGCCCATGTGCGGCGATCGGTTCACGAATCGGTTCGCCGCTAAGAATCAAAACCACAGATTCTTCAGTTGCCTCAATCTCAAATTGAGTTCCATCGGTATCAAACAAAACGAAATGATTTTCTGGGGCTAACTCAACACCATTCACTCGGATTTCTCCGTCGATGACCACTAAAGCCGTATTATATTCAGCAGGAAAATCAAAACTTGCTTTTCCTCCAGGACTCAATTTGGCATTCAACAAATTAACTGGTGTAAAGGTACTAGCTGCGCCTTGCGCAGTTTTATAAGAACCAGCTATCACTTCCACCTCGCCTAAATGAACAGGAACACGCGGAATCTGTTGGTTTTCGATGGCTTGGTACTTAGGTGCCGACATCTTATCCTTCGCCGGTAAATTAACCCAAAGCTGAACCATCTGAAAATCACCACCTGATTTACTAAATTCTTCTTCGTGGTATTCTTTATGCAATACACCTGAAGCGGCAGTCATCCATTGTACATCGCCTTCGCTAATAATACCTCCGCCACCTGCACTGTCATGATGCGCCACACGCCCTTTGTAAGCAATGGTTACCGTTTCAAATCCACGATGTGGATGTACACCTACGCCGCGCGGTGTATCTGAAGGATCGAAATGAAATTTGGCACCGTAATCCATCATGATAAATGGACTCATGCGCTGCATGTCTAAGCCTTGTCTACTTGGGATAAAATTATGCACCCGAAATCCATCACCTACAAAATGAGGTGGTCCAGGAGGGTAAATGGCTTGAATCGACTTGGTGGACATATTACAATGTTAAGGACATGGCTTGATGAACAATATCTGCTTCTATAAAAGTTTTGCCATAGGGTTCAAACCCCAAAGAAGCGTAAAGCGGCATGACGGTTTGTTGGGCATGCAAATAAAAATAATTTACCTCGGGATATGCCATTTGGGCCTCCTGAATTAAAAAACGCACTATTTCCGAGGCATACCCCTTACCGCGATACGGTGCCAAAGTGGCAATACGTTCAATCTTAATGCCTTTTTCTTTTTTGCGATAACGACCTGTGGCAACAGGTTGACCATCAACCCAATACAAATAATGAATCGCTACTGCGTCCAATTCATCAAATTCTTCTTTCGGTAAGCACTTTTGTTCCACAACGAAAACCTCCGTTCGAATCGCAAAAACAAGATCGATATCAGCAGGGGATAAGGCCTGCGTAATTTTATTTATCCTGCTTTCCATACGCTTCAATGATCTTGCGAACTAAGCGGTGACGCACAACGTCTGAGCCATCTAATTCAACAAATGAAATACCATGTATACCGGATAAAATACGTTCCGCTTCACCTAAACCGGACGTTTGATTCTTGGGTAAATCCACTTGCGATTTATCACCTGTAATGATTGTTTTTGACTGAATACCCATACGCGTCAAGAACATCTTCATTTGCATCGACGTGGTATTTTGTGCCTCATCTAGCAAAATAAAAGCTTTATTGAGGGTTCGACCACGCATATAGGCCAAAGGTGCAATTTCAATGGTCCGATTTTCCAAATAGAATTTCAACTTCTCCGCCGGGATCATATCGTCCAAGGCATCATAGATGGGACGTAAATAGGGATCGATTTTTTCCTTCAAATCACCCGGTAAAAAACCTAAATTTTCTCCAGCTTCTACCGCGGGACGCGTAATGATGATTTTTTTAACTTCTTTATTTTTCAATGCTTTGACAGCCAAAGCCACCGCTGTATAGGTTTTTCCTGTTCCAGCAGGTCCGATGGCAAAAACGATATCGTTTTCAATAGCAGCGTCTACGAGTTTCCGTTGGTTAGGCGTTTTGGCTTTAATCACAATCCCTTTGTTACCAAAAAGCAACACATCTTTATCCTCGACCCAAGGGGTAACGGTTTCTTCACCCGTTGGATTTAATACCGAATCAATGTAGGCCTTCATGTGAATTGCCGTAAACGTACTGTGTTTATTCAGGTGCTGAATGCATTGATTAACGATTGCTTCGACTAAGGCAATTTGATCATCTGAACCTCGAATGGTTAACTGATCTCCGCGAGAGATGATTTTCGTTTGTGGAAATGCGTCCACGAGTAATTGAAAATGTGCATTGGAAACTCCAAGAAACTCGATCAGGGAGATTTCGGACAAGGATATATTTTTCTCGATCAACTAGTTATGATTATGGCATGAATGAAAGTACTAAAATAGGGAAATCTTGAAATTTTATCCGATGATTTACATGTTAATTTTATATAAAATTTGTAAAATTGTAGTCTATGGATTCGAATACCCCCGCACAAATTTTCAATAAAGGACGACAAGGCTCTGGCAATGTTCGTTCAAATGCTCCGCAGCGCTTAAGTGATCTGGGATTAGGTAAATTACCACCCCAAGCGGTTGATTTGGAAGAAGCATTATTGGGTGCGTTGATGTTGGAAAAAGAACCATTGGCCAATGTCATTGAGTTACTTAAGCCAGATAGTTTTTACAAAGAATCGAATCAAAAGATATTCGGAGCCGTTCAGGCTTTGTTTCAAGCTTCGCAGCCGGTTGACTTGTTAACGGTCAACAACTACCTTAAAAGTACAGGAGATCTAGAAAAAGCGGGTGGTACCAGTTATTTGGCACAATTAACGTCACGTGTTAGTTCCACATCTAATGTTGAATTCCACGCGCGTATCATCATTGAGCAATACATTAAGCGTCAGTTAATTCAAATCTCTTCCGAAATCCAGCGATTATCTTACGAGGATACGACGGATGTGTTCCACATTTTAGATAAAATGGAACAAGAGCTTTTTACCATTGCGGAATCGAACATTCGTAAGAATTACGAGAGTATGTCCGACATCCTAAAGAAGGCTGTAGAGGAACTTGAGAAGAAGCAATTACAAAAAAGTGGCTTAACGGGGGTTCCATCTGGATTTACAGATTTGGATCGTTTGACTTCTGGCTGGCAAAAACAAGAATTAATTATCATCGCCGCGCGTCCAGGTATGGGTAAAACCGCCTTTGTCGTTTCGGCTTGTCGGAACGCTGCCGTTGATCATGGCCAAGCAGTTGCGCTATTCTCACTTGAGATGAGTGCGGTGCAATTGGTCAATCGTATTATATCCGCTGAAGCTGAAATTGAGGCAGAAAAAATTCGTCGGGGTAAATTAGAACCGCATGAATGGCAACAACTTCACACGAAGATCAAAGGCCTTTTTGAAGCCCCGATATTCGTTGATGATACGCCAGCCTTATCTATTTTGGAATTACGTGCCAAGTGTAGACGTTTAAAAGCCCAAAAAGACATTCAATTAATTGTCATCGATTACTTGCAGTTGATGACTGGTGATTCCTCTGGTAAAGGTGCCTCTGGAAACCGTGAACAAGAAATTGCACAGATTTCACGTGCATTGAAGCAATTAGCCAAAGAACTCGACGTTCCCGTAATTGCACTTTCACAGTTGAACCGTTCTACGGAAACGCGTGGAGGTAACAAGAAACCACAACTTTCTGACCTTCGTGAATCTGGAGCCATTGAGCAAGATGCCGATCAGGTTATGTTTATCTACCGTCCGGAATATTACGGCATCACAGCGGATGACCAAGGAAATTCCTTGGCTGGCATGGGAGAGATCATTATGGCCAAAAACCGTTCCGGTTCACTCGACAGTGTTTGGTTGAAATTCATCGGTAAATTCACGAAATATTGTGATTTAGACTTCCAGCCATTTGGTGGCGGTGAAGGAGGAGAGAACTTCAATTTAAGTGCGCTTGGCGATCAAACGTCGACCTTCGAACAAGGAAATTCTGATGCTGTCTTTAAAGGTAGTAAAATGAATTTACCACCAGAGGATTTTGATCCGTTGAATAGCCCATTTTAGAGGTGAGAGTTAAGAAGTAAGAAGTGAGAGTAGTTGTTACTTCTTACCTCTTACTTCTTACTTCTTACCTCTTACCTCTTACTTCTTAACTTTAACCTCACAATATTCTCCACATGATGTGTCTGTGGAAACATATCCACCGGATGTACCACATCTACTTCGTAAGCAACATCCAATAATGCCAAATCGCGCGCCTGCGTAGCCGGATTACAACTTACGTAAATAATCGTGTGAGGTTGTACCTCTAAAATCTGATTCACCACATCTAAATCCATACCCGCACGCGGAGGATCTGTAATTATGACATCTGGATTCCCATGAATCGCAATAAATTCACGCGTTAGTACCTTCTTCATGTCACCCGCAAAGAAGGTGGCATTCGTAATTCCATTCAAAGAAGCGTTGATTTTCGCGTCTTCGACGGCCATGTCGACATACTCGAGGCCAACAACCTTAGCTGCGTGTTTAGCGAGAAATAAACCAATCGTTCCAGTTCCCGTATACAAATCATAAACAACTTCATTACCCGTCAGGCCAGCGTACTCCCGGACTAATTGGTATAAATGAAGCGCTTGTTTAGCATTCGTTTGGAAGAACGATTTCGGACCGATTTGAAATTTCAAATCCTCCATTACTTCCAACATAAATGGTTTCCCATCATAACAAACCACCTCTAAATCATGGAACGTATCATTTCCTTTCTGATTGATAACATAATTCAATGAGGTGATCATGGGGAATGCCGACTTCAAATAGTTCATCACTAAATGAATCTCATCTTCAGTGGCATAAGCAAATTGCACCGTTACCATCAATTCGTCCGTCAGCGTATTGCGAATAATTAGGTTACGTAATGCACCTTCTTTTTGCATCTTCAACTCATAGAAAGAAATTCCATTCGCTTGAGCAAAATCACGCACACCATTCCGAATGGCATTGGATGGGTCTGGCTGTAGATAACAATGATCCACCGGTAAAATTTTATCGAAACGTCCTGGTACGTGAAAACCTAAGGCATTCATCGATCCCAAATCTTCTTTTCCTATTTCATCTTCCGTGAGCCAACGGGCCGAAGAAAAGGTAAATTCTAACTTATTCCGGTAATAATATTCCTCCGAGCTACCCAAAATAGGCTGAAATTCAGGCAATTTAACTTTAGCGATTCGAGTCAAATTATCTCGTACTTGACGTTCTTTAAAGGCAATTTGAGACGCATAGGAAACATGCTGCCACTTACAACCTCCACAAATTCCAAAATGTGCACAGGCAACTTCTGTCCGATGTTCGGATAAAGGTTGAATGTTAATGGCCTGCGCTTGCTTGAAACTCTTTTTTGATTTTAAAATGCGTAAATCCGCTATGTCGCCAGGGGCCACAGGACCCTGAACAAAAATGACTTCATCATTCACTTTGGCAATGCATTTAGCCTCTGCAGCAAAATCTAAAATAGCTATTTGCTCCAAAACCACCGGCACTTTCTTTTCCTTCTTCTTACTCATCTTTTGTAAATATGTGCAAAAATAAGGCTTTAAATGGTCAAGCCAACCAATTCCAGATAAAACCTTAACTTCGCATCGAAATAATCAGGTATGAAAAATAAGGTTGTCATCATCACAGGCGCTTCATCAGGAATTGGAAAAGCATTGGCTTTTGAATTTGGAAACCAAGGCGCCAAAATTGTTATTACCGGCCGCAATGAAGCTAATTTGCTACATGCCGCAGAAGAACTTCGTCATGCACACATTGAAGTAACATTAATCGTATGCGACAGTAGCTCGGAGGAGCAGACCAAAGCCATGATCCAACAAACCATTCAGACGTATGGACAGATCGATTTGCTAATCAATAATGCGGGTATATCGATGCGGTCTATGTTTGAAACGGTCAACTTGAACGTCTTGAAACAAGTGATGGACATTAATTTTTGGGGTACTGTGTATGCGTGTCACGCTGCTTTACCTTATTTAAAACAAACCAAGGGTGGAATCATCGGAATTTCATCCATTGCAGGATACCGAGGTTTACCGGTCAGAACTGGATATTCAGCCTCAAAATTTGCGATGAATGGCTTTCTCGAGGCATTACGCACTGAATTATTAGACACAGGTGTTCACGTATTAACTGCATGCCCTGGATTTACGGCTTCCAATATCCGAAGCGCATCGTTAGTTGGCGATGGTTCCCTCGCCGGAAGTTCCATGCGCGAAGAAGGCAAAATGATGTCGGCAGAAGAGGTCGCTCACGCGATCCGAAAAGCGTATCAAGCGCGCAAAAAAACATTGGTATTAACGTTCCAAGGTAAGCTTACAGTATTCTTAAATAAATGGATGAACGGCTGGCTAGACCGCATGGTCTACAATACCTTAAAAAAGGAGAAAGATAGTCCCTTAACATAAAAAGCCCTGCCAGATAAAATCTAGCAGGAGCTTACACCCATTAACTTACCACTCTATTAATATCAGTTGGCTAGGTAAAATAGCTAATTTCTTTAGGACTTAAATTCCGAATAAATGCCTCTTGCATTGATTCCAAATAAGGAATCGCGTATTCGAATTCCTGTATTAACTCCATAAAATAAGCCCGTTCAAAAACTAAAAACTCGGACAATTCAGTCGTCATGGCTGTACAGACATAACGTCCTTCGCTAAAAGCTTCGTCCAATCCAATGAAAACGTTTCGCTGGCTAATCGTTAATTTCTTGTCTTTCTCAGGCCATTGCATTTCCATGGAACCCCGATTTAAGTAAAAGACAAACTCCGCTTTTTGACCTTGTCGGAACAAAAACTCCGCTGGCAGATAATTGATCAAAATACCACTGGCGAGTATTTTCCGTTCCGTATCAATTAAAAGATCCTTTGTTATTTCCATTGCTGAACAAAAGTAGACGCATTCATTCAAGTGATTCATGATAATCATCAGTTTCCCATGTGCGATTTGTCACAAATTGCCTTCGAAAAAGCATTCATTTTTGTGTAAAATTTGGTGATATGTACGCAAGTGAAGTAGAAGAAATAGCCACCCTTACAGAAGAAACCTGTTTTCATTGCCATGAAATCTGTCCAGATGATATCATCCACTACGACGAAAAAGCGTTCTGCTGCCATGGATGTAAGCAGGTATATCAACTACTGAACGACAACGCGCTAGCGGAATATTATGTCTGTGATGTAAATCCAGGAAAAGCACCTTCGGCACAAAATTTTGAATTCCTCAACAATCCGCATTTTAACGATAAACTTATCAGTTTTTCAAGTCAAGGCGTTTCGAAAGTCAATTTTCATTTACCTGCCATACACTGCCGATCCTGCTTGTATTTACTTGAAAATCTTCAAAAATTAAATTCAGGAATCGTCAAAACAACCTTGAATTTTGGCAAAAAAGATCTGACAGTTTGGTTTCAAGAAGACCAGATTAACTTAGGTCAAATAGCCACTTTACTCGCTAGTTTAGGCTATGAACCCTTAATATCGTCAGATGAAGTTTCAACAGAAAAGCGAGAACAAGTAAATCATCAAACTCAGTTATTTATCAAATTAGGGATTGCTGGTTTTTGCGCAGGCAATGCCATGTTATTTAGTTTCCCTGAATATTTAGGCATCGAAGATGGATCACTCAAACAGCTCTTCGGGTATCTAAATATTGCATTAGGCAGTTTGGCTGTCTTTTACTCCGGATCAGATTATTTCAAAAACGTATGGGCCCATCTGAAACTGGGAAAAATGACGATTGAATTACCAATTTTAATCGGTATTCTCGTTGGCTACAGCCGCAGCGTTTACGAGGTATTTTCGCAAACGGGAGCTGGGTACATAGATTCGGTGTCGGGACTAATTTTCTTTTTGTTGATAGGGAAGTGGTTCCAACAAAAATCCTTCGATTTCCTATCATTTGAGCGTAATTACAAGTCATATTTCCCTTTGGTGATAAGCAAATTGGAAGGTGGAAAAGAAGTGAATTATCCGCTTAATGAAATCAAAATAGGTGATCGCTTAATCATACGCAATCAAGAAATCATTCCAGCTGATGCGGTACTTATTTCGGGTTCTAGCCAATTGGATTACAGTTTTGTCACAGGGGAGAGTGAAATGGTGCGAATTAATGCAGGGAATTCGATGTATGCTGGCGGCCGACATACCGGTGAGCGTATCGAAATTGAAATCAAAAAAGAGCTCAAGCAGAGTCATTTGACCCAATTATGGGAGCAGCAGGCCTTTAAAGATCCCTTACATAAAACTGAGAATTGGGAAAATTTTGCGAATCAAGTTGGCGTGTATTTTACAGTAGGCCTCCTTAGTCTAGCCATCCTCGTAGGCAGTTACTGGCTCTATACCGATCCAAGCCGGTGGTCCAATGCCGTCGTCAGCATTTTAGTTATTGGCTGCCCATGTGCATTAGCCATCTCATATCCATTTGCACTTGGTCATGGGATTCGTTGGCTTGCAAAAAGTAATTTTTTCATCAAGGACATCCAGGCCTTTGAGCGCATGGCTCAGGTAGATACCATTGTATTGGACAAAACGGGCACATTAACGTTACCGAGTACCCTAGAACCCATCGCAAAACTAACGAGGGAATTAAGCTCATCAGAATGGAGTGCACTTTATTCGTTGGCCTTACAATCCACCCATCCCATGTCGCGTCAATTCGTACGCTATGTGCCTGAAAAACAGCTAATTGTACCGTTAGAAAAATTTACTGAAAAAACGGGCAAAGGACTTGAAGCTGTCATTGAAGGAGTCGAATATCGTCTAGGAAATGCCAAATACACCGGACACAACGTACCTAAAGACAACGACTACATCCGGTCGGAATCGCAATTATATATTCAAATTGAAGGGATCTCTGTAGGATTTATTGAATTTCCCTGGGTTTATCGAGCTGGCATTGAAGTAATGATTCATCAGTTACAAGCCAAATACCAGGTGTTTTTGTTATCAGGAGATAAACAGGCCCATGCAGGAAGCATTTTGGACTGGTTTCCGGATCCGAGTACCTATCAATTTGAATGTAGCCCGATGGATAAAATGAACTTTATTCAATCCCTTCAAGAACAAGGGCATCGCGTGGCCATGATTGGTGACGGCTTAAATGATGCGGGAGCTTTAAGGCAAGCGCATGTAGGAATTGCAATTTCAGATGATCATCTACATTTCACGCCTGCGAGTGATGCGATTTTAAAAGGGGAGCAACTAGCTCAATTACCGAAATATTTAGCCTTCTCCGAGTTTGGCCTAAAATTGATCAAACTGAGTTTCCTTTTGTCCTTGGTCTATAATGCCATCGGATTAAGCTATGCAGTGCAAGGAAATCTATCACCTCTCATTGCAGCCGTTTTGATGCCTATAAATTCAATTAGTATGTTACTCATTGCGAATCTGGGCATGAGTTGGAAAGGACATGCACTAAAATCATAAAATGAATGACCAAAATTGACAGAAGTCATGTTTTTGCCGAGTGATAAACTTGAATTTTGGAATAAATAAACACCCATACCTATGGAAATCATATACGTAATGATCGCATTGAGTTTACTGATGGCCGTGGGCTTTTTATTAGCGTTTGTTTGGTCGGTTAAAAATGGCCAACAAGACGATTTGATTACACCAGCCATGCGCATATTAACAGAAGAAAAAACAAATAAACCTTTATGAGCACAAAGTCTACCACGCTAGAGCAATTCGCTTATGACAATACGATTGTTCGAAATTTCGCTATTGCGACAATCATCTGGGGAGTCGTAGGTATGCTGGTTGGCGTTATCATTGCCACCCAACTTTTCGAACCGATGGCGAATTTTACTCAATATGGAACTTTTGGACGTATTCGTCCGCTTCACACGAATGCGGTGATTTTTGCCTTTGTGGGGAATGCCATATTTGCAGGCGTTTATTACTCGCTTCAGCGCTTGTTGAAAGCCCGCATGTTTAGTGATATTTTATCTAGCTTCCATTTCTGGGGCTGGCAAAGCATCATTGTTGCTGCAGCCATCACACTACCTTTAGGGATTACCACGTCGCATGAATATGCAGAATTAGAATGGCCAATCGACATAGCCATAACCTTGGTTTGGGTGGCGTTTGGTGTGAATATGTTTGGTACCATATTTAAAAGACGTGAACGCCATTTGTATGTAGCGATTTGGTTTTACATCGCCACGTTTATCACGGTAGCCGTGTTGCATGTAACCAATTCCGTGCAATTACCTATTTCATTATTCAAATCCTATTATGTATATGCCGGCGTTCAAGATGCCCTAGTTCAGTGGTGGTACGGTCATAATGCGGTCGCATTTTTCTTAACGACTCCTTTCCTGGGATTAATGTATTACTTCCTGCCAAAGATGGCGAATCGTCCAGTGTACTCATACCGATTATCCATCTTGCACTTTTGGGCTTTAATTTTCATTTACATCTGGGCAGGCCCTCACCATTTATTATACTCCAGTTTACCGGATTGGGCACAATCACTAGGTGTTGTATTTTCAATCATGTTGATCGCTCCATCGTGGGGTGGGATGATTAATGGTTTATTAACCTTGCGTGGAGCTTGGGATCAGGTTCGTGAAAATACGATTTTGAAATTCATGGTAGTTGGCATTACCTGCTATGGTATGGCCACATTTGAGGGGCCCATGTTGAGTTTGAAAAATATCAATGCCATTGCGCACTTCACCGACTGGATTGTAGCGCATGTACATGTGGGAGCTTTAGGATGGAATGGTTTCTTAACGTTTGCGATGTTGTATTGGCTAGTACCACGCATTTTCCAAACAACCTTATTCTCTGAGAAATTAGTAAAAATACACTTCTGGATTGGGACGATTGGCATTGCATTTTATGCCATCCCGATGTACATCTCGGGATTTACGCAAGGTATGATGTGGAAGCAATTTACGGCAGAGGGGACTTTGCAGTATGGCAACTTCCTAGATACGACCTTGCAATTATTACCGATGCA
This sequence comes from Aquirufa avitistagni, assembly GCF_042715545.1. Taxonomy (NCBI): domain Bacteria; kingdom Pseudomonadati; phylum Bacteroidota; class Cytophagia; order Cytophagales; family Flectobacillaceae; genus Aquirufa; species Aquirufa avitistagni. Next base: position 768,119 of record NZ_JBBKXZ010000001.1, on the reverse strand, counting down.
CATGATGCGTTCCATCGGAGGAACGCTCTATTTGATTGGTGCCATCTTAATGGCCTACAATTTATTCAAAACAATGGCTCAGGGAACTTTATTGGCCAATGAGGCAGCTGAAGCCGCACCCTTAGCGGTAACCGAAGAAGCTGAAAAAGGGGAACATTGGCACCGCTGGATCGAACGTAAACCAATCCAGTTGTTGGCCGGCTCCCTCATCATGATTTTGGTCGGTTCACTCGTTGAATTAATTCCGACGTTTATGGTCAAATCGAATGTACCTACCATAGAGGCAGTGAAACCATACACTTCGTTAGAATTAGAAGGACGCGATATTTACATTCGTGAAGGATGTGTCAATTGCCATTCGCAATTAGTACGTCCTTTCCGTAGTGAAACGGAACGCTATGGGGAATTCTCCAAATCAGGGGAATTCGTATATGACCATCCATTCTTGTGGGGATCGAAACGTACAGGTCCAGATTTGCATCGTGAAGGAGGTAAATATCCAGATTCATGGCATTATCACCATATGCGTGATCCGCAATCGATGTCTCCTGGATCAATCATGCCTGCGTATGATTGGCTTTATGAGCAAACATTAAATACAGATCTAACGCAAGAAAAATTAACAGCCATGAAAAAAATGGGTGTTCCATATTCTGATGCGGAAATTTCACATGCCGTGGCAGATTTGAAAATACAATCAAAAGTAATTCAAGAGCGATTGGCAGAGGAGAAAATCAAGGTATCGGCCAACAAAGAGATTATCGCTTTGATAGCCTATCTCCAAAGACTTGGTACAGACATCTCTAAAAAATAAAGCTATGTTCAAACAATTCATATCGAATATTCCTGGAGCTGATTCCTACATGATCTTCTCATTAATCACATTTATGGTCTTTTTCACGGCTGTGGGCATATATATGTTCTTGATAGATCGCAAACATATTGAGGAGATGAAACAATTACCCTTTGAAAAGGAAAAATAAAACGACGTATGATGACATTCAACTTTATCGAAATTTGGCTAGTTAGTTTAATCTTGTTGACAGGACTTGTCATCTTGATTGTGACACTACAGTTAAATGCGGCATTAAAAAAATTAGTCAAATCCCCGAATCAAACTGAAGAGGAAACCTTGACTTGGTGGCAAAAATTTACAGGACTCAAGCCACTAGAAGAGGAGCGAAATTTAATGATGGAGCATACCTATGATGGGATTGAAGAGTTGGATAATCCGACTCCACCCTGGTTTATGTATTTGTTCTATTCCACCATCATTTTCGGAGTTGTTTATGGATTTTATTATCATGTTTATGCTACAGACAATCTACAGGAAAACGAATACAAAACGGAAGTTGCACTAGCGGAAAAAGCACGAGAAGCTTACATGAAAAAATTCGCAAATTCAGTCAATGAAGACAATGTAACTGTGACTAATGTTGCCAAAGATTTAACAGAAGGAAAAACTATTTATACAACAAATTGCGTAGCTTGTCACGGAGATAAGGGCCAGGGAGGCGTAGGACCCAATTTAACGGATAAATTCTGGATTCATGGCGGAGGGATCAAAGACCTCTTCAAAACCATTACACATGGTATTCCGGAAAAAGGCATGATTGCTTGGGAAAAAACGTTAAATCCGATTCAAATCCAACAGGTCTCATCTTATGTATTAACCTTACAGGGAACCAACCCACCGGGGGCTAAGGAGCCTCAAGGTGAAGAATTTAAACCTTAAAAAAACTTAAAATCATGAGAAAGAACGTTGGAAAAATGGACCGCGTCGTACGCATTGCATTAGCAGTTGTGTTAATTATTTTGGCTTACGCTAAAATTATACCTGCAAACTTAACGATAGCTACGTATGTTGTTGCCGCTATCATTGCCATAACTGGCTTTGTAAGAATTTGCCCCTTATACAAAATGCTTCACAAAAGTACCGTCAGGGAAGAACCTCCACAGTTTAATTAACCCCAAAGGTCCGAGGAAATCGGACCTTAATTTTATGTCTCAATTCAATCTTGATAATGATGATTTCCGAAATCATCTATACAATCAATCCAAAGACGGTAAACGACTTTGGATTTATCCCGGACGTATTATCGGCAAATTGTATAAACTAAGAACCTATGTTGCCTATGTTCTTTTAACGTTATTATTTGGATTACCATGGATGAAGGTAAATGGCCAACCGATCTTCTTGTTTAATGTATTAGAACGCAAATTCATCTTTTGGGGTGTTCCATTTTTCCCACAAGATTTTCATTTAGTGGCTCTGGGTCTCGTGAGCTTTCTAATCTTCATTAGTTTGTTTACGGTCTTATTTGGGCGAATTTGGTGCGGATGGGCCTGCCCACAAACCATTTTTATGGAAATGCTATTCCGTAAAATTGAATACTGGATTGAAGGGGATGATAAGGCGCAGCGACGTTTAAACGAAAGCCCTTGGACCAATGAAAAAATCCTGAAAAAGAGCAGTAAACACACGCTGTTTTTCTTACTAGCTTTTGTTATCTCGAATACCTTTTTGATGTACATCATCGGAAAACAGGAGTGGCTAAAAATGATCAATGAAAATCCATATGATCATATGAAAGGCTTAGCTGCCATGTTGATTTTCACCGGGGTATTTTATTTCGTCTTCGCTCGATTCCGAGAAATGGTTTGTATCGTTGTTTGTCCCTATGGGCGATTACAAGGCGTTTTATTAGATAATAATTCGATACTGGTTCAATATGACCACAAACGTGGCGAACCTAGAGGTAAGGCAACCAAGACAGAAGAAAAAGGGGATTGCATTGATTGTCACTGGTGTGTACGCGTTTGTCCTACGGGAATCGATATTCGAAATGGTAGTAACCAACTAGAATGTATTGGTTGCACTTCTTGTATCGATGCTTGCGATGAAGTCATGGACAAAGTGCATAAACCCAAAGGCTTAATTCGATATGACTCCTTGAATGGAGTAAATACAGGCACCAAACTTAAATTCACCAAGCGCATTGCAGCCTATACTTCCGTCTTGATATTAATCATAAGCGTACTCGTATTTATGTTGGCAACCAGACGAAATTGGGAATCAACCTTATTACGTACTCCTGGAATGACGTATCAATATGACGAAAAAACGCAATTGGTTAGCAATTTATACCAATTGCGCATCTTAAATAAATCGATGAAAGCGCAAGGTTTCCAAGTTTCCGTAGATGCGCCACTAAAACTTGTTTGGGTAGGAAATCGAATCCAACAAGTACCAGCATTTCAAATGGCTCAAGGTGAATTTTTTATTCAAGCAGGTACTCTGTCATGGGAACCCGGTGAAAAAGTCCTTGTGAAGATTATTAGCGATGAAGGAAAAGAAGAAAATTTGAAAACTAGTTTTATACAACCCGATGAATAAATCAAGCAAAAAAGGCTTCCATTGGGGGCATGGAATCATCCTGACATTTGTACTATTTGGCGCATTTATGGCCTATTTCTATATCCATATGACGCATCAGGTCATTGAATTAGTAGGCGACAATTACTATGAAGATGGTCAAAAGTTTCAAAAAAAATTGGACTTGAAAAATCAAAAAGTCCCCACATCCGATACGCTTCATGTTCAATTTTTTGCTAAAAATAAGCTAATGCTCGTGCGGCTACCCATGGGAATACAGTCGGCACAAATACAATTCTTCCGACCGTCGAATGCCCAACAAGACAAAAGTCTGGTATGGACGTCTAAAGACGGTGAGGCCTGGACAATTCCAAGCGAATTCCTTACGAAAGGTCCCTGGAAATATTCTATTTCATGGAGCGTTAATGGGCATAATTATTTAAAAGAAGCTCGATTGCTGGCCAACTAAACATGGGTACCTGGTATTATGCTTTCTTGATTGGATTAGCGGGCAGCTGGCATTGCGCCATTATGTGCGGGCCTATATTGCAACAAATTCATGCCAAAGGATCAGCTTCATCACGCATGTATTTATATGGTTTGGGCCGGATTTTCATGTATGGAATTTTAGGATTCTCCGTGGCTGGTTTGGGATCCATCTGGTTATTCCCATCCTGGTGGCAAGTGTATTACGTAATTGCTGGAATCTTGATTGCGTTGATTCTAACGCGTAAAATAGGGGACAATGCGATCCAATTTCTGCATCAATATGTAGGGAAATATTTACATCAAATAGGTGCCAAACTAGGACCAATTGGATACTTTTTCTTAGGTATGAGTAATGGATTATTGCCTTGTGGACTCGTACTAGGCGGTTTAAGTATTGCTTTAATTCAGCCAAAACCTTGGTTAGGCGCATTAAGTATGTTGGCTTTCGGACTAGCCACACTGCCTGCCTTGCGATTTTCACTCTGGGGAATTAAATGGTTTGGAACTACCTCGCCTTGGCTCAAGTGGCTGGGCTGGGTTGTTGTCATCGCTTTATTATTTCGTGGAGCGTACGGAATGGGACTTGCACATTCAGCTTATTTGCGTCATGCCAAAATCACCCCGATCATTTGCCATCCCTTTTCGGAATCACTGAATCCTTAATATTTGAGGTTGGCCAATTTATCTGCTTGCAAAATCGTTAATTCTGCGCCTTTCACTTCAATCAAACCTTCTTTCTTGAAATCACTGAGCGTCCGAATAACGGATTCCGTGGCAGTACCTACGCGAGAAGCTAAATCTTCCCGAGAAAGCTTCATGACAACGGGGCCATCTTGATTAGTTCCATAGGTATTCACTAATTCCACCAAGGCTTGCGCTACCCGTTTACGCAGCGACTGATAGGCCATTGAGAATAAAATAGACTCATTTTTCAAGAGGTAATTTGTCAATGCCTTGCGGAAATAGATTTCCACGTGGATATTTTCCTTCATTTTCTCCATGAAGTCTTTGGAATAAACGCTTAGAACCGTAGCATCTTCAAGTGTTTCAGCTGATTCGCGGTAGGCTTGATTTTCAAGTAGATCCACAAAACCAAAAAAATCACCCGGCTTAACAAATGAAGTAATGAAATATTTGCCTTCACGATTCGTATGATAAGTTTTTACTTTTCCTTTGACCAAATAAAATAGGCGAGAAGGCGTATCGCCTTCATTATAAATCAATTGCTTTTTGGCGAGCTGCTGCTGTTTCTTATCGTTCGAGAACTTCTCAAAATCTAAAAAGTCAATGGCTTGTTGGGCCACCACCAAATCATCATGTGAATCCGTAATCGCCAAGTTATTTTGTTGTTTCTTCAATCTAGATTCAATAGCCCGCAACAATTCTACTTCTTGAAAAGGCTTAGTCAAATAATCATCAGCGCCCATTTCCATGCCTTTACGCATATCGGCGCGATCTGTTTTTGCAGTCAGAAAAATAAATGGGATGGTCGCTAATTCCGGTTGGTTCGCAAAAACTTGCAACACTCCAAACCCATCCAAATGTGGCATCATGATGTCACAAATCACTAGATTGGGTTTGACCAATTTGGCCATGCGGACACCTTCGATTCCGTCTGAGGCGGTGTCAACGGCATATCCGGAAAGTTCAAGCAGTTCCGCGGTGTTTTCACGTATATCTTGATTGTCTTCAATGATAAGTATTTTAGTGGTCATAGCTAAGCTAAATTAGGTAATAAGTACGTTAACGTGGTCCCTTGATCTAGTTGACTAGTCAAAGTTAATTTTCCTTGAATCAAACGGACATAGCGATCCATGATGTGTAAACCCAATCCTGTCCCTGGAATAATATTGGCGTTACCTCCCCGGAAGAATCGCTCAAACAAATGTTTTTGATCCTGTTCTGAGATTCCAATCCCTTGGTCGCAAATCGAAATTTCCATGGAATCTTCAAGCATTTTCACCTCTAGAAAAACATCCTTTTGTGAAAATTTAAGGGCATTAGACAAGCCATTCAATAATATCTTACGCAACATCGAGGTATCGGTACTAAAGTGTGCGGAAGGATCTGATAATGTCAAAACAATTTCTTGACCTGGCTTTTTCATCCCGGCAAGCAGCGAATTCAAATCATCAAAAAACTCGGAAACACGAAATAACTCGGGGCGCACTTCCACTTTCCCAGCTTCAAGTTTACCAGCAGACAAGAACTCCTCCAGAATTTCCGTCAGATGCGCCACCGAAGATTTAATGCGTTGAATATGTTGTTCCCGTTTGGGCTGTTGGTCTTCTGTCGTATACTTCTCAATGAGTGCTGCGGAAGACAAAATGGATGTTAGCGGTGTTCTAAATTCATGCGAAGCCATGGATACAAAACGTGTTTTGAGATCACCTAGCTCAATTTCTTTCTGTAAGGCATTTTCTAAATCATGGGTCTGATTTTCCAACTGCGCTAAGGTATTTTGAAGTGCTTGCGTACGTGTTCTGACCTCTTCTTCAAGCGACTCATTCAGTTGGTTAATCTCTTGATTCTTAAGAATCAATTCCATTTCCACTTTACGTTTCAAGGTGACATCACTGACAAAAGCGATATAGTACAACTGTTCATGCTCTTTGAAATGACTGAGAGATATTTCAATAGGGAAGAGGGATTCGTCTTTTCGTTTGGCCTTCAAATCTAATCCAGCACCCATGGGACGCGAAATAGGCTGATGATTTAACTTTTCCAAATGTCCTTCGTGCCGACCTTTTAAATGATGAGGGATCAGAATGGAAATGTTTTGACCTAACAATTCTGCTTCCGAATAGCCAAACAATCCCTGTGCATATTCATTTGACAAAATGATATTGAATTGGGAATTAGTAACCAAAATTCCAATGGCCGCTTCGTGGAAAATCGCTTCAAAGTGCTTGGGATTGGAAAAAATGGCGCTTGACATAAGATATGATTAGAACTTAAATTTAAACAATTAAAGGGGATAGGTCAACGTCAATTTAACTTATATCGTTTTTCCACATGCTTCAACACATCCGCTTTGTAAAATAAAACCTCCTTAAACTTACCATCCGCATAATCTTGCGACTGATCAAAAAAGTGAGGTGAGGTCGGATCGCCTTGTTGGCCGCCGGCCAACAACGAATATGCCTTTACTTTCGGGCCAAATTCAACCGCGCACACAAAGCTATTCCCATTCACACCATACCATTTTTTAGAACCTTGGAAAGGCCGACTCGTATACGAAGGGAGCTGACCCCACGCCGAAGACGTAAATGGAACCGCAATACTTGGTTTAGTGTCATCAAAAACAGGCAAGTTGGCAATACGCTGAAAACGATTCATTTCTCCCCAGGTGACATTCCACCGACCGAAATCCCGCATAACATCCGCATAGACAGCCTGCAATGCCTCCACAGTTTCAGCAGGAAGATGATTCGCAGCGTAATTTGTATAATTTCGTACTGGATCCGTTTGGCCACCAAAGACGAAAGGCTTCGGGATTTTAGGTAACAGTTTTAATCCCCAACGAACTGCTAAAGCTTGAGCAATCGATGAACTCCGCGCCTGATAATCCCAATGCCGTAAGGTATCCACTAAAGGACGTAAAGCCTCCACCGGTTGCGCATCAAAATCACGCACAAGGGCTGGAAGCAAAACTTGAAAAGCAGCTAAATTACGGTCATAACCTAATTTGATGAGCTCATGTAAATCCATTCGCTGCGCATCGCTAAACAAGCGCACCGCGTTTTTATCTCGAAAATTCTCTCCATCAGGTGCCATATATACCGGGAAATTAGCCCGCTTCGGACTAGAAGTACCCGATACAGTAAATGGGGTCGAATTGCAATTTTGGATCCAAGCAGTCTCCGGATTCACCACCTGAACAATTTCGTTTAAAGCATGTAAACCTTTCCAATCATTGGAAGATTTACTTCCATCTTGTACCAAACCCCAATCCACAGCAGGATCCCGCCGCGGAACATAATTGCCATGCCAGTACGCAATATTGCCTTGATTGTCGGCATAAACCGTATTATTCGATGTATTAGCTCGCATCTCCATCACCTTCGTATAATCAGCTAGTCCCTTTGTTTTCGTGCGCAACCAGCTCTGCTCCAAACTTTTTAATGATCGGTTAAAAGAACGAACTGAAATCCAGCGGCCATCCCGCGAAGCCATGACAGCACCCCGATGGGTATAATAAGCCTTTACGGTACGTGGATTAGATTCACCTTTCACGCGCAAGGAGATTTGCTTTTCCTTGATGTCCAACCAGCGACCATCCACTTGATATTGATATCCGGTACCATTTGCACGTGTCGTCTCTGCATACAAATCAGCCACATCCACTTCACTTGACGTGTGCATCCAGCCTCCATAAGGGTTAAATCCTTGATAGATAAAAAACTGTCCCCACGTAACGGCTCCATAAACGTTCATTCCAGCTTCACTATTCATGTGAACCTCTGGCCGAAAATAAAACGTAACGTGTGGATTAATGTAAAGGAGCGAGTGACCACTTTTGGATAGGGTTGGGCCAACCGCAAACCCATTCGAACCCGTCAATTTCTCATCGGGTCCATGTGCAAAAACTTGAGTAAATGCGACTGAAGAACGAATTTGATAGAATTTAGCGGCCTCCTCCGCTTGCACATCGCCAGTAGATATCGCGCCAATCGAACCATCTGTCCACAATAAAGGGTACCAAGGTTCAAAATGAGTCAATAAGGCAGGCTTCACTTTCGGATTTTTATATAAATAGTAATTGATACCATCTGCATAGGCTTGCAACAAGGTCTTCAACCAAGCCGGGCTTTTGGCATAATCCGCCTTCGCTTCTTCCGCGTCTATGATCAATCGGATATATAAATCATTTGCTAATTCGGATTCCCCTTTAATCTCCGACTTACGCCCTAACTTCTCAATGTAATTCATTTCCACACGAGAAAAATCATCTTCACATTGCGCATACAGTAGACCAAACACCGCATCCGCATCTGATTTGCCATATATATGGGGCACACCGTAGGTATCGCGGAAGATTTCGACACGAGATGCCTGGGATTTCCAACGGGCCTGATCGGCAGCAGATTGACTAAATAGGAGATGTGAAAGTAAAAGGAAACTAAGTACGTATTTGCTCATAAGGTAGTTGATTGAATTTCACTCGTTGAAAATTCGACAAAAGCCTGAAATTCTCCAACATAAACCTACAGAATCGTGCAAATAAATTCGGCATGTCTACTTATGTTTGTGTTTACGTTTAAACCTATCGATTTTGAAAAAATTTCTCTACCTGTTCTTACTGGTCTTACCTTACATTGCCTCCGCTCAAAATCGATATAAAGTTTCTGGACGCGTCCTGGAGATTGGCACACAAACACCCGTACCTTTTTCAAGCATTCGCATTCAAAAAATTAATTCCACGCAGGTAATTTCGGGAGGAATCACCGATGAGAAAGGGCAATTTTCATTCGACACCCCGTCAGGTGTATATGATGTTCTCATTGAGAGTATTGGATTTGAAGCAAAGAAGATAACCAATATTACGGTCGACAAGTCTACAGCCTTGGGAAATATCGAAGTAAAACCCAGCACCAAAACATTAGAAGAAGTAACAGTTAAAGGCCAAAAGGCCTCTGTTGAAATGGGTTTAGACCGCCGCATCTTTAATGTAGGAACTGATATTGCCAATAAAGGTGCGACTGCAGCCGAAATTTTAGGTAATCTACCCTCGATTCAAGTCAGTGGAGAAGGTGGGATTAGTTTACGCGGTAGCGATAATGTGCGTATTTTGATTGATGGAAAACCGTCAACGCTCGTTGGCATCAACGGATCCTCCGGCCTGAGCTCCTTACAAGGAAATCTAATCGACAAGGTAGAAGTCATCACAAATCCATCTGCTCGTTACGAAGCGGAGGGTATGGCTGGTATTATAAACATTGTCCTAAAGAAAAATCAGAACCAAGGGTTTAATGGGGCGATTGAGACAACGACGGGTTATCCGGAGAATTTTGGTGCGACGGCGATTGTCAACTACCGGAAAAATAAATTGAACTTCTTTTTAAACTATGGGCTATTCTACCGTCGCACGCCGGGAAGGGGAAATATATACCAGGAAGTGAATGCGAATGGGCAAACGAACTATTTGGAACAAACCTCTAGAAATAATGTCCGTGGAATGGTGAATAACATTCGGGGAGGAGCAGATTACTTTTTCAATGACAAGACGATTCTAACAGGGTCTTATATCTTTAGACGGACAGATGTGAAACGGATATCCGATTTCAATTACCGTGACTATAAATTGAGTAAGGCGAATTTATATAGCATTACAGATCGCCAACAGGTAGAATTGGAGGCTGAGCCAAATGCAGAATATGCCTTAACGTTTAAGAAAAGCTTTGCGAAGAAAGGGAAGGAGTTCTCGGCCGACTTACGGTATTTGGACTATTGGGAACGATCGGATCAAACGTATACGCAGGTTAGCAAGAAGGGCGATGGTTCTGCATTTCCGGAAAATGGTTTGGTTCAAAGGGCGTTAAATGATGAATATGAACGTCAATGGATACTTCAGGTAGATTATGCTAATCCAGTGGGAAAAGATGGAAAAATCGAAACCGGCTTACGCACAAGTTTTCGGGATATGACCAATGACTACTTGGTTACTGAGCAACAACCGAATGGTGCGTTTACGACTATGGCAGGATTAGATAACATCTTCGTATACCAAGAAAATATTACAGCGGCCTATGCGATCTACGGAAACAAAAAGAATCAATTTACGTATCAATTTGGCATAAGAGGGGAAAACACGGATATTCAAACGGAGTTACTCGAGACGAAAGAGAAGAACCCGCGTCAATATGCCAATCTATTCCCGAGTGCACATTTTAGTTATTTGATTTCCAAAGACAATTCATTGCAATTGGGTTACTCGCGCCGGGTTCGTAGACCTACCTATAACGACTTGAGTCCTTTCGTTACCTTATCGGATAACCGGAACTTCTTTTCGGGTAATCCAAATTTAAATCCAGAGTTTACGGACTCCTATGATTTGGGCCACTTAAAGTATTTTGAGCAGGGCAGTATTAGTTCTTCCATCTATTATCGAAATACAACGGGAAAGATTGACCGGATCCGTACGGTGGATGCCAATGGATTTTCGCGTACGTTACCAGAGAATTTTGCGAACCAACAGTCCATGGGACTAGAGGTAACGAGTTCGACGAATTTGACGAAGGCTTATAAGGCAGATATTAGCTTAAATGCTTTCCGGGCCATTACGGATGCGACAAATGTTAATGCCAATTACAAGAGCGATACCTACTCGTGGTTTGTGCGACATACCTCACGCATTAGGTTAAGTTCAGGGGTGGACGTTCAAATACGTGCCAATTACGAGGCTCCGCAACAAACTCCGCAAGGAACACGAGGAGAAATTGCTTGGATGGACCTTTCTACTTCTAGAGACATCATGAAGGGAAATGGAACATTGAGTCTAAATGTGTTAGACTTATTTAGTTCACGTATCAATCGGAGTGAAGCGATGGGAGAGGGATTCTATACAAAAAGTAGATTTCAAGGCCGATTGACCCAAGTGAACTTAACATTTAATTACCGATTTAAAACCACCAAACAAGCCGCAAAACAGCGACGCAGTATGATGGACGAAGAAAATTAATATATAGATTATGAAGAAAACGAGACTACTAACTGGGCCAATACTTGCCCTAGCCGTTTGGGGTTGTACAAGTTCCCTAGAAAAAGAAACGTATCAAGTCATCTTTGAGGATCAAGATCAGATAGCTGAACGGGCACAGGCTGCCAAGGAAAAATTACCCATAAAAATTACGCCGGGTATGACGATTACCCGCTGGGCATCGGACAGTTTAGCTCCGGACCCGGTAGCGATAGACATTGACGACCAAGGGGCTGTTTATTTGAATAGCACGAATCGAGGTAAGGTGTCTGAATTTGACATTCGTGGCCATCGGGATTGGATGACAGAATCCATCGGTTTCCAAACTGTTGAGGATCGCAGAGCATTTCTACATAAGACCTTTGCGCCAGAAAACTCGGATAAAAACGTGTGGCTACCAGACTTAAATGGAGATGGTATCCATGACTGGCATGACTTAACGGTTGAAAAAGATGAAATCTGGAAGTTAGAGGATAAAAACGGGGATGGCTTCGCAGATGTTGGAACGCGTATTTTGAACCAATTCAATCAGGAAGTAACAGATGTGGCGGGTGGCCTACTCGTACGTAAAAATGATGCATTTGTGGCCATTGGACCTGATTTATGGCGTTTAGACAATACACATAAGAAGGGTCTTTGGACCAATGCCAAATCTATCGCCACAGGTTTTGCGGTACATATTGGTTTTGGTGGACATGGGATGTCGAGTGTGATTGAAGGACCAGATGGGAAAATTTATTGGCAGATTGGAGATATTGGGGCGAACATTACGACCGTAGACGGACGCAATCTACCTAATCCAAATTCGGGTGTTTTGGTACGTTCGAATGCAGATGGAACCGATTTAGAGATTGTCGCTTCAGGTATTCGAAATACCCACGAATTTGTATTTGATCACTATGGAAATATTATCAGTTCAGATAATGATGGTGACCATCCAGGTGAAAGTGAGCGCTTAGTGCATATTGTGGAGGGGGCTGATATTGGTTGGCGTTCCAACTGGCAATATGGAAAGTACACGGATCCAAAGAACAATTTGTACAAAGTGTGGATGGATGAGAAATTGTACATTCCTCGTTGGGAAGGTCAAGCGGCCTACATTATTCCACCTATTCGCAATTACCACAATGGTCCTACGGGAATGATTTACAATCCAGGAACAGCGCTAGGTAAAAAGTGGCAGAACAAATTTTTCTTAGTTGAGTTCGTAGGAAATGCGAATAACTCACATATCTGGTCATTTGATTTAAAGCCTAAGGGCGCTTCATTTGATTTCAAGTCGGAAGTAGATGTGGTGAGTGGTATTTTACCTACGGGTATTCGATTTGGTCCAGAGGGAGCATTGTATGCGGCTGATTGGGTGACGGGTTGGGATATTAAGAACTATGGCCGTGTATGGAAATTGGATGTGGATGAAAAATCGAATGATTTAGCCGCGGAACGTGCACAGACGAAGGCGTATATTCAGATGGATTATGCCAAAGCGGGTGTTCCGCAATTAGCTAGCTTATTAGCTTATGGGGATATGCGTGTTCGCCAAAAAGCACAGTTTGAGTTAGTCGCACGGGGTCAAGCAGCTGAATTGTGGAAGGCGATTGAGCAAAAGGAAAACCAGTTTGCGCGTGTGCACGGCATTTGGGGAATTGGTCAATTGGCCGCCAAAAACAATGCCATCGCAGCTAATTTAGTTAATTATCTATCCGATGCTGATACTGAGATTCAGGCTCAGGCTTTAAAGGTGTTAGGGGATGTGCGCTATAAAGGTGCCGAAAAAGAGCTAATTGCGGCATTAGGTTCAACATCAGCTCGAGTACAATTCTTTGCGGCGCAAGCTTTGGGACGTACGGAAGCTGCTTCAGCCGTTCCGGGTTTATTGAAATTGATTGAGCAGAATAAGGATGAAGATGTGTACATCCGTCATGCGGCAGTGTTAGCTTTAAGTCGGATTGGACAAGTAGAGCCGATGGCCGCTTTGGCAACTTCTTCAAATCGTTCGCTACGCATTGCAGCGGTGTTAGTATTAAGACGTTTAGCGAGTCCAGAAGTGGCTCGTTTTTTAACGGATTCGGATATGTATATTGTGGCGGAAGCGGCACGAGCGATTCATGATGATTTGTCGATCCCTGCGGCTTTGCCTGCTTTGGCAACCACATTAAGTAATAATGCAATTACATCCGAAGTAATTATTCGTCGGGCAATTAATGCTTGCTTACGTGTGGGGACTGCGAAGGAAATAGATTTATTAGTTGCTTATGTACAGCGCACAGACATTCCGGATGCGATGCGTGCGGAAGCAATTGCGACATTGGGTACGTGGGGTGACCCGTCGGTGTTAGACCGCGTAGACGGTCGGCACAGAGGTAAGTTGGACCGCAACGCACAAGACGTCGTAGCTAAAATCCAACCAATCATTCCGTCGTTCATTCGCAGTAAAAATGTAGAGGTATTGAATGCAACGGGCCAATTAGTGGCAGAATTAGGAATTAAAGATTTAGCAGCTGAACAGACACAGTTGTTTTTGAATCACCCAGCTGCGAAAGTGCGTGGTGGTCAATTGACGTCTTTGATCAACTTAAAGGATACAAATTTGCCTTTATTGATTCAAAAAGGCATGGAAGATTCGGATCGTTCTGTGCGCAGTTTAGCGATGGGATCCTTGGATAAAATTGCGATTACAAAAGCACAGTTACCAGGTGTGGTTAATCCTATTTTTGAAAAAGGGTCAATGAATGAGCAGCAACAAGTTTTACAGAGTATGGCCAAGATGGATCCTGCCAATACAACGGATGTATTACAAGATTTAATTTCGCGCATGTTGCAGAGCAAATTACCTGCTGGAATTAAATTAGACTTGATGGAAGCGGTAGAAGCGACCAAAGAGGAAAAGTTGGTTGCGCAATTAGATGCATTGAAAACCAAAGGCTCGTTGACAGATGAGTTCAAAGAGGCCTTATTTGGTGGAAACATTCAAGCAGGTAATTTTATCTTTAACCGAAACCAAACAGCACAATGTGTTCGTTGTCACAATGTAGGTGGTGAGGGCGGAAACGTGGGCCCATCATTAAAGGGTATCGGAAGTAAGTTGACGCGTGAACAATTATTGCAAGCATTGATTGAGCCAAGTGCGCGAATCGCTCCGGGTTATGGTACTATTTCCTTGAAGTTGACCGATGGCCAAGAAGTGAGTGGATCCGTGATTTCAGAAACGGAACAAGAAATTCAGTTGAAGACAAGTGAAGCGGAGCCATTGCGAATTGCAGTGAGCCGTATCAAATCGCGTGAAAACTATCCTTCATCCATGCCTGCGATGGGATCGATGTTGAGTAAGCGTGAGATTCGTGATGTGGTTGAATACTTGACTTCGTTGAAGTAGTCATTGAGAATTACACGTTAAACATGGCCAAACCTAACCGGTTTGGCCATGTTTGTTCATGGGGATGAGGTAAATCAACTAATTAAAATTTCTTATGATAGCTTAGACAAAGTTTTATATAGCATGGCTTAGCTTATATCTACACGGATACGGTATTTTTGTACATCCAAATTCAGTACAAAACTCAGGTATACCCAATTGCTTGATACCCATTTCTAACCCATGACAAATCATAATTTAGATCCTAAGGATGGTTTTGCGGGCTTAAAAGAAAATTACATTCAGGATGCAAGTTCGGGATTCATTGTATTTTTATTGGCCTTACCCTTAAGTCTGGGAATTGCTAAGGCGTCAGAGTTTCCACCCATTATGGGATTAATCACTGCAATCATTGGCGGAATGGTCGTCAGTTTTTTTGCAGGTTCACGATTAACGATCAAAGGTCCAGCGGCAGGCCTAATTGTTATTGTTGCGGGTGCAGTCAATGAATTTGGCGGTGGAGAAACAGGATGGCAATTGGCTTTAGGTGCTTTGGTGATCGCAGGTTTGGTTCAAATCCTTTTTGGGGTATTTAAGCTTGGAAAACTGATGGATTTCTTTCCCTTAGCCGCAATACATGGCATGTTGGCATCGATCGGACTAATCATCATCGGAAAGCAAATTCCGGTTTTATTGGATGTTAATCCAGCATTAAGCCAAGGGAAAGATCCCATCGCGTTATTTGTTTCCATACCTGAATTTATATTGAATTGGGATCCCAAAGCCACACTGATTGGTTTAATAAGCTTAGTTATCATGAGGGGATGGCCATTAATTAAACATCAAATCATCAAAAAAATTCCTGCTCCGTTGGTCGTTTTAGCGATCGCCATTCCAGCAGAACTACTTTTAGATTTTAAGGCAACCGCACCTCGATACGCGCTTGTTCAAGTTGGCAATTTACTCGAAAGCATCCAGCTGAATGTAAGTTTTGAAGGAGTTTCACAAACGGCAACCTTTATCAAATATGTGCTCATGTTTGCGCTCATTGGATCTTTGGAATCTTTATTGACCGTAAAGGCCATGGATATGTTGGATCCATTTCATCGCAAATCCAATGCAAATAAAGACCTGATTGCCATTGGAATCGGGAACACGCTAGTCGCATTTTTAGGTGGATTACCGATGATCTCAGAGGTTGCACGCTCCTCGGCAAACATAACGAATGGAGCCAAAACAAGATGGGCAAATTTCTTTCATGGATTTTTCATTCTGATTTGTGTATTGATGGCATCTGATTTGATCGAATTGATCCCTAATGCGGCTTTGGCAGCTATGTTGATTACCGTTGGGATTAAATTAGCGCATCCCAAAGAGTTCATGCGCACGTTTGAAAAAGGAAAAGAGCAGTTATTGATCTTTATGGTGACCATTATAGTTACCCTAACGGTGGATTTACTCGTTGGAATTATAGCTGGTATTTTAACTGAAGTATTGGTTAATCTTTTGAATGGAAAGCCATTAGGTTCCATATTCAAAGCACCTACGGAGGTTTCCTTTACGGGGAACGCCTACTTGGTTGAGATTTCAGATGCGGCTGTATTTACAAACTTTCTAGGTATTAAACGTAAGTTAGAAGCTATTCCACCTGCTTTCCAGGTGACTATTGATTTATCTAAAACGGAATTAGTCGATCACTCCGTGATGGAAAATTTAGAACATTTCAAAAACGATTATGAGCGCGAGGGAGGAGCTGTCACTATTGTGGGATTAGAAGAACACCGTGCCGTTTCTAGTCATAAAGCGGCTGCACATAAGCGCATCAAGTAGTTCCCATTTTAAGAAAAGACACCGCGAAATTCGCGGTATTTTTTTGCCCTTGAAAATGTCAGGACACCAATTTCAAAAAAAAATCAATATATTGAATCCCAATTAAACCTATACAATGAAACGGATTTTGACCTGCAGTATGTTGCTGCTAGGTATGTATCAAACAATTCTAGCGCAAGTTTGGGTATCTCAGCCTAAACGTGCGGATATGTGGCATGAAAATCCAAGTCTCTCATTTCAATCTGGCCAATCTACTGGCATCATTATAAACCCTCAATTAACGTTTCAATCCATCGATGGTTTTGGCTATACGCTCACAGGTGGATCTGCAGATGTTATTCAAGCATTAGCTCCTGCTAAGCGCACAAACTTATTACAAGAATTATTCGGTACCCAGCCGGGACAAATGGGTATATCCGTATTGCGAATAGGAGTAGGAGCCACCGATTTAGATGGTGAGGCGTATAGTTATGATGATATTGCGGGAGATGTTTCCTTACGTAAATTCAGTTTAGCCAAAGCCCAAAAATCGATTATTCCGCTGTTAAAAGAGATTAAATCCATACAACCAGGCATAAAATTCATGGCAACGCCGTGGTCACCACCCGCATGGATGAAAGATAATTTGGCCACCAAAGGTGGGTCGTTGGCAACTGAATATGAAGTAATTTATGCCCAATATTTGGTCAAATACGTGCAAGAGATGGCTAAAGAAGGATTGTCGATTTGGGCGTTGACTCCACAAAATGAGCCGTTGCATCCGGGTAATAATCCGAGTTTGTTGATGACGTCGGGCCAACAAAACAAGTGGATTAAAAATCACTTAGGACCGACATTCGTTCAGGCAAAATTAAAAACCAAAATCATCATATACGATCACAACTGCGATAAACCGGAATATGCGATTGAAATATTAAACGATCCGGAAACGCGCAAATATGTGGATGGATCAGCATTTCACCTATATAATGGGGATATTTCAGCGTTGAGTACCGTCAAAAAAGCGCACCCTGACAAAGCCTTATATTTCACGGAGCAATGGACCGGAACAAAAGGAGATTTCGCTGGAGATTTCATGTGGCATATTAAAAATGTGATTGTCGGCGCACTTAATAATCATGCCCAGACAGCTTTGGAGTGGAATTTAGCGAATGATTCTAATTTTGGCCCTGTTACACCCGGTGGATGTACGGAATGTAAAGGCGCCCTCACGATCTCAAAAGAAGGTGAAATTACTCGAAATCAAGCCTATTACATTATCGGCCAAGCATCGCGAATTATACCTACGGGATCTGTCCGCATTGATTTACAAGGTTTACCAAAAGGAATTAACGGTACAGCCGCCAAACGACCTGATGGCAAAATTGCCCTAATCTTACAAAATGAAACAACTAATAAGATAACAACTAACCTCAACCTAACTGGAAAATATGCGGTAGTAGCTATTCCGGAGGAGGGAGTGGTGTCGATTTTATTGTAGTCCGAAGGAAAATAGTCCGGAGGAAATATAACTGAATACAAAATAAACTTCGGACTTCGGACTCCGGACTAAATTTTAAACCTATGAACCTATTCAACATTAACCGCCGACATTTCCTCAAAGGAGCCACGGCAAGTTTAGCGCTCTCGACATTCGGGGCGCATGGAATCGATCTTATTAATCCTGCCAAACCACTACGTGTCGGTTTAATCGGTGCGGGGTGGTACGGCAAAAGTGACCTGTTTAGACTCATGCAAGTGGTGCCAGTCGAAGTGGTGGCACTTTGTGATCCAGATAGAAACATGTTGACACAGGCTGGACAGCTCGTTGCCGCACGTCAAAAATCCCGTAAAACGCCCCGTTTATATGGAAATTACCAAAAGCTTTTGGCCGAAAATCAGCTTGACATTGTCCTGATTGGAAGCCCGGATCATTGGCATCCATTACAAATGATAGACGCTGTGAAAGCAGGAGCCCATGTATATGTGCAAAAACCTATTTCAGTGGATGTGTTAGAAGGGGAAGCCATGGTTGCTGCAGCCCGTAAATATGGCAAAACGGTACAGGTGGGTACGCAACGTAAGTCAACTCCCCATTTGATTCAAGCCAAAAAAGATATTGTTGACACAGGCATGTTAGGCAAAATCGCTCATGTGGAAATGTATTGCTATTACCACATGCGCAACAATGGTAATCCACCTGTTCAGGCGGTTCCCGACTTTTTCGACTATGATATGTGGACGGGTCCCGCACCATTGCGTCCGTACGATGGACTGCCTCATACACGCTGGTGGCGAACTTTCAATGAATATGGAAATGGAATTATGGGCGATATGTGCGTTCACATGTTTGATACAGCTCGCTGGATGCTTGGGCTCGGTTGGCCTAAACGAATCAGTTCAGAAGGCGGTATTTACGTACAAAAAGAGGGCAAATCAAACATTGCTGATACGCAAACAGCTGTTTTCGAATACGATGGCTTGAATTGCGTTTGGCAACACCGCACCTGGGGAACGCCACCGGATCCAGAATATCCGTGGGGTTTAACCATTTATGGCGAAAAAGGAACGTTGCGGATGAGCACGATGAAATATGACTTTACGCCAACGGACCCGAAGGCGCAAAAATTACATGGTGATTGTGTCTTTGAGAAAGAAAAATACCCGGAAGATTTAACGGAAGATCGGATTGAATTAAATGCCGCTCCGGCTACACGTTTACACATGTTGGACTTCCTAGCAGCCATCGACAAAGGCACCAAACCCATCGCAGATATTCAAGAGGGCCATATTTCAACGGCCTCATGTATTTTGGCCAACGTTTCGATGAAATTAGGCCGACCGCTTTCCTACGATCCAACTTCAAAAACAGTTTTTAACGATCCAGAGGCAACAGCCTTGTTGGCCAGAACCTATCGCCAACCGTGGTCACGAAACCAATTAAACGCATGAAAAGACTAATTCTCGCATTATTGTTAGTGCCTAGCATGACTTGGGCACAAAACGGACTCCAATTACTGGAAAACCTAAAACGTATTGAATCAACTGGTACCGTGCTGCATATTGCCGCACACCCCGATGATGAGAGCACACATATGTTGGCCTGGTTCGCCCAAGAACAACATTGGGAAACCAATTACTTCGCTTTCACGCGTGGCGATGGGGGGCAAAACCTCATCGGTGATGAACAAGGCATCCCATTGGGATTGATTCGAACACAAGAATTATTAGCTGCACGAAAAATTGACGGAGCCAATCAATACTTTTCGCAGGCCTTTGATTTTGGTTTTTCAAAGTCTACAGATGAGTCTCTCAATTTTTGGAACAAAGAATTAGTGTTATCAAACTTAGTTTATGTGATACGTAAACTTCGTCCGGACATCATATTCACCCGTTTTCCACCTGATGCTCGCGCAGGACATGGCCACCATTCGGCTTCTGCGGTGTTGGCGATTGAGGCGTATCAAGCAGCAGCAGATCCAAAACGCTTTCCAGAACAATTGAAAGGGGATATCAAACCATGGAAAGCAACGCGATTGCTTTGGAATACCTTTCGCTTTGGGAGTTCGTCAACGGTCTCAGAAGATCAATTCAAGATTCAAATTGGAAATTTCTTGCCGAGCATAGGCCAAAGCACAGGGGAGTTGGCTGCGTTTAGTCGGAGCCAACACAAATCTCAGGGTTTTGGATTTGCCGTAGATCATGGAAAGTCAACTGAATATTTTCAAACCTTGGGAGGAGTTGCACCTAAAAATTCGATTGAAGAGGGAGTGACAAACCATTGGCAAATTAGCCAAGCAGGCGCAGAAATCGAGCGAATGATCCGACTCGTTATTCGAAATTATCAAACAGAAAAGCCTTATTTAAGCGTTCCAGATATGATTCAAGTGCGCAAAACTTTGAGTAAGCTGGATGATAGCTATTTGAAAGCGAAAAAGATCAAGCAAATTGATGAATGGATTGTTCAAGCAGCAGGCATACATTTTGCTGGAAACACAAATCGCGGAACAATCGCACAAGGTGATCCCTTGATGATTAAAACGGAATTTATCGTTCGTAGCCCGATTCATGTGACGTCATTAAAACTTGCTATTGGCGAAAAAGATACGGTGTTGAAGGAGCCTGTTATTCCTTACAAACGTGTAAATTGGAACCATACCCAATTGGTTCGTCAATCAATCACACAGCCATATTGGTTAGTAAATACCAAAGAAACCGGGCATTTTGTGGTGAAGAATCAAGAGAAGATTGGCCAAGCAGCACCAGATCCTGCACTATTGGTTCATGCCTTTTTGACCATCGAAGGGGAAAAATTACAGATCAGTCGGCCTATCCAAGAGCTCGTGGTAGATCCAGTTAAAGGGGAATATTCCCAACCGATTGCGATCACACCACGTAGTATATTTCAAATTAATCATCCCAACATTTTATTACCGAAAGGTTCGGGGGATTCGAAGTCATTTGACATACAGATTAAGGCGATGGGAGCCATTGCAGCAGGGAAAGTTGATGTATTAAATCAAGCGGGAACTCGTTTAGGAACATTGGAGCTACCAGAAGGTCTAGCCATGGGCATGAGCCAAAATGTCTCCATTACTTTACGCGAGAAGGATCAAAAATTTGATGGCAAGGAGACGTGGAAATTACAGTTGGCCTATGAAACAAGCCGCGGAAATTGGGTTGATTCATTACAGATGGAGAGTATTAATTACCCGCATATTCCAGTACAGCGTTATTTTTCACCCGTTTCGGTCAATTTACTGCATATTGATTTTAAGAAAACGGGCAAGCGCATTGGATATATTAAAGGGGCGGGAGATAAGGTTCCGGAGAGTTTAACCCAAATGGGGTATCAGGTGGATTACTTGCTTGAATCTGATTTGAAGGCTACCAATCTAGCTCAGTATGATGTGGTTTTGACGGGTGTTCGGGCGCACAATACGGTCGATTATCTTCCAAATGCCCATGCAGAATTAATGAAATATGTGGAGCAAGGTGGAAATTATGTGGTTCAGTACAACACACAAAGTAATTTAGGTCCACTAAAAAGCCAGATGGGTCCATACCCGTTGGCCATTACCCGTAACCGAATTACCAAAGAAGAAGCTACACCAAAATTCTTGGTGGATCTTCCTATTTTTCACAAGCCAAATGAGATAAAGGAATCTGATTTTGCTGATTGGGTTCAGGAACGCAGCATTTACTTAGCTGAATCATCCGATCCAAACTTTACGTTTCCACTAGCATTTACGGATCCGGGTGAAGCGGAACAAAAGGGAAATATTGCTGTGGCTCGTTACGGAAAAGGTCAATTCATCTACACAGGACTTGTATTTTTCCGTCAGCTACCTGCGGGAGTGCCTGGGGCGTGGAGATTAATGGCCAATGTGTTAGACAATAGACGTTAGACGTTGGACGCTGGACTTTGGACGCTGGACGTTGGTCCCTAGGCTAAAGCCTAGGATTAAAAATTGATAGATAACCCCAGGCGCTGCCTAGTAAAAAATAGATAACCCCAGACAAAGACCTAGTCAAAAAAATGATAACCCCAGACTTTAGTCTGGGGTATAAACAAAAAGAAATGTTACATCACAGTGTATTTTTAAAATTCAAATCGGAGACCTCAGAGGCTGAACAAGCCTATTTCATTGCGGAAGCAAGGAAGCTAGCTCAAATACCGGGAGTCATGAATCTGAAAGTTCTTTTGGAGTTCAATACCACTAATCCTTATACGCATGGTTTAGGCATGGATTTTGAAGATCAGGCTGCTTATGATCTCTATTCTAACCATCCCATTCACAATCGATTTGTGCAGGAGGTTTGGATTCCGAGGGTGGAGGTTTGGCAGGAAATAGACCATAGAGAAGTGAGAGGTGAGAGGTGAGAGGTGAGAGCTGAGAGGTGAGAAGTAAGAGCTGAGAGGTGAGAAGTAAGAGGTGAGAGGTAAGTGTAATATTAAATGATGTCTAGCGTCCAATGTCTAGCGTCCAACGTCTAATTTTTTGAATGATAAATATATTTTCTAATTCCCGCCAATACGCTGGAAAAACAGCGATCATTTCCGAAGGGAAATCATATAGCTATAGCGATTTACACCAGTCGGCAGAGCAATTTGCCTACACACTTTTAGCTGACGAATCAGATTTACAGGAAAGCCGGGTAGCATTTATGGTGCAGCCGGGCTTTGATTATGTGCGCGTACAATGGGGAATTTGGCAAGCAGGAGGGATCGTTGTTCCCCTATGCTTAAGCTATCCGATACCATCCTTGCGTTATACCATAGAGAATTCGGGTGCGAATATCTTGGTTGTCTCGCCTGAATTCGAAGATTTAATGAACGATTTGGCATCCGAATTGGGTTGTCGTTTTATTGTCCTGGGAAAAAATGAGGGAGGAAAAGCGCAAGATTTACCTGAAATCGACGATTCCCGTGGCGCCATGATCTTGTATACCAGCGGAACAACGAATTTACCTAAAGGAGTTGTCAGCACCCATGCAAATCTGAATGCCCAAATAAGTGCCTTAATTGAGGCCTGGAAATGGACCTCAGCAGATTCAACTGTTTGTGTATTGCCATTGCACCATGTACATGGTGTGGTTAATGTCGTTTCTTGCTCCCTGTGGGCAGGGGCTAGCTGTGAATTTATGCCCAATTTCAGTGAAAAGGGCATATTTGACTTGGTTACGGAAGCGCGAATTAATGTGTTTATGGCGGTGCCAACGATCTATTTTAAGCTCATTAATTATTGGGAGACACAAACGGCGGGTGTTCAGGGAGAGTTGACAAATGCGTTGGCCAACTTACGTTTGATGATTTCTGGCTCAGCTGCTTTGCCCGTTTCGGTCATGGAACGCTGGCAAACGATTTCGACGCATTTGTTATTGGAACGTTATGGAATGACGGAAATTGGAATGGCGCTAAGTAATCCTTATGATGGACCACGCGTAGCGGGACATGTGGGTTATCCACTTCCAGGTGTATCCGTTCGTTTATCGGAAGAAGGCGAAATACAAGTCAAAGGGGCGAATGTCTTTAAAGAATATTGGCAAAAACCAGAAGCGACAGCGGAATCATTTACGGAGGATGGTTGGTTTCAAACAGGTGATATCGCCGCGTTGGACGAACTCGGCGGCTACCGTATTTTAGGTCGGAACTCAGTCGATATCATCAAATCTGGAGGTTATAAAATTTCTGCGTTGGAGATTGAAGAAGTTTTGCGTCAATATCCAGGCATTAAAGATTGTTCCGTTGTGGGATTACCCAATGATGAATGGGGAGAATTAGTTGCTGCAGCGATTGTCACGCAAGGGCTTGTCGATGAAAAGGCCTTAAATACCTGGATGCGAGAACAAATGCCTGCTTACAAAACGCCTCGTAAATACCTAGTAGTAAGCGAATTACCTCGAAATGCGATGGGAAAAGTAACCAAAAAGGATGTTGTTAACTTAATTCAATAAGATGTTATTACGTGGAGTGGCCTTATTGGCCGGATGTTTTATTGCAGGTCAATTACTCGGGGAAACCTTAGGGAGATTATTGGATATAGAGGCCAACGTAGGTGGCGTGGGCTTTGCGATGTTGTTTCTAATTTTGGCTCAGAATGAATTGGAAAAACGAAATCTATTTCATGTTGAAATGGGTGAAGGGATTTTATTCTGGAGTAAAATGTACATTCCCATCATTGTGGCGATGTCGGCCATCCAAAACGTCCGCGTAGCCTTTACCAATGGAATGCTGGCAGTTTTGGCAGGCATCATTCCTGTAATCATTTGTTTATCACTCATGCCATTGTTGGCCAACAAAAACCAACGCTAACATGAATTACATCGAAACATTACTGGACAAAAATGGATTAATGGTGGCATTTTTAGTCACTGGACTCATCATGTTTGCGGCTGAAGGTATTTCCAAATTCGTATTTAGAAAGAAAATACCTGGATCTGCGATCGCTATTTTTGCGGGATTGGTTTTAGCCTATTTTGCAGGCGTGCTGACAGAAGGCAAAAATGGAATTGCGGATTTAACTGGTTTGAGTGGCTTTAAGCAAATGGGGGGACCGGTATTTCGGGATTTCGCGATTGTATCTACCGCTATGGGAGCTAGCTTTGCGGTGATTAAAAAAACGGGGATAGTAGGGATTTTCTCCTTGTTTCTTGGCGTAATCATCACGTTTACAAGTGGAGCTTTACTAGCGTTTTCTATGGGAATCACGGATGCGGAAAGCTTGGCAACAATTGGAGCAGGAGCATGTACTTTTGTGGTAGGACCTGTTACGGGAACCGCCGTAGGTGCGAGCTCGGACATCATCGCCATAAGCATTGGTGCGGGTGTAATTAAGTCCATATTGGTGACCATTGGAACACCCTTAATTGCCAAATACATTGGTTTAGATAATCCAAAATCTGCGATGGTATTTGGAGGTTTATTAGGAACGACGAGCGGTGTGGCCGCAGGACTCGCAGCCACAGATGCAAAACTTGTGCCTTATGGGGCCATGACGGCTACTTTTTATACGGGACTCGGATGTTTGCTTTGTCCGTCGGTGTTGTATTTTGCATTAAAGGTGATCCTTTAGTCCGGAGGGAAATAGTCCGGAGGGGAAAGTTTATTTTGAAAATCTGTTATTGCCTTAATTTATTTTAAAATTTCTATTCTAATTTTTTCCTTTGGACTTCGGACTATTTCCCTTCGGACTAACGCGCTAGCGTCCTAATTCCACTTCCAATTGCCATAACGAGCGCATAAAACGTGAAGGCCAACGTATATAAACCGTCTGCTTCAGTTTGTCCAAAGACATGATATGGAGCAATAATAAAGCCTAAGCAGCTTAGAAATAAAATCGTGATCAGGCCGATTTTTATCCAATTTGAACGACGTGATTTTTTCATGGCAAAGGCTAATAAGATTCCTTCACTAACATAACTGAAAATAAATACCACCAAAAGACAGGTTAACAACGATTTGATTGATTGTGTGATCATAAGTTTTGCTTTTTTGTTGGTACAAAGCTACCCTTGTTAACCGCCACCATTTGGCGGTTAATAAGAAAATTCATAGCTTTAAGAAAAAAAGATGTTAGCGACGGACCGACTGAAAATATTGAATGGCTTGTTTCTGCAAAAAGCATTTGTAGTGAATTTGGCAAGTATTTCATCTTATTTACAGGACGAACACGACATTCCTGGCTATAGCGAACGGACATTCAATCGAGATATTCGAGAGCTTAAGGAATTACTGAAAACACGCTATCCAACGCTCCAAGACACCTTTGGCGAATTACTGCGATTTTCGCGTGCCACGGGAAATTACCTATACATACGCGATGACATTAGTGCTTTCCCTACATTTTCAGATCGCGAGTTGCAGCAAATAGCTTCATCGATTGAGGCCAATAAGCATTTATTTTCCGGAGGAGCAGGTGAGGGGGTTGTCAATAAATTACGTGCCATCGCATTAGAGAATACCCTGTCGCAATACCATGAAGTATTACCATGGTCGGCCATTGAACTTGTCAAAGACGGCGCACGCTCCGGGGCTGATGTAATGCCCATCATTTTGGAAAACATTTATGCGAAACGTGTGGTCGACTTCAGCCATCGTGGTTTATCATCACAGTCCAAACAGAAACAAACGCGCGGATTACCCGTATTGCTTAAAGAATACAATAATGGTTGGTATACGGGCTGGTATGTACTTTTCCAACCGGTCAGCCCAGATGAGGTTCAGATTAAAGTTGACCTAGACCAACTTCAATTATACGCTTTAGACCGGATTGTACAAGTGAATCCTGTGTCAGATCAACCCATTGTGCGGATACATCCAGACTTTAGGCCTGCGGATTATTTCAAAAATTGCTTAGGTCTTTTTAGAAGTAGTAGTCTGACGGCTACAAAAATTCGCTGTCGGCTTTCTAAAGACAGTTGGATGCTAAACTACATTGAAAAATATCCGATTCATACGAGCCAAGAGATCAATCTTTCAAACGACTCCTGGGTAGAAATACAACTAAACCTGGAGATTGACCAAGAGGTAATTAATTTCTTCTTACGCTATGCGCAAGAAATTCGTGTGCTTGAGCCAGTAGAATTAGTGCAGCAAGTTAAAATGGGATTGGAAAAAGGGCAGGAGGTTTATAGCTAGTTAAATAAACACCTCCGCCGGTAATTGAAAAAATTCTCTCAAACGCTGAGCCATCTTTAACGTTATCTCGCGCTTGCCCGAAAGAACGGCTGATACATGCCCTTTAGAGCCAATCAATGGAACTAAATCCTTGGATTTAATTCCCATTTCATTCATTTTAAGAATAATCACTTGAAGTGGATCCATATTTAGCAAAGGAAAATTTCGATCATCGTAATCCTTAATCAATACGATCAATAATTCGAGCTCATCAAGCAATGCACCCTCTTCTTCCGTATGAAAAATCTTCATCATACGTTTGGCAGCTTTTTCATAATCTTTTGCCGTTTTTAAAACTTTCCATTTCATAGCATTACTTTTTAACAATTTTTGTATCAAATGGGATTCGTTCAGCGTTAATTGAATCATAAGATTGGTGGTTCCCAAACCAAATGATATAACAAGCCCCCTGTGTAAAATTCATAGAAACAATCAAACGGTAAGCATTGCCTTTAATATTGAATACCACGCGATTATTACCAATGATACTTGCGGAACGATAAACAGCCTTTATTTCATTAAAGTTTGAAAAATGATGAATAGCAAATTCATAATTCCAAATAAATAATGAATGAGATGCATCAGGATATAAATGCATGTAATAATCAATCGTCCTTTTTAGCAATATCTTCATAACAAAATTACTGTAAAGTTTGCAAAATGCAAACTATTTCAAATCTTGTATTAAGATAATGGCTTAACGAAAATATTGATTAGAAAAAACTGATATTAAAACTTGATTATCAACTTATTGAACCCAAATCCCCTCATCAAACCGCACCGACTTCACCTTCGAATAATCAATTCCTTTCACAGAATCGAGCACAAATTTCAAGCCTTGCCACACGTGATTAACATACACAGGATCCTGATAATTTGCTTTATCGTGCCCCAAGGTCGTCACCCAAACATGTCCTCCTTGAAATTTTTGCGTCCACACCGCTGGAAAATACCCTTTAAACGAACCAGCATGTTGGTTCACCAAATCCGCTTGCTTAACATCCAAACTGCTTAAATCGTGCATCATCAACACCTGAATACCTGGATATAATTCTTTTCCAAAGTAACATTCATCTTCCTTTTCCCAACGCACTGGAACGCCCTGCATCGATGGATGTCCTGACTGAATATTCAAAATCCGAAATGGCTGAAATTTGGCATGCCACGAAAACGTTTCACCAATCATCATCTTAAACCATGGCCAATTGCGCTCCGTGCCCGTCACGGAATGCACCCCCACAAAACCACCGCCGGCCTCCACATAATGACGAAACGCCAATCGCTGCTCATCCGAATTAAATACATTATTGTTTGTACTCGTAAAAATCAAGGCTTGGTATTTCGCCAAATTCTCCTCTGTAAAAACAGCTGGATCATCTGAAACGTCTACTTGAATTTGATGCGCCTTTCCTAATCCTTGGAAACATGCCACCGCTGACGCAATATTGTCATGTACATAGCCGGGACCGTTTTTGGTATACACCAAAACCCGTTGGCTCTTTTTAGGGGCCGCTTGCCCCGAATAAACAAAAAGAAAAGAAAGTACTACTAAAAAAAACGTCTTCATTCGATTAAGGATTTACACCGTATTGATCTATTAAATACACAATGGCAGCCATATTTACTGCCCCCAAAAGCAATTCCCGCTTATTTACATTTTCAAATACATCCGTTTTCGCATGATGTAAATCAAAATAACGCTGACTATCAGGCACTAAACCCGCAATAATTGTCGAGGGATTGACACGCGCCAAAGGCCCAATGTCCGTTCCGCCTCCACCTAAGGTTACTTCTGCTCCATACGGCTTCAATAAGTTCGACCATGCTTGAAATTTCTTGAATGCTGCCCCTGAGGCCGTAATTCCAATCGAACGCGGCGTAAATCCACCTGCATCACTCTCCAGCGCGAAGATGTGATTTTCATTTTTCAACTTAGCCTGATTCGCATATTCATTGCCTCCTCGCACACCATTCTCCTCATTCGCAAAGAGCACAAATCGAATCGTACGCTTTGGCTTATAATTCAATGCCTTCATCACACGCAACACTTCCAGCGTATGCACAACACCCGCTCCATCATCATGAGCTCCTTCATTGACATCCCAAGAGTCCAAATGCCCGCCGAGCGTGATATACTCATTCGGGAATTCCGATCCCTTAATTTCAGCTACGACATTTTGATCATCCACATCACATAAGAATTGACCATACGTTTGCATTTGAACTTTTACCGAACCTTTTTGTGCTAACGCATAAAGCATTTTAGCATCATTCGGCCCCAAAGCCACCGCTGGGATCATCGGCAAGTCCTTTTCATACGACATGGATCCTGTATGTGGCGCATTATCTGGCGCCGTACTCAACGAATGAATCATGATTCCTAAAGCACCATATTTGGCCGCTCGAGATGCTCCAGACCGACGAAAAGCACCGCTTTCCCCATAAGCTCTGAACGTTTGAATTTTAGTTTCATCAAAAACACTGTGGTAATAAACTATCTTACCCTTTACCTCAGACTTCCGCTTCTCTAATTCATCAAAACTAGCCACTGCCACCACCTCTGCCTCAATCATGCCATTCGATCCCATCGAATTTCCCAGCGCTAATGCAGCCAAAGGTTGAATACGTGCCTCACCTTGAACGCCTACGATCGCGGCAAAATCAGCGCCTCCACGCTTCCAATTAGGTGATTTGCACGCTTGAAGAAATACTTTATCCGGTCCTAACAATTCCATATTCCGCTTTCCCCAGGTAATCGCTTGTTGCTGCTGCGGCGATCCGGCCAACCGCCCACCAATTTTTTTCGTCAATTCATATAACAACTCATACGCTTTTCCGTTACGCATAATGTCATCCGACATCCTTTTTATGAAAAGACTGTCGGCCTGCGCATACGAGAAAATAGGGATAAAAAGAGCTAAGAATAAAGTAAGTGTTACTTTCATATAGGCTATAAGGTTAGTTGGAACTTAAATATACTGATAAAAATAAAATTACGTAATTTTAAACCCATGACCACACTTCGAATTCTATTCCTTTTACTCTGCGGATCGCAGCTTCAAGCTCAAAATATTTCGAACCTTCTTCAGAAAGCGAATAAACTAGTTGACACCCAACAACTCAATCCCGCTGATATATCGGCAGGATTAAAAGAAGCCTTAACCCTTGGGGCAGAAAAAGGATGCGCTGATTTAGCCAAGCATGATGGCTTTTTCAAAAACGCCGCTCGTAAAATCGCCATGCCACCTGAGGCACAAAAGATAGAAAGTACTCTGAGAAGTATGGGATTAAACCAACTCGCCGACGCGTTCATTCTTAGCCTAAATCGTGCAGCAGAAGACGCCTGCAAAACGGCAGCTCCCATTTTACTGCAAGCCATCAAAGAAATGACTGTCACAGATGGACTTGCTATCTTACGTGGAAATGAGCGCGCAGCAACTGAATACTTACGCAGCAAGACGCAGCAACAACTGACCGAACAATTTAAACCTACCATTCAAGCTTCTTTGGCGACCGTTCAGGCCACCAAATACTGGGATCAACTCAACAAAGCCTACCAAGCGATTCCATTCAGCAATAAAAGAATGAATCCGAATTTAGCCGACTATGTCACAGAAAAAGCCCTGCAAGGGATCTATGACGAAATCGCGCTGCAAGAAAAAGAAATACGGACAAACCCGGTAGCCAGAACATCCGCGCTACTTAAACGCCTTTTTGACAAACCATGAAAAAATCTCTTCTGATTATATTATGCCTATTGGGTTCATTTACACAAGCACAAGCAGAAGTTCCCACCATCCGTACCAACCAAATCACCATTGCGCGCGACAGCTATGGCGTACCTCATATTTTCGCACCTACAGATCCAGAGGTGGCGTATGGCTTAGCTTGGGCACACGCGGAAGATGACTTCAAAACCATCCAAACACTCATTTTGACGGGTAAAGGGAAGCTGAGTACCTATTTGGGAAAGAAAGGGGCGCCAGTAGATTTTGTATTTGGGTTGTTGAATACGCGTGAGGTGGTGGACCAACAAATCAAAGCGATGGATCCTGCATTCCTTCAATTGGTACTAGGCTATCTGCAAGGACTTACCGCTTATGCCAAAGCACACCCATCCGAAGTATTAAACAAACACGTGTTTCCCATTGCCTTGGAGGATTACATTGCGACCACCATGTTCTCCGTAGCCATTTTCTGCGGCGTGGATAAAACACTTCCCAAGATTCTCGATGGATCCATTCCGCATTTAAAAGGATTTACGGGTGAGGGCAGTAATGCCTTCGCGATAAAAAGCAATAAATCTGCGTCAGGGGAGACCATGCTCGTTATTAACGCGCACCAGCCCATTGAAGGTGCCACTGCATTCTATGAGGCCCATGTGCAAAGCGAGGAAGGTTGGAATATTTTAGGAGGCTTGTTTCCCGGTGGACCGTTAATCTTTCACGGAGTTACGCCAAATTTAGCTTGGGCCCATACCGTAAATTTTCAAGATAAAATCGATGTATATCAGTTGGAAACCGACAAAGATCATCCAGGACAATACAAAGTAGATGGCGAATGGCTAAACTTAGAAAAAAGAAAAGTCAAATTAAACATCAAAGGTATTCCATTCTCCGTGGGCAAAATGGCATATAAATCGATCTATGGACCTACCGTAAAAACGCCAAAAGGGGCATATTTCTCCATCCGACTACCTTCCTTGATGGATGCGGGGGCATTGCAACAATGGTATGCGATGAATCGGTCAACAAATTTCGCTGAATTTAAAGCTGCGTTGAATCAGAATCATTTGCCCATGTTTAACATCATGTATGCAGATAAGTCAGATAACATCTTTTATATCTCAAATGGCAAGATGCCGTATCGCAATGCGGACCCAAAATACAATTGGGCCTCCACGCTACCCGGAAATACCCGTGCGACGCTTTGGCAAACATTCAAACCTCTAGATGAATTACCGCAGTATACAAATCCATCGAGTGGGTATTTGTTCAATACAAATCATTCGCCTTTCCTGGCAACAAGTACAGCAGAGAATTTAAATCCTGCCAAATTCGTCAAATACGATGGATATGAGACCTATCATAATAATCGGAGCCAACGGGCAAAAGATCTCATCGACGGATTAGATAAGATTACCTGGGAAGATTTGAAGCGAATTAAATTTGATCGCCAACTGCCTGCGAAGATTTTATATCCGTATGGTTGGGATGCCTCCGCGATTTTCAGCTTGGATGCCACAAAATATCCAGCCTTAGCTACCATAATTAATGGGCTCAATCAATGGAATCATGTGACAAACATCGAGAGCGTAGGCGCCCTGTATTACAACATTGCCTATTATCATGCATCTAAAATACGCTCAAATGGATCTAAAGACCCATTAACTGAGGCAGAAGCGGTGCAGCTTTGTCAATATGTGCATGACTTCTTACTGAAGCATTACGGTCGGCTTGATGTAACCTTAGGTGAATACCAACGATTAAAACGCGGAAATGGCGATTGGCCTCAGGCGGGTATGCCGGATGTATTAGCAGCGGTAATGACAGAACCCTTTGGTGAGACGAAGCGTAAGATGATTAGTGGGGATGCCTATATTGGCTTTGTGAAATTCCCCAAAGATGGTGGTTTACCGCTCATTGAGACCGTTAATACCTTTGGGGCTAGTTCGCATCCAGAGTCAAAACACTTCGCGGATCAACGTGAATTATATCAGGCCCAACAAACCAAGCGAATGACCTTGGATAAAGCAGAGGTTTTGAAGTCTGCCGAAAGGGTTTATCATCCGGAATAAATGAATTAATGCATTAGGTTTTCAACCAACCTACTTCATTTTTAAGATGACAATTTCAGCGTTTTTAGGAAAAGGAGAAGGCCAAAATTCTTCAAAACGCAAGAACTTATATCCTTCTGGAGTAGCTTCCAACGGGAAAAACAATTTGCCGATAAAATTGGTGAAATCTTTATTGAAAATATCTTTCACTTCCTGTGGATTTGCAAATGTATTATTTCCCGTATTTAAGTAAATGGACTTGGTTAATGGACCATACGAATTAGCGTTCCATTCTCCATCATTACCGTAATAGGTAAATACATCGACCAAACCATCTCCATTGAAATCTTTAACAATGACGTCGCGTCCTTGAAAGTCGAACATGTCAGTTGAAGTAGTTATCGTTTTCCCATTATCAGTTGTGGATAAAATAGGTGTTTTCTTTCCTTGGTAATCTTCAGGGAAAATCAATATTCTTTTTCCTTTGGCATTTGAAATTTGAACAAGGTCATGAATTTCATAAGGCCCCATTTTGTTATTGATAATACTCGTGGTATTCGCCATCGGATCCCAAGCCCACAGAGATCCTTGGTCATTCCGGTACGTAGCACACATAACTTCTAAAAAGGGGTCATCATCCAAATTTGTAAATAAAACACTGCCCACGCTATCCAAAGGCTTATCCAAGGTGATTATCTCAAATTTGCCTTGATTATTTTTTAATATGGAAACTGTATTATCTGCCGGAACGCGCTCTGAGGCGGATGACCAGCGTTGGGAGATGATATCTAGATCACCATCATTATCATAATCGCCAACGTCTGCATGATGGTAGAATAGTTTTTTATCTGTAATTCCAGGAAAGTTTTGCTTTACAAATCCAGTGGCTGTACCATAATACATAATCAAATAACCACCTTCCCATCGACCATTAATCATATTATTTTCTTGGCCATGATCCACCAAAAAGATATCTGTAAATCCATCCTTATTAAAGTCTTCCATGATCAATGGACTTTTAGGATATCCTACTTCACTAACCGCATTGAACGTTGATTTCGTTTTGTCAATTAACTTTTTAGCCTTTTCATCAAACTGAAAGATGCGTAGATAATCGACCTTCGTAGTTTTTAAGTCGGCAAATGGAATAATCAAATGCGGAACATTATTGATTTTGACATAACCCAAGCCTTCTGGAGAAGGGGGAAGTTGGGGCTCACTAAATTCCGTATAGCTAAATGTTAGGTTCAAATCTTGCTTAACAAATTCGGCCTTTAGCGAAAGGTCTTTATCCATGATAACCTTCAATGGATTATCACTCTTTCCGTTACTCCATCCAGAGAAATTGAAAAAATTATTGGGCGTCGCTCGGATGGTTACCTCAGTTCCTTTTACATAAGTACCCTCTGAAATATCTACCTTTCCTCCGGCGCTAGCTTCTACTTTGAGCACAAATTTAACTTCGGCTTGGGCTGGGGGAGGTGTAGTGACAACTGGGGTAATTTCTTCTTTTGAACAAGATGAAAGTAGAAGAATTAAGAATAAAAAGTTTCTAGCGTTGACCATATGATAAATGAATTGTCAAAAAAAAGGGTTTTTTCATGAATAATCAAAAAAATCATGAACTTTGATCATATGATGAAGATACCTTTACTATTACTCCTCGCGTTTAGTGCATTAGGCCAAAAGAGCGTCTCCACGATTATCCGATCTTCTGAATCTATTCCTGGTAAGTCGCAGTATTTATCAACACCCTATAATACCGCAGGTGATAAACTGTATATGGTTGGGCATCAAGATGGGACATTCCCTTCAATCGGTTGGCACGTTAAAGATGAAATGGGAGGGATTTGGGCACATCCGATTAAATTATGGGACGGGTTTAGTGCGTCATATCAAGTGAATAATCAATTGATTAAACTAGATAAAGCAATTCGATTCGTCAATTATCCATATGCCAATGAACATCGGTATGGCGGCCAACAAATCAAAGTCAGTCGGTTTCAGTTTGTACCCGATGGAAAGGCAGCCGTATATGTGGAATATGTGTTAGAAAACACGACCAATCAAAGCCAAACAGTCAAATTTTCGATGGAAGCTATTTCGAATTTGCGTCCTGTCTGGTTAGGCGAGCGAACGGAAATGATTGACTACCCGGATCAGCTGTCCTTTGAAAATAATCAGATCATTGCCAAAGACGGTTCCAATAACTGGTACGCGGTAATGAGCTCCACGCATCAGGCCACAAACTTACAAGTTGGTGCAGCCATCAAACCAAACACAGCTTTAGCAAAATCATCCTATTCCATCCGAATTCCCGCACATCAAAAGGAAACAATAGCTTTTGTGTTTAGTGGCTCATCCGTTTCAAAAAACGCTGCCACATCTACATGCGCATCAGTTTTAGCCAATGGAACTACTTATGTGCAGGCAAAAAAACAACGATTCGAAAAGCTAGCTAAAACTTCAGCAATCAAACTTGCAGACCCGAAATTAACCCAAGCGCTCCGTTGGCTTAAATACAACGCAGATTGGTTAATTAATGATGTAGATGGAATAGGCCGCGGAATTACAGCAGGTATGCCTGATTATCCCTGGTTTTTTGGCGGAGATATGACGTATTCCTTACAAGGATTGATAGCCTCAGGGCGTAAAGATGTCGCTTATAGTACGATTGAATTAATTGCTAAGCTATCCGAAAAGACGAATGGGAATGGTCGCATTGTTCACGAAGTGAGCACAAATGGATCCGTTTTTAATCCAGGAAATATCAATGAAACCCCGCAATTTGCCTCCTTAATCTATCAGGTGTACCGTTGGACTGGCGACAAAGCTTTCCTCCAAGTTTATTTTCCAATGATCGAAAAAGGCTTGCATTGGTTAATGAAAGAGAATGACAAAGACCATAATTTAATTCCTGATGGCAATGGCATGATGGAAATACATGGCTTAGATTCTGAAATGATCGATGTGGCGGCCTATAGTGCCAAAGCATTTTTGGATGCCTCGAAGATGGCTGAGGAACTTGGTAAACGTGATTTAGCTAATCAGTATTTGACTACGTACAAAGCGATGCGATTAAAGATCAATAAAGATTTTTGGGTAGCTGGTTCGAATTCGTATGCCGACTTTATTGGCACTAAATCGCAGGCATTGCGATTGACTGCTGATGCGATTGAGCGAGCGAAAGGTTTGAAGAATGATTGGGCGGTAGAAGAATTAACCGCGCTAAAAGGATCCATTGAGCAAAACCCAGACACTACCAAACGCGGATTTGTATTGCATCACAATTGGGTCGTAAATACGCCCATGGAGACTGGTTTGGCAGATAATGAACAGGCTATTCTAGCTTTGAAAACGGCTGAAAAGTTTAGAAACAAATTTGGCATGTATGTGACGGGAATAGATCGTTCCGCTACATCAGCGAAGGCGGAGTCGTATGCCGCTAAAGTGGGCAAATCCGAATTTACGTATACGGGTACCGTAATGACCTTACCAACTGGGGTCCAGGCGATTTCAGAGAATAATTATGGTCATCCTTCAGCAGCCTATGATTTGATTCAACGGATGTTGCGCACCTTTTCATTTGCCTTACCAGGTTCAATTTATGAGGTTTCCCCTGATTACGGGATGATGACTCAGGCTTGGAATAGCTATGCGTTCGAGGTACCTATTATTCAGCAGTTTTTTGGCATACAACCAGAAGCGAATAAAAAAATAATTGAATTAAACCCATCCTGGCCAGATTCACTAGCTTTTGGATCTATCAAAAACGTGGCGATTGGGGATAACCAGTTGGCAATTTCAGTTAAACGACAAGGCAAAGCAATTCACTTCCATGTGGAGCAGAAAAAACCATGGACACTCATTTTCCGTCCTGGAAGCAAGCATTACAAACATTGGAAGATTGATGGTAAAACAGTAAAACCAAAACTGGTGAATGGCTATGCAAGCGTCACCTTAAGTGGTATGAAACACGAAATCGTTTTGATTGAGGACTAAAAATATGGATAATATCAATTATAATTTAATTGATTTAGAAAAGGACAGTTGGACTAGGCTAGTGAATGGAGCGACTAAAAGTAGAAGTCCTTTTCATACACCGTGTATAGCTACTCAACATAAGGAGGAGGTAAATATGCGAACAGTTGTTTTACGAGGGGCAAATCCAGTAGAAAAAACGTTGCATTTTCACACTGATATAAGAA
Source organism: Aquirufa avitistagni (assembly GCF_042715545.1). Taxonomy (NCBI): domain Bacteria; kingdom Pseudomonadati; phylum Bacteroidota; class Cytophagia; order Cytophagales; family Flectobacillaceae; genus Aquirufa; species Aquirufa avitistagni. Next base: position 731,230 of record NZ_JBBKXZ010000001.1, on the reverse strand, counting down.
GTATGAAGTGGGATGAATTGATTGTCAATCCATCCATAAGCGCGCTGTTTTATGATTCATCCGAAAGAATTCAATTACGAATAAAAGGGATAGCTGAATTGCATCATGAGAATCAAATCACGCAGGAGGCTTGGGAAAAGACATCATTATCAAGTAGGAGATGTTATTTGACAGCATTTAGTCCTTCTAGTTTTTCTGATTTACCTACCAGTGGCTTACCTGAACAAATTGAGCAGGAAAATTTCAGTCAGGAGGATAGTGAAGTTGGCCTTCAAAATTTTGGAATCGTATCCATACAGGTTCAATCCATCGATTGGTTGTGGCTGAACCATGCGGGGCATCGAAGAGCATATTTTGATTATGTTCAAGGCCGTAATCAGTGGATGATTCCTTAAATTAGTGTTTCACACGTTACCTATACTTTATCCAATGGTTAAAAATTTATTGAAAACGGCACTAGGAAGACTACGCATTGTCGCATTTATGGAAGGTTGTTCGTATTTACTTTTGGGAATTACGATGATTTTAAAATACCAATATGCGATGCCGCAGCCAAATTACATCGTTGGCCTAGCCCATGGAATCCTATTTATTCTTTACGTTGTATTACTGCTTCAAGTTTCATTTATACATCGATGGAACATACTTAAAACGCTCGGGGCTTTTATTGCTTCACTCATACCTTTTGGCACTTTTTATGCAGATAAAGCCCTATTTAGATAATTTACTGCACAAACGGATCTTACGATTCGCACTGGTACATATGGGGTAGGTTGCTATCGCATAGTACCAAATAAACGTACGATTGAGTAGCGCACAAAAAAAACACTGCCTAAATTGAATTAGACAGTGTTTTTAAATTTAGAAGTGATCCCGCTGGGATTCGAACCCAGGACCCATACATTAAAAGTGTATTGCTCTACCAACTGAGCTACGGAATCATCAAGCTTGCGCTTGTTATATTAAATGGTTCACTCTGGAACCGAAAGGAGATTCGGTCACTGACCGACTCTCATTTGCATTTAAGGCATTTTATTGCCTTATTGCGGTGCAAAACTAAGACGGTTTTTCGAATTATGCAAGCAAGGCTTCTAAATAAAATTATATTTTTTTCTATTTTTTTGTTGGCCTTCTGTCAAAGCGCTTACAGCCAAATAGATAGAAAGCAAATAAAGGCAGCTGATTCGTTGTTTCAGGCAAACCGACTATTGGAAGCGGAAAAAATATACCGTTTAAATCTACCCAAGGCACAAGCAGAATCCGAAAACATCAAACTTAAACTGGCTTTTATATCCAAAGCCAAAAATGATTGGGTCAGTGAATTATACTTTCTTTCCAGTATAAATGCCAAAGAAAATTCATCAGCCATTGCCAAACGATTGGAAACAATAGGAGCGAAGCACAACTTATCTGGTTATGAGGTCACATTTATCGACCAAATAGAATGGATTTATTTTGCCTTATTCCCTTACATTACGGGCTTGCTCGTATTACTTGGCTTGTATGGCGTGATCATCCTTCTCATGAAATTGCGTCGCCGTCGCCGACTTAGAAAGATACAAATTGCCTATTTGTTGGCCTATTTTTCCTTTGTGCTCGTTTACACCAACTTCCCAGGATTTTTTCATTACGGGATTATCACGAGCGAAAAAGCATATTTACGTGAATTCGCCTCTTCGGCTGCACCAGTGAAAAAAATCTTAAAAAAAGGAAATCGAATCAATTTTTGGCACACCAAAGATGTTTGGGTGACCTGTCTACAAGATGGCCAAATAGGCTATATCAGAGTCAATGATTATTCTCCGATTGACTAAAGGTGTAAAATCTCAAAGCTTAAATCCAGGATGATGTCACGTTCAGAAACCGCTTGACCAATAACACCTTTTACCTTTAGATCTGCATTTTTGATTGCCTCCAACACGCGAACTACTTTAGCTAATGGATAATTACGTTTGGCATTCAGGTAATCACGCACAAAATAAGGGTTAACACCGATATTTTTGGCAATTTCTGCGTCCGACATGGCCCCTAAATCATGCACTTGGAGCACCTTCATGAAATAGTTAAATAACATGATTAACATGGGAGGGACTGGATTTTGCTTCGTATTCTCGGCAAAATAAAAGGCAATCTTTTGTGCTTTAGCGATGTTGCGCGATGCAAGTGCATGTTGAAATTCAAATATGTTGTATTCCCGACTAATCCCAATGAATCGCTCAATTTCTTCAGCACCTACCTCTGAACCCTTGGGTAAATTAATGACTAATTTGTCGGCCTCATGCGCCATCCGTTGTAAATCGGCACCTACAAATGAAACCATTAATTCCAATGAAGCCGCTTGAATCGTTAATCCTTGCTGTGCCAAATAATCCTTGAGCCAGACGCCCACTTTATCTTCTTTAATCTTTTTGGAACAGACAATAACCCCATGCTTTTCGGCAACTGCCAAGACTTTCGCCTTTTCTGCCACTAAATTTTTAATCGTACAAATGAGAACTGTTGAATCAGTGGGTCTTTCGCAATAATCCTCCCAGGCTTTTAAATCATCATTTCCTTTGGACTCTTTACCTTTAGCCAAAGCCTCCAAGAAACTGGCTTCTTTGACGATAATCACCTGTCGCTCAGCCATCATCGGATAGCGACGTGCATAGGAAATTACAGATCCCATGGATTGATCTTTGCCAAACATGACAAATTGATTGAAGCTTTTCTCATCTTCGCGCAAAATTCCAGCCTCCAGCGCATCCGCCACCTGGTCAATAAAAAATGGCTCATCTCCATGAATCAAATAGATTGGCGCAAATTTCTTGGCTTTAATGTCTTTAAGTACGTCTTGAGGGGATTTTTGCATGTAAAAAAAGTACGAAGTCCGTAGTCCGAAGTCGGCAGAAAAATTATAATCTTCAAATATATAAAAAAGTATAAAGTCCGACCTCTGGAAACTGTAATATGGTCATAATTAATTTTGGTGCCCACTTCGGACTTCGGACTATTGACTTCGGACTTCAAACTTTTTCCCTATCTTTACCGCTCATTAAAACATGATTACATGCAAATTGCACCTAATACCGTTGTTTTTATCTCGTATGAACTTGCTTTCCCAGATGAAAATGGCCAACCAGACGTCGTTGAGATTGTAGATGAAAACGAACCAATGGTATTTATCCACGGACTAAGTGGACTTCCAGAAAGTTTTGAGGCTAATTTGATGGGCCTAAAAGCAGGAGATGAATTTAATTTCAATATTGCAGCTGAAGATGCGTATGGCAATATAGATCCCAATGCCATCGTATCCCTTCCAAAATCAATTTTTGAAGTAGAAGGCCAAAAAGCGGACGATGTCCTCAAAATAGGAAATTACATTCCAATGACAGACGATCAAGGAAATCGGATGCAAGGACTAGTCGTATCCATTGGCGATGATCACGTGATGATGGATTTCAATCATCCATTGGCAGAAAAAGAGTTAATTTTTACAGGTAAAGTCATTAAATTAAGAGAGGCCACTGCTGACGAGCTTGCACATGGTCACGTGCACGGCGAAGGCGGGGTGCACCATTAGAATTAAGAGGTAAGAAGTAAGAGATAAGAGTTAAACAAATAACCTCTTACATCTCACTTCTTAACTCTCACCTCATTTATTATGAAACCAACCTTCGATTCCATTTACATGGAACTTGCTGAGAAACTAGCCTTGCGATCGCACTGTACGCGTGCGCAAGTAGGAGCGGTGTTAACTAAAGATACCCGAATCATTTCCATTGGGTATAATGGACCACCACAAGGCACACATAACTGTGACGAAGATTTCCATGAAGAAGGAGGGTGCCCACGAGATTCAAAAGGATCTTGTTCGCTTGCTTTACATGCCGAACAAAATGCCATTCTATATGCCTCTAAAAATGGGGCTTCGATCGAAGGATCAACCATCTATGTCACGCTTTCACCCTGTATTTCTTGCGCACGCATTATTTACAGCATGAAGATAAAACGTGTCATCTACCTCAATAGCTACGCGGCTTACAAAGGTTTAGCTTCCGATGAAGGGGTAGATTTCCTCCGGAAATTCGGAGTAGATGTGGTTGCTTACAAAGATATACTGTAGAGACGCGATACTTCGCGTTTTTTTTTGTCATAGACGCGAAGTGTCGCGTATCTATTATCTGAGTGTAATGTTTGTCGTTAATTATTTGACGCGAGGCACCGAGTTTTTACATTCCAACGTCAAACGTTCAGTGTCCAACGTCCAAAAAAAAGACCCCACAAATTGTGAGGTCTTTTTTTTGTAGCGGGGAGCAGAATCGAACTGCCGACCTTTGGGTTATGAATCCAACGCTCTAACCATCTGAGCTACCCCGCCAAAACATGGTGCAAATGTAACTGAAAGCTAGTAGAGTCACAAATATTTTATGAATACTTATTAAATTTGACGCGGATTTGGGAATTAGACAAGATAGTTTACCTTTGTTTATATCAATACTAGCAGGCATATGGGACAGCAACATTTTGAATTTGAATACGAGATAAAAGCCTCTCCAAAAGTACTTTACCCGTACATTAGTTCTGCCTCAGGGCTCCAACAATGGTTTGCTGAGAAAGTAACGGTAAAAAATGCTGAGTTATTCATTTTTTATTGGGACAACGAAACCCACACAGGACATTTAGTTCAAAATAAGGTCAATAAATCAGTGAAATTTGACTTTACTGCAGCTGATCAAGCTCCATTAAGCGCTGTTATTGAAATTAAACTTGACGTGAGTGAATTGACAAATGCGACGTATTTGAAAATTTTCGATAGCGCATCTACCTTCAAAAGTCCTGCAGATGCCCAAGAATTATGGGACTACCTGACTGATAAACTAAAAGAAATAGTCGGCAGTTAGTATGCGTAAAATTGATAAACTTGTATTACAAGCATTCTGGGGGCCTTTTTCGCTCACCACCTTGGTTGTCATTTTTATTTTTCTCCTTCGATTAGTTCTGTTTTACTTCTCAGACTTGTTTGGAAAAGACCTTGGTTTTTTCATCTACATCGAACTATTCTTCTACTTTTCACTCATTACCCTTCCACTTGCCTTACCGCTTTCCGTACTACTATCATCCTTAATGACTTTCGGAAAATTAGGTGAGAATTTTGAGCTAACGGCCTTAAAAAGTGCCGGAATATCCATTACACGGATCATGCGCCCGATTTTCATTACAGCAATTGGCCTAAGTATTTTTATGTTTTGGTTTAATAATGTGGCTTTACCGTGGGCCAACTTAAAAGGGTGGGGGCTTTTGTATGACATTAAAACCACCAAAACGACCTTAAATATCAAAGAGGGTATTTTTTATTCCGATCTACCAGGCTATTCGATTAAAGTGGCGAAGAAATACCCAGATAATAAAACGTTAAAAAGCTTAATCATTTACGACCATACGCACAATGATGGTAACCGTCATGTTACGTTGGCAGATTCAGCACAGATGTACACCATTCTGAACAAGAAATACCTCATTTTTGAGCTATTTAATGGTAAAGATTATGTCGAAGATGCTGATCGAGGGAGTAATTTAGATGCCACAGATTTGGCCTTACATCACTTTAAAAAGAGTAAAATAGTCATGTCACTCGAGGCTTTTGACATGCATAAAACCGAAGATAATCAATTCGCTCACCATGAAATTATGCGCAGTAATGTGCAACTAGATTCAGATGAAGATTCATTACGGCGCGTGATTCGAAATATCAAAATTGGCTTCCCTAAAGCCGCTGGACCTAATTTCATATATTACTTTCATCCAGTTGCACACTCCTATAAAATGTTAAAATCGTCTAGCTGGGTAGCCGCACGCATTGATTCAGGTGCCAAAAAACGAAACAGAGACATCTATGATATCGTGGATCAGCAAATTACCAACATGGGTATTTTTGCGGAAACAAATCGAGTGAATTTAGAATCGCGCGAAGAAAAACTCTTGAAAACACGGTTAGAATGGCACCGTAAATTCACTACATCGCTGGCCTTATTGGTCATGTTTTTAATTGGCGCACCCTTAGGAGCCATCATTAAGCGCGGAGGATTTGGTATACCCGTCGTTGTGGCCGTGTCGTTTTTTATCTTGATGTATATCATGAGCCAACAAGGCGACAAGATGGCGAAGGAAGGAAAATTGATACTAGAAATAGGCGCATGGATTTCAAATACGATACTTACCTTGATTGGATTGTATTTTCTTCGCATTGCCGTGAATGATTCGCGCCTTTTTGAAGCGGATAATTATTTGGTCCTGTGGGGTCGATTCAAGCAAAAATGGCAACGTGCGAATTGATTTGTATTTCTAATTAAATAAGCGTACTTTTGTGGATTAATTTTTCAAACACTATAAACTGGTAAAAGATGTATTTGTCACCCGAAGTAAAACAAGAGATTTTCGAATCAAAAGGGAAAGCAAAGTCTAAGATCGATACTGGTTCTGCTGAGTCGCAAATTGCGTTATTCACATTCAGAATCAATCACTTGACTGAGCACTTAAAGAAAAACAAAAAAGACCATAGCACGCGCTTAGGACTTTTAAAATTAGTAGGTAAGCGTCGTCGTTTACTGGATTACTTAACTCGTACTGATATTTCACGTTACCGTGCGATTATCGCTGAGTTAGGAATTCGTAAGTAATAAATTCAGCAGGGTTCCATGTCCATGGAGCCCTGTTTTATTTGATTTACCCCGTTTGAACTCATCAAACATTACACTTCTTCACGCGAGGTTGCGTGAAAATTTTATCCGAAACGTATGTCATTTAACATCATTACAAAGCATATTTCGATGCCAGATGGCAAGGAAGTCCAAATTGAAACTGGCAAATTAGCCAAGCAAGCGGATGGAGCTGTTGTCATTAAGTCAGGAAATATGATGTTGCTAGCCACTGTGGTAGCAAACAAAGAGGCCAAAGAAGGAGTTGATTTCCTTCCATTATCTGTTGACTATCAAGAGAAATTTGCGTCTAACGGACGTATTCCTGGATCTTTCTTAAAAAGAGAGGCCCGTTTATCCGATTATGAAATTCTTATCTCACGTCTAGTAGACCGCGCATTGCGTCCTACATTCCCAGATGATTACCATGCGGATGTTCAAGTTTTGATCAATCTAATTTCAGCTGATGCTGAAGTTTTACCGGATGCTTTCGTAGGTTTAGCTGCTGCTGCCGCTTTGGCAGTATCTGATATTCCTTTCAACGGACCTATTTCTGAGGTGCGTGTAGCGAAAATCAACGGTGAATATAAAGTGAACCCAAGTGTTAGCGAGTTAGTAGGTGCTAGCCTTGAATTAATCGTTGCTGCGAATGCAAACGATATTTTGATGGTAGAAGGCGAGGGTGACGAAGTTTCTGAAACAGAAATGTTAGAGGCTTTGAAAGTTGCGCACGATGCAATCAAAATCCAATGTAAAGCATTAAACGAATTAACAGAAGCTTGCGGAAAAACGGAGAAACGTACGTATTCACACGAATCACACAACGAAGAGTTGCGTGCTGAATTGTGGAAAAACTACTACGAGAAATATTTAGCCGTAGCTAAATTAGCTAATCCAAAGAAAGACGAGCGTAAAGCTGGTTTCAAAGCAATCGTTGACGAATTTATCGCCAGCTTGCCTGAAGATCATTTAGTTAATCTTTCATTAGCAAAAACGTATTTACACGATATCGAGAAAGAAGCTGCTCGCCAATTAGTATTACAAGAGCGCTATCGTTTAGATGGTCGTAAATTGAACGAGATCCGTCAAATTACATGTGAAGTAGATTATTTACCTACACCACACGGTTCTTCGGTGTTTACGCGTGGAGAAACGCAATCATTGACAACTGTTACCTTGGGAACGAAGATGGATGAGCAAATCATCGATCAACCAATGACGCAGGGATACAATAAATTCATGTTACACTATAACTTCCCAGGTTTCTCAACAGGAGAAGTTAAGCCAAACCGTGGCGTTGGACGTCGTGAGGTCGGTCATGGTAATTTAGCTATGCGTGCGATTCGTAAGGTTCTTCCAAAAATGGAAGATTTCCCTTACACGTTACGTGTTGTTTCTGACATCTTAGAATCTAATGGTTCTTCATCTATGGCTACCGTTTGTGCGGGTACATTAGCCTTAATGGATGCGGGTGTGAAAATTAAAGCGCCTGTTTCTGGTATCGCCATGGGTTTAATCTCAGATGCAAAAACTGGAAAGTATGCCGTTCTTTCTGATATTTTAGGAGATGAAGATCACTTAGGTGATATGGACTTCAAAGTAACAGGTACGGAAAACGGTATTACTGCTTGCCAAATGGACATTAAAGTTCAAGGTTTGTCATACGAAGTTTTAGCAGAAGCGTTAACGCAAGCAAAAGAAGGTCGTTTACACATCTTGAATGAAATGAAAAAGGCAATGCCTGCTGTTCGTGAAGAATTCAAGCCACAAACTCCGCGTGCTACTGTCATTAAGATCCAAAAAGACCAAATCGGTTCCGTAATCGGGCCAGGAGGTAAAGTCGTTCAAGATATCCAAAAACAATCAGGTGCAACGGTAACCATCGAAGAAAAAGAAGATGGTGGCTACGTAAGCATTTTCTCTTCCAATGGAGAGGCGATGGCTCACGCAGTGCGCATGGTGAAAGGAATCGTTACACTTCCAGAAGTAGGCGAGATCTACGAAGGTAAAGTGAAAAACATCCAAGCTTTTGGTGCTTTCGTTGAATTCTTACCTGGAAAAGATGGTTTATTGCATATCTCTGAAATTTCATGGGATCGCATCGAAACAATGGACGGTGTCTTCAAAGAAGGCGATAAGGTTCAGGTTAAATTAGTAGAAGTAGATAAGAAAACCGGTAAATACCGTCTTTCTGCCAAAGCACTTCTTCCAAAACCAGAAGCAAACGCTGAATAAATTATTCATGGGCAAAAGAATCGAAACCTTTTGCCCATTCAATCTGTTGTAAGATCCTATGAGACAGCTAAAAATTAGCAAACAAATTACCAACAGGGAAAGTCAATCACTTGACAAATACCTGCAGGAAATCGGTAAGGTGGATTTATTGACACCGGATGAAGAGGTAATACTCGCACAAAAGATCCGCGAAGGAGACCAGTTATCATTGGAACGTTTGACGAAAGCCAATTTACGTTTCGTGGTTTCGGTAGCTAAACAATACCAAAATCAAGGTTTAAGCCTTGGTGACTTAATTAACGAAGGAAACTTAGGTTTGATCAAAGCAGCTCAACGTTTTGATGAAACCCGTGGATTTAAATTTATCTCTTACGCCGTATGGTGGATTCGTCAATCCATCTTACAAGCTTTGGCAGAACAATCTCGTATCGTTCGTTTGCCATTAAACCGCGTAGGTTCCCTAAATAAAATCTCGAAAACGTTTTCTGAACTCGAGCAAAAATTTGAACGTGAGCCTTCTCCAGAAGAATTAGCCGAAGTATTGGAAATTTCTACAGGTGAGGTTGTTGACACACTGAAAATCTCAGGTCGTCACGTATCCATGGATGCGCCTTTCGTTCAAGGAGAAGAAAATTCATTATTAGACGTTTTGGAAAATGATTCAGAAGACAAGCCAGATTCTGGTTTGATCAATGATTCATTACGCCGGGAGGTTCAACGCGCATTATCTACGTTAACCCAACGTGAAGCTGATGTCGTTACATTATATTTTGGCTTAAATGGTGAGCACGCGATGACCCTAGAGGAAATCGGTGAAAAATTCAACCTAACACGCGAACGCGTAAGACAAATTAAAGAGAAAGCGATTCGCCGCCTCCGTCATACGTCACGTAGTAAAGCCCTTAAAACGTATCTTGGATAAATTTTAAAAGCCTCTTATGAGGCTTTTTTTTGCGATGGCATACCCAGAAGGACTTGTGGATTTGATTGATAACTTGCACCAACAAGGTGTAAATGAAGCAGTTATATGCCCAGGTTCGCGTAATGCACCGATCATGCTAGCCATGGTTCGCCACGGTGGATTTCGCTGCTATTCAATTTCAGATGAACGTTCTGCTGGTTTCTTTGGTCTCGGTCGCGCATTAAAAACCAAAAGACCTGTCATTATTTGTTGCACCTCAGGTTCAGCCGGACTTAATTTTGCTCCAGCTGTCGTTGAGGCATTCTTCCAAGAAATTCCGCTCATTGTTTTAACCGCAGACCGACCAGCCGAGTGGATTGGCCAGTGGGATGGACAAACAATCTATCAAGAAAATCTATTTGGAAAGCATGTCAAACATGCCGAAAGCTTCAAACCCTTTCAACCAAATCAGCTCGTGGAAAAAGCCATGGCATTTCCACAAGGGCCCGTACACATGAATGTGCCCATCGCTGAGCCGTTTTATCCAACTAACGGAGAGGCATTACCGCAAATTCGGGAACCTCAGGCCATTGAAGCCCATAAAACACCTGAATTGGATACAGATTTTCAGGTAAAACAAGGTGCTTCACTACTAATTACTGTCGGCCAAAGACCATTCCATCAGGCTGAGAATGATTTTTTTGCCCAATTGGCGCTGAATGGAATACCTGTTATTGGGGATGCAACGGCTAATCTGCCGGCGGAATGCCAACTGCACCATGATTTAATTTGGGCGAATGAGGTAAATTTACCTTCATTCCAACCGGAGTTTCATATTCATTTTGGTAAATCGTTTGTTAGCAAACGCATTAAACAATTTCTGAGAACCTATAAGCCAACGGCCTCCTGGTTGGTGCACCCAAATCCCATCGGAAAACCAGATCCATTTCAATGTCTAACCCGCGTGGTTCGTGCGGAAACAATTTCGGTCTTAACGTCATTGTGTCAACAAACCCTGAGGGGGGTATCGGCTGTAAATAGTGCAAAAAACAGGTTGGAAGCGATACAGGAAGCATATTTCAAGAAAGAAAGCTGGTCTGAATTGGCTATTTATAATCACTTGATTGGCACCATGGACTCGCCAAATTCGGAGGTACATGTCGCAAATTCATTGGCCATTCGGTACATCAACTGGACAGAAAATACATTTACACAATCGGAGGTATTTTCAAACCGAGGGACTAGTGGCATCGATGGATGTTTGAGTACAGCTATAGGTGCGAGCCAACAAACCAATAAATTGGTCATTTCCCTCATTGGTGATGTGGCATTTCAATATGACCGCAATGCGCTATGGAATGCGTATGTAGGTGCTAATGTGCGCATTATCATCTTCAATAATTCTGGGGGAGGAATTTTTGGCATATTGGATGGAGCCAAAGACCTACCTGAACTGGATGAATTCATGGTAACTAAGCAAGTGTTTCGTGCAAAAAATACAGCTTTAGATGCTGGAATCGACTATTTTGAAGCGTATGATTGGAATGAATTGCACCAACAAATGCAGCACTTTGGGGAGCCTAGTGATCGCGCTAAAATCTTAGAAATTTTCACAGATTCTGCAGTAAATACCCAGGAATTGCAAGCTTATATGCGCTTATTCAAGCAGTGATTTTTTCTGAATTCGCTCCCAATTCTTAACATATAATGGGTTTTTAGGATCAACAGCTAACGCTTTTTGAACATATTGTTTAGCTAATTCCCAATGCATCCGCTGAATCTCCACGTAACCTAAATTATTATAAATCAGATCTTGATATTTGCCTTGACGCAACGCGCGTTTGAACATCTTTTCTGCTAAATCTAATTGATTCAACTCCTGAAACACCACACCTTGATTGATCATCGTTTCAACCGAAAGAGAATCAATAGCTAGTGCACGATCATAAGAAACCATCGACTCATTCCACATCTCCTTTTGCATTTGAATATTGCCATGAAGTGTCCAATTTGCTGCAGAATCAGGGAAATTCTTAACCAGTTTCGCTGATTCAGTTAAGGCTAAATCGTATTTTTCTAAGGTTTGAAGGGTTTCGGCCAACTTAAATAGGGCAGGAGCAAATTTGGAATCTTGGGCGAAGGCTTTTGTAAAATCTTCTAATGCCTCATCATGCTTTTCGAGGTGCTGATACACTAAACCCCGATTGTAATACGCATCTGGGAAAACTTCTTGTTTCTCAATGGATTCATTATACCATTTAATGGATTCAAAATATTCCTTCTCTTTATATTTGGCATTACCGCGCAGAAAAAAATCAGATGCTTCTTTTTTTGAGGTATCTGATTGACAAGACACAGTTAAAATAGCAAACATGCATAAAACGAGGTACCTCATAATGGATATAATTTTTATCTTTGTGCCTCAAATTTAATTAAATAAGATGGCATACGCAGAAATGTTGACCGATAAAGGGTTAATGAAAATCGAATTTTATACAGAAGATGCTCCGATTCACGTGAAAAATTTCATTGATCTTTCGGAGAAGGGCTTTTATGATGGAGTAATTTTCCACCGAGTTATTGCTGATTTCGTGGTACAAGGGGGCGACCCAACCGGAACGGGAGCGGGTGGTCCGGGTTATTCAATCCCATGTGAATTAACTGGAAATAATCAATTCCATGATCGTGGAGTACTTTCTATGGCACATCGTGGACCAAATACAGGTGGTTCTCAGTTTTTCATTTGCCACTCTCGTAACAATACGGCACACTTAGATCGAAAGCATACTTGTTTCGGTAAAGTTGTTGAAGGTCTTGATGTAATCGATCAAATCCGCGAAGGAGATGTGATTCAAAGCGTTAAAATCATTCACGACTAATGCATTTTATCAAGGAAATACCGAATGACTCCATGCGCATTTCGCTTTTCGAATGGAACTCGAAGTACATTTTGAAATTCGAAACCCCGCATTTGGAACAGAGTTATAAATACTCCGTCATGGACTTTTCCTCCCAAAAAGAAATAGAGGAGCTGGCATCCAGCTCCTCCTTTCAAAAATTTGTCATTGAGACCTTTCAGTCGATGTATGCTGAAAAGGCAAAGTATATCGATTAATTACCTCCTAACCACTTATGGCGTAATTTCAACTGTGCGTCACTCGGTTTTTCAACGGATTGAATCACAAATGATTTGAGTGGAGTTTGACTAATTGTTAGATCAAACGTACGTTCCATGCCATCGCGTTTCACACGAAATTTCAATACATCACCTACTTTTTTGTCGGCAAGCAACTTATCCACCCCAGCAAAATCCACTTGATTTACTTGCACGATCTCATCGCCCACATTTAATCCTGCTACGAATGCTGGACCTGCTTTATAAATCGAAGTAACCCGACCAGCCATGGCATTAAATCCTGCAAATGGAATTGATTTACCTGTATTGACATCAGACCACGAATAACCAAATTGGCCAAATAATCCAGCATAATCAGGTGTTTTTACACCATAAATCGATTCTTTAAAGAAAGTAGCGGCAGAAGTTCCCGCAACAGTGGTAAATGCATTTTCAAGTTCCGCATCCGTAAATCCGCGACCTTGTTTCAAATAATACGTTTGATATAAAAGTTTGAAAACGTCGTCCAATGAATGAGCACCTTTGGTTTGGCTGATGATCCACATATTCAAAACCCCACCCAATAAAGAACCTTTGTCATAATAAGAAACCGTTGAATTTCGAGAATTCTCATTCGGACGGTAATATTTGATCCAAGCATCCCAGCTTGCCTCAGCAGCAGATTCCACCTGATTACCTGGCGTATTCTCAACACCAGCAATTTCTTCACCTAAACCTTTGATGTAATCTGTCGTAGAAACCATACCCGTACGCTGATTGATGACATCGGCATAATAGCTCGTTATACCTTCTGAGAACCACAAATTGTGCGTATAATTCTCATTTTCGTAGTCAAAAGGTCCTAAAGATTTAGGACGAATGCGCTTTATGTTCCATAGATGAAAATACTCATGGGCCAATAGGTTCATAATTCCCTGGTAACCTTTCGCTGTCTCATAATTAGAACGCGTTACCTGACAAGTTGTGGAGTATAAGTGTTCCAACCCGCCACCACCACGGTTTAAATTATGGATGATGAACAAATAGTGATCGCAAGGATGTTCGCCAACTACTTTTTGTGCTTCCTCCGCCATCTTCTTTACATCGGATAAGAATTTCACCGAATCGACTTTCGCAGGACCATAAAAGGCAATTTGATGGGGAATATTATTCACCTTAAAATCCCAAACCTTGTGGTTTCCAATTTCAATAGGTGAATCAATTAATTCATCTAAGTCCTTTGCGACATAATTAAAGCCACCCACATTTTTTAAGGCAGTTGACACCCGTTTAAAGTCTTTATGCGGCACAATACTAAGTTCCTGTGGTTCTTTGGCCCATTTGGCCACATATAATAATACACTAGCAGGATTGATGTAACCGTGCGCATCATCTAAAAATGAAGTACGAACAGAAAGTTCAAATGCATAAACTTGGTACTTGACTTGTACTTGTTTCATACCAGGCTTCAAGGAAATGCGCCAGGTGTTTTTTGAGATTTTGTCAATAGGTAAGGAATTTCCTTGTGCAGTTGCATGTACTTGTTCCACATTTCGTGCGAATTCACGGATAAGATAAGAGCCAGGTGTCCAAGCAGCCATCTTCAAATCGATGTATTTTGCCGTTTCCTTACTAACATCTAAGGTAGTTGTCACTTCAAAGTAATGGGATTGTGGGTTGGACATTTGAACGAGATGCTTAATCGGAGCGGCACTTAGTTCAAATCCCAGAAATAATAGGCTTAGGATTGCTAATTTCTTAAGATACATTGATTTAAAGTTTATTAGGATGAAATAGAAAACCTAAAATTAGTAAAATAGGCCGTATCTCCTAAGAAATAGCTATTAATTGGTAGGGAGCACCTAAAATAAATCAAAAGCCTCAAACAATAAATTAAAAGAAAAATCGTATTTTTGATTCAATGTGCATGTTGTAAACATTTTCAAATGAATAACCATTCAAGATCGATTCGCTGGGTCTCAGCTTTCTTTTTTTTCTGCGTGAGCTTGGGGGCCTTTGGCCAACAAACACTTAGTTTCAAAGATCATACTTTACATTTTCGTCAGGCCAAAGAATACTTTGATGCAAAGAATTATGTGGCTGCACGAGAAGAATTCAATGCCTATCTTGGGAGTATTGAACCATTAAGTAATGAGCAAGCTGGGCAAAGGGTTTTAGCAGAATATTACATGACCATGTGTTCATTGTACATGAGCCAGCCTGAGGCCGAGATTTTAGCCGAGCGTTTTGTGGCAAATAATCCAGAACATCCGCAAGCAATTAAGCTTTTACGTGGCATTGGTACGTTTTTCTATGACAATGGCGATTATGCCAAAGCTGTTAAATACCTGAGCAAATCATCTGAAACCAATCTAGAAGCTAAATATAAATTAGCCGTTTCGTATTACGAACTCAAAAACTTCACTGAAGCCTTGCCTTATTTTAATGAGATAAAAGTAGAGCAGGAAGAAGAATATGCGCTTTCTGCTGCATATTATGCCGCGGTAATTCAATTCAATGACAAGCGTTACGCTGATGCAGCACCAGATTTCCAAAAGGCGGAAGCAAGTAGTAAGTACCGTCGGGAAATTCCCAATTGGATTGCGCTTTGCTATTTCAACCAATCAAAATTCAATGAATTATTGAATTATGCAGAACCCATACTCGTAAAAAAGAATTCCGGTTACCGATTAGATGAGTTATCCCAGCTCGTGGCCGATGTACAATTTAAACTTGAGCGTTTTGAAAAAGCAGCTAAAAGTTATGATGTGCTAATCAAGGCAACAGGAAATAAAATCAATCCAACGTCTCAATACCGCTTAGGCTATTCATTATACCGCATTAAAAAGTTTAATGAGGCAGCTACCCAATTGAAAGGTTTAGCAAGTCAAAAAGACTCTTTGGGTCAATATGCTGCATTTACACTTGCACTTTCGCAGTTAAATGCGGGAAATTTGGCGGCAACTTTAGAAGCTTTTGATTTAGCGAAAAACCTAAGTTTTAATACCCAAATTCAAGAAGAAGCCTATTATAACCACGCTAAAGTACAGTTAGATTTAGGGCGAGCATCTGAAACCATTCAAGAAATTCAGGCTTTCAATGCGAAATTTCCAAAAAGTAAATTCACAGAAGAAGCGGTAGAATTAGTTGCTGATGCGTTTTTACATGCCGACAACCTAAAGGTGGCCTTAGAATATTTGCAAGGATTAACGAATCGATCTCCTAAATTAAACGAGGCCTACCAGACATTAAGTTATAATTTAGGTGTTCGTGCCTACAATGAGGAACATTTTGATGAGGCCATTAAGTTATTTGATATTTCGATTAATACCCCTCAAAAGGCTCAATACACGCAATTGGCCTTACTTGGAAAAGCAGAGACGCTATCTCAGTTAAAGAAATTCGATGAGGCCATCGAATTATATAATCCATTATTGACCGGCAAAGGACAAACCGAAGATTTCATCCAACAAGTTCGCATGGGACTTGCGTTCGCCTATTTTAATACGAAGGATTTCACAAAAGCGAATAATCTTTTCAAGGCATATGTTGATCGATTAAAAGCAGCGCCAAACTCAAAAAACAATCCTGCTATCTTAATTCGATTAGCTGACACGTATTTGATTTCACGTAAATATCAAGATGCGTTGACCTATTATTCACAAGCTGCAGAAATCGCTAAAACTGAAAAAGATTACGCCTTGTATCAAAAAGGAATGACGCTTAGTTATTTGAACCGCGATGCAGAAGCAAGACAAACCTTCAAGCAGGTTCGAATGAATTTCCCAGATTCTAAATTCGCCGAAGATGCCATTTTCCAAGAGAACATCTTATTGTTTAATGGACATAAGTACAAAGAGGCGATTGCAGGCTTTACAGAAATAATTGATGCCAAAACCAAGAGTGAGTACCTAGCGCAATCGATTTTAAAACGTGCTCAAGCGTATACAAATAATGAGCAATTTGAATTAGCTCTTGCGGATTACAAACGCATTATCAATGAATTCTCTGGTGACAAAATTGCCAAAGATGCATTGATCGGCTTGCAAGAGAATTTAATTAAAGTGGGTCGTCCAGAAGAATTTGGCCAAGTATTGGAGAATTACCAAGCAAGTCATGCGTCTGAATCCAACGATGCTGAGGCTATGGATTTGAAATATAGCGCAGCAAAGGGTATTTATGATGGTAAGAAATTTGACAAAGCAATTCCTGCCTTGAAGGATTTTGTGACCAAATATCCAACGGATGAGAATGTCGTGGAAGCCTATTATTTAATTGCGGATGCGGCAGATCAAATCAAGGATTCCACGGAAGCAGTTGCTGCCTACAAAAAGGTTGTCGAGCAAAATGCGCACCCACAAGTAAATAAAGCCATTTTACGTACGGCTGAATTAGAATTCAACTTAGGTAATTACCAGTCATCTGTGAATTTCTACCGGATGCATCAGGCAAAAATCAAAGAACCTGAAAATGTATTAATGGGCTACACCCAAATCTTCAATGCTTTCTATGCAGCTAAAAATTTAGATTCAGTTGGCAAAGTAATTCTAGAGGTAGAGCCCTTAGACTTGTATTCGACCACAGAATTAGCAACGATGAGTCGTAAACTTGCGGATTCCTATTCGGATAGTACGCAAATAGGTCAGCGCAATGAATGGTTAACTAAAACAATCGCTTTAGATAAAAATGATATTGGGGGTGAAGCGCAAATTGAATTTGCCTTGCAATTAAGCCAAGTAGGAAAATACAAAGAGTCAAATGAAATGATTACCACCAAATTCAAAAATGAATTTGCGGATGTTTCAGATGGCGTCATAGGTAAAGCCTATGTATTGTTGGCCGACAACTTTGTGTCCCTAAAAAATTTAGCACAAGCGCGAGCAATCTTAAAATCGATTATTGATAACTCAACGGATAATGCGATTGTTGAAGTGGCCAAAACGAAATTAAAAAGCTTACCCCTTAAATAAGAGAACATGAAAATTAAAATGAACGCAAAATCAATCATCCTTTGCAGCTTATTTGGAATCTTGGGGGTACAAGTACAAGTCTTGGCTCAAGATAAAAAGGAAGGAAATATTCAGAATGATGATATCATTTTAGAGAAAGAGCGTAAAATTGTACTCCAACCGCAAATTTCGCGCAATTTTGAGCCCTTAACTGAAATTGAAAATGCGCAAAAAGGGCGCAAAATGAAGTACGAATTTTTTGATCGTAGATGGGAAACAGCCAACAAAACGATTTTAACGACTTCTGTAATTGGTCCTCGTACAGGAGATGAATTAGTTTCTTCTTTTGGTCCAAAGTTTAAAAACTTAGTTAAAATTGGCGCTGGTAATTTCGGACATACTGTTTTGAATGGCCATTTTGGATTTAATCCAAAGGAGACTCAATTTCATGGATTATACATTAATCATGATGCTAATCGGCGCGGACCTGTAGCTGGAGCGAATTCAGGGCGGAATGAAAATGAAGTAAAAGCGTATTCAAAAACCTTTACGGGCCAGTATTTATTGGATGGTCAAATCAGCTTCAGACGTACTGGTAATAATTACTACGGACGTGATGAGAAAATATTTGATGGCAGTGGAACAATCCGTGATCTAGCCATTACGTATAATAAGTTCAATTATGCCGGTAGTATTTCCAATGCAAAGAAAGATGCCAAATTTGATTACATCGCTACCTCCGGATTAACTTATTTAAGCACAAACTACAATACGCGTGAATGGATTTGGGATAGCAAAATTCAATCTATCTTACATGTGAACGATAATTTGTCGGCCTATTTAGTTGGTGAAATGAACATGTCTGAAAACACATTTGGCCAAACGAATCGCCGGGAGTTATACCGGATTAAACCGAGTTTCCTATACAAGAATAATCGCTTGTCGGTGACTGCAGGAATTAATTTAGCGAATGAAAAAGATAGATTGTTAGGTGTAAATAAGACCCGTTTATTCCCCATTGTAAAATTGGATGTGAAGCCTACCGACTTTATACATGTGTTCGTGGGCTTAGGGGGTGAAACTTATTTCAATTCATTGAATCAGTTTGTTGGTGAGAATAATTGGATGGCTCAACAAGTTAACTTGCGTAATACGGTTCAAACATCAAATATTTATGGTGGGGTTAAGGGCTCAAATGAACGCAACTTAGATTTTGAAATGAAAGTTTCCTATTCTGAATTCAGCGATTTGGCGTTTTTTGTTCCAGCGACTGACTCAACTCGATTTAATATTGCCTACGCGGGAGGGGATAAGAAAGTTCAGGTATTGAATTTGTCGGGACAGATCAATTATCAAACCTTCGATAAGGTTTTATCAATTCTAAAATACGACTACAATCAATTTACGAATATTAATATTGCGGATGGAAAGGCGATTTCGAGACCATTGTTGAGTTTATCTTTTACGAATTCAATCACATTTAAAGATCGTATCATTGTATCGCCTGACTTATTCTACATAGGCGGACTTTATGGTATGCAAGCTAAAACGGGCAAATCAGTCAAAATGGATGACATTATTGATTTGAATTTGAAAGTAAATTATTTGATCACCAAAAAATTCAATGCCTCTGTCAGTGCAAATAATTTGTTGGGTAAAGAATATCAACGATATTTGAACTATGCTACCCAAGGACTTAACTATACGGTAGGTGTAGCTTATTCTTTTTAGTCAATATGCAAGAAACGATTGTATCCCTTATCGAAGAATCTTTACTCAACTATGATTGCGTGGTAATTCCGCAGTTTGGTGGTTTCGTTCTAAATACAAAAGATTTTACATTTGATGAATCGACTTCAACTATTTATCCGAAACGTAAATGGGTTGCCTTTAATGAGCGTTTACGATCGGATGATGGCGTATTAGCCATGGCATTAGCTCAAAAAGAAGGATTAAAACAAAAAGATGCCTTTAAAGCCATACATGATTTTGCCCTTGCATTAAATCAGCGAATTCAAGCAGGTGAGGAGGTTATTTTGGGGAAAGTTGGGACATTCACCTTACAGAATGAATCAAAAATCACCTTTGAACCTAATCCTGATACTAATTTTGATTTAGCTCAATTCGGTCTAATACCTGTACAAATAAAGCCAAAGGCTCAAAAGCCGGTATTAATTTCTAATCCAGTTGTAGAATCAATGACCGATGCTGCACCTGTGGTTGCTGAGGAAAAACAAAAGCGAGTATCAGTTAAGTTTTATACCTATGTGATCTTGGCATTTATGCTAGGGGGTACCGCTGCTTATTATTTAACCGAGCCTAATTCGCGGTATGTAAATAGTTCGATGAGTCCATTGACTATTAAGATTAAGAAAAAAGAAAAAGTAGCCACGCCAGTAGTTGCTGCTAAATCGGTTACTACTACTGTACCAGAGGTAGCGAAATCAGTTGAAAAAGTTGAACCTATCCCTTCAGACGAAATTTATTTAGTCGCTGCAAGTTTTTTGACAGAGGAAAAAGCAGCCCTTTGTCAATCGGAATTAGTCAGCAAGGGCTTTACTGACGTCGAAATCATTGAAAAAGAAGCAGGAGAGAAGCATTTCCGGGTAAGTGTAGGACGCGTAGCAAATTTTGATTTAGGTTATCAAAAAGCCGCTGAATTAAAGAAAGACAAGAAATTAGATATTTGGGTGTTTAAAAAACAATAGTACCTATGAGCTTAGCATATTCAGATAAAAAGTTCGAAAAAAGCAATCAGCGTAAGGCTTTAGCCATAACTTTAGCGATTAATACGCTGTTGTTTTTGCTAATTTGGCAGGTAAAAATTTGGAATGATTCACCCAATCCGCCGGCAATCCCTGTAGAAGATGCTGGTATGGGTGAAATTAGTTTTGAACAAGAACCACCGGCTCCAGCCCCAGCACCTCAGAAACAAGAATTAACTCAATCAACTGCCGATGCCGTTCAAACGACATCAACACCTGCATTAACAAGTAACATAGTTAGTCCAGTGACCGTTAAAGCCCAACCGCCGGTTCCCGTAGAACCAAAAGAGGTGGAGGAGCCCGTGGACTTATCATTAACTCTTGGTAAACGTAGTCCAAAAGCTGGTTCTGCTTCTGGAGCAGGTGGTGGAACAGGAACAGGTGCTGGATCTGGAAAAGGTTTAGGAACCGGTCTTGGTGGCGGTGGTCGTGGATCTGGAAATGGAACCGGGCAAGGTGAGGGTAAAATTGCACAAGATTGGACATTTGATACCAAGGCTTTGAACGGTATAGAAAATGGATCTGAAACAGGGGAAATTACCTTCTTCATTCGGATCAACGAACGTGGTAATGTCACCGAGATTAGAATTGACCGGACAAACGTCAAACTTTCTTTAGCAGAACGTTATAAAAAACTCATCAAAAATTCCCGTTTTTATCCACGCAGTGAAGGTATTTCACGCGGTGCTAGTGGATTTAAAACGATCAAAATTGTCCCTACAAACTAATTCAGGATATTTTGACTGGTATGACTTACGAGGAGGTTGTCAACTTCTTATATGCCCAACTTCCTGTATTTCATCGGGAAGGTAAAAAAGCGTTCAAGCCAGGATTAGGGAATATTCAACAATTGGCGGCTCAGCTAGGTAATCCCCAACAGCATTTTAAAAGCTTACATATTGCAGGTACAAATGGAAAGGGGAGTTCATCCCATTTTATGGCTTCTATCTTGCAGGAGCAAGGATTTCGAGTTGGCCTCTACACATCTCCGCATTTAAAATCATTTACAGAGCGAATTAAAGTCAACGGAAAAGAAGTTTCTAAAAAATGGGTGGTTGCATTTTTCCAGAAACATCAAGACTTAATTTCTGAAATCAGACCTAGTTTTTTCGAATGGACAGTCCTTATGGCCTTTGCCTATTTCCAGGAACAAGGTGTGGATTATGCAATCATTGAAACAGGATTGGGTGGACGGTTGGATTCGACAAATATCATTGAGCCTATAGCGACGTATATCACGAACATAGGCTATGATCACCAAGATATTCTTGGGGATACCTTAACAGAAATTGCTTCGGAAAAAGCAGGAATTATAAAAAGCCAGATTCCGATACTCATTAGCGAAAGACAAGAAGAAATTCAAGCAGTTTTTGAAGCCACGGCACTGGAACGTAATGCCCCGCTTCAATTTGCAACTGATGTGGTAAAGATTTCGCAGGTGAGCCAAAACGGTTTAGAGTTACACTTGTTGGCACATACGGAAGTTTGGGGTGATTTAGAGATTATTAGTCCTTATGCTGGCGCGTATCAGGTGCATAACATACGTGGCGTCATTGCCTGGTGTGCTCAATTGAGTAAAATGCATGTTTTACAACTGACAGCACGATCAGTTCAACGGGGAATTCAATTGGCAAGAGAAAATACCCAATTACGTGGAAGATGGGAGATTATGGGTCGAGAACCTTGGGTGGTAGCAGACACCGCACATAATGCATCTGGAATTACGGAGGTATTAGGTCAGGTGGCTAAAATGAAAATAGCTCAGCTTCATATCATTTTGGGCATGGTCGCTGATAAGGATTTGGATCGTGTGTTAGGTTTGTTTCCAACAGATGCGCAGTATTATTTCACCCAGGCTTCGAATCCGAGAGCCTTATCAGCCAATGAACTTCAAGCTAAGGCAAATATCTTCGGATTGCAGGGTAAGACATTTACCAATGTCAATGTCGCGCTAGCAACGGCGCGCAAGACGCAGGCAGATTTTATATTAATTACAGGAAGCACCTATATGGTCGCTGAAATAGCTGAATAGATTTTGAGTCGAAGAAAAACATACAAATACGAATGGGCTGAGGCTTTGGCCAATGTCATTCAAAGTCCCAAAGATTTTTTTGAACATTGCCAAGGAAAATGGCTTGCTGAATATTTCCAAAATTCAAATCCGATTGTCTTAGAGCTGGGGTGTGGCCGAGGAGAATACACGAATGGATTGGGCCAGTTATTCCCAGATAAAAATTTTATAGGGATTGATATTAAAGGAGATCGTCTCGCAGCAGGTGGAAGGCAGGCGGAAAGTATGCAACTAAAGAATGTTGCCTTTTTACGAATTCAAATTCAATTTATTGAAGACTTCTTTTTGCCAAATGAGATTGATGAAATTTGGATCACTTTTCCGGATCCACGTATGAAGGACCGGGATGAGAAGAAGCGCTTGACTTTTCCGTTCTTTTTGAAGAAGTATTTACGCTTATTAAAACCTGGAGGGATTATACATTTAAAAACGGATTCAGAACCGTTCTTCGATTATTCGCTGGAGCAGTTTCATGCGCACCAACTACCTATATTGGCCCAAACAAAGGATTTATATACTTCGGAATGGAATGAAGATCATTTTGGGATAAAGACCCGGTTTGAAAAAATTTGGTACGATAAGGGATTTACAATCAATTATGCGCGGGTAGAAAACAAAAAAGAGGCATAAGCCTCTTTTTTGTTACTAATATGTAGTTCGAATTATCCTACGCGAGCGATCAAATCAGCTGCACGAGAAGAATATCCAAATTCGTTGTCATACCAACCAACAACTTTCACTAGGTTACCCATCGCTGTTGTTAATTTAGAATCCAAGATACATGAGTGTGAATTTCCAATGATATCGATAGAAACGATTTCGTCTGTTGTAAATTCTAAGATACCTTTCATTGGGCCATCAGCAGCAGCTTTCAAAGCAGCATTGATTTCAGCCACAGTAGCATCTTTCTTCAATACAACCGTAAAGTCTGTCACAGAACCATCTGGAGTAGGTACACGCATCGCGTTTCCGTCTAATTTACCTTTCAAGTGTGGTAAAACTAAACCAACTGCTTTAGCAGCACCTGTAGATGTTGGAATAATTGAATAAGCAGCAGCACGAGAACGACGTAAATCGGAGTGAGGTGCATCTTGCAAATTCTGATCAGCTGTGTAAGCATGAACAGTAGTCATAAATCCTTTTTCGATACCGAATGCGTCATCTAAAACCTTAGCCATTGGAGCTAAACAGTTTGTCGTACAAGAAGCATTTGAGATAATTGTCATATCATCTGTTAATGTATCATCATTAACACCTAATACAACTGTAGGAATATCACCTTTAGCAGGAGCGGAGATAATAACTTTACGCGCACCAGCTGTTAAATGTTGGCCAGCACCATCTTGATCAATAAAACGACCTGTTGATTCTAATACAACGTCGATTCCTAAAGCACCCCAAGGTAATTGTTTTGGATCACGCTCAGCAAAAGCTTTGATTACGTGACCATTGACAGTAATGCTATCTGCATCTGAAGTAACAGTTCCGTTAAAACGTCCGTGTACTGAATCGTACTTTAACAAGTGTACTAAAGTAGCGTTGTCAGTTAAATCATTGATTGCAACGATTTCTACATTTTCTTTTTCCAATAAACGACGGAAAGTAAGTCGACCGATGCGACCAAAACCATTAATGGCAACTTTAATTTTTCTCATTGAATGAATTAATTTGATTTCCTTATTAAAATCAAAAATAGCCAATTAATAGAATAATTCCAAGAATAGTGCGAAAATACCTTGATTTAAACGTTTTAAATCCATATTAAACAATTGTTAATCGAACAAATCTAATTTAGTTAAAATGCTAATTAAGGCATTTTTTGATAAATTTACCTCGGATACGTTTTTTATTCAAAAATATTTTGCATATTTGAGTATGGAAATGCTTCGCAAATCGAGTGGGGCAGGGGAGTGACAGAATGTCACTTGTTTATTTGGCTAATTTTCAAGCCTTTTTACACAAAACATTATTTGGAACAAAATATCAACTAACTGATAATCAGTAAGTTAGCTAATTAAAGTTGAAGTTAAATTCTTGGTGGAAAATTGGCATTTTTGTGGCCTTATTACGCCCAATCAAGATTTATTTAGCTGAAGAGTCGAGATAAAAATCTTTTATTGGTAATTTGCACTCCTAAATTTTTGCATACATATTTTATGAATTCAGTAGAACAAATCATTTTGTCGGCCTGGGACAAACCGGAGACAAGAAATACCCCAGAAGTTATCGCGGCGATTGAACAAGTAGTAGCATCCGTAGATGCTGGCGATTTACGTACCGCTGAACCAAAAGCCGATGGAACATGGCAAGTAAATGAATGGGTGAAGAAAGCCATTGTCATGTATTTCCCTATTCGTCAGATGACTGTAAGTGAAGTGGGCATTTTTGAATACCATGATAAAATGCGTTTGAAAACAAATTATAAGGAATTGGGAGTTCGCGTTGTACCTCCAGCTGTGGCACGATATGGTGCGTTTTTGGCAAAAGGAACGATATTAATGCCTTCTTATGTCAATATTGGTGCGTATGTAGACGAGGGAACGATGGTAGATACCTGGGCGACCGTTGGCAGTTGTGCCCAAATAGGCAAACATGTACATTTAAGCGGTGGCGTTGGAATCGGTGGAGTATTAGAACCACCACAAGCTGCTCCGGTAATTATTGAAGACGGTGCGTTTATTGGTTCTCGTTGTATTGTGGTAGAAGGAGCTCATATTGGGAAAAAGGCAGTTTTAGGTGCTGGAGTAACCATTACAGGTAGTTCTAAGATTATTGACGTAAGTGGACCTGAGCCAGTGGAGTATATTGGATATGTTCCTGAAAACTCAGTTGTTATCCCAGGATCTATTCAAAAGAATTTCCCTGCTGGCACGTACGGAGTACCTTGCGCCTTAATTATTGGTAAACGAAAAGAAAGCACTGATTTAAAAACCTCATTGAATCAAGCCTTGCGCGAGAACAATGTGGTAGTCTAAACCAAAATCTATCCTTACCTTTATAACCCGGTTCAAACAACCGGGTTTTTTTATGGAAAATGAATTAAGAATTGGTGAATACAATCACCTACGAATTATTAAAGAAGTCCCATTTGGATTATACCTCGACGGGTATGAAGACGAAATCTTACTTCCTCTACAATATGTACCTGAAAATTATCAGATAGATGATTTTATTGACGTATTCATTTACCGAGATTCAGAAGATCGCATCATTGCCACGACTTTAAAACCAAAGGCTACCATCGATCAATTTGCCTATCTAGAAGTAAAATCCGTTACTCCACTGGGTGTATTTATGGATTGGGGTTTAGCCAAAGATCTATTCGTTCCATTCAGCCAACAATTCCAAAAGATGTCGGTAGGTAGATCTTATTTTGTTTATATCTATTTAGATGGACAAACTGATCGTATCGTCGCATCAGCACGCATTGAAAAATTTCTTCCCGTCACCGATGGTAGTGAATTTACAATTGGAGACAAAGTATCAGCCATTCCATTCGAACACACCGATTTAGGAATCAAATGCTTGGTAAACAATTGTAAAATTGGAATGCTATTTAAAAATCAGGTGTTTACAAACTTAACTTTTGGCGAGCCGACTGATGTATACATTAGTAACGTAAGGGCAGATGGTAAACTTGATTTACGTTTAGAACAAGTGGGCATGGTCCGCATCGATGCGCAAGCTGAGCGTATATTAAATGCGATAAAAGCCAGTAATGGTGTCCTTAAATTACATGATAAAAGCCCTGCTGAGGAGATCTATTTTGAATTAGGTATGTCTAAAAAGGACTTTAAAAAGGGAGTTGGTTCTCTTTACAAAAGTAAATTGATCACGTTGCATTCGGATTGTATATCACTTTTGTAAATCACATTTGTCTTCGAAGTTCAGTTTGTTTTTGTTAATTTATAATTTACTTTTGTAATACCATTTGTTTACAAAAACCAATTATGAATTTAAGTGAAAAGATAGAATTGTTAATCAAGCGTAAGCAACTAAGCGCATCACAATTCGCTGATAAATTAGGTATTCCTCGTAGTAGTATATCACATATTCTTTCTGGCCGCAATAAGCCAAGCTTAGATGTAGTTCAGAAGATATTACGTGTGTTTCCTGAAATCACAGCTGAAGATTTATTATTTGAGGATCGTACGCTAGGATCTGTGGCTGTAGCTAAAGAAATTGTTCCAGCCCCTTCAACTCCTTCTCTTTTTGACCCAATTTTACCAACGCCCTCAGAATCCGTTAAAAATAATTCGCCTGAACAAACGATCGTACAATCAAATCTCAGACGCACCAGAGAAAGCAGTCATGTTGAGCGTAATTCCAACGTTCCAGTAACCGCTTCGGTGGCAAACCCAACTTACCTAGAAAAGAAAATTGAGCGCGTACTAATTTTCTATACGGATGGGACTTTTTCAGAAAGCAAGCCACAGTCTTAGGATTTTACAATACCCAAACTTTTCCACGACTTATCCACAGTTGTGAACAATTGTGGATTAATTTCACCACTTATCCACAATTTTATGTGGATAAGTGTGGATAATGTGCACAAATGGACCATATAGCTAGCTAAATGGCTTTTTAATTTGCATAATTAATTGTTTAATTTTAAAGGAATAACGCTTAAAATATGCAAAAACTCGATTCTTTAAACCAAGTAGCCCAGTTTCATCAAACATTTGGTGCACCCATTGTGGATAAACCAGGTATTCCTAGCGCAGAACGCTGCCAGCTCCGCGTAAGCTTGTTGGCAGAAGAACTAGAAGAGCTCAAAGTAGCCATAGCTGCGAATGATTTAGTTGAAATAGCCGACGCTTTATGTGATTTACAATATGTCCTTTCAGGAGCTGTTTTGGAGTTTGGCATGGGTGAAAAATTCGTCGAATTATTCAATGAAGTACAGCGATCCAATATGTCAAAAGCTTGTCAAAGCTTAGCTGAAGCAGAAGCAACGGTAAAATTTTATGCAGATAAAGATGGTACTGAAGCAGAAATTTTAGAAGAAAATGGCTTGTGGAAGGTATATCGCAAGGCGGACAATAAAGTACTTAAATCTATTAATTATTCCCCAGCAGACCTGGTGAGTATCTTACGCTAAATGGTCAAAATCTTATTAATTGAAGATGAGCCAAAAACAGTTCAATCCTTAAAACAAGGATTAGAAGAGAATAATTATGTCGTTGAAGTGGCTTATGATGGGAATATGGGGCACCAGTTAGCCATTCGTAATGCCTATCAATTAATCATTTCAGATATCATTATTCCAGGTATCAATGGCCTTGAGCTATGCCGAAAATTACGGGCAGAAGGTATTCAAACACCTATATTGATGTTGACCGCATTAAGTACCACCGACGATAAAATAGAAGGGTTTGATGCAGGAGCGGATGACTATTTAGCTAAACCTTTTGACTTTAAAGAATTTTTAGCTCGTGTTAAAGCGCTAATTAAACGTTCCAATCAGACGATGATTGAGGCACAGGTATTGAAATTTGCCGACTTAGAATTAGATCTTACGAGTAAAATTGTCTCTCGTTCTGGACAGAAAATAAACCTAACAGCCAAAGAATTCCAGTTGATGGAATACTTTCTTCGCAACCAAGAAAAAGTCATTTCTAAGGCTGAAATCGCCGAAAATATCTGGGAAGTTGAGGATGAGAATAGCTCAAATTTGATCGAAGTATATGTGAATTACTTGCGAAAAAAGGTAGATAAGGGCTTTTCAAGCAAATTGATTCATACACAATTTGGTATGGGATACATTTTACGACAAGAATAATGCAGATACGTTCCAGACTAACATATCAGTTTACGTATTTAGTTTCGGCGATTTTATTCGTTTCGTATTTCATTATCTATGTTTTCACCCAGCAGAACTATAAAGACAAATTTTACAGTCGGCTGCGCCAAAAAGCAAATACCGCCGCAGAATTATTAGTCAACGTAAAACAAGTTGATTCTAAGCTATTAAGAATCATCGATCGCGCTAATCGCGATATCTTGTATCGAGAGAATATAATGGCCTATGATACATGTAATGAGCGCATTTATCGATCGAATGATACGATCAACTTTCATATTGATGTCAATCGTGTACGCGAAGTTTTCAAGAAGAAAGAAGTTCGATTTGAAATGGATGATTTGGAGGTACTCGGTACTGTATTTGTGACTCCGGAGGGCCAAATAGTCGTTTTTGCGGGTGCGGTTGACCAATATACCGTCGAAAATGCAAAGGATTTAAAGAACATTCTAATCGCTTTGTTTCTCTTGTTCGTTTTTATCGTGGTTATATCCGGTTGGTTCTTTGCGGGTAGGGCAGTAAGTCCTATTTCTGAGGTCATTAAACAAGTGGATTTATTATCGCCCAAACGTTTAGAACAAAGGCTGGAAACAGCAGATTCGGAGGATGAAATCGGCAAAATGGTAGCAACCATTAACCGTTTGTTAGAGCGAATCGAAAGTGCCTTTCGGTTTCAGAAAACATTTATTGCCAATGTTTCACATGAGTTAAAAAACCCATTAACGAAGATTTCGGCACAATTAGAAGTTAGTTTGTTAAATGAGCGTTCCACAGCAGATTATAAGTCGACAATTGCCTCAGTTTTAGAGGATACACAAGATTTGGCAGCAATTACTGAATCCTTACTTGAATTAAATAAAATCAGTGTTTCTGACTACCAAGCAGGTTTTCAGTTGATTCGAATTGACGAAATACTTTGGGAAGCGCGCAGTTTAACACAGAAGTTAAATACGTCCTATAAAGTACTATTTGATACACAATTCATGCCCGAGGACGAAGAGTTATTGATGATCAAGGGCGATGAAAAACTGATCTTAACAGCCATTAAAAATTTAATGGAAAATGCATGCAAATTCAGCCCAAATAAGCAGGCTTTTGTACAGCTGGCCATTGAGCATAACAAGATTGTTATCGAGGTGAAAAATGAAGGAAAAGGTATTCCTGAGGCTGATTTACCTTATATATTCCAACCATTCTTTCGCGGCGAAAATACAGCCAATTCGAAGGGCTATGGCATCGGTTTATCACTTGTTGAACGGATCGTACATTTACACACTGGCCAAATTACCGTACAATCTGAATTGAATGGCTGGACGACGTTTAGTATTAGACTCTAAAATTAGACGCTAGACGTTGGACGTTAGACATTGGAAGCTATATAAAGGAGGTTATTCGTAAAAAATGTAGGAACGCGATTCTCGCGTCTAATTATCCACAAATACGCGAAGTATCGCTTATCTACGGTTACTATTTAATTTGTTATATAATTTATATTATGTTAAATAGGTATTAGATAAACCTACAATAGCTTCTATTACTCGACCTTCTTACTTCTTACTTCTTACCTAAAAAAAAGACTGCACATTTCTGAGCAGCCTTTTCTTAATGACTAACGTCTAATGTCTGACGTCCAGCGTTTTATCTTTTAATCTACTGACTTTTCCATTTTCAACTCACGGTATACTTGGCGCAAGATCTCCTTTAAGTCATCATCTTTCTTCACAACCAACGCACGCTCAAAATATGGTAAAGCCTCTTTGTATTTAGCCGCAATTTGCTCCTCTACCGCCTTACCTTCTTTCTTATAGGTTTCCATGTCCATTGCATTCACTTTGCGCTTTATTTCAGCCGCATCATTGTATGACATCGCACCTAATTGATACAAAGCATCATAATAATTCGCATCTACCTCTAAGGCACGAATATAGAAACCTGGTAATTCTTCGCGCAATTTGGCAATTTTACCTTGTAATTCGTCCATTTTGGCTTTATTCGCTGCCACATCCCCTACTGCCTTTTCTGCTTCAGCTTGCTCATCCATTAACAACTTCAATTCGTCATTATCAGCCTTAATCGATGCCTCAATTTTATTGATTTGTGCTTGGTAAACTGGCTTTTGCTTCGGCTGAGCCGTTTTCAACTTCGCCTTCACACGCTTTAACTCATCCACATAAACCTCTGCCTTATCTTTTTGAGAAGCAACCTTACGTTTTGCACTTTCAACTTTAATGGCAGCTTCTGCAATTTTGTTCACCTCATCCTTCAAGCCATTGATCTTATTTTCATACAATAAGCCCAAATTAAACAAATTCATCACATCCTTAGGATCCTTTTCAACCGATCCCTTCAATTGAGTAATCGCCTGATCGATACGATTGAAAGAAATCAACATATTGAATTTCTCATTACGTAAATCCTTATTCGATGGATAAAGCGCAATACCTTGATCTAACATAGCCAAAGCCTTCTCCTCTTCCTTAGCTACCTTGTAAATTTGAGCTAAACCATATATAATAGCCATATCCTTACCGCCAATCGCCATATAATGCTCATACGACTTGCGCGCCTCTGCATCTTTTTGACACAATTGTGCAACAACCCCCGTGTACATCGCAGACATCGTGTCTTTCGGTGCTATTTCAGATGCCTTGGACATATACCGGAATGAAGATAAATAATCCTTTCCTTGGTATTTAATGACACCTACGTTCATCAATGCGCCATAAGCCTTCTCTCTTCCATCCAATAATTTCTCTGCATCCTTCGCTATCGAACCTTTTTTACCATCTTTTGTATCCAATTTAACTGCTTCAGCAATGTATTCAATTGCTTTAAATGAAGCCTCTAAATCCAATGTAGAAACGGTCGAATCTGGGAAAGATGCCAAATCAAAGTAGGCAACCGCACGATCTAACCATAATCTTGGCTTCGTAGGTGATTTCTTTACCGATTCATCTGTCTTTTTAACAGCATCCAAAATACTCTTCTTTTGTGCTTCGACCAAAGCCTTGTCCACCTGAGCGAACGTTGAGCCTGCGGCCATGACCACAGTAATCAGGGTTAAAACTACTTTTTTCATATGTTTAGTTAAATTAAAAAAAAGCCCGTATGCACATACGGGCCAAAAAATTATTCTTCTGTTTGCTCTTCAGCTCCATCCACATTTGGAGTCTCCTCCCCTGCTTCATCTTCTGAAGTTTGATTCATTACCGCTCCTTCTACTATCTCAACACCCTCAGTCAACACTACCTCTTCCGGTTCTGGTTCTTTCTCAATTTTAGTTACTGATGAAATTTCATCTGTCTCATTTTTTAAACGAATCAATTTCACCCCTTGCGTATTGCGACCCATCACACGTAACTCAGCCACACTTGTGCGAATTAAAATACCCGCCTTCGTGATAATCATCAAGTCATTATTATCATTTACTTCCTTGATAGCCACCAAATTACCCGTTTTCTCCGTGATATTCAAGGCTTTAACCCCTTTTCCACCCCGATTAGTCAAACGGTAATCTTCAACCTCTGAACGCTTACCAAATCCCTTCTCAGACACAACTAATAACTGTTGAACCTCAGGATCTGACACACAAACCATACCAATTACCTTCTCCGTAGCAATCGACTCATCAATCCAAATACCTTTCACACCCGCAGCAGTACGGCCCATCGGACGTACACGTGTCTCTTCAAAACGTACTGAACGACCTGTATTCGTGGCAATAACAATCTGATTATTTCCATTGGTTAAGGCAACATCTAATAAACGGTCTCCTTCACGAATCGTGATCGCATTGATACCATTTTGACGTGGACGCGAATAAGCCTCTAACGAAGTTTTCTTAATCGTTCCATCCTCTGTACACATAACAATGAAGTTATTATCAATGTAATCCGGATCCGTAATCGATTTCACATTGATCACCGCACGAATTGTATCCCCATTCTCAATATTCATCATATTTTGAATTGGACGGCCTTTCGAATTCTTAGAACCCTCCGGCACTGCATAAACGCGCAACCAGAAACACTTACCACGCTCTGTAAAGAATAATAACCAATTATGCATCGTTGCTGAGAACAAATGCTCCGTATAATCATCATCTTTCGTAATCACCGCGCGTGATCCTACGCCACCTCGCGTTTGTGAACGATACTCGGTAATCGGCGTACGCTTGATATATCCTTGCGCAGAAACAGTAATCAACATCTCATCATCCGCAATCATATCCTCTACCGAGAACTCCTCATCCGTCATGTTAATCTGCGTACGACGCTCATCGCCATAACGCTGCTTCATCTCCAATAACTCATCTTTGATAATTTGTAACTGACGCTCTGGCTTAGCCAAAATGTCTTCCAAATCATCAATCAACTTCATGATTTCCGCATACTCATTCATGATCTTCTCACGTTCCATGCCAGTTAAGCGTTGTAAACGCATCTCTAGAATAGCCTTCGATTGAATCTCAGATAAATTAAACGTACTCATTAAGCCTTCTTGCGCCGCATTCGGATCCTTCGAATTACGAATCAACTTGATGACCGCATCCAAATTATCCAACGCAATAATAAAGCCTTCCAAAATGTGTGCACGCTTACGCGCTTCACGCAAATCAAACTGCGTACGGCGAATAATCACCTCATTCCGATGCTCCACAAAATGATGAATCAAATCCTTCAGATTTAACATCATCGGACGACCCTTCACCAAAGCCACATTGTTTACACTAAATGACGATTGTAATGCTGAAAATTTGTACAAATTATTCAATACCACATTCGCTACGGCATCACGCTTCAAATCAAAAACAATACGCATTCCTTGGCGATCCGACTCATCACGAATCTCAGAAATACCCTCGATACGCTTATCATTCACCAAATCAGCACATTGCTTAATCAAAGAAGCTTTATTAACCATGTACGGAATCTCCGATACAATGATCTGTTCTTTACCCGATTTTGACGTATCAAATGTCGCATTTCCACGAACAACGATACGACCTCTACCAGTCTCAAATGCATTTTTTATACCTTGAACACCGTAGATGGTACCTCCTGTTGGAAAATCTGGAGCCTTAATGTATTGCATCAACTCGGCAATCGTAATGTCACGATTATCAATATACGCACCAATACCATCAACCACCTCAGTCAAGTTGTGTGGCGCCATATTCGTCGCCATACCCACCGCGATACCTGAAGTACCATTCAACAATAAATTGGGAATTTTAGCAGGAAGAACAGAAGGCTCATCCAAAGAATCGTCAAAGTTAGGCTGAAAATCAACCGTTTCTTTGTTCAAATCACCCAACATCTCATCCGCAATACGCTTCAAACGTGCCTCCGTATAACGCATCGCTGCGGGAGAATCACCATCGACAGAACCAAAGTTACCTTGACCGTCAACCAAAGGATAACGCAATGACCAATCTTGGGCCATACGCACCATCGTATCATAAACAGATGAGTCACCGTGCGGGTGGTACTTACCTAGAACCTCACCGACAATACGTGCCGATTTCTTGTATGATTTATTATAACTAACACCCAACTCCTCCATACCGTACAAAACCCGACGATGCACCGGCTTCAAACCGTCACGCACATCTGGTAAGGCACGAGAAACAATGACCGACATTGAATAATCAATGTACGCCCCTCTCATTTCATCTTCGATGTTGATTGGGATAATATTCGTTTGTAATGACATAAATAATGATTTGATTCGTTGAACAACCCATGTTCAATCATTCCTTTTGAAAGGAAAAAACAGAGATTTTCAATAGGTACAAATATCTCAAATTCTGCCTATTTTTCCAAGAAAAAATTCAGTAAAAAAAATGAATAAATAGAAGCTCGAATTAAGCTACTATTTGACGCGAACAGACGATTCACGTACCATTAATTGTGTCTTCAACACCTCAATTACAGGAGCATCTCCCGCATTTTTTCCTTCAATTTGGTCGATTAATAATTTGAAGGCCAACTGCCCTATTTCGACTAAAGGCTGCGCCACCGACGAAATCGTTGGAGAAACAACAGAACATATAGGCTCATTGTTAAAACTAACAATTTTAACATCCTCTGGAACCCGAATTTTAAGCTCTCTCAACGCCATTAAAACGCCCAAAGCCAAACGGTCAGAAACCACCAGAATTCCATCTGGTGCATTGTCCATGCGCATCAAAATATGTGTTTGCGATTTGGCAGTATCCTGGAAATAATCAGAATGAAAAATCAAACTTGGATCTGCCTCAATCCCAGCCTCCGATAAAGCGCGTAAATAACCTAAGCGGCGCTGATTACTAACCGATACGTTTTTAGGCCCAGCCAAAAAAGCGATGCGCTTACAACCATTTTCCAACAAATGTTTAACTGCCTCATAGGCTGATTGCTCATTGTCAACCATCACTTTGGACGCATGAATCTCATCACTATCTCGATCAAAAAACACCAAGGGAATCCCACGACGCTGTAAACGATTCAAATGATCCAAATTAACCGTCTCACGCGAAAGCGATATAATAATTCCCTCTACTTGAGAACGAGATAAATTCTGAATATTGATCAATTCCCGCTCATACGACTCTTGCGTTTGGGTAATCAACAAGGAATAACCCGCCGCAATAGCAGCCTCTTCAATGGACTTGACCACCGTAGAAAAGAAGTAATAACCCAAATCAGGAACAATTAGCCCTAATGTCTTTGTCTTACTTTTCACTAAACTTGTTGCCAATACATTTGGCTGATAATCAAGCTCAGCCGCCAAATCTAAAACTGATTTTTTAGTATCCGGATGAATATCCGGTAAATCACGCAAAGCTCGCGATACAGTCGCTACGGACACATTCAACTGCTTGGCAATGTCTTTGATCGTAACTTGATGACGCATAACTAGGATTATTTTGATTCGAATTTACACTCTTTTTTTTAAATATTCATCTCCAAATTCTCCTTCCAAACCACACTTGAACGACCTCCCATCATACCCATCGGTGGATGCTCCTTCCCTATTCGAATCTCCAATTCCACATAATCAGAATGCAGTTCTTTGCAACGGGCAGCAATCCGCTCACATAGTGTTTCTAACAAATCAACCGGCTCACGCATGATCTCAACACATACCGTGTATAGTTGGCCATAATCCACTGTCCGATTAATATCATCCTCAAAAGCTTGGGTAATTCGCTTCGAAATAGCCAGATTTAAAATAAACCAATTGCCCAATACACGCTCCTCAGGAAACAATCCATGATACCCAAACAACCGTACATCCTCTAATCGCACCTGATATATCCGCATCATTTCTAATTTAAATCACCCACTTTTCCGCGCGGACCGCTAGATTTCGCATAGGCTTCCAACACTTTATTCAATGTAGGCAAGCCATCATCTTCAATCGTAGTCACATCCAAATGATTTGATTTTGCAGGTTTCGAAACTGGCTTTGCCTTTTTCTTTGCGACCGGCTTTGGCTTAACTACAGGCTTAACCATCTTAGAAGCTGATTTAGCTTTCACCTGTTCAGATTTGACTGGAGCAACTGGAGGAACATCCTTCTTCCATTTAGCTAATTGATCTATGGTTTGCTGAGAAAGCTCCAACATCTGTTCCGCAAAAGCTTGTTGGACCGCCTCCAAACGCCCCATCTCACGCTGTTTCTCCTTCAACTCCTGCTCAGAATGAGCTAGCAGTTGCTTGCGTTCATTTTCAACTAATAGTGCTGCTTTTTTTACTGATTGCTCAGATTCAGCAATTAATGCATTTGCCTTTTTCTTCGCATCAGCAAGTATCCCCTCGGCTTCTTTTTCAACTTTCTGTTGCCAATGCACTTGTGCTTCCTCAGCTAATTTCATCGCCCGAAAAAGGGACGATTCCACCTCACGTAACCGATTAACCTCTTGTTCTAATTGCTGGATTTTTTCTTGCATCAACTGCTCGTTTCGCGCAGATTCTGCAGCAAATTGATCTACGGAGTTCACATAGGCTTGCACCTCTGCCACATCGTATCCACGAAAACCTTTGGAAAAAGAAACTGCTGATATGCTCATAGGATTAATCTTAAGTAGTAAAATAAAAAACCTTTAATCGATTTTCCAAACAGAAATCTGTTTATCATCAGAACCAGAAACCAACAAGTCTGCATATGTGGACCAAATTAGCGCATTGATGGAATGCTTATGTCCCCCATAACGTGCAAAATCAATAACCTTACGCAAGGTCAATGTTCCCACATCCCAAATTTTAATCGTCTTATCCATACTCCCTGTCGCCAAATAGTGCCCACACGGACTTAGCACCATAGAGTTAATCGCTTGAATATGCGCAGGTATTCCGGGCAATGCTGAGATCAATTCATTCGAATGCCAGTCCCATGATCGAATGTGCGCATCACCTCCGACCGAAAATATACGATCCCCGGCTGAAACAATGGAAAACACACGCTTTTCATGAGCTAATTGGGCATATTTTAATTCAAATTGAGCATTAAAAACACGAATAAATCCATCGCTATAGCCCGCAAAGATGTGTTGGCCTACCACATGCAAACAACGCACATGCGCCTCTCCTACTTTAATGTGCTTACTA
The DNA here is from genome assembly GCF_042715545.1 of Aquirufa avitistagni. Taxonomy (NCBI): domain Bacteria; kingdom Pseudomonadati; phylum Bacteroidota; class Cytophagia; order Cytophagales; family Flectobacillaceae; genus Aquirufa; species Aquirufa avitistagni. The sequence goes on along the minus strand of NZ_JBBKXZ010000001.1, from coordinate 694,120 downwards.
ACCAGATGCGACATCCGGTCAATCACCGTAATCATGCCATGTGAACTGGCCACCCAAACCTGATCTCCCCAAAATTGGATATCAAAAATAGATTGATTTAACATCGGAATCGAAAATACCCGTTCCAATGAAACTAAATCAATGCCATGAATACCTTCATTATTTTGGGCAACCCAAAGAATACCCGATAATTGATCTAGCCGCATAGCATAGGCGGAACCTTGAATTTGAGCAATTACTTTACCTAAATCAGGTTTTTCTAAATTCCATTGCACGACCCAACCATCTGCTCCCGCCGAATAAAACAAGGCTTGGTCTACGGCTTTTTCCAACGCGTAAACTGCACCACGGTGACCCGCAAACGTATCAATTCGTTCTATTTTCAAAATACTGAGCTAATTGAATTGCAAAAATGATAATTTTACAGCCAAATATATCGGTATGCCGGAATTTTCCTCCACCCTCAACGCACTAATTCCAGAAACACATGTCTGTGTGTGGAAAATTGACGAGCCGCTGGAATTCTTCGAACAAATTCCAGCACATTGGCCCAGCATTAATTCCCAAAATCCAATCAAACGCATCGAATCTTTGGCTGCACGCTACTGCCTATATGATTTATGTAAACGGCTTGGATTGAAGGACGAGGTGCTCCAACAAGACGAACGAGACCGACCTTATTTATCAAATTCCGACTGGAAAATATCCTTAACCCATTCTTTCCCATACGTGGCAGCTGCTTGTAGCTACCAAAAGGAAGTTGGCATAGACATCGAAAAAAAAGGTCGAAAAATCGAGAAAATAGCCCCTAGATTCTTAAATACATACGAATTAGGCGACCGGGCCGAAAACCACATGGCCTTAACCCTCGCCTGGTCCATTAAAGAATCCATTTATAAAGCAGCGAATATTCCCGGATTATCATTTAAAAACTCAATTGCATTAGATCGGCATACAGAAGTAACAGAAGGAAATGCGATCCTACTTCAGGGAGAAAAGTCTATCAAATATTATTGGGAAGAATTAGATGATTTTGTCATCAGTATGGCACGGTTGGATTAATCTAGAGAACCAATTAGATTCGTTAACTCATCTTTATACGAATCATCTCCAGCCTTTTCGTAGGCCATAATAAGATTTCTTAGGACACGGCGAACAATTTCTAAATTCGAACACGGCTGATAATAGATGTCATTAGGCTCTAAATTCAATTGAGCGATGTAATTATCAATATCCGTTTTATTGAAGATCAATCCTTTGTTAAAGACATTAATATAGAATTGGAGTTCATCCTTTTTGTAAGTCAATACAAACAAATTAGGCAAATTAACCCCATAGACTGGCATCCCTAATTTCTGAGCAATCCACATGTAAATCACACACAAGCTGATGGGATTACCTTTTTTGGAGTCAAGCACTACATTAAGGAAGGAGTTATTGGCAGCATGAAAGTTCTTTGTATTAGCCCCAAATTTCAATTGGTCAAACATGACCGTATTAAGAATTTTCAATTGGTCAATCGGATGTAAATCATCGCGCATCTGAGGCCATACCTCGAAATACAATTGCTCCATGGTTGTCTGCAATTCGGCATAGGAAAAATCAGGATAGCGATAAGTGGAAATAATCCACATACCCTCCAACAAATCCATTCCTCCACCCTCTTTCCAATGAGTGAGTCGGCTTTTCATCAAGTCTAATTGAAATTCGTGAATTAAATCCTCGATTTTGGTCTGTAAATAAGGATTAAAACTCAATTGCTCCCATTCCGACTCCAATACGGGAATGATCGCAGAACCCAAGGTGCGCATTTGGGCTTCGACCAATTGAACTACTTCGGTATCCGAGTCGTCCAACAGTTGAATCATTGCTTTAATCGCGGGTTCTTCCATAAGGTATTTATTGCATTCAAAATTAATCAAAATCCTCAAAAATCAAACCTCCTGTCCATTGCATAAATGTTTGGATCCTAAATTTTTTTTCGGCGAAAAATGAGACTAAATTTGTGGTTGCTAAAAGCATAAGCAAAAGCACACATGATGAATATTCTGATTACGGGAGGAGCTGGTTTTATAGGTTCACACACCTATGTTGTTTTACAAGAAAATGGGTACAACCCAATCATTGTAGACAATTTTTCCAATTCTTCCGAAAAGGTCATCACTAATCTGGAAACCATTTGTGGAAAACCAGTCACCTATGTGAAAGCAGATGTTAATGATCCTGCTACTTACGATCAGCTTTTTACCACCTACCAAATTGACGGCATCATTCACTTCGCAGCTTCTAAAGCCGTAGGTGAATCCGTTGCCAATCCACTTAAATATTACCGAAATAACGTAGCGTCAACGGTACTCCTACTCGAAAAAATGCAGCAATATGGGGTTAATAACCTCGTATTTTCCTCTTCATGTACGGTGTATGGCCAACCAGACGAATTGCCGGTAACTGAAAACTCTCCTGTACAAGAGGCCGTTTCCCCATATGGAAATACCAAACAAATTTGCGAGGAAATTATTCGCGATACGGTTCAGGCGAATGCTACCCTCAAAGCCATCTCTTTACGATATTTCAACCCCATTGGTTCCCATAAAAGTGCCCTAATTGGCGAACTACCCCTGGGACCACCTGCCAATTTGATTCCTTTTTTAACGCAGTCGGTGGCCGGATTACGTGGACCGCTGCAAGTGTGGGGAACAGATTATCCAACGGCAGATGGAACCGCCATTCGTGATTATATTCACGTGATGGATTTAGCTCATGCGCACGTGAAGGCACTTTCTCATGTGTTGGGTAGGAACAATACTGCCTACTACGATTTCTTTAATATCGGCACAGGCGAAGGAAGTTCTGTCTACCAAGTGATTCAGGCATTTGAAAAAGCAACACATAAAAAAGTAGCGTATGAAGTTCGGGATCGCAGACCTGGCGATATTACAGCCGTTTATGCGGCTACCGAAAAGTCAAATAACATCCTCGGATGGAAAGCTGAAATCAGCTTAGAAGAAGCCTTAAAAGACGCCTGGGCTTGGCAAGAAGCCCTTTTATAATCATTATGAAGAAAATAGTAATCACCGGCGGTGCCGGATTTATTGGTTCTCACGTAGTCCGTCTTTTCGTCGAAAAATACCCGGATTATCAAATCTATAATTTAGATGCGTTGACGTATGCGGGGAATTTGGCCAACAATCAAGATATTGCTGACCGACCAAATTACCACTTCATTAAAGCAGACATTACCGATGCGGCACACATGGACGCGTTATTTGCAGAACATCAATTTGACGGCGTTTTGCACCTAGCAGCTGAATCCCATGTAGATCGTTCGATTACAGATCCTTTGGCATTTGTGCGTACCAATGTTATCGGAACCGTCAATTTATTACAATCAGCTAAAAAACAATGGGCTGGCAACTACGAAGGCAAGAAATTCTACCACATCTCTACCGATGAAGTTTACGGTGAATTACACGATCCAAAGGAGTTCTTTCTAGAAACAACTCCATACGATCCTCGCTCCCCGTATTCTGCCTCAAAAGCAAGTTCAGATCACTTTGTACGGGCATATCATGAGACTTATGGCTTACCAACAGTGATCACCAATTGCTCAAATAATTATGGACCCAATCACTTCCCAGAGAAGTTGATACCGCTAATGATCCATAACATACTGAACAACAAGCCATTACCAGTTTACGGAAAAGGAGAAAATGTACGCGATTGGCTATTTGTTGTTGACCATGCACGTGCAATCGACACCGTTTTCCACCAAGGGAAAATTGGCGATACGTACAACATTGGAGGATTTAACGAATGGAAAAACATTGATTTAGTCCATCTATTGTGCAAAATCATGGACGAAAAATTAGGACGACCGGCCGGAACGTCAGTTCAGTTGATTACCTATGTAACCGACCGTGCAGGGCATGATTTACGCTATGCCATTGACGCAACTAAAATCATGAAAGAACTTGGTTGGGAACCTAGTTTGCAGTTTGCAGAAGGATTAGAAAAAACAGTTAGTTGGTATTTAAGCAACGAAAAATGGCTTAATGATGTCACTTCAGGTGATTATCAAAATTACTACACGACCATGTATCAAGGACGCTAATTATGAAAGGAATTATTTTAGCCGGAGGATCTGGCACACGTTTACATCCATTGACTTTAGCCGTTAGCAAGCAATTAATGCCTGTTTACGACAAACCGATGATCTATTATCCCCTATCCATCTTGATGTTATCGGGTATTCGGGAAATTTTGATCATTTCAACGCCACATGATTTACCTCATTTTGAGAAGTTACTGGGTGATGGGTCTAGCATCGGTTGCAAATTCGAATATGCAGTTCAGCCGGAACCTAATGGTTTAGCGCAAGCTTTCGTAATCGGTGAAAAATTTATCGGGAAAGAAAAAGTGGCTTTGGTACTTGGTGATAATATTTTCTATGGCTCAGGTTTGAGTAAGTTATTACAAGCCAACAATGATCCAGATGGTGGCGTGGTTTATGCTTATTCGGTCAATGATCCAGAACGTTATGGTGTGGTGGAATTTGATGCGGACAATAAGGCTATTTCAATCGAGGAAAAGCCAAGTCATCCCAAATCAAATTATGCAGTTCCAGGCTTATACTTCTACGACAATGATGTGGTAGAAATTGCCAAAAACATCGCTCCTTCACCTCGTGGCGAATATGAAATCACGGATGTAAATAGAGAATATTTAAAACGTGGAAAGCTATCAGTAGGTATTTTAAACCGTGGAACAGCTTGGCTAGACACGGGCACTTTTGCTTCCTTAATGCAAGCAGGGCAATTTGTCCAAGTAATTGAAGAACGTCAAGGAATGAAAATTGGGTGTATCGAAGAAGTTGCCTACCGCATGGGATACATTGACGCAGGCCAACTCGAAACGATAGCAAAACCACTCGTTAAAAGTGGCTATGGCCAATACTTATTAAATTTATTACGATAACACGTAACCGGCTAATAATGCCGCACTGAATAGCGCAATCGCAGGAACACGTTCCGTTTGCGCGACTAGAAAAGTGAAAATCACTAAGGCGATGGAAACCCCATCGCCTTTTTGTATCATCGGATAAACAAATGTGTAGACTGCGACACCTGTTAATCCCACAGATGCAGCCTGAATACCTGCCAAAGAAGCCCGTATGAATCGATATTGCTTCAATTGCCCCCAGATACGAAAGACAAAAAAGATTAAAAAAGTGCCTGGTAAAAAGATGCCCAATGCACCAATTACACTACCTGCTAACTGACCAAATATCCCATAATCTTTCATCAATAAGACGCCTAAATAAGAGGTAAGAGCAAAAATCGGACCTGGAAGTGATTGCGAAAGTGCCATACCAGTCAAATAATCATCTGGCCGAATTAAACCCTTAAAATCAACGAATTCAGTATATAAAACAGGTGCGAGTACCTGCCCACCCCCAAAAACGAGACTTCCGTTTCGGTAAAAATTCTCAAGTAAATGAAACGGAAAGTAATCCGTGGTTTCACCTAACAGGACCAAAAAAACAAACACTCCCCAGAACAAATGAAAATTTGCCCAAGGTATGATCATTTTATGCTTATTCTGGCGCGGAAATTCACGAAAATTGAAGGATGAAATTATTCCTCCTAGGACTAAAACGAGAGGAAAAACATATGGCGTTGCAAACAAAATACCTACCGCAATGGTGAACACTAAAATCCAAACATACATCCAGGATTTAATTACTTTTCGAGCCATTAACCAGCCTGCTTGCAAAATCAAACCAACCCCTACAGGTAATACAAACTGAACTAGATCACGATTACGCAAATACGTCATCCCATAGGCAGCTAAAGTCATGATAAATACCGCTGGAGTGATCCACAACAATAATGTCATGTAGGCTAAGGAGGCCCCTCCCCGCTTCAAACCAATCGCCGTAATCATCTGCGTGGAAGTTGGCCCGGGCAATACCGAACACAACGCCTGAATCTCAAACAACTCATCTTCAGTTAAATACTGCTTTTCATGCACGAGACGACGCAAAAAAAGGGCCCAGTGTACCTGAGGCCCTCCAAATGATGTGGCAGCCAAAACAAATACATCCCATAAAAAATTCAGATGTTTTGGCCGTTTCACGTTATTTTTTCTTTAATCCCAATTCGATTAATCGCTCATTCAAAAACGCTCCGGCGGTCATGTCCGTATAAATCTTTGGACTTTCTGAGGTTACACAACTCTCCAAGCACGTCAAATCCATTTCAGATCTAGGATGCATAAAAAATGGAATCGAATAACGTGACGTACCCATCTTTTCACGCGGTGGATTAACCACGCGGTGAATCGTAGATTTCAAATGATGATTAGTTAAACGATCCAACATATCCCCTACGTTTACAACAACCTGATCTGGCAAAGCCGTAATGGGAATCCATTTTCCATCCATGCGCAACACCTCAAGACCTTCCGCTGAAGCACCCATCAAAAGCGTAATCAGATTAATATCTCCATGAGCAGCCGCACGAACAGCCCCTTCTGGCAAGCTATCTGGATCTGCGATGGGGAAATAATGAATCGCACGTAAAATGGAATTACCGTTCTTGACACGAGGTTCAAAATAATCCTCTGGTAAGTTTAAATACAAAGCAATCGCGCGCAATAATGATTTTCCAGCTGCCTCAAGTGTTTCATATCCTTGAACAGTTAGCTCCCCAAATTGTGGATATTCCGCCGGAAATACATTCGCAGGATATTCCTCCCAAACCGAATCTCCATCATGCTTATGTGGCTGACCTACATGGTAAAACTCCTTCAAATCAGGCACTTTGAAGCCTTTCGCGGTTTCTTTTCCTTTCCCAATGTAACCCCGCTGGCCTGCAATTCCTTCAATCTCATACGTTCGCTTCAGCTCATCAGGCGACTGGAAAAATCGCTCCACCTCGGCATATAAAGCTTGGGTAAATTCATTGGACAGGCCATGGCCTTTAATCGCCACGAATCCGATCGTATTGAACGCTTGACCTAAATCTTGTACAAATTTTTCCTTTCGAACAGGATCTCCTGAATTAAAATCAGCTAAATCCAAGGAAGGTATTTCTTCTAATAACATACTTATTTTGATTCAAATTGACGCGAGACAAAATCCCAGTTGACCACATTCCAAAAAGCTGCAATATAATCAGCCCGCTTGTTTTGATATTTTAAATAATAGGCGTGCTCCCACACATCTAACGCTAAAATCGGCTTGCCTTTAACTTCAGCTACATCCATCAACGGATTGTCTTGGTTGGCCGTCGAACTAATCACTAATTTCGAACCATTCCAAGTTAACCAAGCCCAGCCGGAACCAAAACGCGAAGTTGCGGCTTTGGCAAATTCCGTTTTAAAGGTATCTAAACTTCCAAAATCAGCCTGAATTTGCTTTATTAATGCGGCACTTGGTTGTTTTCCTGTCGCAGGTGCTAATAATTGCCAAAAGAAACTGTGATTCCAGTGTCCTCCCCCATTGTTTCGAACAGTCACGGGCTGCGTACTAATCGTTGCCAACAATTCTTCGATTGATTTACTCGAAGTACCTACCGCCTTATTCAAGTTATCAACATAAGCCTTGTGATGTCGGCTGTGGTGAATTTCCATGGTCAATTTATCGATATGCGGCTCTAAGGCATCATATGAATAACCAAGGGTAGGTAATGAAAAAGGTGCATTTTCCAATACATTGATCCGTGAGGCCACTAAACCTAAACCGGATAATTTTAAAAATTCGTTGCGATTCATTGTGTATTGGGTTTATTCATAGTTGACTCGGCCTACAATACTGCGGCCAAGGGTAATCTCATCTGTATATTCTAAATCTCCTCCGATCGGAATTCCACGCGCAATGGTGGATATTTTAATCGAATAATCGGCTAATTTCTTAGTCAAATAAAATGCTGTTGTATCCCCTTCCATCGTTGGACTCAGTCCCAAAATGACTTCATCAAAAGCACCAGAAGCGATGCGTGTAATCAGGGTGTCGATGTGTAAATCAGTGGGAGAAACACCTGCTAGCGGTGAAATGATCCCGCCAAGCACATGATACAATCCAGTATATTGACCTGTATTTTCAATCGCCATCACATCGCGTAAATCTTCCACGACACAAAGTAAACGCTCATCGCGTTTCGTACTCGCACAAATCCCACATAAATCACCGTCGGAAATCATGTGACATTTAGGACAATATTTAGTCTCCGTACGAAGCTGAACCAACGCATGTGCTAACTGTAACGATTGTGATTCCGGACGCTTCAGCATGTGTAATGCAAGCCGCAAGGCAGATTTCTTACCAATACCCGGCAATTTCGAAATTTCCTCCACAGCTTGCTCAATGATTCGAGACGGATAGGTATGCATCATAATTTAAGACTCAAATGATTCAATCTCGGCTGAAATACCGCGCCTGCAAATCTCGTTACGCATCGATACCAAGGTATCGAATTCGCCAGATTTCACCCCACACCGACCGCGAAAATGGATCATTAACGTACATTGTTCGGCTTGTTCGGGGCTGTGTTCACAGACTTCCATGAGTGTTAAGGTCACGTACTCGAACGTATTAACCTCATCATTATAAACGACTAATTGATGTGCTGGAACTGCTTCTTCATCCACTAAAACCTCCACTTCTTCTTGCCATTGCTCTTGCCCTGCCAAAGAAAAAATGAACTCAGAAACATTATCTACGGAGAAATCCATATTTTTGAAACTAGTATTGAAAACACCTCGTACAAATTTATATAAATTTCTCTTTAAACCTCTATGTCGATTCAATTAGCCGGCGGAATTCTTGCCATCTATTTTGGCCTTTTGTTGCTCATCTCTTACTTCACATCGAAGGGAGCTGATACAAATGCCTTTTTTACCGCGAATCGGGAATCTCCTTGGTGGCTCGTGGCCTTCGGGATGATTGGTACCTCCATTTCTGGTTTGACATTTATATCCGTTCCTGGGGCAGTTGGCAAAACCTACTTCACCTACTATCAGGTCATTTTAGGGCATTCATTGGGCTATTTAACGATTGCGCTGGTATTAATGCCACTCTATTACCGACTGAATCTAATTTCTATTTACGGCTATTTAGAAACGCGTTTTGGTTTCTGGGCCTACAAAACAGGATCAGCCTTCTTTTTACTTTCCCGTACAATTGGATCCGCAGCTCGGTTATATTTAGCTGTCAATGTGCTCCAAATCGCCATTTTCGCCCCTATTGGTGTTCCATTTGTTTGTACTGTATTCATTTCCATCGCACTAATTTGGCTCTATACCCATCGAGGAGGAGTTAAAACAATTATTTGGACGGACACCCTTCAGACACTCTTTTTACTCGTCGCGCTATTCATCACCATATTTTTAGTTGGCCAAAAAATGAACATGGGTTTTGGAGAAATGGTCAATACCATCCAAGCGAGTCCCCTATCGCACATGTTTGAATGGGATTGGAAGAGCCCGCATTTCTTTGGAAAAGACTTTTTAGCAGGGGTATTTATTGCGATTGTGATGACTGGATTGGATCAAGATTTGATGCAGAAAAACTTAACCTGTAAGTCGATTGGTGAAGCACAAAAGAACATGTTCTGGTTCTATTGGGTATTGTTGTTCATCAATATTCTTTTCTTGTCATTAGGTGCCTTGTTGTATATCTATGCCCAAGCAAATCAGATTGCCATACCGACTAAAACAGATGAGTTATACCCCTTATTAGCACTGGGTGGAGAATTTGGCACTTTGGCAGCCGTGACGTTTTTACTGGGAATTATTGCGGCATCATATGCGAGTTCAGATTCAGCTTTGACCGCATTAACAACTTCATTTTGCATTGATTTCCTGCGAATTGAGAAATTCAAAGAAGCTAAAAGAGAAAAACTAAAGCAACGTGTACACTTAGGGTTTTCAGCTTTGTTCTTTGTCGTGATAGGTTTGTTTCACGTATTCAACACCCAAGAACTAATTGCGGCCGTTTTTAATTTAGCCGGCTATACCTATGGCCCTCTTTTAGGTTTATTTTCGTTTGGATTGTTTACCAAATACGGTGTGAAGGACAAATTAGTACCATTTATATGTGTGGCCTCCCCTATCATCACCTTTATCTTGGAAATGCAAGTACAAACGCTATTTGGTGGATTTGGTTTTGCGAAGCTAATTTTGAACGGTGCGGTGTGTTTTCTAATGCTCTGGGTGATTCGCAAAGATCGCGCTATAGCCTAGAATTTGATCGCATTACGTACGGCAAAATAAATGACATTTTGCCCAGCACCTGTTTCTTTTAAATAGGTTCCTGCCTTGCAATAGCCTAGTTCGGCCTGAAAAAAGTAATGTTTAGTGGGAACGTAATTGACATCCACCGCATATATATCACACAGTTTTAAGGCATCAGATGTCATTTTTTCCGGATCATACGGACGCAATTGAGACATATTGGGCGTATATACCCCATCGTATGCACTAGTTCTTTGGACAAAAGACGCCCGTGCAGTCGCTATCCATTTGGTACCATTTTGATATCGGATATATGGGCTTAAGTTCAAGGTATTAGAAATATTTAGGGCAACTGTTTGACCGAAAGGTGGACGAGCAAACATGGTATTAAACGTATTCAATTGTCCATCTTGCGTGGATTGATCACCGGGTACATAATTGCCGCTAAATCCAATAAATCGATGTGGCATAACCGCTAAGTTAACATCCCAAACAGCCATCATGGCTCGAATATCAAGTGATTTAAAGGTTCCCATCTGCCTCGAAAATTCAAAATCATAATTGAAACGTTGCGGATTTGAATAGAGATGTACACCTAACGTATGCCTATTTTCTACACCTATTGATGAATAATACTCCCGTGCTTTTGATTCAAAATAGTAGTAAAAAGCATCGGCATTAAGAAACTTCAATACCCGATCGTATTTAACATGTAAGCCCGCTAATTTTTCCGTTGACTTTTCATCATCGAACGCCCCTTGATTTAACCGAATGGGATGTGTGTAAAAAAGATCTGTTCTAATGCGTTTGGCTTGATGAATGACATGAGCACCCAGGAAACTTTGGCGATTATTCGGTCCCTCCCGAGCGGCAATAAAGCGCTCTTGGCCAAACAATAATTCTTGTCGGCCTAATCGAAGTACCAGCTTGTCTGCCAACTTCAAATCTGCGAACCATTGATGGAAACTCAGCGTATTCTGATCTACTTGGTTGGTTATCGGATTTGGATTCCAAAAACGAATGGTATTATTGATTTGAGCAAAAACACGAAAATTTGAATGTAGCTGTAAATCCCCATGAAGCAATATACGATGCAGCCATTGGTGTGGATTTCCGGTCACATAAGAGGCAGGAATTTGCCCAAAATTGACATTGGTATAATTCTGATAATGTTCGCGTATTTCACCACCGATACTTAAGGTAGCCTGGCCGACGATCGGCAGGAATTTTACTTTTTCATCCCAAGATTTGCTAGAACTATCTGATTTTAGGTACGAAAAGTCATCGTCAAAACGAAGGCGCGCAATGTGTTGTGCCGAAACGTGGAAACTCAAAAGGCATACCAATAATGAAGGAAGAACTATTCGGAGCAAAATAAATTATTAATAGACGCGCATAAAGGTACCAAGTCTAGATATAAAATAAAACCGAGCTCACATGATAGCTAAGATTAAAACAGCATGTATTTGGCATTTAGAAAACAATTGAGGTTATTTATGGTTTAGTTTCAATAATTTATAAAAATATTTCAATTGACTGAAGCGCGTATATATGATCTTGCCATAGTAGGCGCCGGAGCAGCAGGGCTTCAATTACTATATGAATATTTACAAAAAGCAGAACATATTGATGCAAAGATCTTATTGATTGATTCAGGAGATCGCTCTAAGAAAAGTTGGTGCTACTGGGCCAAAAACGGTCAAGAATCCTTTCCTTTTCTAATTGAAAAGTCCTGGAGTAAAATAACCTACCGGTCGTCCCAATCAATCAGCCAAACACAAGCAATTGATTCATTAGCTTATCATTACATTTCATCAACTCATTTTTTCAACTATTTCTTTGATCAATTCATCCCCTCACACACTCAAATCACGCATGAAATGGGATGGGTAAGTGAACTTATTGAATCAGCATCTACGGTAGAAATAAAATTACAAAATGGTGCTAGTTATGTGGCCAAGCAAGTAGCCGATGCGCGCGTAGGTCACATGCAAACGGCAGGTAAACCATCCTTATCACAACATTTTTGGGGGAAATTCGTCGAATTTGATTCTGATGTGCTGGATAGCAGTTCGGTTACTATGATGGATTTTAGTCAGCCGCAGACCAACAATGATTATGCTGTGTTTCATTACATATTGCCTTTTTCTTCCCGAAAAGGGTTGATTGAAACGACTGTTTTCAGTAAGCAGGCTTATGATGAAAAAGCCTATGAATCACATTGGAATCAGTATATGGAAGCTAACTTCCCAGGCAAAACATATCAAGTAAGTGATGTAGAGCGTGGAACTATTCCGATGAAGATTATAGAATCACCTTCCCAAACTGGGAGAATATTTTCCATTGGAACTGCAGCTGGTCAAGTGAAGGCATCAACAGGCTATGCATTCACACGGATGCATCGAGATGCGAAAAATAGAGTAAATCAGCTAGTAACCAAAAGTCAGTCTCGATTCACATTTTATGATTCCATCCTATTGAACATGATACAAACGGAAAATAGGGTGATTCCTTTGGTCATGGACCGACTTTTTGGTCGCATTGGTTTTACTAGAATTCTCCACTTTTTAGATGAAAAAACGACGATTTGGCAAGAAATTAAGTTATTTAGTCAGCTACAGATACCTCTTTTTGTCAAGCATTTAGTGACCAAAAATCGATGATTTCATTTTACCGAATTTCTGGCATTGTGTTGACCTTAGGGTATTGGGTCTTGATAAGCTTATGGAAAAACATGCCCGTACAAATCGAATGGGCTTTCTGCCTTATATTATTAGCTATTTTAGGCATACCACATGGGGCGGCAGATCATTTAGTCGCGCAACAATTAGCGCGCTTACAGAATAGCTCATTTAGTCTCATCTCGTTTGCAAGTAAGTATCTAGCGGTTATGTTAGCTTATGGAATCATGTGGTATTTCTTTCCCTTGGCCTCATTCGTAATTTTTATTGGCATCTCAATTTTCCATTTTGGGGATTTGGAAACGACGGATACATCTCAATCAGCCAAAACTGGAACAGCCTATTTCATTCAAATACTTAGAACATTCCTTTTAGGTATGGGGATTTTGGGTTTCATTTTATCCCAGCACGCTACGGAGGTGGGCATAATTCTACAGAATTTCAATTTGGGTATACATATTACAGTTGATGCCCTGCCAGTGGGCATTTATATACTTTGCATCCTTTTGGGTTTCCAAAAAGAGCATACTGGCTACTTTATCAATACAGGTGTCACGTTGCTCCTTGGAATGTATCTACCTCTGCTACCTGCCTTTATGTGTTATTTTGCTGGGTGCCATTCCATCTATAGTATACGTGTACTGACAACTAGCCTAGCGCTTAGCACTAAGAATCTGTACCTGAGGCTGTTACCATTTACCATTGCTGCATTTGTGATGGGGATCGTCTATGTTTTGATGGTGAGCCAACAAAAATGGCTCGCTCATGCATTTATTTTTCTGTCAATTTTAACTTTACCTCATTTTTTTTTAATGCACAAAATCATCCCTAAGAGGCCGTAAAGGAATATTTTGCACAATTTTTATTTTTATTTTAATTTTTTTTATTCGATTCAAAACAATATTTAAATTTAAGTGTTTAACTTTCAACGAATTAAATTAAACAGTACAGTAACATATTTTATTTATCACTTTAAACATTTTCTATTATGGAAACATTAAACATTTTACTGAATGGCACACTTGCTGCCGGAGATTACATTGGATTTACCTTCTTTACAGGGTATATGTCCATGCTTGCTGCTTCAATTTTCTTTATTGTAGAAAGAGGAACAGTTAATGACAAATGGAAAACATCTTTATTGATTTCCGCATTGATTACATTTATTGCTGCAGTACACTATTTCTACATGCGTGGTGTATGGTTAGACACAGGTGAGTCACCAACTCAATTCCGTTACATTGACTGGACATTAACAGTACCTTTGATGTGTATTGAGTATTTCTTAATCTTAAAGCCAGCTGGTGCAAAAACAGGCATGCTTTCTCGCTTAATCTTCGGATCAGTAGTGATGTTAGTTGCAGGTTACATCGGTGAGGCAGTTGTACCTGAGCAAAACGTAATGTGGGGAATCATCTCAACATTAGGTTGGGCTGTAATCATCTATGAAATCTACGCAGGTGAGGCATCTAAATTAGCTGCTGCTTCTGATAACGAGCACGTAAAGTCTGGTTACAAAGTAATGCGTTGGTTCACATTAGTTGGTTGGGCAATCTACCCTATCGGTTACATGATGTTACCAGGTAACTTATTAAGTGGCATGGCAGGTAATATTGACCTAGCTTACAACATTGCGGATGCGATCAACAAAATCGGTTTCGGTTTAGTTGTTTACAGCATTGCAAAAGGAGCTTCTGCTGCGAAAGCTTAATTATAAGTTTAAGCTTAGTGAAAAAAGAAAGGCCAACATTGGCCTTTCTTTTTTTTTGTTACCAGGCTAATCTAAACAGATGATAAAATCGTATTTCAGTTCAACTATAATACCAACCATAGGCAAAAAAACCATACACGTAATCGGTTTTACCTTTCGAAATAATCCAGCTTCACAAACCTTCAACTTATCGAATCGTAAACAATTCAAAACATAACCAGAATTAAATAATTGCTTTATATATGTTTTCTGACCTAATTTCTAGATTTAAATTCACTTCATTGGTCATTTGTACCTATCACTCAACTTGCCATTGGGCTAGTTTTTATTCAAATTAGTTTTAAATTGAAAATTATATAAAAATCCAAGCAAAGACTGTTTAAGCTAAGCTATCCATGTTATGAATAATTTTATCCGTTTTATTTTTCTGATTTTGTCGACATGTACCATGTATCCGTCCTTTGGTCAAAAATTTGAAAAGCCAAATATCATAATTATTGTAAGCGACGACCAAGGCTGGGGTGATTTAGGATATAATGGCAACTTAACAGTAGCTACTCCTTCCATCGATAAGCTAGCAAAAAACGGAGTTCGCTTTCAGCACTTCTACGTTAGCCCAGTTTGTTCGCCCACACGTGCTGAGTTGTTGACGGGTCGGTATCATGTGCGTGGCGGTATTTCAGGAACGGCTACCGGAAGAGTGAGATTAGATTTAGACGAGACTACTATTGCTCAAATTTTCAAAAATGCCGGTTATTCAACAGCAGCTTACGGAAAATGGCATAATGGAGGTCAGGCACCATATCATCCAAATTCGAGAGGATTTGATGATTTTTATGGTTTTTGCTCCGGCCATTGGGGTAATTATTTTAATCCAATTCTTGAACATAACGGAGAAATTACCAAGGGAAAAGGATATGTAACTGATGATCTAACAAATCATGCCATTGAATTTATGGACCAACATGCAAAATCTCCATTCTTTCTTTATTTGCCTTTGAATACACCGCATAGTCCCATGCAAGTGCCAACAGAAAATTGGAACAAGTATAAAAATATAGAACTAAGCCAAAAAGGGACGATTGCCTCCAAGGAAAATATCTTACATACAAAAGCAGCGCTTGCTATGACAGAAAATATCGATTGGAATGTAGGTAGGCTCATGACACGATTAGATGAATTGAAGCTAACCCAAAATACCATTGTACTTTATTTCTCAGATAATGGGCCCAATGGTCATCGATGGAATGGAGGGATGAAAGGAATTAAAGGAACTACGGATGAAGGTGGAGTCAGATCTCCTTTAATTATGCAATGGCCTGCTAAGTTAACGGGTGGAACTCAAATCAAGTCCATCACCAGCGTTATGGATATATTACCTACATTGGCAGATTTAGCCGATATATCAGTAACATCCAAAAAACCATTGGATGGAAAAAGCCTTAAACCTTTATTATTAGGAAATCAAGCATTAGTAGATTCCAACCGTTTTATTATAAGTTATTGGAATAAACAAATCAGTGTTCGATCACAAAATTTCAGATTAGCCGCGGATGATGCATTGTATAATTTAGTAGATGATTATGCACAAACAATCAATATGGCCAGTTCTTTTCCCGTTGATTATCAAAAACTTTTAGAAGTAAAAAATAAATGGAAATCAGAAGTATTAACCGAACTTCCCAATGAAGACGATCGACCTTTGGTCATCGGTCATCCCGGGTTGCCTATAACCCAATTACCTGTTAGCGAGGGTTTTGGACATGGAAATATTAAACGTTCCAATCAACACCCCAATGATAGCCACATGACAAATTGGCTATCAAAGGACGATTATATCAGTTGGGAAGTTGCACTTGAACAAGCAGGTGATTTTGAAGTAAGCCTTTATTATACTTGCTCAAAAGAGAATATTGGAACAACGTTATCGATGTCTTTTGGTGATTCCATCGTGACCAGTAAAATCAATAAAGAAAATAACGTGCCTCTTTTTGGAATGGAAAATGATATTATTGCGCGTGAGGAGTCTTATATGAAAGATTTTAAGCCTTTAAATTTAGGTTCTGTGCGTTTGAAAGCTGGAAGTGGAACCTTGAAGGTATTTAGTAACTCGTTGCTGAAAGCTAACGATCTAGATGTAAAATTGGTAACACTCCGTCGATTAAATTAATTTGATTGCCTCTGATTATAATTTGCCACGGAACTAAAGGCGATGATAAGGAGTAAATCAGAGTTCCAAAGAATCAAACAACTGTGGTTATAAAACTATTGCCTAAAAACAAAAAAACCACTCGCCTGAGTGGTTTTTTGCCTACCGAAGTAGTCCGTACGGGAATCGAACCCGTGTTTCATCCGTGAAAGGGACGTGTCCTAACCCCTAGACGAACGGACCATTATTTATTTTGGTGGCACAAAGGTAGAGTTTTCCCTTTTAAATCCAAACTACGACTTCAAAAAAAGCGTATTTTTTTGTAATTAAATTTCGCTATTTTAGCCTTATCATTGAAACTGAACCCCTTATGGCCAACGTAAAACCGTATTCCCGCTTGACCGATTTTGATGTTGCTCTATTCTTAAATGGCAAGCATACACGGCTTTACGAAAAACTAGGTGCCTTCGAAATCGAACATGAAGGAGAAATAGGAACCTTCTTTGCCGTATGGGCACCTAACGCTGAATCTGTCCAGGTCATCGGAAATTTCAACTTTTGGGATAAATTTTCACACCCACTCATGCGGAGATGGGATGCCTCCGGAATCTGGGAAGGATTTATTCCGGGTGTTCGCACCGGAGAAACCTATAAATACGGTATCCAAGCACGCTCCGGCGAATATCTCGAAAAATTAGACCCCATGGGTCTTTACTGCGAAACCCCTCCCAAAACTGCCTCCATCGTTTGGAATACCTATAAGGAATGGAACGATTCCCCATGGATGCAATCACGCAACACAAAAAATGCGTTGAACGCCCCCATGTCTATTTATGAGGTACATTTGGGGTCATGGCAAAAAACATTGGATAATGAGTTTTTGAGCTATGCCGACTTTGCTGTCAAATTAGTCGACTATGTCAAAGAAATGAATTTCACCCACGTGGAATTTATGCCGGTCATGGAATACCCGTATGACCCATCTTGGGGGTATCAAATTACGGGATATTTTGCACCAACTTCGCGTTTCGGTGACCCACAAGGGTTCATGCAACTTGTTGAAGCATTCCACCAAGCAGGTATCGGAGTCATTTTAGACTGGGTTCCCTCCCACTTTCCAGGCGATGCACACGGACTAAAAGACTTTGACGGCACGCCTATCTACGAACATCCAAATCCCAAAAAAGGATACCACCCAGATTGGAAATCCTATATCTTCGATTACGGCCGCACCGAAGTACGCAGCTTCCTACTATCAAACGCAGCCTTTTGGCTAGATCGCTACCACATCGACGGACTACGCGTAGATGCCGTAGCATCAATGTTATATCTTGATTACTCCCGAAATGACGGCGAATGGGAACCCAATGAATTTGGCGGAAACCATAACCTAGACACCATCTCGTTCTTACAAGACCTCAACGTACACTTGTACGGTGAATTCCCAGATATCCAAATCATCGCTGAAGAATCTACCAGTTTTCCAGGCGTTACCAAACCCGTATTCATGGGCGGCCTGGGTTTTGGCCAAAAATGGATGATGGGCTGGATGAACGACACCCTGCGCTTCTTCCAAAAAGATCCAATTCACCGCCAGCATCACCTAAATGATCTGACATTCTCGTTGATCTATGCTTTTACAGAGAATTTCTGCCTTCCTCTCTCCCACGACGAAGTCGTTTATGGGAAAAACTCGCTCATCAATAAAATGCCCGGGGATGAATGGCAACAATTTGCCAATTTGCGCCTCTTGTTCTCCGAGCAGTTTACGCACCCGGGAACTAAATTAATCTTCCAAGGAGGAGAATTTGCCCAAAGAGAAGAATGGAATCACAGTGTGAGCTTAGACTGGCATTTAACAGATTATGCTCCTCATAAAGGCATTCAAGAAACCATGAAGGCCTTGAATACCTTATACCGGGAAGAACCAGCTTTGCACGTCAAGCAATTTTCGCATGAAACTTTTGAATGGTTAGAATCAAACGATCAAGGAAATTCAGTCATCAGTTTTGTTCGTAAGGGTGAAACCGCGAAACAACAACTCATCGTTATCCTTAACCTAACACCTGCACCGCGTGAAGATTATCGCATCGGTGTTCCTTTGCCAGGAGTCTGGAAAGTAGTCTTCAATTCAGATAATGGTGCATTTGGTGGGTCCGACTACCCTACGAAGGGTGCCGCAATGACCGAAGAATACGGTTGGCACGGAAAAGCATTCTCCATCGCTCTCAACCTTCCTCCCCTTTCGTGCATCATCTTGAAAGCCTAATATGAATTAGGCGGAAACAATAAAGACTCAGAAAAATTCCGAGCCTTTATTCAATCCGCCTAAGTAGTATTTTTATGATTAAACGGTTAAACCGCTGTTTCAAATCAAAATTGTACACAAAAATAATACTATATTTCAATTTTTGAAATATTAGCGGGAAAATTTATACTATTCGAATAATTAATGTTTTTTGGCCAAGATATCTTCCATGTCGGAAAGCTCCACTTCCAGTGCCTTCGTAGATATCGTAATCTCCCAGGCACTCAGCATCAATGCAGCACACATGCCCACTAAAGCCGTGCCAAAGAACCAATGAGATACCATTTGCATCTCAAGAAATATAAAAAACATACAAACAACACTCAGGATTAGGCTCATAATCGCAATAATCTGCATGTTTTGAATCAATTTCATGCGCAATCGAAGATTCTGAATTTGCTTTAATATAGACTCATCTGGGTTTTGTTGGAACTTTTCATGCAAACCACGAATCAGCGAAGCCATCGACATGAATCGATTCGTGAAAGCGATCATCAATAACGAAACGGTTGAAAACAATAAGGCTGGGGTTCCGATTCCTAATTCCATGTTATTTGATATAATATGCGTCTAAATACGTTGACATTTCTTCCTGCAATTTTTGGGCTTCCCGCTTCGAATCTACCGCAGGATTATCGCCCGCATAAATAATTCCGCGAGAAGAATTAACCAATAAACCTACCCGCGAATTCATGGCATAGCGTGACACATCTTCTAAACTCCCCCCCTGCGCACCTACGCCTGGCACTAAAAAGAAATTATCCGGTGCTATTTCACGTACCTTTTGTAAAAAATCAACCCGTGTCGCCCCAATTACAAACATCAATTCCTCCGGCGAAGCCCACGTTTGTGCCAAACGCATCACACGCTCATACATAGGAATGTAATCTTCCGACTTAGTCATTTGGAAATCATGGCTACCCGGATTCGAAGTCAAGGCTAATAAAATAACCCATTTGTCCTCAAAACGAAGAAAAGGCTCTACCGAATCATGCCCCATGTAGGGAGCGACGGTAATCGAATCAAAATTCAATCCACTCGAAGCGGGGTCAAAAAACGTTTGCGCATACATGTAAGCCGTATTCCCAATATCCCCACGTTTCGCATCTGCAATTGTAAAAATATCCGAAGGAATATATTCCATCGTTTTTTGTAAACTTTCCCAGCCCTTCGGCCCCAATGCCTCATAAAAAGCAATGTTTGGTTTATACGCCACCGCATAATCAGCCGTTGCGTCTATCACCGCTTGATTGAATGCAAACACAGGATCAGCTTCTTGCTTAAATTTAGAAGGAATTAAGCGGGGATCCGTATCCAAACCCACACACAAAAAAGATCGCTTGCGCTCAATTTGATTAACTAATTGCTGTGAATTCATACGGAATTGAGAAATAGAAATTGGTTTACTGAGTAAATATCGATAATTTTGGCGCAAATTAAAGGCTTTCCTTGCCATTATCAAACATAAGGAATTTTAATTCTATGCAATTTATCAACCACCCATTCGCAGGCGTTATTGAGTGTATACCCACTAAATTTCACGATGATCGCGGCTTCTTTTACGAGTCATATAATCAGAAGCGTTTTGCTGCCAATGGAATCCCCGAAGATTTTGTTCAGGACAACTTCTCCTTTTCGACGGCAGGTGTTTTGCGTGGACTTCATTTCCAAAAAGATCCCCATGCTCAAGGAAAATTAGTGCGTTGCATGACCGGAAAAGTAAAAGACGTGATTGTTGACCTACGCAAAAGTTCACCAACCTACGGCCAACATGCTTCCTTCATTCTCGACGCGGATCAAGGCAATATGCTCTATGTACCTGTCGGCTTTGCGCACGGATTCGTAGCCTTAGAAGAAACAATTTTTGTCTACAAATGCACAGAATTTTGGAATAAAGAAGCCGAATCAGGGCTTCGTTGGAACGACCCAAGCTTACAAATTTCATGGGGTATAGACAACCCAAATGTTTCAGATAAAGACCAAATTTTACCCCTATTTGACCCAAACGAAGTGATATTTAATTAATTTTCATACCTTTGTCCCAATGACTCGCAAGCTGATTTTATCAAGCCCACTATTGGAAATAACCATATCCAGGTTATGCCAAGAGCTCATTGAGAATCAAATCAAAGATGTTGAAACTGTTATTCTAGGCCTACAACCACGTGGGATCTACTTCGCAGAACGCATCGCCAAGGAACTTGGCAAACAACTCAACCAGACATTTCAAGTAGGTAAATTAGACGCCACCTTCTTCCGTGACGACTACCGTAGACGCGACACGATCGCACCTAATTCAACGGACATTTCCTTCTTAATCGAAAATAAACGTGTCATTTTAGTTGACGACGTACTCGCCACAGGCCGCATGGTTCGTGCAGCTTTGGATGCGATGAATTCATTTGGAAGACCCACAAAAGTGGAACTTTGTGTGCTAATCGACCGTATTTACAACCGAGACCTGCCGATTAACGCAGACTACGTGGGTAAAGCAGTCAACACGCTGCCTACGGAAAAAGTGCTCGTTGAATGGCAGGAACAAGGCCACGAAGCAGATAAAATTTGGTTAATCACCCAATAAAAATATGTTGAAATCGCCACACTTATTAGGGATCAAGGATTTGGACGAAGCGTCTATCCACTTAATCGTTAAAACGGCCAAAGAATTTAAAGAAGTTCTCAACCGACCGATTAAAAAAGTTCCTTCCTTACGTGACGTTACCATTGCCAATGTATTTTTTGAAAACTCAACCCGCACCAGACTCTCCTTCGAATTAGCCGAAAAACGCCTCTCAGCAGATACCATCAATTTCTCAGCCTCCGGAAGCTCTGTTAAGAAAGGAGAAACTTTACTCGATACGGTCAATAATATTTTGGCCATGAAGGTCGACATGATCGTGATGCGCCACGCAAGTCCTGGTGCTCCGCATTATTTGGCCAAACATATCAAAGCAAATATTGTCAATGCAGGAGACGGAACGCACGAGCATCCGACGCAAGCTTTATTAGATACCTATTCGCTTCGCGAAAAGCTCGGTGACCTAGACGGGAAAAACATCGCAATTATCGGTGATATTCTGCACTCACGAGTAGCCCTTTCGAATATCTATGCACTTAAGAAACAAGGCGCGAATGTCCGTCTATGCGGACCAAGTACCCTAATTCCAAAACACATTCAATCCTTAGGAGTCGAAGTTTCACACGATGTGAAAAGTACGTTACAATGGTGCGACGCGGCGAATGTGCTCCGGATACAGTTGGAGCGCCAACAAATCAAATACTTTCCAAGTCTGCGTGAATACGCCCAATTCTTTGGCATAACACGCCAAATGTTGGAAGAATTACCCAAAGAAATTGTCTTAATGCACCCAGGCCCAATTAATCGCGGGGTGGAATTAAGTTCCGATGCGGCAGATTCGCCACATTCAATCATACTCGATCAAGTAGAAAATGGAGTGGCCGTGCGCATGGCGGTGCTTTACTTACTCGCCTCGCGCGCTTAAAAAATCAGTATAAGCTTCCTGTAATTGATTTACTTGAATGCCATGGCCACAAGCGTAATGGCCTAAAGGGCATTTCTTTTTCCCATGCGACCCGCAAGGTTTACAAGTTAAACTTTCGTTTGATTCAATGACCCGATTCCAAGTAGCCAAAGGTCCAAATCCAAATTCAGGTGTCGTCGAACAAAATACCGCCACCGTAGGCATGTTCACCGCAGAGCAAATATGCAATGGGCCTGAATCATTCACGAATGCCAAAGCGGCTTGTTGGTACACCCCAATCGCCTCCAACAATCCCAATTTCCCCGTTAGATTATGAATATTATGCTGAGGACACGCACGTGCAATTGTAGCCGATAATTCCATTTCATTCGGCGCACCCATGAGGACAATAGCTTGATCTTTAGGTAATTGTAAAATAAAGTCAATCCAAGTTTGAAGCGGTAAACGCTTTGTTTCCCACACGGAACCAGGTGAAATACATAGGTATTGTTTAGCTTTCAAGGGTGTTGGCAACGAAGGGGTGGACGACAAAAATGGTGCATAAAACTGCTTTCCGAGCCATTTTTCAACTAAATCAATGTTTCGCTCCACTTCATGAACCCCATGACCAAAGCGATGTTTAACAGATTCATTAAATAGGAATGAGACTGGATTCTCCTGAAACCCAGTTACCTTTTTCGCACCCATGGAAACGCTCAAAAGTCCCATCCCGAAGAATCGTTGGACCACGAACACCTGATCAAATTTTTCTTTGCTTAATTGCTTCCGTAGCGAAAACCAAGATTTTAGTTTTTTCGACTTATCATAGCCCCAAACCTTGGTCAGATTATCATGGGGGTATGCCTCAAAAACAGGCTCTAAACCTGCCCTAACTAGTAATTGAACCTTAGTTTGTGGGGATTCATGCCGGATTTTTTCCAATAAAGACGTAACTAACACCGCATCACCTAAGAAAGCTGTTTGGATAATGAGTACGTTGGAATTTTGCAACATGCAAGAAAAATGAGCGATTGGCCATAAAATTAATTAATTTTGAGATCTTTTGCGCTAAGAAGCACTTTATGAATTCCATTCAAATCAAAACATTGCCCAACGGGATCACGTTGGTACATCGCCAAGTTATGCATACCGAGATCTCGCATCTTGGGATTATGCTCGACATAGGCAGCCGAGATGAAGAGAAAAATGAGGAAGGACTCGCGCATTTTTGGGAGCATTTGGCATTCAAGGGCACCGAAAAGAAGAATAATATGCAGATTATCAACCGCTTAGAGATCATCGGCGGAGAATTAAATGCCTACACCACCAAAGAGAAAATCTGTTTTCACGCTTCCGTTTTAAGCCCCTATTTTGAGCGGGCGCTCGAACTAATCACAGATATCACCTTTCATTCGACCTTTCCTGCGAAGGAATTAGAGAAGGAGCGTAGTGTGATTTTGGAGGAGATGTCGATGTATTACGAAGCACCAGAAGATGCAATTCAGGACGATTTCGATGAATTATTATTTCCCAATCATTCCCTAGGGATCAATATTTTAGGCACGCAAGATACAGTCAATTCCTTCAAGCAATCGGATTTAAATGCCTTCATAGCCCGGAATATGGATACCAGTCGGATCGTTATTTCGTCCATCGGGAAGCATCCGCACGACAAAGTATTCAAATGGGCGGAGAAACATTTGGGACACATTCCGGCGCAGCGTAACCAAGTAAAGCGCGTGCAACCGCCTGCGATGATTCCGGTAGAACGGATAACTAAACGCGGTTTGAATCAATCGCATGTGGCTCTGGGTCAGCAGTCCTA
This sequence comes from Aquirufa avitistagni, assembly GCF_042715545.1. Classification (NCBI taxonomy): domain Bacteria; kingdom Pseudomonadati; phylum Bacteroidota; class Cytophagia; order Cytophagales; family Flectobacillaceae; genus Aquirufa; species Aquirufa avitistagni. The sequence goes on along the minus strand of NZ_JBBKXZ010000001.1, from coordinate 669,731 downwards.
CGCGATTAAGCATCCGGATCGATTGGCGTTTTTTATGTTGATCAATTTATTGGGCGGGCCGTCCATGAATTCCTTGTTGAACGTTTCCATTCGGGAGAAAAGAGGCTTAGTTTATTCCATTGAAGCCAATTTTACGTCCTATGTAGATTCTGGTTTTTGGGCGATTTATTTTGGCACTGAATCGAATCAAGTGGCTAGGTCAATTAAATTGATTCACAAAGAATTCGAAAAATTGCAAGACCGCACCTTAAGTCCAGCGCAATTGCTCAAGATCAAATCCCAACTCAAAGGGCAAATGGCCATGGCAGAGGAAAGCAACCTCAATTTTATGTTGATGATGGCCAAAAGCCTCCTAGACCGCGAAAAAATCGAAACATTGGAAGAAATATTCGAGCAAATCGATTTAGTTTCTGCTGAAAAAATGCAGCAATTGGCCATGGAAATGTTAAATCCTGATGAGCTAAGTGTCTTGATTTTTGAACCATAAACAAGGTGCATCTTTACCTCCATATTCCCTTTTGCCATCAAGCATGTCATTATTGTGACTTCCATTTCTCTACGCGTCTCGCAGGTAAACAGGCCATGGTGAAAGCCATTCAACTGGAGATTGCGTTACAAAATAATTATTTGGCTGGTCAAACGCTTGAAACAATCTATTTCGGCGGAGGAACCCCTTCCGTACTTAGTTCGCTTGAATTAGCTGTAATCTTACAGACGATTCGCAGTCATTTTAATGTCGAACCAAATGCTGAAATAACCCTCGAGGCTAATCCAGAAGATCTTACTCCGGCTTATTTAGCGTCGATTCAGTCCTTAGGAATAAACCGATTGAGTATCGGAATTCAATCCTTTCAGGATGATAATTTGGCATTTTTGAATCGCAATCATAGTGCCCAACAAGCCATGCAAGCAATTCGCGATGCGCAAGCAATAGGCCTAACGAATATTAGTATTGATTTGATTTATGGGTTGCCAAATAATTCATTGGCAGATCTGGAACATGACATCCTTCAAGCTGTTCAAACAGGCGTTAATCACATATCTGCGTACAGTTTAACCGTAGAACCCAAAACGGTGTTTGGTCATCAAAAGAAGCAAGGCACCTTCAGTGAGGTGTCCGAAACCCACATGGCTACGTGCTTTGAAAATACCCATGTCTTACTCGAAAAACATGGGTTTGAGGCCTATGAAACCTCCAATTTTGCCAAAAATGGGCATTTTTCACGTCACAATACCTCATACTGGAATCAAGAAAACTATCTGGGAATCGGTCCAGCAGCGCATAGTTTCAATCAGGTGAGTCGGCAATGGAATGTGGCCAACAACGCCACCTATGTGAAACAAATAACGCAAGGAATTATTCCGGCTGAAGTCGAAATACTTAGCCCCGCCGATCAATTAAACGAGTTGATGTTGACCAAATTCCGAACCAAAGCGGGTGTTTCACTCGATCGATTAGCGGCTAAATTTGCCGCGGCGAACAGTCCATTTCCAGAAAAAGAATTGGATCGTTGGGTTAAGGAAGGATTAGCGGAGCAGGTTGATGGGCATATCCGATTGATTGGTGATGGAAAATTAATCGCGGATAAATTAGCGAGTGATTTATTTGTATTAGACGCTGGACGTTAGACACTAGACGCTGGACTTCATTAGACGTCGGACGCTGGACGTTAGACGATAGGCAATCGGACTTCAGACTCTCTCCCACCGGACTATTTCCCTTCGGACTTAAACATTTCTTTCGTAATTTCGCACCCAACCCAATCCTTTGTCCATGGCCAAACGCGTAGATTTATCAAATACCCCCCGAACCAGCACGCGTGGTTCAAAATTTAGCCGCATCAAATCAACTGATTCACCCAAGGCTGGATGGACATTTAATCGGGTATTAGGTCGTATTGGACGTTATTTTCTTTATGTTTGGATCTCAACAATCGTTGCAGTTGTCCTTTTCAAATTTGTGCCTGTCTACTTCACGCCTACCATGGCAGCGCGCAAAATCGATGCGATTCAAGCCGGCGAACCTTCGAAAATTTCAAGCCAGTGGACACCTTATGGCCAAATGGACCGCAATGCCGCTTTGGCAGTAATCGCCTCTGAAGATCAATTATTTCCAGATCACCATGGATTTGATTTTGATGCGATGTGGGGTGCGGTCAACAATAATTTAAAGGGGAAAAGAATTAAAGGGGCGAGTACGATATCCCAACAAGTCGCAAAAAATGTTTTTCTTTGGCAAGGAAGAAGTTACCTTCGCAAAGGCCTAGAAGCCTATTTTACCCTGATGATCGAACTCATTTGGGGTAAAAAACGGATCATCGAAGTTTACTTAAATATTGCCGAAACAGGGAAAATGACTTTTGGCGTTGAAGCAGCAAGTCGGAAATACTATGGCCATTCAGCCGAAGAATTAAGTACGACTGAAGCGGCACGCATTGCAGCTTGCCTACCAAACCCAATCCGGTTTTCAGTCGCCTCTCCTTCAGGTTATGTAAATAAACGCACGCAAGCAATCAAAAGACAAATGAAAGCCTTAGGTGGAAAGAAGTTCCTACGCAACATCGACTAAGCTAATTCAGCCGAAGGATCCCAAAAATGTTGCTTAAAATGGATGATTTGATCGTCTTGGACGCGAATGCCCTCTTCGGCCAACAGCATTTCCATTCGATTTCCTCCAAAGAAATTCTTACCCGTTAACACACCATTTCGGTTAACCACCCGATGCGCTGGAATATCAGCAAGCGTATGCGACGCATTCATGGCCCAGCCCACCATGCGAGCACCACCTTTCATACCTAAATAAGCAGCAATCGCACCATACGTCGTGACGCGACCCGATGGAATTTCTCGAACCACCTGATAAATCGCATCAAAGGCATTTATTTTATCCATTAATCTAATTTGCGTTCGTCAATTTCACGCTCCAATTCTGCGTACCATTTAGTTCCAAATTTCCGAATCAGTGGATCTTTCAAGAATTTATACACCGGCACCCCTAACTCTTTCCCATGCGAACAAGCATCCGAACAAATTGTCCAACGCTCGTAGTTAATAGCTTGATATTCAGCTAGTTTTTGAATTCGAATTGGATATAAATGACAGGAAATTGGCTTGCGAAAATCAGTTTTCCCCGCAAAATAGGCCTGCTCAATGCCACATTTCAAATAACCTTTTTCGTCATAAATGGCATAAACGCATTCGCGACCTTTGATGATAGGAGTGGAAAAATCACCGTCTTCTTCACGAATGTATGTTCCTTGCTTTTCTATTTCGGCGATACCGTCTGCCGACAAAAATGGTCGGATTTCATCTTGAATGCGATCAATAATCGCTAATTCTGCTTCCTCCAAAGGAGCACCCAAATCACCCTCTACGCAACACGCACCTTTGCATTTTGTCAAATCACACACAAAATACTCATCAGCAATATCTTCACTAATTACGGTGTCGTCAATTAAAATCATATGCTTTGGGCTAAAAAACAAAGGTAAATATAATCCGCATGAATGCCACAAAAAGCAATAAATACCCAAACCATCCGTTAAATCACTTTAATTTGGTATTTTTGCACATATGAAATTGAAGCACTTCATCTGTTGGCTTGCATGCAGCATCAGCACTCCCCTTTTTGCTGCTAACCTTGTTCCTGACACCATTTCGATCGGAAATGTTCGCGTAGCCATTCATGCATCTGCCAAACCAATCTTTGATAAAGAATTTGCCATGCTCGGGGCAAATAAAAAATATGTGGCCTCATTGGTCAACAAAATGCGCCTGTACTTTCCTGTGATTGAACCGATTTTAGCCCAAGGAAATGTTCCGGACGATTTCAAATTTTTGTGCGTTCAAGAAAGTGCATTGAATCCCAATGCCGTTTCAACTTCAGCCGCCGTGGGATACTGGCAGTTTAAATTGGAAACCGCTAAAGATGTGGGACTAAAAGTTGACAATGAAATCGATGAACGCCGCCATATTCTAGAAGCTACCCGCGGTGCAGTTAATTATTTCAACCGAAATAATGGCGTGCTCCACAATTGGATGAGTACACTTCTATCCTACCGCGTTGGTCTCGGAACCATTAAAAAATTGCCCTATACGGCAAATTGGGCCAATAAAACAGAAATAGAAGTTGACTCATCCACTGACTGGTATGTCATTCGATTCCTGGCATATAAACACTTCTGGGCAGGACAATTAAGCACGTTAGCTAAGACCGATTCCACTAGTTTGGTAACTTATACAAATACACGTGGTAAAAATCTGTATGATTTATCGGATGAACTTAAGGTGAGTTACGATGATTTAAAACGTTATAATGCCTGGATTTTAAAGGATTTTGTTCCGGACGATAAGGCATATACGCTGTATCATCCATCCAATGTAAAAACATACCTTTCAGAGACTCCTACTCAAGATTTGGTGCTGACCGCCTCAGTCGATTCCACGAAACTATATGCACCGAGTCCGTCAAAAAGTAAACGTGCAAAGAATCAGCAAATCTTAAGTGACCAATTTGAAATTCGTAATCACGTGGTTACCGAAGGAGATAACCTAAGTTCAATCGCGACCAAGTATGAGATGAAATTGGGTGAATTGCTTAAGTTGAATGGAATTGATCAAAATGCCGTTATTCAGATTGGCCAAAAAATCAAAGTAAATCGCCGCATTCCGATGCTCGAGATCATCGCTCAAAAATTGGACGAGAAGAGTAAAAATGCACCGGTTATCGAAAAAACGGTGGCTACTGCTCCCGTTGTTGTCGTGGAAGAAATGCGTAAAATCGAAACCATCGAGCCTAAAAAATCATTTTACATCGATCCAGCGGACTCACGAGAAATCGTTATCAAATCAGATAAAAAAGAAGCTGAAAAAATCATCGAGCAAACACAGGTTGTTGAGAAAGCACCCGTAGTAGAAGTAGAAAAAACGAATACTCAAGCTGCATATCACGAGGTGAAAGCAGGTGAAACACTATTTCGTATTTCGAAAATCTACCAAGTTAGTGTAGATGATTTGATTCTTTGGAATGGACTAGGAAAAGTACCTACGATTCAAGTAGGACAAAAAATCAAGGTAAAACCTTAACGGACGCGTAACATATACAAACCATCACGAAGCGGCAATAACATTTTGTCGACGCGCGGATCATCCAAACACTTTTGATTAAAATCACGCAAGGCTTGCGTCGATTTATCGCGCGCTTGTTCATCTACAATCTTACCACTCCACAACACATTATCGACCAAAATAACCCCTCCAGGACTCATTTTGTCTATAATCAAATCATAATACAGCGCATAATTACGCTTGTCGGCATCGATAAAAACCAAATCAAACGGCCCCTCAATCTTCGTCAACTCGTCTTTGGCATCCGCAATGCGGTAATCGATTTGATGTTTATACTCCGAACGATCAAAGAATGAACGTGTAAAGGTTTCCAACTCTTCATTAATGTCTATCGTAATCAATCGCCCATCTATAGCAAGACCCTCCGCTAAACATAAGGCGGAATAACCGGTAAAGGTACCTATTTCGAGGATGGTAGTAGGCCGACAAACCTTCGCGAAAAACGATAAAAATCTGCCTTGTAAATGCCCAGAAAGCATCCGAGGTTGCAAAATCATCGCATGGGTTTCTCGGTCTAATTCCTGCAATAAAGTAGACGGTTCACCTGAAAAAATGCGTGAATATTCCTCAATGGCAGAATCGATGAATTCCATTATTTGATACCTGTGAAAAAGAAATCTAGCGACGCAGCAGGTTGGTCACTCAAGTAATAATCATCCACTTGAATGGAATTCACGAGTTGATTACTTGATTTTGAAATTGCCAAACGGCTCAAGCGATTCGCAATATCATACGGAACTTGAAGCCACGTACGTGGTAGTTTATATTGCAAATTGAATAGATCAAAGCGCGTAATTTTAGCCACCGATTTCTTGTTCTCTTCATAGTAATCCATCACTTTTCCGTTACCGTGTACCCCCTCAGTAATTACTTGACTGAAATGCTTGGACATTAAACCACTCAATTCAGCAGAAACATATTCGCGAACATGCCATGGATTACGTGTCAATGAAAACAACCGATTGACCGTTGTCAAATATAATTTACCACCCGGTTTCAATACGCGTGCCGCCTCTGCCAAAAAGAAATCGTCATTTTCAATATGCTCAATCACCTGAAAAGTAATGACGTAATCAAAGTGATTAGATGGCAAATCTTGCAAGGGTGGCAAGAACATATCAATGAACGTGAAATTCGGATATTGTGCCGAAAGCGAATTCATTAATTCGGTATTCTTGTCGACACCCGTATAATCAGAAACTTTATCCGCTAAAACGCCTACGCCCCGACCTGTACCACAACCAATTTCCAATACATTTCCTGAAACCAAGTGGCTTACATGCATATAGGGAAACAATAAGCGCTGGTGAACAGGGTTGTCTGAAGGAATATCAGAAGAGGCAATTTCAGTCGTTTTATACATTGTATGCTAAATTTGAGCACAAAGGTAAAGTTTTTACCTAAGATTAGGTAATTTGGAACATGCTTTCGCTTTTCTCCACACCGGAATCCCAGAATTACCTCCCATTGGATGGAACGGTTCATTATTATCCGACATTTTTAAGCATTTCGGAAGCCAATCATTTTCAACGCATATTCGAAGAATCCATTCCTTGGGAATCTGACGTCGTGCATTTATTTGGCAAAACGATTCCGATGCGCAGAAAAATGGCTTGGTTTGCGGATGGCCAACGGCGCTATACGTATTCCGGCTCTGCCAAATTTGTCAATCCATGGACAGATGAACTACTCGAACTCAAAAACCGATTAGAAAAGCACCTAAACCTTACATTTAATGGTTGTTTGCTGAATTACTACCACGATGGAGCGGATGGAATGGGCTGGCATGCCGACGATGAAAAAAGTATCCAACCGAATAGTTGCATCGCCTCAATCAGCTTAGGAGCGAGCCGAAATTTTGATTTCAAACATCGCCAAACCGGTCAAAAAGTACGCATTCCATTACTTCATGGCAGTTTATTAGTGATGCAAGGAGAAACCCAACAGCATTGGCTTCATGCACTACCTAAGTCCTTGAAAGTACAAGTCCCTAGGGTAAATTTGACCTTCAGACAAATGGTTTGAAAAAAAATGCCGACCTTTGCCCCACATTTCAGCCAATACCGTGTCAGAAGAAAACGAATCAAGACCCCCATTCCGAAAACCATTTAGACATTTTACAACTCCAAAAACGGAGAATAAAGAGATTGTCTTTGGTATTCAATCCGTACTAGAAACCTTGCGTTCTGGTAAGGAGATCGATCGTTTATTAGTTCAGCGCGAATTAGGACACACGGAAATTCTTGATTTAGCGCACGAAAAAGGCATCCAAGTTCAGAAGGTTCCTTTGGAAAAATTAAATCGCATCACGCGTAAAAATCACCAGGGAGCCATAGCATTCGTTTCTGCAATTCATTATGCCAAATTGGAAAATGTGATTGCAGATACCTTCGAGAAAGGTCAAATCCCTTTGGTTTTGATCCTAGATCGCATTACGGATGTTCGAAATTTTGGCGCGATTGCGCGTACCGCTGAATGTGCAGGTGTGCATGCGATTGTGATACCTTCTAAAGGTGCTGCTCAAATCAATGCAGATGCGATGAAAACCTCATCGGGCGCATTAAACTTCATTCCAGTTTGTCGGGAAGACAGCTTATTACAAACTGTTGATTTCTTACAAAACTCAGGATTGCGCGTCGTGGCTTGTACCGAAAAAGGAAAAAATTCCATGTATAGCGTAGATTATACAGGGCCGACTGCCATTGTCATGGGTTCTGAGGAGGATGGAATTTCAGATGAAATCATCCGTAAATCAGATGATTTGGCCGTTATTCCACAAAGTGGACAAGTCGGATCACTGAACGTATCCGTTGCCGCCGGTGTAATCATTTACGAAACCGTTCGTCAGAGAAATCTTTAAATTCGATTAATTTGTGTTGCAGACGCTTGGGCTGTTGGCAAAATAGTTACATCCGCAATGTTCACATGTGCGGGTGCCATGACCATATATCGAATCAAATCAGCCACATCTTTGGCCACTAAAGGCTCAAATCCTGCATACACAGCATCCGCTTTGGCTTGATCACCTTTAAATCGTACTTGAGAAAATCCTGTATTAACTGCACCTGGAGCAATATTGGAGACTTTTATTCCATGCACATTTAAGTCTTGGCGCATGCCTTGAGAAAGAGCTTCTACCGCTGCTTTCGAAGCACAATAAACATTCCCGTTTGGATAAACCTGTTTTCCTGCGATGGAGGAAAGGTTAATGATGTGACCCGTTTTCCGTTCAATCATCTGCGGAATCACAGCGCGCGATACATATAATAATCCATCTACATTCATGTGCATCATGGCATCCCAATCTGCGACATCTCCTGACTGAATGGGACCCAAACCATGCGCATTACCTGCATTATTAACTAGCACATCGATCGACTTCCAGGCTTCTGGCAATGATGAAAAGGCTGTTTCAACTTCAGTTAAGACACTAACATCAAATGTCAGCACATGGGATTCAACTGACAAATCTGCTTGCAACTGAAGCAAAGCCTCTTTTCGTCTGCCACAAAGAATTAATTTAAAACCTTCGTTGGCCAATACCTGCGCGGTAGCTAAACCGATACCCGAGCTAGCTCCTGTTATACATGCAATCTTATTCATAGCAATAATTTTTCATCCCGAAGGTACATGCTTCGAGGTGATCTAAAAAATTTGGGCGTAATTTGTAGCAAAATTAATCTATCACATGAACTTTTTGATCGTTGGCCTCGGGAACATCGGACCTGAATATTTATTTACTCGGCACAATATTGGTTTTATGGCGGTCGATTATTTAGCTAAAACCAAGGAAGTAAGTTTCAAACAAGATCGACTAGGAGCTATTTCCTCCTACAAACTTAAAGGACATACCATTTACTTACTGAAACCAAGTACGTTTATGAACTTGAGCGGAAAGGCGGTGAATTATTGGTGCCAACAACTCAAAATAGAAAAAGAGCGTTTACTCATCCTTACCGATGACATTGCGTTACCATTTGAGACACTACGTTTAAAACCAAAAGGGTCAAGTGGTGGACATAATGGACTCAAAAGTATCGAGGGCGTTTTACAAACCCAAGAATATGGCCGTTTGAGGATGGGTGTTGGGTCTGATTTTGCGAAAGGCCGACAAGCAGATTTCGTATTAAGTAACTTTAACGAAGATGAAATTGGACTTATCCCATTCATTCTAAACCGCTCAAATGACATCATTGATTGTTTTTGCTTGGAAGGTATCCAACAAACAATGAACAAATACAACCAATAATTGTACTATTTAAAGAATCTTTTAATTTTTCCGTAATTGTTGATTTAGAATTTTTAAAACGATTTACAATTGTTATCCAAATTTAATTTGGAAATAGTAAATAAAACTTTAATTATATTCTGAATTAAGTTAAAAAATAGAATCAATATCTATTTTTATCAAAAAAATTGTGCAAAAGCAAGTTTTGTTATATTAAAAAAATGCAATAATTTTGTATCGTTGATTTAATCAATAAATATAACATTCTTATGAAGAAGCAAATTTTAATGATTGGTGTTTTAGTGGGACTAAACCTAATCGCAACAGCGGCAAAAGCAAACGGAACAACATCTACAGTAGATGTATCGACAACAGGGTTGTCTATCAAAAAAGAAACATTATCTGAAGTAATTCAGAATTTGATAAAGAAAGATTACGCAGGTGCAAGTGCATCATCGACAGCTAGTTTGACCATTTCAATTTTAGAGAATTATCAAAATAACCAGTCGGCTTACCTAAAGGCAACCAAAGCTGAGCAAGCTTTGTTTAACGAAACAGTTAAGTCTATTGTAAATCAAGCATCCACAAGCGAAAAAACGTCAAATTGGATCAAAGAAATCAATAAATCAGCCAAAGCAATTAATACGATTTGGGCTGTTTTAGGTACAGAACCAAAAATTGAAGCAGATTTAAACACTATTTCTGAACAAAATGAAGATTTAGTTGTTGTGTTTCAAAATTAGATTGTAAGTAGTTTTCATAGTTAAATAGGTTTAGAGGTAATCAAAAAAGGTGCTGTTTTTAACGGCACCTTTTTTATTTTTTTGCACTAAACTCATATTATTTAAAGAAAACGCCTATATTTGTATAAATTTTCATAGTTAAATAGGTTTAGAGGTTAAATAAATAAGGCCAGAAGTTTCTTCTGGCCTTATTTTTATTTACACGAAGTATCAATTTTTAACTGATATTCGCCCCATTCCAAATTGATTTACTCGGCTGAACAAAAGCTAAACTGCCATCTGCATCTTCTGCCATCAAAATCATCCCTTCACTTTCTTGACCCATAATCTTGCGAGGAGCTAAATTCGCTAAGAAAGTCACCTGCTTACCAATAATCGCATCCGGCTCAAAATGCTCCGCAATTCCACTTAAAATCGTGCGGTCTTTGAGGCCATCGTTGACGGTCAACTTCAATAATTTTTTACTTTTCTCCACTTTCTCAGCTGCCGTGATTTGACCGATACGCATATCCATCTTCGCAAATGAGTCAAAATCAATCGTTTCCTTGATTGGAGCAACCTGCTTACTTGCTAGTTCCATCTGTGCTTTTGTCGCTTTTAATTTGTCTACTTGTGCCTGAATGACATCATCCTCCAGCTTCTCGAACAACAAACCTGGATTGGCTAGTTTTTGACCCGCGGGAATCAATTCAAAATTTCCGATCGCTGACCAGTCGGCATCCGCTAACCCAAGAGCTGTACGCAGACGAGCAGCTGTAAATGGAATAAACGGTTCAAGCGCTAAGGACGCATGTGCCACTAATTGTACCGCATAATTCAATACCGTACCTGCTTTGGCGCGATCTTCCTTAATAATTTTCCAAGGTTCCGCATCTGCCAAATACTTATTTCCAATACGTGCAATCTCCATCGCATACACCAAGGCATCGCGGAATTTATAGGTAGCTAAGGCCTGATCTAATTTAGCAGGTATCTCTGCCAAAGCAGCGATAACATCCGCCTCCAAACCTGTTCCAGCCGCTTTTTCAGGTACAATACCCTCAAAATTCTTATCGATTAACACAAAGGCACGATTTACAAAATTGCCCAAAATAGCCACCAACTCAGAATTGTTTTTCGTCTGAAAATCCGCCCAAGTAAAGTCGGCATCTTTCGTTTCTGGACTAGAAGCCGTCAATGCATAACGTAACACATCTTGTTTACCTGGGAATTCTTTCAAATATTCATGCAACCACACCGCCCAATTACGCGAGGTAGAAATCTTATCCCCTTCCAAGTTCATAAACTCGTTCGCCGGAACCTGATCCGCTAATTGATACCCACCATGCGCCATGCACATCGCCGGGAAAATCAAACAGTGAAATACGATATTATCCTTACCAATGAAATGAACAATCCGACTATCCTCCGCCTTCCACCACTTCTCCCAATCAGGGGTTAGTTGGCTCGACATCGACACATAGCCAATCGGCGCATCAAACCACACATATAACACTTTTCCCTCCGTATCAGGTAATGGAATAGGAACTCCCCAGCTCAAATCGCGTGTCATAGCTCGAGGACGCAGGCCATCTTGCAACCAAGATTTTACCTGTCCGCTTACATTTGATTTCCATTCAGGGTGGGAATTCACATATTTTTCTAACTCGCCTTGCCATTGATCCAAGGGCAAAAACCAGTTTTTTGTCTCTTTTAAAATCGGAGAAGCGCCACTCAAGGTAGATTTGGGATGAATCAATTCCGTGGGCGATAATGCTGAACCACATTTTTCACATTGATCTCCATAAGCACCCGGTTGGTGACATTTTGGACAATCTCCCGTAATATATCGATCAGCCAGAAACTGATCCGCCGCCTCATCATAATACTGCTCGGTCACTTCCTCAATGAACTTTCCATCTTGGTAAAGCTTCAAGAAAAAATCCTGAGACATTTTGTGGTGTGCCGGGTCAGAAGTCCGACCATAGATATCAAATGAAATACCAAATTCCTCAAACGAAGCCTTGATTTCTTGATAGTAATAATCAACGACTTGCTGGGGCGTTTTACCCTCCTTTTGCGCTTTAATCGTAATCGGCACCCCATGCTCATCCGTCCCGGAGACAAAAATGACGTCCTGTTTCTTCAACCGCAAGTACCGAACATAGATATCTGCAGGCAAATAACAACCTGCCAAATGACCAATATGAATGGGGCCATTGGCATAAATCAAGGCCGCAGTGACCGTAGTCCGCGCAAAATCCGACATAAGCTAGAGTAAAATGAATTACAAAAATAAGTAAAAATACCTAACGAAAATTTAGAAAGACCACTTGCATCTTCAAAATTATAAGTGTACATTTGCACACAATTTAATTCAAAAGAGAAAAATACATGTTAATTATTTCAATCAAAGAGAACGAGTCAATTGATAAAGCACTTAAGCGCTTTAAGAAAAAGTTTGAAAAAACGGGTGTAGTTAAAGAATTACGTAGAAGATCCGCTTTTGAAAAACCTTCGATTGCTCGTCGTAAGGAAATGATTCGCGCTGCTTACAAGCAGATCACATACGGTAACGTAAACAACTAGTTTACCAAACTCCGAGAAATTGACTACTTTCGAGATATGAATCTGGAAGTAGTCAATTTTTTTTTGGTCCACTTGACCGTTGAGCGCCGACTAAGTAAACATACCACCAGCGCTTATTCCACTGATTTACTTCAATTTTGTGCCTTTTTGGCGTCCGAGTACCCTGAACTCTCGTTGGCCGAAGTACGTGCCCCGATAGTTCGCGCCTGGCTTGCTTCGCTTGCACATGACGACATTCAAAATCGATCTATCAATCGAAAATTAGCTTCCTTACGTACGTTATTCAAATTCATGCTGCGCAGAGGCGACATCCGAGAAAATCCTATGTCGGCCGTACGCATGGTCAAAACCCGTAAAAGCCTCCCCCATTTCGTCCGAGAATCGGAAATGGCCCCCTTATTGGACCTAAATCAAGAACCAGCGTCAACCTTTTCTGAAGCCCGTGACCAGCTCGTACTATTTCTTTTATATGGGACAGGCATGCGCTTGGCTGAATTGATTGAACTACGCATAAATCAAATTAACCTCGCCGCCAAAACGCTTCGTGTTATTGGAAAACGGAATAAGGAACGCATGATACCGATCCCAGATTTATTGGTCCAATTCATCCGCCAATACAATGAACTGAATACCTTTTCGAGTGACTATTTGATTTTAACAGATAAAGGTGAACAAGCTTATCCGATGTTCATACAGCGCTTGATCAAAAAGCAATTGGGAGAAATAAGTACCTCTGAAAAGCTATCGCCGCACATTTTACGCCATAGCTATGCGACCCATTTGCTAAATCGAGGTGCTGATTTGAATGCCATCAAAGAATTATTAGGACACGCGAATCTTGCTGCCACGCAGGTTTACACACATAATTCAATGGAAAAACTAAAAGAGATCTACAAGCAAGCCCACCCAAAAGCCTAACGAATCATAGGGCCCTGTTGGTTTATTTCTGACACATACTCCTCTGTACCAATTCCAACCTGATGAAAACCTGCTGCCATCGCTGCAGCTACCCGCGTCGCGGTCTCCTTCCCTTTGGACAAAGCAAACAAAGAAGGGCCAGAACCTGAAATAGAACAACCCAATGCACCAGCTTCTAGCGCAGCGGCCTTCACCACATCGAACTGAGGAATGAGTATGGCACGAGCGGGCTCGATGATTACATCAACTAATGAACGCCCAATCAGCTGATAATCAGGCAATAACAAGCCAGCCACTAAGCCGGCCACATTCCCCATCTGTGTAATGGTCTTATGTAGTGTAATTTCTCGCTCCAAAATACGGCGGGCATCTTTCGTATTTACCTCTATTTGGGGATGCACAATACTTGCATATAAATCGGAGGGCGTAGGGATTTGAATAATGTCAAGCGGATCATAGCTCCGAATAATCACAAATCCACCTAATAAACTTGGACCTACATTATCTGCATGCGCAGAACCGCAAGCCACGCGTTCTCCTTCCATAGCGAATGGAAGTAATTCTTTTTGGCTTAATGGCTTTCCCATTAATTCATTGGCTGCAAAAACACCCGCTACAGCAGATGCCGCCGAAGAACCCAAACCAGAACCTAAAGGCATATCTTTATGAAGCGACAATTCAAAACCCTGATCAGGCTGACCTATGTGCTCCAAATACTTCATGATGGCGATTCCAGCCGTATTTTTTAATACGTCTTTCGGAAGCCGACCGTCATCTCCGGTGATTTCATTGATTCGAATCCCAGGTGTAGATGACTTGGTCAAAACCACCTCATCTCCTGGATGATTAACGGCGAAGCCGAAGATATCAAATCCACAAGCTACATTGGCTACCGTTGCCGGGGCATATACGCGTATACTTTCCATATTAGGATAAATAGCTACCAATGGACACAATATCTGCAAAAACCCCTGATGCCGTTACTTCAGCACCAGCACCCGGACCTTTAATAACTAATGGTCGGTCATAATAACGCTTTGTCGTAAATGCAATGACATTATCAGCCCCATCCATTTGATAGAAAGGATGATCCGAACCTACCGCACGTAAGCCGATGGTGATTTTCTGATTTTCTAATTTGGCGATATAACGCAAAACTTTGTTTTCAGCATGTGCCGAATTAACTAAGTTCTCAAAATAGGCATTGGCCTTTTCTAACTCATCAAAAAACGCATCTACCGTAGGTGCTTGCTCGCAAGCTTCAGGTATGATTTTTTCAATGGTAATATCAGAAAACTCAAGTTTCATCCCGATTTCCCGACTCAAAATCAAGATTTTACGCGCTACATCCATTCCACTCAAATCTTCCCGTGGATCTGGTTCCGTATACCCTTTGGCTTTCGCCTCATGCAACACGGCAGCAAAAGACTTTCCTGGGACAAATTGATTAAACAAAAAGGATAGTGTACCCGATAGAATTCCTTCAATTTTTTCGAAACGATCTCCAGAAGCGATCAAACCTTGTAAAGTATTGATTACCGGCAAGCCAGCTCCTACATTCGTTTCATACATAAACTTCACTCCTTTTTTCAAGGCCGTTTGATGTAAAGCCGCATACTGGTCGTATGGGCCAGAATTCGCCACTTTATTAGGCGTCACCACCGACACATTTGCCTCAAATAACCCGAGGAAAAAGGGATGAATTTCCTTGCTAGCGGTGCAATCCGCAAAAATAGAATTAGGTAAATTCATGGACTTAATCTCTTCCACAAAGTTCGATAATGAACTTGATTCACCTGATGCATCTAATATCGCCAACGCATCCGTCATGGAAATGCCTGCTTTATCTAGGTATTGTTTGCGGGAATTTGCGATGCCAACTAGCTTAATGCGCAAGCCTTTGAATTTCTCCAAATAGCGTTCCTGACCTACTAATTGGTTTA
Source organism: Aquirufa avitistagni (assembly GCF_042715545.1). Classification (NCBI taxonomy): domain Bacteria; kingdom Pseudomonadati; phylum Bacteroidota; class Cytophagia; order Cytophagales; family Flectobacillaceae; genus Aquirufa; species Aquirufa avitistagni. Next base: position 654,204 of record NZ_JBBKXZ010000001.1, on the reverse strand, counting down.
ACAATGTCTTACCAATTAAACCAGTACCTACTAAGAACAAATTCAGGGTTTTGATTTGAGAGAAGAAAAAAGTTTCATGAATGACATTCAATGCCTTGGATAAGTCCTTTTTCTCAATAACTACGGATATATTCAACTCCGAAGAGCCTTGGGCTGTAGCGACAATATTGATACCATTTTTTCCCAAAACAGAGAATAATCGCCCACTCACACCGGTATGCTTGCGCATGCCCTCACCCACCACAGCGATAACGGATAAATCTTTTTGAATATCAATCCCTTCGATATCACCTGACTCAATCTCTTGGGCAAATTCTTTCGCAAGAATCTTATCCACTTTAGCAGCAACTTTGGGATCGATCGCGAAACAAATAGAATGCTCAGAAGACGCTTGCGAAATTAACACAACAGATATCTTCTCCTTCGCTAAAACCGTAAATAGCTTAGCCGAAACACCCGCCACACCAATCATCCCCGATCCTTGCACATTCACTAAAGCCAATTCATCAATGGAACTGATACCTGTAATGATGTACGGACTCGTTGAAGTCTCTTTCGAAACAACCGTACCAGAAAATTGGCGATTAAACGTATTTAGTACACGAATTGGAATGTTTTTCGCAAAAGCAGGCTGTAACGATGGCGGATAAATAACCTTCGCACCGAAATGCGTAAGCTCCATGGCTTCCGCATACGAAATAGATGGAATAGTAAACGCCGCGCCCACCTTGCGTGGATCCGCCGTCATCATCCCATCCACATCAGTCCAAATTTCAATCTCTTGCACACCCAACGAAGCACCTAAAATAGATGCGGTATAATCTGAACCTCCCCTGCCTAAAGTCGTAGTTTCTCCTTGCTCATCTGAAGCAATAAAACCAGTAATTAGTGCTATTTCCGTGTCATACCCCTTAAAGAACTCCTGAATCAAGCCACGAGTCTTTTCGAAATTTACTTCGGCCTTTCCAAATTGCGCATTGGTTTTAATCAACGATCGCGCATCCACGTAAACGACCGGAAGTCCGCGTTGCGTCAAGATTGCTGCAATTAAGGCGGTAGAGAGTCGCTCGCCAAAACTTACTAATAAATCAGAGGTCTTGGGCGAAATCTCTTTGATCAAACCAATACCCTTCAATACATCACGTAATTCATTCACTAAGGTGCGAATCTGGGCAATAACTTGTGACTGTCCGGTAACTGGAATAAAATGCTTTATGATTTCAAAATGCCGCTCCTCCAGTTGTTCAATTAAGGTATTGTTGGTTTTTTGCTTGCCAGCCGCAGCTGCACCAGCCTCAAGTAAGGCATTGGTTACGCCACTCATGGCTGAAAAAACAACGGCAAATTTGGATTTTAACTGATGATTGGCCTCGATAATCGCCAAAACAGATTCGATACTTTCAACGCTCCCACAACTGGTCCCACCGAATTTTAAGATTTTTTCCATTAGAAAAGAAAAATATTTGATCCTTAGCTCTACAAACAGCTAAGTAAAGTCTACAAATATACTAGTTTAGACGGTATTTCCCCTAAGTACGCGATGTCCTTTCCGTAATCTTTTCGAAACTTTCTGATAATTTCCCGATATCACAGAAATATTTCCATCAATCTCAAACATAGCTAAATCCACCAAATTCAAGTCCTCTATCCCATGCTCCCGGATAGAAGCATTTAGTTGATCCGCTGTTAAGTCGGCCTTTTTCATTCCTGCGGCCTGAATTTTTCCTTGATACACCAACAAAATGGGTTCACCTTCTATTACTCGACCCACACTGGGAAATCGGTGTTCAATCTTTTTAAAGGTAAAATTAACCGCAAACAAAGCTAATGCAGCAATCAAGCCACCTACTAGCGTGGTATCATCTCCCACCATCGCATTTTGAACTGAATTAGAAATCAGTAGAATAAATACCAAGTCCACGACAGACAATTGCGCAAATTCCTTTTTCCCAAAAAGTCGAATAGCCGCCACGATGAACACGTAGACGGCTATTGATTTGAGGGCAATGATTCCAAAGCCACCCATAGTTTCTATTTTTTCTTTTCTGCAGCCATAACCATAGACAAGTTATTTTTAGCTGCTAAATCATATACATCAGTTAAATCTTGCACGGAACGCGATTTGTCGATTGAAATAATCAATGAGTTCGCTTTCTTCGTCTTCAAAATTTCTTTCAATTGTGCATCCACTTGGTCTAACACATATGGCTGATCACTTCCATCAATAAAAAAGTTATTATTGGCATCTACCGAAACTCGAATAGATTCCACCACCGGAGGAGTCACTTTCGTTGAGTCAGCCTTTGGCAATAACAGACGAATAGCATCTGGTGAAGCCAACGTCGATATCATCAGGAAAAACATTAAGAGGAAAAACAAAATATCAGCTAATGCGCCTGTTTCAACCTCCGATGCTTCTCTTTCGCGCTTTCTAAAATTCATAAGTCAATTATTTTTTATTCGCTGGCTTGTGCAACAAGTCAATAAAGTCCATCGCCACAATCTCCATCTTGTTAATCGAACGATCGATCATCGTCGTCAAAAGCGTATACATCACATAAGCAATGATACCCACAATTAAACCTGATGCTGACGTCACCATCTTCTCGTAGATACCAGAAGCAATCGTTGAAATTTCGATTTTATTTGACGTTGAAATATTATGGAATGTGCGAATCATACCCGTTACCGTACCCAAAAATCCAAACATCGGAGCAATACGTGCAATCGAACTCAAGATACCTAAGTTCTTTTCCATATTGTAAATCTCAAGCTTCGCTTTATTCTCAATCGCCCCTTCAATCTCACGAATCGGAGATCCTAAACGACCTAAACCACGCTCTAATAAATTAGCAATCGGGAATTTGGAATTTTTACAATAAGTAATGGCTCCTTGAATGTTACCGGCCAACAATAATTCGTTGATGTTGTGAAGGAAATTCTCGTCGATTCGAGAGGTCTTGCGGATATACAAATAACGCTCAATAAACAAAAACAGCGCTGCAGTGAACAAGAACAAAATAGGATACATCACGTATCCCCCTTTTTCTAATAAACTTAGCACTGTAAATTCTTCGACTTGCAAAATTAAATTCAATGGAGAAGACATATAGCTTTGTTGAAATTTTTAATGTTAAATAATTAACTTAAAGATGGTCAATATTATTGTACTTTTCAAAAAATATTCCCCTTTTTTATCGCCTCATCCCGTTGGCTAAACCAAAAACCCTCCTTCAGGCTGTTTGTTGACATCCACATTTCTTCCATCCCAAAATGAGTCAACACCCGGTCTACCAACAAATTAGCATACGGAAAAATTCCTGCACGGAACTCGCGCATACCTGGATAAAGTACCCGCTCATCTGGAACCAGACATTCTATTTCTTGCTTAACCTCATAAAAACACGGTATATCTAAGGCGCGGGCTTGTTTATGAGCAACTCCACCTTTTAATGCATATTCAATATCCCACATCGTTTCGAATGCCCCTGCAGCACCCACAAGTACCTGAGGTACCTGCACCGCACATGCAGCAAATAAAGGCTGCAAATGTTCATCTATATAAGCTATGCAAGCCTCTCTAATAGATAAGTCAAAATAATCCTCCTTATTAAACAAGGACCTTAATTTTAATCCACCCAACTCTAAACTCGTTTTGAAATGAACCTCAGCTCCTTGAAATAAAATAAACTCGACACTTCCACCTCCAATATCCATCAATAAAGTGGGACGCTCCCAAGGTTGTGGCAATGATTGAAATACCCCTTCAAAAATCAAATCCGCCTCACGTAATCCGGAAATTAGTTCAACCTGAATTCCAAAAGAGCGCTGCCATGCTGACATTATTTCCGCCCCATTCGTAGCATTGCGTAAAATACTCGTTGCCAAAGCCGTTATTTCATGAGCTGCACAACCGTGCGTTGCCGCTATCTCGATAAATTCCGTTAAAACAATTTGGGCTCGATCCACCGCTTCCGACTGAATGACTCCAGCTTCCATGGCCCCTTTACCCAATTGAACGGGGCGCTGCAGGTTAGTTAGTATCTGCATGGGCGCATCGGCTTGCGTACAAGAAGCCACCAACAACTGAAAGGTGTTTGTTCCTAAATCAATCCCTGCACGCGTGTAGGCCATCTATTTATTTTTTTGAACAAATTTAGGCCTATTGCGCGTTTATTCTTGAGAAATAAATAATAAATTGGAAGTAATTTCGCTTCAAACCACTTGCCAGTCCTTTATGCTTGATCCAGAATACGACGATAACAGAGAAGACATTCAATCTTCGCTAAAAAGGTTTGAAAAAATGCTCGCGCAAGAAGAGAATTCATTCTTTGATCTGGACACTTTAGAGCAAATTGCGGACCATTATTTCATACAATCGCGTTTCGAAGAAGGACTCAAGGCATGTGATCTTGGACTTTTGCATTTCCCGTATACTTTAGAACTCATAGTCCTCAAAGCTCAAATCTTAGGGGAACTCGAACGCACGGAGGAAGCCATGGAATTAATCGAAAATTCCATTCTATTATTCCCGAATGACACCGATCTTAAATTGGTTAAAGGTTCCTTACTAAGCCAACTGAAACAACATGAAGCAGCGATTGAACAATTTCTAAACGTCATTGAAGCGACAGAGGAAAAAGACGAAGTGTATTTTCGCATTGGCTTATGTTACCTGAATTGGCCTAAACCGCGTGAAGCGGTAGACATGTTTAAAAAGGCATTGGAATTCAACCCAGAGAACGAAAGTGCACTGGTGGAGCTTGCTAACGCACTAGATGAAATTGGCAAAATCGAAGAAAGTATCCCCTTTTATAAGCAATTCATCGACATTGATCCATTCTCATTTACGGCTTGGTACAATTTAGGAATTGCCTATTCCAAGCTTAAACAATACGAAAAAGCCATTGATGCCTATGAATATTCATTGGCCATCGAACCTACCTTCGGGTCTTCGCTCTTCAACTTGGGTAATACCTTCATGAATCTGCAAGAATATGCCAAAGCCGAAGAGGCCTACCGCCTATGCTTACAACACGATGACCCAAATCCAGAGTTATATTGCTGCCTTGGGGCCAGTTTAGAACGTCAGCGTCAATTTGATGAAGCACTAACCTTTTACAAAGAATCTGTCAAAATTGACCCACTTTGGGATGAAGGATATTATGGATTAGCTGTATGCTTGACGGAATTAGATAAGTGGTTTGAGTCGCTACATTTCTTGAAGAAAGCAATTAAGCTCAATGAGGTAAATCCACTTTATTGGACAGGTTTAGCGGATGTAGAAGCCTACCTTGGCAACACAATCTCCGCAGATGAAGCCTACCAAAAATCACTTGAATTAGATTCCTTTTTTGCACCCACGTGGGTAAAATGGGCGCAGTTGCATTATGATTTGGAGGATTTTGAGAAATCTGCCGATATCATGTTGTCGGCCATCGATGAACTACCGGAAGAGGCTGAATTATACTACCGATCGGCCATTTTTCTAATTAAAGCCGGTCAATTCAAGGAAGCTTTCCATTTTTTAGAAACAGGTTTAGTCTTAGATTATGATAAGCACGTGCTTATTTTTGATTATTTCCCTAATCTGGAAACACAAAAAGCTATTTTTAAGTTAATCCAACAGTACAAAAAATAAAACCCTTCCGAACAGGAAATTAACCACTCATCCAAATCACTTTCGAGATACGAAATGCTTTGGTAAATTCGCTTCTTATTCAAATTTAACAAAATGAAAAAATTGTTTTACACGGGTCTTGCGATCCTCCTACTTCAAGGTGCTGCATTTGCGCAACAAAAAGCGAAATCGCTACCTATCCCTGAAAAAGTGACTTCTGCTGAAGGAATCACAGAATACAAATTGGCCAATGGCCTCAAAGTTTTATTATTTCCAGACCCTTCCAAGCAAACCATTACGGTTAACATCACCTACTTAGTGGGTTCTCGCCACGAAGGATATGGTGAAACAGGAATGTCCCACTTATTGGAACACATGGTGTTCAAGGGCACAAAAGAAAAACACAAAGAAGTTGCCAAAGAAATCTCCGATCATGGAGCTCAATTTAATGGCACAACCTGGTTAGATCGAACCAATTACTTCGAAACATTTGCATCCACAGACGAAAATCTAGATTGGGCATTGGATATGGAGGCTGATCGTATGATCAATTCCCGTATTTCAAAAAGTGAATTAGAGACAGAAATGACTGTAGTTCGTAACGAATTTGAAAGTGGCGAAAATGATCCAGGAAGTGTCTTGATGGAGCGTATTGTTTCAACAGCTTTCTTATGGCATAACTACGGTAACTCGACGATTGGAGCTCGCTCTGATATTGAAAAAGTGCCTATCGAGAATTTACAGGCATATTACCGCAAGTATTACCAACCAGACAATGCGGTATTATTAGTAGCTGGTAAATTTGACCCGGTAAAAACATTGAAATTAATCAATGAGAAATTTGGAGTAATTCCACGTCCAGAGCGTGTTTTAACGCCAACTTTCACAGCTGAACCTACACAAGATGGAGAGCGTGAAGTTACATTGCGTCGCGTGGGTGATGTCCAACAAGTAGGTATGGCATATCACATTCCATCTGGTTTACATCCTGACTTTATAGCTTGTGATGTGTTAGTTGACCTATTAACAGATGCTCCATCAGGACGTTTGTACAAAGCTTTAATTGACACGAAGAAAGCATCAAGCCAATCTGGCTTTACTTTTCAGTTAAAAGAGCCTGGTTTGGTATATTTCGGTGCTGAGGTTTTAAAAAGCAAGTCGGTTGATTCTGTCAAAAACATCATGATTGAGACGATTGAGCAGTTCGCGAAAAAAGCACCAACTCAAGAAGAGGTTGATCGTATCAAAACAAAAGGCATTAAGAACATTGAATTGTTGTTGAATAATGCACAACGTGTGGGTGTAGGTCTATCTGAGTATATTGCTCAGGGAGATTGGAGATTATTATTCCATACACGTAATCAATTAGAAAAAGTTACTGCCGCTGATATCCAACGTGTCGCAGCGAAGTATTTCAAATCAGCAAATCGTACGTCGGGAATTTTCTATCCTACGGATAAACCAGATCGCGCAGAAATTCCTGAAGCAAAAGATGTTGCAGAGGTTCTAAAGGACTTTAAAGGAAAAGCTGCAGTTGCGGAAGGAGAAGCATTTGACCCATCACCAAGCAACATTGACTCTCGTACAAAAACGGAGAAAATCGCAGGTATTTCATTGGCATTATTACCAAAGAAAACACGTGGAAACTCTGTATATGCACGTATGACCCTACGTTTTGGAGATGAAAAATCGTTATTGGGAACTTCAACTGCCGCTGACTTAGCTTCGGACATGTTGACAAAAGGAACAGCGAAACACACACGTCAACAGTTCCAAGATGAATTGGATAAACTAAAGGCACGTGTTTCTATTTCAGGCTCACCTTTCCAAGCGAACGTTTCTATCGAGACTACACGTGAGAATTTGATTCCAGCCATGCAATTAGTAGCGGAGGCTTTAAAGCAACCTGTGTTCCCTGCTGATGAGTTTGAGAAGTTGAAGCAAGAAAATTTAACGCAAATCGAAGCTCAGAAAAGTGATCCTCAAGCAAAAGCATCCGAAGTGTTAGGACAATGGAGATCAGGACATTATGCGAAAAATGATGTGCGTTACCAGCCAACTATGGCTGAGCAAACTGAACGTTATTCAAACGCGAAGTTAGAAGAAGCTATTGCTTTCTATAAAGGATTCTATGGTGCTTCAAACGCAACGTTCTCCGTAGTAGGCGATTTTGATGAAGCTGCTGTAAAGGCCTTAATCAAGACTGAATTTGCTGATTGGAAATCACCTAAGCCTTACAAACGCATTGAAGATAAATTCAAAGATGGTATGGGTCAGGTAAAATCAATTGAAACACCAGATAAAGCAAATGCGTTTTTCTTAGCTTACCAACCGCTCAAGATGAATGATTCTGATCCGAATTATGCTGCCATGGAATTAAGTAATTACATGTTAGGTGGCGGTAGTGGATTGAGTTCACGCTTAATGAATCGTATTCGTCAAAAAGATGGTTTATCCTATGGTGTAGGTTCGCAATTTGTTGCGAGTCCACTTGATCAATCCGGTGCATTTATCGGTTATGCTATTTATGCTCCTGAAAATGTAGCGAAGTTAGAAGCTGCATTTAAAGAGGAAATCGAAAAAGCGCTGAAAGAAGGATTCACCCAGAAGGAAATCGATGAAGCGAAGAAATCATGGTTGCAATCGAAGCAAGTTACGCGTTCACAAGACAATGCGTTAGTAGGAACTTTGAACTCGAATATTTACCTAAATAGAAACATGAAGTGGTCTGAAGACTTGGAAAACAAAGTCAAGAACTTAACTTCAGAACAAATCACAGAGGCTATCCGTAAGACGATTGACTTGACAAAAATGTCATTCATCAAAGCCGGTGACTATGAAGGAGCTGCTAAGAAAATGGCAGAAAAAGCAAAGAACACACCTTCTGAATCAGGAGCTGTGGGTGGAGCACCAAAGCAATAAAACATAAAGAGCCGTTCAATGAACGGCTCTTTATGAACAAAAAAGGAGCCCTAAAGCTCCTTTTTTTTATTAACAATACTCTTCAAAAACGCCCTCTAAATGTTGCGCGATTAAAGCAGCCGAACGACCTTCAATGTGATGACGCTCAACAAAGTGAACTAACTCACCATCCTTGAATAAGGCAATTGATGGAGATGATGGAGGATATGGCAAAGTATACTCACGTGCTTTTTGAGTAGATTCTTGATCTACACCCGCAAAAACAGTAGCTAGATTCGTTGGCTTTTTTGCCGAAGCTGAAACCGCCGCTTTAACTCCTGGACGAGCAGTAGAAGCTGAACAACCACAAACTGAATTGATAAATAATAACGTGGTACCTGGCTTAGCCATCGTATCAACAACGTCAGATGCTGATTTCAACTCTTGAAATCCACCTTCAACGATATCCATCCGCATAGGATGTACTAAATGTTCTGGATACATATATTTCTAATTTTTAGTTTTTAAAACACACTTACATAAATCCAAGTTCCAACTTGGCAACTTCTGACATCATATCTTGGGAATATGGCGGATCGAATGTTAGTTCGACAGAAACCTCTGCAATACCTTCCACTTCGCGAACCGCTTTCTCGATATCCACCGGAATACTCTCCGCTGATGGACAAGATGGTGATGTTAAGGTCATCAGGATATAGACATTATTCACGGGAAAAATCTTGATTTCATAGATTAATCCGAGTTCATATACATCAACTGGTATTTCGGGGTCATAGACGGTTTTGATCGCTTTGACAACTTCCTCTTTTAATTCTGCTTCCGTCATACTCATATCTGCTTATGCAATCGCACTAAATGCTACTGCGTAATTCTTCATTTGTTTAACCATCGCCACCAATCCATTTGATCTGGTTTGTGCCAAATGCTGACTCATACCAATCTGTTCAATGAAATATAAATCAGCTTTAATAATTTCTTCTGGCGTATGATTCGATAAAACACGTATCAACATGCTAATCATTCCTTTCACGATAATCGCCTCAGAATCTGCCTGAAAAACAACGAGATCGCCTTGTTTCTCCGCATGTAACCAAACCTTGCTTTGGCATCCTTTAATGACATTATCTTCTGTCTTAAATGATTCCGACATAGGTAAAAGCTTTTTACCTAAATCAATCAAATACTCGTATTTATCAGCCCAGTCATCAAAAAGACCAAACTCTTCAATTAATTCATCTTGGGTATGATTGATCATGCTCATATTACGATAACATCATTAAACAGCGCTTTAGCGCCTTCACAAATAGATCAATTTCTTCTTTGGTGTTGTAAAACGCAAAAGAAGCACGGCAAGTTCCGACTAAATCATAGCGCGCCATTAACGGCTGTGCACAATGATGTCCGGTTCGAATAGCCACACCAAATTTATCTAACAACACGCCGATATCCTGTGGATGCACACCATCAATCACAAAACTAACGACTGCGATTTTCTCATGTGCTTGACCAACAATACGTAAACCGTCAATTTGACTTAATTGTTCAGTAGCATAGTCCAACAATGCTTTTTCTTGCTCCCAGACCGCATTTTGAGGCAAGGATGCTAGGTAATCTAAAGCAAATCCGAAGGCATAAACATCCGCAATATTAGGCGTTCCAGCCTCAAACTTGTACGGTAATTCATTATAGGTCGTTCCTGAAAAACTAACCTCTTTGATCATTTCTCCTCCTCCTTGGTACGGTGGCATAGTTTCCAAAAGCTCACGCTTACCATACAAAACTCCTACGCCCGTTGGCCCAAAAAGTTTATGTGCCGAAAACACAAAGAAATCTAAATCCAATGCCTGTACATCAATATCAAAATGCGCAACAGATTGCGCGCCATCAATCAAAACCTTCGCTCCTACTCGGTGTGCCCAATCGATCATTTGCTTGATCGGATTGATTGTCCCGATGGCATTGGATACGTGATTTACAGCAACCAACTTCACACGATCAGTTAAAAGAGATTGATAGGCCACCATATCGAGTACGCCTAATTCATCTACTGGAATCACTTGAACCTCCGCTCCCGTTTCTTGCGCAATCATTTGCCAAGGAACGATATTGGAATGATGTTCTAAATTTGAAACTAAGATGACATCTCCGGCGGTAAAATTAGCACGGCCATACGTCTGAGCGACTAAATTAATTCCGGCAGTTGTACCTGAAGTAAATATGATTTGATCTGTAGATGGCGCATGTAAAAAGTCTTTCAACTTCGTACGCGTTAATTCATAGCCCGTCGTAGCCCGTTCAGCTAACGTATGTAATCCTCGGTGAATATTGGCATTATCCTGGGTGTAATAACGATTTAACGCATCTATCACTACTTGTGGCTTTTGCGTCGTAGCCGCATTGTCAAAATAGACCAAAGGAGATCCATTGACCTGTTGGTCTAAAATGGGGAAATCCTTCCGAATAAGATTAAGATCTAGTTTTTCTGCCATGATTACACCCCAAGGGCTTGTTGTATTTTAGCGACTACACGATTAGAAATAGATTCTTTTAATGCGGGAATCTCAACCTTATCTATGACTTGCTGAACAAAAGCCAGCATTAACAAGGTCTTGGCTGCATCTTGTGAAATACCACGGGATTGCATGTAAAACAATGCCTCATCACTCAGTTGGCCAGTAGTCGTTCCATGGGAACATTTAACATCGTCTGCCCAAATTTCCAATTGAGGTTTGGTGTTCATGGTTGCCTTTTCTGAAGCCAACACGTTCTTACATGATTGGAATGCATTTGTTTTTTGTGCGTCAGGACGAACAAATATTTTTCCATTAAACACACCCGTTGAATTTCCGAGCAAAACCCCTTTGTACAATTCATTCGATTCGGAATTCGGCATGCGGTGATCTACGACCGTGTGTGAATCCACCAGTTGATTATTGCCAGGCACATATAAACCATTCAAGTTCGAAATGACTTGTTGGCCATCTACATAGAAATGTAAATTATTACGAATTAAACCTCCATTCAGTGAAAAGGTAAACATGTCCACTAAACTTTGGTCCTCTTGATTGATAAACGTATGATCCACATGCGTGGTGGAAAGACCGAAATCCTGTGTTTTGACAAAAGTCAAATGTGCATTTTTGGATACCCAAATTTCCTGCACATAGTTCGATAAAATTGATTTTGAGTCTTCCGATGAAGCTAAATCATCTACCCAAGTTAATGATGCACCTTCTTCCAGGTAAATCAATAATTTGATTTGAATCGCAGAAGCGATACTAACCGAGGCGAAATAGGTATGTAAGATTGGTTTATCGAGCTTCACTCCTTTTTTAACCCAAATGACTTGATGAGAACTTGCTAATGCATCATTCAAATCATACAATGAATTTTGATCCAAAATAGGATTGCGTTCAATGAACGTCCGTATAAATTCAGGATTCTGAGCAGCAAAACTAGCAAAATCAAGATATTCAACTCCAGTAGGCAATGTACCTAATAGCGTCATTTTTCCGTTTTGCGTTAGAATCTCAACGGTATTTTCTAATGCTAATGCGGCTGAATTAACTGACTGCTCTGAAGTATTCCAGTTCCACTCAATATCATTCAGCGATTTCAATGAAGTATATTTCCATTCTTCCCATTTGTTGGTTGGAAAACCTTTAGCTAAAAAACGATCCAATGAAGATTGTTTTTCTTTCGGAAGTGAAATAGTTACTAATGTATCTGTGGCCATAACCTAGTCTACTAATGCTGAAATAATCCAATCGTATCCTTTTTCCTCTAGTTCAAGTGCCAATTCTTTGGTACCTGATTTCACAATACGTCCTTTGTATAACACGTGCACGTAATCAGGAACGATATAATCTAATAAACGCTGGTAGTGTGTCACGACAATCGTGGCATTATCTGGACTTTTTAATTTATTCACTCCTTCGGCAACGATACGCAAGGCATCGATGTCCAAACCAGAGTCAGTTTCATCCAAAATTGCCAATTTAGGTGCTAAAACGGCCATTTGGAAAATCTCATTACGCTTCTTCTCTCCTCCAGAAAAACCTTCATTTAACGAACGAGACAATAATGACTGGTCAATATTGACATAAGCCATTTTCTCTTTAAACATTTTCAAAAACTGAACGGCATCCAAAGGTTCTTCACCGCGATATTTACGGATTTCATTGACTGCCGACTTCATAAAGTTGGTCGTAGAAACACCTGGAATTTCAACAGGATATTGAAAAGCTAAGAATACGCCTTCAGCAGCACGTTCTTCTGGAGCTAAATCGAGTAAATCTTTTCCAAAAAATGAGACAGAACCCGAAGTAACTTCATAATCTTCCCGACCTGCTAGTACGGAAGCTAATGTCGACTTTCCAGATCCATTTGGACCCATGATCGCATGAACCTCTCCTGCTTTAACTTCTAAATTAATTCCTCGTAGAATTTCTTTCTCGCCGATTTGCGCATGTAAATTCGTAATTGACAGCATACGTTTGTTTTTGAAATGGTAGTTGACTGCAAAATTAAAACCATAAATTTTACGAAACCATACTTTATTTAGATTCACTCTAAATAAAGGCAAAATAATTCCAAATTTTATCTATATTTGTGTCGAAATTTAAACGAGATACACATGATCACGATATCAGAATTGGCAGCGGACCGCATCAAGGAATTGCGTCAAAAAGAAGGATTAACAACTGATTTCAACATTCGCGTAGCAGTTGAGGGTGGTGGTTGTTCAGGATTAATGTACAATTTGGATTTCGCATCAGCGCCTCAGGACAATGATGCCATTTTTGAGGACAAGGGAGTTAAAATCATGGTGGACAAAAAATCTATCTTGTATTTGGCAGGAACAGAACTTGATTTCTCGGATGGATTAAATGGAAAAGGTTTTCAATTTAAAAATCCAAATGCTTCGCGCACCTGCGGTTGTGGCGAAAGTTTCTCCATCTAAATTCCTAATGGCATTTGCTTTGACTCAAGAATAAAAGGCTTGAGTAACTGATATACCTGGTAGATGGGCAATCCCATGACGGTATAGAAGGAACCTTCTAATTTTTCAATGCCAGCCATACCAATAAAATCTTGAACACCATAGGCGCCTGCTTTATCTAGTGAAGCACCTCCGCGCACATACCATTCCATTTCCCAGTCGGCCAATTCGCGAAAACGCACCCAAGCAGAATCCGACGCGGTAACCAATCCATTAGGACTCGCCAAAGCGATTCCAGTAACTACTTCATGTGTTTTTCCAGATAATTTTTGAAGCATCCGCAACGCCTCTTGCTTGTCGGCCGGCTTATTCAAAATTTCATTTTCCAATATCACCACCGTATCCGCAGCTAGCACTAATGAATTACCACAGCTTTCGATGAGCGCTTGAGCTTTTCGCTCGGCCAACATAACCGGAACTTGTTGCGGGGGAATATCAGTAGAAAATGACTCATCCACATCTGAAGGCAATACAGCGAACTGAAAACCTGCTTGGGTCAAAATCTCTTTTCGACGTGGGGAATTTGATGCGAGTATAAAAGGTAGTTGAAGGCTAAATGAATCATGCATGTTCAAAAATAAGATTTAATCAGACGTTATTAAAAAGAAATTTTAAAAACATTTGCATTTAATGTAATTACATTTAATTTTGCAACATCAAATTTCAAGTATGGGAATTTCGGAGGATTTAAAACAAAGCAAATTTAATACGCTTACAGGCAAGGCGGTTGTAAATATCATCTATACAGGCAACTGGATGATGCAACAAACGCATGATTTATTAAAACCTTTTGGCTTGACTCCTCAACAATACAATGTGCTCCGTATTTTACGGGGACAACAAAATAATCCCATAACCGTTTTAGGTATCACAGAACGCATGTTGGACAAAATGTCAAATGCTTCGCGCCTTGTCGATAAACTTTTAGAAAAGAAATTAGTTCTAAGACGAGAATGCCCACAAGATCGTCGGGCAGTTGATGTGATCATTTTGCCTGCTGGCCTAACCTTATTAGAAGAGATTGATCAGATTCAACTGGAATGGGAAAAGAACTTCCAAAGAATTGACCAAGAAAAAATGGACACATTGAATGAACTCTTGGATGAATTTAGACACGTATTTACTAACAATTAAACAATAAATAAAATGAAAAAAATAAGCCTAGTTTTAGCCGCTCTTGTGATGAGCATCTCTTCTTTTGCAGCACCAAAACCTGTAAAAGTTAACACAGCATCTAGCTCAATCGCTTGGTATGCAGAAAAAGTAACTGGTAAGCACAACGGAACTGTAGCAATCTCTGCAGGCGCTTTGAATGTAGATGGAAACAAATTAGTTGGCGGTAACTTCACAATTGATTTGAAAACAATCAAGGCATTAGACATTACAGATCCTACCTACAACCAAAAGTTCATCGGTCACATCTCTTCAGGAGACTTTTTTGAAGTGGAGAAATTCCCAACGGCTACTTTTGTGATCACTAAAATCGCAGGTAACCAAATCACTGGAAATTTGACAATCAAAGGGATCACAAAATCTATTTCTTTCCCAGCTGAAATTTCAGTTAAAGGAGGAAAGGTAGCTGCTAAAGCATCAATCACGATTGACCGTACGGATTACAACATCCAATATGGTTCGAAAAAATTCTTTGATTCAATTGGCGACAAGGCGATCATGGATGATTTCAAATTAGTTGTTTCTTTAGTTAGCGAGTAATTCAATCCGCTTTCAAGCCGAGGGTTACGAAGTAATCCTCGGCTTATTTTTTACTTTAAAATCAACAATATGTCTTTAATTAATGATTTATCTTGGCGATATGCAGCCAAGCGCATGAATGGAAATAAGGTTTCAGCCGATAAAATTGAAAGCTTATTAGATGCAATCCGCCTTTCAGCATCTGGTTTTGGTTTACAGCCCTATCACATTTTTGTTATTGAGAACCCCGAATTACGGGCACAGATTCAACCGATAGCGTATGGCCAACCGCAAGTAACGGAATCTTCGCATCTATTGGTTTTTGCCGCATGGAACGAAGTGACAGAGGAAAAAATCGATTCATTTATTCAATTGGTTTCGGAGACACGTAACGCTCCTTTGGAAGCATTAGCGGATTACCGTGGTGCAATTGCAGGAAGTATGTTAAGACTTACTCCAGCAGCACAAGCGAATTGGGCTGATCGCCAAGTCTATTTAGCTATGGGTACTGCCCTGGCAGCTGCTGCTGAATTACAGATTGATTCAACTCCTATGGAAGGATTTATGCCGGCTAAACTGGATGAATTATTAGATTTAGCTTCTCAAGGCTTACACTCTGTATTAATGCTCGCAGTAGGCGAACGTGATGCAGATGCAGACTTCATGGCTAAGGCTAAAAAAGTGCGTTATGCCAAAGAAAAACTATTTATTCGCATGTAATCGAATGTTGTATCGTTTTCAAAAGGCTCCTTCGGGAGCCTTTTTTTTTATCAGTTTTTTAGTCAAATACAGAATGAACAAGTCATAATTTGAATGAGTATTTACAGGTGACCCCACTACTTTTATACTGCCATCGCGACGCAAATCAAATTCACCTTTAAACATGAAAATCAATGAAAAATGAATGGATTACCCTAGATAATTTTAGTAATTATGAACTTAGTTGGCATGAACAAATGCACATCGAGGCAGGAGGTTTTTGGGAGGTAGTTGGCATAATCTGTGGCGTTTTAGCCGTTGTCGCTATTGTCTATTTAATAGGTGGTGCGGCCGTCATCTTAGCACTTTAACGCATCGTATAATCGAACATAACATGGAACTCGAAAAATTCAATAGACTCGAATTGAGTCAGCAGGAGATGCATGAAATCTCCGGAGGAAATTGGTGGTCTGATTTCAAATCAGGCTTTGAAGAGGGATTCAATTGGGCCATTGGCGTCATTAGAGATTTGATTTCCTTTTCAGATGAATTAAAAACACTAGCTAAATAAGATGAATCAAGATCCGATCCGTGAACTACAGGCTAAAATCAATCATCAAAAACAATTGATTTCAGAAACACATACAAACAAAAACCAAACAATCGAATTAACGATTAATGGTCATTTCGAAATAACGAAACTGTATATCTTGCCGGAAGTGGCACACGAAACGTTGGCGATGGATTTACCGAGTGTCCTTACCGAAGGAATTAAATCTGTGAGTGAAAAAATTCACCAGGTATTGATGGAATTTCAAGCAGCCAACTCATAAGTTGGCTGCTTACATTAACTCCCGAACATCCACCTTAAAATAATCGGCAATTGCTTGCAATCTCTCTACGCTTAATTTGGTTTTTCCCGCCTCAATTTTAGCATACGTACTTTGCGTGATTTTTAAATTAAACGCAACGGCCTCTTGCGAAATGTGGCGTTCTTCCCGTAAAGTTCGTAGGTTAATGAGTAGCTGGGACATCTTCGATTTGGATAAAAACAAATCTACACGAATCTAGCAGGCATCAAAGCGAAAAAACTGATTATAAAAATCAGTTGACTTATAAATTTAGAAACTCATCCAATGAAACCACAGGGCTTAAACCTAATTTGGCACCTTCACGCACAAGTAAATCCCATCCTGAAGCTAAGTCATTTCGGATATGTCCCTCTAAAATTGCTTCGCGAATAGTGACTTTAATTTGACCAATTTCTTTGCCCGGTCCTAAATCAAACACGTGCATAATGATCTCTCCCGTAATAACAGGCTGGAAATTTCGCAATGAATCGCTCGCTTCAACTTCTTTCAATTTCAACTCGACGATATCGAAATTTCGTAAATACCGTTTGACTTTGTCTCCATTTTTTGATGTTATGTCGGCCCTACAAAGTGTCATTAAAGCCTCCAACTCCTCCCCTGCTTCGAACAACAAACGGCGTAAAGCGGAATCAGTAATTTCTTCTTTGGAGAGGGCAATGGGTCTTAGGTGTAAACGGACTAATTTTTGCACCAACTTCATTTTTTCGTTCAGAGGCAATTTGAAGCGCTTAAAAATCGCAGGAACCTGACGTGCTCCCATTTCTTCATGGCCGTGAAACGTCCAGCCTTTCCCCTGCACAAAACGTTTTGTTTGAGGTTTCGCAATATCATGCAAGATGGCCGCCCAGCGCCACCACAAGTCATTGGTATGTAAGGCAATATTATCCAACACTTGAAGTGTATGGTAAAAATTATCCTTGTGACCCTTTCCATCCTCTGTATCCACCCCCTTCAATTTCATGAATTCAGGAAAAATAAGTGGCAAAATCCCACAGGCATCTAATAACAAAAAGCCATAAGAAGGCTTTTGACATAAAATAATCTTGTTCAATTCATCCGTAATGCGCTCCATAGAGATAATCGACAAACGATCTTTCTCCGTTTGAAGTGCATCAAAAGTCTCCGGTAAAATATCAAAGCCTAATTGACTTGCAAAGCGAATGGCGCGCATCATCCGTAAGGGATCATCCGAAAACGTAATGCCAGGCGCCAAAGGAGTTCGAATGCATTTAGCCTCAATATCCGCTATACCGCCAAATGGATCAAGTAAATGTCCCCAATTAGCCTCATTCAATTGAACGGCTAACGCATTGATGGTGAAGTCTCGCCGATTTTGATCATCCGCTAATGTGCCTTCCATGACGAGCGGTTTGCGCGAATCGCGCTGATAGGACTCTTTTCGGGCACCCACAAACTCAAGCTCCCAATCATCTACCTTTAACATCGCCGTACCAAAATTCTTAAATATAGACACTGCGTGATCAGGCAATTCAAACTCCCGAGCAACTTGCTCAGCGAGTTCAATACCGGAACCAATACAAACAATGTCGATATCCTTACATGGCCGACCTAATATATGGTCTCTCACATAACCTCCTACCACATACGCATCGATGTTCAATCGATCTGCCGCTTGTCCAATCCGTTTAAATATACCTTCCTCGATGATGGCTAATCCCTGCATACTTACGATCTAATCATTGAAAATTCGCCCCCAAGCCCTAATTTGACTATTTTTGAGGGCTTAGTACCTGCTTGCTTCGCCTGAGGAGCTTGTAATATAAAATCAACCTGATCTTTTATTTCGGTTGAAATTGACGCAAAATCAATCGGAGATGGACTCCCAGATATATTGGCCGAAGTCGAAACAATTGCCCGCTGATACCGATACACCAAGCCCTTGCAAAATTCATCTTTCAGCAACCGGATAGCAATAGAGCCATCAGGACCCAATAAATGTTTCGATACATTTTTCCCTTTGGGATAAATAACGGTCAATGGATCCTCCGCAAACTCAACCAAATCCCAAGCAATTTCTGGCACCTCCTCCACATACTCACTTAATTGTTCAATTTTTGATATTAGAACAATCAATCCTTTCTCTGCGGGCCGTTGTTTAATTTGCCAAATTTTCTCAATCGCAGCATCTTGACGCACATCACAACCTATACCCCAAATGGTATCCGTGGGATATAAAATTACTCCTCCAGCTTTTAACGATGCAATGGCATCTTGGTACAGATTTTGCATAATGGGCACAAAGGTAGCAATGTTTACCCGTAATTGGCTACCTTTGCGGTTTCAAAATCAACACGCTATTTGATTTAAATATGTTGCAAATTCAAAATTCCCTATGTGCAAGTATCTGCCTTGGCCTTCGTCAATTGTTCGCTATTGAAGCTAGTGATCTAAGCTTACAAGAGACAAAGAAGGAGTTTGAAGGCACCTACACATTCGTCGTTTTTCCCTACACCAAACAAGCAGGCATGGCACCGCCCATGATCGCACAAAAATTAGGTGAATTTGTGCAGACCGATAATAACCTGGTTAGTGGTTTTCAAGTGGTTCAAGGATTCTTGAATTTAAGTTTAACAGAAGAAACCTGGGTATCAATTTTAGCGGAAAGCTTAGCGGACACCCAAGCGTTCCAGTTGGCTCCTAAAAAGGAGACCGTATTAATTGAATATTCCTCTCCTAACACCAACAAGCCTTTACACTTAGGCCATTTACGCAATAATTTCCTTGGATATTCCGTCGCGCAAATCATGCAAGCGGCTGGCTATGAAGTCATTAAAACTAATTTGGTCAATGACCGAGGTATTCATATTTGCAAGTCGATGCTCGCTTACCAATTATTTGGCCAAGGAGAAACGCCTGAATCAAGTGGTACAAAAGGTGACCACCTGGTGGGTAAATATTATGTAGCTTTTGACAAAGCCTACAAAGAAGAAATTGAAACGCTTAAAAAAGCCGGCAAAACAGAAGACCAAGCAAAGGCAGAAGCTCCAATCCTAGTGCAAGCGCAGGCCATGTTACTTGCTTGGGAACAACAAGACCCGGAGGTACTCGCACTCTGGGAACGCATGAATTCGTGGGTTTTTGCTGGTTTTGAGAAATCATACGCGCAAATGGGTGTTGATTTTGACAAAATTTACCGCGAATCAAATACCTATTTATTAGGAAAACAATTGGTCGACGAAGGCCTGGACCAAGGTGTATTCTATAAAAAACCAGACGGTTCTGTTTGGATTAATTTAGAAGCAGAAGGGCTGGATGAAAAACTAGTCTTGCGTAAAGATGGAACTTCCGTATATATCACTCAGGACATGGGGACGGCCCAGTTAAAATACGGTGATTTTGGCGCTAAACAGTCTATTTATGTCGTTGGTAACGAACAAGACTATCATTTCGAAGTTCTTTTCCACATTCTTAAAAAATTGAATAAACCATTCTCTACAGGCAATTTCCATCTTTCCTATGGGATGGTTGACTTGCCTAGCGGAAAAATGAAGTCGAGAGAAGGCACGGTTGTTGATGCAGATGATCTGATGGCTGAGATGGTTCAAACGGCCAAAGACCGCACCTTGGAACTTGGGAAGATAGATGGGTTTTCGGACGAAGAATCAAATGCTTTATTTAACCAATTGGGCATGGGAGCGCTGAAATATTTCTTATTGAAAGTAGATCCTAAAAAACGCATGCTATTTAATCCGGCAGAATCCATTGATTTTCAAGGGAATACGGGGCCATTTATCCAATATACACATGCCCGCATCAAATCAATTATTCGCAAAGCGACCGAATTGAACCTGAACACAACTTGGGCAGTTGGCCCAACGATTACCCTAGCGGCAGCCGAAAAAGAATTAGTCTATTTAGTTGCTCAATATAAATTGAAAATTGAAGAAGCGGCTACGCAATTAGCTCCTTCGGTCATCGCACAATACGTGTATGATTTGGCAAAGGAATTCAATAAATTTTACAATGAATTGAGCATCATTAATGAAGAAGATGAAACGAAACAAAAGATTCGCTTATCTTTAGTGGAGCTAACCGGCAAAACAATTCAGCAAGCCGCGAAGTTATTAGGAGTAATCGTCCCAGAACGGATGTAAATGAAACGTAAAAAACTAATTTTCACCATTTTAATCATTAGTATTATGATCGTAGGCCTTATGAAAATCGGATCACTATTAACGGCGTTAGCCTTACCATTTACCCAAAACATGGCTAAATCAAGACCAGAAAACACAGTTGCTGTTGCCGGCAAAAATTTCCACTCATTCAAAATGAAAGGAATTGATGGCAAAGAAATTGACTTCAGTCAATTTAAAGGTAAAAAAATCATCGTGTTAAATACCGCATCGAAATGTGGATATACACCACAATATGCTGACTGGGAGAAATTCCACAAAGCGAACAAAGATGTAGTTATTTTAGGTTTCCCAGCTAATGAATTTGGCGGACAAGAGCCAGGTAGCAATTCAGAAATTGCTTCATTTTGCCAACTAAACTATGGCGTTTCTTTCCAAATGATGGAAAAAGTTGTGGTAAAAGGTTCAGCAAAATGTGAACTATATCAATGGCTAACAGATAAATCACAGAACGGTTGGAACGAAAAAGAACCAAGCTGGAACTTCTGTAAATACATCATCAATGAAAAAGGTGAATTAGCCAATTTCTTTGCTTCGGGTGTTAAGCCAACTAGCCCTGAATTTATTGAAGCGTTAAAAAAATAAAAATGAATAGATGGGTGGAAGCGGCTCGACCGCGAACCTTACCGCTAGCTGTGTCTAGCATCTTATTAGGTAATTTTTTAGCATTCGCTCAGGGATCTTTTCACTGGGCGATTGCTATTTTGGCTGTATTAACAACATTAGCCTTACAAATTCTATCAAACTTCGCGAATGATTTAGGTGATTTCAACAATGGGATTGATACCCAAGACCGCAAAGTTGCTCTGCGTGCCGTTCAAACTGGTAAAATTAGCCAGGCCGAAATGCAGTTGGCCGTACGCATCACAGCAATTATTTCATTTATCCTCGGTATTTGTTTATTGGCCGTTGGCCTACAAAACGCTTCAATCCAAACATGGATTGGATTCTTGGGATTAGGCCTTGCCTGTATCGCAGCCGCGATTGCCTACACCGTAGGAAAACGACCTTACGGGTATATGGGTCTTGGAGATTTGTCTGTATTCCTGTTTTTTGGATTGACCGGAACCATCGGAACCTATTTCTTACACACTCATGTGTTCGAATTAGCTACCCTCCTTCCAGCCAGTGGATGTGGACTTTTATCTGTTGCTGTTCTTAACTTAAATAACCTACGCGACTTAGAAAACGACCGCAAATCAGGCAAGAATTCCATTCCGGTACGCATCGGAAAAACATTTGGTTTCTATTATCAAAAAGCTCTTTTGTTCGTAGGCGTTATCTGCTTCGCCATTTATCCCTTATTTCAGTCCTTACCTGTTCATAAAAACCAGAATTTAGTTTTGTTCTTGGGCTATTATCCCATCATCTTAATGATCCGCGAACTCAACGAAAAAATGACACCGGCTGAAATAGACCCCTATTTAAAGAAAACCGCGTTGCGCACCTTACTACTAATTTTAGTTTTTGGTTTCACACAAGTTTTCTTGAGCCGCTGATTTCCCTTATTTTTACAAAAAAATAATTTATGAAAATCAAATTTCTACTTGCTGTCCTTGTGTTCACCTGCCTTCAAACATCTTTGTTTGCGCAAGAAACCGTTGATTATTTGGAGTTCGGGCTTACCCAAAACAAAACAGGAAACTATGCGGATGCTCTTCGCAATTTTAGCTTAGAAATTGAAAAAAATACGGCCAACCCAAACCCAATCGCATTTTATAATCGCGGTTTCGCTAAATATAACTTGAAAGATTTCCGCGGGGCTATCTTGGATTTTGATAAAGCGATTGAGTTAAAGCCCACGTATTTTGAAGCCTTTATTGCCCGTGGACAAAGCTATAGCAAGCAGGAAAATCATAAGGTAGCCATACAAGATTACAATGAAGCTATTCGGTTGAATCCCTTGGAAGCAACGGCCTATTATAGCCGTGGTGTATCAAAAATGAAGCTAGCAAACTACCGCGGAGGACTCTCTGATTTCAACAAATCACTCGAATTAAATCCGGAATATGCACCCGGTTTAGCAGCGAGAGGTGAAGCAAAATCAAAGTTACTTGACTTTAAAGGGAGCATTGAGGACTTTGATAAAGCTATTGAATTAAGCCCTAAACGTTCCGGGTATTTCTCCAATCGGGCATTTGCGAAAATGCAATTAACAGATTACGCCTTAGCATTAAAGGATTATGCCGATGCAATCAAATTAAGTCCTGATAATGCAGACGACTACTATTTTGCCGGATTTTGCAAGACACAATTAGAGAATTTCCGTGGAGAAAATGGCGAAAAAGGCGCGCTTGAGGACTTTTCTAAAGCGATTGAAATGGATCCCGTTAAAGTGGAAGCCTATTATGGACGTGCATTTGTTAAGGCCAAGTTAGGTGATCAACGGGGTGCGATCGAAGATTACAGTAAATCAGCAGACCTAGGGAATAATGAAAATGCCAAAATTTTGTATGACACCAAAATGACGAAAGTGCTTTTGGATGAACTTCGTAATGGCGTGCCTGATAAAGTTAAAATTTCACCATTTAGCACGGAGCGTGCAGAAGTATACTTCAACCGCGGTGTTGCCAAAGCAAAGTCTGGTGATTCAAAACAAGCTATGGACGATTATAACCGAGCTATTGCATTGAATCCAATCTACGCGGAAGCCTATTACTTTAGAGGTGTAGCCAAATCTTCGTTAGGCGATCAACGCAATGCCATTCAAGATTGTTCGAATGCAATTAAGTTGAACCCCAAATATGCAGAAGCCTACTACGTTAGAGGCATCATCAAATTAGCCCTAGGAGATTCCTCAGGTTGCCTTGATTTAAGTAAGTCTGGCGAATTAGGATTTAATCAAGCGTATCAAGTTATCCGCGATCACTGTAATTAATCGAACCTTAAATGCTTCACGGATTCACCTGAACTAGCCAGTTCAATCAATGAATCTATCCCGATCTGCAAATGTGATTCAACATAACTAGTCGTCACTTTTCGATCAGAGACTTCTGTTTTTACACCATCAGGCGTCATGGGATTATCGGATACCAATAACAACGCACCGTGCGGGATTTTATTGACGAAACCTACCGTAAAAATGGTCGCCGTTTCCATGTCAATTCCCATCGCACGGATATCCGACAAATATGTTTTGAATACCTCATCGTGTTCCCATACGCGTCGATTGGTGGTATAAATCAAGCCCGTCCAGTAGTCTAACTCGTGCTTCTTGATCATGGAGGAAACCGCGCGCTGCAAACGAAATGAAGGTAAAGCTGGCACTTCTTTAGGCATGTATTCATCTGAAGTTCCCTCCCCGCGAACTGCGGCAATGGGTAAAATCAAATCACCTAAATTTAGATTTTTCTTTAGTCCACCACACTTACCTAAAAACAAAACAGCCTTAGGACTAATGGCTGAAAGAATATCCATAACCGTAGCGGCCATGGGAGAACCCATACCAAAGTTTATAATCGTAATATTATTTGCTGTGGCTGTTTGCATGGGACGATCTTGCCCGAATATGTCAACCTGGTATTTGGCGGCAAACATGTCCACGTAATTTTTAAAATTTGTCAATAAAATATATTGGCCAAATGATTCAATGGGCGTACCCGTGTAACGTGGCAACCAATTCTGTACAATCTCTTCTTTCGTCTTCATATTTTGATTAGGTGTAATGTAAATAATCAACAAATAGCTTAATTTAGTCCTTTCGTTGGCTAAAAACTATGCGCCCGTCGGCAGAACTGCAATTGCTCTTTCCTGAATTTGAGTATAAATTAACGCAAAAGGATGGAAAACTTTTCATTTATGATGGGATTGCAAAAAAATATAGAGCGTTAACACCTGAAGAATGGGTGCGCCAACACTGTTTAAATTACTTGACCCAACATCTAAATTATCCACCTTCTATTATACAAATAGAACGTGGGCACGAGATAGATCAAATGCAACGAAGAACTGATATTCAGGTTTTCGATAAGCAAGGACAGGTATATATGTTGATCGAATGCAAAGCACCCCATGTGGCGTTGACGGCGCAAACGTTTCATCAAATCAGTCAATATCAAAAGAAAAACGCAGCACGTTTTTTGGTATTAACGAACGGCTTAGAACATCAAATATTTGAAATAGATTACACCCATACAACAACAAACCAATTAACGGAATTCCCCCTTTACCTATGAAAAAAACCAGCTTATTTATCCTAACATTGATGTGTATGACCACATGGACGTACGGTCAAAAAAAATCCACTGAATCAAATCGTCCTGCTTTGGTTGTTGGCATTGTAGTAGACCAAATGCGCTACGATTATTTATACAAATATGCAGACCGCTATTCAAATAATGGATTAAAGCGCCTGATGCGCGAAGGAATGAATTGCCAAGATAACCACTATAATTACGCACCTACGGTAACCGCAGCTGGCCATGCCAGTGTGTATACCGGTACGGTTCCTGCCGTTCATGGTATTGTGGGAAATGAATGGACGGACGTTGCCACAGGCAAAAAGGTATATTGTACAGATGACAGTACCGTTAGTACCGTAGGAACCACAGGAAAAACAGGTTTTATGTCGCCGAAAAATATGTGGACAAGCACGATCACGGACCAATTAAAATTAGCTCAAAACTTCAAATCAAAAACGATTGCTATTGCGTTAAAAGACCGCGGAGCAATTTTACCAGGAGGTCATTCCGCTGATGGAGCCTATTGGTATGACTCAAAAGAAGGACGCTGGATTACTTCCAGTTTCTACATGCAATCACTTCCTAGATGGGTACAAACATTTAATGCGGAACAGCGTGCACAAAAGTATACCAAAGCCGGATGGAACACCCTCTATCCTATTCAAACGTATACGTTAAGCGGACCAGATGATTCGCCTTATGAGTCAAAAATGGCTGGTGAAACTGCGCCTGTTTTTCCACATACCTTACAAGGCGGCAATCCATTGGAATTAATTCGCACAAGTCCTTATGGAAATACCTTAACGAAAGATTTCGCGATTCAAGCGATGACCGAGGAAAAGTTAGGTAAGAATGGGACCACCGACTTTCTAGCGGTGAGTTTTTCTTCTACGGATTATGTTGGCCACAGTTTTGGTCCACAATCCATTGAATTAGAAGATACCTATTTACGTTTAGATCAAGATATCGCTGAAATCTTAACGTATTTGGATAAAAACTATGGTAAAGATCAAGTCCTTGTATTCCTAACCGCAGATCACGCGGTGGCGGAAGTACCAGGTTATTTGAATAGCCATAAAATGCCAGGTGGTGTTTTCGATCGTGTTAAAGCCATGTCTGATATTAAAAAAGCTACTCAAGAGGCTTTTGGCCAAACAGATTTAATCATCGGGGAAGACAACTCCCAATTGTACTTCAATAAAGCTGTCTTATCCAAAATGAATATCGATCGGGAAAAACTAATTCAGGTTGTTAAACAATCGCTTAAGAAACAAGCAGGTTTTCAGGAGTTAGTTGACCTACACAACATCGAAGCATCTACATTAAACAATCTATACACGACAATCATTCGTAACGGATATAACCAAGATCGCAGTGGTGATGTGATGATTTTATTGAAACCACAATGGTTTATTGGATACAAAACGGGTACCACGCATAGCACCTTGTATGCCTATGATACGCATGTACCCTTGTTATTTTATGGCTGGAAAGTGAAGCCTAGCGAAGTAACTGAGCGCACGAGCATTAGCGATATTTCGACTACGCTGGCGAATTGGTTGCATTGCATGGAACCATCTGGAAGTATCGGTCAAATTATCCCTTTAAAAAAGTAGCCGGCAAATTAAAAACTAGCATTAATTGAAGATATTTGGCTAAATTTGCAGTCAATTTTTGAACATTATAAAGAAGTCACTATGAAAATTGCGGTTGTTGGCACAGGGTATGTAGGCCTCGTAACAGGAACATGTTTTGCTGAAACAGGAAATCATGTCACATGCGTTGATATTAATGTAGCGAAAATCGAGCAAATGAAAGCTGGGATTGTACCTATCTACGAACCAGGCTTGGAAGATATGTTTCATCGGAATGTCAATGAAGGCCGATTAGATTTTACAACATCTTTATCTGAGGGAATTGCAGGAGCCAAAGTTATTTTCTTAGCCTTGCCTACGCCTCCGGGGGAAGATGGTTCTGCCGACTTAAAATACATTTTACAAGTAGCGAATGATTTAGGTCCATTATTGACTGAATATACCGTCATCATTGATAAAAGTACCGTACCAGTAGGTACGTCTGAATTAGTCCATGCGGCGATTGCTAAAAAAGCCCAAGTTGATTTTGATGTCGTATCAAACCCAGAATTTTTGCGTGAGGGCGTCGCGGTAGAAGACTTCATGAAACCTGACCGCGTGGTGATTGGGACAGAATCAGATCGTGCGAAAGAGGTAATGACTAGATTATATGCGCCATTGGTTCGCCAAGGGAATCCGATCATCTTTATGGACGAACGTTCTGCGGAGATGACCAAATATGCAGCTAACGCGTTTTTGGCCACTAAGATTACCTTCATGAATGAAATTGCGAATTTATGTGAGAAAGTCGGTGCTAATGTCGATGATATTCGTCGGGGCATCGGAACAGACTCCCGTATCGGAAAGCGATTCTTATTTGCAGGTATTGGTTATGGTGGATCTTGTTTCCCTAAAGACGTGCAAGCATTAGCTAAAACATCGGAGGAAAATGCATACCAATTTCACATTTTGGATTCGGTGATGCGTGTCAATGAATTACAGAAAACGAAGTTAATGCCATTGATTGAAAGTCACTTTAACAATGATTTGGCTGGAAAAACGATTGGAATATGGGGCTTAGCATTTAAACCCTACACGGATGATATTCGGGAAGCACCAGCATTGTATAACATTGAAGCCCTATTGGCTTTAGGTTGCAAAATACGCGTTTATGATCCGGAGGCCATGAAAAATGTCCAAGAGCTTATCGGCGATGTGGTAGAATATTCCAAAAGTCCATATGATGCGATTGAAGGGGCAGATGCCTTATTGATTGTAACAGAATGGCCACAATTCAGAACACCTGATTTCGATCGCATGGACAGCTTATTGAAAAATAAAGTCATTTTCGACGGCCGAAATTTATATGAATTGCCCCAAATGCAAGAATTAGGCTACACGTATTATTCAGTAGGCCGCAAATCTGTTGTTTAACTTATGAAACGAATATTAATTACCGGCGGAGCTGGATTTTTAGGATCCCATTTATGTGATCGATTCATCAAAGAGGGCTACCATGTCATCGCGATGGACAATTTGATCACAGGTGATTTGAAGAATATTGAACATTTGTTCAAATTAGAACATTTTGAATTCTATCACCATGATGTTTCTAAGTTCATTCACGTTCCTGGAGATTTAGATTACATTCTACACTTTGCATCTCCAGCATCACCAATTGATTACTTAAAGATCCCTATTCAAACCCTGAAAGTGGGTTCATTAGGAATTCATAATTGCTTGGGATTAGCGCGTGTTAAAAACGCAAGAGTCTTAATCGCATCTACGTCAGAGGTATATGGAGACCCAACGGTCCATCCACAACCTGAGGAGTATTGGGGAAATGTAAACCCAGTGGGTCCACGTGGTGTATATGATGAGGCCAAACGCTTTCAAGAGGCGATGACGATGGCATATCATACCTACCATGGATTAGAAACACGTATCGTGCGTATTTTCAATACCTACGGCCCGCGTATGCGCCTGAATGATGGCCGCGTACTTCCTGCATTCATCGGTCAAGCCTTGCGAGGTGAAGATTTAACGATGTTTGGTGATGGTTCTCAAACGCGTGCTTTCTGTTATGTAGATGATCTAGTAGAAGGAATTTACCGCTTGTTGCTGAGCGATTATGCCCAACCAGTCAACATTGGTAATCCAGATGAAATTACGATTAAGGAATTTGGTGAGGAGATTATCAAACTAACAGGAACGAGTCAAAAGTTGATTTCATTGCCATTGCCAACGGACGATCCGAAACAGCGTAAACCAGACATCACGAAAGCAAAAGCTTTATTAGGCTGGGAACCTAAAGTTTCGCGTGCTGAAGGACTGAAAATCACCTACGAATACTTCAAGTCATTAAGCCCGGAAGATTTACATCGAATGGCGCATCATAAAGAGTTTTAGTAAAAACCGGGGAAACCCGGTTTTTTTATGCCTTTTGTAGAGACGCGATGCCTCGCCTAAAATCCCCAGCCTTTAGTCTGGGGCTACTAATAACCCTAGGCTTTAGCCTAGGGAATCCTGAAAGGTTTGCCAAAGAAAACAAATAAAAAAGGCTGCTCTTTCGAGCAGCCTTTTTACTTCGGATTAGCAATATCTTAGTTGAAGATATAACGGATACCGAATTGTGCTTGCCAACGAGAACCAAGTCCGAAAGAACGTTGGAAAGTCTCCACTAAAGGCGTAGTACCTGCACGGTAAGGGAATTGGTAAACTGGTCTTCCAGTAGCCGCATCGTTTGTTACATAGTTCAATAAACCTGCACGCAATGGTGTTTGGTTTAAGCCCCACTGTGGAGACATGTAGTTACCGAAGTTAAATACATCCAATGTAAATTGTAAGGTATTCTTCTTACCTGCCACATTGATATAGAAATCTTGGATTACTTTGAAATCAAAGTTTGCAGCCCATGGTAACTCAGCACCATTACGCTCTGCATACTGACCACGACGAGAAGACAAATACTTATCTTGGTTGATGTACTTATCTAAATCCGCCCATTGCTGAGCTGCCGTATACGTTCCTAAATCACGTAATAAAATCTCTGATTGGCTACGTGGAACATAAATCAAGTCATTTGCATTTTGGTTATCTCCATTCATATCACCTGAATAGGTATATGAGAAACGACCTGCTGGAGCTACTGAATACGTGAAACCAAACGTCGTAGACGCTTTTTCATTCAAGTAATTCAAACGGTATGAACCATATGCGTTGATACGGTGTGCTTGCATATATGAAGAATATGAAGCCACATTCTCATTTGGATCACCAGAAACAACACGGTCTCTCCATTGCGATTGAGCAATAGATCCACCATCATTCACTGAACGTGAATCTGAATTCGTGTATGATAACGAAGCAAACAATCCATTATCAAACGCCTTTGATACCGTAGCAGTCAAGGCATATGAATAACCTAAATTCGTATTCTTGATTAAGATAGCATCAGAGATGTTTGGATTGTCTACCGTATTTCCAGTTGCAGGTGCATTCAAACCACGTGTACCACCATAAATTTGGTTGTTACGTGTATTTGTTGGAATACCCGTTGGAGAAGCTGTGAAATAAATAACACGATTGTCTGGACCAACTGCCTTCACCGTAGAATTCGGCAAGTTCACGTTCTCCAAGTATACCGCATTAATATCCTTTGTATAAATACCTTCCAAAGAAACTAACCAGCCATCACCCAATTGCTTATCCATCGCTAAGTTCGCACGGAAAACTTGAGAGAATTTAAAATTCTGATCCGTAACCGCTAAGTTATACGCAGTAGGTTGTAAGTTAGTCAATGTACTTGCGTTTGGCTTATATGCATCTACATTAGGTGTAAATGGATAATTTCTCAATTCTGCCGCCGCAGTAACTAAACGAGATCCGAACAATACACCGTTGTTAGACAACTGGTTCGACAACCATACATAAGGAACACGACCTGAGAATACACCCAAACCACCACGTACTTGAGTCGTCTTGTCATCTTTTACATCCCAGTTAAATCCGAAACGTGGAGACCATAAAACAGTAGTCTCAGGGAATTTGTTGGTAGCCAACTTTACTCCATCACGGAACGTTAAATTAGGAACAAATGAGTTTGTATACTTTGGCTCATCAAATGATGGGAACGAAGTCGCATCTCCACGTAGACCAAAAGTTAATTTCAAACCTTTTGCAGCTGTAATCTCATCTTGACCATAGAATGATAAGGTATTACCCTTCATCTCAGCAAATGGGAAGTCAGCATAATTTGACCATTGAACTTGGTAACGTACAGGTGAAACAGTTAAATCACCACTTGCAGATTTGATAAAGTCATCAATCGAACGGAACTGGTAACCACCATAATAGTTAGGAGCAAAACCATTCTTAAATGCATTTGCTTCATAAGCAGCACCAAACGTATATACATGCTTTCCTTTGTAGATAGTTAAGTTATCCGAGATTTGGAAAATATCAGAGTTCAACAAGTTATTCGCCGAGAATGGTTCGTAACCAAATGCAGTCATTTGGTTTAAGTTGTTATTTCCAATATCAACTGTAGGGAATGGATTGTTATTCACCGGTGACTCACGATAGTCACGCATAGCGGTATAACCAACTGTCAAGTTATTTGAGATTGTATTCGAGAATGTCGAGTTCAATTCAGCAATGTACGAGTCTAAGTTGTTGTTAATACGATACAATGAACCTTGGAAAGGTAACACGTTAACCGATGGCGAACGACCTCCAGATAATGAACCTGAGTTCGAAGGAGAAATATCAGCAAACGAACGTAAGTAGTTATACTTAATGTTCAATTTGTGCTTATCAGAAATGTTCCAGTCTAAACGAACGTTAGCTTTTTGTGAGAATTTCTCTCTGTTGTAGTTCTCGTACGCACCTGGATCATAGTTGAATTTCGACAACAAGAATGATTTCAAACGATCTAAATCTTCAGCTTTCGCGATCGATTTGTTCGGCTCAGTACCTGTACGTGTTGCCACAAAGTTAGAACCTGGATCTGTTTGTGTTTCTTGCTCAAATGATCCAAAAATAAATAACTTATTTTTGATGATTGCTCCACCCACACGTGCACCAAATTGTCCACGGTTGAATTTACCAAATTGAGAAGTTGCATCACCAATTTTATTTCCTACTAAACCTTCGTTTGTACCAAAATAATAACCTGAACCAGTCCAATTATTTGTACCAGACTTTGTTACTACGTTGATGTTTGCACCCGTTGCCATACCTTGACGTACGTCATACGGAGCAATCAATACTTGGAATTGGTCAATCGCATCCACCGAAATAGGCGAAGCACCTGCTTGACCACCAATTGTAGGTGATAAAGCGAACGCATTGTTGAAGAACGCTCCGTCAACAGTTACGTTGTTATACAATGCATTACGACCAGCAAAGTTCAAACCATTCGCACGTGGATCTAAACGCGCAAAATCACCTAATGAACGATTCAAGGTAGGTAATGTCGTAATGGAAGAGTTTGAAACGGTTGTTGCCGCACCCGTACGTCCTGAGTTAATCACCGAACTACGTGAAGCTACGACCTTAACTTCTTCTAACTGTGATTGACTAACTTCTAATTTGAAGTTTTGACGCAATTCAGAAGCCAATGTCAACACAATTCCTGATTGTGCAGATTCTTTGTAACCTACGAATGAAACAGTCACTTTGTAAGGACCACCCACACGCATGTTAACAATATTGTAACGACCATCTGCACGTGTAGACGCACCGTAACGAGAACCCGTAGGCTCATGCACTGCAATCACCGTTGCACCTGGTAGGCCTTCGCCTTTTTCGTCCACTACCGTACCTGCGATGGCAGAAGTAGTTGAACCTTGAGCAAACACCTGCCCAATGGGAAGCATCATTATTAGCGCAAAAAACGCTCCTAATAACACTGAGTGAGTAATAAACCTTCTCTGCATAAATTTGGAATTTAGTTATAAATGAAATAGAAGTATTGAAGCCACAAAATAAACCTAAAAAATCAAATACTCCAAAAGGATTCGAAAAGACTTTTTCTATAATTTGTTGATTGATAGCACTAAAGCCATAAATAATGTACTCTAACACATGAATCCAACCTAGATTAGTCCTAAAACCGTTTAAAATTTAACAGAAACATAATTTTTAATTATTTAAAGAATAATTTTGCAGCAGAAATTATCTTATGCAAGCAAACGAAGAATCCATTAAACTGACTTCCTATTCCCACGGTGCCGGATGCGGATGTAAAATATCTCCCCAAATTTTAGATCAAATCCTACAATCGGATACGCCTAAAAAACATCATCCGCTTCTTTTAGTCGGAAACGAAAGCCGTGACGACGCCGCTGTGTTTGATTGGGAAAACGGAGAAGCAGTTATTTCTACGACCGATTTCTTCATGCCGATTGTCGACAATCCATTCGACTTCGGAAAAATTGCAGCCACCAATGCCATTTCAGATATCTATGCCATGGGCGGCAAACCCCTCATGGCGATCGCAATATTAGGGTGGCCCATCGATAAAATTGCTCCCGAAATTGCCCGTCAAGTTTTAGAAGGCGGCCGTGCCGCATGTGCTGAAGCTGGAATTCCATTGGCAGGCGGACATTCCATTGACTCCCCAGAGCCAATTTTCGGATTGGCCGTAACCGGGAAAGTCAAAAAAGAAAATCTGAAGCAAAATGATCAAGCTTCCGCCAATGCGCTCCTATACTTAACCAAACCTTTAGGTGTAGGTATTTTAACCACTGCACAAAAAAGAGGCATCGTTTCTGATGCCGACTTGGCTACAGCCGTTAAGCAAATGAGTACCCTGAATTCCTTTGGGGCTAAAATCGCACCATTAGCTTATGTGGAATCACTGACGGATGTGACCGGTTTTGGACTGATGGGTCACCTCGTTGAAATGTGTGACGGATCAGGAGTTAGCGCCGAGTTATTTTTCGACCACATACCAACCCTCAATAACCTAGACCATTACTTAGACCAAAAATGTTTCCCAGGTGGAACAAGTCGCAATTGGGCAAGTTATGGTCACCGAGTACAAGAGGGAATTACAGAAAACCAACGACTCATCGGGGCAGATCCACAAACCTCCGGTGGTTTATTAATCGCCATTTCAAAATCATACAAAGACGCCTTTGAAGCTTTCGCTAAAGCCGCAGGCTTTGATTTGAAGCCAATTGGTCAAACAATTCCCCAAAAAGAAAAAGCGATCTACCTGAAATAATGGAACTATATTTTAGAAAAGTAGGTGAACAAGGACCTGCCATGATTATTTTACATGGCATTTTTGGCAGTTCAGACAATTGGCTAGGTATCGCCAAAGTATTCGCCAGCACCCACCAAGTCTATTTAGTGGACCAACGAAACCACGGGCAATCACCCTGGTCCGACGAATTCGACTATCAAGTGATGTCGGAAGACCTGAAAGAATTCATCGATACGCATCAATTGATCAATCCGATCATCATTGGTCACTCCATGGGCGGTAAAGTAGTCATGCAATTCGCATTGAACTATCCAACGCTTTCCGATAGATTTATCATCGTGGACATAGCACCTAAATTTTACCCAGTCCACCACACGTCGATTTTAGCTGGATTAAATAGCATTGACCTAAAAACAATCGCGTCAAGAACGGAAGCCAACGAACACCTCAAACGCTTCGAAGAACAAGAAGGCGTTCGTCAATTTCTATTAAAGAACCTCTACCGCAAAAATGATACGGAATTCGCCTGGCGAATCAACCTGGCTGTCATTACCAAAAATATTGATGTAGTCGGTCATGAATTATGGGTCAAAAACCCCTGCCAAACGCCTATTCACTTTATTAAAGGAGCAAACTCTCATTACATCCAACCGGAAGACGAGCGCTACATCGCTGAAATTTTCCCGAATTTTGACATACATACAGTTGCAAACGCTGGACACTGGGTTCAGGCCGACCAGCCCGAAGCGTTTATTCAAGTAATTCAGTCGATCCTATGAAACTGATACTCATCCCCTGCCCCATTGCAGAAAATACCGCGTCAACTTCCTTAGCGCCGGAGGTACCCGCTTATATTGCGCTATGCCAACATTTTCTTGTCGAGAATGTCCGGACAGCCCGCAGATTTATTTCTGAACTCAAACTCGGAATCACCATTGATTCCTTGACTTTTGAAATTCTAGATAAGGACACCCAGAAAAAGTCAATCTTAGATTTCTTTCAAAAACATCAAAACGAAGCCTACATCGGTGTTATTTCCGAGGCAGGTTGCCCAGGTGTCGCAGATCCAGGCGCCCTAGCTGTAGGAATCGCCCAAGAAATGGGCATTGAAGTTGTTCCACTCGTGGGACCCTCTTCGATCCTACTCGCACTGATGGGGTCTGGTTTTTCAGGCCAAAAGTTTGCCTTTCATGGCTACCTACCTATCGAGAAACCTGCGCGCATTAAGCGCATGGAGCAACTAGTTCAGCTAACCGAAAAAACGGGGGAAACACACATGTTCATTGAGACCCCTTATCGAAATAATGGATTATTGGAGGATATGATCCAGCATCTTCCCGGAAATACCTTAGTAGCCATTGGCGCTAATCTGCAAGGAGAAGGTGGATTTATACAAACAAAAACACTCAAAGAATGGTCGGCACAAAAACCTGAACTGCACAAAATTCCGTGCATTTTCCTTTTTGGCCAAACCAATAATTAATCCGAAATTTGTAGCGTTTATGATACAGCTCGAAGTCTTCCAATTCAATCCCTTTCAAGAAAACACCTACTTATTGTGGGATGACGCCGGAAATGGAATTGTTTTCGACCCAGGCTGCTACAGCTACGAAGAGCGTAAAGAAATCAAAGATTTTATCATCGAGAAAGGTATTCAAATGAAATACATTTTGAATACCCATGCACACATCGACCATGTGCTAGGCGTTTCCTTTTTCCAAACCGAATACCAAATTCCATTTTGCCTACATCTCAAGGACAAACCCCTATTAGATGACGCAGGTAAGCGCGCTGAAGTGTACGGATTCCCACATTATCAGGCGGCAAACGTCGATCAATGGATTAACGAAACCGAACGGATTCAAGTAGGTGAATTTGACATACAAATTTTATTTGTTCCCGGTCATGCACCCGGACACGTGGCTTTTTATTTAGAAAAGCAAGGCTGGGTGATTGGTGGAGACGTACTTTTCAAACGGAGTGTGGGAAGGACCGATTTTCCGTTATGTAATCATGCCGACTTAATGCATAGCATCCAAACGCAATTATATACATTGCCTACAGAGACGCTTGTATATCCTGGTCACGGACCTAAAACATCGATTGGAGAAGAGAAGCAACATAATCCCTATGTAAAAGCATGAAAAAAGAGATCCCCAATCTGTTAACTTTGGCCAACCTGCTTGCGGGCTGTCTGGGTATTTATTTTGTTATTCAGGGCAATTTACTTTGGGCATCGTATTGCATTTTCATTTCGTTGGTTTGTGATTTCTTAGATGGATTTTTAGCTCGACTACTCCATGCCTATTCGGAATTGGGTAAGCAATTAGATTCCCTGGCCGACATGGTTTCGTTTGGTGTTTTACCAAGCTTCATCCTTTTCGCGCTCGTTGAACAAAGTTGTGGTACACAATGCTCGGTGGGTATTTTCGGATTCTACAAACCATTTATGGTTTTTGCCTTAGCGTTAATGTCGGCCTACCGACTCGCAAAATTCAACATTGACACCCGCCAAAGTGACCAGTTCATCGGGGTACCCACACCTGCAAATGGGCTATTAGTGGCTTCTTTGCCATTAATTTTACATTTTCAACCTGAATTCAGTCCGTATATATTACACTTCAAAGGCTTATTGATTTACAGTATTATCATGAGTTATTTATTGGTAGCTGAATTTCCGTTGATGGCCTTTAAATTTAAATCTTGGGGATGGGCTGCGAATCAAATGCGCTACTTATTTCTGATTTATTGTGTTGCTATACTCGTATTGCTTAAATTTGCAGCTTTCCCGATTTTAGTTGTTTCCTATATCGTGTTATCGTTTATCCTTTCGTTACTTAATATCAAACAAAAATGAAATTTATCGCAGAAATCAATGTAATGCCCCAAAAAGAAATTCTTGACCCACAAGGAAAAGCAGTTCGTATCGGCTTACAAAATTTAAATATCACACAGGTTTCTGATGTGCGTATTGGAAAACATATCACATTGCAATTAGAAGCGGCATCTGAGGCCGTTGCTCATGAAATTGTAACGGAAGCGTGTAAGAAATTATTGGCCAACTTGATCATGGAGGAATTCGAATTCACCCTGACTGCCGTATAAATTAAAATTGGCCTGTATGCAACATCACCAGCGTGCAGGCCTCTTCTACTTGCATCCCCTCCGCAGCAAGCTGCTTCATTAAGTCTGGGTTTTCTGTACCTGGATTAAAAATCACCCGTTTCGGCTGAAGACGTATTAGATATGCCAAAAGATCCAACTGATTTTTGGGCCCTACATATAACGTAACGGTGTGAATATCAACCAAGTCCGGTTGGCCCACCTGTATGTCAATTCCCCCAATTTCTCCAGGCTTGTGTCCTACCAAAATCACTTCATGCCCTTTCGAAAGCAATAATTCAGTGGCCATAAAAGCATAACGAGCTGGATTGGTGGATGCACCATAGACTAAAACGCGCATGTAAGTATATCAGTTTTGTGATACAATAATAGCACAAAAACAGGCGTTTTCTAGATTAAAAAGTCGTAATTACGTCACAACCACTAATAAAAAACATGTATTCAACTCCTACCTTACGGATTGAACAATGGAAACGTATTCAATCCCCTGATTGGCCCATCGAAATCCACGTGGAAATTTCGAATTTCGGTCGAATTAAAAGCTTCAAATCCAACCCAAAAGGGAAAATCATTTTGGGTTCCTGCATTCAAAACTATCGCTCGTTGAATATGCGCCATCAAGGCAATTCAATCAATCGATATGTGCACAAAATGGTCGCTGAACTCTTCATTCCGCGTACAAATCCAGAGGCAACGTTTGTTATCCATCGAGATTTCGATAAAAAAAACAACCACGTGGCAAATTTGGATTGGGTCACGCGTGACGCGCTAACGGCCCACAACTTACGTAATCCCGCCATACTGCAAAAAAAGATGCCCTTGCGGACCAAAAATTACAAATTGAGTATCGCGCAAGTCTTACTCATCAAGCAGATGCTACGCACGGGCAAAAACCGCATCAAAATGATCGCCAAGCAATTTGGCGTCACCTCAACGCAAGTCAATCGAATCAAAAATGGATCAAATTGGAAACAAGTGCACTTAAAATAACTGCGAAGCAATGGCATGCACGCTATCCGACTTACTCATCGTATAAAAATGCAAGGCTGGAACACCCGCTTGCATTAATTCGCGACCTTGCTGGACCGCCCATTCCACACCCACCTGCTTAATCGCAGCATTTGTGGTACACGCGCGCACTTCCTTTGCTAAGGCTTCTGGCATTTCTAAATGGAATATTTCAGGTAATATCTCCAACTGACGCACGGTCGCAATGGGTTTCAATCCCGGTATAATCGGAACATGAATATCCATAGCCCGACATTTAGCAACGAAATCAAAGTAGTGTTGATTGTTAAAAAACATTTGGGTTACAATGTAATCAGCACCCGCATCCACTTTTTGTTTTAAATAGCGCAAGTCTTCGTCCAAGGAAGCCGCCTCAAAATGCTTTTCTGGATAAGCGGCTACACCCACGCAAAAGTTCGTAGGCAATGACTCCGTCTCCTCATGTAATAAAATGCCTTGGTTCATCGCATGAACCTGAGCGACTAATTCATTCGCATACGCATGTCCACCTGGTTTTGGAATAAAATGGTCCTCCCCTTTTTCTTGGTCTCCACGCAATACAAGCGCATTTTCAATTCCTAAGTAATGTAAATCAATCAAGAAATCTTCTGTCTCCTCTTTCGTAAATCCACCGCAAATAATATGCGGCACAGCTTCTGTCTTAAACTTCTGCATAATCGCTGCACAAATACCTAAGGTACCCGGACGCTTACGAATAGGAATTCGTTTCAACGCACCGTCTACTAGCTTTTCTACATACTCCTCACGGTGATATGTTACCTCAATAAAAGGCGGATTAAACTCCATCAAGGGCTCAATATGCGAAACTAGTTCACCTAAATGTTGACCTTTCATCGGTGGAATAATCTCAATCGAGAATAAAGTCTTCCCCTTTGCTGCCTCTAAATACTGTGTAATCTTCGTCATAGCTTACGCATCATATGTTAAAACAGGACTTAACCAACGCTCCATTTCCTCCAATGGCATCCCTTTCCGCGCTGCATAATCTACTACTTGGTCTTTGGCTATTTTACCTAAACCAAAATACGTACTCTCCGGATGTGAGAAATAAAATCCAGAAACCGCAGAAGCTGGATACATCGCGTAACTCTCCGTTAATTGAATTCCAATCTGCTTTTCCGCATCCAATAATTCAAACAAACGCTTCTTTTCCGTATGATCTGGACATGCTGGATATCCCGGTGCCGGACGAATACCTTGATATTTTTCCATGATTAATTCTTCATTACTCATGGACTCATCAGCTGCATAGCCCCAGTATTCCCGACGCACACGCTCATGCATTAACTCAGCAAAAGCTTCCGCCAAACGATCAGCTAATGCCTTGACCATGATGGAGTT
Organism: Aquirufa avitistagni; assembly: GCF_042715545.1. Classification (NCBI taxonomy): domain Bacteria; kingdom Pseudomonadati; phylum Bacteroidota; class Cytophagia; order Cytophagales; family Flectobacillaceae; genus Aquirufa; species Aquirufa avitistagni. The sequence continues at coordinate 614,782 of NZ_JBBKXZ010000001.1, read as the reverse complement.
ATAATCATCATGCTGTGCTTCATATTTCGCTAATAAAGCCTCAATACCAATACCCGTCGTCACCGCAAACGCACCCACAAAATCCGTTTCTCCCGTTGATAAAGGAGCAACAAAATCACTTAAGCATCGGTTGGGTAATGATGCCGACTTCTGACCTTGTTGGCGCAAATGATGTAACCATGCAGTTGAATCCGAAGTCTCATCTTTACGCTGAATCGTGTAGGATGCATGCGCATGTGAACCATGTTTTTCACAAGGAACCTCTTGCACACGTTCCTCAAAGTCATGCAAAATCATATCATCTCCGAAAGAATTCGCAGGGAAGAACCCAAGCGCAGCTTTAGCCGTCAACAACTTGCCGTCGATGATTTCTTGTAATAATGCTTGCGCATCATTGAATAGTTTTCGTGCCTCTTGGCCAACGGTCTCATTATCAAAAATCCGCGGATATTTGCCTGATAATTGCCACGTGGAGAAGAATGGTGTCCAGTCGATGTATTTCGCAATTTCGGCCAGCGAATAATCCTGGAAGTATTTTACACCCAAAAACGATGGTTGCTTGGCTTTAAATCCGGTCCAATCGATGCCCGTTGGCTTTTGACGCGCTTGAGTAATCGATAAATAATTTTTCTCTTGTTGGCGCGCCGCATGCGACACCCGCAACTCCGCGTATTCCTGCTTGATCTCAGAAAAAATTTCTTGCGAAGTCAATTCACTTTGCAACAAACGACCGGCCACGGGTACCGAACGCGAAGCATCCAATACGTGAATAACTGGACCACTGTAATGTGGATCAATTTTAACTGCGGTATGAATCCGGGAAGTCGTAGCTCCTCCAATCAATAAAGGAACCGTAAATCCTTGACGCTCCATCTCTTTCGCCACATACACCATTTCATCTAAAGAAGGTGTAATCAAGCCTGAAAGGCCGATAATATCTACTTGATGCTCTTTGGCAGCTGCTAAAATCTTTTCGCAGGATACCATCACACCGATGTCAATCACCTCGTAATTATTACATGCGAGGACAACACCCACAATATTTTTACCGATATCATGTACGTCGCCCTTCACCGTTGCCATTAAAATTTTACCGGCCGAAGAACTCTCCCCTCCTTGCTTTTCAGCTTCGATGAAAGGTAATAAATAGGCAACCGCCTTTTTCATGACACGGGCCGACTTCACTACTTGAGGTAAAAACATTTTGCCTTCGCCGAACAAATCACCTACCACGTTCATACCATCCATCAATGGGCCTTCAATTACTTGAATAGGCTTATCCACATGCTGTCTCGCTTCCTCTACATCTTCATCAATAAACTCAGTCAATCCTTTAATCAACGCATGTTCCAAACGCTTATTCACAGGTAATTGACGCCAAGCATCATCTACAACGGCTTCTTTACCCACCGACTTAACCGTCTCTGCGAAGTGAACTAATTTCTCCGTAGCTTCTGGATTGCGATTCAATAAAACGTCCTCGCATAGATCACGCAAAGGCTGGTCAATTTGATCATACACGCCTAATTGGCTTGCATTCACAATACCCATATCCATACCCGCCTTAATCGCATGGTATAAGAAAACCGTGTGCATCGCTTCACGAACTGGTTCATTTCCGCGGAAAGAGAAGGAAATATTGGATACTCCACCGGATACTTTGGCATGAGGTAAATTTTCCTTGATCCATTTCGTTGCCTTAATGAAATCATTCGCATAGTTATTATGCTCCTCGATTCCTGTGGCAACCGTTAATATATTGGGGTCAAAAATGATGTCTTGGGCAGGAAATTTAACCACGTCCACCAAAATCCGGTAAGCACGTGTACAAATTTCAATCCGACGCTCGTAGGAATCCGCTTGACCATCTTCGTCAAACGCCATCACAACGACAGAAGCACCATATTGCTTGACTTTATTCGCTAATTCAATAAATCGCTCTTCCCCTTCCTTTAAGGAAATGGAATTAACAACCGACTTACCTTGCACGCATTTCAAACCGGCTTCAATAACCTCCCATTTGGAAGAGTCAATCATGATCGGTAAACGGGCAATATCTGGCTCAGCCATCAATAAGTTTAGATATTGTGGCATCATTTTAACGCCATCAATCATCCCCTCATCCATGTTGACATCCAAAATCTGTGCCCCACCATCCACTTGCTCACGCGCTACAGCAATCGCTTCTTCAAAATTTTCTTCCCGAATTAATCGAGCAAATTTCTTGGAACCTGTCACATTACAACGCTCACCAATATTGACAAAATTGGTCAATTCCGTGATTTCCAATGGCTCTAAACCCGATAGTTTCTGATTTAATGAATCTTCAGGAATTACGTGAGGCTTGTATTTCGCTGCTATTTCAGCAATCGCTTGAATGTGTGCCGGTGTCGTACCGCAACATCCACCAATAATATTGACAAAACCATGCTGCAAGAAATCCTCAATCACCTCCGCCATTTGTTCAGGCGACTGATCGTATTCTCCCATTTCATTCGGCAAACCCGCATTTGGGTGTGCAGAAACTAAAAATGGAGATTTATCATGTAGCGTTTTTACGTACGGTCGCATTAAATCTGCCCCTAAAGCACAGTTTAAGCCCACCGACAATAAAGGCATGTGAGAAATCGAGGTTAAAAAAGCTTCCGTTGTTTGACCCGAAAGCGTTCGGCCAGAAGCATCTGTAATGGTTCCGGAAACCATCACAGGAAGATAAGGCTTAGAAGGATTTTCTTTGAAAAATTGATCGATGGCAAATAACGCAGCCTTCGCATTTAGGGTATCAAAAACGGTTTCAACGAGGAGTAAATCAGCACCACCATCCACCAAGCCATGTACCTGTTCCGTATACGCTTCAACCAATTCATCAAATGTCACGGCACGAAAACCGGGATCATTAACGTCTGGAGAAAGGGAAAGTGTCCGATTCGTAGGTCCAATTGAACCCGCCACATAACGTGGTTTTGAAGGATTTTGAGCCGTAAATTCATCAGCTACTTCGCGCGCAATCTTCGCAGATTCGAAATTTAGTTCGTAAACCAATTCCTCCATGTGGTAATCTGCCATGGCAATCGAAGTCCCTGAAAAGGTATTGGTTTCGGCGATATCCGCGCCCGCTGAGAAATACTTTGCGTGAATTTCTTTAATCACATCTGGCCGCGTAATAGACAGCAAGTCATTATTACCCTTAACCTCGTGTGGAAAATCTTTAAATCGTTCGCCCCGGTAGTCGGCATCCGATAACTTATATTCTTGAATCAATGAACCCATGGCACCATCCAACACAAGGATCCGATGGCGCAATTGTTCGTAAATAGATGGCTTCTGCATAATCTTGCAAAGATACCAAAATCATATGAATCGAGGCAAGAATTAGGCGCCTAGAAAGCCCATTTTTTTGATTTTTTCCAAATCCGCAGGACTATCTATCCCAATCGCTTCATATTCGGTTTGGATCGTTTGGATGACATAGCCTTTTTCCAACCAGCGTAATTGCTCCAGAGATTCTGCTAATTCAAGCGCTGAAGGTTTTAATTGACTTAATTCACGTAAAATATCAGCCCGATAGGCATATAAACCGATGTGTTTGAAAAAAGAATGTTGGCTTAACCAATCTTCTTGCGCTACACCTCTAAGAAATGGAATCGTTTGACGCGAAAAATACAAGGCATGGCCTTGTTCGTTTATCACCACTTTAGGGGTATTGATTGAAAATAGTGTGTTTTCGTCTTCTACACGCTTAATTAAGGTCAAAATAGGTGCATTAGTAGCAAAACCTGCCGCCAATTCTGTAAGCTGAGCTGGCTCGATAAAAGGCTCATCCCCTTGAATATTGACGATGTAGTCAACGGGCTCGCCCAAATTTTCCATTACCTCCGCACAGCGATCCGTTCCTGAAACATGATCTTCACGTGTCATACATACTTCTGCCCCAAAAGCTACAGCAGCTTGTTGGATCCGAACATCATCAGTGGCGATAATGATGCGATGCCAGCCGGCAACTGCCGAAACCCGTTCAAAGGTCCGCTGGATCATCGATTTACCACCAATATCTACCAAAGGCTTTCCTGGAAAGCGCGTAGATGCGTACCGAGCAGGAATGACAGCGACAACTTTTTTACCTTGCATCATGGGAATAGAACCGTTTATGCTAAAATTTTCACCAAATTTGCACATAATTTGCGGGGAATCCGTGGGACCAAGGTGGAAAAAATATACACACATACTTTTTCGGGAAATATTTGGAGTACCGGGTATTTCGGTGATGCACAACATCCCAAATGCTGGATCGAGTCGCGTGCGGGTGATGAGGTCCACTGGCACCAAGTAGATTTAACGACCTTCCATTGTCAAGAAATCCCGTTTCCAATAGAAGCCAACAAACCAAAGACGTGGCTTATTGGCATTGATTCCATTGCGGTATTTCTTTGTTTACACACCGGAAAAAACCCAGGAATTGAGGCAATTGAAGGCTACGATTTAACTACTGGCAAAAGAATTTATCGGATTGAAATGACCAGTTGGTTAGCCATCGATGGAACCTATTTGCAGACCTCATCTGGAGATATAAATCTTCGAACTGGCGTTTACGAATCGAAACAAGTAGATCATTGGCAAGGTGTCACGTTTGAATCACCACAACATTTCGAGGAAAGCCAACCGGGTTTAGAGGCCTTTCAGACGCTTTTTAAGCAAAAATTTGGAGAAAATATTGTGAAGGGATTGGATTACTGGGAAGGTACGGATAAGCTAATATTTTCTTATTATCTTTACGACCATGGCTGGAAAAATCGCTTGCGCATTTGCTCATTTGATTTCCAGACACTCCACGAGGAAACGCTAGTAGCCAGTGAAAAAATTGGATTCCAAACATTTCAACTAGTACACGGACATTTAGTATATATACGAGATAAACAAGAATTAGTGATCTATGCGCACATTTAAACTACTCTTTTTCTTGGTTTTTGGGTTTACTCTTGCGACAAAAGCCACCACACTCGATTCCTTAGGACTTAAGAAAGAGAGCAACAAAACGTATATCGTATACAAGGTGGGCAACAAGCAAACCCTGTTTTCAATTTTAAAAAAATACAACCTTTCGCTGACTGAGTTTAAGCAGGTCAACCCTGAAATCAGCATCCCCGTAAATTCAGGTGAAATCGTCTTCATTCCGGTTCATTACTTAGATGAAAGCACGAATAACTTATTATCCGTAGCTAAACCCATCGAGAAAGCACCTGAAGAAAAACCTAGCAATTCGACAGGTATGCACATCGTTGCCGCTAAGCAAAGTTTATTGACAGTGGCCAACTTGTACAAAGTGACGATGGCAGATTTGCGCAAGTGGAATAATTTAACGTCTGATGTCTTAAAAGAAGGCCAACGCTTACTAATTTCTGCTCCTGCATCCGTGGACAAAACGACCTTAATGCCCAGCAAAACGGCTGAACCGGTTAAAACAGAAGCCGACATTAGCAATAATGATGGCCTGCGCAAAACGATTGAAACAGGAATTGCTGAATTGATCGATGTGCCAGATAATTCAGGAAAATACCTGGCTTTGCATAAATCTGCGCCCATAGGCACGTTGGTGTTAGTCAAAAACTTAGCCAATAATCAAAGTATTTGGGTGAAGGTCATCGGACGTTTACCGAGTACAGATGGCAAATTAATTATCAAGTTATCACCCAAAGCATTTGAGCGATTGAACGCGGTAGACAAACGTATTCGTGCTGAAATCAGTTATCTAGTTCAATAATGCCCAAACGTAAAAGACCCATCACGGCCGGAACCGTAGCTTTTGAGATTCTATTTATCCTCTCATACCCATTTATTGCAGCATTTTCAGCTACAGTAACCGTGCTCGTTTGGGTATTGTCGATTCCCTCTCGATTGATGGCATTTTTCGGAAATAAATAAGCGAAATGGAGCAACACGTCCAAAATCTTTTGGATTCCAAGTATGCCTTTTTCAATCATCCTCGATTTATCGAGCATGACCCGATTCAAATTCCACACGCTTTTAGTCAACAACAAGACATTGAAATTATGGGATTCTGGGTGGCGATGTTGGCCTGGGGCCAACGGAAAACCATCATATCGAAGGCCAACGAGTTAATCCAACTATTTGATGGCGCTCCATACCAATTCATTATGGAACATCAAGCCCATGATTTGAAACGCTTGGAGACGTTCAAACATCGGACTTTTAATTATACCGACACCTTGTATTTTATCCGCTTTTTCAATCGGCATTATACCTCAAACCAAAGCTTAGAAACTGCATTTAGCCAGGCCTATAATCCAGACGAATTGACTATAGAAGCAGCAATCAATCGCTTTTACCGCCATTTTTTTAATGATGAATTTGCGCCGTCAAGGACCCAAAAACATATTTCGGCACCCTTTAAGAAATCGGCGTGTAAACGAATTTGCATGTTTCTGAGATGGATGGTCCGGAAAGATGAACATGGGGTCGACTTTGGATTGTGGAACAATATGCAGCCATCTCAGCTCGTTTGTCCCTTAGATGTGCATGCACAACGGACCGCAGAAAGTTTACAATTAGTTACTCCGGGGCCTGCAAACTGGAATAAAGCATTGGAATTAACTGACGCACTGCGCCGATTAGATTCAACAGATCCGGTAAAATATGATTTCGCCCTGTATGGCATGGGCATTGAAGAAAAAACGATTTGGCAATGATTATAGAACAAAACGAAAACCAAATTTCTTTAGTCAATCCGACTAACCAATCGCGCGTGGATATTGATCTGGCGGCAGGTGGATTATTGACGCGCTTTGACGTACACGTTGAAAATGAGCTTATCAATATCGTAAAACTGCCCTTTTCCGACCGATACCCCTTAGCTTCCAACCCGTACCATCCATCGGCTGTATTAACGCCTTGGGTAAATCGTGTTCGCAATGGGAATTATTCCTTTGAAGGCAGAAATTATCAATTGCCCATCAATGAACCCAATTTAGGGAATGCGATACACGGGCTATTAGCACGTGCTTCATTTACAGTAAGTGCATCCGAGTCAACACCAAATTCAGCCTACGTTCGCATCAGCCATTCCTATCTAGGTGATGAAAAAGGATATCCTTTCCCCTTCGACTTTTCGATTGATTATACGTTTGAAAAAAGTGGAGGGTTGCGGGTCAACTTCCATTCGATGAATACAGGAACTGTAAATATGCCATTTGCTTGTGGCTGGCACCCCTATTTCGGATTCCCGGGAAGCACATTAGAAGATCTTCAAATTAGTTTTGCCTCCAAATCACGCTTTTTGTCCGACTCCCAAATGATTCCTTTACAAGAAGAATCGTTTGATCGAAAGGAACCAATATCATTAGGAAATGAGCAATTAGATCATGTTTTTTTATTAAAACCGCTGGCAAATCACCGAACGGAATTGCATGATACACGACGGAATATCAGTTTTTACTTAGAACAATCAAGTATCCAATTTCCTTACCTCGTCGTATTTGCACCAGGAGATCAGGATGCGGTGGCGATTGAGCCGATGACCGCAAATACCGATGCATTCAATACCGCTGAAGGGCTACAGGTTTTAGCGCCAGGTGCCCAGTTTGACGGAGAAGTTTATTTATGGGTAGGAAAAGCAGGTCAGACCACTCGGAAGGCCAAATGATTTTTGTACATTTGTCGAAATGAAATCACTATTTACCTTCATTTTTTGCTTACTAATTTCTTCCACTAAGCTATTGGGCACGGTTGAAGCAGATAGTTTGGCTCAAAAATGGAAAAAGGATTTCAACACAGGGGTCAACTTAAATCAATCCAGTTTTAGTGATAACTGGAAAGGTGGAGGTAGCAATACCTTCGCAATTGGCTGGTTTTTAAACCATTCTGCCAAAGTTGTCAATAACAATTGGCGCTTAAATAGTGATCTAAATCTTCAAGTTGGTTTTCTACAAAACAGAACACAATCGCTCCGCAAGAACGTCGACAGGATTTTTTACGAATTTAAAGCTGGTTACCGCATAAGTCCAAAATGGGATTTTTATGGATCGACCAACTTTCAATCCCAATTTTTCAAAGGTATTGAATATAGCAAAAAGAATAAATTAGGGATTCCCATCGATTCACTCGTTTCAAATATCTTCGCTCCTGCCTATCTGACGACGTCCATGGGTTTGGAATACCATCCACAGAAATCATTCTACACCCGAATTGGTATCGGTAGTTTACGCCAAACATTCGTATTTGATGAGCGTATTTCCCGTGCAGGGCTGTATGGATTGCAACGTCCGGGAGATAATATCAGAAATCAATTCGTATTTCAATACTTGATGAACATTGAGAAGGATATCTTTCAAAATATCAATATGAAAGCACGTTATTCCGCACTAATAGATTACTTCAGAATCGGAAGAACAGATGGAATTGTACACCGCTTGGATGCCAACTTCACCATGAAGGTCAATAAATATGTATCTACGAATTTGCAGGCGGTTCTATTTCGAGATTATGACCAAGATCCCAATTGGCAATTCTCCCAAATTCTCGCCATGGGGGTTTTATACCGCTTAGGCAACTAGGTATTTGCGCGTCTCCTCGCTTGCATACGCTCATGCAGCATTTGAATAATTCCGTCTTTCAAACCCAAATCTGGAACAAATATGGTCTCGCAACCAGCTAATTCCATCGCAGTCAAATAAATCGAGGCAGCAGGTACGATAACGTCAGCACGGTCCGTGTTTAAGCGTAATTTATTGACACGTTCCTCATACGTAAAGGAGCCTACAAATTCTGAAATCCGCTTTAGCTCCGTAAAATCCATCGTCTTATGCTCGTCAACTTGTGTGGACAAATTGTACAGCTTACTAATATTCCCACCAGTTCCCACGGCATAAACAGGGCCTTTAATTTCACTTTTTTGTTGGCTTATCCAATTCTGCATTTTCTCCCAATCCCCCGCCTTCTCTTTGCCTTCAAGCAAACGTACAGATCCAATTTTAAAGGATTTGGTTGCGAATTTTTCCTGATTTTTATAAAAATTCAACTCCGTAGATCCACCACCCACATCGATATGTAAGTAATTTTTCTTCGGATTAAGTGATTTAACGACAACATCGTTGATTAACTCAGCCTCGCGCGTCCCATCGATCAGATGAATTTTCATATCCAAAATTTTATGCACCCGCGTAATGATTTCGGATGAATTGGAAGCCTCACGCATCGCTGAGGTGGCACAAATGGAGTAATCTTGCACTTCATGCAAATCCATTAATAGTTTATAGGCGTGCATCAGCTTGAATATCCGAACCTCAGATTCAGGACTAATGGTCCCATCCGTGAACACGTCATGCCCTAATCGAAGCGCAAATCGAACATATTCAACCCGCTTAAAACTGATCATCCCTTCATTATCCAGTACAGAAGAAATCTGGAGACGTGCGGCATTGGAGCCTATATCAATGGCGGCGAATTTCATACGTTGGTTTTCGGTTTATGCAAATAAAATCCATTGGCACCTGGATCAAAATCAATTTCAGTCCCAACAACGAATAACATTTGTCGTTTGTCGATGACCACCGGAATTTCGGCAATTAGGTATTGGTCATCAAATTCCGTTTTTTGGTCAAAGCCTAAAACATAGGTTCCTCCACATGCACCACCCCGCATACCCACGCGAACAAAAGGTTCAGGCATGGATCCATTTTCAATAATGCTACGCAAATTTTCACGTGCAATGTCAGTAAATGAAATAGGAGAATTATTTGACATACAAAAAACGATTGCCTGCGCAAAAATAGTTAAATTTAGCCTGCTATTTTACGAATTAGGCGTTAACAAATTTTAATTTTTACGCACACAATAATTCGTTCGCAAATTAAGTTTAGGTTAAAAACGCAAGCATGATTTATTCCATTCTTTGGGCAGACGACGAAATCGACTTACTTACACCCTACATTATCTTTCTAGAAAATAAAGGGTACCAAGTCACAACCGCTAATTCAGGCGCTGATGCGTTAGATTTAGTCAATAATCAAAAATTCGACGTCTTATTTTTAGATGAAAACATGCCGGGCATGTCGGGCCTTGAAGTCCTCATTTCGATCAAACAGATTCGCCCAAACCTCCCTGTCATCATGATTACCAAATCGGAGGAAGAGGAATTAATGGAAGATGCGATTGGTTCAAAAATTGCCGACTATCTCATTAAGCCACTCAATCCCAATCAGTTACTACTTTCGGTGAAGCGGATATTTGATAAGAAACGTTTAGAGGAAGAGAAGACTAATTTGAATTACCAGCAAGAATTCAGGGAGCTATCGATGCGCTATCAAGATCGCTTGAACGCGGAGGAATGGGCTGATATTTACAAGAAATTAACGTATTGGGAATTAGAGATTGATCAGACAGAAAACAAATCAATGTCAGAGGTTTTGATCAATCAAAAATCAGAAGCCAATGTGCACTTTTCGAAATTCATCGAAAATTCCTACGAAGGTTGGTTGCAACATCCTGATGCTGATACACCGATTTTATCGCATTTGATGATGCGTAAATTTGTGTTTCCTCGCATCAATGACAAATCGCCCTTATTCTTTATCCTTATCGATAATCTCCGGTATGACCAATGGAAAACATTGGAGTTATTCATCCAGGAGTATTTCCAAATGGAGGAAGAGCGTACCTATTATTCTATTTTACCTACCACTACAGCGTATGCCCGAAATTCCATTTTTGCGGGAATGATGCCATCCGAAATCCATAAAAATTATCCCGATAAATGGGTGTTTGATTTAGGGGATTCAGAGGATGAAGAGGGGTACAATAAGCATGAGGAATTCTATTTAAATGAACAATTGAAGCGTCTACGTATTCCGGCAAAAGCTTCGTATCATAAGATTATCCATCAATACCAAGGAAAGCAGTTGGTGGACAACTTCAACAAACTCCTTACCAATCAGCTAAATGTGATCGTTTACAACTTTGTGGATATGCTTTCGCATGCACGTACGGACATGGCGATGATTAAAGAATTGGCACCTGATGAGTCTGCGTACCGCAGTTTAACGGCGAGCTGGTTTCAGCATTCGCCCCTATTTGATTTATTGAAGCGTATTTCGGAGAAAAAGGGACGGGTGATTATCACGACCGATCACGGTATGATTCGGGTTCAAAATCCGATAAAGATCATTGGAGATCGCAGTACAAACACGAATTTACGCTATAAGCAAGGGAAGAATTTAAACTGGGATCCGTCGAATAAAATGTTTGTGAGTCGCAAACCGGAGCAATTGTTTCTTCCGAAACCAAATATGTCAACGACCTATGTATTTGCGAAAGATGATCACATGTTTGCCTATCCAAATAACTACAATCAATACGTAAACCATTATCGCAATACCTTCCAGCATGGAGGGATATCCTTGGAAGAATGTATCATTCCAGTGGCGTATTTAGTTGGCAAATAGCTTAGATCCCAGCAGTCAACTCAATTTTACCACCTTCACACTTCAAGAATTTACCAGGTATTTGGCGCATGGTGTTATAATCGTGGCTTGCCATGATGATTGCTGTTCCTTGTGCCGTTAATTCTTTGAATAAGTGCATGATTTCCAACGAAACCTCTGGGTCTAGATGACCTGTGGGCTCATCGGCCAATAACAATTGAGGTTTATTTAAGATGGCACGCGCAATGCAGATGCGTTGTTGTTCACCGCCAGATAATTTGTGAACGCGTTTGTGAATGGCATTTGACATACCCACACGAGCAAGCACATCTTCAATACGTGATTTAATTTCTGCTTCATCCGTATGCCCCGTTGCCTCAAGCACAAACGAAAGATTTTTTTCTACGTTGCGGTCGGTAAGTAACTGGAAATCTTGAAAAACAAATCCCAATTTACGGCGCAAAAAAGGAATGTCCTTGCGCTTGATTGTGGCCAAATCATAGCCAACAACCTGTGCTTGACCTTCATCGATGGCTAACTCAGCAAAGATTGACTTAAAAAATGTACTTTTCCCACTACCGGTCCGACCGATTAAATAATAAAAATCACCTGCCTCAACTGAAAGATTGATATCCGTTAAGGTTGGGATTCCTTCATGGGAAATACTTACGTGTTCAAAAGACAAGATCGACATAGACTTATGAATTTGCTTTGGCGTGATCAGCTAAGAAAGTGGCAAGGCCAGAATCTGTCAATGGGTGTTTTGAAAGTGCTAAAATGGCCGACAAAGGACCAGTCATCACATCAGCAGCAGCTTCCGCGCATTTAATGATGTGCATTGGATGACGAACAGATGCCGCAAGGATTTGGGTATCGAATTCGTAGTTATCATAGATCAAACGAATTTGCTCGATCAATTCAATCCCGTCGAACGAAATATCGTCTAAACGACCAATGAAAGGAGAAACGTAAGTAGCCCCTGCTTTCGCCGCTAAAAGCGCTTGTCCTGCAGAGAAAACTAACGTACAATTTGTTTTGATACCGCGATCAGAGAAATATTTCAACGCTTTGATACCATCTTTGATCATTGGAATTTTTACGACGATTTTTTCGTCTAATTCGGCTAGTTCTTCGCCTTCGCGAATCATGCCTTCGAAATCTGTAGCAATTACTTCGGCTGAAACATCGCCATCGACGATATCACAAATAGCCTTATAGTGGCGTAAAACATTATCTTTTCCACTAACACCTTCCTTTGCCATTAACGATGGATTGGTTGTAACCCCATCCAAAACCCCAAGATCTTGGGCTTCCTTAATTTGTGCCAAATTTGCTGTATCAATAAAAAATTTCATGCTTGTACGATTTAGATGAACAAAAAAATGGCAAATTCACCGCTACGACCTACCTACCCTTGCTTCGATCAAGACCTGGGGGATTCAGAGGGAGCTGGTAATTTGCCGTTGCAAAGATGCGACAATCACCGCTTTTTTCAAAATATATGCCAATAATTTCCAATTTGACCGTAACTTTAATGACTATTCAAAAAACATGCGATTTACATATTTCTTCCTCCTTTGTTTCCTAGCCCTCTCCTGCTCTTCTGATGCCGATTCATGGCTTGAAGAAGCTAAAAAACGTTTAAAAGCTGGGGAGACCGTTTCCGCAAAAGAAGCGATTCAAAAAGCGATTGAGAAAAATCCGGGTTTAGCTGAAGCCTATAATCTCCAAGGCGTTATTCTATTTCAAGAAAAAGATTTAGTGGGTGCTGAAGCGCAATACAGAAAAGCGATTTCGTTAAAGCCTTCGCTGGTGCAAGCCCAACTCAACCTAGGAGCTTTATTGATGGAAAACGGAAAATGGAAAGACGCATTTGAACCCACGAATAAGGCCGTTACCCTTCAACCAGATTCAAGTGCAGGGTATCTTCAACGCGGCATTGTACTGGCTGCTTTAGGAAAACCCGCTGAGGCTAAAGCTGATTTTACAGCTTGTCTTAAGATTGCACCTAACGACATAAATGCACACTATAACCGAGGAAACATCTTTTTCCAAGAATTAAATTATCCCGAAGCCATTAGAGATTTCGAAGCAAGCGTAGGCGTTGATCCTGAATTTGCCAAAGGTTACTATGCCTTAGGCCTATCCTATTACTATTTTAAAGCAAAGGACAAAGCCTGCTTAGCGCTCCAACAAGCTAAAAAACTAAAGTATCCAGGCGCATCACAAGCTGTAAAAAGCTTGTGTGATGAATAATTAAACGGACTATGAAACAAACCTTATTTATTTCTGGAATCCTATTTACAATCATTTTTACCCTTTTTGCCTATTGGCAATTAAATGACCCGGACCCGATTCTTTGGGTTCCCGTGTATGGCTCCGTCGTATATGTTTCGGCTCAGGCTATCCGTGGAAAAGTTAATCGTGAATTGATCAGCGTCCTTTTTGTATTAAGTCTCATGGCTGGCATTCAGCTTTGGAGCGAAATGACCGCATGGGAAGGATTTATGACGGATGGCTTGGCGATGAAAACAATGAACCAAGAATTAGCGCGTGAAGCGGTAGGTCTTTGGATCTGCTCAGCCGCACTTGCCTTATTTTACAGCGTAGATAAACTAAAATAACATGCTTGATCTCGGACTAAATTCTGCCATTTTACCTGACTTGACTTTAGAGCAAGTACTCGATTATGCGCATCGTGCGCAGTTCGCCTGTGTCGAAGTGATGTGCTGGCCTTCCACAAATTCGGATACCCGTAGGTACGCTGGTGTTTCACATATTGCGGTAGACCAAATGGACTCTTTGGGACTTTTAAATTTAAAGACCTACCTGAAGCAACATCCCGTAAAAATCTCAGCATTAGGATATTACCCGAATCCCATGGATCCGGACGAACAACAAGCATCCTTTTATCGGAATCATATTAAAAAAGTAATTCAAGCAGCTGCTGTACTTGAAATACCCGTAGTCAACACGTTTATTGGCCGTGATTACACCAAAAATGTTGCGGATAATATTGCGAAATTTTCTGAAGTATGGCCAGAAATTATTGCCTTGGCCGACTCCCTGAATATTAAGATTGGAATAGAAAATTGTCCGATGTTTTTCACCGACGATGAGTGGCCGGGCGGAAAAAATCTAATGACAACACCGAAGATTTGGGATCAATTATTCAGCATTATCTCATCGGCAAATTTTGGATTGAATTACGATCCATCGCACATGGTTTGGCAACAAATGGATTATTTATTCCCTATTCACCATTATGCGGATCGCCTGCACCACATCCATTTAAAAGATGTAAAAGTATATACGGATAAGTTAAATCGGGTCGGCATTCTTGCTAATCCATTAGAATACCATTCACCTAAAATACCAGGCTTAGGAGACATCCATTGGGGAAAATTCATATCAGCTTTACACGATGTGCGTTACCGTGGGCCTATTGTGATTGAAGTAGAAGACAAGGCCTTTGAGGGATCTCCTGAGGATATTAATAAGGCGATTCATACAGCCAGGAACCACATCAACACCTTTTTACCTTAATCAAAAACGGGAGCTAATTAGCTCCCGTTTTGATTTTATTTACTTGGCTTTTTAAACAAGCTCGGATCGACAGGAACATTTAATTCCACTGAGGTCGTATCCACTTGCATCATACCGCCCATGGGGCTAGCGGCCTCTACCGTAAATGGAAAATATAAACCATCTACTGCTTTATAATTTGAGTAATTCACTTCGGTATCGACTGTTTGTCCATTCGCCTGCACTTTCGCAATCGTCTTAATGACGTAATAAGTAGAAGCTGAAACATACACTTGTGATTCTTCACCACCTGCCTTCGACACCTTAAATAAATACGCATCAGCACCATCTAATTTTTCTTTGCTTACTAGCTCGATTGTTGCACCAGCTTTCTGTGCCTGAACTAAAGCAGAACCTAAATTCTTTTGTGTTCCTGCTAATTTTACTTGCTCGCCGGGCATATCTTCAGGTTCTCCTGTTCCACCCATCATCGCTGGACGAATCATCCAACCCGAATTTTCATCCACTACCGTAATGATTTTGTTACCCATTACCTCAACCTCCGTACGGAAAGCCTTACCTATAGACATCGAAGTTTTTGATTCAATATCCATACCCTGCACACTAAACTTATTCTTCACAACCGCTGATTTTAATGCAGCCCATTTTTCAGGACTACCCATAGCCGTTTGATGTTTAGCTAAAATTTCTTCTGTGCTTTGTCCAAAAGCAATCGCTGAACTAAATAGTAATAAGCCCGCGATCATGTGTGTAAAATTTCTTTTCATCTCTTTGTTTTTTTTGAAAGGTAAATAAATATCCGATTGTAACGCACAAATCGAACACAATTATCAGTTTACTGATTATTTTTTGGGATAGATCGCATGATAATTGCCCAAGCTAGAAACCCAACAACCCCTGCCGCCAAAAATGCAGCCCCTGGAAAATTGTGTTCCTTCGTTGTGAAATAGGCAAATAAATTAGAGGCAAATAAAGGCCCTAATATCGTTGTAATCGATTGTAAACTCGTTAAACCACCTTGCAGTTCTCCTTGTTCATTAGCACCCACCTGCTGCGTAATCAAACTTTGAAGCGCCGGGCCCGCTAATCCCCCCAGTCCAAAAGGGATCATAAATGCATACATCATCCACGATTCGGTCGCAAAAGCAAATAACAAAAAGCCTGAGGCCCATAGCAATAAACCATAGGATATCGCTTTGCGCTCACCGATTTTAGGCGTAATTACACGCGTCAAACCACCTTGAACGACGGCTACGATTAGGCCAACAAAAGCTAAGGAATATCCCACCTCGTCTGGAGTCCAATCAAATACTTTCATCGTAAAATACGACCACGTACTCGGATGCGCCTGACTAGCTAATTGCACACAAAAATAACCACCCACTAAGCCCAGCACCATCGGTTGATACTTCGACATGTGCTTCAACGAACCAAAAGGATTAGCTCTTTTCCAATCAAATGGACGGCGATTCTCCAAGGCAAGCGATTCCGGCAACACAAAATATCCGTACAACGCATTAACCATCGTCAATACCGCAGAAGCATAAAAGGGTAAATGCACATCAATATTTCCCAGTAAACCACCGATGGCAGGTCCAACGATAAATCCTAGACCAAAAGCGGCACCCACCATACCAAAGTTTTTAGCTCGATTTTCTGCCGTCGATACATCGGCAATATAGGCTTGTGCTGTGGTGAAACTAGCTCCTGTAATTCCGGCGAGTATTCGGCCCACAAATAACCAGGTGATATTGGGCGCATTGGCTAGTAATAAATAGTCCAATGAGAACCCAAATAATGAAGCTAAAATAATAGGCCTACGACCGTACTGATCCGAAAGTCCGCCTAAGACTGGCGAAAAAATAAATTGCATAATGGCATACGAGGCCATGAGCCAACCGGAATATTGGGAGGCGGTACTTAAATCACCCCCTGTAAATCCGCGTATCAATGTAGGCATCGTTGGAATAATGATTCCAATACCCATGACATCAATCAATAACGTAACAAATATAAAACCGATCGCTGCGCTGCGCTTCTTCTGTGACATGCAAATTAATTTGTTCGCAATTTACTAAAATTGATAGGCTTTCTTTGCCAACAGAAAATCTTTACTGATTTGAGCGCATTGTTTTGGCGTTTTGGCCTTGTCAGGTACCCCATCTAATTCAACAATGGCCCATCCTGCAAATTTTATTTTATCTAAAGCTGCAAAAACACCCACTAAGTCAACGTTTCCTTGACCTAATTCAACAAATTTATATGACTTTGGATTCGCATTTCCAACGATCGGGCATTCCACATCCTTCACGTGCAAACTATGTAACACTTTTTTATACTTAATAACTGCCTCAGCAGGTTTTCCGCCACCTTGGTGGTAATGAGCTACATCTAACAATAAACGGATATAGTTCGGATCCATCGCCTTCACTAACGCATCCACCTCCTCAGGAGTCTCTCCATATTGATTCATGTGGTTATGGTAGGTAGCTTGAATGCCAATTTCCTTTGTCAATTTACCTATTTCATTCATCGCGGCTCCCAATCGCGTCAATTCATCTGCGGTAGGTGGCACATTATTTTTACGTAAACTGTTTGTCAATTGTATGGATGTTCCTCCCAATGCTTTGACAAAACGCGCATGATTTAAGTGCATGGCTGCATTGGCTTCTTTTTTTGCTGGATCTATCTCCACATTTCCACTTGAAAACATGACTAATGAAAGTCCTTTCGCATCTAATAAAGCTTTGATTTCAGCCGGATTGTCCTTGTATTTCGCGTAGGTATTCGCCCGTAATTGGATTCCCTTGTAACCTAATTCTGCTAATTCTTCAATGGCTTGTTCATCTTTTCCGCCCCACGTAATGGCCGAATAGCCCATACGGTACGTTTTTGATTTGGCAGAAGGGACAAATGCAGCTAATGCCAAAAGTGAATTTTGTGCAATAAATCGACGACGTGAAAGCATAAATGAGAGGTTAGAGGTTTGAGGTAAGAGTTAAGAGGTTTATTTTCAAAACAACAAAAAAAAATAGAAAGAAAAAAGTGATTAGTCCGGAGGAGTTTAGTCAGAAGGAAAGTAGTCCGTAGGAAAAGAGTCCAAACTTCGGACTACTTCCATCCGGACTTCAGACTATTTTCCTTCGGACTTCGGACTATTTCCCTGCGGACTACTTCCCACTTGCCTTCAAATACCCCGCCAAGTCCGCCAAATGATCCGTTCCGATGTAATCCACCCCTAAGTCCAATAAAGTCTGATAAGCAATCATCGTATCTGGTGTTGCCCATAAACGAAGTTTGCGGCCCGCAGCGTGAACTCGATCTACGTAAGCTTGCAGTTTTTCACGTAAGGCTGGGGCCATAGGCACATTGCCACTCCACACCCCAAACTTGTAAAATGCCTCACTTTCAAGCTCCACATGCGAAGCTAAGAAAGAAGGAACTGGCTCATTGGACCGACCGTCAAACGTTATCCAATTCGGATATTTGACATAATCAGCCACTTTGGGACGATTACCCGATATGACAATCCGTAATTTATGCTTTAGAATTAAATCCTTATGAGGCTCCAAAGCCTGAATAATTATTGGCAACGTTGAGTCCGAAGAGGTCTTGCAATCAATCAAAAATTGGTGAAAATTTCCAGCCTTCCCAGCTTTCAACACCTGGATAATCGGCTCCAAATACAGATTCTGTAAGGTACGAGACGCTTTCAAATCCTTCACATCATGGGCAACCAATAATTGGCCATTCACCGCATACACATCCGATTCAATCGAACCAAAACCCAACGAAAAGGCCTCGTAAAAAGGCTTCTCATGTTCATAATCATTATGTGCATGTGCCTTGGAGACAATCGATTGCGCCCACACACCTGTCGAGCACAAAAGCAAAAACAAAATCGCGACTTTTTTCATCCTATGGTTTCATGTAGTCACCCGATACAATCCGCGTCTTCGGATCCGTCGGACGGTTATAGATATACGCATACGTAGTTATCTTCTTTCCCTTCAACGTTACCTCAACCTGCTCCCGAATAAATAGACTTGCCTCCGGACGATCCGTTTCATATTCTTCATATTCATCTAACACGTTCAACAACTTGACGGTATTCGATAACAAATATAATTCACCTACTACCTTATCAGCCGGGTTTTCAGATGGAATAATTCCCGGATATTCAGCCACCTGGAACATTTGACCTTGATAATTCGCCATACCCACATAATCCGAATTTCGCGCAATTAAACGATGTAAATCATTTCCGCAATCGCGACGCAAGGTTCCATACACGAAGATGTATTCCTCCACATCTGGCTCTGGCAACTTCGCCTCTTCCAAGGTCAAGACCAAATCCTCTTGTTCAACGACCGTTCCCTCATTCAGCACCACGTTTCCAATGATACCCTCAAACGGTGCCGAAACAATCGACTCCATTTTCATCGCCTCAATGATATACAACGGTGCATTTTTCTTCACTTCCTCCCCCGGCTTCACTAAAATACGACTCAATCGTCCCTGCAACGGAGCACCAATATCTCCTTTGCCAGTCGCCTTCGCATGTTGCGCCCGCTCAACCTTAATATTCTTATCTAATATTTTCAAGCGACGCGCCTGACCATTCAAATCAAATGTGATATTTCGTAATCCTGATTCATCTGGGTCCGACATGTATAAGTACTTGACAATGATCGTCTTACCGGGCTCAATCGTAATCATAATCTCCTCATCCTGCTTCAAACCATAGAAGAAAGCCGGCGTAGGCATCATCGTCAAATCTCCATAAAGTGCCTGATTCTTGTAGAAATCTTCATACACTTTCGGATACATTTTGTACGATAAATAATCGTAGAACCCACCTTCATGATCCGGGAATTTCACTTTGAAATTCGCATAATCCGTATCAAAATCAATCGGATCTAAGTGATCATTCGGTCGGCCTTCGTACGGCACCTCTCCCTTCAACACAATCTCTTGCAACTGTTTCGGGAATCCTTGATACGGCTGACCCAAGCCTCCTTTAAAGAAATCTTTCACCGATTCTGGGAAAGATAAGGTTGAGCCTTTGGCATAGACATCCTCCGCAGTCAAACTATTCGCGGTCATAAAGATGGCCATATCGCCCACCACTTTAGAAGATGGTGTCACCTTCACAATATCACCAAACAAATTATTCGCCTCCGAGTAATTCGTTTTCAATAACTCAAATTTATCTCCCACACCTAACGCGATCGCCTGACCCCGTAAGTTGGTATACTGCCCACCCGGAATCTCATTATTGTACACCTCAGCCGTCCCTGCTTTCAATTCAGATTCAAACGGGAAATACATGGCACGCACCGCTTCCCAATAATTCGAATATTGATTCAGCTTATCCAAATCCAATTTTGGATCTTTTTCGTGGCCTTTTAACATGGCCACCAACGAGTTTAAGTTGGGCTGCGAAGTCAATCCCGACATCGAACCGATCGCTCCATCCAAAATATCCACACCGGAATCAATGGCCTTCAAATACGTAGCCGACTGCACCGAAGCCGTGTCGTGGGAGTGTAAGTGGATCGGAATGTCGACTGCCTTCTTTAGTTCAGCCACCAATTTCTCCGCTTGGAACGGACGTAAAAGACCTGCCATGTCTTTGATACAAAGTATATGTGCGCCTTCATCTTCCAGCTGACGCGCCATATCCACGTAATATTGCAGGTTGTATTTTTGGTTCGTAAATACATCACCTGTATAACAAATCGAAACTTCCGCTAATCCAGGCGTGCGCTCACGCACCGCGCGTATCGACACTTTCATCGCCTCGATCCAGTTTAACGAATCGAAAATCCGGAATACATCAATACCCGCTTCGGATGATTTCTCCACAAATTTTTCAATCAAATTATCCGGATAGGCTGAATATCCCACAGCATTTGATCCTCTAAACAACATCTGCAAAAGCATATTCGGCATCGCCTCTCTAAACTCTTCCAAACGCTTCCAAGGAGACTCCTGCAAGAAACGCATCGCCACATCAAACGTCGCACCGCCCCAAACTTCCATCGAGAATAAATTCGGGAAAGATTTAGCGAAGCCAGAGGCTACGGTCAACATATCTTGTGTCCGCACACGGGTGGCCAATAAAGATTGGTGCCCATCGCGGAAGGTCGTATCGGTAAATAAAACTTGCTTGGTGTCACGAATGTGCTTAGCAAATTTCTCTGGGCCGAGCTCCATCAATAACTGCTTGTAGCCAGCTGGATATTCCGCAACATCCGAAATAATCGGAATGATTGGTTGGCGAAATGGAGCACTAGGCTTCACTTTAACATCTGGATTTCCATTCACAATCACCTCACCTAAATAGCGAAGGGCCTTCGTCGAACGGTCACGCGTAGGTTTGAAATTGAATAATTCAGGATGATTCGCAATAAAAGGAACCGTACAATTTCCCTCCTGGAACACGGGATGGGAAATTACGTTCCGCAAGAAAGGGATATTGGTTTTTACGCCACGAATACGAAATTCTGTCAATGCTCGATTTAAGCGTTCAGCAGCACCGCGAAGCGTCCGGCCTTTGGCAGAAATCTTCACCAGCATAGAGTCAAAATAAGGCGAAATTTTCACCCCAGGATAGGACGAACCCTCATCTAAACGAATTCCAAAACCAGCCGCATTCCGATAGGCAATAATGGTTCCAAAATCCGGTTTAAACCCATTGGCTGGATCTTCTGTCGTAATCCGACACTGAATCGCAAAGCCATTTAACGGTATTTTATCTTGTGATTGAATGAATATACCAGGATCAGATAACTTATAATTTTGGGCAATCAAAATCTGCGTCCGCACGATATCAATTCCCGTCACCTCTTCCGTAATCGTGTGCTCCACCTGAATACGTGGATTCACCTCAATGAAATAGATATTTTCATCCTTGTCGACCAAGAATTCAACCGTCCCCGCATTATAATAATTTACCGCCTTACCAATCGATAACGCGTATTGATATAATTTCTGCTTCGTTTCTTCCTTTAAGCCAAACGAAGGTGCCACCTCCACGACCTTTTGAAAACGACGCTGAACAGAACAATCACGTTCATATAAATGAACTAAGTTGCCATGCTGGTCGCCCAACAACTGAACCTCGATGTGCTTAGGTTCATTGATGAATTTCTCAATAAATAAAGTATCGTCACCAAAGGCATTTTTAGCCTCATTTTTAGCTTCCGAATGCGCTTTTTCTAATTCTGCCTCGGAATAAACAACCCGCATTCCACGACCACCACCACCAGCAACAGCTTTCACCATGACAGGGAACGTTATGCGACGCGCTTCTGCCAGGGCGTTTTCGTACACCGACATGTCCCCTTTCGAATCAAGGATCATGGGCACATTAGCTTTGAGTGCAGCAACTTTGGCAGCTACTTTATCACCAAGCGCATCCATCGCTTCTGGAGATGGGCCTACGAATACAATGCCTTCCTCTCGGCACCGACGGGCTAACACGACGTTTTCAGATAGGAAACCGTAGCCCGGGTGAATCGCATCAATTTTTTTAGATTTACATAAAGAAATCAAACATTCGATATCCAAATAGGGCTTCAATGGTTCATTCTCTTTACCTATTTGGTAGGCTTCATCCGCTTTGTAACGGTGAAGTGAATAACGATCTTCGAAGGTGTAAACGGCAACCGTTCTGATTCCTAACTCAGAAGCGGCACGCATGATACGAATAGCGATCTCACCGCGATTCGCGATAAGTAGGCTGTTGATTTTGTTAACGTAGGATTTTGGCATTCGATTAGATTTAATGCAGTCTAACAAAAATGATAAAAATATTGGGATTTCAACACCCTGAGCCATATAAAATTTGGCAAATATTGAAATTTTACAATTATTATTGGGTTCGATACTAAAAAAAGGCAGGTTCAAAAAAATCCTATTTCCTTGATTCGAAAATTGTTAACTTGCGAACCCTAATTTTACCTAGCATTCATGAGCGCATCGAAACCTTTTATCGGCATCACCCTTGGAGATTATAACGGCATCGGACCGGAAGTCATTCTCAAGGCATTGGGTAGCCAGCGTATTTTGAAATGGTGCACGCCAGTCATTTACGGTTCAAAAAAAGTGCTTGAATTCACGCGCAAACAATTAGAATTGCCTGAATGGTCCATCAAAGAAATTAAGGAGTTAAGTGAAGCTGGGACAGATCAAAGCTATGTAATTACTTGTTGGGACGACTCAAACACCCTAGTCGAACCCGGAAAAGTGACCCTGGAGGCCGGTAAAGCAGCTTTTGCTTGCTTAGATCGCGCTGCCAAAGACCTTGATTCTGGTGTTCTTTCAGCTATTGTTACGGCACCCATCAACAAGCATAATATCCAATCGGAAGACTTTAAATTTCCGGGACATACCGAATATTTAACTGAACGTTTCGAAGCAAAATCATCGTTGATGATGCTCGTAAGCGACGAATTGCGCGTGGGAGTTGCCACAGGCCACTTGCCACTTTTAGAAGTAAGCAAAGCATTGAGCAAGGAACTTATCCGCGAAAAAATCACCACGTTTTTACAGAGTTTACGCGAAGATTTCGCGATCGACAAACCTAAATTAGCTGTGTTGGGATTGAATCCTCACGCAGGTGAAGCAGGGCTGTTGGGCCAGGAAGAATTGGAAATTATCCAACCGGTCATCGATGAATTTAGAAGCAAAGGCAACCTCGTTTTTGGTCCTTATCCGGCGGATGGATTCTTCGGAAAAGCGCAATTCAAAGAATTTGATGGCGTTTTAGGGATGTACCATGACCAAGGATTAATTCCATTCAAATACATCGCATTCGAAACAGGCGTTAACTTCACAGCAGGTTTGCCGATCATCCGCACCTCTCCTGACCATGGAACGGCCTATGATATCGCAGGAAAAAATGAAGCTGATCCAAGCTCATTCTTGCATGCCTTCTTTTTGGCCATCGATTTAGTTAAAAATAGAATGAACGCATAGTATGGTGAAACGCGTCTTAATCATCGATGAGGTACACCCTTCCCTAGCGAAGGAGTTGCGCGCATTGGGTTTTGATGTGGATGAAAAGCCCTATTTAAACGCGTCAGAGGTAGACATCCAAGGATACCAAGGTTTGGTACTACGTTCCAAATTACCGCTTACAGCTGAATTTATCTCCACCGGAACTTTGGAATTCATTGCCCGCGCAGGGGCAGGATTGGACTTAATCGATCTTGTGTTTTGCGAAGCGCAAGGGATCGCTGTATTTAGTGCCAATGAAGGCAATCGGGATGCGGTGGGTGAACATGTGATCGGCCAATTATTGAGTATCGCACGAAAAATTAACACAGCAGATAGCGAAGTACGGGCAGGAAACTGGAATCGCGAAGGAAATCGCGGTTGGGAATTACAAGGAAAGACACTCGGTATTTTCGGCTATGGTAACATGGGCCAAAGCCTCGCTAAAAAATTGCAAGGTTTTGATATGCAAATACTAGCCTATGACAAATATGCCCCAGCTACGCATAGCTTGGAGGATATTTTTGACCAGGCCGACATCCTTTCGTTGCATGTGCCACTCACGGATGAAACGCGCGACATGGTGAACCTCGATTTTATCTCGAAATTTAAAAAGCCTATCGTCCTGATGAATAGCTCGCGCGGAGCCGTTTGCTCATTGGACGCTATTTTAGCGGGATTGCAATCAGGTAAACTAATTGGACTAGCCTTGGACGTATTGCCTAATGAGCAAATCGCAGGGTGGTCAGACGCGGAAAAGGCACGTTTTAATGCTATTTCGGAATTTCCTCAAACTATTTTCAGTCCGCACGTTGCCGGCTGGACCCGCGAAAGTTATTGGAAAATAAACGACGCACTCATCGAAAAAATTAAAGCCTTTTATCAGCTATGAATTACCCCGAAAATATTGCTGAAAAATTAGGTTTTGACCACATACAGCGAGATATCTCGCAGGCTTGCCTCAGCCCCATGGGTGCTGAATTCGCAGCCAAAATGAAATTTTCCACCCGCCATTCCGTCGTTACATCTTGGGTTACGCAAGTACATGAGATGAAACAAATCATGGCGGAACATGGTGGCGAATGGCCCCAACAAGATTATTACGATTTGCGTGCTTGGTTCGCGCCATTGAGTTTAGAAGGACATTATTTGACGCCGGAAGACTGGCGGGATTGGCATCGCGGACTGGATATTTTAGTGCAGATGATTCGCTTTTTCACGAATCTAGATGCGGAAAAATTCCCTGAAATCAAGCGGATAACCCAGCAATACCAAGCGAAAGAAACGGAGATGGGATTAGATTTCCGTCAAATTATTCCGCTTATCCAAGAGCTCGACCGTGTTTTTGACGTGAATGGTCAAATCAAAGAAACGGCCTCTCCTGCCCTGGGTGACTTGAGACGGAAACGTTTTGCAGAAGAACAAAACCTGCGTAAAAAATTAGATTCATATATCCAACAAGCCTACAAGGAAGGCTGGGTGAGTAAAGACTTTTCGTTGACCTTGCGGAATGGCCGGATGGTTATCCCATTAGCTGCCGAGCACAAACGAAAAATCAAAGGATTCGTGCAAGACGAGTCGGATACAGGGAAAACTGTTTACCTGGAACCTGCCGATGCCCTTGTTTTAAACAACGAAATTAAGTCACTCGAGTCTGCGGAACGACGTGAAATCATTCAAATATTAAGCCGATTATCGGATCGCGTGCGCCCATTAGTTCCCATGCTCGCTGCATGGTTTCAATGGTTAGGCGTGATTGATTTTGTCCGCGCAAAAGCAGTTTGGGCGATTGAACACAACGCTATTTTGCCACATATTCAAGCGACACCTCATGTCGAATGGCGTGCGGCGAGACATCCGATTTTAGAGGAATCGCTTGCGAAAATTGGCAAAAAAATCAAACCGTTAGACATTACCTTGGATGCACAAAAACGCATCATGGTCGTTTCAGGACCGAATGCGGGAGGTAAATCAGTTACCTTAAGTACCATCGGACTGTTGCAATATTTGTTTCAAGCGGGTTGTTTAGTACCTGTGGCTGAAGGATCAACCATGGGATTCTTCGATCAAATATTTCTAGATATGGGCGATGAGCAAAATCTAGAAAACGAGCTTAGTACGTATAGCTCGCACTTGAGCAACATGCGCTATTTCTTACAACATGCGCAAGAGAAAACCTTATTGCTAGTTGATGAATTTGGAACAGGAACAGAACCGTCGTTGGGCGGGGCGATTGCGGAATCGATCTTAGAGAAGTTGGCCGACAAAGGTTCCTATGGTGCCATAAACACGCACTTTGGCAATTTGAAGAGTTTGGCAGATCGAAAAGCTGGTTTATTTAATGCGGCCATGCGTTATGACACGACCCATTTAGAGCCTCAATTCATTTTGGATATGGGGAAACCGGGTAGCTCCTTTGCCTTTGAAATAGCCCAAAAAATAGGATTACCCGCTCAGATCATCGAAAATGCGCGAAAAAAACTGGGAAAAAACCAAGTGGATTTCGATAAACTGTTGATGGAAACGGAGACGGAAAAGCAAATTTGGGAAAGTAAAAACAGTAGTTTAGCGGCCCAATTAGCGCAAGCAGAACGCATCAAAGAACAATATGCTAGCCTTAAACAATTACTAGAGGAAGACCAAAAACGCCTGCTTAATTCCGCCAAAGCGGAAGCGAAACAACTCATTAAAGATGCCAACCAAAAGATCGAACAAACCATTCGGGAGATCAAGGAGAAATCTGCAGAGAAAGAAGCCACGAAGGCAATTCGAAACACATTGACTGAATTTGCTACGGAGAAATTGGCCAATCCAGTGAAGAAAATAGAACCGAAGCAGATCATAACTAAGCCAACTGGCATCATTGAGGTAGGTTCTTGGGTGGCGATCAAGCAAGCGGATGGCGAAGGGGCCGTAGGTC
The DNA here is from genome assembly GCF_042715545.1 of Aquirufa avitistagni. NCBI lineage: Bacteria > Pseudomonadati > Bacteroidota > Cytophagia > Cytophagales > Flectobacillaceae > Aquirufa > Aquirufa avitistagni. Next base: position 587,881 of record NZ_JBBKXZ010000001.1, on the reverse strand, counting down.
AGGTACTCGAATTAAAAGGCAAAGATGCCGTGGTTGCCTTAGGTTCCATCCGAAGTACGATCAAGTTAAATCGTTTGGAAAAGACAGCCACACCGAAAGCTGAAAAGGCAACGCGCGTTGCCATGAAGGGCATTGATATGAATAGTCGGATGGCTCAATTCACATTAACGCTCGACGTGCGCGGAAAACGCGGCGAAGAAGTCTATGTGATTTTAGACCAATACATGAACGACGCCATATTATTGGGCGTTCCGGAAGTACATATTTTACACGGTAAAGGCGACGGCATTTTACGTGCGCTAGTCAAGGAGCAACTCAAACGCTACCGCGAAATTAAGTCGGTGCAGGATGAGCATGCCGACCGGGGTGGCGCGGGAATTTCAATTATTCAATTTAGGTAGCATGCGATTCATTGGGATTTTATTAGTCATCAGCTTACTGTTCGCTTGCCAGTCGGAATACAATCTAGGCATCCGTCAGCTCAAGGAGGGTCAATACAAAGAAGCCATTGAATCCTTCAACTTTGCATTAGATCGAAATCCACGTAATTCAGATATATATTATGCGCGTGGATTGAGCCGAGGTTTTTTAGATAATTATACGGGAGCGATTGCGGATTTGACTCGAGCGATTAAGTTGGATTCGGAGCAACCGAACTACTATTTTTACCGGGCCTACTTCAAATCCTTGTATGGAAATAATCGGGGCTCGATAGATGATTTTTCGCGCGCCATTGAATTAGAACCCTACTGGCGCGAAGCCTATTATAATCGTGGCGTGAAGCTCGTGCACGTCGGGCTGTTTGACGAAGCTTGTGCGGATTTTGAAACGGCCAAGTATTTCGGAGACACGCTTTCGAACAGCTACCTAAATCTTTATTGTCGGCCTATTTCCTCTATGAAAAAGGAAAAAAATTAGTGAACTTTACGGCTTATGTTCGACCCAAGAGGCTAGAGACTTGAGTCCATTTCAATTACTACTCATTAATATGCTTAGGGTCTAGCGCCTAAGGTCAAATTTACATTTATGTCATTAGCTAAAACGGGCGACAAGGTTGCCGTACATTACACAGGAAAACACGATGATGGTTCTATTTTTGATTCATCGGTTGGTCGCACTCCATTAGAATTTCAATTAGGTTCGGGTATGGTCATCAAAGGATTTGATGATGGTGTGACGGGCATGAGCATTGGTGAGAAAAAAACAATTGTGATCCCTGCGGCAGAAGCGTATGGTGAGCATTCGCCAGAAAATACCTTGACTATTGAGCGCACGCAAATTCCTCCACATATTGAATTGGAATTAGGTGCTTCATTGAGCATGCACCAAGATGGTGGCCAGGTGGTTGAAGTGATGATTACTGATTTGACAGAAACACATGTGACGTTGGACGCGAACCACCCGTTGGCTGGTCGTGATTTAACATTTGAATTGGAATTAGTAAGTATTCAATAGCATCCTATGAAAATTGATTTGCGCTCCTTTGTCCCCCATGGACTCGTTATTCTTGGCTTTATCGTCATTGCCTTTATTTACTGCGGACCTATTTTGCAGGGGAAGGTATTAGTTCAGCACGATATTCAGCAGGCTCAGGCGGCGGCACAGGAGAGCATTCAATTTAAAAAATCGTCGGGTACGGATGCGTGGTGGACAAATTCGATGTTTGGGGGCATGCCTACCTACCAAATTTCCGGATCTTATCCGTACAGTATTTCGAGTTATCTAGGCGGTTTTATTACCAATCTATTCCCAACTCCGGTCAATTTATTGATTCTCCAGTTATTGGGCATGTATTTATTCCTCTGGGCCCTGGGAGCGTCACCCCTACTCGGATTCGCTGGAGCGGTATTTTACGCCTTTGCGACTTATAATTTGGTCATTATCCCGGCGGGACACACGTCTAAAGTATTGGCATTAGCTTATGCACCGATGGTCCTAGCTGGAATTCGGATGTGTTGGGGCAAATATAAATGGCTTGGCGCTGCGGTTTTTGCGTTAGCTATGGCGTTGGAATTATATGCCAACCACGTCCAGATTACCTATTATTTATTCTTCATCATCGGGGCATATAAACTATATATGTTGGTGCATTCATTTCAGAACAAAACACTGAAAGACTGGTACTCCCGCGGATTATTGCTAGGCCTCGGCTTAATTTTAGCGATTGGAACACACGGTATGCGTCTTTGGAATAACTATGATTATGCCAAAGAGACAACCCGTGGAAAATCTGAATTAGCAGCCAATGCCAAACGTGGAGATGGATTAGACAGTGGCTATGCGTTCGATTGGTCGTATGGTTTATCGGAAACAGGGACATTATTAATTCCTAATTTCAAAGGTGGGGCGTCCCAAGGTGAATTAGGAGGAACGAAATCTGCCACCTACAAAACGATGGTGGATGCGGGATTTCCGGAAGATCAGGTATTGGGATTTGTGGAAAAAGCGCCAACCTATTGGGGTGAGCAGTCGTACACGGCTGGTCCAGCGTATGCCGGTGCCTTGGTGATTTTCTTGTTTTTATTCGCGGCCTTTTATGTCAAATCAGGCGAAAAATGGTGGATTCTAGGAATTACCACCTTGTTTTTAACGATGGCATGGGGCAAGAACTTTTCGTTGAATTACGTTTGGTTTGACTACATCCCGATGTTCAATAAGTTCCGTGCGATCACGATGGTCTTGTCGTTTGTGCAGTTTGGGATGGTGAGTTTGGGATTGATGGGCTTGATTCAATTAGCGAAACACAAACCAACTCTAGCTGAAATTAAGAAACCACTACTTTATGCGCTGGGACTTAGTGGTGGCTTATGTTTGTTGTTCGGGATGCTGCCTGATTTATTTTTTGATTTCAAAGGAGCGCAGGATGGAGCAGCCATCATTCAAGATGCCGCGTTGAATTCAGCCATTTGGAATAGCATACGTTTGGATCGGATTGATTTGTTTCAATCGGATGCCTTTAGAAGTTTGATTATTATTTTGTTAGGCGCCGCACTCGTATACAGTGCGAGTATGGCCAAGGTTAAGAAATCTGTTTGGGTGATTGGAATTGTATTTTTGGGCATCTTTGACCTAACTCCAGTAGCCAAACGGTATTTTGGTAAAGAGGCATTTGTTTCAAAAAGTACGTTGGAGGAGCAAGTTTTGCCAACGGCCGCAGACCAACAAATATTAGCGGACAAAGGAACATTTCGTGTCTTAAACTCGACGGTATCATTTATGAATGATGCAACAACGAGTTATTATCATCAATCATTAGGCGGTTATCACGCGGCGAAATTACGCCGTTACCAAGAATTGGTCGAGAAATATTTCGCGGGTAATCCAGGCCAAATGAACGTATTGAACATGTTGAATACTAAGTATATTATTGGCGCGGATTCAGCTGGCCAACCGGCTGTTCAACTGAATCCGGGTGCCTTGGGTAATGCTTGGTTTGTGCAATCGATTCAATGGGCGAAAAATGCGGATGAGGCCTTGAATGGCATTGAAAAAATCAATCCAGCATCGCAAGTCATTTTAGAAGAGCAGGATCGTGCGGTCATTGGTGCAGTGGTTTTGGATTCATCAGCGGTGTCCACGATACAGCTTCAAACCTATCAACCGAATCACTTGACCTATACAGCTAATGCGTCTAAAACTGGTTTAGCTGTATTTTCGGAGATTTATTACCGCGGCAATAAAGATTGGAAGGCCTATATAGATGGCAAAGAAGTGAAGCATGCACGTGCGAATTACGTATTGCGCAGCTTGGTGATACCGGCGGGAAAACATACCATTGAATTTAAATTTGAACCCTATTCAGTTGAAATGGGTCAAAAAGTCGACGGATTCGCATCCATCGGATTAATCTTATTTATCGCTTTGGCCATAGGTCTTACGGTAAAAAAACAAACAAAAACAGAGGCATGATCTATTCAATGACAGGTTTTGGGAAATCCCAAAAAGAGGCGCAAGAGTTACAAATTCGGGTTGAGGTTAAAACCTTAAATTCGAAGTTTACGGATATATTTTGTCGGCTTCCCAAATCCATTTCTGCACGCGAAATCGAAATTCGTAATTTCTTAACACAACAACTCGAGCGCGGAAAGATTGAATTAAGTGTACAGATTCAAAAGAATCATGATGGCGCTGAGGTGAGCATTTTACCTCAGGGTCAGATTGCTTTGTATTATGCGGAATTAAAGCGTGTCGCTACGGAATTGGGTGTATCCAATGTAGATGAAGGTGCCTTGTATTTACAGGCATTGAATGTGCCATCTAGTATTTCACAAGAAACGAAAGAAGAATCTGAAGAGGAAATTGAAGCCTTATGGCAGGTGATTTACGAAGCGATTCAAGAGGCGGTAGCCGAGTGTAAAGCGTTTCGTGCGCGTGAGGGTAAGATTGTCGAGGATAAATTCAGAGAATACATTGCTTCCATCGCCTCAGGTTTACAACAGGTAACGGAACAAGATTTAGTACGCATGCCGGGTATCCGGGAGCGCATGAAAAAATCTTTGTTGGAGCTAGGCCTAAACGAAGATTTCGACAAAAATCGTTTTGAACAAGAAGTCGTTTATTACATCGAAAAGTTCGACATATCTGAAGAAAAAGTACGTTTAAATACGCACTTAGGCTACTTCATCGACATCCTAGCGGAAGGAAATGGCAAGAAGTTAAACTTCATGGCGCAGGAGATTGGTCGGGAAATTAACACGATCGGATCTAAGGCGAATGACTCGCAGATTCAGCACCTTGTGGTGAACATGAAGGATGAGTTGGAGAAGATCAAGGAGCAGACGGCGAATGTGCTCTAAATGAGGTGAGAGGTAAGAGATAAGAGATAAGAAATGAGAGGTGTTTTCTTTGGCAAACCTTTCAGGATTGCCAAAGTTTGAGGCGTTTTTCACGCCGATTTCCCCTGAAACTCTAGACGCAAGGTATCGCGTCTCTACAAGAAAAATCTGGACTTCGGACTAAAGACTTCGGACTTACAACCCATTCAACAGCGCAATCCCCACACAACCCACCGCCAAACCTAGCCATTGCTTGCGCGTTAAACGCTCCTTGAAAAACACATAGGCCGTAACGGCACTCAATAAAATCACGCTCAAATTGTACATGGTCAATACCACTGCCGCATTATTTTGGTATGCGTCCAATGCCTTCAATAGGAAATAGAAGGAGAAGAAATTGGGTAAGCCCAACGGGATAGAAGCTAAAACGGAATTGCGATTCCAGTTGAGGGTGCCGTTTACCGACTTCCAAACAAGCACGATCAATGAACTAGCCATCGAGCCGATCAACAACATCATGATGAAGGGAAGTGTACCGCCAACTTGCACAGTCAAGGTGCTATTCAAATAACTAAAAAGTGTGTTCGTAAGCCCGTAAGCTACAAATACGGCTAATAACAACGCAACAACTGGTTTCGTATCGCTCGACGCATCCACCTGCGGACTACAGAAATAAATCGCCGCGAATGAGAACGCTAATCCCGCCGCAATCGACCAGGTGATTTCACCACCCGTTTTTAGAATAAACAAATTGATGAGCACCGGAATTACCAACGATATATTATTGGCCAGCGACGTAGGCGCCATACCATTCTTCTGTGTCGAGAATCCTGAAAGTAAAAACGTAATCACAAAGCCAATGCCCATCGCCATTAATAAAGCTGTATCTGAAGCAGCAGGCCAATGAAACGGAATGGCAGACGGTTGGTGAAAGTAGGCCGTCAAAAAACAAACCGGATAGTTCAACAAAATAGCTATCCGTGTATCCACCTTAAAGCGTGCGTGTGCTCTAAAATTCACCAGCAACAGCACAGAGAAAATGACACTTAAAATTAAATACAACATGTTATGATTTTTTAACCAGGTCCTCTAAAATACCAACCCATTCAGGGGAATTGTTGAGGCTTTCCACCAACTGCCAATGTTCTCCGCCCGCTTCCTCAAACAATTCCTTGTACTCCTCTCCTACTTCAATCGTCGTTTCCAAACAATCTGCCACGAAGGCTGGTGAGAACGCAAGAATCTTCTTTTTTCCCTCGGCAACGAGCTTCTTGATGGTATCATCCGTATAAGGCTGTAACCACGGATCACGACCTAGTCGGCTTTGAAAAGCAGTACTATATGTCCCTGGCTTTAAGCCCATCTCGGCAGCAATCCGACGGGTTGTTTCGTGGCATTGCGCACGATAACAGCCATGGTTTTTCTCGGTGATAGTTTCGCAACATGTACCAAAAACACAGGTATTCTTCGTATAATCTCCTTTGCGAATATGACGCTCAGGAACTCCATGATACGAGAATAAATAATAATCGAAATCAACATCCTTTTGGTAGTTGGCCGCTTTGGCTGCAAAATACTTGGCAAAATCAGGATGATCGTAAAAATAGCTAACCATCGAAAGCGCCGGCATCACTTGCCAGTCTTTCATTAATTCCATCACACGCTCATAAACAGATCCTGTTGTAGCAGAAGCATACTGCGGAAAGAATGGAATGACAATTAATTTCTTGAGGTTTTTAGACTGCATGTCGGCTAAGGCCGACTTCATATCTGGAGACTGATAGCGCATCGCTAATCGCACATAGTACGCATCGCCAAGCTTTTCTTGCAAATCTACGGCGACATCTTCCCCATAATATTTGAGGGGTGAACCACGCTCATCCCACAATTCTTGGTAGATCTTAGCGGATTTTGGCGCACGAAAAGGTGCAATAATTCCATTTACTAGAATCGTACGAAAGATGTAAGGAAAATCGATTACCCGACCATCCATTAAAAATTCACGTAGATATTTACGTACAGCTGGGGTTTTCGGATTATCCGGCGTACCCAAATTCACAAGTAGAACTCCAATCATAGCGCAAAGTTGGCCTATTTTATCTGAACACCCAACCTTCTGGAGTGATTTTTGTTCGCGTCGGACCTTCTACACAAGGTGTTTTATCTTGGCAATTAGCTGTCCCCGGAGGACAAGCATAGGTATCGCCTGGAATCGGAAAGGTAATGGGCGTATATCCAGCTGGAATATTTTTCGTTCGATCAATGTTAAAAATTCGCTTCCGAACAGAGAACACATTAAAAATACCTAATACACGTTCATTTGGCTTAGTTATTGATTTAATGTTTAAGCTAAAACGCGTTTCAGCAGGAACATCAAACAAGGAACCGCTAGATTGTACCGATGAAATCAAAGATTGGTAAAAATTATAGGTGTTTTTTGTCACCGAACGCTGCTCTAAACGAAAATAATAGGAGCCATATCCATCAAAAGGCAACCGCGCGACTTGTCGGCCTACCACCCGCTGCCCATTCGTCAGCACATCAGCAAACACATTCAAATCATTATTGGTCGTGATATCCCAGCAATTACCATCGCAGCGGTAATTTAAAATAGCAGTACTTGGAAAACGTGGCGTCACACAATCAAGCGTACGAACGAAGTCAAATCTGCCTCCATCGGTACACGTGGCACAAAATTGTGTAGCCTCGTAATGTCTCCAATTCCACATATAGTAATCACCTTCCGTAGGCAAATCCTTGAAATCTAAATAAACAGTGAAACCTGCTCGGCGTGGGTCAACTTTGGCATATTGTTCAAATGCTTCAAACCGAACAATCGTATTTTCAATCTCAGGAACCGCTTTCATTGTTTCCACGGTACTCTCATATTGATCCCCCACCAGCGTCCGCACAAATAACTTATACGAGCCACCCACTTTTCCTTTAAATCCAGCTGGAGGCAAATACACGCCCAAAGGCTTCACTACCTCTTTAAAGACCGTTTTAACCCCATTATTATCCATGATGTACACTTCGGCTTTGGTTACCGGCTGTGCGAGTACAGACAAAATACGATTGGCAGATCCAGTAATGCGCACTTTACACAATTCAGGATCATCGGAGATATCAGCTTCAATGGTCATGTACGAGTTTGAATCTTTTTGAACAAAATTTTCAATGGGCTGTACACACGAAAATAAAAGGGCTGCAAAAAATAAGGGTATATATTTAATAGGCATGGCTATAAAAATTTAAAGTTGTAAGTCATCGACACAAATGGAGAAGCAAAAACACTTAGCTCATACGCCCGCAAACCATTTTTTGTTGACTTAAAGAACACAGAATACGGATTTTGTCTTCCGTACAAATTATACACGGTAAACACCCAGCTTCCCTCCCAGCGCGCATGCTTCATCGAAGGGTTATTGATCGTCCAAGAAAAATCTAAGCGATGATAGTCGCGAACGCGATCGTTATTTCGCTCAGCAAACACGGGATATTTCTTACCTCCAATTTCATAACTTCCGGATGGGGAAGAAAACGGTCGGCCCGTATTATATGCAAACGTGAATGAAAAACTATGATGCGTCGTAGGCTGAATATTCCACATGACATTAAATGAATGTGGCTTATCATAATTGGTGGCAAACCAATTTCCGCGGTTGATCGACTGAATTTCAGGAAAATCGCCTATCATTTGATTAAACGCACGGGCATAGGTATAGGAAATCCAACCGGAATTTTCACCTTTCTTCTTTTGCAACATCACCTCAAATCCGTAGGCTTTCGATTTTCCAGAAATCAATTGCGTTTCAATGTTCGGGTTCAACTGCAAATTAGCACCAGACACAAAATCCAAGGTATTGCGCACATTTCGGTAATACGATTCCAACGATATCTCAAAGACATTCTCATTGAACGTTTTAAAGAATCCAATCGTTGCAAAATCACTTCGCTGAGGCTTAATGAATGAATCAGCCGTTTTCCAGCGGGAAGTAGGCAATGGCGTCGTGTTATTCGACAACAACTGGAAGAATTGTTGCTGACGGTTATAACCCATCTTCATCGTCGTATTTTCCGCCAATGAATATTTCATCGTCAAACGAGGCTCAAAACCACCGTATGTGGCCATGACTTCACCCGGTTCATAAGTCTTCTTCGAGATAATCGTATTGATGGAAGGCATAAAATCGGGCGCATACGTATTCACCGTTCCCGCACCAATACGCCAATATTTGGTATAACGAATACCCGCCTGAATGGTCCACTTCTCATTGAGCTTCCACTCATCGTCAACAAAAACAGCCGCCTCAATCGATTGCTCATCGTCCAATTTTACGGTAGCTACCCGCGAAACAACGCCATCATTTAAAGTTCCTGGCTTGATATCATAACGTGTAGTTGATATACCAAAATTCAATTTGTGATTTTCTACCGGCTGGTAATCAAAACTCATCGAGCCATTGCGATATAAAATGGCACTATTTAAGTCGATGGTATTAACAGAATCTGGCGCATACGTTTTAGTCACATAATTGGATACGGCTGCACTCACCAGCATATTTAACTTAGGCGAAAAATAATGATTCCAATGAAATGAGCCATTTTTATGGCCATAATCAAACGAAGTTTGTTTCGCCACCACGTTTTCAATACTGAATAATGAGTCTACTCGGTAGTAGTCGTTACTCAGGTAAGCAGATACGGAAATCGTATTTTGGGTATTAGGTCGAAAGTAAATCTTAGTGGCAATATCTGAGAAATTCGCACGAATGTTTTTCAGGTTGTCGGGTGCAAAGGATTTGAATAAGAAATCATTTGCCGACAAGCGGCCGGCTACGAGTACAGAAAGTTTTTCTTTAATCACGGGAATCTCGGCCATGATTCGGTTAGAAACCAAACCAATACCCCCTTGCATTTTAAACTTCTCCGTATTAGGCTCAATCATTTTTATATCAAGCACCGATGCCGTTCTACCACCAAAACGAGATGGAATACCACCTTTATACAACTCCAAATCACGAATGGCATCCGAGGCAAAAACCGAGAATAAACCAAACATGTGCGTCGGGTTAAAAATAGGGGTATCGTCAATAAAGATCAGGTTTTGATCCACATTCGAACCACGAATATTCAAACCATTAGCCCCTTCACCTACAGAAGAAACACCCGGCAATGACTGAAGGCTACGAATCACGTCCACTTCACCCATCATGGTAGGCAATTTTTTAATCCCTTTTAAACTTAGAACAGTCACACCTAACGAAGGTGTTTGGATATCTTTTTTGCTCGTGGAAGCAGATACAATTACCTCTTCCAATTGCTTCGTTACATCATTAAGCTCCACATTGAGAACCACATCCGCTTTGACATAAATTTTTGTGCGGAAGGGATTATACCCCACATTGCTCACTTTGACAATATATTCTCCTACAGGAAGTGGAATTTTAAAGAAACCTTTGGCATCTGTTGTCGCTCCTGACTTTTTAAAGTCGACCGAGATTGCAGCACCTATCAAGGGATCACCCGATTGTGCATCGATTACTTGACCACTTAAAATAGGAAGATTATACTCTTGAGCGATTAGATTCGTGTAAACACCAATCAATCCCAGCAACAATAGGCGGGTAAATACTTTATACATAGGTTAACAGCTAGTTAGCAAACGGTAATGATACGCATTTAATCAGACTTCTCTCACCCGAGTTGCGACCAAAAGGCTGAAATTGCGACGAAAGCCAACGTGAAAGGAATGAGTACCTTCCAACACAAGTGCATGAATTGATCTACGCGCAAACGAGGTAATGTCCATCGGATCCACATTTGCAGCGCAATAAGTACATAGGATTTGAGCATCAGCCAAACGAAACCCAATATGGTCGCATGAATCGACCCGGGAACCCCATTTGTCCAGTCGGCCAAACGTACAGAACCCACATTAGGCAATGGCGAATACCAAGCACCCCAGAATAGAATAACTCCCAAAATGCTCACCAAAAGCATCATGCCATACTCCGATAGAAATAATAAGGCCCAGCGCATACCGGCATATTCCGTATGAAAACCTCCTACGAGTTCGGATTCTGCTTCTGGAATATCAAAAGGGGCCCGATTAGCCTCAGCAAGTGAGGCAATGAAATAAATAATGAACAAAATAATGAAGAATGGCATGCGCACTACATTCCAGGTCAATATCCCCCCGATTCCCTGAACCTCAATTCCTAGCGCTTTAATGCCAAATAAATACTGAACTTCCTGCGAAAAAATGCCTTGTTGGCCTGCAATATCCTGCAAATTCAAACTTCCTGACACCATCACCACACATAAAATCGTCAAGCCCAATGGAATCTCAAAAGAAACTAATTGGGCCGCAGAACGAATGGCACCTAAGAGGGAATATTTATTGTTGGACGTCCACCCTGCCAACAAAATTCCCAAGGTATCTAAGGAAACAATGCCCATAAACAACATGACGCCCATTTCAGTTTGACTGCCTTGTAGCCAGGTTCCAGAACTGAGGGGGATGACGGAAAATGCACCAAAAATAGATAAAAAGATAATCCAAGGCGCTAGCAGAAAAAGGCGCTTTTGGGCCGCGGACGGAACGATATCCTCCTTTTGAATTAATTTGAGTAGATCAGCAAATACTTGCAATAATCCCCATTTTCCTACCTCCATAGGACCCAAACGATCCTGAATAAATGCAGAAAGTTTACGCTCGACATATACGCCGATGATGACATTGATTGTCAACAAAGCTAAGCATATGAGAAGCGCGATGAACATTAGTTAATCGCGTTTAAAGCTTGTAAGAAATCGGCTTTAAGATCCTCGATAGACTCAAGGCCAACGGCAATACGAACTAAACCTTCGGTGATTCCTAGTGAAACTTTTTCTTCGGGAGCAATTTTGGCGTGCGTCGTAGATGCGGGGTGCGTCATGATCGTACGCGAATCACCTAAATTAGGTGAAATAGAAGCTATTTTTAACGCCTTACTGAAGGCAACTACTTTTTCGAAGCCACCTTTGATATCGATCGTTAAGATACCGCCGCCATATTTCATTTGGCGTTTAGCTAACTCATAGTGGGGGTGTGACTTCAAAAAGGGGTATTTTACAGCATTTAGCACTGCATGGCCTTCCAAAGCTTCGGCGAGTGCTTGTGCATTTTCCGAATGTTTCTGCATCCGCAAGTCTAATAATTCTAAACTCTTCGAAAGGATCCACGCATTAAATGGAGATAACGAAGGACCGGTGTGACGAGCAAAGAATCGAATTTCATCTAAGTATACTTTCTTTCCACAGATAACACCACCTAGCACCCGGCCTTGGCCATCAATATATTTCGTGGCCGAATGAATGACTAAGTCGGCACCTAAGTCTAACGGAGTTTGTAAAATGGGCGTAGCAAAACAATTATCGACCGCTAACACGATATCGCGTCCTTTTTTCAAGGCAGCGAGTGCAGGCAAGTCGATGAGTTCTAAACCAGGATTCGAGGGTGATTCACAAAAGAAAAATTTGGTATTAGGCTGAATCGCTGCTTCCCAAGCCTTTATATCTGCCCCAGGAACAAAAGTGCATTCGATGCCCCATTTGGCCGTAATCTTAGTTAAAATTTGAATGCAAGAACCGAATAATGCATTAGAAGCAACAATGTGATCGCCTGCTTTAAGTAATCCGGCCATGGAAGCAAAAATGGCTGCCATGCCTGTTGAGAACGCTAAACCATCCTCGGCATTCTCCAGCATCACCATTTTCTCTACGAATTCATCCACATTGGGATTCATGTAACGCGAATAGATATTGCCAGACTTTTCCTCTGCAAAAATGGCTCTTCCTTCTTCCGCATCATCGAACGTAAAGCTTGACGTTAAATAAAGTGGGACAGAATGTTCGCGATTATGGGATCTTTCGGCTTGAATCCGAATGGCTTTCGTTTGTTTTTGCATCAGTCTCAAAAATTAATCTACAAAAGTAATAGAATAGTGGGAAATCGTGCCTATTCGGCATTCAGTATTTTTTGTCCGGAAAGATGCCCATAAGCCAACTGAATTATTTCAAGATAAATGAGTAAATTTCGACGTATTGATTCCTTTAGGATACAATAAAATAGAACTATGAAAAAACAATTACTGATTGCGCTAAGCGCAGCACTCCTATGCGTTTCATTACAATCGAATGCGCAAAAGTGGACTAATTTATTTGATGGAAAAACCTTTAAAGGGTTCAAACAACTAAATGGTCAAGCAAAATATGAAGTGAAAGATGGTGTTATGGTAGGAACTACCGTAGCCAATACGCCAAATTCTTTCATGGCCACCGAACAAGAATATGGTGATTTCATCCTTGAATTCGACGTTAAAGTGGATAACAAAATGAATTCTGGCGTTCAGTTCAGAAGTTTGTCAATTCCTGAATACCAAAATGGTCGTGTACATGGCTACCAAGCCGAAATCGATCCATCGACACGTGGCTGGTCAGGCGGTATCTACGACGAATCCCGTCGTGGCTGGTTATCTCAAAACGAAGGTAAGCCTGAAGCAAAAAAAGCGTTTAAGTTAGGGGATGTTTGGAATCACTACCGCATAGAAGCGATAGGCAGTACGATTCGTACGTGGATTAATGACGTCCCTGTGACTTACTTAGTAGATGATATGACTGCCAAAGGCTTTATCGCATTTCAAGTACATGCGATTTATGGCGAGATGAAAGCAGGCATGCAAGTGATGTGGAAAAATATCCGCATTCAAACAGGAAAAGACATGCAGCCACGCCCAATTGATGGCAAAACGGTTGTTGAGAATTACATGTTGAACAATTTATCTGAGCAGGAAAAAGCGGCAGGATTCAAGTTATTGTTCAATGGAAAAGACTTGACGGGATTCCGTTCGGCATTTAAAACGACGGCTCCCCCTTCCGTGTGGACTGTTGAAGATGGAACTTTGCACGTAAATTCATCTGGTGGCAAGGAGTCGGGTAATGGTGGAGACATTTTGACGAACGAGCAGTTTGGTAGTTTTGAATTAACGTTTGATTTTAAATTGACCGAGGGAGCTAATTCCGGTGTTAAGTATTTCGTGAATGAAACGTACAATTCGGGGATGTCGGCCATTGGATTAGAATATCAAGTATTAGATGATGCCAAGCACCCGGATGCGAAATTAGGGACAGTGGGCAATCGCACACTGGCTAGTTTATATGACATCATTCCATCTAACAAACCAGAGCCTCGTTTTCAAAAGAAGATTGGCGAATGGAATCAAGGACGGATTATTGTATATCCAAACAACATCGTACAACATTGGTTGAACGGGTTTAAAGTATTGGAATACGAACGTAAGAGCAACATTTTCAAGGTACTTGTCGCGCACAGTAAGCATGCTAAATGGCCGGGTTACGGCGCTCAAGACAAAGGAGCAATCTTATTTCAGGAGCACGGGGATTCCGTGTTTTATAAAAACATCAAAATCAGAGAAATTAACTAAACCTTATCATGGAAAGAAGATCATTTATTCAAAAAGGAGCATTAGCGACATTGGGTACTCTTGCATTTAGTCCCAAGTCATACAGTAAGATTATTGGCGCGAACGATCGCGTTCGTGTGGCGTGTGTGGGTTTTTCAGACCGTCACCGTGCCTCACATGTTCCTCCATTCAAGGCCCTAGCGAAGGGAATGAACTTTGAAATGGTGGCTTTATCGGATCTATGGAATCGTAGACGTGATGAAGGAAAAGCATTTTTAGAGAAGGAATTGGGTGGTTCGATTAAAACATACCGCAACAATGAAGAATTATATGCTGCCAAAGGCATCGATGCAGTGTTTATTTCTACAGCGGATTTCCAACATGCCTTGCATACGATCGAAGCGGTGAAAGCTGGTTGCGATACGTATACAGAGAAACCATTGGCAGAAACGATGGAAGATAACCGTGCGGTATTGAAAGCGGTGAAAGAATCAGGTAAAATTGTTCAAATCGGATCGCAGCGTCGTTCAGGAGAGAACTATTGGGCTGCTGATGAATTCATCAAATCAGGTAAGTTCGGTGATATCAAAATGGTGGAGTTGATGTGGAATGTAAACCAACCAGCTCGTTGGAGACGCCCTGAATTAACAAGCATTTTAAAAGAGTCAGATATCGACTGGAAGCGTTTCTTGATGAACCGTCCGGCGGATAAATTTGACCCACGTAAATATTTAGAGTATCGTTTATTCTGGCCTTATTCATCTGGAATTCCAGGACAATGGATGTCACACCAAATCGACACGGTACACTGGTTCTCAGGCCTAGCGCATCCAAACTCGGTTGTTGCCAATGGTGGAATTTACCAATGGAATGATGGTCGGGTGAACGCAGATACCATGACTGTGGTGTTTGATTATGGTCAAGGCAACAAAGGATTCCAAGTACAGTTCACATCGCGCTTCTCCAATTCAGCGGGTGGAACGAAGGAAATTTACTACTCAAATGCGGGTGAATTAAACTTGGATACCAATACCATTTCACCCAATGGTGGATTGCGTGAGCGCGAGGCGAAAGCCATGGGTATGCAGGCGAATTTATTGCCAACGATGAAAATTGAAGGTGCTAAAGTAGCAACCGATGCGGATACGGGTGGTGATTCATTGACTTTCAACCACGTGAAAAACTGGATGGAATGTGTTCGTTCACGTAAAACACCGAATGCGCCAATCGAAGCGGGTTACCAACACTCGATCGCAACGATCATGTCGAATGCGGCATATCGTACAGGTCAGCGAGTGACGTTTGATGAGAAGACGCAAGAGGTAATGGCGGGAGATAAAATTTTTAAGTATTAGTAGTCAGTGGTTAGTAGCTAGTTGACAGTGGTCAGTCGCTAGTCGACAGTCCGAAGGGAAATAGTCCGGAGGGAAAGTATAATTATCAGCGAAAGCAGGTATATACTTTTTCCTTCGGACTTTTCTATTAGACGCTAGTAGACAGTCGCTAGTAGTCAGTGGTCAGTGGAGAGTCACTAGTCGACAGTCCGAAGGGAAATAGTCCGGAGGGAAAGTTCAAAGTCTGTTTATTCAGTCAAGAGCTTTTTCCTTCGGACTATTCTTTTAGACACTAGTAGACATTCGCTAGTGGTCAGTCGCTAGTCGTCAGTCACTAATCACTAGTCGCTGGACATTGGACGTTAGACTTCGGACTCATTTCCTTCGGACTATTTCCCTCCGGACTGTCGACTAGCGACTGATTACTGACTACTGATTACTGACGACTAGCGACTGCCCCCTCTTGCCTAGGGTTTTAGATTTACTTATCTTGCACGCAAATTCGTATTTCCAATTATGGCTCAAATACCTACACAAACCAAGAAAGACCTCTTCACGCACATTGCGATATTAGCGTCCTTGTTTTTGGTTTTATTTTTCGGCTTTTTCTTTGTGTATCTGCCATGGAGTACACATCATGGAGAAACGATCAAAGTTCCCAATTTAAAAGGCTTATCGGCTGATAAAATGGAGGAATTGATCGATGCGAGTGATCTTACCTATGAAGTTTCTGACTGCACATATACGGCTGACAAGCCGCCATTGACCGTTTTATCACAATACCCATTGCCGAATGCCTTGGTCAAATCTGGACGTAAAATCTACATTACGATCAACTCCGAAACACCTCCTACGATTAAATTACCTACATTAGTGGGCTTGTCGGTGCGCAGTGCCGAGCAACAATTATTCATCGCAGGATTACGCAAAGGTATCGTTCACGAGGTGAATGACCCACGTGTAAAAGAGGTGATTGAAGTTCAGGCTTTGGGCCGTAAAATAGAAGCAGGCGCTAGCATACCAAAAGGTACCAT
Organism: Aquirufa avitistagni; assembly: GCF_042715545.1. Lineage (NCBI taxonomy): Bacteria > Pseudomonadati > Bacteroidota > Cytophagia > Cytophagales > Flectobacillaceae > Aquirufa > Aquirufa avitistagni. The sequence goes on along the minus strand of NZ_JBBKXZ010000001.1, from coordinate 571,271 downwards.
GGTGGATCTGTACATTGGAAATGGTATGGCGAATGTCGACATGGAGATGCCAGATTTTGTGGGCAAACCGATGGATGAAGTGACCATTATTTTGGCAGGAATGAATTTAAAAGTAGGCAAAGTCGTATACGAAGCAAATGAAGCGTTTCCTGCGGGAACAGTCTTTAAGCAAACATGTGCGACCTGCGAAGGAACAAGTGTAAAACCTGGCGACCTGATCGACCTGTGGGTTGTGGGTGGTGAGGATGAAAACCAATAACAGCATGGATATTACGATTGAAGAATTAAAAGAACGCATGGACAAAGGGGAACTATTAAACCTAATTGATGTCCGCGAGGAATACGAATTTGATGAGTTTAATATTGGGGCAACCTTGATTCCATTGGGTGAATTACCTGACCGTTTGGAGGAAATTGAAGCCTGGAAAGATCAAGAAATTTTAATCCATTGCCGCTCTGGCGCACGTTCAGGACGTGCCAAAGAATACTTGACAAGCGAAGGATATACCAACGTACGCAATGTTTTAGGCGGTATGCTTGCTTGGCAAGAAGCTGGATATTAAGATGTTATCCATTTCCGCGAACGAATTCAAGGAAAATTTATCCGCTCTTTCCCTCTTGGATATTCGAACGCCGAGGGAACGAGCGGATTTTGATTTAGGGGGACTGCATATTCCTTTGGATGATTTACTAACGCGGATCCACGAGTTAAACACCACCACAACATACACCGTCATTTGTTATAACGGCACACAAAGCCAGATTGCTTGTCGGCTCATGACCGCCAAAGGCCTTCAAGCTCAAAATGTCACGGGAGGTCTGGAAGCTTATTTAAGCTTACCTTGAATGTAGGCGAAAGCCTGGTCGGGATGCACAAATTCAAAATCATCCTGATGTCGAAACCAAGTCAATTGTTTTTTAGCATAATGCCTCGAATTGCGTTTCAATAAGCGAATCATTTCGGGCTCATCGTACTCAGCTCTGAAAAACCCATATATTTCTTTATAACCTAAGGTTTTTAAGGCGTAACGATCTTGAAAGGCTTCGAAATCTTTGGCTTCTTGTACAAGGCCAGCGGCCAACATCATTTCCATGCGGGCATCGATTCGTTGGTATAATTCCTCCCGCGGACGATCAAGGCATATTTTGATCATCTCAAAAGGTCGCTCAGCTTTTTGCTGATGGCGGAAAGATGTATAGGATTTACCAGTCGACAAACATACTTCTAAAGCTCTAACAACCCGCTGCGGATTTTGCGCATCTACTTGCGTGGCATATTCGGGATCTAAGTCCTGTAGTTGCTTGAAAAGCTTTTCCAAGCCATCTGTTTCCAGGGCTTTCATTAAGCTTTCACGCAATGCCAAATCTACATCTGGCATATCGTCCAAACCTTCCATTAGCGCTTTCAAATAGAGTCCTGATCCTCCGGTAAGTATGACCACGTCATGCGTTTGGAATAAATCTGTCAGTATTTTCAGCGCATCACGTTCAAAATCTCCGGGAGAGAAATAGTCATGAATGGAATGTGAATCAATGAAATGGTGCTTGACGCCACCCTGCTCTTCGAGGCTAGGCTTTGCGGTACCTATGCTTAATTCTTGGTAAAATTGCCGGGAGTCGGCCGAGATGATTTCGGTATGAAAACTTTTGGCCATTTCGACACATAAAGCTGTTTTGCCAACAGCCGTAGGACCCGCAATGACCAAAAGTGTTTTATTCATCTTAATAGGTATTCTTCTTGCCGTACCATTTACGGCCAGCTTTGGCTTTATCGAATGAACGCGGGCTTTCAGCAGGTTTCGCTGCTGCAGCTCCAGGACCGGCTGGTTTTCCACCGCGGTTTGGAGGCCCTTGCTTCGCTTTTTTCTCAACGGTTAAGACCTTCATGGGGTAGCGATGTGCTTCCACAACGGGTACTTTTTTACCGATCAACTTCTCAATATCCTTCAAATAAGCTTTTTCCTCAATGTCACAGAATGAAATTGCGGTACCTCGCGCGCCGGCACGACCTGTCCGACCGATCCGGTGCACATACGTTTCCGGGATGTTGGGCAATTCAAAATTAATCACATATTCCAAATCATCCACATCGATTCCACGCGCCGCGATATCCGTAGCGACCAAAACACGTGTAGTTTGAGCGGTAAAGTTTTTCAAGGCTGTTTGGCGCGCATTTTGGGATTTATTTCCATGAATGGCTTCAGCTTTGATGCTTGCCTTCAGGAGGACTTTGACAACTTTATCGGCACCATGTTTGGTACGCGTAAAGACTAAAGCTGTTTTGATTTTGGTGTCTTCTAGAATATCTAACAACAGCGTATTCTTGTTGTTTTTGTCAACAAAATACACCGATTGATTAATGATTTCCACGGTTGACGAAACCGGAGTCACCGAAACCTCAGCGGGGTTACGCAAAATAGACGCGGCCAACTGCACAATTTCAGGTGGCATCGTCGCCGAGAAAAACAAGGATTGTCTTTGACGAGGCAAAGCAGCCAAAAGCTTGCGTACATCATGAATAAAGCCCATGTCGAGCATTCGGTCGGCCTCATCGAGGACAAAATATTCTACATTGGCAATCGATAAAAGCTTTTGATTCATCAAATCCAACAAACGTCCTGGGGTCGCAATCACGACATCAACACCTGATCTAAGCGCGGAAACTTGTGGGCTTTGTCCAACTCCACCGAAAATAACGGTATAGTTAAGAGAGGTGTGACGTGCGTAGGCTTTAAAACTTTCTCCGATTTGAATCGCAAGTTCCCGCGTGGGAGTTACGATCAATGCACGGATTTTTTTAGGCTTTTGAAATGTTTGATTAGCATCCATCAATTGAATGATGGGTAAGGTAAAAGCGGCGGTTTTTCCGGTACCCGTTTGGGCGCAACCAAGTAGGTCGGTGCCTTTAAGTACAATCGGAATAGCTTGCGCTTGAATGGGGGTTGGGGTTGAATAACCCTCCTCACCGAGCGCCTTTAAGATAGGCTCAATGAGGTGTAACTCTTGAAATGTCATATTAAAATGAGAATGTGTGCTTATGAGTAATAACTGGAAATAACAAGCATCCTCATAATAATGGCGCAAGTTACGGCTTTATTTCGGCATTTCGCGCTTTCGATGAACGCCTGCGCGGGCTGGGTGACGCTGCTGGGGTCGTTGACAAGGCAGCGTAACTGATAAATGGCGAACGTTCTTAAACCACATAAATTGCCCAAGAACTTGATAAACTACAAACGAACTGCGGCTTGAATTTCTTTTGGTTTTTGGGTACCAATCAACAATTTATCACCTGATTTGAACACCAATTGAAGCCCTTCATTCCCAGCTATATTATATACCTTCCCCTGCCCATTAAAGCCATATTTAATCCCCCAGCCACCATATTCAAACAAAGGATCATACGTACGAACTTGAGCGGATTCAATGGATTCCCAAGAATAGAATTTTTCTTTAAAATGAAAAGGAATAAACCGCACATAAATGCCTGCTGAAGTCACTCGAGTTACTAAACGCATCTGCCAAAACAAAATGGGGAATCCTAGGCCGATAATTCCACCCACAAAAAATGATATATTTATTTCATTTAGTTCCTGCATCAAAGCAAAAATCATGGTAGCCCATGTTCCAAATAAAATTAACCACAACCACCACTGCGTAAATCGCTGCGTTTCTTTAAATTCAGTCATCTAATGAACAATTTGAATGGCAAAATTTAGATTTTTTTTCGATATATTCGGGTAAAATTCTAAACCTGTGAATAAAAAATTAAGCTACATCATCGGCGCATCTTCTGTAGGTACGCTGATCGAATGGTACGACTTTTACATATTTGGTAGTTTGGCGACGGTTTTGTCGACCAAATTTTTCCCTACCGACAACCCCACAGCTGCTTTTTTAAACACCTTGGCCACCTTTGCGGCAGGCTTCGTGGTACGACCATTTGGTGCACTTTTTTTCGGAAAGATTGGGGACGTCATTGGCCGTAAATACACCTTTATGGTGACCCTGATGCTCATGGGTGGAGCTACGTTCGCCATTGGTTTAATTCCTTCCTACCAGAGCATCGGCGCCCTCGCTCCAATTCTAGTCTTAATTTTACGCTTATTGCAAGGTTTAGCACTTGGTGGGGAATACGGCGGAGCGGCCACCTACGTCGCGGAACACTCACCGGAGCACCAGAGAGGCTTTTATACGTCCTGGATTCAAACTACGGCGACACTCGGACTAATTATTTCATTAGGCGTAATCATGTTGACGCGCAGCCTACTATCTGCCGAAGAATTCGATCATTACGGTTGGCGCATCCCCTTCCTCATCTCCATCGTCATGGTCATCGGCTCGATCATCGTCCGTAAAAATATGGCGGAATCCCCTTTATTTGAAGAGGCCAAAAAGACAGGGAATGTCGCCAAAAACCCATTAAAAGAATCTTTTGGTAATAAATTGAATTTGAAATTCGTGTTACTTGCGTTGTTTGGAGCCACGATGGGACAGGGTTTGGTGTGGTATACGGGCCAATTTTATGCCCAAACATTCTTGTTAAAAATTTGCCATCTTGAAGAAACGCAAACCAACCTGATCTTAGTCATTGGCTTACTTGCTGGAACTCCCCTATTTGTACTATTTGGTGCCTTATCGGATAAACTGGGCAGAAAAGGAATCATGTTGGCCGGCATGGCCCTCGCCTTATTCCTGTACCGACCGATTTTTTCCACGATGTACGACCTCGTCGATACAAAACAAAAAACAGAGGTAAAGGGCTCGATTACCTATGAAAATGGGAATACAATTCGAACCTTTACGGATGGAACTGTTGAAACAACCACTGAAAAAGGCCCAATTATCCATATCCCGGCCACCGCACAATGGAAAATGATCGGCTTAATATTTTGCCTAATTAGCTTTGTCAGTATGGCCTACGGACCGATTGCCGCATTTTTGGTTGAGTTATTTCCGATAAAAATCAGGTATACTTCCATGTCGTTTCCATACCACATCGGCAATGGAATTTTTGGCGGTTTAATGCCCGCTATTGCGACTTTTTTAGTGACTACAGCATCGAACGATTCGACCATTGCGAAACCCTATCTGGAAGGATTAAACTATCCGATCGCCATGATTTCCGTTTGTTTGATTATCGGACTGGTGTATATGCAGGATGTTAAAATCAAAAAGACGTACCAACTTAACGGCTTGAAAAGGCTTTTGGGCATTGTTTGGATATTGTTAGGCATCTCAACGGGCCTATACCTCGTCTATTTTCAGGCAATGCCTTTATGGGAAAAAGGCGGAAACGACTTGGTTCCTGCCATCATTTATACCTTTATTTTAGCTCCTTTCATCAGCATTGGCATGTCCCTATTCGGATATTTTGCCTTGACAGGAGAGTTTGACCAAAAAAACCATGCGCATTAAAAATTTACAAGAATACCATGAAGCGTATTCCCTAAGTGTAGAAAAACCGGAACAATTTTGGGCTGATATTGCCAACGAGTTTGAGTGGATTAAACCTTTCACCAAAGTCCTTGACTGGAGTTTTGACGATTATTCCGTGAAATGGTTCGAGGATGGCCAAATGAACATTACAGCCAATGCACTGGATAGACATCTGAAAACCATTCCGGATCAGGCAGCCATTGTATATGAGCCCAATGAACCTGGGGACGAAGCGATCACATTGACCTATCGCCAGCTCCATGCGCGGGTGTGCAAATTCAGTAATGTGTTAAAAGCACAAGGAGTAAACAAAGGAGATCGTGTGTGCATTTATATGCCCATGATTCCGGAATTAGCGATTGCTGTCTTAGCTTGTGCGCGCATCGGTGCTATTCACTCGGTGGTTTTCGGTGGTTTTTCCGCACAATCTATATCAGATCGGATCAACGATTCGCAATGTAAATTGGTCATCACAACAGATGGCGCCGTGCGCGGAAATAAGACCATTCCGATGAAGGAAACGGTGGATGACGCCTTGGTTTCTTGTCCTTGTGTGGAAACGGTTATCGTCAAAACACGCACTAAAACACCGATTCCCATGTTGAAAGGACGTGATCTTTGGTGGGAAGAAGAAGAAATACAGGCTTCTGACGTTTGCGTTCCAGAGGCCATGAATGCCGAAGACCCTTTGTTTATACTCTACACATCAGGCTCCACTGGTAAACCGAAAGGGGTTGTTCATACCTGTGGCGGTTACATGGTTTACACGGCCTATACGTTTGCCAATGTTTTCCAATACAATCCAGGCGATGTATTTTTCTGCACCGCGGATATCGGTTGGATCACCGGTCACTCCTATTTGGTATATGGCCCCCTATTAAATGGCGCCATTTCTGTATTGTTCGAGGGCATCCCGACATACCCAGATGCGGGACGTTTCTGGGATATCATCAAACGTCACCAAGTGAATATTTTCTACACCGCGCCTACGGCGATTCGTTCACTGATGGGCTTTGGCGATGAGTTCTTAGTCGGAAAGGATTTGAGTTCACTTCGTGTACTTGGATCTGTGGGTGAACCCATCAACGTGGAAGCATGGCAGTGGTACGACGAAAAAATCGGCAAGGGCAATTGCCCAATCGTAGATACTTGGTGGCAAACTGAAACAGGGGGATTAATGATCTCACCGATTGCGGGGATTACGCCTTTAAAACCTGCATTCGCCACACTTCCATTACCTGGAGTTCAGCCGATACTGGTGGATGAAAACGGAAAAGAGATTGAGGGCAATGGCGTCAATGGAAATCTGTGCATCAAATATCCGTGGCCATCCATTATCCGGACGACCTACGGTGATCACGAGCGTTGCAAAACAACGTATTTCTCGACCTATCCAGGATTGTATTTCACGGGAGATGGCTGTATGCGTGATGAAGACGGATATTACCGGATTACGGGACGAGTAGATGACGTTATGAATATTTCAGGTCACCGCATCGGAACGGCTGAGGTGGAAAATGCGATTAACATGCATACCGGTGTGATCGAATCTGCGGTCGTTGGCTTTCCTCACGATGTCAAAGGGCAAGGAATTTATGCCTATGTCATCTGCGAGCACCCAACCATTAATGATGAATTAACGCGCAAGGATATTTTGGCAACCGTGGCACGCGTGATTGGGCCCATCGCTAAGCCGGATAAAATTCAGTTTGTGACTGGATTGCCAAAAACTCGCTCAGGTAAAATCATGCGTCGTATTTTACGCAAGGTCGCTGAAGGGGAATTTGGCAGTTTAGGAGATACCTCAACCTTGTTAGATCCAAGTGTGGTAGATTCGATTATTAAAGGAGCACTATAAATGAGGTAAGAGATAAGAGGTAAGAAGTAAGAGGTAAGAGTATTTTGCTCGGAATTAAATCCCGGACTTAAAACACTCTTACCTCTTACTTCTTACCTCTTACTTCTTAATTCTTACTTCTTAATTCTTACCTCTTACTACCAAAAATACGTATACAAGCCCAACAGCATCATCACGATGATCACTGATCCCACGATGAACGAAGGAGTCAATTTGAACATCGAAGCATCGATTTCCAATCCTTTCGGGTTGTTCTTCGACTCAGGGTCTAGTAATGAAATGACTACCATCGACGTGATACAGAAGGTAAATACCCATCCCATACGATCAATAAATGGAATCACATACATACCATCAGCATCTGGGAATGAGCTATAGAAAATACTATCGGTCACTCCAGTCCAGGTAGGAATGTATTTGGAAATGATGGAGAACGATACCCCACCTAAAAGTGCGAATAACGCGGCCTTTGACGTAGTACGCTTCCAAAAGAATCCCATGATGAATAAAGCGAAGATACCCGGTGAAAAATACCCAGTATATTCCTGAATGAACTGGAAACCACCTTTCTTATCGATACCCATAAATGGAGCGATCAAAACGGCGATAACCGTAGCAGCAACGACAGCTATACGGCCAATAGAAACCAATTGCTTCTCCGTTGCATTGGGATTGATGTAGTTCTTGTAGATATCCAAGGTGAAAATCGTCGAGATCGAATTTGCTTTACCCGCCATCGAAGCAACAACCGCAGCTGTTAGTGCTGCAAAGGATAAACCTTTTAGGCCAACAGGCAATAGGTTCAATAAAACAGGGTATGCGTTATCCTTGCTCAATACGCCATCCTTCATCATTTCTTGTTGGAACATACCATCTTTCCACAACAAATAAGCGGCAATACCAGGCAATACCACAATGATAGGCATCATCATTTTTAAGAATGCAGCAAACAAAATACCATTACGGGCTGTTGGCAAATCTGCTCCCAACGCACGCTGCGTAATGTATTGATTACATCCCCAATAGTTTAGGTTAACAATCCACATACCGCCAATTAACACCGCTAAACCAGGTAGCGACGGATAATTTGCGTTGTCTTTATTGAAAATCATGTGAAAATGATCAGGAGCCTTGGTCATTAAATGATTCATTCCATTCAATACACCCTCGCCTCCAAAACGCTGTGAAACTAAATCCAAGGCCAAATACGAAGTCACCAAACCTCCTAATACCAAGAATACTACTTGAATTACGTCCGTATAACCAATAACCTTCATACCACCCAAGGTAATGACGATTGCAAATGCCGACATCGCTATCATACAAACCGTGAAGTCTAATCCTGAAATCGTAGAAACCGCTAAGGCACCTAAATACAAAATAGAAGTTAGGTTAACTGCGATGTATAATAACAGCCAAAAAACCGCCATAATCAAACTCACCGTCGAATTATAACGTCTATTTAAAAACTGCGGCATGGTGAAAATCTTATTCTTCAGGTAGATTGGCATGAAGAAAATCGCAACGATTAAGAGCGTCGCTGCCGCCATCCACTCATAGGTGGCAATGGCTAAACCCATTTGAAAACCATCCCCAGAAGTACCAATAAACTGTTCTGCAGATATATTTGAGGCAATTAATGAGGCTCCGATCGCCCACCAGGTTAATGAACCTTCGGCTAAAAAGAAATCATTTGAATCGGTAATTTTTGACTTTTTCTTGTTGTAAATCCAATAACCGTAGCCTGAAACAACGACAAAATAGAATAAAAAGACTAGGTAATCGAGCAGCTGTAAACTATGTGCTTGCATAAATTGAGGGTTTAGATTTTGGTAATCAGTCACGAAAATAGGGTATTTCAGCAGAAAAGAAAAGGAATTAATGGAATTATACTATTCCCAAAAAGTAGGCTTCACGAGCACTACTTCTTCCTCTCGGTCTACAATGACTTGCCCAGGTAAAAGATCTTTGGTCTTGCGCACATATTTTTTGGATGTGACAATCACCGGACATAATGACTCGGTAGCCCGCTTCGAAAAATGGGCGGCAAGCTCAGCAGCTTTCTCGACAATATGTTTAGGCACTGTGCGCTGTTGGGGATTCCGAATAACCACATGCGAGCCAGAAACATCACGCGCATGTAACCAAATGTCAAATTTCTTCGCATATTTCAGCGTCAACAAATCATTATTCTTTGCGTTTTTCCCTACCCAGATCACCCAGCCATCCGTTTCAAATTGCTTGAAAGGCAGATCAGGAGCATCGGCCACCGCGGTAGTTTGCACACGTAGCAGCGGTAAAAAGGGTTTTAACTGTTTACGATTTTCAGCCACTGAAATTTGGCCTAACTGCTCACCTAATAAGGCTATTTCAGCCTGTTTTCGGTCAACATTAGCTTGCCAATGCGCAATTTCTTTGACGTAATTCTTTGCCTTTCGGTAATAGTTTTCGGCATTTTCAGGACCCGACAAAAGTGGATTCAATTTGATTTGAATCGTTCCGCCGTGGTAAAAATCCTCGAGCTCGACGGATTTAGCGCCAGCAGGAATGAGATGCAAAAAGGCCATTAAAATATTTCCAATCTCCTCGTAGGCTAGATTAACCTCGCGCACATGCTGTTGCTTGGTCAAGCTCTCCAGATAATGGATGGCTTTTACGCGTTGTTTCGTTAACAGTTCGATCAATAAGCCTTTTTCCCGTCGAAATTCACCGATGGAATAATGCAGACTATAAAATTGATTGAGCGCTTCCACGGCATCTTGGCTTTGAAAAAGCGCGTCGCCATGGATTGGGAAAATCGTTAGACCGATCCCTTTGGTGGTTTCAACGATCGAAATGTGCGGTTCGGATAAATTCTCTAGGGTTTGTTGTAAGAATTCCCATTGTCCCTGGAGCGATTTCGTGGCATAACCGAAGGCATCAAAATAGGCTGCACCTTCTTTTCCCAGCGTTGGATATAATGCTTTATAATCACCATCTGCAGCCTCAAAAGCATCAAAATCCTGATCAATCGACCGGTGTAATTCAGGCAACACAAGCTCATAATCCTTACTTAGTTTCTTTTGAAACTGCGCGACATGTTCCCCTTCCTGAAAAAGAATCACATTCGACCGATTGCCAAACAATTTGAGCACGAGGGTTTGTTGGCCTAAAAAATCCAACCCAATCGCACGTTCATTCTCAAAAACATAAACATCTTGTACTTCGTGCAGCAATAAATCAGAGAATAGGTCAATGGAATTACGCCCTGCGCGGTGAAATTGGGATGGAAATTGAAGCGTAGAAAACTGGGAACTAAAACAGCATTTGATCCAAAAATCATCACCATTCTGGCGTTCAAACCCGATAACCAATTCATCTTTTTCCTGCGAAAAACACTGCTTCAAACGCGCATACGTCAAAATTTGACGCAGCTGCTGAGCTAGGATGCGTAGGAAAAAATGATTGTTATGCATAAATTGGATTTTAAAATTCGCGCATGTCCCTACCCGATTCCTATCTTTCCGTATCACAACCAGCTGAGGGACTCTACAAAGATAAAGGAAGTAAATTCATCGGGTATGTATTTCCGGTGAAAGATCTCGAAGATATCAAGGAACAGATAAATTCACTGAAAGAATTGCATCCCAAAGCGCGTCATATCTGCTACGCCTATCGGCTCGGTTTTACGCCAGAAGAAGCCCGATCGAACGACGATGGTGAGCCTTCGGGAAGTGCGGGAAAACCAATTCTGAATACCATTCTTTCAAACAATGTCCATTTCACACTCGTGGCTGTAGTTCGCTATTTTGGTGGGACGCTGCTTGGGGTACCCGGTTTAATTCAGGCCTATAAAGAGGCTAGTCTCGAGGCCTTTGCTGCTGCAGAAATTATTGAAATCGAACCTATGGAAACGCAGGAAGTTCGTTTCACCTATGCCCAGATGAATGAGGTGATGAAGGTTATCAAAAAATATCCGATTCAAATCGTGGAGCAGGAGGTGAATAATGATTGCTGGTACCTGCTCCGTTTTGCCAAACGAATCGCTCGTGAGGTCAAATCTGCTTTGGACAAAGCACTCACTTCATTTTAATCTAGTAACTGATAAAATATTTCGATTATCAGTTGGCCTGCGCAGATCCAATCAAGCTTTTGTGTACTTGTGGAAAATCACATGACATGCCCACCATTTTCCGAAAAAAAGGATGGAGAATATTTTTTTATTCCAATGAAGGCAACGAACAAATGCACGTACATGCCATTAAGGGCGAAACCGAAGTGAAATATTGGATTAGTCAGAAATTGAATATGATATCTTATGCAAATTCCTGTAATTTGAGCCCAATGAACCAGCGTGACATAGAGGAGATTTTAATCGACCAATTGCATCTCATCATCCAAACTTGGCATAATCATTTCAACATTGACCAATAAAATGAAATCAAATCAGAAACACATTTGGGAAATTCGATTTGAAGGAGATCAGATGATCATCCAAGGCGAAAATAAATCAATCCAATCGGCCATAGCTAATATTTCACAAAAATTGATGCATGCTACCACCATCGAACGAAATACGTATGAAATAAGTCCATCAGGTTTCGGGGTGCATTGGCCGCTCATCGACGAAGATCTTTCTTTCCCAAATTTATAACCCTTCCCCTTTCCCCTTCGCCCTCGATTCAGTAGATTTGTTTTTCACATATCCGTATGTCAAAACTAAACCTATGAACTATTACAAAATCTACCGCGGCGCAAAAGGTATTCAAATCGAAAATAAGGAAGGGAAATTCACTAGCCCTCATGCAGGAAATTGGGATGATTTCATCAATCAACCTGAACTATTTCAAATCTGCCAACACCAAATCTTTACAGATTCCAAACTTGAAGCCATCCAAACACCCATTGACTCCCAGGAGATTTGGGCAGCTGGGGTAACGTATTTACGTAGCAAAGTGGCCCGCATGGAAGAATCCAAAGAATCCGGAGGCGATACCTTTTACGATAAAGTATACGATGCTGAAAGGCCCGAAATATTCTACAAAGGCAATAAATTGCGTGCAGTAGGCCAAAACGGCCAGGTACGTATCCGCAAAGATTCAGCCTGGAATGTACCCGAACCTGAATTAACCCTGTTTATCAATAAACAACACCAAATTGCCGGCTACCTCATCGGCAACGACATGAGCTCCCGCGATATCGAAGGCGAAAATCCACTCTACCTCCCACAAGCTAAAGTGTACGACGCCTCCGCTGGCATTGGACCCTGTTTATTGGTCACCGAAAAACCGCTTGCTCCTGAAACGGTCATTTCCATGCGAATTTACCGATCAAATCAAGAGGTCTTCCAGGGAGAAACACATATATCGCAAATGAAGCGAAGCCACGAGGAACTACGCGAATATTTAACCCGCGAAATGAGCTTTCCGTTAGGTGCCTACCTCATGACCGGAACTTGCATCGTCCCTGATCCGCCATTTACCCTACAAGCACACGACGAAATACACATTCAAATCGAACCTATTGGCACCTTGATTCAAACCGTACACCCATGAATTTAACAGGAAAACAACTCATTGGCTTTCAAACAAAAGCAGCCGGACACCGAAATTTTCAAGGCATCCAAGCTGCTTCAGGCGAGGCGCTACCACAGGTTTTTGTAGAAGCAACGGCCGATGAGGCCCATGAAGCCTTGACCAAAGCCTCCGCGGCCTTCAAAGTTTACCGAAATGTATCCGATGGGGAAAGGGCCAAGTTCCTTCATGCCATCGCCGAAGAAATTTTAGTCATCGGCGATGTGCTCATTCAAACGGCTTGCGCAGAATCAGGTTTACCCGAAGCACGCATCACCGGAGAACGTGGACGGACCATAGGCCAAATCCAAGCGTTCGCTAATTTCATCTCAAATCCTTCTTGGAAAAGAGAAATTGTGGATGAAGCGATGCCAGAACGCCAACCGCTTCCTAAGCCACGTTTGGTTCAGAAACAGATTCCATTGGGGCCAACGGTCGTTTTTGGGGCAAGTAATTTCCCCTTAGCTTTTTCTGTAGCCGGTGGCGATACCTTATCGGCCTTAGCCGCTGGTTGTCCCGTCGTCTTCAAAGCACACCCCGCACATCCCAATACCTGTGATTTGGTGGGTCAAGCGATCCAACAGGCAGCCCAAAAAACTGGTATGCCCGACGGTACTTTTTCCCTAGTACATGCACAAGGGCATGAAATAGGTGGGTATTTGGTGACACACCCCCTGACAAAAGCAGTCGCATTTACAGGTTCTTACCGGGGTGGAAAAGCTTTATTTGACCTAGCCGTTCGGCGCGAAGTACCCATTCCTGTGTATGCAGAAATGGGCTCCATCAATCCCGTTTACCTATTCAGCGATCGCCTAGCGACGCAAGGGGAAGGACTAGCTGATGCATTTAGTCAATCCATCTGCTTGGGCGTAGGCCAGTTTTGCACCAATCCCGGTTTGATCGTTATCCTAGAAAAAGACCGTGAATTTTTAACCTCTTTAGCTGCTAAATTAGACCACATGCCTTTAGGCACTTTCCTAACAGCAGGAATCAAGCAATCATTTGAACACGGATTCAATACCTTGAATCATCATCCCGCTACACAGCGCTTAACTGCATCTTCAACACCCGCACCAAGCTTATTTAGCACAAGCGTTCGTGAGGCTTTAGCGCACCCAGAGGTGTTAGAGGAGGTTTTTGGCCCATGCACGGTGGCTGTGGTTTGTCAAGATTTGGCCGAAATGATCGCGTTTACAGAGCAATTGCCAGGCCAGTTAACCGCTACGATTCAAGCGGAGCCAAGTGACTTAGTGAATTTAGCTGAATTAATCGATGAGGTAAGCCAAAAGGTAGGCCGCATCTTGTTGAACGGTTTCCCAACTGGCGTGGAAGTTTCAGCAGCGATGGTACACGGCGGACCTTTTCCCGCTACTTCCGATGCGCGCAGCACCTCTGTGGGAACCGAGGCTATTTACCGGTTTACGCGGCCGGTTTGCTGGCAGAATTTTTAAGGTAAATCCTGAAAATAAATCGGCGCAAGCGCCTCAAACTTTGGCAAAGCTTTGAGCTTTGCCAAAGAGACATAAAAACCCCCAGGCATCAGCCTGGGTTTTTTTTCTAAATCTCCACCTCCACATTCTCAAAAGTTAAATTCCCCTCCTGATCCACATCCATCAGCACCGCGGAATCTTTCTTAATCTTACCGGACAAAATGGACTTAGACAATTCATTCAACACAACCCGCTGGAGCACACGCTTCATCGGTCTACCGCCATACAAAGGATCAAATCCTTCTTTGGCTAATTTAGCCAAGGCCTCCTCCGTCGCTTCGATCGTGATATGTTGCTCCGCCAAACGGTTTTGAACTTCCTTAAATTGAATCGTCAAAATCTTCCGCGCATGTTCCTCCGTCAATGGTTCAAACAACACAATCTCATCCACCCGATTCAAGAACTCCGGACGCACCTGCTGTTTCAATAAGACCATCACTTCTTCCTTTGCTTCCTCCAACAAGATCGCATTGTTCCAGCCCTCCATTTGGCCTAACTTTTCCTGAATAATATGACCACCGATATTCGATGTCATGATAATGATGGTGTTCTTGAAATTCGCCGTCCGTCCTTTATTGTCGGTCAAACGCCCCTCATCCAAGACTTGTAACAAGATATTCCAAACGTCAGGATGTGCCTTTTCAATCTCGTCCAACAATACCACTGAATACGGCTTGCGGCGCACGGCTTCGGTTAATTGGCCACCTTCGTCATAACCAACGTATCCCGGAGGCGCACCGACCAATCGTGAAACGGCATGGCGCTCTTGGTACTCCGACATATCAATGCGAACGATGGCGTTCTCATCATTAAAGAGATAAGCAGCTAAAGACTTAGCCAATTCCGTTTTTCCAACACCCGTCGTGCCTAAAAAGATAAAGGAACCAATAGGCCGGCGCGGATCCTGCAATCCCGCACGCGAGCGACGTACCGCATCCGACACTAATTCAATCGCCTGATCTTGACCCGCCACACGTTTGTGCAATTCATCTTCTAGATGCAATAGCTTCTCAATCTCTGTCTGCAACATCTTGCTCACCGGAATTCCCGTCCACTTAGCAACCACCTCGGCAATATTCTCCGCAGTCACTTCTTCCTGCAACATCCCTTTCTCGCCCTGGGAATTCGCCTGCAAATCCTTTAATTTTTGCTCAGACTCCACCAAGCGACCATAACGAATCTCAGCTACCTTGCCGTAATCTCCTTGACGCTCGGCTTGGTCGGCCTCCAATTTCAATTTATCAATTTTCTCTTTTTCTGCCCGGATCGTGTCTAGAACGCCTTTCTCCGACTGCCATTGTGCCTTCAGCGCATCGCGTTTTTCGGACAAATCAGCTAATTCACGATTGAGGCTAGATTCTTTTTCCTTATTATTTTCCCGACGAATCGCCTCGCGCTCAATTTCCAGCGACATAATCTTCCGCTGAATATCATCAATCGCCTCCGGAACAGAATCAATTTCTAAGCGCATTTTGGCAGCCGCCTCATCCATTAAGTCGATGGCCTTATCTGGAAGGAAACGATCTGAAATGTACCTACTGGACAACTCGACCGCAGCGATAACCGCATCGTCCTGAATCCGAACCCCATGGTGCAATTCATACTTATCCTTGATACCACGCAAGATCGAAATCGCATCCGCCACATCAGGCTCATCCACAATCACGGATTGAAACCGACGTTCCAAAGCTTTGTCCTTCTCAATGTATTTTTGGTACTCTTTTAACGTCGTAGCTCCTATCGCATGTAGTTCTCCTCTGGCCAATGCTGGCTTCAACAAATTGGCCGCATCCATCGCTCCTTCTCCCCCACCACCTGCGCCAATCAGCGTATGGATCTCGTCAATAAACAAGACAATCTCTCCGTCTGAATCCGTGACTTCTTTGATGACCGCTTTCAAACGCTCCTCAAATTCACCTTTGTATTTAGCTCCGGCAACCAATAAACCCATGTCCAGCGACATGACAATTTTGGATTTCAAATTCTCCGGTACATCCCCCGAAACGATTCGTTGGGCCAAACCCTCCACGATGGCGGTTTTACCTACACCGGGTTCACCCACGAGCATAGGATTGTTTTTGGTCCGACGCGATAGGATTTGTAGGACCCGACGAATCTCTTCGTCTCGCCCAATCACCGGGTCGATTTTACCCGCCTTCGCTAATTCATTTAAATTCTTACCGTATTTTTCCAAAGACTGGTAAGTACCTTCTGCATGTGGATCGTTCACTTGTCTATTTCCTCTAAGTTCGATGATTGCTTGTTTAAAATTCTTGGTCGTTAATCCGAGCTTTTTCAGGGCATCGGCCACGGAATCGTTTCCATCCAATAAAGACAAAAACAAAACCTCCACACTCACATACGTATCGCCAAAATCTGCTTTTAATTTATCCGCGCGCTGCAAAGCCTGCTGCAAGGAATTACTAGCATAAGGCTGCTCCCCCGATACTTTCGGGTAGCTGGTCAAAATGGGGCCTAAATTAGTTTGAATTTGACTGGGGGAAACACCTAATTTCTTGAGTAGAAACGAGGCCGTTTGCGTATCATCCTGTAGAATCGCTAGCAACAAATGCCCAGTTTCGATGGCTTGTTGGCCCCGCTCCTGCGCAATTTCCATGGCTTGCTGAATGATAACACTCGCTTGGGAAGTATAATTGTTTGGGTTCATGTGGTTAAAATTGTTGCGACCGCTAGCTGCAATTGCTTAGCCATGCACAAAACCCGGAAAATTTGTCGGTGAGTTAAGGTACTCGGACGCGAAAAACGTGCCAATATGGCTTGTATTAGGCGAATCTGTCCGAAATCACTTGTTTGAATGTAGCGAGTGCCTCTTTCAGTTGTACAATCTCCACAGGGAATTGACTGAACTCGCAGACTTTGGCTTTCAACTCAATTTGCTCACAGATAAGATGTACTTGCGCAGCTCCCAAGGTCCCCGAATTTCCTTTCAGCGTATGTAACTCAGCTTGAACTCCTTTGCAATCGTTCGCAGCGTAGGCTTGTTCAGCAGCGGCAAGTTGCTCCTCAGCTTCGGCAATGAATTCGGTCAGCATCCCTTCCACAAAAGCAGGATCACCCCCAACGGCATCCGAAAGGGACTTAAGCACCTCTTCGTCAACGGCCTCGTATGACGTATCGAGCACCACATCTTCTGGAGCATGGCCATCATGTACCCATTTGCTCACCATCTGAATGAGTTGCTGTGCGCGAATAGGTTTGGCTAAATAATCATCCATACCCACAGCGAGGAACCGTTCACGATCTTCTTTCATCGCATAAGCCGTCATCGCGACGATAGGCGGCAATGCCTGCCCCGAAGCTTTCAGTCGGCGCGTCGTCTCCATCCCATCCATCTCGGGCATTTGAATATCCATTAAGACCAAATCAAAATCAGCATCTTGGGCCAAACGGTCAATCGCCTCCTGACCACTGGTTGCCGTTTCAATCACACATCCGGCTTTAGCTAAAATCTGTGAGGCAACTTTGCGATTCGTCGCATTATCATCCACCAATAAGATACGGGCACGCACCTCGGTTAAGGTTCCTGCAATATCATATCGATCAGCCTGCTGAATTGAAGATGCTTTGGACGCATCACCGATCGCCAATTGGACCGTAAACCAAAACGTACTCCCCTTTCCTTCCTCCGATTCTACCCCAATATCGCCATCCATCATCTTACAGAATTCCCGCGAAATGGCTAATCCCAAACCGGTTCCCCCATAATTTTTAGACGTTGAATTATCCAATTGCTGAAAGGCAGAGAACAATTTCTTCAAATTCGTCGGACTAATTCCTATCCCCGTATCAGTCACGCGAAACATTAATTCCACGCTTTTAGATGTCAAATTGGCCGTAGAAACCGAAATCGTCACCGATCCATTCTCCGTGAATTTCAAGGCATTGGACGTCAGATTGGATAGAATTTGTAACAATCGTGTCTCATCGGCCACGACAACTTTAGGCACGTCCGCCGCAATCGTATACGCCACCTTATTCCCTTTCTGATGGGCAATCGGCGTAAACAAGGACATCAGTCGGTCCAATAAATCCTCAAATACCAATTCAGCCGGATGGAGCACCATTTTACCTGCTTCGATTTTGGCTAAATCCAAAATGTCATTCAGGATATGCAATAAGGTTTCGGATGACTTCCGGATGGTTTGCAGGTAATCTTGTTGGTCTTCATTCAACGGCGAATCGCACAATAAATCCACCATTCCAATCACCCCGTTCATCGGCGTACGAATCTCATGGGACATATTGGCCAAAAACTGTTCCTTCACTTTCAAGGAATGTTCCGCCTGCTCCCGCGCCTCAACGAGTTCGGCTTGGTATTTCTTTAAATCTGTTATATCCCGGGCTATGCCTGAAACCTCCGAAATAAGCGCTTCGGATTGGATGGGGTTTAGGTAGATTTCCAACCACTTTTGCTCGCCGGATTTGGTCATCAACTCCAATTCAAAATGTTGTTTTTGACCTCTAAACGCAAGTTTGTATTTGTCTTCGAGCGGTCGGCGTTCTTGTGGGGCCACCAACTGGAATCCCATGCTTTCTGTACTGAAATTCAATTGCGGTTTAATCTGTAATTGTTTTTCTAGGAGTTCGGCATACTCTTGGTTGAAACTTGTCAACATGAGGCGTCTATTCACCGACCACATTAAGTGGGAACTTCCTTCAAAAATCGCATTTAATCGGGCCGTTTCACGAGCCAAAGCCTCTTCCGCTTGCTTGCGCGCAATGGCCACCGCCACTTGGCTCGAAATAAAGTCCAGTAATTCTAAATCGCGGTTCTCGTACTTATTGGCACGCTCGTAGGATTTAACCCCAATGATCCCGGTAACTCGGTCTCCGATACGTAGCGGCACGCAAAGCATCACTTTTGGAACGACACCATAGAGGTAAATCTTCTTCTCCGCGGCTAATTGGTGTATATCATCATCATGCAAAATCAATGGCTTATTCGCCATGATCGCATATTCTGTCAGTCCATTCCCCAGTTTACGTTTGGTAAAATGAACCCGCGAATCAAAATACTCATCGATGTAATACGGGAAATACAAAAAGCTTTTCCCCGGATCATATTGGGCAATAAAGAAGTTCTTGACGTCGATGACCTCGCCCAACTGCTTATGGATATTGACATAAAAGTCATCCAAATTCGTGGAACTAATCGCTACTTGCGCGATGGATGAAAAGAGCTTATTGGCACGCTCCGCACGGACTTTCGCCGTAGAATTATGTAAAATACAGCGGTAGGCAGTGGGTGCTCCGCGTTCGAACCGACAGGTCGCTGAGCCAGAAACGTAGAGGCGCCGACCGTCCTTTCGCTTGAATACAGCGGTAAATTCGGGCAGCTCTTCGCCACGAGCTAAGAGATCAAATTGCGCTTGCGTGATGTGTGCGAATTCGGGGTGCAAGACATCTTGCATGCGTAAGTCGCGGGCTTCCTCCTCGGAATAGCCCAGCGTTTCAAGCCAGGCTTTATTGACAAATAAAAACCGACCAGACACACCGGTAATTTGAATGAGGTCCGTGGTATTATTAATTAAATCTTGTAGCTGGGCATTGGATCGCGAAAGCGCTTCCGTCACCTTCTTTCGTTCGGTGATATCCTCCCCGATGATACTTAAATAAGACGTATTATTGGACGCCTTCACAATCGTGGAAGCCACTTCTACCCATTTCGTAGCACCGGTTTTGGTGATGTAATTACGTTCACGATCCTCAAATAAACCACCCGAATCAATGGCTTTTTGGAAGGAGGCGCGACGGTCCTCGGTCTCGCCTTGCGGTAATAGGGTGGCAAAAAAATCTTTCCCGTTTAATTCATTGGAAGAATAATCCAGTAAGGTATGTGTGAACGCATTTGCATATACGATGGTGCCGTCGAGCGCCATGATGATACCAAATAGCTTGAGGCCAGCAATGGTATGAATGAGGTTTTCTTTCGAAGTCGCTTCGGAGGCAATTCCATCGTTAATTTCCAACACGTCCAATTGCTTTTTCAGCTCTTGGATTTCGTGAATTAGATCTTCCTTTGTTTTGTTTGCCCAAACTGCCATGGCATTAATCCCTTTTTTTGCTTAAATGTACAAAAAAGGGCGTAATTTCGCGTACCCTTAAGCCCCAAGAACACGTGCAAGTAAGAGCAAAAAAGAATTTAGGTCAACACTTTTTGAATGATTTGGACGCCGCACAGCGTATTGTGGATGGACTTCAGCCTCAAGGTGAATACCAAAAAGTCTTGGAAATAGGCCCAGGGATGGGGGTTCTCACCCAATTTCTCGTTAAAAAAGAAGCTTACGAAACGTCCTTAATTGAAATCGACAAGGAATCTGTCGACTACCTGCGCAAGCATTACCTAGAATTTACAGGAACCCGATTAATCGACGGTGATTTTCTACGCTACCCATTAGAGAATATCTTCGGCGAGGAGAAATTCGCGATCGTGGGTAACTTCCCCTATTTCATTTCAACACAGATATTTTTCCGCGTATTGGAATACAAAGATCAATGCGTGGAAGTCGTGGGCATGCTGCAAAAAGAAGTAGCCATGCGCCTAGCCGCCAAACCCGGCAATAAAGATTATGGCATTTTAAGTGTCCTTTTACAAGCCTATTACGACGTAGAATACCTATTCAGTTTAGGCCCTGAGGTGTTTACCCCACCTCCCAAAGTAAACTCGGGTGTCATTCGCATGCGCCGGAATTGGGATAAAAAACTAGCTTGCGACCCAGCGAAATTCAAGATTGTCGTGAAGATGGCATTCAACCAGCGACGCAAAACCTTACGCAACGCCTTGCGCGCCATGCAATTACCTGATCACCCGTTGTTGACCAAGCGCGCTGAACAATTAGGCGTGGCCGAATTTGTGGAATTGACCCATTTATGGGAAGCACAAGGTTACCCAGGCGCATAATTTAACGGTTTAGAGACATACGTTTTCCGTCAAAATTTCCGTACTTGCGCCTTCAATCTTTTCAAAATCGAATCTCATGGAAGAAATCAACGTACAGCACCTTCCGTTCGAACTCACCAAAGAGTTTTTAGAAGATATTCGCCAGCTGATTACAGCCCAAGCGAACGAAGAGATTATTGCCAAAATCGAAGACCTTTTCCCTGCCGATATCACCAGCATTTTATATGAACTGAACGGCGATGAATCAAAATATTTAGTCCAATTACTGGACACTAAAATTGCCGCTGCCATCATCTCCGCCTTGGATACCGATGACCGCAAAAAGTTCCTCAAGAACTTTACCTCCAAAGAAATCTCACAATACATTAACATCGTCGATTCCGATGATGCCGTGGATATTCTGAACGAACAACCTGTCCGCATTCGCGAAGAAGTCATCGCCCTATTGAAGGACCGTGAACAAGCGCGTTTCATCATTGACCTCATGCATTACGATGAAGATTGTGCAGGTGGTTTGATGCAGAAGGAGTTAATTAAAATCAATGTGACACAGACCGTGACGGAATGTGTGGAGGAGATTCGCCGACAAGCCGAAGATGTAGAGAAAGTTTATTCCGTCTATGTCGTGGATGATGACGGATTGCTTTTAGGAACCGTTTCGTTGAAAAAAATCATTTTGGCCAAACGCGGATCCAAGATTCAAGATGTCTACGAAGACGACGAAATCGTTTCAGTACAGACCTATAGCACTGGCGAAGAAGTGGCCGATTTAATGCAAAAATATGACTTGGAAGCCATTCCAGTCGTGAATATTCAAGGCCGTTTATTAGGCCGCATTACCATCGATGACGTGGTCGATTTCATCACAGAATCCGCCCAAGAAGATATTCAGGTCATGGCCGGTATCTCGGAAGACGTAGAAGAAGATGACTCAGTGTGGCTTTTAGTACGTTCGCGCTTACCGTGGTTAATCGGCGGTATGGTGGGTAGTTTTTTAGCTGCCAAAATCATTGATCGCTTCGACGATACGATTGCCTTATTGCCCGCTATTTCAGCGTTTATTCCGTTGATTGGATCCACAGGCGGAAACGTGGGGATTCAGTCCTCTTCATTGATCGTACAATCACTAGCTGATAAAAGTGGTTTGGATACAACGCTTTGGAAACGTCTTCAAAAGGTATTTGTGGTCGCCTTAATCAACGCGATGATTGCCGCTATTTTTGCCTTCGGTTGTTCCATGCTCATCGATAAAGGCGAAATTATGTTATCCATCACGGTGTCGCTTTCGCTATTCGCCGTGGTTATGTTGGCCTCACTCATGGGAACCATTACGCCTTTGGTGTTAAACCAACTCAAAATTAATCCAGCCGTGGCATCGGGTCCGTTCATTACGACGACCAATGACATCTTGGGCTATGGTGTTTATTTCCTCATCGTCTATTTCTTGTTGTAGCCGATGATAGCCGTGATACAGCGCGCGAGTTCAGCCCAGCTGCATATTAAAGAAAAACTTCACGCCTCCATCGGCAAGGGATTCGTAATTCTACTCGGCATTCATGTGGATGATACGCCGGCAGATGTCAACTATTTGGCCGGAAAAATCCATGGATTACGCATATTTTCCGATGCGGAAGGCAAAATGAATTTGTCGCTTGCACAGGTCGATGGACAGATTTTATTAGTGAGCCAATTTACCTTATACGCGGACACCCGAAAGGGAAATCGGCCTAGTTATATAGCAGCAGCCCGACCAGAACAAGCGATTCCTTTGTATGAACAAATGATTCATCAGCTCTCAGAAATGATGGGTGGACCGATTCAAACAGGCGTTTTTGGTGCCGACATGCAAGTAAGTTTGTGCAACGATGGTCCAGTGACCATCATCATCGATTCTAAAAACCCAGCGATATGACCTTAGAAGAAGCCCAAAAACAAGTAGACACCTGGATTCAAACCGTAGGCGTTCGGTACTTTAGCGAACTGACCAACATGGCCATGCTGACGGAAGAGGTGGGCGAAGTAGCGCGCATTATTGCCCGTCGGTACGGCGAACAGTCTGAAAAGGAGTCCGACAAGCAAAAAGACTTGGGGGATGAAATGGCAGATGTGCTGTTTGTGTTGATTTGTTTAGCCAATCAAACAGGCGTGAACCTCACCGAAGCGCTGGAAAAAAACATGCAAAAGAAAACGATCCGCGATGCAGATCGTCACCACAACAATCCCAAACTCAAATAATCATTACTTCGCTAGCGGGATTTGATTCGCTGAAATACGTTTGCTAATCGACTTGCCTTCCTCCTGATTCGGGATAAATGGCTTAATCAACGAAATCATATCCAGACTTGGATTCAGTTTTTGAATGGCCTCGTGGCGCACATCGAATTCCGTTTGACCCGATATTTGGGTGTATTCCGCGTCCGACAAGCCCTCATGCTGATTGCCGGCATTACTAAATGTAGCTAAATGAATACCAGCTAATTTACCGCCTTCCCATGAAACCACTTCCCCACCGTGGGCCCAATTGAAACCTGAAAGTGTGAAGTTTTTAGCATTGAGTTGTTGGACATCTTGCAAAGGAAGTCCCAAATAAAGCCCCGAATCTGTCTTCCAAGCAGACGATTTTCCTTGAATGGTTACGTCCACGATCTCACCGGCACGGTAATAGACGTACACTTGTTTAGCTGAGTTCGGGAAAATGATGGAACCTTGCAACGTATCTGTTCCGATGACCCAGCTCGTGTCTGCAACGACATTTTCTTTTCCGTATTTGGCTTGTAAGCCAGCTAAATTAGCGCAAGCCAATACTTCATTGAGTGATTGGGTTGGAACTTCTGTTTGGGGAGTTGTGCAAGCGAAAACCGTTGCAACAAGGAAAAGTAAACCTAATTTTTTCATACTAGAACGAATAAGCCAGGGTCAAATTAACTTGACGTCCCTGATTTTGATATTGATTGAACCGTTGATACGTTTTGCCCAACAGGTTGTTCCCTGAAAGACCCAAATTAACATTCCGCTTCACGAAATAATTAATTTTAAAGTTCAAATCTACAATATCATCTAATTGAATCAACTGATTTTGCGCAGGATTTAGGGCGAATAAATCCTTGATCCAATACACATCCGGTGAAATAAACACCTTATTCGATAGTTTCCAGGTATTCGTCCAGCTCACCGTCAAGCCTGGTTTGTGAGAAGCTTGGAAAACGGTGTTCAACAAGGAATAGCGCACATGGTCAACTTTCAAACTAGAGGTAAAGGCATTGGAAACATGCACGTTTACTTGACCGATAATGTTAGCAACTTGAATTTTTTGAATTCCACCGATGTACAAAATTTGAAAACGAGAAGCATCCGAAGGACTATTGATAAACGTAGGCAAATCAGCATACTCCGCATAATTATACTTGATTTCAAAATCGACATTTTTGTTACCTACCCCCTTGATACCTCCGAAAAGATTACCTACCTGACTAGTATTGGTAAATCTCGTTGGAATGGCCATCCAAGGATTTTCAGCCAAAAATGATTTAAGCGTATTGAATTGTACATCGCCACCGATTCCACCAAACAAATGAATGAAATCAGACACACCAAAATCCAACTCAAACTGCGGGAATATACTTGTCTTCGCAACCACATCTTTCCCCTCCTGTTCCGTTGCTACTAGAATCCCCGCATTGACCCGAATACGAGAACTCGCATACGCAATACTGGGGTTAACGCGATAAAATGAACGCAATAAAGGTTTATTCCCCAGCGCCGAAACATATTCTCCATGGATGTAATCAGCGTCCAAACGGGCTTTCACCTTCTCTGATAAATCTTTGGAATAGAACAAATGAGACTTCGCAATTAACTCCGAAAGTCCACCTGGATTCTGCAATAAGCCCGCATCTAAGGTCAATTTATAATCCGAATGTGCATTTTTACGCGCACTCAACACCTTGCCCAACACGTTGAAATACGAATAATTCAACCGAATATCCGCAGCTTTAACAAAACTAGGTATTTCAGGCAAGCCATAGGCGTGGTTGACTTGTCGGCTGGCAGATAGACTCCCTTCCCAGAAATTCACAGATCCTAAATACCTACTAACCAAACGGGCTTGATTTTCACTTCGAGCAGAATAGGTCGATTGGACCGGACCTTGTGCATTCGCGTCATGGTTCAGATAAAACCCAATAAACTTATTTTCTTGTGGCGAATGGCTCGCATTAAAGTTCAACAAGGTATGTCCGTAATTACCCACCCCGAGCTGCAAGACGTTATCGTATTTCTCGCCAAAAGCCACTTTAGCCGTATCTCGGGAACGCATATCCTGCGCGGGTGGCGCTTGGATACTTGGCAAGGAATCGCTTGACCACGTGAGACTCGTCGCTTGTTGCTTCATCTCCTTGATGCTCAAAGGCATCTTAAAAGACTTTAATGGCAGGTATTGACGTTCGGATACCTTCAATTGCCACAGGGACTTCGCGCCACCGGGAACCACAATCACGGATCGATCAATTTCCTGTGCGGACATGTTCAAGCTAAATACGCTTGCGACAAGGACAAAAAGAATAGTCGTTATACCCCTCATTTACTTAATTCTTCTAATTTTTTCTTTGCATGCAACAGAATGCTTTCATCACTCATACTCGACAAAATACTATCTAAAATGACTTTGGCTTGTCGGCCATTTTTCAATGCGATGAAATTATCGGCCATCAATAAATACGCCTTCCCTACCCAGGCATCCGCTACTTCATAATAGCGCGCGCCTTCTTGGCTAAAATATGTTTTAATTAAGTCTGTAGAACCTTTATAATCACCTGATTGTGAATGCATTGCAGCCACCTGAATAAGTGCCTGCGCTCCTATATCTGAACTTTCCCGCTGAACAACTTGCATGAAATAGCCTTCCGCTTTCGTAGCATCTTGCTTCTGCGCCCACGCATTTCCTAATGAAATGGTCAGTTGGTTCTTTTCTTCTGGGTTCGCCAATGCGTCTACCCAAACATCCGCTTTGGCGAGTTGATCCGTTTGCGCATACAACGACACTAATTTCTCCGTTGCCTTCAAACGTAATTCCGGCGTAATCGTTTCGCGTAAAGAAGCTGTCAGATACGCGATGGCTCCTTCCGTATTTTTTTGCTCCAATTCCAGCGTGGCTAATAACCAAAGTGCCTCCGACTTCTTATCTTCCGGCTGTACCCGCTTCAAGTAAGTAGCTGAATTCCCCCAATCTTTCGTCTGAAAAGTCCCGTACCCAAGCATCCAGTTGACCTCCGCCATCTGCTCGAATTTAGGATACTTCGATATAAATTTGACTAACTCCGGTACAGCCACGCGGTATTTTCCGGCCTCGAAAATAGACCGACATAAATCAAATAGCTCTTCATCGTCGCCTTTTTCGTCGCCGTGTTGTTTGGTATAAATCTCACGCAATTCAAAAACCTCTTCGCCACGACCGACGCGCTTCAGTATTTCACTTGCTCCAATCAACGCATCTTTTGACGTAGAATCCGCAGTAAATTGACGCACAATACGGATGTAATCATCCAGCGCTAAACTCCACTGATTGGTAATTTCATAGGTTTGACCCCGTATCAACAGCGATGGCGCGAGATACGGATTTCCCGAAGCGGCTTGTTGGATCGTTTGCGTCAGCGACCCAATCAACTCGCCATAAAGCAATTTATTTTGCGATTTGAACAACGCGGCATGGGCCTTAAATGTCGCTAAATCACGTAAGGGTGATTGTGGATATAAAGCTCCAATGCGTAAATATTCAGCATTTGCTTCCGCATAGCGACGCTCATTAAAAAGCACAGCCGCTTTGCGTTCGATCAGTGCATCTGTTCCCGCTTGACCTAAGGCAATGGCTTGCTCGAAATAGGCTAAACCAGCCTCTATTTTCCGATTCGCAATCGCCGTTTCAGCCGCATTTCTAAAGTCTTGTGGTGTCTTGGTGACCGCCACTTTATTGGACAAATATTCCTCAAAGTACAATTGCGCGCGATCATACATCGTAATGTAGGTAAACGACTGCGCCAAACTCAGGCGAATCCGTTGGCTTAATTCGGGTGAACCCGTTGGCTTTGAGGTCTCGGCCAACAATGGCATATAAATCTTAATCGCATCCGAATTCTTATTGTTTCTCGCTAAGATTTCTGCTTGGGCATAGCGCGCATTCCAGGCCATTTCTTGATTTAATGGATATTCTAAGGAACGTTTCAAGAACGTAATCGCCCGCTTTTGATCATTTGCCGCGTAATATTGGGCACCCTTTTCATACATCATCAATTGATATAAAGCTTGGAATTTGGCTTTTCCGGCGGGTGAATGGAGCATGAAGTGGGATAAGGCCGACAAATCTTGCGTCTGCTGAATTGCGAAAAGGGCTAGGTCAACGAACAATTCCGCATGCACTGGATTCGTGTCGGATGCTTGGTATTTTTTAACTTCTTGAATGATGCGAGGCCAATCTTTTTGAGATTTAAATATTTCCCAACGGGCAATAAAGGCATTTTCAGCTAGCACTGGATGGTATGGCAAAGCCGCAATCGCATCCAAAGTTTCCAATCGCTCTTTGACCTTATTTTGGGACTGATACATATCGGCCATCACCTGCAAGGCTTGTTGGCCCACCGAATCCTCCTCCGCCGCAATACCCTTAAACAAGGTCAATGACCGATCTAACTCACCCGATTTAGCTAGCGCATAAGCGAATTTAAACGTACGGTTACGCGAAAACTTAGTGGGTGAAGCTTTATACAAAATGTTGTAATTCCCGGCAGCCTTGGCATATTGGGCATTGGCAAATTGCTTCTCGGCAAGTATAAGAGCTAATTCAGTCACCAGGTATTTACCCGTCGTATCGGCTAAGATAGGTTCCACAAACTGCTCTAATTCCGCAATTTTACCTTGCTTCATGAGGGCTGAACTGATCCATTGCGGAATTTCGGGACCGTAGGTTGGGTCTTTGGCGGCCAACTTAAAATCAGCAATGGCCTCATCGTACATCCCTGATCTGAAATGCATCACACCCGCATAATAAGCTGCAGGCATGGAAAATTCTTCCTCGGATTCGTATTTTAAATTATTGAACAGCGCCAGCGCCTCCTTGAATTGCTTGACCTGATAATGCGAAATGGCTAAGAAATACGTGTATTCTAAATTGGTCTGTGCCGCTTGACTCAAATAGCGAATCGCACGTACCCAATCACCCGTTTCATAGTAAAACACACCTATTTCACGTTTGAGTAGGGCAGCAAATGGACTTTCGGGATGCTCAGACACAAAGCGAATGGCTTGCATTTCCGCCTCGGGGCGCATGGTGTAAATCGAACACATGGCGATGTAATATTCCACCTGTGTTTTTTCCGCCGTAGATTCACGGGGTTGTTGATGTAAATAGTTTAAATATTGAATAAATTCCTCGCGCGCAGCGATGAAGTTTTTAGACTGAAAAAAGAGATTAGCTTGACGAAATGTTTTGGCTGGATCTGTTGGCAAAGTGGTTTGTTGGCCCACACTCACCCACGCCGAAAAAAACATGAAAAGGAATGAAATACCAAAGGCGGAAAAACGTTTTTTCATTCAATGAATCAGGAGTGTTAAATAAAGATGCAAAATACAATTTAATTTCAATATTGATTTGAGGATGAAACGGATAATCAACAATATTATTTCCTTATGACACTATTTTCTCTAATTTTGACATACCAAATTACATAATCATCCACGACATGCTTCGTATTATTCTTTGCTTACTCATCATTTCGCCAGCCTTTGGCCAAGAAGCAGACCGCAGCACCAACAAACGAATTCCGCCGATCAAATATGGCGGTTATGTCATCTTCGAAAAAAATGGACATGGCCTGATTGCAACTGTTGAAAACGTTGGAAAAATGGATTTCAAACAAGCGAAAAAAGCGTGTGAGGATTTGACTCAAAATGGATTTGATGATTGGCGCTTGCCGACCAAAGAAGAGTTCGATTTGATACATCCCAAATTAAACCACAAGAAGATCGGTGGAGGAAGTATTTTTCAATCCGCTTGGTACTGGACTTCTTCTGAGGTAGACAAGGATAACGCCTACACGCACAACCTGCAAACTGGGTTGCAATCGCCCTATTTCAAGGATTTTAAATGCTTGGTGAAAGCTGTTCGTTCGTTTTAGGCAACACCCCAAAACGCTTCATTTGCACATCCATCACCCGAAACCAGATCGGTGGAACGAGGGCCAATAAAATCATTCCCGGATATCCCGTAGGCATTTGAGGCGTATCGTCATGATGACGCAATACCTGATATTTACGCGATGCTTGGAAGTGATGGTCGCTGTGTCGGCTTAACTCAAACAACAACAAACGTCCCATAATGTGATTGCTGTTCCAAGAATGGTGTGGCTTCACCCGCTCGTACCGGCCTGATTCCACGCGATCACGGGCTAATCCATAATGCTCAATGTAATTCACGGTTTCCAATTGGATCGACCCAATCAGCGCGGCCGCCATGAATGAGCCCATCACCAGTGTCCCGAAAAACCAGCCAATTAGAGCTAAAAACAGGATTTGAATGCCAATGAACAAACTGGTTTGTTGGGCATCTATCCGCCAAGCACTCCGCAACGTACCCGGAAAGGTTTGTAACCAAAACGCAAAAACAGATTGTTTGTATTTGGCCGAACTCGGATCATCTGGTGTACTCACGTGCGTGTGATGTCCTTTATTGTGCTCGATAAAAAAGTGCATGTATAAACTAGTGAGCAGTAGGCATTTGGCCAAAAACTGCTCGGCCTTAGTGGAACGATGACCTAATTCATGGGCGAGGTTAATGCCAAAAATACCGGCCATCAAGCCCATCATGGCGATGCGGCCAAGGCGATCGGACCAGGCCAATTCATCGGTCATGCTAATGAGAAAGAAATACAACGTGACAAACTGTAAACCAAAAGCCACATATAAAATCCAATCGTACAAAACATCTTTTTTGGCTAAAGCCTCTTCCTCAGCGGCTAGATTGCGCGCGTCTGGTTTTAAGACCAGTTCGATACCTGGGACGAAGGCGAAGGTAAATAAGAAGCCGGCCCAACAAGCCAACCCGGTAGAATGAAAGGACCAATAGGCAAAGGCGAACATGCAAAAAGGTGCGATGTATTTAAATGCTTTCATAATTAAAATTTGAAGACGTAATCTATATACGGTATGGCGACTGCTTCCCCAGCAGGAATTAACACACCAAAATCAAAGGAATTTTTCTCCCCCATAAAACGAAAACCACCCGTCAAAACACCCCGATTTTTCATGGAGTAGGTTTCAGTTTGGAAATCATATTCGCGCAAGGAGAACAACCAATTTTCTGTCACGAGCATGACACGATTCGAAATACGCGTCATGGCTGAAATCGTAAACATCGGTCGGCGCGCTCCACGCCACGCATAACTCGCATTGGGATCTTGTTGTTTGACCGCGCCCCAGCCGGCATTGAGGGTCACATTATGTTCCCGTGTGCCGTAGGTGGCGGAGCCATAGCCAACTGCTAAACCAAAATTAAAGTCTTTAATGAAAGACGTTGCGGCCAGCATACCATAACCGAGGTGCCATTGGGGGGCCACTTGATACCCCCATTTAGGGGTGATGAAGAAAGCAAAGGGAATCACGGCGCCACCACCTATGGAAAAGTGATCATTCACACCATATTGCACACTATTCGCGAGCACATAGGCATTTTGATAATAGCGTTCTCCCTTGCGTAATGGGATGGCGGATGGACCAAAAAAGTAGCGCGTCGGATGTGGATTGTCAAATTGGATCCCAGCTTGTCCACCGGCGACTTCGGGCAGGTAGCGAAGTGATTTTACATTTGCTCGTGAGATAGCCAGATTACCTAATTCCTGACTAATGGCTTGCACTTGATCCGCGGACAGTTCTTGCAATGCACAGATAATGGTGCGGTTATCATAGAGTTGAATCTCCACACGAATGGAATTCCCGAGTTCATCTTGCGATTGAATCTGTGATTTGATTACCTGCATGGGTCCTAAATTCAACTCGAGAACTTGGATCGCACGCTCATCTTCCG
Source organism: Aquirufa avitistagni (assembly GCF_042715545.1). Taxonomy (NCBI): domain Bacteria; kingdom Pseudomonadati; phylum Bacteroidota; class Cytophagia; order Cytophagales; family Flectobacillaceae; genus Aquirufa; species Aquirufa avitistagni. The sequence continues at coordinate 539,944 of NZ_JBBKXZ010000001.1, read as the reverse complement.
ATTGAAATTGCCCTACTAATGGCGTGGCATTGGGCAGCTGGATGCGCACAAAGCGTTTTTGTGCGAGCAGGCAGCCCGGCAAAATCAACATGAAAATAAAAACGAGCGCACGCATAGGCATCAAATTTAACTAAAGATGCAATTATTTTTTATAGGTGATGCGGTAGATGCTGCCACCTAAGTCGTCACTAACATATAAAGAACCATCAGGGCCTTGTGCCAACCCACATGGGCGATGTTGGATCGGGCCCGTTGGTTTCACCAAATCCGTTCCCGCAAAGTTATCCGCAAAGATTTCCCATTTGCCACTAGGCTTTCCGTTTTTGAAGGGTACAAAGCCAACGAGGTAGCCTTTTTTAAATTCGGAAGATTGGCCATGGAAGGCAATGAACGCACCATTTTTGTATTTGGCCGGGAATTGATTTCCGGTATAAAATAACAAATCATTGGGTCCCATGTGGGCAGGAAAGGCGACGGTTGGGTCCAAGGCATTTTCACCGCCTGTCTTCTTTCCGTCTCCACCGTATTCGGGCGCAACGATCTTTTTATTTTGTTTTTGGTCGTAGTAGATGTAGGGCCAGCCGGCATCATCGCCTGCTTTTTTGAATTCGTACATCGCCTCAGCAGGTAATTCCTGGGACATTTGAGGCGTATAATATTGGGGATAAAAATCGTGGAATTGACCACGTCCATGCGCCATGGCGAACAGTGAATTTGTTTGGGTGTTCCAGGCAATCCCGACGGCATTCTTTAAACCGGTGGCGTATCGCACGCCATCTTGGAATTTTTGGTTGAGTTTATTGGCATCAAACTGCCAAATCCCTCCTGCTGAATCCAGGATCGCGCAGGGACTCATGCCTTTCCCGGTTCCGGGCACACGACATGGATCGTTCCAGGAGCCGATGGTCACATAAATATGTTTTTTGTCTTTGTCAAAAACGAACGGTTTCGCATTATCACGTCCGTGATCAGGCAAACCGTCCACGATCGTTTCGTAGGTATTTACGTCGGCAATTTCACCTTGCGCATTCAGCGCATAGCGATGCACACCTTTGTTGGACGCCGCATAAAAATACTCCCCATCGATCCCAATCCCGGTTCCCGTATAATTGCCAAACCAATTCTGATCTTCATACGCCCCGTCTTTGTCCTTGTCTTTTAACATAACGATGCCGTTCCCCTCTTTTAATTTGGAGAGTTTGGCATACACATGTCCTTGTTTGGAAACGGTGATGTGGCGCGTGGCGCCTAGTTCTTTACCGATTTCCGAGATGGAAAATCCGGTGGGTAATTTGATGTCTTGAGCAAAAAGAAGCGTAGGCGCTAAAAGTCCCAGGGTAAGCCATTGTTTCATAGGTCGATAGGTAAATTTCCGACAAGGTAAGAAATTTTGGAAAAAGAGCTAGGGGGTGGTGGGGTTCTAGGGCAAATAATTAATAAGGAATCAATTCATAGGTCGTATTTCTTCCGCCGCCCATTTCCTGACGTAAAATTCCTTTCGCTAGCAGATCGTTTATGTCCCGTAGCGCTGTATCGTGGGAGCAATGCGCCATTTTAGCCCATTTAGAAGATTGCAATTTGCCTTGAAAATCATGCATGAGCTTGGTAAGCATCAGACGCTGCCGGTGATTTAAAGCAACCTGATCATGCTTTTTCCAAAAATCCACCTTCCACAACACCGCATCTAACTGCTGTTCCGCCGCCAAAAGCGCATGTTTCATACAAGTCAAAAACCAAACAAGCCAGGCCGTAATGTCTCCTGGACTATATTGAACTTGTTGTAAGATGGCATAGTAGTATTTCTTTTCAGCCATAATCTGACTCGACATACTGTAAAAACGGTCGGGGGAGTTTTCGGAACGAGCCAAAAGCAAGTCCGTTAATGCACGCGCAATTCGACCATTCCCATCATCAAAGGGGTGAATGATGATAAACCAAAAGTGGGCAATCGCCGCTTTTAATACCGGATCCAGGCCATTCGGCTGATTAAACCAAGCAATAAATTGAGCCATCTCAGCAGGCAAATCCGCTGGGGATATCGCCTGAAAATGTACCCGTTCATGCCCAATAGCACCTGAAACCACTTGCATGATGCCAGTCCGATATTTGGCTACTTCAATGGGATACATACCACTGTGGCCCGTGGGAAAAAGTGCGGCGTGCCAGCCGAACAATCGTTCGTTCGTAAGGTCTTTCGTGTATTGTTGGGTGGCGTCTAGCACCATGTCAACAATCCCTTCCACATTTCGGTCGACAGATTTCAAACCCCCTGCTTCCAAGCCGAGTCGAATTGCGATGGAAGAACGTACTTGGTCATAGTTGAGGATTTCTCCTTCGATCTCGGAGCTTTTGAGCACATCCAACGTCAGTGATTGCAGGATGGATTCTTCCTTGGATGGAAAGCCGAGTGCCAGCATCCGACCTTGAATCTTACCTTGCAGGAGTCGCACTTCACCGAAAATAGCTTGAATAGCTAAGTCATCCCACGTAAAATGAGGCCAATTTCCCTGCTGATATATGTACTCTGCCATGCGTAAAGGGTGTTTTGCGTCGATTAACTCATTTATTCTACGCAAATATGCGTCGAATATACAAATTATTCGACGCATGTGGCCAGCGGCCAAGAATTAATCAGGTTGTTGGCACCTGATTATCAAGTATTTGACCGCATTTTCGTCCCCCACCCCTTACCTTTGGCAAACCTCAAAGGATTGCCAAAGGTTGCGCAGGATGCTATATCCTGAAGCCAATATGTCAAGTTTATTACATTAAAAACTTGACAACTAAAAAATGTTTTTACTTTTGTATTCATGTCAATTGCATCCACCATACGAACTCAGATAAAACGTATTCCTAAAGGGAGGACTTTTGGCTATGCCGACTTATCCATTTCGAAAGCAGATTACCTAACGGCGGCAAAAGCATTAGAGCGGATGCAGGCAAAAGACGAAATAAAAAAACTTGCAAAAGGAATCTTTTACGTTCCGGAGATTTCGATTTTTGGCGAATTAAAACCAATGGACTCCGAGCAGTTACGTCCTTATTTGTTTAAAAATGGGAAGCGGGTCGCCTATGAAACAGGGACCTCGCTTTACAATCAATTGGGCTTAACCACCCAAATGGCATTTAAAATCAAGCTTGCTTGTAGCCAAAAAAGGATCAGCCTTAATCGAGGCAGCTTACAGGTAAAAACGGTCAAAAGTTATGTTGAGATAACGCAAGATAATTACGAATTACTTGGTCTATTAGACGCCATCAAGGATATCAAACGGATCCCAGACTGCCCCACCAAAAATGCCATTCAATTCTTTCGTGCTCGCTTGAAAACGATGAATAACCAAGAAATAAATAAAATAATACGCTATGCCCTCGCCTATCCACCCCGCGTGCGGGCATTACTAGGGGCGATGTTAGAAAATAACCAATATGTTGGACAGCTAAACACGCTAAAAGATAGTCTAAATCCGTTAACACGTATACCATTACGCCTTTCAGAAACTGATCTCCCCAATCAGGCGCAATGGTATATCATATGAATTTACACCAAAACCAAGCCCAATTTCAGGAAGCTATTCGTATAACAGCCGATCGTATGAAGCTACCCGCTTCGTTTGTTGAAAAAGATTATTGGGTATGTTTTGCTTTATATACCATTTTCCAACACAAAATTGGACAGGGTTTAGTCATTTATTTTAATTTAGGCGCCTTCAACAAGGTAATTGTCAAATGATTTTTTTAGTTTTTGTATAATTTTAATTCTGAAATTTTCTGGACCAATAACAGTCATCTGATCCGTATATTTTAATATAAAGCTCTCCAACTCCTGATTGATTTCAATATCGAGCTCTAATATACCTTCCCGAGTCTCTTCATTTACAATTTGTATCTTTTGAGTGAAATGAAGTGGGTATTTTTCAAGATAGCTGTTAATCCAATTGCGCGCTTCTAGTTTTATAGTAATCCTTTCTTGCTTCAGATCAGGGTTTCCAATGTTATTTCTAATTATACCAAAACTATATTTGAAGTAATCTGGTGGATTGAAGGAAGGATCCAATTTTACTTTAGGTGAAAATTTGGTCTCAATAACTGATTCGATCCTATCTAAAGCTAGTAGCCTTAACCCATTAATTTTAGGTTCTATTTCCATCTCTGTTCCAGTTGTTTCATGAAATAAAAGGTACCAGCCGGTATACCATCCATTATTATACTCCTTAATCATAAGTGGTAACCCAATCATCGTTTTGGATTTGGATGTTTTTGTGAAGCCCTTATGTTGAAACTGAATTGTTTTTTTACCTGATATACACTCAATTAACCTTTTGAGTTGTTCGGATCCTGACCTTTCTCCATCTTTGATTAGTTGGATGGCTGGCCAAGGTAAAACTTCATTGTATTGAGTCAAAATATTTTCAAGAGAGATTGCCTTTAACTTATTGACTAATCCTTGACCTGCTCCATCTGTGAACAAATGCTTATTAAATTCAATAGTAGAAGCAATTTGAGTTAATTCTCTTTCTGATAAAGATGGGAATGCACTTATATCATCTCTAACATAGTGATAGTGATTATTCAACTTACTAAATTTCAATAATGGCCCTAATTCATCTTCTAAGGTTGGATATCGTAAGCCAATTGCCTCTTTCAGGTTTTTAATGTCCCTATAAAAGGCACGTTGGCTATAACTCCCTAAATCAAAGTATTCTGAAAAGTGAGCAGCAACATTTTCATAAGTTACCTTGAAAGTTTTGCGAAGTAAGAGATTATTGATCTCTTTTAGTTTTTCATTTGAGTTCACAGAATCTACATTTTACCAATATTAATTAAAAGTTTGAATGATTGCCACTTTTTGGCAGTCGTGTGTCGTATTATTGTATTGTAATCATTCAGATAAAAAATGTCAAAGCCTCAATACCTATCAAAATCTGACTTTCAGTTGGCCTCTTCGTGTGCTAAAAAGCTAGTTTATAAAAAGAAAGGATATGATTCATCAAATGATACGGATGAATACATGATGATGCTTGCCCAAGGTGGCTATATAGTTGGCAAAATGGCCACTATGTTGTTTCCAGATGGCATAGAGGTGGAGGGCAGTACAGCTGAATCTTTACAAAAGACAAAAGAGCATATTGAAAAGTATGATTCAATAACTCTATTTGAACCTGCTTTTGAATATAACCAACGATTAGCTAGGATTGATATTTTTGTCAAACATGGTAATAAGATTCAATTAATTGAGGTTAAATCTGCATCAAGAGATTCTCTAAATCCTAAGAAGGACTCGAATAAACTTAACAAGTATATTCAAGATATATCATTTCAATATACCATTTTGAAGGATGTGTTCCCTGACTGCGAAATAACGTGTTTGCTCTTAATGCCCGATAAATCCATGAGGACTTTGATTGATGGTCTAGCTGGATGGTTTAGATTAATAGACAAATCTATTTCGCAGGATGAGGAATATGAAGCACCAAATGAGATTATCTCTAGAGAGACAAGTAAATTTCAAAAGCCGGAAGTTGAGTTTGTTTTTGATAATAATCCAAATCGGCAAGATTACATCGATAGACTTCGTAATGAAGGTATTCTAAATTACCTGGATGTCACAGAGAAAGCAATAGCACTTGAATCAGGAATTCGAGCTAAAGCTGAGTCGTATATCAAGATATTAAACAATGGACTTGAAGCTACCTCCCAAGATTATGAGATATCAAAATCGTGTAAATCATGTGAATATTACGTTTCAGGAGATGCTAATTGTGGTTTTTTAGAGTGTTGGAAAGGGGTGAATACATTTCCAAGTATTTTCGATTTGTACTATGGTGGAACAGTTGGTTCAAATAATTACTTGAATGAATTGATCAAAGATAGAAAATATGAGTTTAGGGACATTCAGACTGAACGATTATGTAAAAATGATGGAAGTATTGGAACGAGGAATGAGCGACAAATAATCCAGTTTGAAAATACAGTAAATAAAAAAGAATGGATTTCTGAAACCATGATACAAGAACTTGATTCTTGGATCTATCCACTTCATTTTATAGATTTTGAAACGTATACAGGTGCATTACCATTCCATCAAGGAATGCGCCCCTTCGAACTTATTGCATTTCAATGGTCGTGCCATACGATTGATCGACCAGATGCAGAACCTAGGCACCAGGAATTTATCTATACGGACTCTGATTTTCCAAATTTCAAGTTTGCCGAGAGCCTAATGAAGCATATTGGAATGTCAGGTACTCCTTTGATGTGGGCAACTCATGAGAATTCTGTTTTGAGAACTATCCTTTATCAAATGGATGAATATGGCTATCAAAATCCTGCATTAAAAGATTGGCTTCAAAAGACCATTAAGGATAAAGATTTAGGAACGGAAGGTCGGTTTATTGATATGAATGCATTTACCTTGAAACATTATTTCCATCCTGAAATGAAGGGTAAAACATCCATCAAAAAGGTATTGCCAGCTATTTGGAACAATAATCAACTCCTTCATGAAATACCGTATCTTCATAAGTATTCCATTAAAGACCTGGAACAACAAGTTTTAGATCCCTATGACACTTTATTTAATCTAGCTAACGAAAAAATGAAGTCCGTTGATGAAGAAATAGAAATACAATCAGAAGATGTGAAAGGTGGTACAGGCGCGATGAGAGCATTTTACCGGATTCGGTTCGATAATTCTATTACAAAGGAACATAAAGAAGAGCTAAAGCATAGATTGCTAGAGTATTGCAAATTGGATACAATGGCAATGGTTATTATTTGGTTGTATTGGAAACAAACCGTTAGATAATTTTAAATATTATAACTTTTATACAGGCAAAATTATATTTTCATTTGGTTGTTAATAAAAATTTATAAAATTATGAAAGCAAAAGATTTTTCAGAATTAGATTTTTCTCCTTGGGACATGGATTTTACTGAAGATGCGTTTGATGTTGGTGAAGATTGTTTAAATCTTTCATCAGATTCTTCAGATGTCACTGTAACAATTAGAGACGAGGGCGATTCACTTGTAGTTGAATGGGCATCAGATGATGATGGAGATCAGATATTATACGTTAAGTCAGATTCTAGTCAAACGGTAGATGAAGCCTATGGAATAATCAAAGTGCAATTAGATTCCTTTTAATTAATTTAATCCCAAATTAAAATGGTTTATTATACTGTATATACAGATTCAATTTCTGCTGTTAACGAATTTGCTAAATTTAATTATTCCTGTGAAAATGGTGATAATGAATTTCAAATTAAAATTAATGTGTCTGATTTGGAAAATTTTCGAGCATCAGTTATTTATTTTAAGTCCAATGGGAAATCCAAAATGTTAGAACTTATGGAGGATTGGTGTCAAGATTTTGTGAGCGATGGTGAAGAAATTCCTATTGGCTTAGACGAAGAAATATTAGAAATATTAAATTCATAAATTTAACAAACTAGTAACTAATAGTACTTAAAGATGTCATTTCAATATAAACCAAAATCTATTAATCAATTAAAGGAATCATATAATCGGAGAAAAAGAGAAGGCTTGAATGGATTTGAATCTTTCGATGATTTTTTTAAATGGTATAATAGCAAGGAGCTAATTTGTCATTATTGTGGCTTAAAAGAAGTAGAATCCCAAGAGCTATCCATTAAAGAAATATTAACGTCAAATAGATTTCCCAAAAAAGGAATTATTGGACAAGGGAAGAGTCGTGCAGTATGGTTGGAAGTGGACCGGATTAACCCGAATGGAAGCTATTCAAGAGAAAATAGCGTTTTGTGCTGCTATTTTTGCAATAATGATAAAAGTGATGTGTTTAGTGGAGAAATGTACTCTCAATTTTTTCAAAATAGAGTCTCATTTTTAAGGCAATTGTTGAAAAATGAAAAATTAGAATAATCTATTTCAATTAAGTCATTAAAAAAATCGATAATCATGGCAACAATTACATGTGCTCACTGTGGTGGTATGTTTCAAATTCAATTAACTATGGGAACGACTGGTCGTGGTTCCCGTGGATATCAACATTCAAGTTCTCACGGTTGTGGTAAAATGACAAACGTAGAGGTTCATAATGGGCAAATTGTAAAGACTTGGAAAGGGTAAATAAAGACTTAAAACTAACTTTTAACATTAATTTATAAATCAATGAATATCATTGTCACAAATTACAATATCAAAATAACTCCAGAAGGATTGTTCCAATTATTCATTAATGATGTACCTCATTCGGAAATATGTTTATGGATAAGAAAGTTGACTGATTATTTTTATCTCTTAAAAACCTCGGATGGACAAAATAAAATAATCAATCCAAGCGATGGGGTGGAAATTCTGCTAGGAGAAAACCATTTGAATATTTATGATAAATATGTTAGGTATTCAGAAGACAATAAATTCAAATTCATTGACTTCGAATTAAATAATTATAGCACATTCGAGATAAATAAAGGAGAAGACATATATAATATTCAGAGGTTTGACAAATTTCTTTTATACGAACAAAAGCTCTACTCAAAAAATAATTTATTAGTTGATCTGAAATCATTAAAGTCATTTAATTTAAATGATCAGTTTTTGATTTTTAGTTACGAACAATTAATAATTATCACCGACAAGAATTTAAAAAACCAATTATATTGTCTTTCAAGTGATATAATTCCTGATCAAATAACTGATATTAAAACTGGACAAGTAATAAAAATTAGTATATCATCTGTCGATCAAATATTTAATCGTGAGGGTGAATTAGTGTTTAAAGGAAATTTTGGGGAATACTTATCGGATGGACCTATTAAAGTTTCAAATGATAACGGTGAATATTTATGGATTAGTAACAAATTGATAGGGCCAATTTCTGGATTTTCATTTGAAAAAATTATTATTTGTTACTCAAACAATTATAGAAAAGTAATTATAGAAGATGATAATTTATTAGATATCAATTTAGAAGATTTAAGTTTTAAAATCGCTAAATCAAATATAAAAGAGTTAAAGCCAGCAAAAAATGGAAGATACCAAATTGGATTGAACAAATTTGGAGAATCCTTTTCAGTTTTAACTGATGATGACAAATATTACTATTTCAATAGCGTTAAGAACCAATTCAATGAATACCCATTTGGTATAGAAAAATTTGTTTTTCAAAATGGGAAACTTTCATGGATGAGTTTCAATGGAGAAGTATTTGATGTTAATTTAGATTATGAAGAAATTGTAGATTATTCATATGTAGAAGACAGTTTGTTAATCGTTGCTAAAAAAACAAATGAATACTATTTGATTTCTACGAAAAATGGAATTTTAAAAAAAGGTAAAAAACCATTTGCTTTTCTTAGGAATTGGGGCGGATATGTAATGATAGACCCACTACCAGGAAAAAAAATAGAATTATATTATTACGATGACTTAAAAAATAAATTACACCATTTCCCATTTAAACTTCCAAGTGTAGGTTTAGAAAAGATGGATAGCCAGTTTAGGATCAGTTTGGATACCTTAGCACCCTTTATTGGTATCGAATTTGAAAGTTATAACAATCCACTTTGTTTATAAATAAATTACCTTATATGTAAATAAATTATGAAACTATTTTATTCCCTTAAAATTAAATATTAGAATAATACGTTTTAGTACCTATGATTTAGTAAGTATACTGATAGTTGAAATTTAAAGATAATTTATATGATTTTTTATTAGTGTTTTAAGTCTATGTATTCTAAAAATGTATTATTATATAAGTTTTGATTTACGAAAAGGGGAAGGAGGTTTTCCAGATTTGGAGAAAATTAAATTACTATTTTCATCAAAAGACCCTTTAGAAGTAATTAAAAAATATGTGGTGTTTTCATTTCACAATGATAATCAACTGCTTCCCGTAGATAAATACAAAATCATTGATAACGGACTGGATAAACTCGAAATTGGAAATGACGGAATGATCAAAGGTCCTATGCCAGTAATATGGTTAAAGCTTAAGGAGGAGATAGATTCAGAGGATATTAATTATTGGCAAGATGCATTGATGTCGGAATATAAATTATCAATTAAAGCCATAAATGATCATAATCCGTTCTTTTTTCAAGATCATAACGGATATTCAAAGGTGATTTATTCTGAACATTTAGCGGATGATTTATGGGAGAAATTGGAATATTGGGGCCAAAAACTTGATTTAGGTCAAAAAGTTGATATTGATAAAATATGTAGCATTGAAAGGAAAGAAAATCTAGAAGCTGAACCTTATAATATCACGCTTGAAATTTCATATCAAGCTGAAATTTCTACCTGGGGCTGGACTTTTGAGAGTCAAAAAGACTTAACTCATTTTAAACTGACTGATAATTTTTATTCAGATATAGTTAACTGTAAATATCCTGAAGAGAATCCCAACTTATATTTTTTACATAAAGCGATTTGTAAATAGATTTATTTGAAACTAGGTAAATCTTAAAATATTTGCAAAACTAAAATCATGGGGCATATTCCATAATGAGGGGCTAGATCTTGGTTGGACTTGGAAACCCCTGTGAAATTTTGTGTTTAGGATCTGGAATTCCTTAATAAATACGAAGATAAATATTTATAAATTGGTGATATTTTAGAAAATATTTGTTAGCTAAAATATTATAAAAATAATGAACCATCTACCACATCTTTCTATCCTTCATCAGCTTTACCTAACTGAAGAACAACCCTTCCGAAAGGTACATCGAATGATTGATTTGTTTGAAAGCATTATCAAAACGCATACCGTGGTTATTTTAGCTGGTTATGTTAAACATAATAAACTAAGCGATAAAGCTAAAGGATTGCTTTCTCAAGGCTTACGAACACCATCCCTTGGAACGTGGCAATTATTTAGTCGGGTACTATTTGAAGAGTTATCAAATGACAATAATAGTTTGATTTCAAATTACTTTTCGAAAGAATTTAACAAGCTAGAAAAAGCCTTACAAAATGAAAAAACAAATGTAATTGCCTTTCGAAATGGCTATGCACATGGTGCAACTCCTACTGATGCCCAATGCCTAACCGATATACAAAAGTTTGATCCATTTTTAAAGCAATTAATGCAATTTGAATGGCTTCGGGAATCCTCCTTAGTTGTTCGGGAAGAGAAAGTATGGATTACAACTAGCCAAGAATCTCTTTGCCTTCATCCTATTTTACTTTACCGAAAAGAAGATTCAGATGCATCATATGCCTTTTTCAATGATTTGAAAAATGATAAAATAGGTTTACTAAATTATACCCTTAGTAAACATTATAAGGAAAAAGAGCTATTTACAGAATTTCATAAACACCTGCCGCTTCATGAATGGAAAAAGTCTGGGAATAATGATTTTTACCAACGGATCGAAGAACTTACCGAAACGTTTAAGGGTAGAACATTAGAGCGTGATAAAATTTTACAATTTGTTGTCCAAAAATCCAAAGGTTATTTCTCTATTCAAGGTAATCCAGGGATTGGAAAATCTGCGCTAATTGCACAAATCTTAAAAGATTTGCGGGCGCATAGTGGATTGAAAAATATAAAAGTAATTGAATATTTCATTCGCCGTGGAACCCAGCAAGCACAGGTGGAGTATCTTTTCAATTACTTGATTCGTCGAACCGATGAGGTTTTTGAAGACGGAAGAGATATTTGTTCGGAAGGAAAAATGGTATTTGATTTACAAAATCAATTGTTTTCAAAATGGCGGTTATGGGAAGAACAGAATAATGGCCAACAATTACTTTTTTTGATTGACGGATTGGATGAAGGTGTTGAAAGTAATTTAGTAACATATCTTCCCCGTGAAAATTTTGAAAACATCCTATTTATTTATGGATCTCGACCTGGTGGGCATAAGAGTATTGATGATTTATGGGGACAATTACCTGTATTGAATCACACAAAACTAGAACTTTCTGGTTTGGGTGTTGAAGATATTCGTGCACTCATTTATGAAGTGGCCAATAAGTATGACTTAAATCGAGAAAGCCCTTGGGTTGATGCCGTTCAAATTAGATCCCAAGGAAATCCCCTTTATTTGAAATTACTCTGTGATGCTATAGAAAACGGCAGTATCAGCCTAAATGATATTAATGCCTTACCAAAAGAAATAGATGAATATTATAATGCAATTTTGCTTCGATATGCCCAAGATACTATTGACGGCGATGCTTTACTTACAGGTTTATTCACGTTTGCAGCGGCCAAAGATTATTTGACGTTTGCTCACCTTGGACTAATTAACCAATTAGGCCAGTCATCCATTCAACGCATTGGGAGTACCCTAAAAGAGGTACTTATTGAAAACCCATTAACAGAGGACGTATTGGATTTTCAATTGTTTCACGAAAGTTTTAGGGAATATTTAGTACGCGAAAATCATAAACAAGTAAGTGATGCGACAGGTCGAATCATCAATTTCTGTATCAATTGGAAGGATTTAAGTGGTAGTTGGGAACAGCGCTATGCATTAGAACATTTTGCCGCACATTTATCTGAAAGTAAAAAGGCTGATCATCATGAACTTTTATTGGAATTAATTTATGATCAAGCATATGTTACGGAACAAAAAAACATTCTGAAAAATTTTGATTCTTCCGCCCAACTTTATCAATTGGGGCTTCTTAAGGCTTCTGAGCTCGACAAATTCGATAACACCTTAGAAGCAGCATTATGTTTAGTTGATCTTCATTATGAAGAAGCCAATGACGCACCTCAAATTATAGAAATGGTTGCGAATGGAGATATCGATTTAGCCCTAAAGCGCATTGAACGTTTTGGAGGTAATGACCAGGAAGGAATGAAGCGCAAGTTTACCCTGTATATGCTTTGTCTAATGGAGTTAACGCTGCTTGGAAGTAAAGACAAACCTTTCAAAAAATCTGGGATACAGAAATTACTAAATCATTTGGATGAACAAGTACCTCGGGATACGTCTCTGATCGATTGGTATAACTTCTTTCCGAGCTATATCGTATTTTTAATGTCTTGTGAATGGTTGGTTTTAAATTTGGATTTTAAATTAGTGTATAAATGGACCAAAAATTTGGAATCGGATTGGATTTCAGAGAAAGGACCTTATGATCAAAATCAATATAATGTTTTACTTGAAAGTGCAAATGGGATTAACAACCCTCGAAACAAAAATAACAACTTGATGGGTATTGCAAATGCACTTTCGAAACAAGGGATAATTAATAAAGCGCTCGAATGTTTAAATTGTATAACAGAAGAATTTCATAAAATTAATATTCTAGGTAACATTGCAAAAGAGGTGCTAATTCAAGGAAATCATGAAGAAGCAACTTCTTTGATGGAAAAAGCATTTAAATGTACTGAGAGTATTAAAGATGATTGGGAAAAGAGTATTGCATTAAATTACATATCTAATTGTTTAGCACAACAGGGAAAGGTTAATGAGGCACTTGAATGTTCCTTTGGAATTAGTGATGAATACCAAAAATCTAGAGCTCTAATAGATATTGCCACATATATATACAAAGAAGGGGAGCAAGAAAAAGCCAAATCAGTTATTAAAAAAGCGATTGAATGTCAAAAGAATATTAGTGATATTGAACAAAGATGTAACGTTCAGAATGAAATATCGACTGAACTTTTTAAGCAAGGAATGCACGAAGAAGCGACATCAGTTATGAATGAAGCACTTAAATGCGCTCAAAGTATAAATGATGATTGGTTAAGGAATATTGCGTTAAAGGACATCTCATGCGGATATGCAAAACAAGGAAAGGTTGATGAATCACTTGCATGTACTCGAGATATCAATGATAACGAGCAAAAGAGTGACACTCTTACAAAAATATCGTCTGAATTGACTAAAATAGGAAAAGTAGATGAGGCGGTAGTAGTTATTAACGAGGCAATTGAATTTGCTTATGAAATCATAAATGAAGAGCAAAAGAGTATTGCTTTCAAGTCCATATTTAATGAACTGGCTAAGCATGGTCACATTAAAAAAGCTGCTTCAGTAATGCGGAAAGCACTTGAATATAATAGTCGATTTAATGTTAATTATAAGCAAAATGTAAGTTTAGAAATTTCAATAGAATTTTCTAAACTGGGAAAACTAGAGGAATCTTTTGAGTGTGTATTATATCTTATTAACCAAAAACAAAAGAGTTGTGCTTACAAAGAGATATCGACTGAACTTTTTAAGCAAGGAATGCACGAAGAAGCGACATCAGTTATGAATGAAGCACTTAAATGCGCTCAAAGTATAAATGATGATTGGTTAAGGAATATTGCGTTAAAGGACATCTCATGCGGATATGCAAAACAGGGAAAGGTTGATGAATCACTGGCATGTACTCGAGATATCAATGATAACAAACAAAAGAGTGACGCTCTTACAAAGATATCGTCTGAATTGACTAAAATAGGAAAAGTAGATGAGGCGGTAGTAGTTATTAACGAGGCAATTGAATTTGCTTATGAAATTGTTGATGAATTACAAAAGATTCAAGCCTTGAAAGATATTTCAACCGAATTAAATAATTTAGGGGAATTTGACGAATCAACCTTAATTATGGATAAGGCACTTGAATTTACAAATAGTTTAAATTCTGTTCGGCGAATGAGTCAAGCCTTTGTTGAAATATCTGAAGAGCTAGTTAAACAAGGTAAGACAGAAACTGCGCTTGAATTTGTCCGCCAAATTAGTGACGATTGGCGAAAAACTCGAGGTCTTATTTCTATATCAATAGAATTAAATAAATCAGGTGATCAAAATGAAGCATACAAAATTATTCAAGAATCACTTGAAAATTCACGCGCTATTGGAAGCGAAATTAATAAAAGTAATTTAATTAAGGATATATCTATTGAATTGGCAAAAAGAGGCAACTGGCATTTAGCATTAGAAATTGGTTCGGAAATTTCGCAAATCGCAATGCGGCAAAGTTGCTGGAAAGAAATGGCTGAATCAATAAAAAAACATAGCGATTGGCAAAATTCTTTAAAACTTGTTGATAAACTGCAAAATGAAGAAGCGCGATTGTTTTATCTGAAAGGCTGGTCGGAAAGTTTATCTCCATTTGAAACAGATAATAGTTGTTTTAAAGAAGCTGTTTCGGTATTAATGAATGATTCCCAAAGTGTAGAAAATTTGTTGCAGGCGTATGCGCTTAATCAGCTAATGTTTGGTAGGCCAACAAAAGAACAGGTTAAACGCTTGAATAAAACACTTAATCTACAATGGGCCATTGATATTGTAAAAAAATTCCCCAAGGAGGTCGAAGATGGTCGCTTTTCCCACAATCTTGAAGATTGGATTCATGAAATAGTAGATGAAGATGAGAGAGATCAAATTGAATTATGGGCGAGACAAGTTCTTAAAGGTAAAATATCAGAAGAAGATTTTAAAAATAATATAGAAAATATTTAGCATACCATACCATATCATGTATTTTCATTTATTAATAGAAGGTTTGAAAACCGAGGTGATACTAAGGCAATAAAATTATATTTCTATGCTAAATTCAAATTTAGGTTAAGTTAAATCCATTGGCTAAAATAATTTTTGATTTTTTCAGGCATAAAAAATATAAAACTGATGATGGCTGAACCCCCACCTATTAAAATTATATAAGCCACATAGGACGGTAAATTAAAAAATTCTTGCACCGTGACGGCATATCCCAAAAATGGTTCGATGGCCGAAAAGGATGCCAAAAAGGAAACTAAGCCTAATAATATATTCGTTTTTTCTTGAGACCTTTCTTCTACTACCTCACCTATCTCTTGAATTCGTTTTGTTAAAGCAACCACCTCATTCTCCACGTCTAAAGCTACACGAAGTTTGGTATTAATCATGGCAGGAAGAAAATTATAGGATATAAAGGAGAGGTTATACACATTTAAAAAATCTCTCAAATCTGGCCGAAGATCAGTTTTGAAATCGGAAATTCCCGTATTCATCTTAAATAGGTTATATTTAACATATAGGTTATGAAGATAAATTAAGAAATAGTTTTCCTTAAAGGTTATAAATTGAAATTCTGAGGTTAAGATATTATTCCCAACGATAACAAAGGAATCTAACAAGGCAATTCCTCTCCAATTTCGAAATGCTGAAAACTGATAATTTTCTGCCAATTGTTTTTTGTATTCTTCGCTTGGTGCATTTGCGTCTTTGGATATCGCAGTTCCCGGTTGGGCTATACATCCTATATCATACAACAGGGCGTTTTGAGTTTCTAAATCTAGATCTTCTTCAAACTCACAGGTAATATATAATTTAAACTTTGTTCCTGAATATTCATCCAATTCAACTTCCTTTGCTCTATTTATTTGATCTAATAAATATTCTTTCACTATGAAAGCATTCCAATTTAAATCAGTTCCCTGAATTAACCCTCTTTCAAATTCTCGAACAACAAAACATGCATCTGAAAATTGGGCTAGCTGGGAAGATTGTTCATTAAATTCAACCTTTAAGTCTAGAGTAAACATCCCAAATGAGTCTGGAAAGAGAAATAAATCAACTTGGTTAATACTGATTTTTATTTCCTTATTTTCTGCTAATAGTGTGAGTCCCTGCTCAGTTTTTTTTGTTAGGCGTCTTACCTTATTGTTTTCGCCATTTAGAGTATATAAGTTCCGGAAACCCTTGTAAAAATAGTCCTTATAAAAAGGTAATGAAGTTGGAGCAAATTGATGTATTTCATACCCTGAAAAGATTGCTTTTTGCTCGAATTCTGAATTGATAGGGAAAACACCTACAATTTTCAGTATGTGGTTTTTGATTTTAATTTTTGTATAGTTTTCCATTAGTTCAATTTAATAAATTAGTATTAGCTACCAAAGTACTTCTACTTTTTGAGCTAAAACCAATTTGAAAATATATGTAAATTACTCAACAAACATAATTTTAATCCAATTAATCTGGTATTTTAGATTTTTTTAAATACAAATAATAAATTAATGATATTCAATGTATCTCTAGGAGTGGCCTTTTATAATCAGGGCTTTATTTACATTAAGAAGAGGTATCAAGAATACTTTGGTTCTCATGATAGTATAATTTATATTTATCTTGGCTCATGGAATGAAGTGCCAATAGAAGGCAGAATTAATTGAACTGCACAGCCGGGGGAATCTCCAAGAAATATGAAGGGAACATTTTATACAATATGGGTTAAGCAGAATCATAGACAGGGGGATAATTTAATTATCGAGATTTTAAATCCTAATTATCTTAATTCGATTTTATTAAGATAGTTTGAGTAGTTCCCTCCGCACATAAAATGACTAAATGAATATAGAAGACTTTTTTAAATTTAAATCTTATTTAATATGGTAAATAAAGAGTATAAAAAATATTTAATTGCATTGCAAAAAAAATTGCATTCAGATTTAGATATATTTTTCGAAAGTATACCTAATGAAATTCTTAATCAAAAAGAATTTATTGAATATGCGATTCAATTAACAGGTAAAGCATATAAATATGCTTCGATAGAAATAAAAGATAATAAAGAAACCTTGCTAAAGGCATTGAAAAATGATGAATGGGGAACTTTGAATGAATGTATACCTGATACATTAATCAATGACCAAGATGTTTTAAAACTCGTTATTCAAAACCTTGGTTCTCTAAAGTATTTATTTGAAAAACTTGATTTGAGTCAAGAATCAAGCCAATTTCATGTTCTTGAAAGTCTAAAAAAGGATGTAAATCGTTTCAATGATATTCCCGATGTATTAAAAAATGATAGAAGTTTTTTTATAAGGGCGGTACAAAGTAATGGTGAAGCAATGCATTATGCAAATGATTCTTTTAAAGATGATGAAGAAATTGTGTCAGAAGCAGTTAAAACAGATGGTAATGCGTTATTTTATGCAACAGTTAGGGTGCAAAAAAATAAATCAATCGCAATGGCAGCTGTTAAAAGTGCTGCGACCGATAAGAATGGTGCGTATCAAATATTTAATAATATACAATATCTTAGAAGTGATAAAGATTTAATTAAAGAAGCAATAAAAAATGGAACTGGTCCGCAAGGTGCTAAAGGAGTTTTTGAATTTATTATAGATGAATATAAAGATAATATCGATTTTGGCATCGAATTATTAAACCTAAATCCTAATTTAATTAAAGATGATAAGTTTATTAATGCATACATAACTCATACCACTTTTATTACATTTTTATTAAATAATTTGATTAATAATTACGATGGTACATTTTCCACAATCCCACAAACAATAGTTTCTAAAAATTCTAGTAACATAGATGTAATTCTTTTAACACTGGAGTTCATTAAAAATCAAAATAGAAATTATTTTCAAAAAACTTTTCAAGTTATTGATCAAAAAATAAAAAATGACCTAGAATTTTTTAAACGTGCCGCTGCTATAAATGGCTTGTTTTTAGAATATGGTGGTGTGAATGTAAAAAATGATTATGAAATTGCTTTAGAAGCTGTTAAAGAAAATGGGATTGCTATATATTTTGCAAGTGAGGAATTACAGAAAAATGAAACTTTGATTTATGCTGCCATAAATAATGGGGCTGGAACTAAAATTTTAAGTAAAGAATTATCTACGAAAGATAATCTTACTGTTGCATTATTGAACCTACCAGACCCCTTTCAAAAAAATTCGAATCAAAGATATTGTTCTATTAGTAATGCAAGTCCAACTTTAAAAGATGATAAAGAGTTCTGTTTATTTGCTGTTAAATCAGACGGTTCAAATGTTCAGTATATTTCTGATAGATTACTTGAAGATTCTGAATTAATTGAAGAAGCCTTTGCAAATTCAAGAGGTTCAAATCTATTCTTTTTAGATCATCGATTAAGTGTTTTTAATGATAAAAAGGAATTAGTTTTAAAAATAATTAAAAATGGAGCAGCACCTTTAGATTATGTTTCAAATAATTTAAAAGATGACATTGATGTAGTAATAAATGCAGTTACAAATAATGGTTCACAACTAAAATTTGCTTCCGATCGACTAAAAGATAATCAACAAATTATATTAAAAGCAATTGAAAATGATTCAAAATACTTTGAATATGCATCAAATAATATTAAATCAAATGTAGAATTCATATCTAATGTAATTATTAACACTAAATATCATATTCGAGGTAGAACTAGCCCAATTTTAATAAGAGAAAATCCAGATGATTATAGGTTCATGCCAAATCTCGAATACATTTTCAAATATTGTTCGGAACAAATTCTATCAAATAAAGAATTGATGATTCAGGCGGTTAAACAAGAAGGTTCACTTCTTGCATTTGCCTCAGAAGTACTGAAATCAGATAAAGAAATTGTTTTGGCAGCCCTACAGAATAGACCTACAAAAGAAATATTAATGTTGGCATCTAAAAAGTTACAAGAAGATTTAGATTTATTAATTTTAACATTAGCGGAATAAAACATGAAGCAGAACTTTGGGCGATGGTTATCTTTTGGTTGTATTGGAAAAGTGCCCATAGATAATTATTTTTTGTATTGAAGAATTATTTTTTTTAAAATTGTTTTATGTAAATTATTCATTTTAAAGTTAAAAAATATAAAAAAAATGTTAGAGCTTAATTTTTTAAACGAACTAATTGGTTCAGAACATGATTGGTTTAAGATAAATGAAATAGAAATTGTAGAAGAAGAGTTCCAAATAAAGCTAGTTGATAAACACAACAAATTAAGTGAAACAGTTGTATATCTAAAAAGAGAAGTTGATGAAAATTGGGGCGGATATCTTTGTTACATAAAAAGTCCAATAAGTAAAACATATTTATTTGAAGAATATCTTGAGACTCCGCAAATGTTTATGGTTGGAATTTCTTCATTATTTTAATTTTAAACAGAAGGAAAGTTATGGCAACATCACAGGATTTATTGGAAATCCAATTTATTAAGGTTGGTAATTGGAGTTTAAACGATAATAATGAGCTTGGTTATTCCATCGATAATTCATCGTCTTTAATAATTAATTTCCCGAATATTTTATATGCTTTTGTTCACGAGATGGAAGTAGGAGATAAATTAATGTATTTAGGAAAAACAACAAAAAGTTTAAAGCAACGATTTAGTGGGTATCTAAAACCTGGTTCTGGACAGCAAACAAATATTCGGGTAAATGATAGGATTATAGATTTGTTGAACAAAGGAAATAAAATTTCAATATATGTTTTTAAAGATATTGAATGCCTACAATGGTCTGGTTATAACTTGAACCTTCCAGCGGCTCTTGAGGATTCTTTGGTTAATAAATTTTCGCCTGAGTGGAATATACATGGTAAAAATAAAATTTTATCTTCAACAGCCGAATTGGAAAATTCAAATATTGCTAATGTTGAAATTGATTCGAGTTCGAACTATGAATTTATATTTGAGATAATATTGGGTGAAACCTATTTTAATAAAGGATTTGTTAACCCCGGTATAAAAGCTGATGAATATTTTGGTGAGCATGATCAAATTGTAACCTTACATTTAAAAAATGGTGAAATCTTAAAATCTAAAATCGATCGAAATGCTAATGCTAATAAAACAACAAGGTTATTTTTTAAATCTGATCTCGTTAATTATTATAAAAAGCATTATGAATTAGGGCAAAAAATCAGTTTTGGCATTATTTCAAAAAACCAATTAGTTATTCTTTCTTAAATACCTTTTATAAATAAAAAAATAAAAGACGACTGTTTCATATCATTCGATAGAAAAATATATATTCAATTATCATTTTTCAAATTGCCACTTTTGGGCAGTCACATATCTTTCCTTTGTGATATTAAAACAAAGAAGATATGTCCAAAGATCATTTACAAGAATCTAATACCCTTATTTTTTTAGAGGAATTAATAAAATTAGACCAAGATGTCCTTGTTGAAGGGGATAATGTTGGGCTAAATTTTAAAGATTTCATTACCAGATTCGCAGGCTCACTTCCTATCAACCCATCTGAGACTTTAGTGTTTCTACTGAGTCTTCATCTGAATAACAAGATATCTTTCTACCTAGATGATGATTCGAGACAAAAAGAAGTTTTAGTTAAATTGAAGCCGGATAAACTTTCTGACTCATCCCTGATAGAATTCTTTTCATTCATGCCAATTTTGGATCGTATGGCAAAAGAAGTGGGTGTTTTAAAAGCCATGCCTTCAGCAGTTGTTGATTTTTTCTTAAATAAATTTTACGAAGAGCCATGTTGTAAAATACTAAAGGAATATAATCTATCAGTGGTTGAGTTATTTGCCTATCTACATTCACTAGGCAATTTTATTTCCTTTAATACTAAGACATTTGAGCTTAACCTTCTAGCTAGATACATGTCCAAAGTATCTTTTTTAGAGTTCTTTCATTACGTTTCAAATGGTTCTTCACTGTTAATAAATGAAAAGCTATGGATTGCAAAACCTGATCGATTTTCTGATGAAGTTAGTGTCAAATTGACTAATAAGAGTTTATCTATATTGTTTCCTGAATGGGAAATAGACCAGGATCCAAGTAAAATCAAGGTTACAAACGATAAATTTCAAGAAGGTTTTGTCCTCTACCAGCCTGAAGAGCTTTCAAATATTCCACTTTACTATAACGCCCAAAATCAAAAGTTTAAAGATAGAATCGATTTAATTCTAAATAATACCACTAAGGATAAGTTATCAGTGAATTCTATAAGTATGATGATATCTGGTTATCCTGGGACTGGTAAAACTGCTTTTGCAAAGAAGCTCTGTAGAGATTTAGGTTTAACATTGATGTATGTTGAGGTTAGTGAAGTTCAAACTAAATTCATTGGAGAGACAGAACAAAATGTTCATAAATTATTTACCCAGTATCGGAAGCTGTGGGAGAAAAGTGAAAAACCTATTGTTTTACTTTTTAATGAATGTGATCAACTATTTGGAAAGAAGATTCAAGTGGAGAAATCATCGGATATGTACTTGAACGCCATCCAATCACAATTATTGAATGAGATGGAGAATTTCACAGGTATCCTTATTGCCACCTGCAACAGTACAGATAATTTTGAAGAAGCTTTTAAGCGACGTTTTTTATTTCATACAGTTTTTGAAAAGCCAGATTTTGAAACACGAAAGAAAATTTGGTTGGGTTTAGATGGCGCTTGGAATAATAACTCAAAAATGCTAGATACAATATCTCAATATGAACTTACGGGTGCTCAAATAGATAATGTACTCAAAAAAATGAGCCTCTTATCAACCATAGATAATTCTGTACAAGATCAATTACTATTTGATTTAATTGAGGAGGAGGACAATATTTTTGTAGGTAATAAAATCGGCTTTTAAGTTCAATTTTGTACTATTTACCTTTAAATAATTATTTACTCAAGGAAAAGATAATTTATCTTAAATTAACTTATTCGATACTTTTAAAATTATTGAATGACAAATATTAAAATCAAATCACTCTATTACCCAGGTTCCGGCGTAGACTTTTCTACTGTTAAGTACTTTATTGAAAACTCTAGTATTGAGACATTTTATTATAGCGATTATTTAAATCGAGATATTAGACCAGAATCGATTCTCAGTCAAATGAGAGAACAATTGAGTGGACATAACATCAAATATATTGCTTCGCTCCATCCATCATATTTTAATCAAACAGATTGGGAGGATTATTGGTGTCAAGAATCAGATGGCCAAACCTTTTCTGGTCGGAAAGAAAACTCATTCATTTCGCTTTTTCGAATCGAGTTTTTAGGTAAAGTTTTTGAGCTATATTATTTTGGTACAGAAGCAATCGAAACTTACCGGGTATTAGTTGAAAATAATATCAACATTGATTTAGTCATTACTCAAGATCATGGTTTGGGAGGACTTTGGACCACTTTTTGCAAAGGCTCTTATTTAGAGGCAATCGCTCGTGTAAATGACAAAATGCCTAGTTATCTATTGGTAGGAGAACATATGCCCGCTTGGGAGGGATATAACAGAATATCAGAACCATTTGGTGTTTTTGGCGTTCATGAGCATCCACGAATTATGTATGAACTAGATTCAAAAAGTGTTGATTTTTTTGAATTCAAAGAAAGATATACTCGGCTTTATAGAAGAAATTTAAACTCAAATAATTAACAAATGAATAACTCAACTGCTTTTTTTCCAGAAATTGATTACAAATATTGGTTGTCTAAGTATGATTGGAATATAGTGTCTTCTATCAAACGTAAAATAACATTAATGCAAAATAAGGGATGTATAAGTACAGAAATAACAACTGCAAATATTTCAAGTGTAATTGAATCAGAAATAGATGATTATTTAAAAAAGAAAAATAACACCAACCTAAAAGATATTTGTGCGCTAATTCAAACATGGGGAGGTTCTTCAGCAAGACAATATTCGCCACTTATTTATGATAGCTGGGAGCTTAACTCTTATGAGGACAAATACTTACATTTCGTGGAGTTGATAATAAAAAATAAGCCAGCAGACGCTTATTCCTATTTAATTAACGGAGGAAAGCCAATTATTAAAGGACTTTCATATTCATTCATTCCTAAACATATTTGTTTTTGGACAGGTAAAGGTGATAGAACTAATGGAACACCAATTTTGGACGATGTTATATCCAAACTAGTCTACTCAGAAAAAAATTCAAGCAAAGTTAATTATAGTGCGTTCTTAACTGGTTTTGAATCTTTTGCTCATTCAAAAGGTATGAAATCCTCAGAAGTTGAAATGGCTTTATTTGCATTCTCAGGATATTATTGGGGAACAGGAAAAACAGCAACTAAATCATTCAATCCTCAAATTGATAATAAATCAAAAGATTTTGAACAGGCTAATCTAATTGCAGAACGTTATCTGGCTAATTTGAAGTCAAAAAGAAATAGAAAAAAAATCTCTGACTTATAAAATGAATGCCACTTTCTGGCAGTCTTATTTAATAACATCGTACTGTTAAACAAAAAGTCATAAATGACATTTCATAGATTTTTACCTGAGAAAGATTCAATCGAGCTTTATATAGGCTTTATAAGAGCTGGTAGTGGCAGATCAGATGTTTTGATTGACTCAAATACTTATTTACAAACAGTTCAAAAACATGAGATGGATATTGAAGCCTACCTAAATGATGTATTAGATAAACTGGGGATTTTTGCTGTGGTAAAAACTAACAGATATTCTCTTCCATACGATAAAGAAATCTCTAATTTTCAGAAGAGACGTGGGCTTAATTATAACACCTTTGATTTGCAACAATTTGTTCGGCAAGTCGTAATGGAATTGTTAACGTTAAATGTAAAAAAGCTCCGCTATTACGTCATTGGAGATCTAATTTTAGAGAAAGATAGTTCAGCGTATGGCTATTCAAATTCAATTTTGGTCAAATTTCGTTACACTATTCATGATCAATTTGAAAATTAAGGCTAAAAAAATAAAGCTGCGTGCCTATCAAAATCAGATTTCCAAATTGCCCACTAATTTGTCAAGAAGCACATCTCCGAGAAAAAAGGATATGATTCATCAATAACATGATGATTCCAGATTAAGAAAAAGGTGTTGAAAGAAGCGTGATTGGCAAAATGAATGTACCGCTACCTTGCATTGATAGATTTAAATCATAGTTACGTTTCGCGAATGTAGCCTTATTTCGCGTTTTCAGAGATTAGTGAAAGTACACGTGTTTTTTTCGCAGGCCAACCAGCCCACTTGCCAAGTCAATCCACGCAGGGGTTCAATAACGGTAAAGTCATCACTGCGCCCATCCGAAAAAGCAAGGCCCTTAGTGATAATCAGTTCCGTCACGTTTTCAATGACATTCCAATTCATCGCCCCGAAACGAATTAAATGTTCGTCCTCCGTGAGTGAGTTCGCAGGCATGTCTAGGCGATATTGCGCTAAGCCACCCGAATATTTGGCATCCAAAATGGATTTGGGAATGATTAGATTAATGAATTCGAGGTGGATCATAATTTAACCTACATAGTGTTGTTCTACTTCCGGAAGTATCTCAAACTCTTCCCCATTCCAAATGGCAAGACCACCTTCTCTACGTTTGGTTTGTTGACCACTTAAGTTTTCGAGTAAATCAGGGATGTAAACGAGTTCGCCCACTTCAATAGCTGCCGGTACGACATAAGCACCCCAGCCCGACCGATTTCTATCCACATCCATGGGAGACCAGGGAATAATCATCTCGTACCCTTCTTGAAGATAACTGTGGATAAAGCTTCGTTGATAAACCTCAATCGTATGCCCCCGCTTATCCTGCAATAGCGCATAGGTATGAAACTTAGCGTTTCGATCGACGTGTTTAAACAACAATTTCACCCCACAACTAATGAGGGAATTCGCTTGATCAAGATCTCGAACGGTAGCGATGTTTCGAAAAGGTTTATCCAACATGGTGTGTGAGTCTAATATTTTTTTGCCCCACATGAATGTGGATACAAGCATTAGGATGACTTTTTAAATGTGAACGAAGACTCTCCGAGGTTTCAAAAACCGTCTCCATGATCTCAGAATCACAACTAGTACACAAACGATTTTTAGTTCCTATCAGGAAACCAAATTCATCCCATTGTTTGTTTAACTGGCATTCCAGTCGTTTAATTAAACGACCTTCCTCATCAAAGAGCTCTTTGGTTTTGGGATTAAATTGCATCATACGTTTTATACTAAAGTTACCTCGCCCGGCATACTGCGAATAATCCGATGCACCGGATCCATCGAATGAACGGTCACATCTAAACGCCAGCTCCCATCCGCCTGCTCCGTTAAGTACTTAACCGTATCCGGATAATCATCCCGCAGCCAAAGCTGCGCACGCATCGATAAACGCAATTGAATCGGGAACGACTCCTCCCCTTCATTGAAACCAAACACATCGGGATTCAACAACTTATGCATCGACGTAAATTGAAAGGAATCTGCCAACACCTCTATCGACCCCATCCGCTCAATCTTGAAATACTTATTCTGCTTCGACTCCACCTCAAACGCACACAAATACTGATAATTCGAGGTAAAACCAATGGGTTCCACGAGGCGGTCGGTAATGGATTCGGAGCTGGCCGACTGGTATTTCAGCAGCCGTAATTGATGCTGAGAAGCGATGGACTCATTAATCTGTGCGACTAATTTGGCCAAATGCCCCGATACAATGTTGTTAGAAAGGATATTGGACACCTCCATCGAAGGCAATTTAGCCTTGATGGAAGCAACCAATGGGTTATTTTTAACAGAAACAGAGAGTACTTCATGAATGAGCTGGGCTTCTTCCTTCGTAAAAGGATCCACGATTTGGTCGCCGCCCAACGAGAATTTATTGTGCATATCCTTCGTCACTTCAAAACCGAGTTCAGCCAATAAATCCAAATACCGGTAGGTAGAACGCTCGGAGACTTCGAGAGATTGGGAAAGCCGACGAATCGTTTTGGCTGGGTACGTTTTCAAGAGTGTAATCAGCTTGAAAACGCGAAGAATGCGGTGTTGATTAAACATAATTACCTGTTAATGAGCTAAAGCTAGGTATATTTTTGATTCACAAGGAACGCATGACTCTATATGACAAAACAAATTATCTAGCGGTGACCTTATTTGACAAAACTATTTATCTATTTCGAATCATGAAGTCGAAAACATCCCCCAGCGAAGCAGTTGCCCCATCAAAAACAGCCTATATCCGCTCACTCATGGCCGGTGATTACCAGCTGTGGTGTATCGTGCTCATCTTAAATGCCATTGGGTTTTTGGTGCAGTTTTCAGCCAAGAGCAAGTACCACCTAGGCGGAGCGATGGAACCCCTCTCCTATTTAGTCAAGAACGGCATTATATTGATTGCCTCCTTACTCATCATGTCGTACATATCGCGTCAAGATTATGTCCGACTGACACGTTTCAACAATCTAGTACTTTTTGCCTCGTGGTTGCTGATTGGTTTTGCGTATGTGTTTGAACCATCCAAAGGCGGTGCGAGCCGGTGGATCGACATCGGACCTATCAGTTTCATGCCGTCCGACATGGCGAAACTTGCCTTGATCATTAGTCTGTCTAAACTATTCGCCACCAAACAAGCTAGCCCAGATGCCTACAGCAAATGGACTTTGGCGACTATTTTATTCCAAGTAGGAACTACGTGTTTCCTTATCATGCTTTCCAATTTCTCTACCAGCATCCTCATTGGCGGCACCAGCTTCGTATTGATGCTGTTTGGACGCGTGCCCTGGCGATCCATTTGGATTGTGGTCAGTGTCATGGTGGGACTGGGTATAGGCGTGGTGGTACTAGGTATAGGCCAAAGAGCCGAAACGGTGCAGAGCCGGATTAAATCCTACATCAAACGTACCGTAGGAAATGAAAAAGGCAAGGAAGAATCGTCCGATAAAGATGAGGGCGAAAACTACCAATTGCATCAAAGCCAAATGGCCATCGCCACAGGCGCCCTGCAACCCCTCGGCCCCGGAAAATCACAGTTTAGGTACTTGCTCTCTCAAGCCGACTCAGACTTTATCTATGCGACCGTGATTGAAGAATATGGAATCATCATGGGCCTATTTCTCCCCTTTGTGTATTTGTGGTTACTCATGCGGGGCATCCGTGTCATTCAGTACAGTGCCAAACCCCTCGGTGGTTTACTCTCCGCCGGGCTCGCGTTCTCCCTGGTGGTACAGGCGTTTATCAATATGTTTGTGTCGGTGGGTGCGATTCCGGTGACAGGCCAACCGATGCCCATGATTTCAGCGGGAGGAACGTCCTTGATATTTACGGCGATTAGTATGGGTTTGATTATGTCGATCAGTAAAGACAAGGAATTGCATGCTTAAATAATCAATCACAAAAATGCACCCCACCCAGAATCTTCCCTGCAGCATCCGCCTCTCGAATTTGTTTAATCAATCCGGGATCATCACTTGGCGAGATAATTACACGACCACCAATAAAGTTTAATCTGGAAGGTAAATTCCGGAACCCTGAATGAGCTAGTATAAAATCGCCTTTAATCACTTCTAGATTGGGAACACTTCCTTCATTAATGGACAAATTGCCATACACATTAAAATCACCACCAATGTGCGTTAAACTAGGTAATTGAATCATAGGACAAAGATTGTGAGGATCTTTGTCACATGGAGTCATTGTGATGATTCTGACCTGAATTGTCAACTAATTTAGCAGATTTTGCCAAAATGCAGATCTTCAATTGGATGATGTAATCGCTCAAATGAATCGTATGAAACACTTACCCAGCGACCATGCTCGAAACGAAAAGTATAGATTGTTCTTGCATGATAATCTGACAAATTATGCATGACTATTTCCAATTTATCTCTTTCTCGAATTTGCAGGTCCACGTCAAATACATCTGTTTCTTGAAGGCGAGTTTCGAGTATTTGTTTATTGGAAGTATAATCCGTAAGTACATAATCAAATGGAATCATCGCCTCCCCCACCACTGGAAATGGATATTTTTTCCCAACACGATAAAGTAACCAATAGTGAGGCAACTCATTGTATGATTTATTGGTGCAGGTACAAAATTTGATTTTATTACTTATTATACACACGTGAACAAAAAAATATTGAACAAAATCATCGAAACAATTAATTTAAAAGTCAAATGAAAAAATTGAATTGAACCTTAACTATCTTTTATTACCCATGGGCGTATAAATTATTTTAACCCATTTTTTATTTTTCTTATTTTTCAACTTTTTGTCATAGCCCTTCAATTGATTTAATTTGTTATTTTTTTTTGATTCTTTTGATTTTGATTTACTAATAAACCAATCAGTCATTTTATCAGGGCTTATATCATTATGCATTTGAATAAAATGAATTGATAACTCCTGAGGTGTGTATATTGATTTATCCTTACAAAATGGACATTCGTATTTAAATATTAATTTTTCCATCCAATTTCTATAATTATAACTTGTATTTAAAGAAGGATTCGGTTTAAATACCACTTAATTTTAAAAATGGTCCAAGGATTTTAAATTTAATTATTTCAGAGATTTATTTCTCTTGAAAAACAGACTACTTTGACCTAATATAAATTAATTTACCTAGACCATGTTTCGCTATTTCATCATAAACATCACCGCTGTAGGTACTCATATGCTTTTTATGTTTATTGAGCAAGCCCACTTTTCTTTTCGCTTCTTTTTGCTCAACTTCTTTACGTTCTTGCGCTTTAATTTCACCCAATCTTTTTTGAAAGAGGGGGAACAGCTTTTTGTATTCTTCATCACTTAATTTTGCTTTACCCTTTATACTTATTTCTTTTTTTGAGCAAATTGTCATCAATTCTAAACGTGTCAAATTCAATTTTATACACAAATTTTCAATGTTAGTGGGGAAAGTTGTTTCATATGTAATTTGAATAAGTGGCTTTGATACCTTTTTCTTCTTTTCTGATTTAGGATATGGATTTCTGATTTTTTCGAGTTGGAACTTCTTTTGTTGTAGTGGAACAACCACACGCTGCTCAGGGTGCTCTTCTAAAATTTTAAATTTCAATAATTCTAAATTCAGCAATGAAAATGCCTTTTTTCTTATCTCTTTATCAGGATAATTAGCCTCGATAGTAAGTTTAAGGAACTCTAATTGCTCCGAATCAAATTGATTTTTTAAGAAAAAATTATGAAGCTCAGGAAATCCTTGAAGCAAATTCATATTAAATGATTTTAAATTATATTATTATTCAAATGGAATTACCACTCACTATTTACCTTGGAAGCTACAGTCAACATGATTTCAATTATATCATCACTATTCTTTAAATCTTCAATTAACAATTCTCCTATACGAGGATAAAATTCATATTTAACTGAGTAATTAAGTTGAGTACTTTTAATTGCCGCAAGTTCTTCTACTAACCAACTTAATGCTGATGCATGTATCGAATAAACAACAATATCCCCACTATAAAATGGCCTATCAGGCTCATCTGTGATAATTAGATTGGCTCCGCCAAAATGCTGAAATTCATTTGGAAATTGTCCTTTAGAAATTTTTGTTTCCAGTTCAAATATGTCTTTAGATTTTAATCCCTGATAATCCATTTTAAATTGTTTTTTGATTTAATAAATTCTTATAATAGCTAGCACTCAAATAATCTTTTGCTTTTAATAAATGATCTAAATAATCTTTTTTAGGAAAAATGCCATCTGCAATTTTATCTTCAAAGGCAAAATACACATATGCAAGAACCTCAATTCCATTGAAATCAAGACTTGTCAATTTTCTAAAGTAGTGTTTTCCTTCAACTCCTTCACATTTATCTAATTTTTCAAGAATTTCAGAATTACTTGCATCAAATTCATATAAAATTCCTTCAACTACAGAATATCTTTTCTGCATAACATTAGCCGCTGCGGATTTGTCAAGTTTTAATTTATTAAATTTTAGCTCATGATTCTTCAATATTGCTCTTCCTAAAATAGAAACATTGGTTGCACCAACTCGATTTTCCAATCTAACTTGGTTCATATTAGATCCATAAGCAAAATAGTATGATGAACAATTTAAAAGTATTTGCCTTATCTTCTTTATACAATTGACCCAAATAACATCTTCCCATTCAGCATTAAGTAAAGCGGACTTATAATTTTCCAAAACCACGATAATTGATTCTAAAAACTTATTAGCATTGATTGTAAAATCATTATAAAGTTGGGCATCATTTTTTCTGGTGATTCGCCAATTACCTGTTGTCTCACCTTGATGAAGGATCCCACAACGAACATGTTTGTAAAATTCGACTGCGTATTTTTTTAGACTTTCAAAAGTTGCCTCACGTTCAAAAAAAGACTCAAATACTTTTTGTGATCTAATACTATCAGTGCGTCCAAGACGAAAATTTTCATAAGACTCAATTAGCAAGCTACAATTAGCTAAAATATTAAATCCATTTTTATATTGAGATTCTACATGAATTAATGGCAGAATATACCTTTCTGATAATCTATCGAAAACAAAATTGGCCAATTCAACCTTATCTTTAGTATGCAAAAAGGCTTCCAATTCCCCTAAAGTTGTTTTACTGTTTAATTTAAAAGTTGACTTATTCATAGTTATTTTTTTGTATAAAAACCAAATGGAACTCAAAATAATAGTTTTATGATAAAAAAAATATAAATGTGAAAGGCTAGTACCAAATTGTAAATTAATGGTGCCTGATTGAAATCCATCTAAATTGCTCGCACTTTAAGAACTTCCGGGTCTCAAGTATTCTTTTTAAAAACTTGATTCCAAAGTAATTCAACTTCAGCATACTTTTCATCCTCAATTTATTGAAGTTCTTGAATAAGCATAAGAACTTTTTGCTGAGCCAAAACATCAAACATAAAACAAAGACAAATAGCAAGAATAATTCAGCGCTTAAGAAACATTTAGATAGGACCGTTTACTAATTATTTTAGAAATATTCCAAATCGCAAATGGCAGTCGCAAATTAAAGAGATTGTGAGATTGTCAAATAAAATAAAATCCCAAATGGCAAGATTTCTCTGACAGTTAAAGTCAAAGTAGGAATATTTAAATCAACAAGAGTGCAAATTTGAGCCAATGAATTGAATAAATGGAAGAAAATCCTAAATTTAACAATACTAACTAGTGGATATAAAAGATAGGTAGTTAAGCGATGTTTTAGTAAAAGTTTTAGAATTATAATACCAAATTCGAAGATTTGATTCTAAAGCTATTGAAAAATTGATTTATCGGTATAATCTGGTTTATTCAATAACAAAAAGTATAATTATAGAATTAGAAGAATTAAGCGGAATAATTAATATAAGTTTCAATTAAAAATAATATTTATATACAAATTATTTTAAATGAAATATGACTTAAATTCAAGTAGATCATTATTGAAGCCTTTTTATGGAGAAAATGATAGAACTCTCAAGTTAGAGACAATCAAAATCATTAGTAAACCTTATACGACCCAAAAACCGTTTCAAGGAATAAATGAAAAATCCTCAAAGCAAACAGTTCAAATTGAAATTCGTCGAGTAACCTTTAAGCTGAAATTATCAAAGTCAAAAGTTCTGAAAATCCTGAAAGATAAGTTAAAGATTGATGGCATAGACCTCCAAAACTTATATTTTTTTTCGTTGAGAAGAAACGTGAAAATAAAAAAAAAGATAATGAACTTGAATTGATTAAAAACAAAAATTTACATTTTAAATAAATCATCATATATACTTGCAGATAGCCAATCAATGAAAAATTCAAATATAGTCGATGAAGAATTTCAAGGATTAGATTTATACGTAGTTGAGAATACATACGTACTTTCAGCATTTTATTCTTTTTCCAATAAAATAAATTCCTTGCACAGATTTTGGATTAGATCTCAAACATTAATCCAGCAGGATTTCTCACAGCAACTAAATAATATTAAGAATTTAGAATCCGAAATATTAAAAAACAAAAATGATATTCCTGATTATATAGATGTTGAAGAATTAATATTTAATCAAAAAGAGTCATTAACTGAAGAATTAAATTTTGATCAAAATTATTTTGTTCAACACATAAGAGCCTCAATAATTGTTTTTACCTTAAGTCTTTTGGAGGATATTTTAAATGAAGTCGCAAATGGCGTAGCTGAAGAATTAAAAATTAAAGTACAAATACCAGAAGGCAATTATTCCACAATAAATAAATATTTGGATTGGCTTAAAATAAATAGCTTGAATATAGATTTAACAGAATCAGAAAAATTAAAAATTGACTTAATAAGAAGAATAAGAAACAACTTTATTCACTCCATCAATAAAAAATTGCCTTATTATTTGCAAAATTCCCTTAAAGAACTGTTTGATGATTATGCGAGAGAAGGGTCAATTACATCAGATAAATTGGTCGAAAAAACATTAGAGCAGGTTTGTCAAATTGTTAAAAAAATTGAAATCGAATACATTAAATTCTATAAAACTTCAAAGAAATAATGGAAATACGATTAGAAGGTAAAATTAAAGCTATTGTTAAAGACTTCGGCTTTATTCACTGTGAAGCCTATAACTTCGATTATTACTTTCACAATTCGAGTTTAACTGAAGATGTGAATTTTCAAATTGGGGATTCTGTTAGTTTTAGCTTAAGAGCAAATAGAGGCCGAGAGGGTAACCACGCCCACCAAATAATAAAAATTGAGAGTTCTAAAAAATACAACGATAAAGTTTATGAGAAACAGAAATTGAAATTTTATTTTGATTCTCGTGATGATATGCTTTTGGGTTTAAAGCACATCAGAGAAAAGCTGACTATTCAAAAATCTAAGTGTCAATCAAATTATAATGAACCAGAGTTTGTAATTGAAGAAATTGATAATCTTTTAAATGTCATTAACGATTTATTCGATGGGCCATCTCCAAATATAAATGATATTTCATTTGAGGAAATTAATCTTTCCACTGACAAGGGATTAACTACAAATAGATATGATAAAAATTATTGGAAAAATTCATTTAATCTTCAAAATTTCGGAAACGATGTTCAGGCAATATCAGCTAGAGAAATAGAGAAAGGCAAGTTTAATGATTTCTCTATTATATGGCATGAATGGAAAAATAACAAAAGACAGGTTTTTAATTCTGGCTACATAAAAGGTTTTTTCAATTATTCATTTTTGGAAAAAGGAGCAACAACTCAAACTTCTGTTTATGACACTCCCCCTCCAGTCGCCAAGTGGAAATTGAATAAAATAGAACAAAAAGGATATTATTTTTTTATAACCTCAGCACCTGTTAGAGAGGTAGCACAATCAAGTTCAGTCCCTGCTTTACCACCTAAATTAGGTGTTTTAGAAACGGTTGAAAGAATATTAGATAAAAATAGAAATAATACAGAATGGCAAAGGGAAATTGATCCAGCCAGGGTAAATAAAATCAAACAATTCATTGGTGAATCCACAAATATAGTAGCGAATACACCTATGTTATTTATTAATGACGAGTCCGCTATTTCAATAAATGGAGATTATTTAGAAATTGATTTTGGCAAATTTTTACAAAAACAAACTTCAGGTGAATTTAACGGTCAATATATAGATCGAAAAGCCCGTGAAGAAAAAGATGAGTTTGGCAATATAGTATATGATGATTACAGGCCATTTTGGATTATTGATGGACAACACAGAGTTAGGGGAATACATTTAAATGAAGATTCACAAGAATTGCAAATTCCTTTAATTGTATTTCCTAGAGACTTTAGTATGTCTAATACAGCTAAAGTATTTGCAGAGATAAATACATTGCAAAAAAAACTCGATCCACTTCATGAGCTTTTTATGCAACATAGGTTTTCTATAGATCATCCAACAAATATTAAAAGAAAATTCAAAGATTATAAATCAGTTTCAAGAGAAGAAGCTGAATTAAATGGGTGGTCATTGGATGATTGGGATCACTCAAGAGCAAATCATTTAGCTTATGAAGTGCTTGCTAAACTTGCAAAGAATGGACCACTAAAAGACAGGGTTCAATTCCTTCCTCAAAATACTGATAGTCAGTCATTTTATATTTCTGCAGACCAATGGGTTAATTATGCGAGAACATTGTTTGAGAGAAAATGTTATAAATACAAGTATGGAATAATAGAAGATTATATAGTTAACCCAACTGAAAATGAAAAATCTTTAGATATTGTTGAGTTTTTTTATTTAGAATTAAATAATTATTTCAAAGCATGGGTTGAAACATGTAACCATAATGAATGGCCAGATAAAAGAAATAGATGGGTTAATGAATCAAAAGGAAAGGCATTAATTCAAAAAAAGACTCACTTTATTTTATTAATTGAATTATATAGTTTGATTAGAGACTTGGCCCAAGAATATAAAATTAAATTTTCTTTGTTTGGCGTCATCAAAGTTGAAGAATTTATGGAAATATTAAAGCCATTTAAATGGGTAGATTGGCAATCAAAAGAGCTAGAAGATACATATCCCGGGAGTGGCGAAAAAGGTAGACGTTCACTAGAAGTTTGGATGGCTGATGCAATTTTAAATAAAGAACAATTTTCTAATTTTGAAATCTTTGATTCAACAATAAAGTCATTACCTGGTAGAGGAATTAATTCAGTTTTAGGAATTCCATCTTTATCAATAGTTTCTAAAAATTTATGGCCCACTAAATCAGAACCAGTCATTTTTAAATCAATTAGACCGTGGAATGCAAGATATGAATCATCTTGGAAGGTATCTGATGATAATCAAGATATAAAAGCTGAAATGAAAATTTCAACTTCAAAACATTTAAGTCCAACTGAAGTAGAATTTGTACTTAAACATGAAAATTATATGGATGATGTTAACTTGAAATATTTAGAAATTAGGGTAGATTGGAAAAATTCTCATACTCAAACTGGCAAAAATATAATATCAATTTCAAAACTAATTTAATTGGCTATATATTTCAATAAATCATTTTTTAAGTTGGAGTTTAAGGAATGGGTTTTTTCTAATATGGAGTTCCATTCTACTTTTGTAATGTCATCTGTCAACAAAGGTTTAGGGACATTTTTAAATTCATATATTTCTAAGGGTTTTAATTCATTTAATTGAAACATAAATTTATCGTTAAAACATACCTTACCTCTTAATTTTAATTTTTCTTCAAATAATAACACCAAATTTTCTGGCAATTTATCGTAAATATTTTCTACTAATTCATTATTGCTTTTACCTGACTCATTTATCGATATGCATAAACTTGCTAGATACCCCTCGACTCCACTTTCATTTGTTACCTGGCTGATGTTTTGAAAATGATGTTGCCTGATATTTTCTGTTGTTGTTTTTACTTCAATTTTTATCTTCTTAGAAGTGAAATTAAAATCAATTATACTTCTAGAACTTATTCCTTCCCAAGCATTTACTAGATTAACTAATGAATTTGGATTATTTGAAATAGTAATTAAAAAATTAAGTAAGTAAAGTTCTCCCCAAGCACCAATAATTTCGAAAAACTCATAATTTTCTTTTAAAGTGATCTGTTCAATTTTATTTAACGCAAGTTCTATTTCACTAATTTTGAATTGATGATTATTTTCAAATCCCTCAAATATTGTGCTGAAAGCAGAACAAAATAAAATCGAATCTATATTGGTATTAGAGTTTATTACTAAGCAGTGCTTCAATTTGTTCTTACTTTTCAAATCTTCTAACTGAGATTTCCATTCTACATTTATGTTTCTGTATGTGTAGTTAAAGGTCCCAAGAGTATTCGTAATCAAAAAGCCAAATTGATTTTCTTGGTTTTTGAAAATCCACAAATTAGTCTCATTTAATTGTCTCAGATTATAAGAATCCTTATTTGAATCTAAACTAACCCACAAGGTGTAAATATTGAGTTTCTCTTTATTCATCTTAAATCAATCGATTAATATTTTCAATGTGTTTTTCACATTCAGTACTATTCTCAATTACTATTTGTAATACATCTCGATTATATCTTGTTGAAAAAATAGGCCCCCCTAGTGGTGTAGCTATGGAAAATGTAATAAGGGGGACTGTCATATCTGCTTTTATAAAGCCCGAATCATTTTCATTAAAAAAAACCTTTTTGCCATTAAATTTACCAATATAATTTGCTTGAATTTTATAAAATATAAATAGGATACCACTTGATTTTGGTCTTCTTAAATTTTTTATTTCATAATTTGCCGAATGAAAATTTTCTGGAAAATCAATTAGAAAATCTCCACAATATTTGATTTTTGATTCTTTTGAACTTTTACCTCCTCTGAAAGCAGACAAAGAATTTGTAGTCGCATTTTTGAAATCTTCTTCAGTTTTAAATTCATTTATTACTCCATTAATTTTTCTAGATCTTTCTCTAGGAATATTATTTTCATCACTATCAAAAATGGCGATATTTATATCTGGGAAATTTCGAGAATCGAATTCTCGCCATTTTTCTAAATATTTCAAATATCTACTTGGCGAAATGTTTAAGGAATCATCTGAAACTTTTAACTTTTGAAAGAAATCCAAAAAATCGTCTATTGGAACCTTTCTATAAACAGTTGCTCTATTATGTTCTATTTTACCAACAATATTTTTCTTTAGTTTATTTAAATAATTTTCAAGTAACGCGTGATTTTCTAAAAAATTCTCATGCTTTAAGTGTTGTAATAGGTCAACGGTTATTCCAGAATATGATTGAGTTCCAGTACCACTATTCCTCATTTTTGAAGGACTGGTACTTTTAAATAATGGACTATTCGATAAGTATAATAGAAGGCATTTGTTAGGGATATTATGAAATATATGGTATTTAAATTGATCCCTTAGTTCTCTATCTGATTCTGAAATATTCTGAAACAATTCAAAAGAATGTTCTTGCATATATACCGTTTGAAGGTCAATAGCGTTTTTTTTGTGGCCAAACCAACGACACATTTGTAGATTGGTGTCACCTAAACTCATAACTTGTGATCTAACAAAAATGGTGGTACTTAAATTTTCAATGGTTAAGCCACGAGACAAAATATTTCCACCAACAATAATAGAAGCTTTTTTAGGGCGATCTTCCCTTAAAGCACTATCGTATTTCAAAATTGTCCCCTCGTCAATGTCTGAATTAATTAAATATAAATATTTATTATCAGTACCATTTATTGTCTTACCCGTAATTATTAATGCATATTTTATAAATACTTGCAAAGAATTTGCTTCTGGTACTTGAAGTTCAAACCTTTTTGATTTTTCTAATTGATTTTGGTAGCATTTTAAAAATGTATTTGATTCGCTATTCCAATTGTTTGCAATTACATCTTGAAATTCATTATTTACTTCTTGCCACAACTTATTAATTAATTCAATGATATGTGTTTGGTTTTCATTTATGTACGCCAAATTAAACATCATGGAGTGGTAAGGAAAGGGTTTGTAGCCCATACCCGTAAATCCTGTAGCATTTAATTCAATTTCTTCAATTTCTTGTATCGTAGGAAGAGACCGTTCAAAGAAGCCTGCTTTTTTACAAGAAAGAAAATGTCTATACCATCTAATCGAACATCCAATAATGAAATCTATTATTGCAATTTTAAATTCAGGGCATGAACTATCTCTGTGTGATTTATTTTCTATTAATTTTATTACGTTTTCTAATTCTATATCAGATAGTTTTTTGTCATTAATAACTTCATTTGAATCAGGTTTATAAATTCCTTTTTTGATTCCATCCTCTTTTTCAATGTGAGGCCATGCATTTTTTCCGATTATAGATATTAGTTGATTAGGGAATTTTTCGAAAAATTCTTCTAATCCTAAGTAACTTGAAGTCTCACCATTAGTGTTTCTATGAGGCTCAAGAAGCCAAATAAAATCTTTAGGATAACCAATTAACTTATGTGGATTTGCACCAATACAAGCTTGAGGTGTCGCAGTATATGCTACATAACAATTTTGAGTTATTGTTTCTCTTATATTACAAAGCAGATTGTGAATTGTACTTCCTTGTCCCCTAATAGATGTATCCTGACTGGCGAAATCAGCTTCATCATCTAAAATCATAGTTTTAAAATCGGTAGCAAAATTATGGTCTACTATTCGACCCTGATTACAAGCTTGTTCTATATCTTTTAAATGAGATAATAGTTTTTTTAAGTTATTTGATTCCTTTTTTATGCAAATTATAATTGTTTCACTCTTGTCCCTTAGCGTCCATAAATCTACGCCATTATGTTGCCCTCTAGCTACTTGACTATAATCGTCTTTTAGAGTTGTGATGCTTCTTATCTTATCTTGAGAATTATTTGAATATCCTCCGTTATTTAAATTAAAAGACTCATTAATTCTTTTTTGAGTTTGATTTCTTAAACTTTCCTTATCTCCTGATAAAACAATAAATAGTCTATATCCTGCCGATTTTGCAAGCCCCATTAATGTCATCATACTAGCAGTTTTACCACTTTGAACCATCCCATATACTAATCCTTGTATATTTTCCTGCCAGTCTTTAGGATTATTACATCTTCCTAAGATGTGCATTGAATGAAGTTCAATTTCTTTCTTAACTTCAAGCGGCATAGCCCCTATAGAGGGAAGAACTATATTTTTATAAAATTTATTTGTTGAAATATTATTTCGATCGTTAATGTTGTTTAGCCACCCAAACTCATTTAAATCACTTAAGGAATAGCTTATTGAATCAGTGTACTCTGAATTAGTATTAACATCCCCAAATTCATTAATTTCTTCTATGTTGAGAGGAATGTATTCTATTGGTTTTGGAAAAATTTCTTCCAATTCATTTGTATCGAAACTCTCAATTGGACCGTAAAATTCATTAATCCAAATCAGAAAATTTTCGTAAGCTGTGACTTCTGGATACAAGAGAAGTAAATTATTCGCTTCTCTTATGAATTGCTTTTTCAATAATTCGTTCATAAGTAATGAATTAAATAAATTTTATTATGTTAGAAAGAATCTCAACGATTTCATTGGATTCCAACTTATTCATTGAATTATTAATATTTGTTCTTAAATCTTTCCCTCCCAATTGTTCAAAAGTTAGTGGAGTTTTGAATTCTCTGTACCATTCATAACTTGCCAAGGACATCTCTTTATTATTTGGACTTTTATAAATAGTTATATTATCTATTTTGGCAATTCCTATAAGCCTGCAATCACCTAAATTCAACTTAATAGTTGTTTTTTTATTTAAATTAAAAATCAATAAATCACCAACTTTAATTTGTTTGCCATTGGGAATACTTGTAGGATAATCATAATGCTTACCCTCTTGATCATTATAAGTTGAATCAGGATTTTGATTTACTATGAAAATATTCATATGTCAAATAATTGATTATAAATGTATTTAGCATTCAACCAAAAACATCGTTTAGGTTGAAAAGTGTTTTGTGGTGTAATTAATACGTCATGATTATTTCTCCCTTTAGTTCTAACATGACAAATAAAATCATTTTTTAAAGTAATAAAATTACTATAGTCTCCGGTTTTGATTACTTCTTTAGTGTGCTCCCAAAATCTACTGGCATATTCTAAATCATCATTACTCATTTTCCAAAAAATGATTTCTTTAAATAACAAATCATCTTTATCATCTTTGTCAGAAGTAAAAATTGCGAATAAAAATTCCTTATTTAATGATTTATATAAACTTGAATCCTCCCAATTTTCTTTTAAGATATCACAATAACTTATCTGACTAAATGACAAACTTTCCTTCAGAATATTATTTTGTATTCTGATAGATTTAATTAAAAAATTTCCTAAAACATCTTTTGGAACTTGATTAATTATTCGTTTGATGATTACACTATTTATGTTCTTAGGGATTCTACCGTTAACAGAAACACCCAATTCAGTTATTAACTGGCTTTGGGTCTTAAATAAGTACTTATTAAAATAATTTGTAAGCACCTCTTTTTGAATTTCAATATCAGAACCTTTCATTTACATTATATATAACAACTATTCAATATAGGAATAATTGATTTAAACTACTCAAAGATTACGTTTATAGAATTCTATTTTTTAGTAATTCTTCTGTTTTTGATATTACTTTATTTATTAGTATTTTTAAAATACTTGATACCTTATCTTGCAATACGCATAAAAAATATTTCAATTTTTGATTAATGAAAAATAAAATTAAGGTCGCTGAATTATTTGCAGGTGTAGGGGGATTTAGAATTGGATTGGAAGGATATAATGGCAATTCAGCTTCATCTGAATATACTGAAAAAATTGATACTATTTTTGAAGTAATTTGGAGTAATCAATTTGAACCATCAACTCCCAAAAAGCAACATGCATCTGAGGTCTATGAAAATAAATTCAAAAAAGGTGAGCATTCCAATGTAGACTTATTTGAGGTTCTTACTAATAATTTTGATACCATTCCTGATCATGAATTACTTGTTGGAGGTTTTCCGTGCCAAGACTATTCTGTAGCTACTACACTAAGAAATTCGAAAGGACTAGAGGGGAAAAAAGGAATGTTATGGTTTTATATTAGGGAAATTTTAGAACGAAAAGGCAAAAATAAACCAAAATACATTTTTCTGGAAAATGTTGACCGTTTACTTATTTCTCCATCTCGCGATAAAGGGAGAGACTTCGCTGTAATTCTAAGTAATTTAAATTCATTAGGATATGCAGTAGAATGGAGGGTAATTAATGCTGCAGAATATGGAATGCCTCAAAGAAGAAAACGTGTTTTTATTTTAGCCTATTTTAAAGGTACGGACATATATAATGAAATTGAAACATCATTTAATTATCCAGAAGGTTGGATTACATCATCTGGCATAATCTCTAGAGCTTTTCCAGTCAATAAACCAAATGAATTATTTCCAACCAGGCCCTTTAATTTACCATCGGAGGAAGAATTATCTTACAAAAATTTCAATGAAAAAAATATTCGAATATTTGAAAACACAGGAATAATGTTGAATGGCAAGGTCTTTACTTTAAAAACCTATCCAGAGGAATTTAAAGGAAAATCCACTGTACTTCAAGATATAATTATTGATGAAAATGAAATAGGGGAAGAATTTTTTATAGAAAATATAGATAAATGGATTGAGTTGAAAGGCAAGAAAAATACGCTTAAAACAAATAAAGATAATATTTCATATAGATATAGTGAAGGAAAAATGGCTTTTCCTGACCCATTAGATAAGGCTTCAAGAACAATTATTACTGGTGAAGGGGGAAAGTCCCCATCGAGATTTAAACATGTAATTAAACAGTCTGATGGTAGATATAGAAGATTAACGCCTATTGAATTAGAAAGGCTCAACATGTTTCCAAAGAACCATACTAAGCTGGAAGGTATTACTGACACTAAACGAGCATTTTTTATGGGAAATGCACTAGTGATTGGTGTTGTTGAGAAAATCGGAAAAGAGTTAGCCAAACGAATTGAAAATAATCCAAAGATTTAATTACTTATCAACCAAGTAATACTATAATCATAAATGACACACAACGATTAATTATTAGAGCGTTATCTTCATGTGATGGATATTTATTTAAAATGACCTGTTTGATAAAAAGGCATTTTTAGATTTAGTCCCAGTCCTCGTTTTTGTCAATAGTAATTATAAATGTTGTAATAACAAAAAACCCTCCTAATTCACATTAGGAGGGTTTTTAATTTTAATCTGTGGTCGCGTAGGGATTCGAACCCCAAACCTTCTCATCCGTAGTGAGATGCTCTATCCAGTTGAGCTACGCAACCATTCCCTTGTTGGGACTGCAAAGGTAGAATTTCTTTGGTAATTTGAAAAGTCTTCCCTCGAAAAAAATTAAAATAATCACTACTTGCCTTGGAATGAAGCACTTCGCTTCGCCCAAATGGTCACATTCCCCCACCCAAATATTCCTCCTTTGGAATAGCTTAGCAAAAACATAGCTACTAGCTGGGCCCGCACAGATACCCTAGGTGTCATGTTCAAATTATCAGTTTTTTGAGTTGGATATCAATTATTTGTTCCTAGGTTAGGCGATTATAACCTAACCCAACTCACATGAAAAATCAACATCACCAAGTGGCGAAAA
Organism: Aquirufa avitistagni; assembly: GCF_042715545.1. Classification (NCBI taxonomy): domain Bacteria; kingdom Pseudomonadati; phylum Bacteroidota; class Cytophagia; order Cytophagales; family Flectobacillaceae; genus Aquirufa; species Aquirufa avitistagni. Next base: position 497,448 of record NZ_JBBKXZ010000001.1, on the reverse strand, counting down.
TCATCTTTTTCGCAATCACCATTTCCGCCATGCTAAGCTCATGTACCAAGGACAAAACATTAGCAACCAAAACCAGCTATCCGGAAAACTCCTCCGTATTTAAATCCGTCACCAAAGAAGAATACCTGAATTCCACCCCACTCGAAAGGCGATTCATTGATCAAATCGACGGCGCCGTACATACATTGGATTTATTGAAAAAAAATAATCCCCAACAAGAATATGAGGCAATACTGACCATCGACAAAGATCCCAACAATAAATTCCATAACTCCATCCTGATTGGAATCGTCGAAAAGAAATCAAGTGGAATGCAGACTGACGCTGAACCAGATCCCGTAACCGATGGAAAATGCCACGTGTGCGGATTAAGCTCTGCCTACAACTGCATCAAAGAGGTCGAGAATTTTATGGATGCCAAAAACAAAGATTCCATCTCCGCCACCATCACCCGAACAGCTGATAATTGCGTAGACATCATCTATCATTAAACAACAAGGGTCAACGATAGCTAACGCTAGGGTTGACCCTTTAATTTTTTGAATGATAGTCTTAGTCGTTTAGTAAGGCCTCTAAATCATAATCCTGCTGCAGGTTCAACCAAAATTTGGCAGAATTTCCGAAAAAGGCAGAAAGCCGCAAAGCTGTATCTGCCGTAACACGGCGCTTACCCTTCAAAATTTCAGAAATACGTGATTGAGGAATAAACAATTCCTTCGACAGGCGATAGCCAGAGATACCCAACGGGCTTAAAAAATCCTCCCGCAAGATTTCTCCTGGGTGAATGTTAGCTAATGTTTTCATGTATAGTGGTTATTTAATTTTTACAATTCCCTCCGCAAGCGCGCAACCGCAATCCCCAACTGCTCCCGGTACTTCGCCACGGTACGACGCTTCACAATAAAACCGCGCTCCGATAAGATCCCCTCCAAATCCTCATCCGAATACGGCGCATCATGCGGCTCTCCCGCAATGATCTCCCGCAAAATATTCTTGACCTCCCGGGTAGAGAAATCCTCGCCCGACTCGTGTGTGATGCCCTCCGAGAAAAAATACTTCAAAGGAAACATCCCAAAATCGCTTTGCACCGACTTCGCCGAGACCACCCGCGACACCGTCGAAATGTCCATCGCAATATCCGCCGCAATCTCCTTCATCTTCAACGGCCGTAAACGCGCATCATCCCCCGTCAAGAAAAAATCATACTGCTTCGTCACAATACTTTCCATCGTTTTCATCAAAGTCCCTTGACGCTGTTGGATCGCCTGAATGAACCAGGATGCGGCGTCCAACTTATGTTTGATAAACGTCACCGCTTCCTTAATATCTTTCTGCTGCTTATTCCCCTTCTCATACGTTTGCAACATCTCCTGAAACGACTTGCTCACCCGCAATTCAGGGGCGTTTTTGCCATTTAATTTGATGTCCAACTTCCCATCTACCTGCGTCACAATAAAATCCGGCTGTAAAAATTGAGCCACCTCACCCGCCTCCGTGCCACCTGGTTTGGGATTCAAACGCGTAATAACTGCAATAGCTTGTTTCAAGGCCGCTTCATCCACGCCTAATTTTTGCTGCAAGGCAGCATAATGACGTTTGGAGAAATCATCGAAATAGGTGTCAATTAACTGAATCGCTAAGGCATGTGCTCCCTCCTCACCTACAGAATGACGATGCAACTGCAAAGACAAACACTCCTGCAAATCACGCGCCCCAATGCCCGCCGGATCTAATTGTTGGACCTTCATCAGCACCGCTTCCACCTCCGCATAATCGGTTTCAAAGCCCACCGTAAACGCTAAATCATTCACGATACTCTCAATGTTCCGACGTAAATACCCATCATCCTCCAACGACCCAATGATCTGTTCGGCAATCAACTGCTCCCGCTCACCCGACACCACAAAGCCTATCTGCATCAATAAAAACTCCTCTGCACTCGGCACAGTCGCCATCGGCCGCTCCCGGATCTCCTCATTCGGATCATAGGAATCCCCCGCCATCTTATACCCCGCATAATCATCTTGTAAATAATCCCCGATCTCCAATTCCTCCCGCTCCAAATCCTCCACGGTCTCCCGTTCGCCCTCCTCCTCAAATCGCTCCGAATCCACACCCTCCTCTAATGCAGGATTTTGCTCCAATTCCTCCTCCACACGCGCCGCCAATTCCGCCGTCGGAATTTGCAATAACTTGATCAACTGGATCTGCTGCGGTGAAAGTTTCTGCTGCTGCGACAGCTTGATGGATAATCCCTGCATATAACGCTGTATTTAAAAACAAAAATAAATGAAATAATTCGGTAATTGTGCGTATTTTTGAGGCTTATTGTGACCAAATAAACGGCACTACGAGATTCTATCGCATGCAAATTAAAGAAATACTTTCATTATCCCCGAGTAATCAAACCATAACCGCCAAAGGTTGGGTACGTACCAAACGCGTTTCTTCCAACGTTGCCTTCGTCGCCCTAAACGACGGATCAACCATCCATAATATTCAAGGTGTTATTGCCGACGGGACCGTAGCCGAAGAAACCCTTCGCCTCGTAACCACCGGCGCTTGCATCGCCCTCACCGGAATCCTCATCCCCTCTCAAGGACAAGGACAATCCGTTGAAATTCAAGTAACTGATATTCAGGTATACGGCACCGCCGACCCAGAGAAATATCCCTTACAACCGAAAAAACATTCACTCGAGTTCTTGCGTGAGATTGCGCACTTAAGACCGCGTACCAACACGTTTTCGGCCATTTTACGCGTCCGACATGCCTTAGCATTCGCCGTGCACTCGTATTTCAATGACAAAGGTTTCTTCTATTTACATACACCCATCATTACGGGATCAGATGCAGAAGGCGCTGGTGAGATGTTCCGCGTGACGACATTGCCTACCACGAATCCACCGATGACCGAAGACGGCAAGGTAGATTTCAAAGAAGATTTCTTTGGTAAGGAGACGAATTTGACGGTTTCGGGACAGCTGGAAGGAGAGCTTGGAGCGATGGCCTTATCGAAGGTGTATACCTTCGGTCCTACGTTCCGTGCGGAAAACTCGAACACCACGCGTCACTTGGCTGAGTTCTGGATGATCGAACCGGAAGTGGCCTTTAATGAATTAGAAGATAACATGAATTTGGCGGAGGACTTCACCAAATACTGCATCAAATACGCGCTAGACCACTGCGCAGACGATATCGCCTTCCTCGAAAAACGTTTACTAGAGGAAGAGAAAAACAAGAAAAAAGAAGAGCAATCTGAACTTAGCTTAACGGAGAAGTTACGCTTTGTGACGGAAAATGATTTTGAACGCTTAACCTACACGGAAGCAATCAACATCCTCTTGCAATCCAAAACCCACAAACAAGGTAAGTTTCAGTACCCTGTTGAATGGGGCATCGACTTGCAGTCGGAGCACGAGCGCTGGTTAGTCGAAAAACACTTCAAAAAGCCTGTTATCCTAACCAATTACCCGAAAGACATCAAGGCATTCTACATGAAATTGGACGAAGACGGCAAGACCGTGCGTGCGATGGACGTATTATTCCCAGGTATCGGGGAGATCATCGGTGGATCACAGCGGGAAGATGATTACGCGAAATTATTGCAACGCACGAAGGATGTGGGCATTGAGGAAGAATCGATTTGGTGGTATTTAGAAACTCGCCAATTTGGCTCTGCGCCGCATGCTGGCTTCGGCTTAGGCTTCGAGCGTTTAGTTTTATTTGTGACGGGCATGTCGAACATTCGCGACGTGATTCCGTTCCCACGTACGCCTAAATCGGCTGAATTTTAAGATGTTTAAACAAGCATTCAAAAGTATTGGGCATGCCTTCGATGGAATTGTAGATCTCATCAAGCAGGAGAATAATGCCAAAATCCACTTGATTTCAACGATTCTAGTCATTTTCGTAGGCATCAAACTAGACTTCATTGCCCTGGAATGGGTATGGATTAGTTTAGCGATTGCCGGGGTTTGGGTCATGGAATTGATCAATACGGCCTTAGAAAGATTAACCGATTTAGTGTCGCCGGGAGAAAATCCTTTGGCGAAAAAGATAAAAGATTACGCGGCAGGCGCCGTTTTAGTTATGGCCATTTGGGCTGTATTTATTTTCGCGCTGATTGCCATTCCACACCTTTGGGTTTGGCTTACATTTTCTAGCTAGTATATGAAAGAATACGGATCAAGCGTACAAAAATTAGTGAACTACATCATGACGATCGAGGACCGTGAACAACGCACGAAATATGCGTTTATAATGGTCGAGCTCATGAAACAGATTCACCCGAACATGAAGGATAATCAACAAGATTATTCGAAAAAGTTATGGGATGATTTGTATATCATGTCCAACTTCGCGTTGGATGTACAAGGGCCCTTCCCTCCTCCTTCACCAGAATCAGTGGGAAAAGCGCCGCGTAAGGTCGCGTATAACCAGCACCATTTGAAGTTCAAACACTATGGCCGCAATGTGGAATTGTTAATTCTGCGTGCCATCGCGGAGGAGAAATTAGAGGACAAAAAAATTCTAGTGGCCTACATTGCGCGTTTGATGAAAGGCTTCTACGTGACGTGGAACAAAGACTCGGTGGACGATTCGGTTATTTGGCAGAACATCAAAGAAATGTCGGAAAACCTATTGGGCAGCATCGTAGATGAACTTTCGCAAGAGACCTTAGGCCATGCCAAAGTCGCGAATAACGCCCGCAATGCCTATAACGCGCCGGAATATCCGAACAATAACAACAACCGGAACAATAACTTCCGGAAGAACAACAACTTCAGAAATAACAACAACAACCGAAATAATTTCCGTAAAAATAAGTAAGCACTATGGCATCATTTAAAGTAACCGGTGGCCGCCGGATGAAAGGGGAAATCACTCCGCAAGGAGCGAAAAACGAAGCATTGCAAATTTTGTGTGCCGTGGTTTTAACAGCTGAACCTGTCACCATCCACAACATTCCAAACATTCGCGACGTCAATCAACTCATTGATTTACTGGGTGATATGGGCGTGAGCATGCGTCGTTTGTCTGAATCTAGTATCGAATTCGATGCATCGCAGGTGAACATCGACTACCTAGAATCAGATACCTACAAGAAAAAAGCGGCTGCGTTACGTGGTTCGGTGATGTTATTAGGGCCAACCTTAGCTCGCTTCAAAAAGGGACGTATTCCTTCCCCAGGTGGAGATAAAATTGGACGTCGGCGTTTAGACACCCACTTTTTCGGCTTCATGAAATTAGGTGCCAAATTCAATTACAGCCCCGAAGACGGTGGTATTTACGAAGTAGATGCATCGCAATTGCAAGGTGCGTACATGTTATTGGACGAAGCTTCGGTAACAGGAACAGCAAATATTTTGATGGCTGCCGTATTAGCTAAAGGCAAAACAACCATTTACAACGCTGCTTGTGAGCCGTATTTACAGCAATTGAGCAAGATGTTGAACCGGATGGGTGCGAAAATCACCGGCATCGGATCGAACATGTTGGTGATCGACGGCGTAGACGTCCTTCACGGAACGGAGCATACGATGCTACCGGATATGATTGAGATTGGTTCGTTCATCGGCATGGCCGTGATGACGCAATCGGAAATCACGATCAAAAACTGCCAAATCCCAGAATTAGGCATCATTCCAGAGGTATTCAAGAAATTAGGTATCAAAATGGAATTCCGTGGTGATGATATTTTCATCCCATCACAGGAACATTACGAATTGGAAAACTTCATCGATGGATCGATGTTGACCATTTCCGATCACCCATGGCCTGGCTTCACGCCCGACTTGTTATCCATCATTTTAGTAACTGCTATCCAAGCGAAAGGAACGGTATTGATTCACCAAAAAATGTTTGAATCCCGTTTATTCTTTGTCGATCGTTTGATTGAGATGGGTGCGCAGATTATCCTGTGTGATCCACACCGTGCCACGGTGGTTGGCTTTGATCGCAAACAAACCTTGAAAGGCATTCGCATGTCATCTCCGGATATTCGTGCGGGCGTTTCGTTATTAATTGCGGCGATGTCGGCAAACGGCACTTCCATCATCGATAACATCGAGCAAATTGACCGGGGTTACCAAAACATCGATACGCGTTTAAATGCGATCGGTGCGGAAATCGTACGTATTTAAGATGGCGTTTCAGGCGAAGATTAAGCAGACGGTCAAATTGGCCATTCCCATTGTCGTGGGCCAGCTCGGCGTCATGCTCATGGGTTTAGCCGATACGATTCAGGTAGGACAAATGTCAACCGGCGCTGCTGAAAGTCTAGGTGCTTCCGGCATGGCGGGAAGTATTTTCTTTACCATAGCGATCGTAGGTTTAATCTGCATGCAGATTGTCGCGCCCATGATTTCCAAAGCGGAGGCGGAAGGTGATTTCACGGAATGCGGGAATTTGTTACGTGCCAATATCCGTGTGGCTGTTTTCTTAGCGGTGATTACCATTGTGTTGATAGGCGTGGCGGGCATGAATTATGATTTGTTCCAGCAGACGGCGGCCAACAAAGCCTTAACCCTTCCCTATTTAGCATTAATAGCCATTTCGGTCATACCAATCTTTTTATTTTCGGCCTTAAAAAGCTTTACGGATGGTTTACAGAAAACCTCGGTGGCGATGTACATCACATTGGGTGCGCTGATTTTCAACGTCATCTTCAATCATATTTTCATTAATGGCCTTGGCCCGATTCCCGCGATGGGATTATTGGGGGCTGGGATTGCAACGTTGTTGGCCCGCATCTTAATGGTCAGTTCTTTAGCCATTTACGTATTCAAAATCGCTGATTTCAGCAAGTATCTAGCTAAAAAGCATGTACATGCAGAGGCCAATGTCCTCGAAAAAACGATCTTGAAAATCGGCATTCCATCCGGCATGCAGGGTTTCTTTGAGATTGCAACCTTTGGTATGGCCGTGGTCATGATGGGCTGGATTTCCGTGACGGCGCAGGCGGCACATATTGTGGCCATCAACATGGCGTCGTTGACCTACATGATGGCCACCGGCATCGCGGCGGCGGGAGGAATTTTGGTGGGCGCGGACATCGGCGAGCGGAATCGTCCAGGCATTTTCACTTCGGGAAACGCGGCATTGGTGCTATCCATTGTATTCATGGGCGTATGCGCGTTGGTCTTTTTCTTTGGTAAAGATATTTTAGTACGTGGCTATACCCAAGAAGCCTCGGTAATTGCGATCGCAGTAACACTTGTCGTTTGGGGCGCGATCTTTCAATTATTTGACGGTATTCAAGCGGTTTCATTGGGTTTATTGCGTGGACTTCAGGATGTCAACATCCCTACCGGAATCACCATTTTCTCTTATTGGGGCATCGGCATTCCACTCTCCTACTACATCGGGATTTACCAGGGCGTAGGCGCTGTGGGCATCTGGATGGGCCTAACAGCTAGTTTGGTTTGCTCGTCGGTCTTGCTTTCGTGGCGGTTTTATGCACGAGCGAAGACGATAGATTTGGAGGCTTTGACGGTGGAGTAGACTGTAGAGGTAAGAGGTAAGAGGTAAGAGGTGAGAGGTAAGAGGTGAGAGGTTTCTTTATTCTAATCAAAAAAAATAGTGCCAACCGCAGCCAGCACTATCTAAATTCAAAAAATCTCTTACTTCTTACCTCTTAATTCTCACCTCTTATTACCTCTTACTTCTTACCTCTTACCTCTCACCTCTTATTACCTCTCACCTCTTAACTGTGTATCGACCTCTTCGCCGTCGCAGCCAGACAAGCTTCTTTCAAAGCTTCTGTATACGTCGGGTGCGCGTGTGACATACGCGCCACATCTTCTGCCGAAGCACGGTATTCCATCGCGACCACCGCTTCCGCGATGATATCCGCCGCACGAGCGCCGATGATGTGAACACCTAAGATTTCATCTGTTGTGGCATCTGCCAAAACTTTCGCCAAACCATCCACATCGCCCGATGCAATTGAACGACCCAAAGCCTTGAACGGGAATGAACCTTCTTTGTAAGCGATACCTGCCGCTTTCAATTCTTGTTCCGTCTTCCCTACCGAAGCCACTTCTGGCCAGGTGTAGACAACGCCTGGAATTAAATTATAATTGATATGTGGCTTTTGGCCTGCTATCACTTCGGCAACTAAAGTTCCTTCTTCCTCTGCTTTATGAGCCAGCATCGCTCCACGAACCACGTCACCAATCGCGTAAATACCCGGAACCGATGTTTGAAGTGTATGCTCATCTACCGCGATCCGTCCGCGTTCATCGGCCGTTAAACCCGCCGCAGCTAAGTTCAAACCATCGGTGTACGGTCGGCGACCAATACATACCAAGCAATAATCTCCTTTAATCTCGACTTCCTTACCCGACGCATCTTGTGCTTTCACCGTCACTTCTTTCCCCTTCACGGATGCACCCGTCACTTTGTGGGACAAGTAAAAATCAGCGCCTAATTTGGCAATCGACTTTTGCAATTCCTTGCCCATCGTCTTATCCATCGTGGCAATCATGCTATCCGCAAATTCCACAAAGGAAACTTTTGATCCTAAACGTGCGTAAACAGAACCTAATTCAGCGCCGATTACCCCCGCTCCGATCACGATTAAATGCTTCGGAACTTCCTTCATTTTCAAGGCTTCGGTCGACGTGATAATACGCTCTTTATCCACCGGAATGAACGGAAGGATCGTTGGCTTAGAACCCGTCGCAATCACAATATTCTTTCCAGCAATCACCTCCGAAGAACCATCTTCTTTGGTCACTTTAACTGTTTTCGCTGAATCAAATGATCCCAAACCATGAAACGTAGTGATCTTGTTTTTCTTCATCAAATACGCAATACCTGCATTCAAATTCGAAACCACACCCGCTTTGCGCTTGATCATTTGGTCCATATTGACCTTTGGTTTTGAAATATCAATTCCATGATCTTGGAAGGTATGCACCGCATTGTGGTAGTGCTCAGACGAGTCCAACAATGCTTTCGAAGGTATACATCCCACGTTCAAACACGTTCCACCCATCACGGCATATTTCTCCACGATGGCCACTTTGAAACCCAATTGGGCCGAACGGATAGCCGAAACATATCCTCCTGGACCCGAACCAATTACGACAACATCAAATTCTTGCATAAGGCGATTGAAAGCGAATAGGCCCCGCAAGGCCTATTCTAGTCATTAAATATCTAATAATAAACGAGCTGGATCCTCCAATAGTTGCTTCAAGCGAACTAAGAAACTCACAGACTCCCGGCCATCGATGATGCGGTGATCATACGATAATGCCAAATACATGATCGGACGAATAACGATTTGACCGTCCACAACCACTGCGCGCTCTACAATATTGTGCATACCTAAGATCGCAACTTGCGGCGCATTGATGATTGGCGTAGAAAGCATCGAACCAAATACCCCACCATTCGTGATCGTAAATGTACCGCCACTCATTTCTTCCAAACTCAATTTATTCTCACGTGCTTTTCCCGCTAAACGAACCACTTCAGATTCGATGCCCGCTAATGACAAGTTCTCTGCCGAGCGAATCACCGGAACAACTAATCCTTTTGGTGCAGAAACCGCAATCGAAATATCGCAATAATCGTGGAACACGATTTCATCGCCATCGATCTTCGCATTCACCGAAGGATATTCCTTCAAGGCCACGCAAACCGCTTTCGTGAAGAAGGACATAAAGCCTAATCCCACGCCATGTTTCTCCTTGAATTTATCTTTGTATTTTCCACGTAAATCCATGACCGGCTTCATGTCTACCTCGTTGAAGGTTGTCAACATGGCCGTCTCATTTTTCACAGCTACCAAACGACGGGCAACTGTTTTACGCAATGAACTCATTTTCTCACGACGCGTTCCGCCTTGTGCTACCGCTGGTGCAGCAGCCGGAGCTGCCGGTGCAGCCGCCGCTGGTTTCGAAGCTGCTACGGCATCTTCTTTCGTGATACGTCCACCCACACCTGAACCCGCAACCGAAGCTGCCGCAATTCCTTTTTCATCTAATATTTTTGCTGCTGCTGGAGATGGATGACCTGCTGCATACGTTGCATCTGAAGAAGCTACTGCTGCTGGAGCCGCTGCTGCTGGAGCTGGAGCCGCCGCTGGTGCTGCTGCTACGGAACCACCTACGGTGATTTTCGCCAACAAGCCTCCAATCGGAACAACAGAACCTGGCTGCGCAATCACCTCTAACACACCGGCTGATTCAGCTGGCAATTCGAAGGTCGCTTTGTCCGACTCTAATTCGCAAAGAACTTCATCTAATGAAACAACATCCCCTGTTTTCTTATTCCAAACTGAAACGGTTACTTCTGAAATCGACTCTCCTACTGCGGGAACTTTAACTTCCAATACGGTCGTTGGCCCTGCTGCTGGAGCTGGAGCCGGAGCTGCTGCGGGTGCAGGAGCTACCACTGCTGCGGGAGCGGCGTCTGCTACGGTAACCGATGCTGTCGCACCGCCTGCCTCAATCGTGCAAATCACTGCACCGATCGGCAACACATCGCCTTCTTTTGCCACAATGTGCAAAATACCTTCAGCCTCAGCTGGCAATTCAAATGTGGCTTTGTCCGACTCTAGTTCGCACAACACCTCATCCAATTTCACGTGATCGCCTTCTTTTTTGTTCCAAGTGGCAACCGTTACTTCCGTGATTGACTCGCCCACCGCGGGCACTTTCATTTCTATAGCCATAATATTCGATTATTCAAATGCTCTGTTTATCAATGCTGCCTGCTCCTCTCCATGCACCTTCAAGAATCCTGTCGCCGGTGAGGCCGATTTCTTACGTGCGACTAATTTGGCAAAACGTGACCAACCAAACTCACGAATCACATACGACCAATAGCCCATGTTTTCCGGTTCTTCTTGCACGTAGAAAATTTCTGCCGATTTGTATTTCGCCAATTCCGCTTCTACTTGTTTCGTTGGGAATGGATGCAATTGCTCCAAACGGATAATCGCCACATCCTTACGCTTATCTTTTTCTTGACGATCCAATAAGTCAAAATATACTTTACCTGAACAGATCAACACGCGTTTCACTTTCGCTTTATCTGCGTAGTCATCTCCAATCACCTCTTGGAATGAACCTTTCGTAAAGGCATCCAATTTCGAAACGACTTTCGGATGACGGAAAATTGACTTCGGTGACATCACCACGAGTGGCTTGCGGAACTCCCAAGTTAATTGGCGGCGCAACGCATGGAATATATTGGCTGGTGTTGTCAAATTCGCAATCACCATATTATTCTCAGCTGCTAATTGCAAGAAACGCTCAGGACGTGCATTCGAGTGCTCCGGTCCTTGACCTTCGTAGCCGTGTGGCAATAACATCACCAAACCATTTTGTGTCCCCCACTTCGATTCATGAGACGAAACAAACTGATCGATCATGGTTTGAGCCCCATTGGCAAAATCACCAAACTGCGCTTCCCAGATTACTAAGGAATTAGGATTCGCTAACGCATAACCAAACTCATAACCTAATACGCCGTATTCCGACAATAATGAGTTATAGATTTGTGCTTGCTCCTGCTTATCCGAAATATGATTTAACGAACTGTAATTTTCATTTGTATTGGCATCGTGCAATACCGCATGGCGGTGTGAGAACGTACCCCGTTGGACATCTTGTCCCGACAAGCGAACCGCTTTGCCTTCCACTAATAAAGAACCATAAGCTAATAACTCAGCTGTGGCCCAGTTTAATTCACCCTTTTCGAAGTATACTTTACGATCAGCAATGACCTTTTCAATTTGCTTCAAGGCCACAAAACCTTTTGGCAACGTCGTGATCGCTTTGGCTACTTGGTCTACTACCGCTTGAGAAATGGCTGTTTTAGGCGATTTTTCGAAGTCTTTTTCGGTTGAGTAACGCAATGCCGACCACGCATTATCTAATTTCAAAGGAATATAAGGAGGGCGAACTTTTTGTTTAACTAAATCCAAGCGCGCTTGTAGCTCTGCCTTGAATTCAGCATCCATTTGCTCCGCTAATTTCGCCTCAATTTCACCCTGCTTGATTAATTTCTGAATGTAAATTTCGCGTGGATTGGGGTGATTGGTGATGTTGGCATACAACGTAGGCTGCGTGAAACGCGGCTCATCGGACTCATTGTGACCATTCCGACGGTAACAAACCATGTCCACGAAAACATCACGGCCAAACTCCTGACGGAATTCAGCAGCGATACGCGACACGAAAACCACCGCTTCTGGATCATCTCCATTCACGTGGAATACGGGTGCGTCGATAATCTTCGCTACATCCGTGCAATAAATCGCAGAACGTGCATCTTCAAAATCGGTTGTAAATCCTACTTGGTTATTGATCACAAAGTGGATCGTTCCACCCGTTGAATAGCCTTTCAATTTCGCCATTTGCGTCACTTCGTACACGATACCTTGTCCGGCAACCGCTGCATCTCCGTGAATCAAAATCGGCATCACTTTCGAATAATCACCATGATAATGGGCATCCGCACTCGCGCGACAGAAACCTTCTACTAATGGATTTACCGCTTCTAAGTGCGATGGATTAGGCGCTAATTTCAATGAAATTTCGCTACCGTTTGGTGAAATATGCTTCGAAGAATACCCCAAGTGGTATTTTACGTCGCCATCCCCATGAATTTCATCAGGCACATTTCCTTCGAAACCATCAAAGATCGATTCGTACGATTTGTGCATAATGTTGGCCAACACGTTCAAACGACCGCGGTGCGCCATACCAATCATGGCTTCCTTCACCCCTAAGTCGGCCGAGGTATTAATAATCGCATCCAAACCTGGGATCGTAGATTCACCACCTTCCAGTCCGAAGCGCTTTTGGCCTAAATATTTTGTTCCTAAGAAATTCTCGAAAACGACTGCTTCGTTTAATTTCTCCAGGATATGTTTTTTCTTTTCAATGGAAGGATTGAATGCCAAAGCTTCCTTTTCAATCTTGTTGCGCAACCATTCTTTCGTCGCTACCTCACGGATATAGGAATATTCAAACCCGATCGTACCAGCATAGATCTTATGTAGGGCGTCTTGAATTTGACGCAACGTCGCTGGCCCAATTGCCAAGAACGTACCTGCCTGAAAAACGGTATCTAAATCCGCATCGGAAAGAGCGTAATCAGTTAATGCCAAACGAGGCTGACGATCCTTGCGCTCGCGCACCGGATTCGTTTTGGATAATAAGTGCCCACGTGAACGGAATGCCTTGATTAATGAAATCACGGCCATCTCTTTTTGCACATGGGAAGAATCTGCTGAACCAGCACCGGCAGGCGCACCTTCACCTAACCAGGTTTGTGAAAAATCGAATCCCTTAAAGAAATCTCTCCAAGAGCTGTCTACGGAATTGGGGTCTTGTTTGTAAGCTTCATACAAGTCGGCAATGACCTGTGTATCTGCATTCGCTACGTAGGAAAATGGATCCATAATGTAAAATTCTAGCCGAGAACTAGAAAAAGTTTCAAACGTTGATGTTTTGGTTTAGCGTAATTATTTCTGTCCGAAAAAATCTTCGCAATTTACTATACTCTTTTTTAATTATTCCCAAAAAATTGGGGTTTTTTACCTTATAAAGGCACAAATTTCTTTCGAAAAAATCCTATTTGAACGTGTTGAAAAAAAATCTTTAATTATTCCAACTTTATCTCACCAAAGTCAAAATATTCCTACAATTACTCATGGTCTAAACTCGGCAATTTTACCATTACCGGTATCGATCTCATAGCGTATAAAGATTTGATGAAAACCGGAGGCTACTCCGGAGCTCATGGGCGTGGTCAAGGCTACTTGTTTTCCTAGTAAATCATAGGCATAGCCCACGCGAAAATTTCGTCCGAGAGCAACTTCAGCACTCAGCAGTAACGCCGCATCGCCGAATTCCGATCCTGTTCCTTGATACCACAGACCCGCACCCACTTTTTCATGGTACCATACCGTGGCGTGTGCATCGACTTTGAGGTCACCCGATCCGAGGCGTACCAGCGAACCGAATTTGGTCGTAAAGGAATTATCTAAATTCATGGTATAGGTCGCCCGTACATAAGTGGGAGCCTCGCGGGTGGGTTTGCTAATACCTACCACCAATTGATCATGGGTATATATCAGCCCCAGTCCAAAGCTGCTGCGCAGGACGGCAGTACCTGTTTTATCCAAAATGGGATATTGATCTATCCCTACTTGTCCTCCAAAACGCAGGGTATTTCCCCTTCCCCACTCCATGGCGTAAGATCCGACGGCCGACAAGCCCAAGTTGGCCGCTAGTCCGCCTTGTGGCAACAAATAGGATTGGTCCGTATTATAGGCCAAAAACCCAATCCCGCCTTTTCCTTGTGCGATGGGCATGTCAAAACTGAAATACTGTTGGGAAGATCCCCCCAAATTTTGTTGGAACAGCGGTTTTTTGCGATAAATACCGGTTATAGAAGCCACACCCCGTAGTCCGGCTTCCGCAGGATTAATCCCAAGGGGAATAAATGGATACACCATCCGAAGGGATTCTTGTTGGCCTAACGCCACCTGCACCATCAACACGAGGAAAATAACTTTTTTCATAAAATCTGACAATATGACATTTCCGTTTGGCTTGGAATATCATTTGATAACTAGGAATTCAAATTTATGATTTTTAATCTCAATTAAACATGAAAGAAACAGGTAACATCTCCATTCACACCGAGAATATTTTTCCCATCATCAAAAAATTTCTCTATTCGGACCACGAGATTTTCCTTCGTGAGTTGGTATCCAATGCGGTAGACGCCACCCAAAAAATCAAACGCTTGAGTTCTATTGGTGAATTCAACGGCGAATTGGGTGAGTTAAAAGTTCAGGTAAGCTTCGACAAAGACAAAAAGACAATCACCATTTCAGATAATGGAATTGGTATGACGGCCGAAGAAATTAAGAAATACATCAATCAAATTGCCTTCTCTGGCGCCACTGAATTTGTGGAGAAATACAAAGATCAGGGAGATGACAAAGGTATCATCGGTCATTTTGGCTTAGGATTCTATTCTGCCTTTATGGTTGCCAAAGAAGTTGAAATCATTTCTAAATCCTACCAAGATGGTTCTGAGGCGGCGCGTTGGATTTGCGACGGTTCGACCGAATATTCCATTGCATCAGCGAAAAAGAAGACACGCGGAACGGACATCATTTTGCACATTGCGGAAGATTCAGAGGAGTTTTTAGAAGAATATCGATTGAAATCAATCTTAGAAAAGTATGGTAAATTCTTACCGATGCCGATTGAGTTTCAAGAGAAAATCATCAATAACCCAAGTCCGATTTGGACGAAATCACCATCCGATTTAACGGATGAGGATTACTTACAATTCTATGATGAATTGTACCCGATGCAAGAGAAACCTTTGTTTTGGATTCACTTGAATGTGGACTACCCATTCAACTTAACCGGTATTTTGTACTTCCCGAAAGTGAAGAACGAGATGCAATTGCAGCGGGAAAAGATCCAGTTGTACAGTCGGCAAGTATTCATCACCGACGAAGTCAAAGACATCGTCCCTGAATTCTTGATGTTGTTGCATGGGGTCATCGACTCCCCAGATATTCCACTAAACGTATCGCGCTCATTCTTGCAGGCGGATTCGAATGTAAAGAAAATCAACTCGTACATCACGAAGAAAGTAGCAGATAAATTGGCCGAATTATTCAAGGCAGATCGCGCGGCGTTTGAGGAGAAATTTGCCAACATTGGCCTATTTATCAAATACGGTATGATTTCGGACGAGAAATTCATGGAGAAAGCCAAAGATTTCTGTTTGGTGCAAGATACCGCTGGCAAATATTTCACGCTAGATGAATATGCAGAGGAGGTACAAGCGGCGCAGACCGACAAAGACGGCAACAAAGTGTATTTATATACCACGGATGAGCAACAACAAGATGCCTTTATTCAATCCGCCACACAAAAAGGCTATTCCGTGATCCGTCTAGATTCGTTGATCGACAGTCACTTCATTCAAGCGATGGAGGCCAAATTAGAAAAAACACAATGGAAACGCGTAGATGCGGATCGCATTGAAAAGTTGATCGACACAGGTATTAATCTAGAGGCGATTTTGAGCGAGACGCAGAAAGAATCGGTTAAAAAAGTATTCGAAGAGACCTTGAATGACAAGCAAAAAGTTGTTTCGGTGGAAGCGATGTCGCCGGATGAATTACCTGCAATTGTGACGCAAAATGAGTTCATGCGCCGCATGAGTGAAATGTCGAAGAATGGTGGTGGTGGAGGTATGAGCATGTTTGGTGCGATGCCTACGACCTACAACATTACGGTCAATGCGAATCACCCGTTGATCAGCAAATTAGCTGAGCTTACTTCGGAGGATGAGCAAAAAGCGTTAGCGAAGCAAATCTCGGATTTGGCGCTCTTGTCGCAGAATTTATTGACGGGTGCTGATTTGACGGCGTTTATTAAGCGCACGATCGCCAAGCAATAGTCTAGACGCTAGACGTTAGACGTTGGACGTTAGACGCTTGAAATTAGACGCTAGACGTCAGACTTTGGACGTTAGACTTTGGATGTTAGAAAAATTGTCAGGTCTAATGTCCAATGTCTGACGTCCAACGTCCAATAAAAAATCCCTGGCCGAAAGACCAGGGATTTTTTATTACATTCCCTTACGAACGATGAGTTTCTTGGTGGCGACGGATCGACCATCAATCGTCAATTGGTACATATACATACCGTTATTGAAATCACGCATCGGGATTCGTGCGGAACGCTGATCGCGCTCTAACGTAATTTCTTTTATTTCTTGGCCTAAAATGTTGTAGAAAGTAAGCTTAACATCTTGCACACCCGCATTGATTTGAAAATCAATTTCTGCATAATCAACGGCCGGGTTGGGATATAAATGAGAAACTTGTACGCGATCATTCACAAACAAATAATTCTCACCTGACTTAGACACTTGCGCCTGTGCGGGCTTCGCTGCGGTCAACAGACCTAGCACCAATAATCCCAAAAGTAAAAAGCGTTTGTTCATCGTTGAATTTCTTAAACGAAAATAGGGATACTTTATTGCAAGTCAAACTAAGAAATGGCCAAACAGCCAATTACAAGGACAAATGGCCGAATTTTAAGGTTTTTTAACATAGCGAACCCGATCCAAGACCATCGGCAAGGTAATAATCTCCTTGGCACGCCAGTTGAACCCATCGAGATATTCCAGTTCTTCCTTCCACTCTTTCGGCGGAGCAAATTTGGCTTCAGGCTTTGTGATAAAAGCAATCCGTTTGACTTTATTATCATCAAAAAATATGTTCATTCGGCTGCATTCGACTCGATTCAATCCTGTGGTGACTTGTTTATCATCCATCACATAATAGACACTTTCCCCATTTCCATCTACCTGCACGCGCTTCAGTTTGGAGTCATCTGCAAAATGTACCCAGACTTTCCGGCCTTTGATTTGATTGTAATGCGCCACGGAATCTTTTGTAATGATAAACGAATGACCTCTTAAACGCATCTCGCGCAGCTTTTGATTCGTCATAAACAAGGACATCGAATCGGCTTGCATCTGCGAGCCATTAGCCCAGAGAATTGGTTTTTGGTAAAAATGAATGGTCGAATCCTTCACATCGTAGCCAAGCGAATCACATTTCCCCGAAAGGTCCGATTTATATATGAGCACATTTTTATATGCAAACAACTTCCGAATCGAATCTTTCTCGATGCTGACAGAAACCAAAGTGTCCGCCGTTAGATATAAAGTATCCTTCTCCAATATATTTTTCATCAGCGCGTGGCCATACACACGAGTCACACCCGTTTTCCCCGCGTAGCGCCCATGATCTCCCGTTAAAATCACTTTTTCCTTTTGGCTCAAAAACTCCACTTTTCCGCGTGCCACCCCGATCTGGGTTGGGCTGTCATAGAAAAGGGTGTCTGCCGACAAGATATATTCGGCGGTACGGGCAGTAGACCGACCAGTAAAATTGGAAACTTTGGTTTGCGTATTGTAAAAACCGGCTGTCGTCAAAACCGTATCTTTTTTGGTAATGATCTCCGTAGGACAAATGAAATAGGCCTCTTTGGAAGCGGTGTTATAACGCAAGGAATCTGCCCGAACGGCGCTGCCATCTTTGTCAACAACCTTCACTTTCTCCTTGAAAAGAAAGTTTTTGGTGACCGTATTATAGAAGCCTTCGCGACTCGTCAATGTCGATTTTTTATCAACAATCTTCGCTCCTGTATGGTAAATCGCCATGCGGGAATTGAGGTCATAATCTAGTTTATTGGTCGTTAAAATGATGGTGTGATCGTCCAACTTCACACGCCCAGTGATAAAGGCCTGTCGGCTATCGCCATTATAAATCGCCGTATCCCCATTGATAGTCACCGTGTCCGCCTGTATGATTTTAACATGCCCATACGCCTCAACATTGTTCGTGCTACTATTCAAAACTGCCTGATCGCAACTCACTAAGGTCGTTCCTTGACGTAATTGGACGTGTCCAATCAACGTTTTGCGCATGATTAAGTCTTGTTGGATCCCGTTCAAACTATCTGCCCGAATGACTTCCAATTGACTTTGCGCCTGCAGGATTGCAGGGAACATCAACAAGAAAAGCAGGAATATTCGGTATCTTTGCTGCATAGTAAAGTTTGAACGCGCAATTTACCAATTTTATGCTGGAAGATTTCATCCAATTTATCCAAAAAGAGAATTTATTTACACCGGAAGATAAAATCCTAGTGGCCGTAAGTGGCGGGATTGACTCCATGGTTTTGGCTAAATTATTTGCGCAGGCCAAATTTAATTTTGGCATCGCGCACGTGAATTTCAGCTTGCGCGGCGAAGAGTCAATCGCAGATGAGGTGTTCGTCAAAAAATTCGCCAAAACCCTCAAAGTCCCGTATCATTCCATCGTATTTGACACCAAGGCTTTCGCTGAAAAAGAAAAGATTTCAACCCAAATGGCTGCGCGTTTATTGCGTTATAATTGGTTCGAAGAAATTAGACAACAGGAAGGCTACGCCTACATTGCCACGGCACACCATCTGATGGATAGCGCGGAAACAGTGCTTATAAATTTAACGCGCGGGAGCGGATTGGCCGGTTTTCATGGCATACCCCTTAAACATGGGTACGTGATTCGGCCGTTGGCGTTTGCCACACAAGAGCAAATCTATGATTTGGTGGTCGAGAATCGGATGGCTTGGCGGGAGGATTCGTCCAACGAGTCAACGAAGTATCAGCGGAATTTCATTCGCCATGAAATCGTTCCCAAGTTTCAGGAAATGAATCCGGTGTTCGACCAAACATTAGCGCAAACAAGTGCGCGGATACGTGCAGTAGAAGATTGGATATCGGATGAATTTAACGCCTGGAAATTAGCTAATTGCACCACAGACACTTCGAATAATCAATTCGTCAAACTGGCTGAATTATCTTCCAAAGAAAAAGTGATGCAGCAACGCTGGTTGCAAGGCTTACATTTTCATCCGGATCAAATTGAACAGATCATCCAGCATCCTGCCGACAAAGTGGGCAAGATATTCGAATCACCTTTATATACCTTGAATATCGATCGGGCGCAATGGGTGATTTCACCTAAAGATCAATCCGAGTTCAAGCCAATTCTCATACAAGAAGAGGATGAAGATATCCAGGTTGGCAATCAGATGCTTCACATTTATGTGGAGGAAAAAACACCTGATTTCAAAGTGCCCACTGACCCGAACATTGCTTGTTTAGATGCAGATAGCCTAACATTTCCGTTGGAGATTCGAAAAGCACAAGAAGGTGATTGGTTCTGCCCTCTTGGGATGAATAGCAAAAAATTGATTTCTGATTTTTTGACGGACAAAAAGGTTCCGGTGAATTTGAAGAAGACGACCAATTTATTAGTCAGTAAAGGTTCGGTGGCTTGGATCGTAGGGCAGCGGATTGATAACCGATTTAAGGTAAGTGATAAGACCGAAACGGTCATGATTTTCGAGATCAAATAAACCCCACGTCACCTACCTTTGGCAAACCTTGGAGGATTGCCAAAGGTAAGGGGGAAAAAGCACTTTGGGGAAGAAAAAACTGATATTCTATCGAATCAGTTTCCGATACATTTCCGTACGAATCGGATCCAATAAACTCAAATACGCAAAGGCCTGTTGGCGCTCCGAAGGCGTAGCCTCATCCATAATGGAATAAATCTCATCCGATTTGGAATCGAAAAACACGCGAATGGACGCAGCACCAGGGCGAACTTGATTAATCTGACGAATCTGCATCAGCAACTCTAAAATCCCTTTCCGCGCCTCATCGGGCTTATCCTTAAACGTATCTAAATGCAAGCGGTGGTAAGTATAATAAACCTCACGCAAGCCTTGCATTTGTTGGTTCAGTAAACCCTCCGCAATCGCAACCCGCGATCGTATATCATTCATGGTTCCCCAGCCAGAACCTGAGTTTTGGGCGAGGTTGGTTAGATTCGTCAACTTCTGAACAAAAAAATCACCGCCACGTAAACCCATCGAATCGTAATGATACGCTAGGGATAGATTCGCGTAATAGGCCAACATCGAACTAAAATTATCCATATAACTATTATCGTTATAGGTAATCGGCGTTCCCGTCAGGTATTTGAAATTAAAATTCTTGTCGATGACATTCAAAATCACCGTCTCATACGACGTACCAAAAACAGGTCGCAATACTTGCAAACGAGCATTTGCTTCGAAGTCTCCTTGTGAACTCGCTTTGGTCAATAATAAATTAAGATTGACCTTAATCTTTTCCTCAGAGGAAAAAATGTCATTTGACCAGCGTCTACTCGATAAAAATTCTTGGATGGTACGCTGTAGCTCCGTGTAAATTTGAGATGTGCCGCGTTGTTGGTCGAGCTGAATTTGCTCGGTATTGATGGTAACAGAAACTTGTAGTTCTTGGGCGCTAAGCACCCAAGAACTCAAGCATAAAATACTTACTAGAAGAGCGCGAAAAGATTTCATATTGAAATCAAACGAAGAAAAATTAGTTTTCGTCTGTTGCTTCCTCGCGTGCTCGGTAATCAATTTTGTCGCCTAAAAACTCGTCAATCGCTAAAGCGCTTGGTTTCGGCATACGCTCATAATATTTTGAAATTTCGATCTGCTCGCGGTTTTCGAAAATCTCTTCCAAATTATCAACAGAAGAAGCAAATTCCGACAATTTGCCAGACAATTCCTCTTTCATTTTGCTTGAAATCTGACGAGCACGTTGGCCAATAATCGAAATCGACTCATACGTATTCCCCGTCTTAATAGCAATTTTATCTACATCACGCGTAATGATGGATGGATTTGTTTGGTTCTTAGACATCTCTTTAATTTTAAATTAAGGTTGCAAAAATAAGGTATTTTTTCGAATAATACTACTGTGGACTCGTCGTCACTTTAGACGTATTGGAACGCTCTTTCTCCAGCAAAGCTTTCTGCTCTGCCTCCAAAGCCGTTAATCGAGCCACTTCTTTTAAACTCTTGTCGTACATTTTTTCCGACAACTTTAAATAGGCACTATTGGGATATTTATCAATCAACTCTAAATAGAATTTAGCCGCATCACCAAATCGCTCCCGCTGGCGCGACTCAATCGTACTCTCCGCCAAATCAAACTGCGCAATTACCTTTAAATAAGCAATCTCCTCGCTGTAATCGGAATCTGGAAAATCCTTTTGGAAGTTCGAAATCTCAATAACCGAAGATTTTAACGACATAATATTAAACGGAGAAGTCTTGTAATACAACTTCGCCTTCTCATACGCCTTCTGCTCCAGCTTTTTTCGCAAATCCTTGATCATCTGCGTACATTCATCCTTGTACTTCGTTTCTGGAAAATTATTCAAATAACCCTGCAACTCATTAATCGCCGCTAAGGTACCCGTTTGGTCTAAATTGAAGTTGGGCGAGTCTTTGTATAACGAAAATGCCGACATATAAATCGCTTCTTCCGCGAATTCACTCCGAGAGAAAACCTCTGAAAATTTCTTGAAGTGGGTATTCGCAACTGCATAATTGCCCAAATTGAAGTCACAGTACGCTTGATAAAAAGTAGCCATTTCCTGGGTTGAATCACCCTTTAACACAGGCAAAATTTCATCAAACAAAATTCCTGCCTTATCAAACTCCTTCTTCTTGTAGTAATCCATCGCAGCCTTATATTTAACCGGCACGCTGGCACTCTTTCTGAATTTCTCAAACTTACCGCATGAACTCAACCCGATCACCGCGATAAAACCAATCAATAAATATTTTTTCAACTTCATAAGCGCGCAAAGATAAGGATTAATTACGACTAAATTGTAAATGATACAACGTCGCATACAAGCCTCCTTGTTTCAATAATTCATCATGATTTCCCCGCTCCTTTATTTCCCCTTTATCCATCACCAATATCTGATCCGCATTCCGGATAGTCGACAATCGATGCGCAATCACCACGGCCGTCCTACCCTTCATTAAGGTCGCAATGGCTTGTTGGATCATCACCTCCGACTCCGAATCCACCGAAGAAGTCGCCTCATCCAAAACAATGATCTTCGGATTGCGGACCATTGCCCGCACAAACGAAATCAATTGGCGCTGCCCCACACTCAAAGTCGCCCCACGCTCCATCACTTCATACGCATAGCCACCCGGCAAGGTCATGATAAAATCATGTACACCCACTGCTTTTGCCGCTTCTTCCATCTTCTCCTGCGTAATACTTTCGTCACCCAAATGAATATTGTAAGCAATCGACGAACTGAACAAAAACACATCCTGCAATACGACTGCGATATTCTCACGCAAACTTTCAATCTCATAATCAGGCAAGGCAACCCCGTCAATCTGAATAACACCATCCTGGCAATCATACATCCGGGCCAATAAGCCAATAATAGACGATTTTCCGGCACCAGTTGCTCCCACAATCGCCATGGTCTTACCGGCTGGAACCTCAAAACTTACATTTTTAACCACCCACTCCGGCTCTTGATAAGCAAAACTCACCTGCTTAAATTGAATTTTGCCTTTTAAATGATCCGCCAAAATGGCCCCATTATTTTGAATGTAATCGGTCGAATCCAATAACGTTAAAATCCGCTCTGTGGATACAATTCCCATCTGTAACGTATTAAAGCGATCTGCCAACATACGTATCGGGCGGAAAAACAAATTGATAAACATAATGAACGCCGTCAAGGTCCCCACCGTAATTTCCTCACGCAAAATGTAAGTAGACGCCATCCAAACCACAAAACCTGAACCCACCGCAGAGATCACATCCGCCACGGGAAAATAAACTGAATAAGCTAAAATCCCCTTAATGTTCGCATCACGATGCGCTTGGTTGATGATATTGAATTTAGCCAGCTCCCGCTTTTCTGCATGAAACAACTGCACAATCATCATACCCGATATATGTTCCTGCACAAAGGAATTCAAATTAGCTACCGCCAAACGAACCTCATTAAACGATTTTTTGATGTATTCCTTAAAGACATAGGTCGAGAAAAACATAAACGGAACGGTTGCCAAAATCACACAAGTCAATCGCCAATCCGTATAAAACATTACCCCAATAATCAGGAACAACTGCAATAAATCCCCCGCAATCGAAGCTAATCCCTCCGAAAACACGTCGTTCAACGTCTCGATATCTGAAACCGTCCGAGTCACCAATCGGCCGATCGGGGTGGCGTCAAAAAACGCTAAACGCAAATGCACGATTTTGGCATATAACTGTACCCGAATATCTCGGATAACCGTTTGACCTAAAAAACCTGCTAAATAACTGGTGGAAAATTGCAAGGAGGTTTGTACCAACAGCACAAGAATCATCAGCATAAATTGCTGCATCAACTCAGCCATGTGACCCAGACTCACATAATTATCTAATGTAAATCGAATCATCAGCGGAATCACCGGTGAAACACCCGCTGTCCCTAAAATCAATACGACTAAAAACCAAAAGCGAAATTTATACGGCTGAATAAAGCCGTAGATGCGGCGGATAATTTGCCAGTCAACAATCTTGCCAATCTCTTTTTCTTTCATTTATTCTCTGTTGGCAACGCTGCACACGTCCCACAGCCTTTGGCGCACTGGCCGGCCGACTTACCCCAAAACTGTTGATAGACCATGCGGCCTAAAAATCCCAATGCTCCAATAAATATCAACGCAATAACTAGGGTTTCCATTTCGATTGCAGTATGTGTAAAAATTCATCAAATATAGGCCCAGCCCCAATAATCTCCCCCTCAAAAATCACCTCATTCCCTCCCGAAAAATTCGTCACTTTACCTCCCGCCTCTTCTATAATAATCTTCCCTGCTGCCACATCCCAAGGTTTCAAATTCGCCTCGAAAAAACCTTCAAAACGTCCGCAGGCCGTATATGCCAAATCGATTGCCGCAGCACCCATCCGACGTAAACCATGACTTTTCTGCATCAGTTCCTTTAACAAAGCTAAATATTGATCCTGATAAGAAAAATCATAATACGGAAAACCTGTGGCCAATAAACTACGACCTACCTGATTTTGATCTGAAACGCGAATCGGGCGATCATTCAAAAAAGCCCCAGTTCCTTTCGCCGCATAAAATAATTCATCTCGGTTAGGCTCATAAATTAAGCCTAAAATCGGCTGCTTATTGTAAATCAAACCCACCGAAACCGCGTAAATGGGCAAGCGATGTAAAAAATTCGTGGTACCATCTAGTGGGTCAATCACCCAATAATAGCCATCTCCCACCTCGCTATAATCTGAGGCCGATTCTTCAGCAACAAATCCAGCTTCCGGAAAAATCTTTCCCAAGCCCTCTTTTAGCCGTTTTTCAGCCGACTGGTCCACAAAAGACACTAAATCATTCGTTCCCTTATATTGTATGTCCTCCTGCCCGATGTCATTCACCATCGACTGTATCCAGTGCCCCGTTTCCAAGACAACCGGCTTCGACAAAGCTAGCAAGTTGGCCAGATCCAACATATCTATTTAGGCTGTAAGGCCAACCAATCCGCAAGGATTTGTTGGGTTTCTTTTAAATATGCGTCTTTAGCATGTTTATCTGCCGACTTATCTTTCTTATCCTTTTCGGCAGCCGTTTCTTCCGCACCACCACCTAAGGCGTCCATCACCGCCTGTGACTCATCTGGCTTTTTCTTCTGCTCATCCAATTCCTTCTTCCGCTTTTCCATGTTCAATGAAATAGAATTCGTTTCTTTGATTTTTTTCCAACGGTCAAAATCGGCACGTAACTTGATCAAATCAGGTTTCGTTTTTAGACGTGTTGTAAATGCCGCTTGCAATTTGGCTAATGCAGGTGCTATTACGTGATTCGTAGGCTGATACGTCGTAGACGGAATCATATCCCAAGGCAAAGCACTTGGCTGTGAACTTTCACCAAACTCCTCGGCAGAGAATGCGGATGGCAACGCAAAATCAGGACTAACACCCTTATGCTGCGTCGAGCTACCATTAATTCGGTAGAATTTCTCCAAGGTAATTTTCAATTGACCCGCTGGCTCCTTGCCATCACCGATGTAATTATCCAAATCCACCACAGATTGCACCGTTCCTTTTCCATAGGATTGCTCACCTACCACAATACCTCGTTTGTAATCTTGAATCGCTGCAGCGAAAATCTCCGAGGCAGAAGCTGAGAATCTATTGATCATCACAACCAAAGGACCATTATACACTTGCTCGATATCACGATCTACTTCTTGCGAAATCTTCCCATCAGCCTGCTTACGCTGAACCACGGGACCTTTGGTGATAAACAAACCTGTTAAATCTACTGACTCAATTAATGAACCACCGCCATTATTGCGCAAATCAATGATGACACCATCTACGCCAGATTGCTTAAATTCAGTCAAGAATTTCCGCACATCCGAAGTAGTTGAATTAAAATCAGCCTCACGCTTACGGGCCCCATCAAAATCGCGGTAGAACATCGGAATGGTGATCAAACCAATCTTGACGTTTTTATCTCCTTGCTTGTAATTCAACACCTCTTGTTTCGCTTTTTGCTCTTCGATTTTAATTTTCTCCCGCACAATGCGTACTTCCGAAGTAGGAGAACCGGTCACCCCGTTCGCGGCTAAAATCTTCAAACGAACTACGGTACCTTT
This sequence comes from Aquirufa avitistagni, assembly GCF_042715545.1. Lineage (NCBI taxonomy): Bacteria > Pseudomonadati > Bacteroidota > Cytophagia > Cytophagales > Flectobacillaceae > Aquirufa > Aquirufa avitistagni. Next base: position 471,323 of record NZ_JBBKXZ010000001.1, on the reverse strand, counting down.
GGGCCCACGGATAAGTTTGACGGCATCGTCGGTAAACCAACCGATCACATCGACAAAAGCACCACCGTCTCCTTGCGCTACACCCACGATCCGGTCTTTGGGATTGATTAATTTACTGCGGAATGCTGGACCGCCAGGAATCAAATCCTGAATCGTCACATAATCACCTTCTAAACGAAGCGTGGCACCGATGCCCTCAAAACTTTGGGCCATATCCTTGTTGAATTCTTCGGCCGTTTTCGGAATCATATACGACGTATGCGGATCGATACTTTCCGTGTAGGCATTCATAAAGACTTGAAAAACATCTTCCGAACGGGTGCGCGCCATGTATTTGGCAGAACGCGCATACCGCTCCTTCAATTCCCGAATAGCGGTAGTATCTGCTTTGCCCCCAATTTTCCAATCGAGCAATTGACGCTTTAAATCTTTGCGCCAATAATTATTTAGCTCATCAGCCGTTTCCGCCCACTTGGCTTTCTCGCGATCAGGCTGATACGTCTCATCCGTCGTAAATTCAACCGGCTGTTTCATGAGCTGTTCGATGTAGGCATAGCGCTCTAACATCCGCTTTTGATACCGGTTATACATCTGAAAAGCAGATGTCAAATCGCCCATATTCAATTGCTCATCGATCGTAAAACGGTATTTCTCCATTTCAGCCACATCGGATGCCAAAAAGAATACTTTATTGGGATCAAGGTCTTTGATATAGGCATCAAAAATCTTCGACGACAAGGAATCATTCACAGGAATCTTCCGATAATGGTAATTGCTCAAGATACCAAACACTAAACGCTCGACCTTTTTTTGTATCTCCGTTGGCTGCAAGTCACCCTGCTGGTACGTTGCCTTTACCTGCGTATCCTGCGTTTTCCCATGCAAGAAAACAACTACCAATAAAGACAAAGGAATTAAAATCGGAAGTATCCTTTTCATGTTATTCTTTTTCGATCGCTAATAATTCTACTTCAAAAATTAGGGCTGAGTATGGCTTGATTGTTTGACCACCACCACGAATTCCGTAAGCCAATTCTTGAGGAATGTATAATTTGAATTTTGAGCCAACAGGCATTAATTGAAGTGCTTCTACCCAACCCGGAATTACACCTGAAACAGGGAAAGAAACCGGCTCGCCACGTTGCACGGAAGAATCAAAAATTTCTCCGTTGATCAACGTCCCATGGTAATGTGTTTTTACTTTATCTGCGGCTGTTGGCTTCGGACCATCACCCATCTTAATCACTTTATATTGCAAACCAGAAGCGGTAGTAATCACAGAATCTTTCAATTTGTTCGCCGCTAAGAATTTTTCGCCTTCGATGCGATTCGGCTCGTATTGCTTGGCTTGCTCTGCCGCTTGAGCTTGTTGGTTTTTCATCATGAAATTATTCATCACACTTTGACATTCTTGCTCGCTGATTAATAGTTTCCCACCTGATGTCACAGAGGCGAACCCTTTAGCCACCATATCAGGATTTAATGTCACTTTTTGTGATTTGAAATTTTGAGCAACTAATACACCTACAGCATAGGAAACCGAGTCGATTGCCGAATTAAACTGCTTAACCGGAACTTTTGTTACGGAAACGGTCAATTTCGGTTTCGTTTTCGGTTTTGTTTGGGCAAAAGAAGAAAAAGTTAGTAATGAAGCGGCTGTTAGGTAGGCCAAAGGTTTTAAAAAGTTCATATAGATCTGATTTGATTCAAAAACAAAGTCTCGAAGATACACGAAAATTGCGGCTCGCTCAACAAAATTAACGGCATTTAACAAGCGGAAATTATCTGCAGAAAAAACAATCTAAAAAAAGTCTTATGAATACGCTCTTTTTTTGCCAAAGTTATGGGAATATTGAAATTTACTGCCTAATTTTGCATCCGAAATTTTGTAGTTAAAAAACATAAAAATTTAGTATGGCATCAGTAAGACCAGATGAGGTTTCAGCAATTTTAAGAGAGCAGTTATCTCAAGCGAAAACTCAAGCAGAATTAGAAGAAATAGGCACCGTACTCCAAGTGGGTGATGGTGTGGCTCGTATTTATGGCCTTTCCAATGTACAAGCAGGTGAATTGATCGTTTTTGAAAACGGTTTGAAAGCCTTAGCCTTGAACTTAGAGGAGGACAATGTAGGAGCTGTACTTTTGGGCGATTCTAGCCAAATCAAAGAAGGCGATACGGTAAAACGTACGAACTTAATTGCCTCTGTTCAAGTAGGAGATGGTATTTTAGGTCGTGTGGTAAACACGTTAGGTGAGCCGATCGACGGAAATGGTCCCATTACTGGAAAGCTATATGAAATGCCATTGGAGCGTAAAGCACCGGGTGTAATTTTCCGTCAGCCAGTTACTGAGCCTTTACAATCAGGTATCAAAGCAATTGATGCGATGATTCCGGTAGGCCGTGGCCAACGGGAATTAGTGATCGGTGATCGTCAAACAGGAAAAACAGCTGTTTGTATTGATACGATCATCAACCAAAAAGAATTTTATGACAAAGGTGAGCCGGTATTCTGTATCTATGTAGCCATTGGTCAAAAAGCATCTACCGTTAAGCAAATCGAGCAAACGCTTCGTAAAGCTGGCGCGATGGAGTATACAGTTATTGTTTCTGCATCTGCAGGCGATCCTGCACCGATGCAATTCTACGCACCATTTACAGGTGCTGCGATCGGAGAATTCTTCCGTGATACAGGTCGTCCTGCATTAGTAGTTTATGATGATTTATCGAAGCAAGCGGTAGCTTACCGTGAAGTTTCTTTATTGTTACGTCGTCCACCAGGACGCGAGGCGTATCCAGGTGACGTTTTCTACCTACACTCCCGTTTATTGGAGCGTGCGGCGAAAATCAACAACTCGGATGAAATCGCGCGCAACATGAATGACTTGCCTGAGTCGATCAAAGGTATTGTCAAAGGTGGCGGTAGCTTAACAGCTCTTCCGATCATTGAAACACAAGCAGGTGACGTTTCGGCATACATTCCTACCAACGTAATTTCGATTACAGATGGTCAGATCTTCTTAGAAACAAACTTGTTTAATGCGGGTATTCGTCCAGCGATCAACGTAGGTATCTCGGTATCTCGTGTAGGTGGTAACGCGCAAATCAAGTCGATGAAGAAAGTAGCGGGTACATTGAAATTAGATCAAGCACAATTCCGTGAGCTAGAGGCTTTCGCGAAGTTTGGTTCTGACTTAGATGCGTCGACGAAATTAACGATCGAACGTGGTCGCCGTAACTTGGAGATGTTGAAGCAACCACAATTTGCTCCGCAACGTGTAGAAGATCAGGTGGCTATGATTTACTTAGCTACGACTGGCAACTTAGACAACGTTCCTGTGGATAAAGTGCGTGAATTCGAGAAAGATTTCATTCAAGTATTACGTGCAACAGAAAAAGCAACTTTAGACGCTTTAGGTCAAGGTAAATTTGATGATACATTGACCGCAACATTGAAGCGTGTAGGAAATGAAGTAGCAGCTAAATACGCAGTTTAATAAATTAGAATCGTATGGCTTCGTTAAAAGAAGTAAGAAATAGAATTGTTTCCGTAAACTCGACGCAACAAATCACCAAAGCCATGAAGATGGTTTCGGCGGCGAAGTTGCGCCGTGCGACAGATGCAATTACCCAAATGCGTCCCTACGCAAAAAAATTAGCCGAAATGATTGCCACTGTTTCTGCCAAAACAGAAGCGGGTCAAGATAATGCATACACCAAAGTTCGCCCGATCTCCAAGGTATTGGTGATCGTCGTAACATCTGATCGTGGATTGTGTGGTGCATTTAATGCCAATATTGGTAAGGCAACGATCGCGTTAATCCAAGAGAAATATGCTGCTTTACATGCGGCTGGCCAAGTTGAGGTGTTGACCTTAGGTAAAAAAGGTGCGGAATATTTAGGTCGTCGTGGCTATAAATTAAATACTGCACACACAGAAATTTTCTCTGGTTTGAATTTTGGTAAAGTACGTGTCGTAGGTGATGAGATTTTAGCTGACTTTGCTGCTGGTAAATATGATGTGGTTGATTTGATTTTTAACGAATTCAAAAACGTAGCTACGCAAATCATTCGTACAGAACAATTACTTCCGTTACAGGAAAATGCTGATACGGCTACTGCTTCAAGTGTAGATTATATCTTCGAACCATCTGAAGAGCAAATCATCAACGAACTTATTCCAAAGTCGGTGAAATTATCCATCTTCCGCTCCCTACTTGAGTCCAATGCTTCTGAGCATGGTGCACGTATGACGGCGATGGACAAAGCGACAGATAACGCGGGTGAATTGATCAAAGCATTGAAATTAGAATATAACCGTTCACGTCAGGCAGCGATCACGAAGGAAATCCTTGAGATTGTAGGTGGTGCTGAAGCTTTATCCGCATAATTATGAAACACGTATTTGCATTTATCTTTGTTTTAGTGGCGGCGCAAGCGATGGCGCAAGGTATCAAAATGCCTGCACCTAGTCCTGGCCAAACCATCAAACAAGACTTTTCATTATCCGCGATCGAAGTGAACTATTCACGTCCAGTGATCAAGGGTCGTACGATTTTTGGCGACATTGTTCCCTTCGGAAAATTATGGAGAGCTGGGGCGAATAACCCAACGAAGGTAACTTTTGGCGAAGATGTGAAGGTTGCCGGAAAAGAGTTAAAAGCGGGTGCTTACCAATTAATGATTATTCCTTCGGCTAAAAGCTGGGAAATCATTTTCAACAAAGGGACAAACGGCGTTTTCAATTACCATCCAGAGGAAGATGTTTTAAAGGTATCTGTACCTACAACGGCTCTTTCGTCGAGTGTTGAATCCTTTACGATTCAATTTGGTCAGGTGATTGCCAACAAATGTGAGATTCAAATCCTTTGGGAAAAAACAAGTGTATCGATTCCAGTAGAAACGGAGATTGATGCAAAAATTGCAGCCTCGATTGACAAAGCGATGAGTGTAGATACCAAACCTTATTTTGAGTCGGCATCATACTATTTCGAAACAGGACGTGACTTGAAAAAAGCATTGGAGTGGGCAACAAAAGCAGCGGATGCAAATCCATCAGCTTATTGGGTGATGCATTTAAAAGCGAAGATTCAAGCGAAGATGGGAGATAAAGTGGGCGCGAAAGCGACTGCATTAAAATCTATCGAATTAGCCAAAGCAGGAAAAAATGAAGACTATGTAAGTTTAAATCAAAAATTGATTGATGGCTTATAGTGGGAACTTAAATGAGCTAGAAAGCCTTTCTTAATCGGAAAGGCTTTTTTTAGCTTAAAATTATGAAGGAAGAAAACGGATTTAGTACCGATCAGGAGCAAGAAACGGCCGTATTAGTCGCGGTGACTACCCAAAAACAAAACCCGGTTCAAACGGCGGAGTATTTGGCGGAGTTAGCGTTCTTAGCGTCGACGTCGGGTGTATTAACCTTAGCCAGCTTTACCCAAAATTTAGCGAAGCCTGATAACCGGACATACGTGGGTAAGGGAAAGCTGGAAGAGATTATTTCGTATGTCATTGCCAAAGACGTGGACATGCTCATTTTTGATGATGATTTAAGTCCATCGCAAGTACGGAATATCGAGTATGAAATTTCGCTATTGGGCAAAGAGATGAAAGTCTTGGATCGCAGTTTATTGATTCTGAATATTTTTGCGCAGCGTGCCAAAACCGTTCAAGCGAAAACACAAGTAGAGCTAGCACAGTATCAATACATGTTGCCACGTTTGACCCGTATGTGGTCTCACCTTTCGAAGCAACGAGGCGGTGTGGGTATGCGTGGTCCGGGTGAGAAAGAATTGGAAACGGATAGACGTATTGCGAATGATCGCATTGCGTTCTTGAAGGATAAGCTGGAGAACATCGACAAACAATCGTCGACACAGCGGAAGCACCGCGACCGCATGGTTCGTGTGTCCTTAGTGGGCTACACGAACGTAGGTAAGTCGACATTGATGCAAAAATTAGCCAAAGTGGATGTTTTTGCGGAGAATAAACTATTTGCAACCGTGGATTCCACGGTGCGTAAAGTGGTTTGGGATAGCATTCCATTCTTATTAACAGATACGGTAGGATTCATTCGTAAACTCCCTACCCTACTCATTGAATCCTTTAAATCTACGTTGGACGAAGTCCGCGAGGCCGACATTTTGTTGCATGTCGTAGACATTTCACATCCAAACTTTGAGGAGCAGATTGAGGTGGTGCAAGGAATTTTGAATGAGATGGGTGCGGGTGATAAGCCAACGATCCTCGTGTTCAATAAAATTGACCTATATAACGTCGAAGATGTCTTCTTTGAGGGAGCAGCGGTAGATGAAGATGGCAATCCGGAGTTAACCAAAATGGAACGCGTGACACGTTTCTTAAAGCAATCACATTGGCAAACGAATACCCCGAAAACGGTATTTATTTCGGCGGAACAACGGTCTAATTTGGCGGAATTGCGCGGAATGGTGATGGAAATTATTAAGGAAAAACACTTTCAGATATTCCCCAACTGGCTGGACACCAATCACTTGATGGGATATAATGATGGAGTTGTGCCGGAGAGTTGAGAGGTGAGAGGTGAGAGGTGAGAAGTGAGAAGTGAGATTAAGAGGTAAGAGTAGTATTGGCGCTGTAGTTCAACGGATAGAATAGGCGTTTCCTAAACGCTAGATGCGGGTTCGATTCCCGCCGGGGCCACAGATTAGACGCTGGACGTTAGACGTTAGACTTTATAAATTTAAAACAGATTTTGAAAATACACTTACATCTAACGTCTCACGTCCAACGTCTACCCCTTTGGAACAAAAAGACTGCCTTCGCCGTTTACCTTTTGAAAACAATATTTTTTGACCTACCAATACCGTATTTTCGAGTCCACCGCTACCCTTCCAACTAACTGGAACGACGTAGCCGCACAAAGTTTATTTCTTCAAACGACATACTTGCGCGTCTTAGAAAATTCAGCGCCAACTAACATTCACTGTCAATTCATTGGCGTATATCAAGCAGATGCATTAATGGCTACAGCGATGCTGCAGCATCTCGATTTAGGAAAATTAGCAGGGTTCGGAAATCGCGATCACGGACTTTTAACCATCGCCCGAAACTTCCTCTTCAAACGCTATGCATCAAAACTTGCGATCATTGGGAATAATATGTTGACAGGCCAACACGCCATTTCGTTTAGACTGGAGGCCAACCAAGCCGAAGTGATTGCTGGCCTAAAAGACTTTGTTGACGCACTCCATCCAGCACCACATCTCACTATTTTAAAAGATTTCGAGCCGATTGACGCTACGATGTTTGACCAAGTAGCCTTTCAAAAAAGCCTTAAATTCAGCTCCCAACCCAACATGTTTATCGAGCTACGTTCCGAATGGAAGAACGAGGCCGACTACCTTAATGCACTCACCAAAAAATACCGAGACCAATACAAACGCGCTCGTAAAAAAGCATCCGGAATCGAGAAGCGACAGTTAAGCCTGGCAGAAATTGAACAATTAGAAAACGAGATTTATATACTGTACCGTCACGTCGCAGACCACGCGCCATTCAACACCTTTTTCCTAGCGAAAAATCACTTCTACTCGCTGAAAAAAGAATTGGGGGCCGACTTCCGGTTTTTTGCCTATTTTGAAAACGGCGAATTAATCGGGTTTAATACCCTCATTCACCATGATGAGATTCTAGAAACCTACTTCCTCGGCTATGACGACAAAATCCAAAAAGAAAAAATGCTCTACCTCAATATGCTATACGATATGATTGGGTGCAGTATTCATAATGGATTTAAACGCATCAACTTTGGACGAACGGCGATGGAAATCAAAAGCTCCATTGGCGCTAAACCCGAACAATTATTCGGCTGGATGCAACACAAAAATCATTGGATCAATAAAAACTTAGGATTCTTTTTCAATCTACTTGAACCTGAGGCCCAATGGACCGTACGTAATCCTTTTAAAGAGTTAGATTAAGGCTTTTTGATCACAAATTCGTCACCCACTACCCCATCCGATTGAATCCATTTTAGGTTGAACGTCCGCTTGTCCACATCCAAGATGACAGATCCGCCAATTTTATTATTGGTATACACGGACGACTTCATAGGAAAACCCGGACGCTGACCGCCCACTTTTCCTCCCGATCCATTCACGACATAAATCACCCCTTGGCCCTTTGGACCTACGACATACTGATTAGGCGAAGTAGACGTTGCCACCACGTGTGTCGCCGCATCAAACGTATCATTCACGCCCCAATGTCCACGCATCGGATAACTGCGTTCATACACATGACTATGTCCCGCAATAACTAAGTCAACCTTATATTGCTCAAAAAGTGGATTAACATGCTCACGCAAATGCTTCATATCCAACTCCGTATCCGAATCATGTGATCCTTTGGAATAAGGAGGCTTGTGAAAATACACCACCACCCAAGGCAATTTATTAGCCGCCAAATCCGCCTTCAACCATTCATATTGCATGCCTTTTCCATCCATGAGCTGCAATCCAGTCACATCGCGCATCTCGGTATCCAAGGCGACTAAATGCACAGGGCCATAATTCACAGAGTAATAGGACTCCGCATGGGAAGGCAAACCACCTGCCTCACCCTGAATGGGCATATTAAATATCTTGAAATACGGAGGAACCGTCGGATCATGCTTGCCCGCATAATCATGATTTCCCGGTGACGGATAAATAGGTAAATTTTGCAAAAATGCGGTTTGATACACATCAAATACATTTTTTTGATACTCTTCATCCTTGCCGTTATTATAAGCATTATCGCCCAACCAAATCCACGCATCCGGACGATCACCACGCGTATAAGTCTCAATTGAATTCATGACAGCCTTTTGACTAGCTGAACCATCTCCAAAATCACCCAAAGCCCAAATACGTACTTTTTTAGTTGAACCAAAAGCGGGCGCCGTTACGACATAACGATCCGCTGTAAATGATTTTGAATCAATCTGATACGCATACTTCGTAGCAGGTTTTAAATGTTGTAAGGATACCACATGATCAATTACCCGATTCGTATCTACAGCAGTAAGCACCTTGCCTGATGCACGGTAATACACCAAACTCGCAACCGGAGTATCCGTACGCCAATGCACCATAACAGACGTTGGCGTGACCGATTGCAAATAAGGCCCACGAACAATTTGCGCTTTTTGTGCCCAAGCGAATTGAGCACAAAAAAGCAAAAACAATAACCGCATATAATTAAATTTTAAACTCCTAAACTCCAACCTTCCCGATACGTACGCTTCACAAATTGATTCGCCGCATCGAAATTGGTCACGCGCATGTTCTCATTATCCCATAACAATTTGGTATTCGAACCTGGATAATGCATCCCTTTGCCCGTTGGCCTAGGGAACGGCATATCCGCCACGCGAATTGCCAAATTAGCCATTAAGATTGCTTCGGTCAACGGACCTGCTAACTCAAATGGAGAACTCATTTGCTTATTACCATAACCTGCAATTGCTCCTTCTACCCACTGCGCGTAGTGACCTTCCGCACTGCCTGGAACACGTTCCAGTTTTTGCTTAACCTTCACTTCTTCATTTCTAGAAAGAGGTAATAAACGCGGATTAGCGGCATATTCACTCGCCATCATCTTGCCTTTGGTGCCAATAAACAAGATACCTGAGTTCCCATCACCAAACATTTCATCCGGTCCTAACTCTTTAGGTCTCTCTGGTTTAATACCACCATCCATCCAATGCATGGTTACCGGACCTTTCGTCTTTTTCGTTTTCGGGAATGTCAATGTCGCATGACTTGAAGGAGGGCAGCTATCTGGGAAAACACCCCGCTGACCAAATGCCGTAAAGACACTACCTACACTTGCCTGTACATCCGAAGCATATTTCAAACCTAATACACGGAACGGAGCTTCCATTAAATGGCAACCTAAATCACCTAACGCACCCGTACCATAATCCCACCATCCGCGCCATGAGCCCGGAATCAAATTGTCTACATAATCTTTATAAGGAGCTGTACCCAACCACAAATCCCAATCCAATCCCGAAGGAACGGGAGGCTTAGCTTTAGACCACGGAATACCCTGTGGCCAGATCGGACGATTTGTCCAAATTTGAACCGTATGTACATCGCCGATAATCCCTGCATCATACCATTCGACTAATTGACGTACGCCATCACCGGAAGAACCCTGATTACCCATCTGGGTAACCACTTTATATTTGTCGGCAGCAGCTGTCAACATCCGTGCCTCATAAATATCGTGTGTCATCGGTTTTTGCACATAGACGTGCTTCCCTAATTGCATCGCTGCCATCGCCTGAACAGCGTGGTTATGATCGGGGGTAGAAACGGAAACTGCGTCGAAATTTTTCGATTCAACTTCCATCAATTTCCGCCAATCTTTGTAATATTTTGCTTTGGGATAAGCAGCTACTGAGTCTTTGGCTTGTCGGTCATCTACATCACACAAAAAGGCAATTTCTGCCTTCCCGCTCTCATAGAATTTTCTCAAATCGGACTTCCCTTTTCCACCCACACCAATTCCCGCTACGATCAGTTTGTCACTCGGAGCGAGAAAACCTTTTCCGCCCAATACATGTCTTGGAACAATAAAAAAACTGGATGCCAAGGCGCTTTTCTCCAAAAAGCTTCGTCTAGATACGCTCATATGTCAATAGTTTAATAGGTTTTTGTTGGCCTAATTTAAAGATAATTAACTAGTATTCAGTTTCTTGATGAAAAAAAAACGCTACCATTCCAGTAGCGTTTTTTATCACAAAGGTTCAAAAACTAGTAACCTGCGTTTTGCTTCAGATAACCTGTTAAGTTAGATGCACCATCAATCGCCGTTTGTGGGATTGGGAAAATGCGCTTATTCTTATTTTTATCTGTTTTCTCAGTCCAGCTGTCCTCATACTTTTCGAAACGAATTAAATCCGTACGACGTTGCATTTCCCAGTAGAACTCAAAACCACGCTCACGCAATAACAAATCTAAGTTGATGCTTGAAAGCGCAGTCGCAGGCGAATTAGCTGTACGTGATAAACGTACTTTATTTACATCTGCCAATGCAGCCGCAGCATCATTTGACTTACGTAATTTAGCCTCCGCACGCATTAAATAAACATCCGCTAAACGTACAATCATGATATCCGCTTCGCCGAAGTTACGGCCGGATGCCGACTTGTTCGAGAACTCGTATTTCAACACACGGAAACCAGAGCTGTAATCACTTCCTTCTGTTGTAAAGTCAACTTTTTCTGCATGAACTACCATAGGATTTCCTTTTCCACGGGAATTAGCAATTCTACCCACTTGCAATGATTTTCCATCCGCACACTTAACAAAAGCTCCACTACGCAAAATCAATCCGTATTGTTGGCCACGTAAAATTCCACGGTCAATTTTATACGTAGCTGGATCTACACATTGATTATCTTCCTTCTTTACATTTTGCTTGTAAAAACGAGGATCTGCAACTGCTGGATCAGTGGAACCATACGCAGAAACCCATGTCTGATAAAAAGTAGGTGTGATGGCCGGACCATCTGTACCATTTGCCGCAGGAAATGCTGGTAATGGACGCTGATCATTCGCTAATGAGAAATAAGCCAAACGGTTATGTCCATTCAATTCTGCACGCTGGTCAACCGCAAAAATCAACTCCTTATTTCCATGATTTGCATTACCGAAAATTTCCCAATAATCCGTTGACAACGCGTATTGGCCAGAGTTAATGATCTTATCAGTATACTCAACCACTTTATCCATATCCTCAGCCTTGTGCGTTGGCGTACCATATACGTCACGCCATACCGCAGCATTTAGATGCAAACGAGCTAGCAAACCCCAAGCGCCACCTTTCGTTAAGCGACCTGGACCTGCTGTTGTGGTCAATAATGGCTCAACGGCCAATAATTCACTTTTGATGTATGCGATGGCTGCCTCTCCACGAAGAATCGTCGTCACCTCACTTAAATCATCCTTTTGAAAGGCTAATCCAAATAAATCCAACATCACCATGTTGTAATAAGCACGCATACCTCTTGCCTCAGCTAAATACAATTTGGCATTGCCATCTGTATTCAATTTCAAGGAATTGATTGCTGTTACTGATCTAGAAATACCAGCTAAAACAGCATTCCACGTATTTCGTACGTTAGGATCCGTACTGGTCGTCTCGTGCTTGTGCAAAGACAAATAAATTCCATTATCACCCCAATCCGTTCCTCCACGGTATGGCAAAATCGCCTCATCCGTTGAGATTTCTTGCAATGCAAACATGGTTGTATGTTGGAAGATCGTTGGCAATAATGCATATACCGGAGCAATCATTCCATCCGCTGCTTGCTTATCAGTCAAATTCGCAGCATTGTATTCATCTAATACAATTTCATTCAAATCGGAGCAACCTACTAAGGTTGTCATCCCTACCATTAACATGGCTATATTTCTAAACTTTTTCATTTCTATGTAGCTATTCAAATTAGAATGTAAGATTTAAACCAACAATCAGCGATTTCGCCTTTGGATAACTTAGGTAGTCAATACCGTAAGATAATACCCCGTTAATTGAGTTATCCTTGTTTACTTCTGGATCATATCCATCGTACTTTGTTTTCACCCACAGGTTTTGACCTGTAACGGATAAACGTGCACTGGAGATAAATTTGCTGATTCCCAACTTGGCCGTTGGCAATTGATAACCCAAGGTCATGTTGTTTAAACGTAAGAATGCGCCATCTTTCAAAAAGCGCGTAGATACCGGCGCAGCGTTGTTGATAGACTCTTTCGCATCTGCATAAGCTGCTGGCGTTACGTTCGTATTTTTTGAGATTCTCAACTTGTAAAAAGATGCATTGGCAGTATTATCGTAGATTTTATTGCCAGATACCCCGTTAAATTGCATCGAAAAGTCAAATCCTTTGTAAGAAGCATTTCCGAAGAAATTGTACATAGTCGTAGGCAACGCTGTTCCTGCCGCAATCCGATCCTTATCAGTCACAATTCCGTCACCGTCTTGATCTTTGTACTTACTAATTCCTTTGTCATCAAAACCAATGAATTCACGTAAGAAGAATGTACCGATTGGCTGACCGTTGATATATCCGTTGATAGTCGCTGAAGTCAAACCTGAACCTGAAGCAGATCCTGAAGGAATAACGGTGTATGGAGAACCTGTCACTTCATTATTAATCAACGTTAAGTTACCACCCACATTGAATTTAATGCCTGATTTAGTTTCGAATTTATAATCCAAATCCAATTCCACACCGCTGTTGACAATTTCCATATTCGCCACATTCGTCCAAACTGAACTTGCTGGCTGAACTGGATCTGCTGGAATAACCTCCAAAAGCATGTTGGTAGATATCTTTCTAAACGCATCAACTGATCCAGATAGCGCGCCATTTAAGAAAGCAAAATCTAAACCTAAGTTCATCTGCGTTGAAACCTCCCACTGAATATCCGGATTCGCTAAACGCGAATAGGTAATACCTGCCGGGAATGAAGCAGATTCATCCAATGGATAAGAGGTGGTTCCGCCCACCGTGGCCGTAAATAACGGCTGTGTAATTTTTGGTGGAATTTCTTGGTTACCTGTTTGTCCCCAACCTCCACGTAATTTCAAATTGCTAATCGAAGAATTTTTCAAGAAAGGTTCTTCAGAAATACGCCATCCTAAGGAGAATGAAGGGAAAATACCGTATTTATTGTTGGAACCAAATTTGGACGAACCATCAGCACGCACCGTGGCAGTTGCCAAATATTTATCTTGATAATCGTAATTCAAACGTGTATAAAATGATTGCAATTCATTAATGAATGCATTACCCGCTGGTCTGTTCGTGGCAAGCGTTAACTCTTGTCCGATGCCTGGATTGTAAATTGGCTCCGTAGGAACAATTGGAAAACGATTAATGCTAAACGTACGCCACTGGTATTCAATTTTTTGAAATGAATGGCCAACTAAAGCAGCAAAACTATGATCGCCTAAATCTAGGTTATATGTCAAATAGTTTTCAATCAACTGATTCATGTTGCTCGTGTTATAGGTATCTAAGCGACCGTCAATTTTTGGAACGTTACTAGCTAAGGTCTGTACATCACGTACGGAGGTCGAATTATCGTAACCGAAGTTCATGCGATAGACTAAACCTTTAGTCAATTTCACAGAAGGTGAAATATTTGCGATAAAACGATTCGTGGTATTCACATCCTTGAACAATTGTAACGTTGTTAATGGATTGGATTGACTGATAAACGTTGCAGGAGTTTTACCATCCTGTGCATACGTAGGCAACGTAGGGTTATTTGAAATGGCTGTTCCCAATAAGCTCTCGATAGCAGGACGCTCATTAACCGTATTGGAGAATGAAATATTCGCATCTAAGTTCAAACGATCATCCCAGAATTTTTGATTCACATTCATGCGGCCTGTTAAACGGTCCAACTGATTGTTTTTCAAAATACCTTGTTGCATTTGTGCACCAAAAGCAGCGTAGTAGGTTAATTTATTAGCACCACCACCTAAACTTAAATTATAGTTTTTGGTCATCGCTTGGCGCGTAATTTCTTTTTGCCAATCCGTCTCTGAGCCAAAATCTTCTAGCGTACCGCTATTTGCCACTACTTGCTTTTTGAATTCACTCGCAGATAGGACAGGTAAAGGACGTGTGATGGAGCTAACGCCAACTGTTGACGAGAACTCTATTTTAGACGTTCCTGCTTTTCCTTTTTTTGTCGTCACCAAAATAACCCCATTAGCACCGCGAGAGCCATAAATAGCTGTTGCCGAAGCATCTTTCAATACGTCGATGGTCTCAATATCTTGTGGGTTAATGAAGTTTAATGGATTTCCACCACCTGTAGATGAGTTATCTAACGCTAATCCGTCGATGACAAACAAAGGCGTAGATCCTGTACGAATTCCACCAGGTCCACGAATCGTGATTCCTTGTGATCCACCAGGCTCACCTGTTGCTGAAGTTACATTGACACCCGCTACTTTACCTTGCAATAATTGCTCTGGCGAGTTGATGATACCTTTATTGAATGCCGCGCTTCCAACAGACTTCACAGAACCTGTCACGTCGGTTTTCTTTTGCGTACCATAACCGATCACGACTACTTGCTCTAAGTCAGATGCATTTGCCGACAAAGACACGTTGATGGTTGATTGCTTCCCTACAGTAACTGTTTTGGTGGCATAGCCAACAAATTTAAATTCCAGTACGGTATTTTCAGAAGAAATGGCAATTGAATACTGGCCATTCGCATCAGCCGTAGTTCCTTTGGTCGAACCTTTGATGGAAACGGATCCTCCAGCTAGGGGTTCTTGCGTAGTGGCATCGGTCAATTTACCGGTAATTTTAGATCCTTGTCCGTAAACCACATTGGTTTGCAAACAGAGTAACAGAATTGCGCTAGTTAATAGAAAAACCGCATGACGGCTTTGTGTCATTAACTTGTGCGCACAAGTGCGTACGAGTAGTCTCATAAATGGGTTGATTAATTTGGTTAAAGGGCAAATTTATATTGGTATAATGGTCACTAGATTACATTCATGTTAAGCTAATGTTATCTAATTAATTCTCCGAATTTTACTATTTTATTTTAGGTAACCAAAATTTAACTAGAAAAAATAGCCAACGGAATCATAATCTTGACAAGTGGGTAACGTATCAAACGACTAATTTTCCTTCAGTTGCTTCACGAATATCAGCTATCGTAACTCCCGGAGCGCATTCAATTAATTTAAATCCCCCTTCAGGTATTATGTATCAAATTTAGGATAAGGCGTGTGGGGGTTTTACATGGGTGAAGGGGGTGCAGGCTAGTAAACATACCGAAAATAAGCTGGATAAGTTAATTAGATCAAGTTATTGATAATTAACCCACTAGGCTATATATGAATAGGACGGCTGCCAACAAGTTTCTAAACTTACAAAATAACCGAATTAATTATTCGCTTTTAAATACGAATTTTATATATTTCGTCTAAATAAACGAAATATATGATAGCGATACTAACAGGAGATATGATTGCGTCCAGAAAACAATTCGATACGAATCTTTGGCTTTTGCCACTTAAAGCATGGTTGGCCCTTCATTTCGGAGAACAAGGAATCGCCTGGGATATTTATCGGGGAGATAGCTTCCAACTAAAGCTTAGTCGGCCAGCTGAAGCATTAAAGACCGCCATCCAAATAAAATCCATGCTTAAACAGACCAAAGGTATAGATGTGCGCATTGCCATTGGCATCGGAAATGAGAACTATACGAGCCAAAAGATTATGGAGTCACAAGGTTCCGCCTTTATTCGTTCGGGGGAATTAGTGGACAAGTTAAAGAAGAGAAAACAGTCCATGGCGATAAGCACAGGGAATGAAAACCTAGATGATGAAGTAAACTTAATCATTCGGTTGCTCCTCCTAACGCTTGATCATTGGTCCCCGGCTGAGGCTAGCTTAGCTAGCCTCATATTCGCTAAAACACAACCGATACACGTATATGCACAAACATTGGGCATATCAATTTCGACAACGAGTGAGCGAAAAAAACGTGCTCACTTACAAGAAATAATCGACGTTGAACAATTTATACGGTCGAAAATAGAAAGCTATGAACAAGGAATGGGTTGAGATTATTTTGGGCATGTTGTTCGTAAGCTATCCAAGTGCCTTGCTTGTCCGCAAACTCATGTGGAGATGGTCACAAGAAATCAAACAACATGCAAATGAATCCCTACACCAAGCCGGTACTTACATCGGCATTTTAGAACGGTTATTTGTCTATGTGTTTATTATCAAAGGACATTGGGAAGTCGTCGGATTTTTATTGACTGCTAAATCAATATTTAGATTTGGTGATTTATCGAATGCAAAAGACCGAAAACTAACCGAATACATATTAATTGGAACGATGCTAAGTTTCGGCTTGGCTACATTTGCTGGCCTGCTCATCACAAACTAACCGTCGTATAACACTCCACATTCGGGTGCAACCACAAGAATGAAGCTGGACAATCCGTCGTGATTTGCTTCGTCATAATCTGATTGAATGCCGCTTCCTTACCGTTTCCTGTCACCAAGAAAATAATCTTTTTCGATTGTAAGATTTCCTCCATGCCCACACATAAACCAAATGCCGGTTCAGCACCCTGCGATAACGCTGGATCATGCTGGATCGTTGATTCTGCCAAAGTAGCTTTATGAAATTTGGCATTCAAAAATGCCGCTGGCTCATTAAATGCGATATGCCCATTTTTACCTAAACCCAAAATACAAATATCAAACGGACCTTCCTGCGCAATAACTCCTTGCATCCGTAGGCATTCTGAATCCGTATCCGCCATATTTGTATCAAATCCGAAATACCTCGTTTCAGGTATGGCCAAAGGTCCCAATAAATGCTTATGTAAATAAGATTCGCACGAATCTGGATGCTCCGAAGGAATGATTCCCCACTCATCCATTTTCATGACACGCATCTGTGTAAAATCCGCCGCATGTTTCGCCATTTCCGCATACATGCCTGTGGGCGATCCACCGGTGGCAGCACAAAAAAACAAAGATGGATTTGCGCGCACAGAACTCAAAATACTCGCGCTGGCCAATTGGCTCAATTCCGCATAATCATTCGCAGTCGTAACTTTCATGTCAATTTTGTCTCAATTATAAGTTTATATCTTTTTTACACGCTAAAATTCGCTAATTTCGAATTACCAACCTAGTTCTAAAATATACATTAATGATTTTACCCTCCCCAGCCACATGGACTCATGTAGTCTATGTAGGTCTTTTCTGGCTATTCGCCATTTATCCTCCCCTATTAGCTCAAAATTGGACCATCCAAACAGGAACCAATATTACTCAATATCAATTTACCAATTCCAGCGGAACGCAATTAGCCTCCATTCGTCCATCTGCAGGTAGACATTTGGAAATTGGCTATCAAAAAATACTCCTAGACACCTCCAAACTACTCTTAAAAACCAATGGGGCTGCTGTCTATTTTGCTAATCACAGTACGCAAGCCAAATTGCTTAGTATGCTTCGATTAGGAATAAATGTTTCCTCTGACCAATTCAATGCCCTAGGAAACGCTGGAATAAGTCAATTTGCTTATCAAACAGAATTTATTGGGATCGGTTTGCAAGGGGGTGTTCAACTACCCATTAGCAAAAAAATGGCATTCGAGGCGATGGGTAAAGGGAATGTACATTCCTTAATTCATGGGAATCAAGTAATCAACACCCAAAATTTAGACCTAACGAAGGATGCCCAATTCAATGGCTTACAGGTATTAGTAGGCTACTTGGTTCAATTTAACTATCGGATCAATTCATTCGTGGGACTTCACCTAGGTTATCAATCCATGCAAAGTATGGGGGTAAGCGCCGTAAATAACACCCAATTGGCCTTCAAACCCCAATCCGTGTTTGTTGGCATCCGCCTTTTCCCTAACTAAATCTACCTAAGCCATGAAAAATATAATATGTACGTTCATTTTGCTATTTCTTGGATGGAACAGCTGGGCGCAAAATACGGGCATCAACTACCAAGCGGTCATCTTGAATCCGAATCCCGTTGAAATTCCGGGAACATTTATTCAAAATCAAGCATTGGCACAAGCTAAAATCACCATCCGATTTACGATCAAGTCGGGAAATACAACCGAATTTGAAGAGGTCCATCAGACAACAACCGATGATTTTGGTTTAGTCAATTTAACGATTGGCACTGGTGAGGCACAGGCAAGCAATGCCAAATACCGACAATGGGATGCGATCATTTGGGATGCCCAAATTAAATCGTTGGTCGTTGCCGTTAAATTTGAGAATGCGGCCAACTTCCTCGAAATGAGTAATCAGGCTTTCAACTATTCGCCATATGCGCTATATGCGGCATCTGTTGCGTATGCCAATGTGCAAAATGCACCCAAAAAATTGTCTCACTTTGAGAATGATCCGGGTTACTTAATTAAACAAGATTTAAAACCTTTGGAAGAAAAGATTACGGCCAATGAAACACAAACCTCGAGTCAATTTGCCTTGATGGAAACGCAAAGACTAAGTTTGGAGAAACGGATCAACACGCAAGATTCACGTCTGGAAATTCAAGAAAATGGATTGATTGCTACAAATAAAAACAATGCGACCATTCAAAATCAAGTGAATCAAAATTACACATCGTTGACGAATCAGCTGAATGACCAACGGGCACAAACGGCCAATCAGTTTAATAGTTTGGGCGGGTCTTATGAATCGCTGAGCAACAAATCCACGGCCACAGACTTAGGAAATGGCAGTCCGAGTCATCAGACCTATCCGAGCCAACAAGCCGTTAAGACCTATGTAGATCAGGCCATTAGCCAAGTGGTTGTTTCCGGTGCACCCGATGCGACAACCCTAGCTCCCGGAAAGGTGCAGCTTACCGGAGATCTCGCCGGCACCGCGACAAATCCTACCGTGCCAGGACTTTCACAAAAAGAAATTTTAAGTAATAAAACGGTTGACATTACCGCAGATGGCACTTCAGACACTAAATACCCATCGGCGAAAGCGGTAAAAATCTATGTGGATCAAGCCACATTGGGCACAGCTTTAGCGGCCGATTTAAATGCGAAGGCCGATAAAAATTCACCCATTTTCACAGGCTCACCACAATTACCCACGACAACGATTGCAGTCACGCAAGGAAATGGCACGAACTCAACCCAAGTTGCTACAACGGCATTTGTGCAGAATTCAATTGCTTCGCTCTCGGTGAATGATGCGTCTATAAGTGCCAAAGGCATCATCCAATTAGGGGGTGATTTAGGAGGATCTGCGGCGGCACCGACCGTAACTGGATTGGCAGGTAAAGAAATTTCGAGTAATAAGTCCAATGACATCAATGCTGACGCACTTTCCACGACCAAGTACCCTTCTGTCAAAATGATCAAAGATTACGTCGATGGTCAAATTAGCAGTGGCGGGGTGTCTGATGCCAGTACAAGTATCAAAGGAATTATCCAATTAGCGGGAGATTTGAGCGGCACATCTGCCTCACCTTCCGTCGCAAGTAATGCGATCACAACCGCTAAAATCTTGAATGGCGCCGTAACCGATGCCAAGATTGATCAAGTCAGTGGCTCGAAAATCACGGGTAACATTCCTGGCCATGCAGTCAATGTCACAGGAACTGTCAGCCCTTCAAATGGCGGAAGTGGGACATCAGGAACATTGACTGGCTTTTTATATGGCAATGGAACTTCGGCATATACTGCGTCAACCAGTATACCTGTGGCACAAATAACAGGTGCGGAAACCATTTCAAATAAATCAACGGCGACGGATTTAGGAAATTCTACTCCGAGTGATACTTATTATGCGAGTCAAAAAGCAGTTAAAACTTATGTGGATTTAGCGGTTAGTGGCTCCGTAGGTGGGGCGACTTTGACGGCCTTGGATTTAAAAGAAAATACGGCCAACAAATCAGATGCTGCTTTGGGGACGAGTACGACCTTATTCCCAACTCAAAATGCGGTAAAGACGTATGTGGATGCGAAATTTGGGGTAGCAAATTATATTACCTTTAGTAATTTACCCTTAATGGCAAACGGTACGGTTTTAGGTAATTTCAGTGGATCTACGGCAAGCCCATCCGCCTTAAACACATCGGGAAGCGGCAATTTAGTTCGAGCTTCCAATCCAACGATTACCAGTCCTGTCTTAAATGGAACGATGTCGGGATCAACGATTATTGGCGTAGCCAATGGAGGATTAGGAACAAACACCATGAGTTCCGGTTATGTCAAAGCAGGCAATCCATTCTTTTCCATCAGTGCGATACCTGTGAGCGACGTGACTGGCGCGGTGCAAAAGGTGAATGGCATCACGCCAGATGGTAGTGGAAATGTGGCTATTCTATATGGAAGAACGTATACTGGAATCTATAATGGAGGCGTTTTTACAGCCGTAGGCTCCCCTACAAACAGTGACATTTACATCGTTTCGGCGGATCCGACAGCAAGCAATAATGGTCGTACTTTTATTTACGACGGTGCAATCTGGAATGAAATAAGTACAGATCAAGCGGCGCTGGATGCGCGCTACGTTCGGCTTTCTGGCGGAAACATGGGAGGTAATTTAAGTTTTGGAATAGGCAAAAAAGTGATTTTACAAGATGCCCCGTCATCAGATACGGATGCTGTTAATAAGGCTTATGTGGATAATACTGTTAGTACAGGTGGTACACCGGATGCTTCATCTACCGTTGCGGGTAAAATTAAATTATTAGGTGATATCACAGGAACGGCAACAAGTCCCAGCATCGCAGCGAATGCCATTAGTACGTTAAAAATTGCAGACGGAGCTGTGACAGATGCTAAAATATCAGGTATTTTATCCGCAGCCAAAGGAGGAACAGGAGTCGATAACTCAGGAAAAACAGTGACGCTGGGAGGGAATTTGGTAGTGAATGGAGCATTTGCCACCAACTTAACTGTCTCGGCAGCCACGTCCTTGAATTTACCTATTTCTGGAACCTTGAGTACCTTAGCTGGATCAGAAGATTTAAGCAATAAATCCATTAATGGGGTACGACCAGGTAGCTTAGGAACTGGCTTTAATTTAGTCGGTGGGACAATTTCAAAAACACTGACTGTAGCCAATGATGCATCCATCATCGGTTCAAACACAGGTGACCAAACCATCTCATTAAGTGGTGATGTGACCGGTTCCGGCACAGGTGCGATTTCCGCAACGTTAGCGAATAGCGGCGTCGTGGCTGGAGACTTTGGCAGCGCCCTCGCTATTCCAGTGATTTCAGTGGATGCCAAGGGACGTATCACATCCATTGCGACCCAAGCCGTTTCCGCTACAAATCCTGCAGGTACGGCACTGACAGAAGGTAAAGTATGGATTGGAAATGGATCGAACACGGCGGTAGCACAGGCTATTTCAGGAGATGTTATTTTGTCAAACTCTGGCGTTATTTCTGTGGGAACTGGCAAAATCACGAATGGCATGTTGGCAGGCTCCATCGACCTCAGCTCGAAAGTAACTAACGTTTTACCTGTTGCTAACGGGGGAACGGGACTCAATACGTTATTAAGTCAAGGTATATTAGTCGGCAATGGAACGAGTAGTATCAATTCACTTTCGGGCACGACGGCTGGAGATTTAGTTAGTTATTCGGGAACTGCGTGGGTAGCTGCTCAGCCAACGGCCGCGGATGCTACACATCCTGGAATTATGACGACCGGAGCACAAACGCTTGCGGGGGCCAAAACCTTTGCGAGTGTCATTACGAGTGGAAACATGTTGGTTGGTGGCAATCTAGAACTTACAGGCTCTCAAACAAATAGTGCATTAACCGCATCCAAAGTAATCTTTACGGATGCCTCGAAAGCATTAACATCCACAGGAACTGTCGGTGTGGGCCAAGGAGGAACGGGAGCTTCTACACTAACAAGCGCTGCCTTACTCGTGGGAGCTGGAACATCTGCTGTCACAGCTATTAGTCCAGGTACGGACGGGCAAATTTTAGTCTCGCGTTCGGGAGTCTGGGGGGCGGAAAATGCATCACCGGCGGTAACGCTTGGAAATGTAAATGGCATTTCGACGGCTAAAGCACTAACAATAACCGCAGGTGGCGAAATAAGTCTTAGTCCAGCAGATGGCACAAATCCTGGAATTATGACGACCGGAGCACAAACGCTTGCGGGGGCCAAAACCTTTGCGAGTGTCATAACGAGTGGAAACATGTCGGTTGGTGGCAATCTAGAACTTACAGGCTCTCAAACAAATAGTGCATTAACCGCATCCAAAGTAATCTTTACGGATGCCTCCAAAGCATTAACATCCACAGGAACTGTCGGTGTGGGCCAAGGAGGAACGGGAGCTACCACCCTAATGAGTGGGGCACTGCTCGTTGGCAATGGAACTGCCGCAATCACCAGCCTGGCTCCAAGCACATCTGGTTATATTCTTAAAGTGGTAGGATCTACCTGGACGGTTTCGGCGCCAGAAACAGAGGTGAATGATCAATTCACAGCGACTGCAGGCTTACTTACATTTACCTTGACGCAAACTCCAGCAGCTAATTCTAAGGTACAAATGTTTATTAATGGGGTACGCACCGACAAAACCGCGTATACATTAGCGACTAATGTCATTACCTATATCCCTGCAAATAATAGCAGTTTCACTTTGGTTGCTGGCGACCGTATCCAATTCGATTATGCCTATTAAAATACTCATTTTATTGATTTTTGGGTCCCAAATGATATTTGGCCAGGCAGTTACCCTAGAAGGAAAAATCACAAATTCACGAAGTGAATTTGTCAACAAAGCAGGTAAGCGCTTTACGCTTGATGGCGTGTTACCTTCTGGGAAAATAGATGCGCTACCTCCCTGCACGAATCTGCGAGTTGTCCATGTGGCAGGAACGGGAAGAGTCGCACCAGTAGACAAAACGATCACCTATAAACTCGCCTATTCGAGTATTACGGGTACAAATAAATGTTGGCTTCTTCAAAATCTTGGCTCCTCAAATCAACCAGTTAGTGCTACGGACAATTCTGAAAATGCGGCTGGCTGGTATTGGCAATTTGGCAGTAAACAAGGGTATCGATTTACAACGACACGTACACCTACGTCAACATCAACCGTATGGGCTGGTCGACTGGTATCAAATGAGGATTGGCCTGCTTCTCAAGATCCCTGCACCATCGAATTGGGTACCGGCTGGCGTTTGCCAACTTATCAAGAATGGAGAACAATCTCCATCAATTATAACTATGAAGCCCAAGTATTTGCTTCTGATATCAAATTACATAATGCGGGTTGGCTTCAACAAACAAACGGCTCCCTTCAAGAACGAGGATTAACCACACATTACTGGAGTAAAGACAGCGATACCGATGTAAACGCTAGAGGCTTTGTCATCCCAACAGCAGGTGGTGTATCTACTACGTCAACGAATAATAAAGACGCCGGATTTAGCATTCGCTGTATTCGCGACTAATATCATTTTTTCTATTGCGCGAAAAGTTTAATTTAGCAAAATGAAATTAAACCATACACTCATTTTTGCTGGTCTCTGGCTACTCATGGCCTGTTCCAAAAAAGAAGAAAGCATTTCACCTACGACAGGCAGCATCACCGAATCTATATACGCGTCAGGCACGATTAAATCAGCCGATCAATACCAAGCTTTTGTTTCTGTGAGTGGCATCATCGAAGAAATTTATGTGCAAGAAGGCCAAGCAGTTGAGGTAGGCACACCCTTATTGCGCGTGTCAAATGAGACGCAAAAGTTCAATTTAGATAACGCTAAATTGGCCGCCAACTACAATGATCAGGCCAATAACCAAGGAAAACTAGTTGAAGCAGAAGCCATCGTTCAAACCTCGAAAGCAAAACTGAAATTAGATTCCAGTTTATTTACGCGCCAAAAAGCCCTCTGGGCACAGCAAGTTGGCACCCGCATCGCCTACGAACAAGCTGAATTAAACTACCAAAGTTCGAAGGCTAATTTTGTTTCGGCCCAACAGCGCTTGACTGATTTGCGCCGACAAATCAATTTTAGTTCAGCACAGACAAAGAAAAACGTACAGATTTCAGCGAGACAATCCGAAGATTTTATATTAAAAAGTCAAGTGAAAGGGACCGTTTTCAACTTACTAAAAGAGAAAGGAGAACTCGTAAGCCCACAAACACCAATTGCCGTTTTAGGAAATACACAGAACTACATACTTGAACTGCAAGTAGATGAGAATGACATCTTCCATGTACAATTAGGTCAAAAAGTTGCGCTCACCTTTGACGCCTATAAAAACCAAGTTTTTGAAGCAAAAGTGACTAAAATTGCTTCCATCATGAACGAGCGCAATAAAACTTTTCTCGTAGAAGCGAGCTTCACAAAAGCACCTGAAAAACTGTATCCAAATGTCACGTTTGAAGCGAACATCATACTCCGAACGAAACAGAACGCCCTAATTCTACCGCGCAACTACTTGAAAAATGATTCCCTAGTTACCCTAGCAGATGGGACCATACGTACTGTTAAACTGGGAATAACCGATTTCCAAAAAGCAGAAATTCTAAGCGGACTAAGTTCCAAAGACCAAGTAATTAAGCCCCAGTAATGAACTTAAAATTAATTGTTCAAGTATCGATTTCATTACTGCTCGCCCGCTGGAAACAAACACTGATCGCCGCGGTAGGTGTGACGTTCTCCATTGCGATGTTTGTCACGTTGCTTGGATTCATGAATGGTTTGAATGATTTACTGGACGGTTTAATCATGAACCGAACCGCGCACATTCGGCTATACCATGACATCAATGTATCCAAAAACCAGCCAATCGACTTAATGATGCCCCATACGGCCAACTTTGTTAATTCAATAAAGCCTAAAAACCAACGGCTCGAATTGTACAATAGCGCGCAAATTATGCATGCCATCAAGCAAGATGAGCGCGTTTTAGGCGTTGCCCCAAAAATTAATGCACAAGTATTTTACAACGTGGGGACCATTGACCTAACCGGAGTCATCAATGGCATCGATCCCGATGAAGAAAATCGGCTATTCATGTTCAGTGATTATGTCACTCGTGGCAACTACTTGGACCTAAAAAACATACCCAATAGCATCATTTTGGGCAAAGGCGTAGCAGATAAAATGGCCGCGAACATCGGCGACGTCGTTCAAGTAACAACCAGTAAAGGCGAACGCTTGCAACTCAAGGTCGTCGGCTACTTCCAATCAGGCCTACAAGATTTAGACAAAGTGCAAAGCTATTGTTCGATTAGCACCACACAAAAACTATTGGGTGTTTCAAACAATTATATCACCGACGTACAAGTAAAGTTAAAGGACATCTTGCAAGCACCAGCCATGGCGAAAGAGTATCAACGCTATTACGAGACAGACGCCATTGATATCCAACAAGCAAACTCACAATTTGAAACGGGAAGTTCAGTCCGTAGTATTATCTCCTATGCAGTGGGCGTCACCTTATTGATCGTCGCGGGATTTGGTATTTACAATATCCTGAACATGATGATTTATGAAAAAATGGATTCAATTGCCATCATGAAGGCCATTGGTTTTTCAGGAAAAGATGTGAACCTTATCTTCATCTTCATTGCGTTAAGTATTGGTATTTTTGGCGGAATCTTAGGTTTATTGGTGGGCTTTGGGATGTCCAATATCATCGATAACATCCCATTTAACACAGAATCCTTACCCACCATCAAAACTTATCCCATTAATTATAATCCAGCATTTTATATCATTGGGGGTATATTTTCCATTGTCACCACCTATTTTGCCGGCTATTTCCCCTCGCGTAAAGCCAGTAAGATCGACCCTGTCATCATCATTCGCGGAAAATAAGCATGGCACATATTCACAAAGAAGTTTTACGGGCTACCAACATCACCAAATACTTTCATGATCCCATGACGGTGAAGGTGTTAGACAACATCAACTTCAGTTTGAATCAAAGTGAATTCGTTTCGGTAATCGGTAAATCTGGATGTGGAAAGTCGACGCTTTTGTATATCCTTTCGACGATGGACACCGACTATGAAGGCGAATTGTTCATCGACAACGTAGCCATGACGAATAAATCCGAAAAGGAGTTAGCGCGTGTTCGCAATGAAAAAATCGGATTTGTATTCCAGTTTCACTACTTACTGAATGAATTCAATGTCCTCAAAAACGTGATGTTACCCGGCCTTAAACTAGGAAAATACAGTGAATCCGAGGTAGAGCACCGAGCCTATGAAAAGTTGAAGGTGTTAGGTATTTCAAACGAGGCGCTCAAAATGCCCAACCAATTATCAGGTGGTCAAAAACAACGCGTGGCCATTGCACGTGCATTAATCAATGATCCGTTGTTGATTATGGGTGACGAACCAACTGGAAATTTGGATAAGAAAAATAGTGAAATCGTATTCAAAACCTTTGAGGAATTAGCTCAAGAATTCCATCAAACCCTATTAATTGTGACTCACGACAATGAATTTGCCAATAAAACATCACGCATCATTGAGATGCAGGATGGCAAAATCATCAACCAATAATTATTCCTTTACGATACTTGCCACAAAAGGCTTACCCATCGTTTGCACTACGTGCAAGACATACTTTGCGGGACGAAAATTCTGAAAATCAGTTAGATTAATCTCGGTAATTCCCTCAGCATACGTGGCTTCCCACATAACACTTCCCATGATATCGTAGATGACCAAATAGGTTTTTGACGTACTTTTCTCAGAGAATTGAATGCGTAACTTATCCACAAATGGATTAGGAAAAACGGTGTATGAAATCGGATTTTCAACGGCCGTTTGTACCTTCAACCCTGATTTTTGAATACTTCGTGCGAGTAAATTCGGCTGTTTAAATCCTTGGCGGATCGTAATGCCCGACTTGACCGTTGTCCCTGTCACGACACTTGACTGACCAATCACGTGGGAATAATATCGGCCGTTTACCAACTTAGTTACTCCGCCAGAGGAGATGGTTGAATTTTGAGACCAAGCTAGTTGGCCTACCAAAACAAACACAAATGATAATAATAGTTTCATATTTAGAACCAATAGGCGCGAAAGGTACGAAAAATCCTTAGCCTGCAAGGTATTTCATCCCAGGGATTTTGCGCAAAACCCAAACTATCGCGCCAGAAATCAATAAACAGGTAAAGGCTGTCAGGGGAATCCCAATACTTGGGTGCCACATCGCCCCGTAAATCTTGATTTTAACTAAGTAAAATAATACGATGATGTGAATTAAATAGATGCCATAACTGTACGAACTGACCCAATCTCGAAAGCGAGCTGTTCCTGGAATCGTACCCTCATAGGACTTAAATAGCATAAACAAGCCAGCCGTAGACATGACCACACTCGGCGAAAAATTGGCATATAACAACCCATAAAACTTTCCATCTTCGAGCGATTGCACATACGTGCCTTGCATGGTCCAAAGCGTACCAATCAAAAACAAAGACCAAGCCAATATTCGCGAAAATGAATGTTTAGCTAAATAAAAACCCAGGACTAAATAACCTAAATAGCCCGTAAAATAGGGCAATTTGACCGGGAGGCTCAATCCAGGAAAATGTGGATTGTCGAACAAAATAGTCACCAGCCACATACCTAGAAAGAATTGCAGATGACTTTCAGGCGCCTGACGTACCCAAGCACCGATAATGGGTATAAACAGGTATACACCCACAATCATGTAGATGTACCAAAAATGATACGATGCTCCGTCAAAAAATTGATTAAAAATCCACGTTAAACTTTGCGGTCGGCCACTCTGACGAACTTGCCAATTGAACACCGTGAAAATGATATTGTAAAAAAGAAAAGGAACGATAATACGCAGAAAGCTCTTCTTGAAAAACGAGCCTATCTCCTCCTCTCTGGGCAGCAATAATGCTCCAGAGAGCATCACAAAAATAGGTACTGCATACCGAAAACCCCCATTATATAGGTTGGCAAACCACCAGGCGGAATCTGGTATTTTCCCAAAGTTCAATAAGACATTTGCGGCCGAATGGATCAGCAAAACCGCAAGGGTTGCTGTGACACGCAGATTATCTAGATATTGAACTTTGGGAATGGCCATCAATAGAATGGTTGTTTATAAAAACGTTTTTTGGTTGCCGCATAAATCGCATTGGCGATTGAACCACCTGTAGGTGGCAATGCCGGCTCTCCCAATCCCGTTGGGCTTATGCCATTATCCACAAAATACGCATCAATTTTTGGAATTTCATTTCCACGAATCATGCGATACGCATTAAAGTTGGTTGGACTGGTCACACCCGCCTGAAAATTTAATTTAGCAAACATCGCATGGCCCATGCCATCGATGATCGCACCTTTGACCTGGTTCTCCGAACCACTTAAATTAATAACCTCGCCACAATCCGTCACAGCAGTTACGTGCGTCACCTGTGGTTTTCCATTTTTCACTTGTACCTCAGCTACTTGTGCCACGTAAGAGAAATGCGAATAATACACACTGAATCCTTGGTGCACCCCTGGTTTTTTCTTCCATTGAGACTTCTCAGCTACTTGCTTGATCACCTCAGCAAAGCGGTCAGCCTCATAGGTAATTTTACCCACTGGATTTGATTTGACACGAGCTAATAAATCCAAGCGCATTTGAATCGGATCTTTTCCAGCAGCTTCAGCTACTTCATCCAGAAATGCCTGCTCCGCAAATCCCAAGAAATTGGTAATTGGCGCACGCCATGGACCCGTAGTTACGGCAGATTTCTGATCTACAGATTCGATTAACACATGGTCAATTGCCCCTACGGGGAAGTTGTCCTGACGGGTTGAATTACCTGCATTCAAACCTACTCCACGTAGATAAAACGAAGTTATATTTCCTTTGGCATCGATACCTGCTTTGAAATGGTAGCGAACAGCTGGTCGGTAAATTCCACCCCCCATATCATCTTCACGTGTCCACATAACCAAGACTGGCTTTTTAATGATGCTCGATAATTCAGCAGCTTCCAAGGCAAAGTCATTATTTAAGCGCCGACCGAAACCACCGCCCATTTTGGTTAACTCAACCTGTACCGTATTTTCAGGAACACCTAACAACGTGGCCACTGCTTTTTGAGCTGGCTGCGGTACCTGCGTAGGACCCGCTAATAAAACCGAACCCGGCTTAACATCCGCAAAAAAGTTCATCGGCTCCATCGGGCTATGCGCAATAAATGGACACTCATACGTTGCCTCAATGACTTTGGCTGCTTCCGAAATGGCCTTCGCAAAATCCCCATCTTTCCGTTGGACCGTCGCCTTATCCGACTTCATCCCCGCATCAAACCACGCTTGATGCGTATCATTTCCCTCCAAAGGCGTATCCGAACCATACGAACATGTCAAATTCTGACGCGCCTGCATGATTTCGTAAGTACTTGTACCCACAATGGCCACCTTATTTTTAAAGGAAACAACGTCAATAATACCAGGCATTTTCTTCACATCTTCCGCAGAGAACGATTTCAATGTGGCCCCAAAAGGCGGACGGACGATCTGTGCAAAAACCATTCCTGGCTTCCGAACATCAATGCCAAAAACAGGTTTACCTGTAACAATATCTTTATTATCCACGCCACGAACCCGCGTACCAATGATCTTATAATCTTTGCGATCTTTGAACGTAACGGTAGCAGGAACGGGTAATTTAGAAGCTTCCGCTGCTAACGAACCATACGAGGCTTTCTGACCTGAAGGGCCTAACACAAATCCTTTGGATGTTTTGCAAACACTTGCGTCTACCTTCCATTGATTTGCAGCTGCTTGCACCATCATTTGGCGTACACTAGCACCCGCTTTGCGTAAACGCTCCCACGAATGTTTTAAGGCCCCAGAACCACCGGTCAACTGGCGTTCAAAATTCTGTGTATCTAAATTTGCCTGTAAGACTTCTACTTGCTTCCAATCCACATCTAATTCTTCAGCCACAACCACAGGAAAAGCCGTTTTAATCCCTTGTCCAATTTCTGGATTTGGTGAGTATAAGCGAATTTTTCCCAGCGCATCTATGCTCAAAAAAGCATTAAATCGACCTGGCTCTGAAGCTATTGCCATCCCAGCTCCCTTGGATTCAAACCAATCAAATCCGAGGGTAAACACACTCGTAAAGAGTGCCGTTTGTTGGATAAAATTTCTACGTGTCGTTTTCATTTCTTGACTTTTTTAGAGGCTAATGCGACTGCTTCCTGGATGCGGTGGTAGGTTCCGCACCGACAAATATTTCCGGCCATACCGTCAACAATTTCTTGTTTCGAAGGGTGTGGATTTTTCTTCAATAAAGCGGCTGCCGTCATGATTTGACCCGCTTGGCAATAGCCACATTGCGCCACATCTAGTTCGTCCCAAGCTTCTTGAATCGGGTGTTTTCCTGCAGGATCTAATCCTTCGATGGTGGTGATTTGAGCGTTGCCAACGGCCGAAATTGGTAATACGCAAGAGCGCATAGGCTCTCCATTTACCCAAACCGTACAGGCACCGCATTGCGCGATACCGCAACCAAACTTTGTTCCTAAAAGCCCCACATGATCACGCAAAGCCCACAAAAGTGGGGTGTTGGAATCAATATCCAAGCTTACTTTTTTTCGATTAATCGTCAATGTGATTGCCATGACTTATTTTTTCTTTTTAATGATTTCTTTAATTCGAATGTTCCGAAATTTCAACGGAGACCCATGACCTAAAAACCCAATATGGCCTGTTTTGTTTAACAAACCTGGATGTTCTTTGTGATCCGGCGTTCCATCTTTAATGGCCTGAACAATGTCGCCATCGGTAATAACTTCTCCATTTAGAATAACCTTAATACGATTTCCCTCTGCAATCACTTCCTGCTCATTCCATTCCCCTACTGGCTTCAAGAAACCTTGTTTTGAAGGTATGATTCCATAAACAGAACCATGGTATTGATAAGGTTGTAATTTGGCATAGATGGGAGACGTATTATCCAAAATCTGTAACTCCATCCCGACGTAGGCAGCGTCACCTTCTAATGGCGTACGGATACCTAAGCCGTTGTTTGCGCCAGGTGTCAACTGGAAATCAAACTTCATGTGGAAATCACCATATTCTTTTTTGGTGTACAAATTTCCTTTGCCGCCACGTTTCGGATCCACCACTAATTCGCCGTTGACCGGGTAATAATCCGTCGTATTTCCAGTCCAATTAAAGAGCGAAGAACCATCGAAAAGTGGCTCAAAACCAACTTCCTCAGGTGTATATACAGGCTGTGGAGTCAATTCCTTCACGTAAATATTTCTGTACACAATGTGATTTCCGTGCGCTTGTAATTCAATCGCATCCTTGATGAAAATAGGGATTTTACGATCCCAGTAGTTTTCCAAAATCACATTGTCAACGACTAATTCACCATTCAAGAAAACAGATACGCGTTCTCCACGCATGATCACGCGAAACGTGTTCCATTCGCCAACAGGATTGTCGGCCACTTTTAATGGATTCTTCGGATTAATTTGATTGTTGTACAAACCTCCTGAACCCACTTGTGCTCCCACACGCGTTAATGCCGTATCCCAAATCTGAACTTGCGGAGAACCACGGAGGTAAAGTCCCGCATCGCCTTCTTTCTCAATTTTCCAATCAATCGTTAATTCAAAATCTTGGTAATCTTTAACCGAACACAAATTGTCGCCATGACCCGTGAAGTGTAACTCCTCCCCTTGCGCCATCCAACCTTTGCGCATAATCGAATCCGCCTTGATTTGCTTCATGGCCAACGTATCCGCAGAAGTCTTACGGCGTTTGACAGGATTATCTACTAAACCTTTCCAACCACGTAAATCGGTGCTATTGTACATCGTATAAAAACCACGACCAGGATTGCTTTTCATCACTTGATCACGCATCGCGGCATCCGAAATTTGCCACTGGTTTTCAAGTGTCCACTCCTTAGTCATTTGACCTTGAAATGCAGGATTAGCCACATAAAGTGCGGCCAACCCATCTACGATAATTTGCTTAACATTCGGTTCTTTCAATCCCAAATACAACGTCCGTATGGCGGATAAAGAATTACATTTCGCTAATCCCTTATAGATCTGCTCCCGTGTATCCAAGTTTTGGGTTAAATCCAGCGCATTGCGGTAACGTAAAACTTGTTGGTCTACATTCGCAAATGCACGACCATTAATGCGCACAAATGCCTTCAACGCTTCTTCATCTTTCTTTCCCAAAGCATACAACCAGTCCAAATTGGCAACTTCCTGAA
The DNA here is from genome assembly GCF_042715545.1 of Aquirufa avitistagni. Taxonomy (NCBI): domain Bacteria; kingdom Pseudomonadati; phylum Bacteroidota; class Cytophagia; order Cytophagales; family Flectobacillaceae; genus Aquirufa; species Aquirufa avitistagni. Next base: position 438,537 of record NZ_JBBKXZ010000001.1, on the reverse strand, counting down.
CGAAAGGCACCCAATTATTTTTGTGTGGAGATGCTAAGGCAAAGGCTGTAATTTTACTGTTGCGAGTACCGTCTTTCTTAATCAATAACGTCATGCAATTTTGAAGGGCCTTGATTTCATTCGGCAACTGGGCAATGGATAATTTCTCAGCAATCAGATCAAAATCTTTCAATTCAACCCAAAAAGTCAATGCCTCAAATCCAGCCGCACGTTGCGGATGATTCGATTGCACGGCCCGCCAAACAAACGTTTTTACTTCTGGCCACTGGCGATCACTTCCGTAGGTCAATAACACCGTTTTTTGTGCAGTTGACGCCTGCTCGTAGGCACCAAGCTTAGCTTTTAAGAATTCATTGGCCGCTAGCGTGGTCGTCAAGTCGGCAATTTTTTGCGCATCCACCTGATTCGACTTTAACATATCCCAAACAGCAGGAAGTCCTTTTGCCCCTTGTACTTGCAATTGGGAAATAATCTGTTCCGTTTTGAAATTCGAATTTTGAATAAGAGGCAAGGCCCAAGCGGCTTTGTATGTACCCACCGCACGAACAAATGCTCTTTGATGCGCGGCATCCCAGGTTTTAATGCTGATGTTTGTACGCGGCTTAGCTAATAATTGCTTTAAAATAAATGCGGTAACCTGTGGTTTCGCCGTTGGATATTTGCCAACTAAAATGCTTTCATCTTGCTTGGCAATCAATCCAATCAGTTCGCATTGCGTCGCTTCGGGAAGGTCATCTCGAAGAAATGCTTTTAATTCAGCCGGATTTTTTGCGTTGGCTAATATGAAAGCTTCTGTCGCCTGCGTAGGTTCGTACATGCCTTTGCTGGCATATGCTGCCGCTTTTAAGGCAGGTGTAGCTCCTTGGGTTCGAAAATTAAGTTGCTGCTCGCGGGAGGATTGCGCGAAGGTTTGCCAACTAACCAATACTAATAGTAAATATTTCATGTCGTTTAGAGGATATAAGGTGCGCGCATCGGTTGATTGATGAGACTATTTGCTTCAGGATCGCCGATAAATTCTTGTTTCACGGAGTCAAATTTAAGATTGCGGTGCAAGCGCATGGCAATCAAACCCATATTGATGAGTGTACACGACCGGTGGCCATTCTCCTCATTCAAGGCAAATTGCGTTCTGTTTTTCACCGAATCAACGAAATCAATTTGTTGGGCCGGAGGCTCTGGAAACTCAGCTAATTTGCGTTCCAAATCTGGGATGTCTGACTTGAAATTGCGGTATAATTTTCCTTTGGGCCCTTCGATGTAGGCTACTTTTTCATCTTTTGCCTCGCCGTCAAGAACGATTTGGCATCCATCTGCATAGGTATAGGTAATGCGATTAAAGATTCCCACGGCGTCTTTATCTTGCACGGGGGCGTCTACCTCAACATATACTGGACTTTCGTTGTCTTTACCCAACATATACTGAATAGGGTCCATGTAGTGCTGACCCATATCACCTAGCGCGCCACCATCATAATCCCAGTAACCCCGGAAAGTTTGGTGGGTACGATGCACGTTATATGGTTTGTAAGGCGCAGGTCCGAGCCAAGCGTCGTAGTCTAATTCAGGAGGAACGGGTTGTGGCGTCAAATCTGTTTTGCCCACCCAGTAGAATTTCCAGTCGAAACCGGTGTGTTTACTTACGGTAAATTTCAGTGGCCAACCGAGTAGTCCAGAATCGACTAGTTTTTTCATCGGTTTCACCGGGCAATTCAAGCCGTAAAAATTACTTTCAAATCGGAACCAGGTGTTTAATCGGAAAATCCGACCATGCTGTTGGACCGCTTCCTTTAATCTTTGACCTTCTCCAATCGTCCGGGTCATTGGTTTTTCACACCAAACATCTTTACCTGCCCTAGCTGCATCTGCGGCCATGATTCCATGCCAATGCGGCGGGGTAGCCACGTGGACAATGTCCACCTCGGGCAGTTGGATCATCTCCCGGTAGTCGGAGAAAGCTTTCACGCCTTTCTCCACTTTATCTAGACCGAGTTGTAGGTTTTTCTTGTCGACGTCACATAAAGCAACGACGCGTGTGCCTGCGTATGGAATATGTCCGCGGCCCATACCGCCGGTTCCGATGATTGCTTTGGTGAGTTGGTCTGAAGGGGCCAGAAAGCCTTTTCCGAGCACGTGGCGTGGCACAATACTAAATGCCGCTAAGGAAAGGACGGATTGACCTAGGAATTTTCTTCTTGAAACTGACATAATTGAATAGGTTTTGCGATCCTAATATAGGAAAATTTTCCGATGACACTGCCGGGGTCTACGACCTAATCAGCGATTAATTTCGGATCACAACGGTTAAACTGCGCGCGCCGTGCGCGCCAATTACGAGCGATTGCTCAATATCAGCGGTCTTCGATGGACCAGCAAGAAACAAACCAAATCCTGATTTTACTTTTCCAAGTTCCTCATACGCTGCGTGCATGTGTGGAACGATTTTTTTAACGTTGATCACTAAATGTTGGCAAATAAACGGCGCCACGCGATGCGGCATCGCTTCCTCTGTCAACCAAATTGCTCCATTTTCTGCGACCCCAAACTCCCCATCGATCTCCAACACTTCGATTTCGGCTAAACTCAAACCATCCAACGTTTTGTCGTAGCGCCTTCGGCCAGGGAATATTTCTTCTAACTCCGACGATGTAACGACGCGCGCACCCACGACAGCCAATGATGCTTGAAAATCAAAATCCTCCGACGCTCCTTGAAAAGCACCCGGATGTTTAATCGGCTCAAGTGGCTCAATTTTCCCTAAAATTTGATCTCTTGCGCTCATCGTTTCTTATACCATTCTTGGAAACTTTCCTTAGGTGCCTCAGGCATTTCGCGTTGTTTGTACCAAGGATTTAAACTCGTGTTTAATAAAGCCGAAAAACGACGCAACAGCGACCCTCCAATTCGGTAAATCGCCGGATTTGCTAACGTGAAAGCCATTAATTTCATTCCAATCGTTTTTCCTGCAGGCGCTAATCCCGCCTCCATTAAGTCCTGACGCCAAAACCACAATTGCTCGTGGATATTAATCTTGACTGGACAAACATTCGAACATGAACCACACAAGGTCGACGCGAATGGTAAATCTGCATTCGCTTTTTTGTCAATATTTGGAGCCAAAATAGACCCAATAGGTCCAGCAACCGGTTGGTGATAACTATGTCCCCCACTCCTTCGGTACACCGGACACGTATTAAAACAAGCCGCGCAGCGGATACATTTTAAAGAGTTCTTGTATTTCGGATCAGCGAGCTGACGCGTCCGACCGTTATCCAATAACACGATATGCATCTCTTGTCCTTCGCGTGGTTTGTGAAAGTGCGATGAATAAGTCGTGATTAATTGACCCGTAGCGCTGCGTGCGAGCAAACGCAAAAACACGGCTAAATCTGCTCGTTTCGGGATAATCTTTTCGATTCCCGTGCAAGCGATATGGACTTTGGCTAAATGCGCACCCATGTCCGCATTCCCTTCATTCGTGCAAACCACAAATTCACCCGTTTCTGCTACCGCAAAATTCACGCCCGTAATCGCCACCTCAGACGCCAAAAAGTGCCCTCTGAGATGTTGGCGAGCCGCTTCGGTTAAGAATTGTGGATCTTTATTGCCTTTTGGCGTACCTAAATGTTGGTGAAAGGTTTCCCCCACATCCTCCTTCTTCAAGTGAATCGCGGGCAATACAATATGGCTAGGCGCTTCGTTTCTAAATTGAACGATGCGTTCGCCTAAATCGGTATCTACTACATCGATGCCTTTGGACGCCAAATAGTCATTCAGATGGCATTCTTCGGTCAACATAGATTTACTTTTGACAATCGTTTTGGATCCTTGCGCGGCGATGATACTATGCACAATCGCATTGTGTTCCGCGGCATCCGCTGCCCAATGGACCTTGATGCCGTTAGCTATCGCTTTGGCCTCAAAAGCTTGTAAATATTCACCTAGATTCGCTAGTGTATGATCTTTAATTTGCGAAGCATGTTCACGCATAGCCTCCCATTCAGGTAAAACCTTGGAAGCCTTATCGCGCTTGGCACGCACAAACCACAAGGTTTCATCATGCCAGTCGGTCCGCTCAGCGTCCGAAATAAATTTCTCCGAAGCTTCCGAGTGACTAAGCATGATTTAAAATTTCTACAATGTGTTTCACTTGAACCGTTGAGCCTTGTCGGCGCAATATCCCCTCCATGTGCATCAAACACGAGGTATCTGCCCCCACAATATATTCTACTGCATTCGCATCGTGTTCTTTGATGCGATCCTGACCCATTTTAACCGAAACAGCTTCTTCGGTCACACAGAAAGTTCCACCGAAACCACAACATTCATCGGCACGTTCCGGCTTCGAAATTTGAATTCCATCCACCAGACTTAATAAATCTTCTAATTTTGAGAAGGGCTTTTCGTTGCGCTCCGACATGGAGCTTAAACGTAAACCACGCTGCCCGTGGCAACTCTGGTGCAATCCGACGCGATATGGAAATTTTGCCGACAAGCTTGAGATCTTCAAGACATCCGTCAAAAACTCACAAATCTCATAAACGGATGACCTTATTTTCTCCGAAGGATGATGCTCCTTCAAATGCAATACACAGGAGCCTGATGGCCCCACGATGTAATCGAATCCTTCAAAATTTTGGGTAAAATTCGCGTCGCAACCTGCCGTTGATGAGGCAAATCCAGAATTGGCCATCGGTTGGCCGCAACAAGTTTGTTCTGTAGGAACGACTACTTCGCAGCCTAGTTTCTCCAACAATTCCAAACTCGCCACCGCAACTTGCGGATAGAATTGGTCAATATAACATGGAACAAACAGGGCAACGCGCATCCTAATATCGTTTCAATTGAATTAAATTCTTGGGGGTCTCCCCGGCATAAACCATCAAAGCTGCACCTAAAGCACTTGCTTGGGCGACTTCTGCGGCATAAACTTCTAATGTTGAAAAGGCATGTGCCAACAAGCGCATGTACCATTCATTTTTACTAAAACCGCCATCCACTAGCAATTGTTTGACCGGTGCATCTTTCAACAACAGGTTCAAACTAAAGATTTGTTGGCCCACCAAATCTACCATGAATTGGTCATACGCCGAAGCCAAATCTGGAAAATCATGTAAATCACGCGAGGCAAATGCTGATTCAAATACGGAAGATGCTTTTGGTTTTAATTCATACACCTCGTCTGAAAATTTCAAATCGGTAAATGAACCACCGAAATGCTTTTCCATCCGAGCCACCTGCTCCTCGTGAAAATGCCCACCAAATAAGCGAGAGGCCTTTACAGGCTTTCCATTGGGTTGCAGATAACACAAGACGTCATTCGCTAATTCATCCGAAGTCAAAGGAGATTCGTTGAACGGATGCATGGCAATGCACCAGGTCCCGGTTGATAAAAGCACAAAATCGTCTGAAATGCACCGTAAATAAGGCACTAAGGCCGCCGAGGAATCATGCATTCCGAGACCGTAATGAATCCCGTCAATTTCTAAGCTAGGCTCGCTAGAAATAGGAGCTAATTTATCTTCAATAAGGGAGACCCAGGGATGGTATTGACCTTGGTCGAAATCCCATAAAGCTGTATGGCAACCGATAGATGTGATTTCTGAAAAAAACTTGCCCGTAAATAAAGAAGCAAGGTAATTAGGTAAATGTAAGGCTTGAAACACTTCCGGCCAAAAAGGCTTCAAAGTTGATCCGTATACTTGTAAACCCGAATTCAGATTACCTAAAATAGGCGATGCGGTTTTACGAGCAAATTCTGGCTCACCTCCAAATTCGGCATAAGGAAAAGGCGAGGTCACAGGTTTTAGATAATTATACAATGGCGCAACAGGCTCCCCCGTACGATCCACATACACAAACGAGGCGCCATAAGCGGAGAAATTCAAACCGATTAGCTCGAATTCAGGCATTTGACATAGTTCCGTAAACGTGTCAACAATCCATTGTTGGAGCGCAGCTAAATCCTCGCATGCAAAGCCATCCTCATCCGTTATCTCTGCAAAATGCTGCTGCTTCTCAAACACAATCTGAAATGCCGTATCCCAGAGAAAAACCTTTTTATTGGTTTTCCCAATGTCAAATACCGCAATGACAGGTGTTCTCAAACTCATATTACAATCCCGTCGCTACTGTTTTCGCACCGCGAGCCTTGATTAATTGCCCGCGCATTTTTTCCTGGCGGAACAAAGCAATCGGATCCAACGCGCCGCCTAATTCCAAGCGTGCCTGCGCCACTAAAGCACGCACATCCGTACGGAATACCGCTTGTAAAATCTCTTGACAACGCACCACATCATTCGCTTCACGGGCTGCCTCTAACGCTTTTCGATCGACTAATAAAGCTTGCGCATAAGCAATTTGAATTGCCTCCACAGATTGCAATAAATCTTCTAAGGGATCTTTTACATTGTGCGAGGCGTCGATCATCCAACCTAGGTCTTTGGCATGATTCATTCCTTTTGCGTCCATCCCGTCCACTAATTCATTGAAGATCAAGAACAACTGATACGGTTTGATTGACCCAGCTGTCAAATCATCATCGCCGTATTTCGAATCGTTGAAGTGGAAACCACCTAATTTACCTTCCATCAAAAGAATCGAAACGATTTGCTCAATGTTGGCATTAGGTAAATGATGCCCTAAATCCACCAAGGTTTTCGCCTGCGGTCCCAATTTATTCACCATCGAATACGACGCACCCCAGTCACCCACGGTCGTCGAATAGAAGTTGGGCTCATAGGCTTTGTATTCCAAATACAAAGACCAGTCGGCCGGCAACGCCGCATAAATCTCCCGCAAACTATCTACCGTACGCTCATAAGCATGACGGAAGTTCAGTTGGCCAGGAAAACAAGAACCATCTGACAACCAGACAGTTAAGGCCTTTGACCCAAGCTCCACTCCATGCTTAATCACCTCAATATTATGATCAACCGCCTGTTTCCGAGTTGCCGCAGAAACGTGTTGCAAAGATCCAAACTTATAAGAATGCGCTTGATCCGCTTGATCTTGAAAAGTGTTTGAATTCACCGCGTCGAAAGCCAAACCGTGTTGGGCTGCGAGCGTACGTATCGCCGCAGGATCCGTAGGGATATCCCAAGGAATATGTAAAGAAATGGCACCGGATGACTGATTCAGGGCATGCAATAAACCCACATCCGCGATTTTTTCTTCCAGATTACGCGGTTCGCCTCCTCCGGAAAAACGGCCGAAACGAGTACCACCTGTGCCTAGGGCCCAAGAAGGAATCGCGATTTGAAAGTCCTTTAACTTCTGTAAAATCCCGGCTGGCAAATTCACCTCGGATTTTAAAAAATCTAAGCGGCGATTGTGACCAGCCAATAAAGCATCGTTGTGGTTCGAAATATTCATGGTTCTTATCTTAAAAATCCTGCAGCAACACCACCATCCACGTTCAAGGCATTTCCCGTTGACTTATTTAATAAGCCTCCTACGAATGCAAAACATGCGTTGGCAATATCATCCGGCAAAATAGATTCATTTAATAGGGTACGTTTCGCATAATACGCTGGCAATTCAGCCACCGTGATTCCGTATGCTTTGGCGCGGCCTTCGGCCCAGCCGCCTGCCCAGATATTGGAATCAGCGATGACCGCGTCTGGATTCACCGTATTCACGCGAATGTGATCCGGTCCTAATTCGGCGGCCAACAAACGGGTCATGTGTGCCTGCGCTGCTTTTGCACTGCCGTAACCGACATTATTCGGTCCAGCCACAAACGCATTTTTCGACACAATATTAACAATGTCTCCACCCAATCCCTGCTTGCGCATCACGGCAATCGCCGCTTGCGAAACCAAGTATTGTCCCTTCACTAGAATGTCATACAACTTATCCCAGTCGGCCTGCGTATGTTCCAAAATCCCTTTCGAGATCGAAATCCCTGCATTATTCACAATCAAATCCACTCCACCAAAATCCAAGCAAGCCTGCGTCATCGCCGCCTCAATCGATTCTTGATTGGTCACATCCGCTATCACGGTAGAAACGACATCTTTCCCGAATAAGCCAACAAACTCTGCTTTCGCCTCCGCTAAACGATCCGCGTTCACGTCATTTAAAATCACGCAAGCGCCTTCCTGAGCCATCTTTTTGGCAATCGCCTTTCCGATTCCCCCACCAGATCCTGTCACAAATGCCACACGACCTGATAAGGCTTTTGGCTTTGGCATGCGCTGCAATTTAGCTTCCTCCAACAACCAATATTCAATATCAAAAGCCTCCTGACGAGGCAAAGAAGTATAGGATGAAATCGCCTCCGCACCACGCATCACGTTGATGGCATTGGTATAAAACTCAGCAGCAACGCGAGCCGTTTGTTTGTCTTTGGCAAAGGTAAACATCCCCACACCCGGGTATAAAATCACGACCGGATTCGGGTCTCGCATCGCAGGAGAATTCGCGTGTTTGCACGAATCGTAATAGGATCCATACATCTGGCGGTAATCTTCAAACAAAGGCGTCAAGGCCTCCACGGAAACATCCGATCCCAAAACCAAAGGCGAAATTTTCGTCCGCAAGAAGTGATCGGGACAAGAAGTTCCTAACGGTGCCAAACGATCTAAATCATTCGAATTGATGAATTGCAACACACGCTCATCGTCTGAGAAATGACCGACCATCTGCACATGCGATGAACAGAATCCGCGTAAAACAGGTGCTAATGCAGCGGCTTTTGCAGCGCGTTCCTCCGCAGCAAACGAAGACATCCGTGATCCGCCAAAAACCGTAGCCGTTTTCGATTCAATGTATTCTGCACACTTTTCAATGACCTCTAGGGTATTCACGTAACATTCGTATGACGTATCACCCCAGGTAAATAATCCATGCGAGCCCAACATGATGCCGCGTAATTGCACACCGCGTGAAGCTGCTTCGTCTAAGCAGGCTTTTAATTGCAAGCCTAAATCGAAGCCGGGGCGTTGCCAGCCTACCCAGCCGATTAATCCGCCGAAAAGATCTTTGGTTATTTGCTCCCCATCCTTTGAGGCAGCAATCGCAATCGCCGCATCGGGATGTAAATGGTCAATATGTTTGAAAGGCAAGAAGCCGTGTAAAGGCGTATCAATCGAAGGCGCTTTGGACGACAAATCAAAAATGCAATGGTTGAACAATTCCACCATCTCATCTTCGTGCTCCAATCCGCGGTAGACATTCGTTAATGATCGTAAACGATCCACGTACAAGGCCGCGCAGCCTGACTTTTTCAAGGTGCCGATATCGCCACCGGAACCTTTGATCCACATCACTTCCGTTTCAGAACCTGTTAAAGGATCTTTATCCTGCAATTTGACCGAGGTATTGCCTCCGCCGTAATTCGTGATGCGTAAATCTGCTCCTAAAATGTTAGAACGGTAGATGAATTGGTCAACTTCATTCCCTGCGAGTGCAGCCGCTTTGGCATCATCCCAGAGATAAGATACGTGTTTGTACATGGTTATTAATTTTTCTTAAAACTACAGAGGTAAAAGCGCCTAACCGTCCTATCCGTGATAGGGATAGTCAAATTATTTTTTTGTTGTTATATTATTTTTTCCAGGTTTTAATGGGTATTTCTTTCCTTGCCAAACAAAGCTTCCACTCACCGTTCCCGGTAAGGTAATCGATGCGCTGCCCGGTTTGTAAATAACTTGTATTTCACCCTGCGGATGTGGCACAATACCCTCTATTTGCGTGAGCTCCCCTAAATGTGGTTCAATTTTTACTTTGGCAAAAGCAGGCGCATCCGAATCCACTCCCAATACGATACGGAAAAATTCAATGTTCGGACTGGAGCCCCAAGCATGACAATCTGATCGAGACGTGGAAATATCGGATGTTTCTGCCCATGTCGTTAATCCCATGTCGATGTTTTCTTTCCAAATAGACAGCCATTTCAAATAGTCGTTTCCTTTCCCTGCTTTGGCCAAAGCTAGATGCAAGTAATACTTAAAATAGATGGTCGTCTCCGCCATATTTTTATCTGCTATCAATTTATCCGCTACACCAGCAGCCTGCATCCCCGCCAAAATCGCCAAGGAATTAGCATGCTGCGAATATTTATCGTGCACCTCAGTATCTGCATACAAGCCTCGCGAGGCATCCCAATATAGGGCGCGCAAGACAGGTTTCAAGGCCTTTACTTTCGCCTCGTATGTAGCAGCCATCTCCGGAAAGCCAAAATAGCGTTCTAATTCCGCTGCATTCTGCAAGACCCAGATATACTGAAAATCAATCACAGCTGAACGACCCGTAGGTCCCACCGGTGCGATTCCCCTCGGCCAAGCATTCACCCAATCCGAGAACGTCCAGTACGGAATTTTCTGCAAGGTTCCATCCGCGCCTTCGAAACGGGCAAAATAATCGAGGATACCTCGCATGCCGGCCATCTTGTTTTTCAAGAATTGAGGATCTTTTCCGTAGCGTAAATAATCATGCAACATCCCGATGTACCACAAAGAGAATGTGGGGATTTGTTGGTGCAAATCAGTTGGGTACCGACTCAACGTAATCCCTTCCGCAATACGTGAGTGATCCATGTGATCCAAAGCTTGACGTACCAATCGCTCATCTCCCGCGTAATACATACTTACAAGTGCTTGAATCCGTGCATCGCCGATGTACTGCAATTGTTCGTAATATGGACAATCCATATACGTTTCCATCGCACATAAACGCGCGGTACGGAAACCCACATCGAGCAATTGAGGAATTAAGGGATTATCCGTTTTCAAAGAAGCCTTCGCCTGAAAAGGGAATCCCGTGAACACACTTTTGAAATCCTGCAAAGTTAAGGCCTCCGCCTCTGTCTTCACGGTCAAACGCACATAACGAAACGTGCGATAGGTCATCGTTTCATAGGTATGCGCAGCGCCGTCAGCAATCAGACTGTCCTTGCGCCCTAGCCAATATTTATTTTCGATATCATTTCGATTGCCCTTGTGGTTACTATTTTTAGTCGTTGTACTCAAAGGCTTCATTTCGTAAAGTCCCTCGGCATAAGTCAATCCAATTTTGGCATCTTTTCCACCAGTAAAAGTTAACTGTGGATACGCATTGGTTAAGACCCCTTGATCAATCCAAAGATCTATGGAGCTATTGGCAGCAACCGTCATCGATTTTCCGTGAATCAAATCGCCTTCCCCTTTGCGGATGGAAGCAAATCGTTGCGTGGTTAATTCCATCGCCGGAATGGCAGATGGATATAACATCCAACCGCGGGCATCGATAGACGCACCTTTCGTCAATCCAGGACCTAAAGATTTCGCAGAAATGAACGATGACCAACCTTTACTATATTCCTGTAATTCGCCTGCCCCAGCCACGTAATAACCTGGAACACGAACAGCCAGTGGACTCACGCCCATATTTTTAGCTACCTTCCAATCCATGCTCGTATTAAAAACAGCTTGGGCTGCTTCGTCGGCCTGCAGAATAAATCCCGTGGCATAGGAGATTTGGGCTTCCGACTTTCCTTTACCCTCATTCCAAACCAAGGCCTCCAATGTATTTTCCCCAGCTTTCAAATAGGGCGCAATGTCAAGTGTTTCAAAATTCCAGAAATACAAATCCCCGCGAGCTGGACCTGCGGATACCCAGGTGCCATTTACGTACAACTTATACCGATTATCTCCGGAAACGTGAATGAGACATTTCGCAGGTTTTTCAGACAGTGAAACCGATTTCTGAAATTTAAATACGCCGTAGTCTTTTAAGCCTTGCAGCGAATAAACACTGTTGGCATTTTCTGCATACGTAATCCATGAAGCCTTCCAAGGTTTATTCCAAAGCTCAGGTTTGATATTTTGGGCGTTGGCCAAAGGGCCTGCCAGGAGCAAGAATAGGATGAGTTTTTTCATAGGTTTACCTTTTACATAATAAACCCCAGGCTTAAGCCCGGGGTTATAAATTTTAATAACCCCAGGTTTTAACCTGGGGAGTATAGACTATTTCTTTTTCTTCGGCTGAGCCATATCCATATAGTCCACGACCAAGCTACTCAGGGCTTTCACGCCAACTTGGAAATGGCCTTCATCTAAATAAAAATCAGGTGTATGATGGCCCGCAACTTCATTGAATTTTTTGTTATCGGGACGTGTTCCCAAAAAGAAGAATATTCCAGGAACTTTTTGTTGGAAGAATGAGAAATCTTCTGCACCCGTATGAGCCGGAATAACACGTACGCGATCTTTTCCATTTACTCCTTGTAAGGTGGGTAACATTTTTTCAACTAATTCGGGATTGTTGTAGGTCACCGGATATCCTGTCCCGATCGTCACATCTGCCTTTCCCCCACCACTTTCCGCAATGTTTGTTGCAATGTCATTGATTCGTTGGTGCACTAACTTACGTTGCTCCACCCCAAACGTCCGAATCGTTCCAATCATATGGGATGATTCGGGTATGATATTTTGGCGAATACCACTGTGAATAGCTCCGACCGTTACAATGGCAGGATCTTCTGTGATATTTACGGAACGCGAAACAATGGTTTGCAATCCCATCACGATTTGAGAAGAAATGACAATCGGGTCAATTCCCGTCCAAGGACTTGCGCCATGCGCTTGCTTGCCTTTGACTTTAATGTCCAATTGGTCTACAGCTGCCATGGTTGCCCCTGGCTTGTATTCAATAACTCCATTGTCGGAAGTAGCCGTTACATGTAATCCAAAAATGACATCTACCTTGGGATTCTCCAATACACCTTCTTTCACCATCAACTCAGCACCCGAAAGAATCATTTCCCCTTTGTCATTGTACACGCCTTCCTCAGCTGGCTGGAAAATAAACTTAACCGTTCCAGCTAAATTAGCTTTCTCGGAAGCTAAAATTTCAGCTACGGCCATCAAAATAGCCACGTGCGAATCGTGCCCACAGGCATGCATCACACCTGTTTTTTGGCCATTGAATTCCGCTGTAACCTTAGACTTGAACGGTAAATCGCCACGCTCTGTAACTGGCAATCCATCCATATCAGCGCGTAAAGCAACGACTGGACCAGGCTTTCCGCCTTTTAAAACACCAACCACTCCCGTGTAAGCAACCTTTTCTTGCACTTCAATACCCAAAGAACGTAAATGCGCTGCCACAATGCCTGCCGTACGTACTTCTTGATTACCCAATTCTGGATGTTCGTGAAAGTCCCGACGCCAAGCGATTACCTTGTCTTTCAAGGCATCCGCTTTTTGAGCAATAATTGGTTTTAATGCGGATTGTGCTGAGGCAAAAAATGGTGCTGCCAATAAGGCGATGAGGATTAGTTTTTTCATTCGTAATCTTTCTTTTTTTTAAAACCCCCAGGCTAAAGCTTGGGGTTATTAATTTCACTTAAATACCCTAGGCTTTAGCCTAGGGTATTTTTTAACCTCAGGCTTCAGTCTGAGGACTTGGGAAAACGCCCAAAATCGACCTATTTATACCCCCAGCCACGCATGATGCCAATATTTTCCTTCATGCAATCCAATGGCTTTAATCCTTGGTATGATTCTTGCTCGATGATAAAATGCTTGGTGCCTCCTTCTTTATCGCCCAACTTCACTAATGCTTTTACATCGATTTGGCCTGAACCTTTTCCTAACACGGTTGATTCAAATTTTTCATGTCCCGCAGCTGATGGAACTTCATCCTTCACGTGCATTGACACAAAACGACCTGGGAATTTTTTCATTACTTCAGATGGTACACCACCACCGTTAATCATATTACCTATGTCTAATTGTTGGGCCACTAACGTAGGATCCGTGTTATTCAACATGATATCGTATAGTAACTCACCATCCAATTTCTCAGAGAATTCGAAATCATGGTTATGATAGCCAAAACGCATTCCTGATTTTTGGCATAATTCACCCGACTTATTGAAAATCTCCATGTATTTCAACAAAAGATTTTTATCCTTACGAATACCCATGTCGATCGATGGGCTAATGACCAATTCTTGGCCCATGATAGCTGCATCTTCAACCGTGTATTTCCATAAATCGGTGAAATCATTTTTGGCATTATCCCAATGGGCCTTACCCATAACCGTGTGACCAGAAGGCATTTTGATACCTAAATCGTCCAGGCGCTTTTTGAATTCTTTGGCTTCCCAACCGTAAAACTTACGGTTGATGTAATTCGCATGTTCTACATATTTGTAGCCCATTTCTGCCAACGCATTTAGCGTTCCTTGTGGATCTTTGCGCATTTCGTCACGCACAGAATACAATTGAACACCTACTAATTTCTTGTATTTTACTGCGGCTAAACTTTGCAACACGGGAGAAGCAAAGGCCATTGCACCTAGCCCAAAGGCTGAATTGCGCAAAAAGGAACGTCTAGATGTATTCATAAAATGATAGGTTTATTTTGAACTCCAAGCTACTCAATCTATTTCTATTTTACAAAAATCAAGTAACTTCGAAACATGATGCAACCACTCGCAGAGCGCATGCGCCCCACTACATTGGATGATTACATTGGCCAGGAAAAGGTCATTGGGGCACAAGCACCTTTACGAAAAGCCATTGAGGCAGGTCATCTTCCCTCTTGCATTCTTTGGGGTCCTCCCGGAGTAGGCAAAACAACGCTGGCAACCTTACTAGCCAGCGCCCTTAAACGCACCATTTACACCCTTTCAGCCGTTTCATCAGGTGTCAAGGATGTCCGCGAAACATTGGAGTTAGCGAAAAAGAACCGGATGTTTGAAGCGCAATCGCCGATTCTTTTTATCGATGAGATTCACCGTTTTTCGAAGTCCCAACAAGATTCTTTATTGAACGCGGTCGAAAAAGGCATCGTCACCTTAGTGGGCGCAACCACAGAAAACCCATCCTTTGAGGTTATTTCGGCCCTTTTGTCTCGTTGTCAAGTGTATGTATTGGAGGCATTGAATGACGTGCATTTACGCCAACTCATCGACAAAGCAATTAGCACAGACAAATTATTCACGAACAAATCCATCACGCTCACAGAAACGGATGCTTTATTTCATTTCTCAGGTGGAGATGGACGGAAGCTTTTGAATCTGTTTGAACTGCTCGTAACCACCGAAGGTGGAAATACGCTTGATGTCACTAATTCCCTTGTGACCGAACGCTTGCAAAAAAACCTCGCGCAATACGACAAGGACGGCGAACAACATTACGATATCATTTCCGCATTCATCAAATCAATACGCGGCTCCGATCCAGATGCTTCCGTATACTGGTTGGCACGCATGCTCGCCGGCGGCGAGTCGCTTGAGTTTATCGGTCGGCGCTTATTAATCCTTGCCTCCGAGGACATTGGCCTAGCCAATCCCAATGCATTATTGTTAGCGCAATCTTGCTTCGATTCCATCCGCGTCATCGGTAACCCTGAATCGCGGATCATTCTTTCGCAAACGGTCATCTATTTAGCCACCTCGCCTAAAAGCAATTCGGCGTACAATGCCATCAATCAAGCGATGGCCTATGTGGAGCAGACGGGAGATTTACCCGTGCCATTGCATTTACGCAATGCGCCCACACGTATGATGAAGGATTTGAATTATGGTGCTGATTATAAATATCCGCATGATTTTCCAGGACATTGGGTGGAACAGAATTACTTTCCAGAGGTTCCTTCGCGACCCGTGTTTTACCATCCGTCCGAACAGGACAAAATCAATCGTGGCACTCCATCAAAATAAGTGATCCACTTGCGTACGAAATCTTAACGATTCCATCTTGCTTCGTTTCATTACTTGAACTTGTTTGCGTTCCTAAACTTAACAAGGGATGATTCAAATCGTATAAAAGTCCAGCAGATGTTACCTGATGGGCCTCACCATAAGGGATGAGTGAAATGGGCGTTTTCGCCAGATACCATTTCTCAAATGTTGGCGGCAATAAATAAGATGTCGAATAATCATCGAAGAAAACAATCTTCAATTGCCGACCGTACCTTACCATCGAATGAAAATTATTCAACGTATGATCCATCCGTTTCCCCGATGCCCAAACTACATTAACTGCCGGATAGCCTTCGGCCAATAAATATTCAAATGCCTTCTCTAAATCTGTTAAATTTTGATCCGGCGTATGTACTTTTTTCAACGGGTAATGACTGAAATCTTCGGAATTTGCATGGTCAAAATCACCCAACCATACATCCACTTTAATGCCTAACGAAATCACTCGCTCCAATGCCCCATCTAACACAATGACTGTGGGAGACCACTCAAGCAACTGATCCAATATATCCATCGAACACGCCTCCCCATTCGCAATAATCAGCGCAGGTTCTTGTTTATCGCGAATGATATGATGTGACGACATATTAGGCGTTGAAATCGGACTTACCACCCGACTTGGAAATCAATTTGGTTTCTTTAATGACGATGCCTTTGGAAACGGATTTACACATGTCGTATACGGTTAAGGCGGCGACTGAGGCGCCAACAAGCGCTTCCATTTCGACACCGGTTTTAGCCTCAAGCCGACAAATACATGTGATGATAATTTGATCAACGAGCACTTCTGTTTCAAATTTACAGGAATCTAATCCGAGCGGATGGCATAATGGAATTAAATCAGAGGTCTTTTTTGCCGCCATGGTACCGGCAATTATGGCGGTTTGAAGGATACTACCTTTTTTATTTTGCCAACCGGCTGCTTCGAAATGTTGGACAATTTCCGCGCCTAAGTACACAATGGATTGAGCTTTGGCTTCACGTACCGTTTCATTTTTGGCACTAACATCCACCATGCCTGGGGTGCCATCCGCTTGTAGGTGAGAAAAATCAATGGACATATTCATTTCAAATTTAGCACACGAAAATACGGTAGATTTGGCAATTTTTAGCGAAATTTATCAAATACGTAAACCAACAAACATGATTAGCCCTATTGAAGCGATTGCCCTTTTAAAAAACATCACCATCCCTTTCCGAACAGAAAAATTACCCTTAGCGAAAACCTTGGGCATGAACTTAGCTGAAAAAATTGTGGCTGACCGTGATTTCCCACCCTTTGACCGCGTGATGATGGATGGTATCGCAGTAAAAGATATTTCGGCGCCAACCTGGAAAATAGAAGGTATTCTGTTTGCGGGTGAACCGGTTAAAGCGATTAAAAAAATAGATGGTGCCTTGGAAATTATGACCGGCGCTACGGCCCCTAAAGGAACAGAGGCAATCATTAAAATTGAGGATCTCAGCATCGAGAAAAAAATAGCTACCTACATTGGCAAAACGCCATTAACGAAAGGTCAATTCATTCATACACAAGGTATGGACGCGAAAGAAGGCACGATATTGGTCAAAAAACGGACGAAAATTGGCCCTATTGAAATTGCCATTGCTGCAACCGTAGGCAAAGCACATATTGAAGTTGAATCGAAACCCCATGTACATATTTTCTCCACAGGAGATGAGATAGTTGGCCTACATGAAACACCTGCTGTGCATCAAATTCGTAGCTCGAATGTCATGATGATGAAGTCAGTCTTATTATCGAAAGGGTTTAAGGCTAACTCTAGTCATTTACCGGATTCGGCTGAAAAAATTAAGGCCAACCTTGACAAGGTTTTAGAATCGAATGACATCATTTTATTATCGGGTGGTGTTTCCGCAGGCAAAAAAGATTTTATTCCCGAGGTTTTAACTTATGCAGGATTTGAAACAATTTTTCATAAAATTGCACAGAAACCAGGCAGACCGATGTTGGTGGCCACCCGCCCAGACGGCAAAGTGGTCTTTGCTTTTCCGGGTAACCCGATTTCGACATTAACTTGTTTTTGGGTCTACTTTTTACCTTGGGTATCAGGTGATTTTCCTGAGTACGCAGAAAAAGAGATTAAATTCTTACCGAAACCTTCTGCTGAATTAGACCAATGGATTCCGGTGGAAAACGGTGAAACATTGGCACATAATGGTTCAGGAGACTTGATCAACTGGTCTAAAGCAGATGGCTTAGTTTGGCAAAAAGCAGGACAAAAAGACAACAAACTGCCCTTTATTCCACTAAAATAAACGCATATGGAACTGAAGCTTCATCAATTCGACTTGCCGCTTAAACATACGTTCACGATTACACATGAATCGCGTGACGTCCAGCCTACCCTCATTGTGGAGTTGACTTGGCATGGCAAAAGTGGATTTGGTGAAGCAACAGAAACACCCTACTACGGGGTCACCATGGAAAAAATGGTGGCGCAGGTGGAAAGTATTCGACACCTTTTGCCGCATGATATTCTCCCGCATCCAACCGATTTTTGGAAGATGCTATCTAAAACCTTATTGGACGATCACCCCTTTGCATTATGTGCCTTAGACGTCGCATATTGGGATTTATGGGGTAAAACGCATGATAAACCATTGTATGAAATTTGGGGATTGGACATCTCAAAAAATCCAATCACCGACTATACGATTGGTATGGATACGCTGGAAAAAATGGTTGCCAAAATGCGTGAAATGCCATTCCCACTGTATAAAGTCAAGTTAGGCACGGACGATGATTTAGAGATTGTCGAGGCTTTACGAAAAGAAACGGATGCTGTTTTTCGAGTTGATGCTAATACGGCTTGGACGCCCGAGCAAACCATTTATTTTGCGCCAGAGTTAGAAAAATTGGGTGTTGAATTTATTGAACAACCTTTGAAAGCAGACAATTGGGAGGGAATGAGGAAAGTTTTCAAGGAATCCGTTTTGCCGATCATTGCGGATGAGTCTTGCATTTTGGAAGAAGATGTAGCCAAATGTGCCGGATTTTTCCATGGGGTAAATATCAAACTCATGAAATGTGGTGGTTTATCACCAGCGTTGCGCATGATCAAAGAAGCCAAAAGCCTCGGACTTAAGGTTATGGTGGGTTGCATGACTGAATCAACGATCGGTTGCTCTGCGATTGCGCACTTATTGCCCTTATTGGACTATGTCGACATGGACGGATGTTTATTAGTGGACGATCAAATCTCCCGCGGTATCACCATAGATTACGGAACGGTTAGCTACGCGAAGGCAGCTGGAACGGGTGCTGAATTAATCCGAAAATAATGTCCTACCAAATCAACGAAAATCACATACCGGAGCGCCTTGTTTCTTTCGAGGGGAAGGAATACCGTTGGCTTGGAGGCACAAACTACCTAAACATCGGCACCCATCCCCTATTTCAAGAAAAATTACAGGAAGGGATTCGAATTTTAAGTCAAAATTGGGGTAGCTCTCGACTGAATAATTACCGCATGGATGTGTGGCAAAATTTAGAAGAGGTGTTAGCCAAACGCTTTCAGGTGGAGGCCGCTGCGCTGTGTAGCTCAGGCCTATTGGCCGGTCAAACAGCCATGCAATACATCATGCAAAAACATCCAGATGCAGTTATTTCATTAGCCCCCAAAACACATCCTGCTTTGTGGCGCCATCCACTTATGCCTTCGTCAGGTGCCTTTGCTGATTGGGAAAAAGAGGCGCAAATACTCGGTATGGATGGTATAGGTTCACCGTGGGTGGAAGAATTTTTAACGGGATTTGAAGAAAACTTGTTGGCAAACCAGACCTTGATTGTGGATGAAACGCACCGACTAGGAATTGTTCCCATACAAATACAAACACCGGCTCAATTGATTCAAACTAGCTCATTATCCAAGGCTTTTGGCATACCAGCAGGAATCATTTTGGGAAAAAGCAAGGATATTGAAGCCATCAAACAAGACCCTTTTTGGATTGGGGCATCGCCGGCAAATCCTGCTTATGTGTATGCCTGTTTGCATGCCCAGGAAGCATACGATGAACGAATGGTTCAATCAAGTGAACTAGCGAAAGCATTTACCAAAAGTGCTTCGCATGTAGATTTTGTACCCAATTATCCCGCATTCAGTTCAAATGATCCGGCGCTTTTTGACCATTTAAAATCACATGGATTTTTGTGCAATCAGTTCGCATATCCAGATCCCAAGTCGGCGCCCCTATGTCGAGCCATACTGCCTTCATGTTTGAAAATGCAGGATATTGACGAACTAACTCAAGCCCTCAGCACCTATGAAAATGCTTAAAGGACTCATTCTACTAACATTACTTTCAAATACATGCATTCAGGCACAAGACCAGGTTATTGAACAGTTATTGAAGGCCAATCCAAGCTATTTCAAACATTTGACAGATAATCCTTCTAAATACCGGTTACAGATTTTATACACGCAAATTGACCGAGATGCGTCCAATCAAGCAACATTTACGACGCATGCATATCGGGTAGATGCGAATGAATATTTCTATCCGGCGAGTACGGTGAAATTGGCTGCAAGTGTGCTGGCATTAGAGAAAATAAACAAACTAAAAATCGACAAAGCGACGACGTTTCAAACGCTGAAAAACCGACCAACGCAGCTAGAAGTTTTACGCGACACAAGCGCGGCAAATGGGTTGCCGAGCATCGAACAATACATTAAAAAGATTTTATTGGTTTCCGATAACGAAGCATACAATCGCTTGTATGAATTTTTGGGGCAAAAGAATTTCAATAAAACGATGGCCTCCAAAGGTTTTGAAGGCGTTCGATTCACACATCGTTTACAGACATCTATTCCCTTACTAGAAAATCAATACACGAATCCGGTGCAATTTGTGAATGATCAAGGAAAGGTTATTTGGCGACAAAAAGAACAGTTTAACAAGCAGCAAATTCAAGCGCCTAATCCAATGCAAACCAGTATAGGAAAAGGTGTGATGAATGATTCTGGTCGCGTGATATTGCACCCTGTTACGTTTGGGTTTAAAAATGCGTTCCCCTTAGAGGCCCAACATGATTTCTTGAAACGATTAATGTTCCCTGGGTCCTTCGCTGCAAAAGATCGATTCGAATTAAATGACGAAGATTATCGCTTCCTGTATCGATATATGGCGGAATACCCCACAGAATCCAAAAAGCCATCATATTCAGCCGACAGTACCATCGGACCGGCCTATTGCAAGTTTATTTTATATGGTGGGGATAAACATGCACAGCTTAATCCGGATGTGCGCATTTTCAATAAAGTGGGTGATGCCTATGGATTCTTATTGGACAATGCCTATTTCGTAGATTTCAAGCATAAGGTAGAATTTATGGTCACGGCCACCATCTATTGCAATGAAGATGAAATATTGAATGATGATAAATACGAATATGATTCTGTCGGATTTCCGTTCTTTAAACACCTGGGAGAGGTGATTTACCAACATGAGTTAAATCGGCCTAAAGCAAATCTCCCGAACCTAGATTATCTAAAATTTACGTATTCCGATTAAATCACGTTTGTTGATTAGCCTTTTTATACGAATAAGCTAACACGAGGACGCCAAAAAGCACGGCGGGAATAGAAAGAATTTGGCCCATATTTAGCGTCAAATTATTTTCAAAAGTGCTTTGATTTTCTTTCAGGAACTCGTAAAAAAAACGGAGCGAAAAGAGTACAATCATGAAATAGCCGGTCATCAGTCCGTCTTGCGTCGCTTGCTTCTTTTTCGACCAAAACCACATCAAAACGAAGAAAATAACGAGGCAGGAAAGCGCCTCATAGAGCTGAGATGGATGGCGAGCCAACACCAGACTGGGGTCTCCGTACGGATTAAACTCGGTATCTTTTAAAAATTTAAATCCCCAAGGAAGTTCGGTGGGTTTACCGATAATCTCCGAATTCATCAAATTTCCCATCCGAATACAGAAGCCAGCAAAAGCGACTGCTGGTACCATACGATCTGTGATGTATAAATAAGACATCCCTTGATGCTTTCGGGCATAGATATAAAAGGCGGTAAATAAACCAATTCCTGCACCGTGGGAGGCTAAACCTGAAAATGGCGGTGTAATCATTTGCACAAAAAAGCGAACGGGATCAGCTTGCAACAACGGAAATTCATAGAAAAAATAATGTCCTGCGCGCGCACCTACGATCGTGGCAATCATGGTGTACATGAGTAATTGATCTGCCTGTTCGGTCGATCTACCCTCCTGTTTAAACATGTAGCTGACAATTTGGAATCCGGCTAAAAAGGCAGTAGCAAAAAACAATCCATACCAGCGTACTGGGAAACCAAATAAATCGATTATGGTAGGATCGGGACTCCAAGAAATAGATGCAAACAACATGAACGTATGGTTTAGACGCTCAAAATTAACGGAAAATTTAGGATTTAGTGCCCTACTTTTTTAACGATTACCTGAATTGTCTTTTTAATGACTTTGGCTGGATATAAGCGAGTGGGCAATCCTAAGGCCAGGACAGATTGACTGAGTAAGAAAAAGGTAGCGACAAGAAGTAATGCTTTGACTTTCATAGCTGTTGATAATTTCGAATGCAAAACTATAAAAAATTATAGTACTTTGCAATACAAGGTACTGTGTTTGTTGAATTATTTTTTTAAATCGGCAAACAAGATGCATGAACCTCCTGAATGGTTGCATACTTGTTCCTTGCGAAAAATCTTGCGGATGTGCGCCTTTTACACTTATTTTGAGGCTTATGCAAGAGATCGAGCCTTCCTTTCAATGGGAATCCATATACAATGCGGCACATGATAAAAAATCGCCATTTTATGGGCGATCCTATTCACAAACGGAATATGAGCATGACATCTATGGGTACTACATTCATCCTTTATGGGATGAAATAGATTCTGAGACACTGTATTGCAAGATTCTGTATAGCGATTACCAAATGCAATTCAGCATCATTGAGATGTTTGGTGAATGGAATGACACTCTACACAATGACATTATGCTGTTCAAACGCCAAGTGATTGATCATTTGCTCGCCGCCGGCATCAAGTATTTTATCTTATTGGGCGAAAATGTATTCAACTTTCATGGCAGTTTTGAGGATGACTATTATGCAGAATGGTTTGAGGAGGTAGAGGATGGTTGGATTGCGGCCTTACAATTTGCACCCTTTGTGGAGGAGGAATGGAAAAAATACCACGTAGATTATTACATAAATTTTGGAGGAAATTTAAACGTACCCCAATGGCGCACATTGAAACCGGAGGTGCTTTTTGCGGGAGTCCAACATATTTTAGCGCGTCGGTTAAACTAAAATTGTGACCTACAGGACAATAATTTACCAATCAAATCCTAACTTGAGAACTCAAGCTTTTAACAACCTATGAAAAAACTAACTCTATTACTGATGCTCGCTGTTTCCTTTGGCACGTTAGCTAAAAAACCAGATTCTCGTTACTATGAAATGCGTATTTATTATTGCCACCCTGGGCGTTTGGATGCGTTGATTAGTCGGTTTACCAACCACACCACCAAAATTTTCGAAAAACACGGCATGACCAATGTGGGGTATTGGATTCCCAATAACAACACCGAAAATACCTTATACTACATCCTTTCTTACCCAAGTCAGGTAGCACGTGACTCCTCTTGGAAGCAGTTTAGCCGCGATCCAGAATGGAAAGAAGTCGCTAAGAAATCGGAAGAAAGTGGCAAGATTGTTGCCAAAGTGACAAGTATTTTCATGCAAGCGACTGATTTTAGTCCAAAAATCAAGCCATCGAAAGGTGCCGCAGATCGGACATTTGAAATGCGTACCTATACCGCTATGCCGGATAAATTACCTAATTTATTAGCACGCTTCCGTAATCACACGTTGAAGCTTTTTAAAAAACACGGTATGGAGAACATTGCTTACTTTACTACGCTTCCTAAGGATGGATCTCCAAGCAAATTATTGTATTTATTAGCCCACAAGAGTGAGGCTGCCGGAAAAGCTAGCTTCGATGCCTTTCGTTTAGACCCGAATTGGATTCAAGTGCGCGATGCCTCTGAAAAAGAAGGGAAAATTGTCGAGAAGGTAGAATCTATCTACATGAGCCCGACGAATTTCTCAACTATACGATAAAATCCTATCTTTGCGCGTGGAATTAACATCCACGCGCAATCTATGGAATGGATTAAAAAAGGGAATATTTTCAATGCTTGCCATGCCCAAGTACCCATTGTAGATACATATCACGATGGTTTTTGGCGGGTGTATTATTCCAAAAGAGAAAATCGTGGCCCCAGCAAACCCTACTTTTTCGACGTAGAAGCTGGCAATCCGTCGAACATCCTACGCCACGGTGAAGGTCCCATTTTAGAACCAGGAGAACGAGGAAGCTTTGATTGGGCGGGTGTCATGCCCACCGAAATTTGGCAAGTTGGCCAGTTAAAATACCTTTATTACATCGGCTGGGCCAACCGCATCGATGTTCCCTACCACAATAATCTTGGATTAGCTGTCAGCAAAGACGGTGGTCAAACCTGGGAAAAATTCTCAACTGGTCCTGTTTTTGCCACTTCCCATCGCGAACCGGGCTATGTAGGCACCATCTCGATTATCGAAAAAGATAATCTGTACTACGGCTACTATTTATCTTGCCGCAAATGGGAAGAATTAAATGGGCGCATTGAACCTATATACGATATTAAAATTGCCACTTCTGAAAATCTGATCGATTGGACTCCGCTGAACATCACTGCCATCGGCCTAGAAGATGGCGAAGGAGGTATCTCCAAAGCATCTGTATTAGCTTTAAATGGCCAATATTATCTTTGGTATGCTATACGAAAATCAACGAATTATCGTGAGGATCCGGCCAACTCATATCGGATTAAGTGCGCAGTTAGCAGTGATTTAATTGTTTGGACTAAAATAGAAACTTCCGGACTTGATATCTCACCTGAGAGCACTTGGGAAAATATAATGGTTGAATATCCACATGTATTTACGCATAACGAATCTACCTATATGTTTTATAATGGAAATGGATTTGGAGAAACAGGCATCGGTTTTGCCGAATTATCGTAGGTATGAATTATAGTTATTTAGACAAAGACCTATTCGGTCATCCGAATTTACCGGAGCAACCCAAATTAAGCATTTGCCTAATTACCTATAAGCACGCAGATTACATTCGTACATGTTTGGATAATATCTTAAGCCAACAAGTCAATTTTAGTTATGAAATCATTCTTGGTGAAGATCATTCACCGGATGATACGGCAGCGATTGTTACTGAATATGCGAATTTGCATCCAACAAAAATTAAGGCATTTATACGACCTGAAAATGTAGGTGGCAAGACCAATTTTCTACATTGCTTTTTACAATGCCGCGGTGAATATGTCATCTTTATTGAAGGAGATGATTATTGGACAGATAATACCAAATTGCAGCAACAAGTTGATTTTTTGGATGCTCAGCCACAAGCCTCTGCATGTTTTCATAATGCTGAAATTGTATATGAAGATTCCAGTGGGCGTCTGAACGAATTCATCAATGGGCCCGACCAAGCGCTATGGACCCATACGCCTGATTTAATCGGAGAAAAAGAAGCTTGGTTTATGGCGACAGCCAGTGTCATGATGCGCCGCAAATTTGTATCCAGCTTGCCTGATTGGTTTGTAACCTGCAAAAGCGGCGACATTCCTATGTATGTTATTTT
Organism: Aquirufa avitistagni; assembly: GCF_042715545.1. Lineage (NCBI taxonomy): Bacteria > Pseudomonadati > Bacteroidota > Cytophagia > Cytophagales > Flectobacillaceae > Aquirufa > Aquirufa avitistagni. The sequence goes on along the minus strand of NZ_JBBKXZ010000001.1, from coordinate 413,123 downwards.
AGCCGAACAAGGCCCCATCGGGTACATCGACAAATGCATGTCCGTTTACCGCAAAAATTTAGGTGGACAAAGCTTCACCGACAATACGCAATCGAAAGCATTCATTGACAACCGAATCTTCATGTATTCAAAAATCAATGAATACACCCAGTTTAAATACAATGAACTGATTCGTAAAATTTTGGGAGCGTACCATCTTTTATTGATCAATTGTTCTGAAAATAAATCAGCTCCTTGGAAAAAAGTCTATCATCTTTTTGTAGCCTTTTATATGTTCAATGAACTAAGTTTTAGAAAATTCAAATGGCTCGTTAGAGACAACCTGTTGACAACAGACGCGACCTTGTCATACCTCGAATTCCGAAGCAAAATAAACCAGCTACTTAGAAAATAAGTTGGCCCATCTCCTATTTGGAATTTTGCACAAAAAAAAGCAATTTTAGTGCATAGCTCTTAGCTAAAACCTTTTCTCTATGAAACTAAAATTAACGCGACAGTTGATCGCGGTTTCCTGCATAGGCATGCTGGGCATTAGTGCATTCCAAGTAAATAAAACGCCAACTGCAGCGAAAAGCCTCCTAGACTCACTGAATCAATTTCACGCTGGCTTAGTTGTCCATCCAGACGTTCAAATCACGACATTTGCCACCGAGCCGATGCTGAAGAATCCCACCAATATGGACATCGATTCCAAGGGAAGGGTTTGGATTACAGAAGCCTATAATTACCGACCAGCCATTAGCGGCAATCCCACAAACCCCAAAGGTGATCGTATCTTAATTTTAGAAGACACCAATGGCGATGGTGTAGCAGATTCTCAGAAAATATTTTATCAATCCCCCGAGCTAAATGCTCCTCTAGGCATCGCAGTGCTTGATTCCATGGTGATTGTATCACAGAGTCCATACATGTGGAAAATGTTTGATGATAATCGTGATGGAGTTGCCGACCGCAAAGAAATACTATTTCAAGGCATTGGTGGCGAACAGCACGATCATGGCGCGCATGCCTTCACCTTTGGACCTGATGGTAAATTATATTTCAATTTTGGTAATGAGGGAAAGCAATTACTAGATGCCAAAGGCAAACCCGTCCTTGATCAAGATGGAGATGCCATCGGACCCGCGAAGTACAAGCAAGGTATGGTGTTTCGTTGTAACCTGGACGGATCGCAAGTCGAATGCCTAGGACACAATTTTAGAAATAACTTTGAAGTGGCTGTTGACTCCTATGGAGCGCTTTGGCAATCCGACAATGATGATGACGGCAACAAAGGAGTACGTATAAATGCCGTATTCGAGCATGGAAACTATGGCTATACGGATGAACTGACCGGAGCAGGGTGGTCGGCAAACCGGACCAATATCGAATCTGAAATTCCCTTACGCCACTGGCATTTAAATGACCCCGGTTCCATGCCGAATTTATTACAAACTGGATCAGGGTCGCCCACGGGAATGCTCATCTATGAAGGAAATTTATTGCCCCCTGTATTTCAAGGCCAAATGCTTCATGCGGACGCAGGACCCAATGTCGTTCGCGCCTATCCTGTCAAACCGAAAGGGGCTGGATTTGAAGCTAGTATAGTTAACCTGATTGATGGTTCGAAAGATCAATGGTTTCGTCCAGCCGACGTAACCATAGCTCCGGATGGGTCCATTTTTGTCGCAGATTGGTATGATCCAGGCGTAGGCGGACATCAGGCAGGGGACCAAACGAAAGGAAGAATTTACCGCATTGCACCCAAAGGACACGCATATCGCGTACCCAAACTAGATTTAACGACACCAGCTGGAGCATTGGCAGCATTGAACAGTCCAAATTTAGCTACTCGTTATCTTGGCTACCAAAAATTAAAGCAATTAGCTTTAGCTGGTTTGGAAGAAGCATACGCAACGGAGCAAAATCCTCGCTTGAAAGCGCGTGCGCTTTGGTTGTTGATTCAAGGCCCACAAGGTGCAAAATATCTTGAAAAAGCAATTCAGGATTCAAATCCCGACTTCCGCATGTTAGGTATTCGTGCGATGAAACGGATGCCCTTCACAGGGTGGTTGGCACATGCCCAAAAACTACAAAATGACGCTAATCCACAAGTAAGACGCGAATTAGCTATTGCCTTACGTCACATTTCAGCACCCGAAGCGGATGCACTTTGGACCAATTTGGCCTTGCAATATGAGGGTGGCGACCGCTGGTATTTAGAGGCTTTAGGTATTGGAGCAGATGGAAATTGGGACCAACGGTTCAATGCCTATGCTGCTGCTAACCAGTTAAATCGGGATGTCGTTTGGCGTGCCCGTACCACGAAATCTGTGCCCCACTTAATCGCTTATGTGCGTGAAGCGAAACCTTTAACTGAAAAATTACGCTATTTCCGAGCCTTTGATTTTGTACCGGGAAATGAAAAATCAGTACAATTGATGCAGCTGATCAATGAGTCCATGCAAAAGGAACCTGCACTAGCGATGGTTGCTTTACGGCATATTTCAGCTGAATACATCCAACAAAATCCCGCTGCACGTAAGACAGTCATTGGCATGTTGGCAAAGGTAGAAGGAAATGAATATTTGGAATTGATTGAAAAATACAATTTAACTGAAATGGCTCCTAGCCTACTTCAAGATTTATTGAAAGGTAAAAACAGTCGATCAACAGCCAAAGCAATCTATTCCTTAAACAGCGGCGCACTGATTCAACAAAAATTCAAAACGGGTACTGTCGCTCAAAAAAGAGCCATTATTGAAGGAATTCGTTGGCAAGGAAACAAGGAAAGTCTTAACCTACTTTTTAGCGTGGTGAAGCAACCAAGCTACGAGCTTTCAGTTCGTCGGGATGCAGCACGCGGATTAGGCAATTCCTATCCGAATGGAGAAGACTTAGTTTTGAAATCGTTGAAAAACAAAGAAATACCACAGGATTTGATTCCTTCGGTGGTTGAGTCCGTGAGTAAGGCGTGGCGGAAAGGTGTACGCTTGGAGGCAAACGGATATTTAATCGGAGCACTCGCACAAACAAAAACAAAACACCCCCCATTAAATGATTTATTGACCCAAAGAGGCGTAATTGCTTCAGGTAAAAAGGTATTTGTTGATCAGTGTTCGATGTGTCACCAGGTTGATAATGAAGGCATCGATTTTGGCCCAAAATTATCTGAAATAGGCTCAAAATTATCCCGTGAAGGCATGTATATGTCGGTGCTTCACCCGAATGCCGGCATTGGTTTTGGCTATGAAACATTTGAACTGATCACTAAAAAGGGAGATACGTATCAAGGAATCATTGTCTCTCGAAATGAGACAGACATTATCATGCGACTACCGGGAGGTCTTTCGCAAAGCTTTAAAACGTCCGCATTAAAATCAGTTAAGCAATTACCGAACTCCATGATGCCAGAAGGCTTGGCAGATGGTATGGCTACGCAAGAGTTAGTTGACCTCATGGAATACTTAAACACACTAAAGAAAAAATAAGATGGATCGCAGAACATTTTCACAACTACTGAGTGCTGGGCTTTTTACGGCTGGCATTCAAACATCCGCAAAAGCAAAGTCGGCAGGACAAGCGCCATTTAACTTAAAATATGCCCCCCATTTTGGCATGTTTCAACAGCACGCTGGAAAAGATGAAATTGACCAGTTAAAATTCATGTATGATATGGGCTTTCGGGCGCTGGAAGATAATGACATGATGGGCCGGCCAGTTGAAACGCAAGTAAAAATTGGCGAAACTCTAGCACGCCTCGGTATGGATATGGGTGTATTTGTGATCAAATTTGATGGATTTTTCGATAAATCACACATGACCACGGGTGACAAAGCATGGACAGATACGTTTCTTCAGGCCTGCCACAAAGCTGTTGAAACCGCTAAGCGTGTTAATGCCAAATGGGCAACGGTGGTTCCCGGCAATTTCAGTCGGCAATTACCCATGGGCATTCAAACGGGTAATGTCATCGAAGTACTTAAGCGTGGTGCTGAAATCTTAGAACCTCATCGCTTGACCATGGTGTTAGAACCACTAAGTGATAATCCAGATTTATTTTTACGCTATTCAGATCAAACGTATAGTATTTGTAAGGGCGTAGGAAGCCCATCATGCAAAATCTTATTTGACATTTACCACATGCAACGCAATGAGGGTAATTTAATCGCGAATATGAATCGGTGTTGGGACGAAATTGCCTACATCCAAATTGGCGATAACCCAGGGCGTAAAGAACCAGGAACCGGCGAGGTTAATTATCAAAACATCTTTAAGCATTTGAAAACAAAAGGATTTCAAGGCGTATTAGGTATGGAACATGGTAATTTTCATCCGGGAAAAGAGGGCGAATTAAAATTAATTGAGGCTTACCGCAAGGCGGACCTTGTCTAAATCAGATTTTATTTAGATATTAGCCTAATTATTTAATAAACTCCCATGGAAGCAGCATTCAAAGCCATAAATGACCAAACGAGGCGAGAGATTTTACAATTATTGGTGGAAGGCCCGCGCAACGCAGGTGAAATTGCTAAGCAATTTCAAATGACGAAGCCCAGCATATCGCATCATTTGGATTTACTCAAACAAGCTTCATTGATTTTAGCTGAGAAAAAAGGCCAATTCATCCTTTATTCACTAAATAAAGAGGGATTTGCCCAAATTCATCACTGGTTTCAAGGCTTTGCCACCCACTTTGAATTCCCTAAACCAAAAATCAGATTATAAAATAAAAACGGTATTTTTGCCCAAAATATAGATACGTATGTGCGCTCAACTTGCCCCATCATTTTCATTTCTTGCTTCAGAAATTCCATCTGATTTTATCGGCCTAGGCGTAATTCAATTACCGCCGCGCAATTTCTTTCAATCAATAGGTGATTATTTTGCGGAAAAATCAGGGAAACAACGTATTTCTTTCATGGCGATTGGGGCACATGAAATCAAAAAAATCCATACCCAAGGTTCGAGTATCCTCGAGTCAACCAGTATCCCTAAAAATCTAATTGAATCCATTTCATTCCGAGAAGATAAAACGTCTGACGGATTAGTGGGCATCACGCATGTAGACGTCGTTGAATGTATTTCCGTGGACAAAAAAGGAAACAAAAAAATAAAGTCGCATTACTTTAAATTGATGCCCGCTTTACTAGGCGAAAACACAGCACCCATTCAAAATTTAACTGAAATAACTACAGCACACAGCTCAAAAAAGGCAATTATCGAGACATTAACTGCTTGGGAAACGGCTATAGAGGCCTAATTATTCCATCTCTTTTTGTACATCTAAATCCAACAAATCCTTGGATTTATACGCCACAATTGAGACCAAGACGAGCGTCGCACAAGCGCCCAAAATCACGGAGGAAACCGTGCCAAAAAACTTAGCGGCCACCCCCGATTCAAAAGCACCCATTTCATTCGAGGTACTCACAAAAACACCATTGACCGATGACACGCGTCCCCGCATCTCATCCGGCGTAAATACACGTAATACTGTTTGGCGAATCACCACACTGATCGAATCAAAGGCTCCCGTAAAAAATAGGGCAACAACCGAAATCCAGAAATTAGTTGAAAAGCCAAAAACAAATGTAGCCACCCCAAATCCAGCAATGGCCAATAATAAATTTCGCCACGCATGCTTTAGCGGTGGAAAATAAAGCATCATCAACATGGTCAACACGGCTCCCACTGATGGTGCTGCCCGAAGTACCCCCAAACCCTCCGCTCCTACATGTAAAATATCTTCCGCATACACCGGTAAAATCGCAATAACTCCACCAAATAACACCGAAAACAAATCGAGTGAAATCGCATACAAGATGATTTTAGTCTTAAATACATACGTGATCCCCTCTCGCAAACTCAGCCAAATTGAATCATGCTGCTTGTTTTTAGGTGGAATAGGCCGACTATCTATAAAAAACAAGCAAGCCATCACGATCAACAAAAACACAATTACCGTTATCAACGAGCCCGCTAAACCTGCATAGGCATACAAAAATCCAGCAGCACCCGGTCCTAAAATCGAACCCAATTGCCAAAACGAACTATTCCACGTAGCGGCATTCGCAAACACTTCCTTAGGAACTAAAAATGGATTCAATGACGATGCTGCAGGACTGAAAAACCCCTTCGCTAAACCGATCAAAAAGATGACAAAATAAATGGCATAAATATGAAAATTTGCATCCTGCGAATCCAATTGCAAGGCAGAATACAACAATAAGCATGAACCGAGGATAATCACCAACAATGAATTTTGCATGATTTTCTTCTTATCCCGATTGTCGGCAAAATGCCCTCCAAACAACACCAACGATATATAAGGAACCGCTTCAGCTAGGCCAATTAAACCCAAAGCCAGCGGATTATGTGTTAAATGGTAAATTTCGTACGCTAAAATCACCTCTTGCATTAATAAGGCAATCGTGAAAAATGTATTTCCCGTTACATAAGCCCTAAATTCCGGGAAACGCAAGGCCTGATAGGCATCCTTATTTTTAAAATAGCTCATAAACGAAATATAATACGGGACTTAAAAAGGCAAGTTCACCCACCCACCGATACTGCAAATTGGGACTAAAATAATAAATCCCCACATGAATCCCCTGAATTATCGCAAGACATAAGGCGAGTTCCCATCCAAAAAACGAAAATATACTAGGTAAAATAGCCAACAAAGACCATTGAAGCCCTATGAATAAGGTACGAAATTTCAAATGCCCCTCTAGCCAGGTAAAAAAAGATAAGTTCATGAGGGCCAACAATACCACATGGATGAATAAAAGCCCACTGAACTTGCCTGCCGCATAACTCGGCAAAAATAAACCTGCTGCATATAGAAGCGAAGTAAATAATTCCTTCGGTAACCAGATGTGATGCCAATATTTTAAAACGGAACCATATAGCACCATGCCTATAGTTAGGCAAATACCTAAACGAATTAAATCGGCCGAAAGGAAGGCCAATAAATACACTAAGTAACCAAGCAATGCCCCTATAAGTCCACGAATAAACAACGGATAACACGCGTGAAACAAATGAATTTCATTAGTAGGCCGGTGTACTATATTGTCTAATTGCCGGTCAGCTAAATAAAAAATCCAAACGGAAACCCCTAAAACCACTTGCTCAGACCAGGGCTGGATACTTCCCACCAGCACATTCCAAAGCATCGCCTGCATGGCTACAGCGCCAAAAACAACATCCAAACTACTGATATGTAATATCCTAAAAAAGCGCATCCTTGCTTTTCTCGACGTGAATTTCATCTCCTACGGACAATCTCCCCAGCACTACCGGAACGGCTTGTTGGCCGAAATACACCTTATTTTCCACTTTTCGAAACGTACTCAACGCCGCCAGCATAGTTGTATCTACCTCCCCTGACGACGGTTCCACATTGACTAGTTGGCATCGTGCACACGGTTTCGCACCCATCAATCGAACAGGCCCCAGCGTAAACTCCGACCACGTATCTTCTTCAAATGCTTCGACACCAGAAATGATGATATTGGCTCGAAAACGCATCCAGTCAAATGAAGAACCCAATTGGCGTCCCACAGCTTGATACGATGCTTCGGAAGCAACTAAAATAGGCAGAGAATCAGCGAAAGAACTTTGTTGCGATCCTTGGGTTTGGTATTTAGCTTGAATTTCCCGCGGCGCCTCCGATTGAATCTGAACCAGTCGAACGGACTCATGCAGCAACTCAGAAAACCAGACAGAAATGCCATCAGCCACTTCACGAACACGAATAGCATCATCCCATAAAGTCACATCTACCCAATCACCCAATGCTGGATTTACAGCTAAAACACGATGATTTTTAGTTACTTGGTCCATGATCAAATAATCCGACCCATATAATTTCAACGCAAATCGCGTCAAATCTGGACGTGTCCGCTGGGTGATAAATTGACCCGAATCTGACACCAACATGAACCGCCGGTCTCCAACCAATCCCAAAGCATCCACCTCAGCCTGCTGCAACGCAACAGGACCGAGCGATTTAATAGGAAAAATGATTAATTGAGATATAACCGGAATAGACATCATGCAAATTAGCAATTTCAGAAATAAAATCACTATCACGACTTGTAGGCTAGTTCCTTCGAATTCTGAATCAAAAGTGCTATGTTTGTTCTTTGCCTCTTAATATTAACCTATGAAACTAGTTGGCTTACCCCTTTCCCTCCTATTCATTTTCTCCCTAGGCGTATCTTCCGCTGATGCCCAAGAAACGTTACGATTGGAAGATGCGATACAGCAAGGCTTACAAAATCAATTCTCCATTCAAATCGCGAAAAAGCGTGAAAAAATTGCAGAAAATGATAATACGTTGGGTAATGCAGGATTTTTGCCAACCATCAACGGTACGACCACAAAAAATTATGCGGTATCGGGTTTGAATCAAGAGTTTTTTGGTGGATTACGTGCCCCATTGAACCAAAGTGGCGTTCGCTCGAATTCGGGAAATGCAGGGGTAACCATGGCTTGGACATTATATGATGGCAAAGGCATGTTTATTTTAAAAGATCGATTTGCTGAATTACAGCAGTTGGGGGCCCAACAAACCGAAACTTCTATTGAGAATCTAATTGCTTTGATTAGCAATACCTACTACGATATCATCCGTCAAGAATTACGGGTTAATAACTTCAAAAAGGGACTCGAAATCTCAAATGACCGCCTCAAATTAGCGAAAGATCGCTATGAAGTAGGCCAAGGGTCCAAAGTAGATTATTACTCTGCTCAAGTAGATTACAACGAAGATAAAGCCTTGTTACTTGCCCAAGAACAATCATTTTTGAATACCAAAATTAGTTTCAATGCCCTGTTGGTGCGCGCGATGCAAACAGAATTCAAGGTACTTTCAGTGATTGATTTATTGCCGAAATTATCATTAACTGAATTGAGTGATTTGGCGATGAAACAGAACCCTACACTCCTAGCAGCCATCGTAAGTAAGCGTATTTCAGATTTAGATATCAAGAACACGCAAAGCTTACAAATGCCGCAAATAGATTTACTTGCCGGATATAATATGAACCAAGTAGAAAATGGGGCTGGTTTCGGTGTGCAAAGAGGAACTAGTAATGCCTTGAACTATGGCTTGCGTGCAACCATCAATATCTTCGATGGATATAACCAAAAACGCCGCGTTCAAAATGCCAAAATCAATGCTGAAATCGCGCAATTGCAAGTTGACGATCTTAAAAACTCCCTCAACGCATCCCTAGAGCGCGCCTATGTCACGTATGAAAATGCATTGAATTTAATCAACTTAGAATCTGAGAATTACACCATCGCTAAGCAAAACATTGATATTGCGTTCGATCGATTTAAAGTAGGAATTGCCACATCCTATGAACTTCGTGAGGTGCAACGCAATGCAGTCGCAGCTGAAACACGTTTAATCGAAGCAAAATTTGCGGCTAAATCAGCGGAGATTGAGTTGATTCGCTTAAGCGGTGGAATTTTATAATCCCTGCTCCTCGTTCAACTGTTGCTGGTATAAATCGTAGTACAATTGCTTGTTCTTCATCAATTGCTTGTGCGTTCCTTCCTCCAGTAATTGACCATCCTGTAAGACAAAAATACGGCTCGCTAATTTCGCTGAAGAAACACGATGGGATATAATTAAGCTCGTCTTGTCTGCCATAATGGAACGCAAATGTTCCAAAATTTTATGTTCCGTATGCGTATCCACTGCGGAAAGACAATCATCCAATATCAACATCGTAGGACGTTTTGCTAGTGCGCGCGCCAGCGAAACGCGTTGCTTTTGTCCACCAGAAAGTGTCACACCCCGCTCGCCCAATAAGGTTTCATACTGATCTGGAAATTCCATGATATTGTCATGTACATCCGCAAATCGTGCTGCTTGATGCATTTCATCCGATGTTAAATCATCTTGGCCAAAACGAATATTTTCCGCAATCGACGTCGAAAATAAAAATACGTCCTGCGGAACAAATCCAAGATGTTTACGCACATGCTGAATATCCCAGTCCTTCAACGAAATCCCATCTAACAAAATCTCTCCTGCCGACGGGTCATAAAAACGCGCCATTAATAACGCAATCGTACTTTTTCCAGATCCGGTCGTCCCCAGTAAAGCTACGGCTTCACCCGGCATAATCTCTAAATTTATATCGTGCAGAACTGCTCGATCTGATCCAGGATATGTAAAATGCACGTTTTTGAACGTCCACCTCCCCTGTATCGTTTGTGCAATTTGTTTGCCGGGAACAAGCTCCGACTGGATATTCAAAAACTCATTGATCCGCTTTTGGGATGCGGCAGCACGCTGGATTTGGGAGGAAGTCCAACCGAGCGCGGTTACGGGCCAAGTCAACATAAACACGTACATGATGAATTCGGTAATGTTACCGATACTCATGCGGCCTGCCATGACTTCTTTGGAACCCACGTATACGACGAGTAAGGTAGAAAAACCAACTAACAATGAAATGAGCGGTGTAAACAAGGAATCAATCCGAACTAAATCCAATGACTTGCTTCGGTAGTTTGCTGATGCCGCAGCAAAAGAGTCCACGGATTGCTTTTCGCGGACAAACGATTTCAATACACGAATGCCAGAAAAAGCCTCTTGCGCAAAGGTAGAAATTGATGACAAACCAGCCTGAATCTCCTCCGACTTGCGAATGATGAGCGAGTTGACATAATATATACTAAACGAAAGAATCGGCAGTGGAAGCAACACATACCACATCAGCGTAGGACTTACATGCCACATGTAATAGATAACCAACGTAAAAACGGAAATCAAATTGAGTCCATACATGACGCTAGGGCCCACGTACATCCGTACTTTGCTCACATCCTCTGAAATCCGCGCCATCAAATCCCCGGTGTTTTGTTGGCGATAAAACGACAATGGCAAGGTCTGATAATGGGCATAAATCTCCTGCTTCATATCATATTCAATATGACGGGACATGACAATCAGTGTTTGGCGAACCAAAAACAAGAAAACGCCTTTGATGAAAGCCATCAAGACAATCAAGACGCCATAGTAAAATAAGGTGCTGGCAAAAACCTCGTAGAAGGCCGACTGCATACTAAATCCCTTAAAAAGAAAATAAATATCAATCGTTTCGGTCACGAGATCTAGCGCGAAACGCACGAGTTGGGCAGGAACAACACCAAAGAAATTTGATCCAAATGTAAAGATGATTCCTAAAAAAAGTAACCACTTATATCGCCAAAAAAATGAGTTGAGATGACCTAATGCGCCCATGAAAATATTAATCAAACAAAGATAGCCCCTTTTTCAAATTAAAATAGTTAATTTTGTCTTTTCAAAAACAGAACGCTCTTTAATTTCGGATGGTAAACAGAAGACTACTTCGTGTCAAAGCATTTCAACAAATGTATGCTTACTGGACACAAGAACGTGCCCAATATCAATTGGCATTTGATGGATTAACAGCCATTTTTCAGCCTGACTTATCACTAATGATTGCCAAAGAAGACCAAACTCCACGTTTAGAAGGTCTTCGCAAATTAGCCGAAATCCAATTAACAGAATTTTTTCAAGGAGTACCCACCGAAGAAACAATCCCTGCAGAAGCGCTTGAAGCGGCTAAATCCGTGCATCGCATCTATCAAAATAACGTCGCTAAAATTGCCAAGGAATTAAAGTCAACGATGGTCGTAGAGGTGGAATCCATCTTCAAGCAATACTTGAAAATGCTATATTTCATCCAAGCACTACCGATGATTGGGCAATGGGATGAGCAACGAAGACTATTAGAAAACCCCATCAAAACCTCCGTAATTAGTAAAAACAAGGTTTTAGCGATCATGCCGAAATGGCGTGATTTGCAACAAGCTTTTGCGGATTACAACATAGGCTGGTCGGAAGACGAGGAAAACATGTTGAAGAAAGTCTTCATCGAAGGCATCCTTCCCGATGAGGCCTTCGTCTCGTACCTCCCTACCGCTGGAAAAGATGTCATAGCAGATATCGAAATGATTAAATACATTTTGAAAAATTATCTGTTAAAACATCCGATCATGGCCGAATATTTCGAGGAAAAAGATTTAAATTGGCACCTAAATAAAGACGTCGTAAAAAGTTTAGCGACGAAAACTTTTAAGGTCGAAGCACTCGAAGATTTACAAATTCAACCCCTTGGTTTACAATGGGAAGATGACAAAAAATTCTTCGAAGATTTATTCGATTATTGTGTGAAGGAAGACCTTCAATTAACGCAATGGGTGAATGATCAAACGAAAAACTGGGATACGGAGCGTTTAGCCACCACCGATTTAATCATTTTAAAAATGGCGGTTGCAGAAATGATTCAATTCCCAAGCATACCCGTTAAAGTAAGTATCAACGAATTCATTGAAGTAGCAAAAAACTACTCCACACCGAAATCGGGATCTTTTATCAATGGTATACTTGATGTGATTTCCATTCGTTTGATAAGTGAAAAAATTATACAAAAATCAGGTCGAGGATTAATCGACATAGCTAGTAAATAATATGAGCAGATCATCTAAATCATTTTGGGCATTCGTCGTAGGTGCCGCAGCGGGAGCCGCTTTGGGCATTTTATATGCTCCGGACAAGGGAGAAAATACACGCGGAAGATTATATTTCCAGTTAAATAAATACCGTGACCAATTGAAGCAATTGATTAACGATATCGTAGACGGAAAAGAAATTCCTGAAACATTAGCCAAATCTGAAGGCAAAAAAGTCGTTCAAGACACGAAGCTTAAAGCAGAAAGACTGTTGGAAGATGTGGAAAAAATGATGAGCCAAATCAAAGCTAAGTAATGCGGATATTCGGATTGTTTTTGGTGGCTTTCTCATTTTTCGCTTGTGTCAACAAGCAAAAGGAGGCGGCAAGTTCGTCCGAAAATACCATTCCACTCGCATTACGCCCTAGCCCAGAGAAACAAGCAAAAATGGTCTTTGATCAACCGCTCGTATATCTAGGCCGAATTAAAGAAGGGGAACAAATTTCATATACTTTCCATTTCAAGAACAAAGGCAACATGCCCCTGCAAATCTTGTCGGTGAACGCATCTTGCGGATGCACCACACCCAAATGGAGTAAGGAATTAGTCCAACCAGACAAAAAAGGATTCATTAAAGTGACCTTTGATTCGAAAGGAAAAGAAGGAAAGTTACAGAAAACGGTTACCGTGTATGCAAATACATTGCCAGCCGACAATCAAGTGGCATTTAAAATAGAAGTTTTACCTAATACCAAATAAACCAAAAATGATCACCTTACAAGCAGCTAATCCACAAATCATGCAAATCGTCCTTTTCGGAGGTATTTTTGTGGTATTTTATTTTTTCATGATTCGTCCACAACAAAAAAAGGCGAAAGAAGCGAAACAATTTATTGAAGAATTGAAAACAGGCGATAAAGTCGTGACAATCGGCGGAGCTCATGGAACAGTCATTTCAATTCGTGAAAAAACGATTGTTGTGGAGGTAGATGCCAACAAAGGTGTTCGCATGGTTTTTGAAAAAACTGCGATTTCCAAAGATGCTTCTTCACGTTTAACAGAAGAATAAAAAGATGTCTACAAGCCTGAAACCCTTTATCGGCATTACAGGCGGAATAGGATCCGGCAAATCGATGATTTGTCGGATTTTTTCTATGCTGGGTATTCCCGTATTTGAGGCTGATCTAGCGGCCCGAAATCTCTGCGATACCGATCCTGACGTCAAGTCCGCCATCACGGAGGAATTTGGTCCTCAGGCTTATTTGGCTGATGGTACTTACAATCGTGAAGGAATCAAAAAAATCTTGCAAAAATACCCTCAGGACATCGAAGTACTTAATCAGATCATTCATCCTGCGGTGCGCAAAGCAGCTACGGCTTGGTTGGAAACTGCACCTCTTGCCCCCTTTTATCTATACGAATCCGCGCTGATAACACCCAAAAACAAGCCAGAACATTTGGATCAGCTTATTGCTGTATCTTGTCCGCTGGAAGAACGAATCAGCCACATTCAAAAAAGAAAACACATGAACTACATGCAAACCATGCAGATCATTGATATTCAACCTAAACCTATAAGCTATATGAAAGGCGCCGAATTCATTATTGAAAACAGCCAAAAATCACGTATTTGGCCACAAATTGAACACATTTACAAAAGTCTAGGTGGCGTTATGCTACTACTCTTAATCAGCTTTAGCAGCTTTGGACAAATCAAAACCATGACCTTCAATATCCGACTCGACACAGATTCAGATGGTCAGGATCAATGGAAATACCGCGCTAAACATTGTGCTGAATTAATTAAATACCACGAGGCTGATATCATCGGCATGCAAGAGGCATTTGTACATCAAATCAAGGATTTTGCCAACGAATTACCCGGTTATAAGTGGTTTGGTAAAGGACGGGATGATGGCAAAGAGGAAGGTGAATTCTCCCCCCTATTTTACCATGCAGGTAAATTTAAATTACTCAAAGAAAGTACATTTTGGCTTTCTGATTCATGTGAAAAAGTAGGTTTTGGCTGGGATGCTGCCTGCCGCAGAGTCATGACCTGGGGCCAATTTCAAGAGATCAAAACAGGCAAAAAATTCTATGTATTTAATACCCATTTTGACCATTTAGGTAAAATCGCCCGCCGCGAAAGTGCCAAATTAGTCCTACGAAAAGTAGCGGAAATCGCCGGCAAATCTCCAGCCGTTATTACGGGTGACTTTAACGCTACTCCCGATGATGAGCCGATTCAAATTTTGGTAGACCCGACAAATCCCAACAAACTAACGGATGCAGAAAAAATAAGCAAAAAAGGCCATTATGGGCCATATAGCTCATTTAATGGATTCAAAAAAGAACAAGAAGGTCGTCACATCGACTACATATTTGTTAAAAATGGCGTGCGTGTAAACCAACATGCCACCCATTCAGAAACGTGGGCAAACCGATATCCGACGGATCATTTTCCGGTTAGCGCGGTAGTTGAATTGCCTTAATGCATCTTTGGAAATTGATGGCGTAAAAGTTAACTTGCCGTATGGAAAATTTTATCGTTTCAGCCAGAAAATATAGACCCACCCAGTTCGACTCGGTGGTTGGCCAAAGCCACATTACCACCACCCTAAAAAATGCGATTAAGTCCAATCATTTGGCACAAGCATTTTTATTCTGTGGTCCACGTGGCGTAGGAAAAACAACCTGCGCACGTATCTTGGCGAAAACGATCAATTGCGAAAACATTGGGGCTGATGGCGAGGCATGTGGAACATGTCCATCTTGTACCTCATTTCAAGAAAGTACCTCCCTAACCATACATGAATTAGATGCCGCATCAAATAACTCGGTGGAAGATATTCGTAACCTCATCGATCAAGTACGATATCCTCCACAACGCGGACGCTATAAAATTTACATCATAGATGAAGTACACATGTTGTCTTCCGCGGCATTTAACGCGTTCTTGAAAACATTGGAAGAACCGCCGTCCTATGCCATATTTATCTTAGCAACGACGGAAAAACATAAAATTTTACCTACCATTTTATCCCGTTGTCAGATCTTTGATTTTAACCGGATACAGTGGAAAGACATGGCGAGTCATTTGGCTTCCATTGCAACCAAAGAAAATATTCAAGCGGAACCTGCGGCATTGGAATTGATTTCCATTAAAGCAGATGGTGGTTTGCGTGATGCCTTGTCAATGTTCGACTTAAACGTCACATTTTCAACCGACAATACCCTCCGTCATAAGGATGTGTTGGAGAATTTACATATTCTCGACAGCGATTACTACTTGCAAATTACGGATCACATGACCACACAAAATCATGTGGGTGCCCTAGTTTTGCTAGATGAAATCATGCGGAAGGGATTTGATGGCCAACAATTCATTGCTGGATTTATGGAGCATTTGCGGAATTTACTTTTTGCCAAAGATCCCCAAACCCTAGCGTTGATGGAAATCAGTGACGAATCGAAAGCGAAATTTAAGCAACAAGCAGAAAAGACAAGTACGTCTTTCTTGCTATCTGCCATGAATATTTGCGCTCAATGTGAGACCAATTACAAGTCGGCCAAAAACCCACGACTACATCTCGAACTTTGCCTACTGAAGATTAATTATTTGCCTTCGGTATTCCAACCTGCCACGGAGGGCGGTGATGGAAAAAAGGCTGAGCCCCAGGCGAAAGCCGCTGGGGCCAAAACTACCGAAACACAAGCCCCAATAACGCCTAAAACACCTGTTTTAGAGCCGACACCCCCTGCAGTCAAAGAGGAACCAGTGATGGAAACGACCATTCCTGTGGATGTTCCAACACTACAAGCGAAACCTAATCCGGTATCCGGATTACGCTCAGCTAAAAAGGTGGTTGACGCAAAAGCGACTGAACAAACAGCGGAAGAAGTATTGGCTGGTCTAAGCAATGATCCAGCAAATTCAAAGGCCTTTACAATAGAAGAGCTGACGACGGTTTGGAACCAACTGGCAGCTGAATTTCAATCAGCGAATTTGATCAATAAATATGTGATGATGAATCGGCCAATCGAACTGATCGGGTCAATCATCCACATGAAAGTAGAGAATGAAGTACAAGTCCAGCAGTTCAATGAAAATGTACGCTTGGAGGTATTGGGAAAAATTCGTGAACGCCTACAAAATTATAGCATTGACATTGCGTTGGACGTAATAGTGACGGAGAAAAGCGACAAAAAAATGCTGTATACGCAGTCTGATAAGTATGAATTCTTGGCCAACAAATATCCGCTGCTGAGCGAAATGAAACAAAAACTTGGCCTAGATCACGAATATTAGTTTACCTGATTTGCCCGCTTCCTTTCAACACCCATTTTTCAGTGACTAATTTTTCCAAAGCAAACGGTCCACGGGCATGTAATTTTTGAGTGGAAATACCTATCTCTGCACCCAAATCAAAAATTCCGCCATCTGTAAAGCGCGTCGAAGCGTTCCAATAAACTGCAGCTGCATCTACCGCTTGTAAAAACAACTCAGCCTCTGATTCATCCGAACTCACGATGGCTTCAGAATGACGCGAAGAGTAGCTATCGATGTGATTTAATGCTTCAGCAGTATCCTGAACTACTTTGATCGAACAGGCAAAATCTAAAAACTCCCGACCGAAATCAGCTTCTATAGCAGCTTGAACATGTGGATACTGAATTCCCTGCAAAACAGTTAATGCGGAAGGATCAGCACAAATATGTACCTGATACTCCGCAAGTTTCGGAGCCAATTGACTTAAAAACTGTGGTGCAATAGCCGCATGAACCAATATGGTATCCAAGGAATTACACACGGAAGGACGGGAAACTTTGGCATTAACCACAATGCGCACAGCCATATCCACATCAGCCGATTCCGCCACATACGTATGGCATACACCAGCTCCTGTTTCAATCGTAGGCACGAGCGACTCTTTGCGAACCCGCTGAATTAACGCATCCGAACCACGTGGAATAATCACGTCAACGTACTTAACTGCCGTAAGTAAAGTCGTCACATGCGCACGATCTGTAGGCAACAACCGAACAACATCCGTAGGTAATCCTGCAACTGTTAACGACGCATGAATCAACGAAACTAGCATAGCATTGGTATGCCATGCATCCGTGCCACCACGTAATACAGCCGCGTTACCGGAGCGAATACATAAGGCAGCTACGTCGATTGTCACGTTGGGTCGGGACTCGTAAATAACGCCAACGACCCCTAAAGGCACTGATTTCTTTTCCAAGTGAAGTCCAATGGCTAACGTTTTAGCTACTAAAACTTGGCCTGATGGATTAGGCAATTTGGCCACATCATGTAAACTCGCGGCTAAGGCTAAAATTCGTTCCTCTGTCAACAAAAGTCGATCGCGCATGGGATTTTGCGGATCGTAAACAGCCAGATCTTTTTCATTCGCCGAGATAATCGCAGCAACATTAGCTTCTAAACGAGTAGCTAAATCGGCAAGGACAGCGAGCTTCACGGCATCGGCCGACAAGGCTAATGCGGCAGCAGATTTGCGCGTGGCGGCTAATAATGGGGTGATATCAGTTAGGTGCGTCGACATATAATTAAAAATCATGACCTAACGTCACGTAGGTAGCAGGTGATTTGATTTCATTGGTTTCCATGCCATACGCATAATCCACCTTCACAAAATAACCAAATAAATTAGCCCGAGCTCCTACCCCAAAACCAAACAAAAACGGATTTCGGAAGTCGGTAACTGTCGCTTGAAATGGATTTGTTCCACCACCAATGACATTGGTATTAAAGCCATTCGTCCGGCTGAACGGATTCGCACCCGTCCAAGCAGATCCGACATCAGTAAAGCCCACAATCTGCAACGAATTCATAAAACTTGACTTATTGGATTCTAAACTTATCAAATGTTTTACCGGCAAGCGCACCTCCAGATTAACCAATAAATGGCTATTCCCAGCTAATTTATTCATCTTGAAACCGCGCAATGAAGTCGCAAAATCACTCATAAACACATCCCGATTAGCCGGACCAGAAACGCCTAACGGATTTTCCTTTGTTCGTACTTCGCGGTCTATAAACACCCAATTATCCATACCACCCAACATTGTTTGTGGCGCAGCTGGCCCAAAGGCGTGCGAAGCAGATAGACGACCGGCTACTAAAATGCTATTCGATAGTTTGACATATTTCCGTACATCCAATCGAACACGCGAGAAACTCAATGACGTCCTGAGGGCTTGTTGGTGTTCCAGCGTAGCTAACACACGCGTACCAATAGGCAAATTATCTTCCCAATGCACCGTGTTATCTAAGGTATAGGAGACAGAAGTACCTGCATAGGTCGACAAATTTTCTGGCACCGATAAGTTCACCTGATCGAACGATCTATTGGAGGTAAACATCCCAGCGAAACTCAATTTACTTGTCAAATTAATGGGATAAATTCCCGTCAAAGATGCCCGGTTATAGCGTATTTTATTCAAAAATGCGTCTGATTCCTGGCTATATAACTTCCTATCGACACGAAATACCCAGTCTACTTTGTTTGGTAAATAGGCATACTCGCCCCATAAATCGGAGTTCTTAAAATTAGCATTCAGCAAAACACCTGTCCTGATTAAATGATTTTCCATTAAATCATTCATTTTTAGATCAAATGCATATCCGATTCCCCGGATGGGATCAATTCTAAAATTTCCTTCTGAACCATTCACCACAAATGAATTATGGTAAGCAAATGGTCCGGCAAGTTTGGCTGTCTCCTTACGTGCACGCAATAATTGTTGGCGCTCAAGCCTACTGCGTTTCGCCTTTTCGCGCACATCCAAACTATCGCGCTTAGGCTCTGCTGAAACGTCCATCAGGAAATTAGACGTACTATCTGCAGTCATCGGATACCATTGGTAGGCAGGTATATCTAAAATCGATTGGGCAGATATCCGCTGAATTCGATCTTCCAAGAAATCTCGATCACGGTAATACAATTTATCGCCCGACCAATGAAAATAGGTCCAAGTACCTGATCGAACCCGGTTTTGCATTAATTTCCCTTGGCTTAAATCCAATGAAACCAATTCTTCCCCCGTATTTTGCTTGTGCAAGAAGTAGATGAGCGTATCTGACTGAACTTGGAGTGAATGAATTTTACCCGAATGTGTCAGCAATACGCGCGGATTACTTGGCTCTTCTGCGCGCCAGTGCATGAGCACCGACAACCCTTTGGCTTTAATCACTTTCTGCGTTGAATCCACATAATGGTCCGTCAAATAGATGACATCCCCTTGCTTATTGAACCAATGTGCCTCAAATTCATCTTGGGCATTTTGGGTAATAGGTGTGAATCTATTGCGTCGGAAATCATAAATCCCCACATCCATTTGACCATTTCGCAAGGCTCTCACTAACATCCGTTGGCCACTTTCATGCATCTCAAAATCAGTGAAATTCCAATCTTTCAGGTCGGTTTTGCTCACTAGTTTTGCCGACAAGCCCGTGATGGGCGCGTACTGATTCAACCAAGATTTCCCGTCTTTGGCATAGATAATCGAAAACGAATTATTCGCTGTCCAATGCATGCGGGGCGAATTACTTACAGATTCGCGCAATGGATCTTTCAAACCCGTTTGGAATAAATAAAACCGTTTTTTAGTCTGTAAATTTTGAATCATCACGCGATACTGGCCAGCATCTTCGAGTGTGTAAGCCATCCACTTTCCATTTGGACTAATCCGGAAATCCGCTAATTGCTCTCCCTCCAAGCGATCACGAGCTATTAAATTCTCCGCACCTGAAAATGCAGTCGAATTAACGTCAAATTGCTTCGATTCCGACAAATAAAAATTAAACCATTCTTTCAAAAAGCGAGAGATCGACGTGCGTAAGGTACTGGCAATGCTGGATTGGTCATTACGAATAATGCGCGTCAGATTAAGAATGTTACCAATAGGTTGAATGCCATAATTTTTGGCAATATAGGACCAAATGGATTGCCCAATTAATTCAGCTTCCTTGCCCCTTGCCAAAGCAGGCTTCCGAACCTTGTTAGCCGCCACGATTTGATACATGTATTGATTCATTTCGGGCGAATCACCATGTGCCACATAGGCAACAATACCTGAAGAAAACCACTCGGGAACAGTTAACAATAAAGAACTTTGCAAGGCATCTCTAATCGTGCCCCCATACAGTATATCATGTACATAAACTCGTGTAAGTTCCTCAACCAGACGCGTATGTAAATCACCTAAATCTGACTTAAACGCAATCTCAATCTTAAACTTATCTTGATTTTCCTCTTGGGCCTTCTTTAGATTTTGGAAACTAATGCCACTATTTGACTCTAATAGATCAGCCGGTGATGGATACAGAAATATCTTTGCTTTTTGATACGGCGTGTAGCCTAAAATACGGGTAATTCGCGGCAACTCCCCATCCAAAAATTGAATCGTAGAACGCGCTAAGGCATCTTGTTTGCCATAGTAATAAACTTCAAAATTTTGATCTGTTATATAGGACCAACGAATCCGCTTGTGTTGAATACGCGTTCTCTCCCAGTCCCGTTGGCTTGGATAAAAGTCTTGTCCCTGCATTTCATATACTGAAAGCAGGCAAGCAACGATCAAGAACAGATTTTGAAAAAACCGCATCCTCAAATGTAATTAATTATGATGAAAATAAATGCGAAAATCGTCGAATTGAAACCTCAAAAGGCAGTTCTTTTATTCCTTGTAGCTCGTCCACAAATGCACTTGCAAAATAAGGAATCAACGAAACACCTTTGGATCCAAAACCATTAAAAATACCCACGGGTTCATGCGGGTGCATACCAATAAATGGGCGTCGGTCTTGTGTCGCAGGGCGCACGCCTACGCGGGTACTAAGTCGTGTATAGGAGTCCACCCCCATGGAAAGCAGTTTTTGGTGTAACTCATCCTGCGCATCTACTGTCTCTGCAGATGAAAATTCATCCCAACGGTACGTGGCACCTACTTTAAATTGATTGCCTGTCAAGGGTAGAACGAATCCATTTTTACTCAGTATGTAATCCTTCGCTGGCTGATCCGATTCAAAAATCATCAACTCCCCTTTGGCGGGCAAAAATGGCAATTGGGACCATATTGGGTTTTTTTGCCCATGAAATCCTTCACAAAAAATCACGCCCTCAAAGGCATCAGTAGCGGAATAAGCGCGTTCTTGAAACAGACCTAATGCTTGGAAATGCATACGCGAAACGCGTACTAGTTCAGCTACATCCACCCAGCCCGTTTCGCTGACCCAAACTCCCTCAGGCGTCCAGTTCAGATAATGGTGATCAATTTGCGGTTTGCGCTCCTCTAACCACGTTCGCATGTCTACATTGGCAAAAGGCCGAAACAAGGGTATTGGGTGGAAAAAAGATGCTTGCAATGTTGCCTCTAGACGCGTATAAAAATCCGGTAAATAAGTAAATAGTTCTTCCGCTAGCCAAGTCTTTTCTAATTTCCGGCCGGTGACAGGATTATAAATACCCCCTGCTGCCTGAGAAGAATTGAAATAAACTGCGGGAGCATCCCAAATCTCAAATGGAATCTGTGCGGATAGAAAATGATGTGCTAAGATGGTGCCGGCTAGACCTTGGCCAACAATCAAAAATGGTTTATTTTTTTTCACGTTGAACCCGACGTACATGATCTAACACAAAATTGACCTGTTCATCCATACTTCGGAAAGAAGTATCTAAATCAATCGCATCGTCGGCACGTTTCAAAGGACCTTCCGTACGATTCGAATCTATTTCATCACGCATGCGCAGGTTCTCCACAATTTCTTCCAATGGAAGATCTTCGCCTTTTTGTAAAAGCTCAAGTTTACGTCGCTGGGCACGAATATTCGGCTGAGCCGTCATGAATATTTTTAATTCTGCTTGGGGAAATACGACCGTACCGATATCCCGGCCATCCATCACAATCCCTTTTTTCTCCCCCATTTTTTGCTGCTGCGCAACCATCGCATGTCGGACCGCTGGAATAGCAGCTACTTGGCTCACAATCTCCGAAATAAACATTTTCCGAATCTCCTGCTCTACATTCTCCCCATTCAAAATAGTATCAGAGGCTTGTCGGCCTACATTAAACGCAAACGTAATCTCAATGTGCTTCAGCGCATATTCCACCGCCTCGGCATCTGAAACTTCCACGGCATGGCGATGAAAATATAGCGCAACCGCTCGGTACATTGCACCTGTATCAATAAATGCATAATGCAACGTTGCAGCTACACGTTTCGCGGTTGTACTTTTACCACAGGAAGAAAAGCCATCTAAGGCTACAATAATTTTGGACATTAGTCGGCAATAAAAGAATGAATCGCATCATAGCAAGCCAGAGGTGCTTCGTAAACACCTTGATGCCCTACTCCCGGCAAAATTACACATTTATGATGTGCTTTTATAGCTAAAATGCTATCTGTACTGATTAAGGGATCTGCGTCCCCATGAATAAACAAAAATGGAATGTGGGTATCGCGTAAAAATGCGGTGAAATCGGCCCGATCGCGCATGGCCCTTGATGCCGAAATAAGCCCTTCTGCTCCTAGATCTTGGTAGCGCGCAATTAACTGATCCATCAATTCACGATTGTTGGCCACAAAATCAGGGGCAAACAGATTCGCAACAAAGGATTTAATGAATACGGAAGCACCGTGCTTCGCTAGAAATTCGATGGTGCGATCTCGATTGATTTGCTTCTCTGCGGTGTCTGGAAGCGCGGTAGAATGTAAAAGCACGACCTTTTCAATACGTTCAGGAAATAGCTTCGCCATTTCGAGGGCAATGTATCCACCCATGGAATGTCCCACTAAGGTAAATTTTCGATCTTGAGGTAATGAAACAAGAATCTCTCGAGCGTAATCGGCAATCGATTTCGCAGAGGTCCAATGCGCAAAAGATGGAACAATTGGTTTTTCAGCCCAGGTGAATGAAGGAATAAAATCATCCCAAATACGGGCATCTTCCCCAAAACCATGTAAAAATACGAGCTGGGCCGACATATGCTTAGTAGGTATGCAGCAGGCCGACGATCGTGAAACCGAGGCCAATAAGCGCGGCGATTCCACCTACGAGACCGATACCTACGATACTGAGCACGGCGCCAATGGCCAACAAAAATAGACCAATTTTCAATTTGGAATCCATCCGATGAACCTCATCGCGGACATCTGCTTTGAGTGCTTTTCGTGCTTGTCTAATTTCCTTTTTAACGCTGGAAACTCGCTTCGTGTGCTTTACCTCTTGAGCAGGTGCGACAACAGTAGGAGTTGTGACTTCAGGTGTAGCTACTTGCAATGCGCCAGTAGGCTGATTTTCTGAAACAAACGAACTAGAGATGGCTAACATAGCCACAAGAATAAAGGCTTTCATAAGGTTTAAGCGACAACTTTCATTTGATGAAAAACGGTACGTTCAAATTTCGATTTGGCATAAGCTAAATCGACTTTAAAATCCTTCAAATCAGTTTGAGAAGGGATTTCAAACATGGCATCTGTCATGATGGCTTCCATGATGGATCGCAAACCACGTGCTCCTAATTTAAATTGCATGGCTTGTTCTACGATATAAACTAAGGCATCTTTCGAGAAAGACAATGACACATTTTCCATGTCAAAAAGTTTCTCATATTGCTTGATAAGTGCATTTTTAGGTTCTGTCAAAATGGAAAGTAAGGCTTTCTCATCCAATGGATTTAAGAAAGTTACTACCGGCAGACGTCCTAGCAATTCAGGAATCAACCCAAACGATTTTAAATCCTGTGCAGATACATACTTCATAATCTGATCTTTCTCAAACGATTCGTGGAATGTATCGTCGCCTGAAAAACCAATAGGGCGCGAGTTTAAACGCTTCGCAATATGACGATCAATCCCATCAAAAGCACCACCACAGATAAACAAGATATTCTCCGTGTTTACGGCAATCATCTTTTGATCCGGATGCTTACGTCCTCCTTGCGGCGGCACATTCACAATCGAGCCTTCCAATAATTTCAATAAGGCTTGTTGGACCCCTTCCCCAGACACATCCCGCGTGATCGACGGATTGTCCGACTTGCGCGCGATCTTATCAATCTCGTCAATGAACACAATGCCACATTCGGCCTTTTCAACATCGTAATTTGCGGCTTGCAATAGGCGAGTTAAAATCGTTTCGACATCTTCTCCTACGTAACCCGCTTCCGTAATGACGGTCGCATCTGCAATGCAAAAAGGAACTTGTAATTTCTGCGCAAGTGTACGAGCCAGATAGGTTTTTCCAGTTCCAGTCTCACCTACCATCAGGATGTTCGATTTCTCAATCTTCACATCATCTGCAGCAGGCGTCTGCATCAGACGCTTGTAGTGATTATAAACGGCCACGGATAAGTGGCGTTTGGCTTCCTCTTGGCCAATCACATATTCATCTAAATAAGCTTTCAAATCCTTTGGTTTGACCAATTCGAACTGTTGGTTCCCTGGTTTATGCGCCTTCACAGCCGCACCCATATCGTCTTTGATTACTTCATATCCTTGCTGCAAACAGGTATCACAGATATGGCCATCAATTCCCGAAAGAAGAATACCCACCTCATTTTTTGCCCGTCCACAAAAGGAACAACTTGCTTTCTTAGCCATCTTTAATTACACAGTACGCGTTAAAATCTCGTCAATCAAACCGTATTCTTTGGCCTCAGCTGCTTTCATCCAGTAGTCACGATCCGAATCGCGCTCGATTTCTTCAAATGATTTACCCGAATGTTTAGCTAAAATGTCATATAATTCTTGACGAATTTTGACGATTTCACGTGCCGTGATTTCGATATCACGTGATTGACCTTGTGCTCCACCAGATGGCTGGTGAATCATCACACGCGCATGCTCTAACGCAGAACGCTTTCCAGCTGCACCACCGGCTAATAAAACAGCTCCCATAGAAGCAGCAAGTGACGTACAAACCGTAGCTACCTCCGGACGGATGTAGTTCATGGTATCGTAAATCCCCAATCCTGCGTACACAGATCCACCAGGGCTATTAATGTACATGACAATGTCTTTTTTGGCATCTGTAGATTCCATAAATAACAATTGTGCTACGATGATATTGGCCATATAATCATCTACGGGAACTCCCATAAAAATGATACGGTCCATGATTAAACGAGAAAATACATCGATTTGAGCGAAACGCATCGGGCGCTCCTCAATGATGTATTGTGTCATGTCATCGATTTGATGCATCGGTCGGCTACCAATGCTATTCATATATTGATCCACTGCCAAACCGTTTAAGCCACGGTGATGGACAGCATATTTACGAAACTCTTCGCCAGTCAATTCTTTTGGGTACATATCTGGATAGTTTTAAAATCAAATTTAAAATATTTTCACGTCTAAAGCTAAACACCAAAACGGATTATCTTGTTCACAGAAAACCCCGTAATTTACGGGGCTCTCACTCTAGATTATAAATCGGCTAAATTACAGCGCTGCTGCAATCTCCTTAAATTTCTCTACGTCGATTTTCGAAACCTTGTGCGGAATATTCTCCACAATAGCACTCGATACTTTATCAGCAAATGCCTGATTGTACAAGTTCATGAAGTTATCACCTTTCGATTTATCGCTCAAGTAACCCATGGCAATTTTCTCAATCATTTCCTCGATGCCTGGTTGGTCCGAAGATAAATAACCACCAAACTGCTGGCGAACCATATCTTTCGCTTTCTCAACCACCTCAGGATATTCAACTTTTACGTCAAATTTCGCTGCGATTTCATTCTTGATTAAGTTCCAACGGATATCACGTTTCACATTATCAAAATCTTGATCAATTTGCTCTGGCGTGAATTTGCCTTCATTGATACGCACTAACCACGTACGCAAGAATTCTTCTGGAAGATCAATTTTAACGTTTTCGATCAACGCTTTTTCCGCATCGATTCGTAATAAGTAATTCGCTTCGCGAGCATAATTCTCCGAAACAATTTTCTCAACTTCAGCTAAGAACGTTTTTTCATCTGTTGCTTTTCCTGGCCCTAAAACTTTGTCGAAAAATTCAACATTCATTTCAGCAGGAGCTTGACGCGTAATATCTTCCACTAGGTATGAAACTTCACCTGTCAAATCAGCTACTTCTTCTTCTTTTTTACCGGTTGCTAAGGCTAATGATTTTGCGTCAACAAACACCTTATCGATCGCAAATTTCAAGGTATCCCCTTTTTTCGCGCCGATGAATATTTTCTTTGATTTGTCTTGAATCGCGTGCATTGGGATAGCTGATTTCTCAACCCAATCACCTTGC
Organism: Aquirufa avitistagni; assembly: GCF_042715545.1. Classification (NCBI taxonomy): domain Bacteria; kingdom Pseudomonadati; phylum Bacteroidota; class Cytophagia; order Cytophagales; family Flectobacillaceae; genus Aquirufa; species Aquirufa avitistagni. Next base: position 386,340 of record NZ_JBBKXZ010000001.1, on the reverse strand, counting down.
GTGAAGGTTCCAAATACTAAATCACGATCTTCAACTGCATCTGGATGCGTCTGCTCGCCGAATTGCTTCTTCAAGTTTTCAACCGTCTCGGCAATCTCCTTCTTATCGGCTTTGATTTCGTACGATTTAATTTCTTTCATTTTAGCTAAATCCACCTTGAAATCTGAGTGGAAACCTAAATCATAATGAAATGTAAATTCCGTATCTTTTTCCCAATCGATTGAATCAGCTTCTTCGACAGCTGGAAGTGGCTCACCCACTAAATTCAATTTATTTTCTTTGATGTAATCACTAACCGCGTGGCCTAATTCGTGATTAATTTCATCCACTAATGCCGACTGACCATACAATTTTTTAATCAAAGTTGCCGGAACCATGCCAGGACGAAAGCCCTTGATCGACGCTTTCTTGCGATAGTCTTTCAATTTAGCCTCAACTTTCTCTTTGTAATCAGCCTCAGTTACAACAACGGTCAAACGACCTTGTAAATCACTTGCTTTATTTAGTGAAATGTTCATATAGAATTGTTTGTTTAATCAATTAAAAAAAGCCCTCAAAAACCTATCGGTGTTGAGGGCTTGCCTTGGTACGGGTGGAGGGACTCGAACCCCCATGCCTCGCGGCGCCAGATCCTAAGTCTGGTATGTCTACCAATTCCACCACACCCGCGTAATTTGGAGTGCAAAGGTAATCAGCAAAACTTATTATTCCAAAGGTGTTTGGCAAATAATCTAATCAATAAACATTTTGTGTTATTTTTGACTTCTTAATAAAAACCTATGTCTGCTCAGCAAGAAGAATCACAGCCTAATTGGCGCACCTGGTACCTCGTTTTAGGTGCATTTCTTGTGAGCATTATTCTGTTTTTCATCGGTTTTTCCGCACTTTTTAGCTAAGCCATGCACCTACTCGACTGGATCATATTAGTATTAACAATCGGCGGAATCGTGGCGTATGGGAGTTGGAGGGGCCAACAGTCCAAGCAGTCTTTGCAGGGATTTTTGCTTGCCGACCGGGAATTACCTTGGTATCATGTGTTGCTTTCGGTCATGGCGACGCAGGCTTCAGCGATTACATTTTTATCCGCACCGGGTCAAGCATATACAGATGGCATGCGATTCGTTCAATTCTATTTGGGATTACCGATTGCCATGATTGTGTTATCTGTTACGTTCATTCCGAATTATTATCGGCTCAAAGTGTACACAGCCTATCAGTTTTTAGAAAAACGATTTGACGCTAAAACCCGGGTATTAACCAGTCTACTGTTTTTAATTCCGCGCGCACTATCTACCGGCGTAACCATCGCGGCTCCATCCATTATCTTATCGATTTTAGTAGGCTGGGATTTAACTTGGACGAACACTTTAACGGCCGCACTCGTAACTACCTATTGTATGTTGGGCGGTTCCAAAGCCATTTCCTATACTCAAATGCTCCAAATGTCGGTGGTGTTAGCCGGCATGGTCTTAGCCGCCGTGCTCATTATTTACCAGTTACCTCCGGAAATCGGCGTCAAACAGTCCCTGCAAATTGCAGGCAAAATGGGTAAGATCAATTTGATTGATTGGAAATTTGATTTGAATAATCGCTATAATATTTGGTCAGGAATCATTGGTGGTTTCTTTTTGCAGCTCTCCTATTTCGGTACGGACCAAAGCCAAGTGGGCCGTTACCTCTCTGGACAATCTGCTACACAAAGTAGAAAAGGCTTGTTGCTAAATGGCTTTCTGAAAATCCCGATGCAATTCTTCATTTTACTGGTGGGTATTTTCGTTTTTATCTTCTATCAGTTTCACGAGCCACCGATGTTTTTCAATAAAAATACGGAGGCGGTTTGGGTGAAGCAGGCGGATGCGAAGCAAATCAATCAAGAAAAATCGGCTTTGTTTGAAGCGAAGAAAAAAGCCGAAATAGCATTAGTCGATGCCATCGACCACAATCCGACTGCGGTAGCGCCCTTGAAAAATGAGATTAATTCCTTGCATGAGCGCCAAATGAAATTACGCGAAGCCGCGGTTTCTTCGATGGAGAAGTCGGCCGTTTCCTTTGAACCTAATGACACCAACTATATTTTCTTAACCTACATCATCGATCATTTGCCCATCGGGATCATTGGATTTTTGATTGCGATGATTTTGTTATCGTCTATGGGATCGATGGCATCCGCATTTGGTTCATTGACCTCGACAAGTATGGTTGACGTGTATCAGCGATTTGTTAATCCCGAAGCAAGCAACAAGCATTATTGGTGGGCATCGAAAATAACGACTTTAGGCTGGGGAATTTTGTGTTTAATTGTGGCTCATTTTGCAACCAACATGGGTAGCTTGATTGAAGTGGTTAACATACTTGGTTCGTGGTTTTACGGAACGATACTAGGTATCTTCTTATGTGCCTTTTATTTACCGGCAACCGAAGGCAAACATGTGTTCTGGTCGGCATTGCTAGCCGAAATCATCGTCATCGTCGCTTGGTATTATGAGTTAATGGCATTCTTGTGGTTAAATGTACTCGGCTGCTTATTGGTCATGATTTTTTCTATTATTTTGCAACAAATAGACCGATTGCGGGCGCATGCTGTTTAATTCATTTTCCTTTCTTGTCTTCCTTCCCATCGTGTATGCGCTGTTTTGGGGTGTGCATTATGCCAAAGGAATTGAAAACAAACTTACATGGCAGCATCTGATTTTACTTTCTGCCAGCTATTTTTTCTATGCCTATTGGAACGTTTGGTTTCTCGTGCTACTCATTTTTTCGACCAGTTTAGATTTTTATTCAGGCCAAAAAGTCGCCGACAACCCTGGGCGATTGGGCAAAAAAACATGGTTTTGGCTGAGTATAGGTATCAATTTTGCGCTACTCGGCTTTTTCAAATATTACAATTTCATAGTTTCAAGTATTTCAGAATTACTAAAAACGATGGATTGGAGTTGGGAGCCCACGCTCCTCTTAATCACCTTACCGGTGGGTATTTCCTTTTATACCTTTCACGGGCTATCCTATGTGATCGATATTTACAAGGACCGAATTAAACCCGAAAAAGACATGTTGGTCTACGGTTTATTCGTCTGCTTCTTTCCGTTATTAGTGGCAGGACCGATCGAGCGAGCCAATCACCTGATTCCGCAATTGAAGGAGGAAAAGAAGTTTAATCGGGCGCAGAGTATCTTCGGATTGCAGCAGATGCTGTGGGGATTTTTTAAGAAAATTGTGATTGCGGATAATTGTGCGGTGTATGTGAATCAGATATTTGGCCAACAAGAATCCCTGAATTCAGCTAGTTTAATCGTGGGTGCCGTTCTGTTTTCGTTCCAAATTTATGGGGACTTTTCGGGCTATTCAGATATTGCCTTAGGTACAGCGCGCCTGTTTGGCATTGAGTTACTGAATAATTTCAACTTCCCATATTTCGCTAAAAACGTGGCTGAATTCTGGAAGCGTTGGCATATCTCTTTAACCTCATGGTTTCGCGACTATTTATATATCCCGTTGGGAGGCAACCGCGTCTCGAAATTTCGCCGGGTAGGCAATACCTTAACAGTATTTTTAGTCAGTGGTTTGTGGCATGGCGCTAGCTGGACCTATGTTTTTTGGGGATTCTTGAACGGCTTGTTTTTAGTGCCTCAAGCGGTGAGCAAGCGATTTACCTGGGTGTCTCAAACGAAACTCGTTTCTGGATTACGGATGTTAATCACCTTCAGTGTCGTGACCATATTCTGGGTGTTTTTTAGAGCCAAAAGCATCTCGGAAGCATTCGCGTATTTGGCGGGGATGGTCCAACATGGCGGCTGGATACCCGATATTTCGGGCCGAAAAAATCTGGTAATTTTGAGTGTGCTGATTGTCGGATTTATGGGGATTGAGTGGTTAGGCCGACATACCCTTAGTCCGTTGGTTCGAATCAATACCATCAAAAACCGCTGGGTTAAATGGACATTTTATTACAGCTTGATGGTATTAATCTTGTATTTCTACCGGGGGAATGACCAGTTTATTTACTTTCAATTCTAAAGACAATGAAACACTTCTTACGTGATTTAATGGTGTTTTTAGGTGTTTTTGGCCTACTATTCCACGCTTACCCCGAGTTCCAATATTGGACCAAGAGATACCAAACAGATGTGGCAGGTACGGAAGTGTATGAAGTACTCGCAGCGAGTAAATCCAAGCTCAAAAAGAAAAAGCTGGTGATCGGCGATAGCGTTGCCAAACAAGTTTTGGATTCATTAGCGAATGATTCAGCTTTAGTTTCATTAGCTTCCAATCAGGCTATTTCGATGGCGGGTCAATATGTGATTGCTGTTCAGGCGCTGGCAGCAAATCCATCCGTGGACACCTTAGTATTAATCTATCATCCGTTCAGTTTTCAAAATAATTTAGCGAGCCCATTGAGCTTTCATTACTTCGTCAAACCCTTTTTTACCAAAGAAAATCAGGGATTATTTTCGCCTGTAGTGATCAAGCAAGTTGAGGCGATTCCATTTTATTACCTAGCCCAATACCGCCCGGTGTTAACCAGTAATTGGTCCCCATCTTTTGAGGGGGTGTCGGACGAAAAAGGGCTATTTTCTTCTATTTCGAAGGAATATGTGTTGCGCTTGCAACAATTATGTGCCCAAAAAGGAGTGGTATTGCAGATTATATCTCCACCTATTAATGAAGTATTTAGAAATCAAGTGATCGCTGCTCGTGGGGAATTTAAAGCAATCTCAGGCTATGCAGATTCTTGGAATTTCTATGCATCCTCTAATTTTCTGCCGGATCAAATCCACTTAAATCGATTTGATTTTTTAGCTTCGAGTCCGTGGAAATCGGCCGGGTTAATTCGCTAGTTTCAACGAGAATTTAACAGGGATCACAGGCTTTTCGTCGAAGGAACGCTGTTTTTGCATCGAGTCGATGACCGCTAGACCTTTCGTAATTTTCCCAAAAACCACATATTGTTTGTAGAATCGAGCAGCCTGCTCGGTATTCGTGATGATGAAAAACTCCGTGGGCGACGATGATTTTTTAGGATTTCCCTCATCGTATCGCGCCATCGCGATGGTTCCGCGTACAGGCTTTAAATGGTCTGGATATTCAGCTGGAACTAAGTAGGCTAAACGATCTTTAAATTCTCCCCCACCCTGCATGCCTATTTCGTAGACATTGCGATAGAAATAGCGATCTGTGAAATAACCCATTTTGACTAGGCGGACGAAATTAATTCGATGGAGTGGTGTCTCTTCGTTCAGGGTAATTTCAAAATTTCCGAGACGGGTTTCGCCTTGAATTTTAGTTTCTGGAAATTGGGAGGATTGGGCGCGCAAATCCTTTTCCACTTGAGAGGGATCAACGTTGTAATTAGGCTTACAAGCAACTACTAATAGTAACAAAAAAATGAACCGCATACCTAGCTTTGGCAAACCTTGGAGGATTGCCAAAGCTATAGGGAAAAAGGGACAAAAAAAAGGGAGCCGAGGCTCCCTTTCAAAATTATCTTCAAACTGATTACGCATGCTTTGCTTTCTTTCCGAAGAAATACAATCCTGCAAAAGCAACGATTAAGATCGCAGGGAACAACACCATTTGCGCCATGGTTGCCTGACCTGCAACTAATGCAATCGCATCGCCTGTTTGTGTTTTGGCAGCTTCAGCCGTATTTGAATCTAACCATGATCCAATGATCGGCTGGAAAATAGACGTAGCGAACATCCCCATACCACCCATGATCGAAAGACCAAAAGCACCCGTTAACGGAATATTTTCAGCTACATATCCAATCATTGTTGGCCAGAAATAACATACACCTAACGCAAAAATAATCGCTGAAACATATACCATACTTCCTGTCGCAGAGCTCATCAAATAAACCCCAATCGTAGTCAATATCGCTGACACCAATAAAACTCCACCAGCATCCAATTTATGTACAATCGGACCAGCGAAATAACGACCTACAGCCATCAAACCAGTTACAATAGCCAAAATGATCATTGGACTAGCACCTGCTTGACCCATGATTGGTCCAATCCATTGCTCAGGACCGAATTCTGAAATAGCTGTTAAAGCCATACAAGCCAACATAAATAAATACAAAGGCGAAAGCATCGCTTTGAAGTTTTCACCAGTCGAAGCACCACCCTCAACAACCGTTGCAGGGAAGGCTTGTCCGTAAAACAAGTACGCATAAATTACTGCAGGAACTAAAATAGCAGCAATTTGTAATTGCCAGCCTAAGTTTGCATCTGTCATGAATTGAGACAACAACGTAGCAATTACGATACCTCCTGGGAACCACATGTGGAAACGATTCAACATTTTTGTCTTCTCTTTTCCTTCGAACATATCCGAAATCATTGGATTACAAGCTGCTTCTACGGTACCATTACCGAAGCCAACAAAGAAAGTTGACAATAATAAAGACCAAAAACCACCTGCGTAAATCGTCATTACTAAACCAATCACATGTGTGAAAAATGCAACCCAGATGATTTTCTTTGGCCCTAACACATTATATAGTGGACCGCCGATCATCATGGCAATCGGGAATCCTAAAAAAGCCATTTGGTTAACGTATCCTAATTGCTCATTGTCTAGTTTAAAGTCTACACCTAATTGAGTAAGTACCCCTGCACGAATTCCAAAAGCCATGGATGTAGTAATGAGGGCAAAACAGGACGCCAAAAATAATCGATTGGCATTAACAGTTTGATTCATAATAGTTTAGTTTTAGTTAAAAGTTTAGAGAAATTATAATCTTAAAAAAATTAAATTCTTAATTGGAAAAATCGTACCAAAAAAACGAAAAGATTTTTGAATTCCGTCGTTAAATGCGATTTATTTTGAAAATTTTACAAAAATCTGCCCCCAAGAAAGGGTAATTTAATCAAATTAAGCCCTATTTTTGTGACTATCTAAATCTATCAACATATGATCCAAGGTGGAACATCCACGACTGCAGCGAGTCGGCGCGGAAGAAAATTAAAAATGGGCATGATCGGTGGAAGCACCGAGGCCTTTATTGGTGCCGTGCACCGCAGAGGTGCACAATTAGACGGCGAAATCGAATTAGTTTGTGGCGCATTCAGCTCCAATCCAGACAAATCCAAAGCAACAGGTGAGGCATTATATCTTCCTGAAAACCGTGTATACGGTTCGTATGAAGAGATGATCCTAAAGGAAAAAGAGCTGCCAGAAGGCGAGCGAATGGACTTTGTTTCCATCGTTACTCCTAACCACGTGCATTTCCCTGCGGCAAAATTTGCACTAGAAAATGGATTCCATGTGGTTTGCGATAAGCCGGCAACTTTGAATTTGGCTGAGGCGAAAGAACTGAAAAAAATCATTGAAAAAACTGGGTTGATCTTCGCATTAACACATAATTATACGGCCTATCCGATGGTCAAAGAGGCGAAACACCTTGTAGACTCGGGTCAATTAGGTGAAATTCGTAAGATTATCGTGGAATATCCACAAGGCTGGTTGATCGATTTAGTGGAAGCTACCGGTCAAAAACAAGCCGCTTGGCGTACAGACCCTGAACGTTGTGGTGCTGCTGGAGCGATCGGTGATATCGGAACGCACTGCGAGAACTTAATCGAATACATTACCGGATTACATATTACGGAACTTTGTGCCGACTTGACAATTTTCGTGGAGGGGCGTTTATTAGATGATGATGGCAATATTTTGCTTCATTATAATAACGGTGCCAAAGGCGTTTTACATTGCTCACAAATCTGTAACGGAGAAGAGAATGATTTCAATTTCCGTATTTACGGAAGCAAGGCAGGTATTACTTGGCATCAAATGGAGCCAAATACATTAACCTTCCGTACCCGTGACGATGGTGCACGTACGATTCGTACGGCGGTGGGTAATTTGTCGGCAGCGGCAAATGCACATTCGCGCCAACCGGCCGGACACCCAGAAGGCTACGTAGAAACGTTCGCGAATATCTACCGCAACTTTGCCTTCGCAGTAAGAGCGCGTTGGGCTGGAAAACCACAAGATCCGATGTATGATTTCCCAGGCATTGACGAAGGAATTATGGGTATGGCATTCATTGAGAACGTGGTTCGTTCGGCCAAAGACAACCAAAATAAATGGACAAAATTTGAACTATAATAGATCATGACTAAAATTAAAGTAGGTATCGTAGGTACCGGTTTTATCGGACCCGCACACATCGAAGCGCTTCGCCGCTTACCCAATATCGACGTAGCTGCATTATGTGAAGTAACGATTGAGTTAGCTGAAGCGAAAGCAAAACAATTAGGCATTGGCCGTTGGTATACGTTCGAAGACTTATTAAAGCAAGAAGATATCCAATGTGTCCATATTTGCACACCCAACTTCCTTCACTATTCGCAATCGAAAGCCGCTTTATTAGCTGGTAAGCACGTAGTTTGTGAGAAGCCTTTGGCGAAAGATTTGCACGAAGCTGAGGAATTAGTGGAATTGGCTGCGAAAACAGGTTTGGTGAATGCGGTTCACTTCAACTTACGTTACTATCCGTTGGTACGTCAAATGAAAACCATGCGCGAAAAAGGCGATTTGGGCGAAGTTTATTCGATCATCGGTAGCTACTTACAAGATTGGTTATTCTACAATACAGATTACAACTGGCGTTTAGAACCAGATAAATCGGGTGATTCACGCGCGATTGCCGACATCGGATCTCACTTATTAGATGTAATCGAATACATCACAGGCTTGAAAACAGTCGAGGTTATGGCTGATTTCAACACGGTTCACAAGGTGCGTAAAAAGCCTTTGAAGCCGGTGGAAACGTATTCAGGCAAAATGTTGCAACCGGAAGATTACGCAGATGTGCGTATAAATACGGAGGATCATGCCAACGTACTATTGCGTTTCGACAATGGAAACCGTGGTTGTGTAACAGTATCTCAAGTTTCAGCGGGACGTAAAAACCAATTGAAATTAGAAATCTCCGGATCAAACAAAACATTTGCGTTTAACTCAGAAGCGCCAAATGAAATCTGGATTGGTAACCGCGATCAAGCGAATCAAGTCTTGATGCGCGATCCATCTTTGGCATATCCAGAAGCGACTGCCTTAATGACATTCCCAGGAGGTCATAATGAAGGATTCTCAGATACATCGAAGCAATTATTCAAGGAAGTTTACGCGGCTGTTGAGGCGGGTAAGCAGCCAGAAAATCCGAAATACCCGACGTTTGCCGACGGATACCGCGAGCTATTGATTTGCGAGCGCATCTTGGATTCAACACGTTCACAAAAGTGGGTTAAAATCTAAACCTTTAACAATATGAATACGATCAAAGGGCCAGCGATATTTTTGGCACAATTTATGGGAGATGAAGCTCCCTTCAACTCATTAGATAGCATCACGACGTGGGTGGCGTCTTTGGGATACAAAGGCGTACAAATTCCTTCGTGGGATTCACGTTGCATCGATTTACAAAAAGCGGCAGAGTCAAAAACCTATTGCGATGAAATCGTGGGGATGTTGGCTGCCAAAGGCTTACAAATCACCGAGTTATCCACACACTTACAAGGACAATTAGTAGCCGTTAACCCGGCATACGATTTAGGATTTGATGGTTTTGCACCGGATGCTGTGAAAGGGAATCCAAAGGCACGGACGGAGTGGGCGGTGCAGCAATTAAAATATGCGGCTAAGGCTTCTCAAAATTTGGGATTGAATGCACATGCGACATTCTCGGGAGCTTTGATGTGGCATACAGTTTATCCATGGCCACAACGTCCTGCAGGTTTAGTGGAGCAAGGATTTAAAGAATTAGGGCGCCGTTGGTTACCAATTTTGAATACCTTCGACGAGTGTGGCGTAGACTTATGTTATGAGATTCACCCAGGTGAAGATTTGCATGATGGCGTGACGTTCGAGATGTTTTTGGATGAGGTGAAGGGTCATAAGCGTGCCAACTTACTATATGATCCGTCTCACTTTGTATTGCAAGCATTAGATTACAAACAATACATCGATTTCTACCACGAGCGTATTAAAATGTTCCACGTAAAAGATGCCGAGTTTAACCCAACGGGCAAGCAAGGTGTTTACGGTGGATACCAATCTTGGATCAACCGGGCGGGACGTTTCCGTTCATTAGGTGATGGCCAAGTGGATTTCAAGAGTATCTTCTCGAAATTAACGCAATACGGCTATGACGGTTGGGCTGTTCTCGAGTGGGAATGCTGCATCAAAGATCCGGTTCAAGGAGCGACAGAAGGAGCACCATTTATTTCAAGCCATATCATCAAGGCAACTGAAAAAGTGTTCGATGATTTCGCAGGAACGGGCGCTGATGAAGAGCTGAATAAGAAGATTTTAGGCCTATAGTTTATAGCCTTCCATATAAAAACCCCTCTGCATTGAGCATGAGGGGTTTTTTTATGAACTAAAAAGATAAGCTACGTTTCAGGAAAACCACTTGAAATACAAGCCATGCTTGCATACTTACCTACTGCGCACCATCCATTTGCGCACGCTTAACCGCAAAATCTCCAATAACCTTTCCATGCTTCCCTCCCATAGAACAATCAACTCGAAAGTGAATCAGACCGTATACCCGAGATTCAGACGCTTCCTGCGCATAGCCCGAAAACAAACTAGCTTTGGCGGGAAAAAATGAACCTAAGACCGTTGCCGCAGCAAACGAAAAGGTCGAGTGGCCTGAGGTATATCCCGGGAAATTAGGAAGTCCTACGGATGTTTTCAGTCCGAATTGTTGTGGACGAGGGCTGCAGTAGAAATATTTGGTATCCCAACAAGCGATCCCGGCATCCATTAAGGCGGTACCCACATAGGCAAACATGCGTGCCATGCGCACTTCCGAAAATTTAGCTTCCACACCCGCCTTGGCTGCATACCGATGCCAATGTCCTGGAGGCGTATACGAACCGGGTCCATCCGCCCAGTAGTTGGCAATCGCCGCTTGATTACGCGTTTGATTCTTATTGATGGCTTCCAACTCAGCCATATCCTTCTTGAATTCGGCAGAACCCTCCAAATATGGAATGGCTGGACGAATTGAAATCATCGTAGCTTGATCAAAATTCCATGTTTTTACCGTACCATAATTGGGTAACATCGGTGGACGCGCCGGAATTTCCTGGCTTGCCCATGGGTTTACAAAACCCAATGACTTAGAATTGGCTAGTAAAGCTGGAACGATCGATTGATCATTAGCCATACTCATGCCATCCGTCTTCGCACGCGCCATCACCTGCGCGGCTACCGTTGCGCCTAAAGAAGCTCCTGCTGATACATCCGAGCCCACATTCATCCCAGCCCATAAACGAACATTTTTCGCCTCAGCTAATTTTTGAGCTAAAAATGGCCCCTCACCTGGAAACATGGCCAACAAAATCACATAACTCGCCTGGGCAACGACGGCATCCTCCGAAGGATATGCAGGTAAAGTACTTACAGGCAATAAGGGTTTAATCGAAGCGTCCACTTCATAAGGAGCCTTCCGATTATACTGATATTTAAACTTCCATGCGGCCACTAAGGCATCGTATTGTGCCACACTTAAATAAGCCAAAGCACGTGCGGTATACGGTGGATTTGCAAATGGAAAACGTGGATCTGCCAACGGATCCGCGGGATTAGGTACCGGATAAATACCCACCGAATTAGCTGCAGGAGGTTGATTATACCGTGCGGCTAATTCCCGACCAATCTCATTCCAACGTAACACAGCACCTGCTCCCCAATATTGAATAGCTGTTTTTTGAGCAGTTGTCAAGGAAGGAATAACCACCTTTTTCAATGAATCAATCTCCTTCAAATACGCTTCATCCGTAACCAAACGAGGTGCAGCCACGTTAGCAGAAGAGCTTACAAATGTTTTCCATGCACCCGCACTCACATCTAAATTAGACGGAACATAAGGTCTGTCGACCTCCAAATCAACCTCTTTTGTGCAAGAGGCAAGCAAAAATAAAGCTAAAAATGTATATATAAATTTCATCGAATTATAAGTTGAATTGGTACAAAACACCCACGGACAAACTCAAGGTTTGCCCCACATTGCGACCCGCCACGACATACGCCGCACGCGCATTAACACCGACCTTTTTCGGTTGGTATTTTCCATACAAACCCATCGAAGTCATCGTCATGTCATTCGTCATAAATGGCATGTCGTTCCGACGAATGTGATCACCACCGACACATGAAAAGTGTTCCGCAAAAAGCTCCAACTGATTATCCTTTTTCAAATAACCTACGCGGAACGCGGCATCAAATGCATCTGGAACAGCTACATCCGACGTATTGTAAAAGCGATCCCCGGCTAAATACCCATCACGATCTGCTTGCACGTTACTACGCATTTGGTAAGCAATCGATGCATTCGCATACAAATTCTTAGGTAATGCATACGTAACAATACCACGCGTGATGAACGCCTTTGACCCAATCCCGATGGACATGGGCATGAAGTCAGGCACATAGTTTGACACAGGGACACTCACACCTAATACGCCATGTAAGGTAAGGCCATGAGCAGAATACCCTTTGGCTTTTAGCCAAAGAGAAGCATCCTGAAGTCCAGATTGACCCATCAAATTTCCTTGTGACGCATGTGTGCGTACATAGGGAACCGCGGCAATGACGTTCAGCTTTTTGGTGATTCCGTAGGCCAACATCGCCATGGCGGATTCTGTGGTCAGCCGACCGATATTCGGGTTATCCCGAAACAATTGATTTTCCCAATAATGCGTCCATGAGGCATTACCGTAGCTAACGGCCCCACAGGCTAATCTTTTATTCATATAAATGCCATCATGCGGCATTTGAGCCATGGCAACTTGTCCCACAATCAGTGTAAGACAAAGCAAGAGGAAGAATTTTTTCATGCTTAAATTTTAAAATACACGTACGATTTCAAAGGCCTATAGACCTTCAAAACAAAAGAGTATCGAAAAAATTAAGCTTGCCTCGGAGGCGAGAAGAAATCAGCGGAAATCGCTGTAGTAGGTAAAACGGAATGAGCAGGCTCTGAAGAACTAGCAGGCCATTCCATAATATAAAGAACCCATGCAGACGCATGAGAACAATATTCTTTCACTAAGGTATTGATTAATTTAGACTTAGCAGGCGCCTTCTCCGGTTGGTCCGACATGTGCTCATTCACCTGAGCAGCTAAATCAAAGAATCGATCCCGGGCACTTTGATCTGAAACCAAGGTGGTAACCAATTTACCATCAATGACCTGTTGGTCCTTCATCTGATAAAAATTATCTCCTTGTTGAATCTCACCCGAAACTTCTTGAGGAACATCCCAATCCGTTGCATAAGGCAATGAAATAGGCATTTCGACCGTGATGGTCTCCCCTGCTACAAAATGATCTTGATCACTCGCCAAATAGCTTAATGCAAATCCGCCTGCTTGATATAGCAGCACGAAAAATAGCAATATGGAGAGGATTCTTTTCATTTTAACCTGTCAAAAATAGGCTATTTTTCAATAACTGTACCTAATTCCTGGGAAATATTTTTCTGAATTTCCTTCAATGTGATGAATTCAAGCAACAAATCATTCATATCATTGCGATCACCCGCGTACTTTTCCATACGCTCCATCACATCCTGCAGCTGCTGATCATTGTATACTTTTCGCAAACGCAAGACATTTTTGTAGGCTAAATCCTCTAACATCTCATGGTCTTCCCGTACGCGAATCTCATGCCTATCTTTCCAAACAGAAGAAAGTGTATGTTTATCAGACGACACATCAATCGCAAATCGCTGAATCTCCTCATTGCCATGATGTAAATAAAACTCAGGACCTGGCACACGCTTCGATGCAAACTCCTGTTGGCATATCCCCAAAATCTCGATAAACAAGGGCGTCTGAAATTTCACATCTTCTAACTCGTGCAACAAATATTCCATTAAGGTATGTCCGGGTGCTTTTTCCGGATCTACTTCCAAATGACCGAAATTCACCAGCAAACGAATGCACTCCGATTCTTGGTAAAAAGCTAGACTCTGAACTTCCGCAGGAGCTTCCTCTTCGGCTGCAAAAAGCGCGTTCATATCTACCTCGTTTTGCGGAGATATACTTTGAGGCGCAGATCCTGCCGACCGCTGATTCATCTTCTTCAAATGAATCTTATTCATTTCAGCGAGTAACACGTCTTCCTCCAAACGCATCATTTGAGACGTTTTTTGGATGAATAAACTCCGCTGGATGGCATCCGGTATTTTAGAAATACTTTGGACCATCTCTTTAATAAGCTCCGCTTTTTTAAATGGATCGTCGCCAGCTTCCTTCATAAAAAGATTCGCCTGGAACGAAATCACATCCCGCGCTTCTTTTTGAATGTATTCAATAAATGCCTCACTACCGATTGAACGCACATAGGAATCAGGATCCTGTCCTTCTGGGAAGACCACCAGATTTACCTGCAATCCTTCCTCAAGAATTAAATCCATCCCACGCAAGGCGGCTTTAATACCCGCTGAATCACCATCATAAAGTACTGTTACGTGATTGGTAAACCGCGCAATCAACTTGATTTGCTCAATGGTTAATGAGGTACCAGAAGAAGCAACCACATTTTTGATACCCGCCTGATGTAAAGAAATGACGTCGGTATATCCTTCCACGAGATAACAGACATCCTTTTGACGAATTTCATTCTTCGCCTGCGCGATTCCATAGAGAACGGCCGATTTATGATAAACTTCGGTTTCAGGTGAATTAAGGTATTTCGCTTGGTTCTTTGCGTCTGACTTTAGAATACGTGCACCAAAGGCAATCACCTTTCCTGCCACACTGTGAATGGGAAAAATAACCCGATTTCGGAATCGATCATAGACTTTCCCTTCATCGTTTTTGTTGGTCACTAAACCCGCCCTCTCAATAATTTCCTGGCTAAATCCCTGTTTTAGGGCTGTTTTCAAGAACACATCCCATCCCTCTGGACTATAACCTAAATCAAAAGCCTGTATGGTAGCGTCCGAAAATCCACGTTCCTTGAAATATGGCAATGCGATCGAACGCCCTTCCTCGGAATCCAATAATTGTTTTTTGAAAAATTCTTTGGCGAACTCGAGCATGATCAATAAACTCTCACGCTCATTTTGACGCTGAAGCTGATCATCCGTCATCTCCTCCTCCTGAATATCGATGCCGTATTTTTTAGCTAAATGCCGCAGCGCCTCACCATAGCCAAGCCCCTCAATATCCATGATAAAGCGGACAGAATCACCGGCCTTACCACAACCAAAACATTTATAAATTCCCTTGCTCGGTGAGATTGAAAACGAAGGCGTTTTCTCGCCGTGAAACGGACAACAAGCCCAATAATTGGCTCCCTTTTTCTTGATAGTCACATAATCCCCGATCACGTCTGCCACAGCAGCCGTTTGCTTAATTCGCTCAACGGTTTCGGGATCAATGCGCATATTACAATAATAATCCGGCTAAAGTGGCTGATAAATAAGAAGCTAGTGTCCCCGCAATCAAGGCCTTAAAGCCTAATTTCGCCAGGTCAGAACGACGCGATGGTGCTAATTCACCAATCCCCCCAATCTGAATAGCAACGGATGAAAAGTTAGCAAATCCACATAACGCAAAGCTAGTAATGGCAATAGTTTTTGGATCCAAGGTATCCTTCAATTTCACCATATCTAAGTAAGCCACAAATTCATTCACCACCATTTTCTTTCCCATCAAAGCTCCCGCCACTTCCACATCCTGAGATGGAACGCCCATCGCAAATGCAAACACAGAAAATACTTTTCCTAAGATTAAATTCATGGATAATTCTGGTAAGTTGATCCAGTTGCCTATTTGGCCTAAACCTAGGTCAACTAACGCAATTAAGGCAATAAAACCGATCAACATGGCAATCACATTCAACCCCACTTTTAATCCTTCACTGGCTCCCGCCGCGATTGCGTCAACTAAATTGGCATGTGTCTTTGTAATTTCCATTTTAACCATACCCTCCGTTTCAGACTTCTCAGTCTCAGGAAACATGATTTTTGAAATCACTAAGGCACCCGGAGCAGCCATTAAACTAGCGGCTAACAAATACGCCGCAGGCACGCCTAATGAAATATAAACCGCCATAACTCCTCCGGCAATACAAGCAAATGATCCCGTCATCGAGGCCATCAGCTCCGAATTTGTCATGTTTTTCAAATAAGGCTTAATCATGATTTGAGCCTCCACTTGACCCACAAACGTAGATGCCACGTTCGAAAGCGCCTCCGCGCCACTGACGCCCATCAACCAGTGTACGCCCTTACCCATGGTCGAAACCACACGCTGCAATACGCCCATGTGATAGAACATATTCACTAAAACCGCCACAAAAATGATGGTAGGGACTACCTTGAAAAAGAAGATATAATCATTACCCGCACCGAATGCCTGGGTCATTAATTTACGGTCAACTAAAGAACCAAAAACAAATTGAGCCCCTTTATCGGCTTGGCCTAATAACGTATTAATCGAATCGCCTAACCATTGAAAAGTCGCTTGACCCGTTTCTGTTTTTAATATAAAAACGGCAAGCGCAACTTGTAATAATAAACCAACCCCCACGGTGCGGTAATTAATTGCTTTCCGGTTATTAGACATTAAATAGGACACGCCCAAAATCAGAACGATACCTAATAAACCTGTAAATCTCTCCATTTATTTTGTTGTAAGGTTGTTGGTGTAGTTTGCAAATGTAATCTCTTCAATCAAATCTTCCTCATTGATTTTATAAAACTCCTTGTGAATATTAAACGGCTCATCGCTCGCGACCTTCCAATAGGTCCCATCTTCTTGCATTTCGTAGGAATTCACGGTATCTCGTAAGTTCCAATCTAAAATGGTAATAGCCATATATTTGGCACGCGGATTCACTAGTTCGAAAAGTGATTCGATCCGACGGTCAAAGCTGCGCACCATCACATCCGCTGATCCACCATATACCTTAGGTTCGCCAGCACGGTGGAAATAATAGAGACGCGAATGCTCGAGGTAATTACCCACGATCGATTTGATGAATATATTTTCTGATAAACCTGCGCGCTGAGGTCGAATACAGCAAATTCCGCGAATAATCAACAAGACTGGAACACCGGCTTGCGAAGCTTTATACAATGCCTCAATTGTATCT
Source organism: Aquirufa avitistagni (assembly GCF_042715545.1). Lineage (NCBI taxonomy): Bacteria > Pseudomonadati > Bacteroidota > Cytophagia > Cytophagales > Flectobacillaceae > Aquirufa > Aquirufa avitistagni. Next base: position 369,217 of record NZ_JBBKXZ010000001.1, on the reverse strand, counting down.
AAATCTTGTAATGAATTTATCTTCCAGCAAATTCCCGAAGCCAAACCTTGCGCATGATTTGCAATTTCTTGATTGATCATTTCGATCAACCGATTACGCATATCGCGCGGAGCCGTTATTAAATGCTCATAATGTGTAGGCATTGAATGCCCCGTAATGACATTAAAAAACTCCGAAATATCTTGGGTGATACGCGAGTCGGTTGTTAGCAAACCTAAGTCGGTATACAACTTCGCCGTATCCTCATTGTAATTTCCGGATGACAAATGTGCATAGCTCATCACATGTGTCCCCTCATTGCGAATGACTTGCAATAATTTGGTATGCGTTTTCAAACCCGGAATACCATAAATCACAAAACAGCCTGCTTTTTGCAACCTAGTAGCCTCCCGAATGTTGTTTTCCTCATCAAATCGCGCCTTCACTTCAAAGAGTACCGAAACGTGTTTGCCTTGTTCAGCCGCACGCAACAACGCACTTGCAATGCGCGAATTTTTCGAAATCCGGTATAGCGTAATCTTAATCGCTAGAACATGTGGATCTTCAGCAGCCTGCTCCAGTAGTTGAATAACCGGCTCAAAATTATTGTACGGGTGATGTAATAATATATCACCCCGCTTCATCGTCTCGAAGATGTCGTTGATGTTCACCGACTTTAACCCCAGCGGGGGAACGACGGCTGGATTAGGTGCCAGTTTCGATTTAAAATCGGGATACTTTAAGATTTGCCAAAAGGCGGTAAAATCTAAGATGGATCTTTTGACGAAGATGTCCGACTGGTCTAAATTCCAGCGCTTCAACATTTCGCCTAGTAGGAATTCAGAATGCTCTGATTCCACTTCAACTCGCGTAACACGGCCTAGGCGACGGTCTTTGATTTTCTTCTTGATTTCATCCACGAAATCCGTCTCTGCATCTTCATGCTCCACCACATCAAAATCACCATTCCGCGTGATCCGGAATAAGGAAGTTGATTCGATTTCAACGTTACGGTATAAAATCTGCAGATGATGTCTGATGATTTTTTCAATAGACAAGAAAAGCACCTTGTCGTCACGCTCGATTACATAAAAGCGCGTTAAGTTTAATGGAATCTGAACAAAAGAAATCTTACGATCCTTCTCCGCTTTCCCCTTTGTATTTTTCTTATCGGAAAACCCTACCGTCACCACCCCAAAAATCAGGGTTTTTGCCAGTAAACTGGGGAACGTATGCGTATGATCAAAGACCATGGGTGTCAACATCGGGTAAATGGTCCGATTGAAATACATGCCCACATCCGCAATTTCCTCCTCTGTCAAATCCTCGAGTGAGGCAAGGCACAAGCCATTCTCTGGGAACAATGGTAAAATTTCTTCGATAAATAAGCGGTGTTTTTCGACGCTAAATTCTTTGGCCGTTGTGATTAATGCCTGCTTAAATTGCGTTTCACGAAGCCCGCAATAATCGGTACGCTCCTTTCCGAAATCAATGTAATTATACAAAGAACCCATTCGAATGGTAAAGAACTCATCCAAATTAGAGGCTGTAATTGCCAGAAATTTCAGGCGATCGAATAAACTTTTCGAGGTATCACGTGCTTGATCCAAAACCCGCTCATCAAACTTCAACCACGAAATGTCACGGGAAATATAGCGAGACTTGGCAATCGTGTCTTGCGCCTTTTGTGCCGACTTTTCTAATTTCCTTGCCGCATCACGTGGTGCGACCAAATTGACCTTCCAATTTTTAGGCTGCAGGAACGACAAAAGATTCCCGTTTGGGGAATCTTCTGACGCTTTGATAATTTTATCTAATCTTGAATCACTCATGATTACGCTTGGGGAATTTGGTTTTTGATCGCTTCATAATCAGAACTCAGTCGGCCCATTTCTGTCGCCAAGAACTTCTGAAGCTCCAAATTAAATATTCGTTTTTCCTCTACGGTTAAGGAATCGTAAAGATCTTTTAACTCTTGATTAATCGATCGTTTCTCCGCTTCCGTAGTCGCGTGTATGCCACGCAAATGATAGGATTTGAAATCAAACTCCATCGGGCTAAACGTCTACCTTCGCGTATTTGGCATTTTTTTCAATAAAGTCACGACGCGGAGCTACTTCATCACCCATCAACATCGAGAACAATAAATCTGCTTCGATTGCGGACTCCACCGTTACTTGCTTCAAGGTGCGCGACTCTGGATTCATCGTAGTTTCCCACAATTGCTCCGCGTTCATCTCTCCAAGACCCTTATAACGCTGAACTCCTACGCTCTCCTCTTTACCCCCTCCAGCTAATTCTTGAATCGCAAGCGTCCGCTGATCTTCCGTCCACACGTAACGAACTTGTTGGCCTTTTTTCACCTGATACAACGGCGGCTGCGCGATGTAAATACATCCACGATCCACTAACTCCCGCATGTAGCGGAAGAAGAATGTTAAAATAAGCGTACGAATGTGACTACCGTCAACGTCCGCATCGGTCATGATGATCACTTTGTGGTAACGCAATTTATCCATGTTCAACGCACGTTCGTCGCCATCTTTTCCGAAGGAAACGCCCAATGCGGTAATCATATTCTTAATCTCTTCGTTTTCGTAGATACGATACTCTTGCGCTTTCTCTACGTTCAAAATCTTACCACGTAATGGCAAAATCGCTTGGAATGCACGGTTACGGCCTTGTTTTGCCGTACCACCCGCAGAGTCTCCCTCGACAAGGTAGATCTCACACGTTTCTGGATCATTATCGGAGCAATCGGCTAGCTTACCTGGCAATGAGTTAGAGCCCAAAACCGTTTTACGCTGAACCATTTCACGGGCCTTACGGGCTGCGTGACGTGCTTGCGCAGCTAAGATTACTTTGGCAACGATTTGGCGTGCTTCTTTTGGATGCTCTTCTAACCAAGATTCCAACATGTCTGACATGGCTGCCGAAACAGCACCTGAAACCTCACCGTTACCTAATTTTGTTTTTGTTTGACCTTCGAATTGCGGCTCAGCTACTTTCACTGAAATAACAGCCGTTAATCCTTCGCGGAAGTCATCCCCTGCGATATCGATTTTCAATTTCTCTAGGGCACCTGATTTGTCGGCGTAGTTTTTCAACGTACGTGTTAACGCGCCACGGAAACCCGCTACGTGCGTTCCACCTTCGATGGTATTAATGTTGTTTACATACGAAACCACATTCTCGGTATAGGACGTATTGTACATCATGGCCACCTGAACGGGTACACCGTTTTTGTCACCTTCCATGTAGATAGGCTCGGTCAACAATGGCTCACGCGTTGAATCCAAGAACATCACAAACTCACGCAAACCACCTTCAGAGAAAAACTCTTCAGTGCGTGCATTACCTTCCTCGTCTAATTCACGTAAATCTGTCAATTGCACACGAATACCCGCATTCAAGAAAGATAACTCACGTAAACGACCCGCAACGGTATCGTATTTATATTCGGTTACGGTAAAAATCGTATCATCTGGTTTGAACAAAACCGATGTACCCGTACGATCTGTATCCCCCACCTCCTTTACAGGATATTGCGGAACACCAATCTTATATTCTTGTTGGAAAATTTTACCCTCCCGGTGTACAGTCACTTTTAAATCTGTCGACAAGGCATTCACACAGGAAACCCCCACCCCGTGAAGACCTCCAGAAACTTTGTATGTGTCTTTGTCAAACTTACCACCCGCGTGAAGTACCGTCATAACCACCTCTAAAGCGGAACGCTTTTCTTTGGTGTGCATGCCCGTAGGAATACCCCGACCGTTATCTTCGACTAAAATGGAATTATCTGTGTTGATGGTTACTTTGATCTTGTCGCAATGACCGGCAAGCGCCTCGTCAATGGAGTTATCGACAACTTCCCAAATCAAGTGATGTAGACCTTTGAAGCCGGTATCACCGATGTACATGGATGGACGCTTACGAACCGCCTCTAAACCCTCTAATACTTGAATATTATCTGCACCATAATTTGCCCGATCTTGAGCTGATGTATCTTGTGCTTCTGACATAGTGTAATTTAAATGTGTTGAACGAGCTCATTGCTTCACCCGTGATTACTTGTTTATTCCTAGCCTTAAAAATAAAATTTTTAACTGAAAAATCCTAATGCTTGAAGTGACGAATTCCCGTCATAACCATGGCCATATCATGCGCATCGCAATAGGCGATGGAATCTTGATCCTTGATTGATCCTCCTGGCTGCGTTACGGCAACAATACCTGCATTTCCAGCGATCTCTACGCAATCTGGGAAAGGGAAAAATGCATCGGATGCCATAACCGCGCCATTCAAATCAAACCCAAATTCTTTCGCTTTTTCAATCGCCTGCTTCAAGGCATCCACGCGTGATGTTTGACCTACACCGGATGCTAATAATTGACCATCGTTCGCTAACACAATCGTATTTGATTTCGTATGCTTACAAATCTTTAAAGCAAATGCCAATGCCCGCTTCTGCTCGTCTGTAGGAACACGTTTTGTCACTGTTTTGAAGTCAGATATCCCTTCCGTCACTAAATCTTTATCTTGCTCCAAAACCCCATTCAACAAGGTCTTGAACATTTTCTTAGGGAATTCCACCGCATTACGCTTCAATAAAATGCGATTCTTTTTGGTTTGCAAAATCTCCAACGCCTCCGCTGTAAATGAAGGCGCAATTAAGATTTCACAGAACAATGGGTTGATTGATTCCGCCGCTGCTTTATCCACTTCGTTATTCGTAGCCAATACGCCACCAAAAGCCGAAACTGGATCACAAGACAATGCCTTATCGTAGGCTTCTTTCACGGTTTGGCCTGTTGCCACACCGCACGCATTCATGTGCTTGATGATCACAAAAGCTGTCTCATTAAATTCATCTAATAAGGTAATGCACGCATCCACGTCTACTAGGTTGTTATACGATAATTCTTTGCCGTGAAGTTTATCGAACAAGGCCGACAAATCTCCGTAGAAGGTGCCTTGTTGGTGCGGATTCTCTCCATACCTCAACCCACTCGCTGGCAAGCTCGTATAATTAGCCAAATCAGCTGCTTCTCCCGCAAAATACCGTTGGATCGCTCCATCGTAATGGGATGAAACTTGGAATGCTTTTCCTGCGAAACGTCTACGTTCCTCTAACGTAGTTGAAGCAGAACCATGTGCCGCAAAAATCGCTGATACTTCGGCGTATTGATCACGCGAAGAAACGATTAATACATCGTTGAAATTTTTCGCACCTCCACGAATTAGGGAGATACCACCAATGTCAATTTTCTCGATAATATCCTCATCTGAAGCTCCAGATGCCACCGTTTCTTCAAACGGATATAGGTCAACCATCACCAAATCCAATGCGGGGATGTCATATTGCTTCGCAACATCTACATCTTCCTGCAAATCACGACGGTGTAAAATTCCACCAAACACTTTCGGGTGCAAGGTTTTCACACGTCCACCAAAGATGGATGGATAGCCCGTCAAGTCTTCCACGGCAATTACTGGAATGCCTAAATCTTCAATAAATGATTGGGTTCCACCGGTGGAATATAGGGTTACTCCGTTCTTGTGAAGTTCTTGGATAATCGGCGCAAGGCCATCTTTGTAATAAACTGAAATGAGGGCAGATTGGATTTTCTTAACTGACATGGGGCTTAATAAAAATGAAGCCACAAATGTACACATTATGCGCTGCTTTGGCAAGCCATTTTCGTGGCTTTAGTCAGGGATTTATGAGCGCGGGAAAGCCTTTTACTTAGCTTTGGCAAACCTGGATGGTTTGCCAAAGCTCAACGGGGAAAACTATTTTTTAGTATAATTCTCGTAACGCAACAATCCCTCTAAATAGTAGTAATCCGCGTAAATTAGGGGCACATCGATCTCCGAATTCAAGGATTTAGCGCCTACGCAATGTTTTATCAAGAAGTTGTTATTCTCACCCAATGCCGCACGATATGCAGGACTTGATAATGACTCCAACATCTTCACGGCATCTGCATAGTAACGCTTACCTTTTTGACCTGAATAGGTACTCAATTCAAGCAACGCTGACGCGGCAATCGCACCTGCCGAAGCATCGCGCTCTTCGTTCGGGATATTGGGAGCATAAAAGTCCCAATATGGAATTTTATCAGCAGGCAAATTCGGGTGATTTAAGTAGTAATCTGAAATCTTTTGTGCGAAATCCAAGTACTTTTTATCTTTCGTATTCCGGTACATTTCCACATACCCGTACATCGCCCAAGCATGTCCGCGAGTCCAACAAGACTCGTCTTGGTATCCTTGATGTTGTTTTTTCGCCAATACCTTTCCATCCACATCATAACAAATCACATGGTAACTCGAATTATCGGGACGAAAATGATGCTTCATGGTATTGTCGGCATGCGTTAACGCAATCTGACGAAAACGCGGATCTCCGGTCTCCTTAGAAGCCCAAAACAATAGATCCAAATTCATCATGTTATCGATGATCACCGGATATTTATATCCTCCTTTGAAGCCATTCCAAGATTTGATTAAACCAATATTGGGATCAAAACGAGTCGCCAAAGACTTGGCAGATTGAATTAATACAGCTTTATAAGCTGGATCATTTGTTAAGCGTAAGCCATTGCCAAACGAATCAAACATCATAAATCCCAAATCATGGGTACCCGTATTATACTGTTCTTTCTTCACAGCTGCCGTCCATAAACGTGCTGCTTTCTCCCATTGCGGATCTCTTGAACGCTCGTATAATTGCCACAATCCACCCGGGAAAAATCCAGAACACCACCACTTAGACGGCATATTCCGATACGTTCCATCGTGATTTGCTGAGTGCACGGTCACGGATGTATCTGGCTGTGCTACCAACATCCGTTGATATTGTTGCTCGGCTAATTTGAATTGTTTGTTGACATCGATTTTTTGCGCAAAAACAGCTATCGGTGCCAGAAGGGCGATTAGGATAAGGTTTTTCATAGAGGTGAAATTAGTCCGGAGGAAAAGAGTCCGTAGTCCGAAGTGAATTTGTCAAAAATTAATGAATATTTAAATGCATGTAAAGGTTATTTATTGAATAAAAAGTTCGCCTTCGGACTATTTCCCTTCGGACTTTTAGCGTCCCATCCAACCGCCATCTACCGTCAGAATCGTTCCGTGCACATAGTTAGAAGCCTCTGAAGCTAAGAAAACGATAGGACCTTTGAAGTCGTTAGGTTCACCCCAACGGCCCGCTGGAATACGTCCCAAAATGGAGGCACTCCGCTCCTTATCTTCCCGTAAGGCGGTGGTATTATCTGTGGAAATATATCCAGGAGCAATCGCATTGACATTAATGCCTTTGCTCGCCCACTCGTTGGCCAGCGCCATCGTCAAACGTGCAATTCCACCTTTGCTGGCCGCATAACCTGGCACATTGATGCCTCCTTGAAAACTTAATAAAGACGCAGTGAAAATGATTTTTCCAGAACCATGGGCCAACATCGTTCTTCCGATTTCCCGACTCAAAATAAACTGAGACGACAGATTGACCTCCATCACCTCATCCCAATATTCATCGGAATGTTCCGCCGCCGGATCGCGTAAAATAGTCCCTGCATTATTGACTAAAATGTCGATACGTGGATAATCCCGCAAGACGGCTTTGATGAAATCATACAAAGATTCGCGGTCCGAAAAATCCGCTTGATACGCCTCAAATTTGCGCCCTAAGGACGTGACAGCCTTTTCAATGGCAGATCCATTTAATTCTAAAGAAGCCGAAACTCCGATGATATCCGCACCTGCCTCCGCGAGCCCGATCGCCATCGCCATCCCGATCCCTTTTTTACATCCGGTCACGAGCGCGACCTTACCGCTTAAATCAAATGTTTGCTGCATATTATTCATTTGGAGTAATAAGCCAATAACCCTGCTTTTTTACTCATGCTTATTTCTCAATCACGTGAATTACTTGTTGGGAATCCTTCAGCGCCTCATAGGCAATCACCCACGATTTTCCATTCCATTTGATCGCAGGATACGAACAATCATAAGCTGGATCGGATACAAACGATTTCTTCAAATTTCCTTTGGCATCCTTAACAATTAAGCCAATCTGCTTATAGTATCGCTCACCCTCCTGCTTAATTTCGGCATACACCAAGGCCGTCTCCCCTTTCGGATTTGAAGCTAATTGGGGCATCCGAATTTTATCTCCCGTCAAATGTAAAATCATCTTTTTATTGGCCTGATAGGCCCATTTGACACCCGAAGACCCTTCGGCACCCGTATACCAAGCCGCCTCTAAGCCTTTCGCACCACGTACCAATGACGGACCTGCATGCGGACAGGCATTTACTTTCCAATGGTCTTCATATAAAGGCACCGATTCCGTATACGTTTTCCCAAAATCCGACGAGTGTACATAACCCATATCACGCTCCCCCTTGTCATTCAAATCACGGTAGATCACATCCACGTTTCCTTTCGCATCGGCTAAGGCATCGATCCGACAACACTCACAGGTTTGGCGATCCAAAATTTTCATTTCACCAAATCCCTGACCCGGACTTGTCGTGGCTGTTACCAACGTACGACCTTTAGGGCCAACTTTGACATCCAACCAATATGCTCCCACTTCCCCATTGGGCAAAGAAATAATCTTACCAAACGAATGACTCAACCCTGCTGCCGTGTCTTTGTGAATGTATTGAGGCTTTTGCCAAACTCCATTCACCTCCATCGCGTACAACAAATCCCCATTAAAACGAGACGCAGCCGTTGGCCGATTCATTTCATACAACAACACACAGGTTCCATCAGCTTTATAGGCCAATTTCGGCATACCTTCCGCATGTGTCGAGGCCTTTTTATCAATAGGGACCTGCTCGGCAGGCCCCTGATTGACTTTTCGAAAAAACAATACTCCATTGGCTGATTTCTCAACCCAAGACAAAACAATATCACTGTTGGATTTCACAGCAAAAGATGGGTCCAAGGCCTGATTAGCAGGATTTGATACCGTTTGCGCATAAGCAAATTGCGCAAAGAAAACGAGCAAAAGGATTAGTTTTTTCATTTTTTGAATAGTTGAAATACATCAATTTGAACACCTAACACAAACGTGCGTGGTGGAGCAGGCGCATAGGTCGCTCTGTCGGTTGGGTTATTTCCCCGGGTAGCCGCGGAAGCATATAAGGCATCCCCAAGATTCAATACATTGACAAATACCTGGTAAGCTTTGTAATTGTATCCTGTTCGTAAATTAAATACGGACGCACCTTCATATCTCCGCGTATTGACTTGATTCTCGAACCAAGGACCAATTCGTTGCCACTCTAATGCGATGCGCGCGCCTTTATATTTATAGGTGACCTCCGAATTTGCAATGAAATTAGGCGCCTGCGGCATTTCTTTGCCATTCACATTTTTTAAAGCATCGGAAGCACGCGTACTTAACACAAAATCAACAAAGGTATGTTTCGCATTCGTTCCGCTAAATCGAAAATTCCAAGCATCGGTTGGCCGGTACGTAATTTGATATTCGATACCCTCGTGCAGGGTCTTTCCTGCCGACTGAAAATCAGTCGTATTGTCTGGTTGGCGAATGCCCAATAACTCATTATTGCCCTCTAAACGATAAAAAGTATAATCGAAATAGAGTTTATTGTTGAACAAGGAAGCCCAACCGCCTACTTCATAATTGGTGAAAACGGCTGGGTCAATGCTTAAATAAAATTTCTCCCCGGTTGCCGTAGCTTGTGCAGCTGGTCTTGGACGGAAGACGGCAGACAAAGCTGGTGGCGCAAATCCTTTGGAGAAGTTGCCGTAAAAACCAACGTTCCTGCTAGCCTCGTAGGTAAGCCCCAACTTAGGCGAAAACTGTGCATAGTTTTTAGAGCCAGTCGATTTATCTATAAAATTCGTGTAATCAAACGACATTTGATCAAAGCGACCGCCTAAGGAAACACGCAGTTTGTCAACAGGTTGTAAATCAAATTGCGCATAGGCTGCTTTGTTCCAAATAAGTGCCGAATAATTGCTCAAAAAGCTCGTGGGCAACACTTCCTTGATTGTAAATTTTTCAACTGAACGTTTATCTGGCCTCAAAGTGGCATTTAAATTTATTCGATAAGCCCAATAGTCATTGGGTGAGCGATCTAGTAAAAAACCGGCTACCAACTTTGAATTGAGAAATTCAAATGACTGATTGTGCTGGCCCATGATTCCAAAACTTTGAAAGCTATTTTCATTTATTTGACCAGACGCACTGAGCGAAGGTGGAGCCCATGAAATCAAGTAAGATGGATTTTGACCTAATGCATTATCCCGGTAAAATGCCGTTACACTAGAATTCGACTTTTTACTCCACTGATGCTCTAGCGTCAAACGCGAACGAGATGAAAAAGAAGCCCGGTAGGTGAAGTCGGCAGGACTTTTGTAAGTACGCGAATAAAAACCGGTGCTATCGATATTACCGCCTGTTTGCGAAAAATAGTCGTTATAGGCAAATGAACCCCATAATTTGGTATTCGGAGTAAACTGATAATCCAAACGCACATTGACAGAAGTCTTATCGAAATCTGAATTGGAAGCCCAAGATCCTTGTTGGCGAGCAACATACCCACCTGTCATAACGGACCATTTCTTTCCCAATTGCGCGCCCGCAGTGAATTGCATGCGTCCGTATCCCCAATGGTCCATTTGATATCCAATCTGGGCGGTCGGAATTCCTGGAGCAGTTTTAGTAATTAAGTTAATCGCTCCTCCTACAGCCTCAGGACCATATAATGAGGAAGCAGGCCCCTTGATAATTTCAATGGAATTTAGGCCTAAAATATTCGACTCAATCAAGGCATTGTGATTAAAAACACCCAAAGGACGTAGCGGCAAGCCATCTTCTAAGTATAAAAAGTAGGCGCTGGTACCAAAGGGAAAACGAATTCCCATCCCATGTTGCTCATTGTTGTAGTTCAACATAACGACGCCGGGGACCTTATTGATTAACTCTGTTAATTGAATCGCGCGTGTGTCTTGGATTAAGGCTGAACCAATTTTATGAATCGCCACCGGCGTTTCTGCTCGCGTCGCAGCTTGTCGGGATGCAGTCACTACCACGGCATCTAAATTTTGTGAAGCTTCCTCCAGGAAAATCGGGACATTCAATTGGTTGACCTTTTGTGTCGCAAATCCCAAACTAGAAACCTCAAACTCCCCAGTTACGGATGTTAATTTGAATTCGCCGCGTTCATTGGAAATGGCTATAATTTTTGAACCTTGTTTTAACGAGGCTCCTACGATAGGTTCATTCGTAATCGCATTTAATACCTTCACGGTATTTTGTTGGGCATTTGCTACAAACGAAAGCAGCAAGCCCATGAATAATAAGATATTTTTCATGAATTGTTAATTAAAATGAATAATGCCCACAATGAAAATTGCAGGTAAATAAATCAAATTAATTAAGCTCGAGGTGGGTGGAAAAGGCCTTTAGAATCGCCTGAAAGAACAAAGGCAGGGGTAGCGAAATGATCTTCAGCTACGGGTACTTGAACGAATGATGCACTAAAAATAGGTTGGATTGCCTGAAAAGCCAAAACGACTTCAGGCATTTTCTCCAAACGCTCCGAGTTAGATTTTTGCTCTTTCTCTTCCGCGGCTTTTAACTGCTTGGCTAAGTAACATTGACCGTTACAATCCAGCATCGGTTTGTCCCGATTTTCGCAAAGATTTTTTGCGATGTAATCCTGATTGACCCGGTAGTATGCGACAGCGCCCCATTGATTCATCAAGGGAAGCTGCATGGCAACAAACAACAAGAGTGCGATTACGGATTTCACGGTGCAAAGATAGACCAAGATTAATTCAAATGCACCGCCGAATCATTGATTTGGTAATTTTTATTTTTTACCAATTCCATGATCGCCGAACCAGCCAATAAAACAGGACCATAGCCATGCGCGGCAAACGGGGAAATCGGTCGGTGATAGTAGAACGCCGGATCCCAAGCTAAACCCGTTCCCACGCAAGTTCCTTCTACCTGGCCCTTTTCATTCACGCTAGAGGCGACAGCGTTCCAACCTAACAGCGCTGCGGGGCCATAGGTTTTGGGATCAAGCCAACCCATATTCATTCCCTTAGCCATGACATAGGTATAAATGGCGGTAGCGGATGTTTCTAAATACGAGTCATTTTTATCTATCAATTGATGCCAAAAACCCGTCCCATCTTGGTAGGACATCAAGCCTTTTAGATGCAGCTTTAACTGCTTCAAGATTTCTGGTCGGGCCGGATGATTGGCCGGTAAAAACTCGAGTATTTCGGCATTGGTTAACAACGCCCAACCATTTGCACGCGCCCAGTGAAATTCCGGATGTTCCTCCGCATCTACTAAATACCCATGCATGTAGATATTCAAAGTAGGATTAAACATGCGCTTGCGATAGGAATTAAACTGAAATACCGCTTCGTCATATTCACCTAATTGCAATAGCGCGGGAATGGCCATATAGACATCGTCTAGCCACATCGTGTGGTGAAGCGGACGTATACGAACGAGCGTTCGGTCCGGTAAACGGTGTTCTTCTTTCAAGATAAAATCGGATGCGCGTTTAGTGACGAAGGACATGTCGGTTGAAAAACCTGCCTTTTTGGCCTTAATGACGGCCATTCCCATCGCCCCGATATCATCTAACGCACGCGGATGGATTAAGCCATGCAATACATGTTTGGCATCATTTTTCTGCGCGGCCGGAATCGCTGAGGCAATCAAGTTCAAGCGATTGAATACGTAATTTTTGTATTGCGGGGAACCGGTGATGCGGCTAAGCTCCAACATCCCCGAATAGGTGACACCCCATTCGTAGGAGATCGGTCGGAAATCTCCTTTGGAGAAAACGGTTTGATCTTCGAATGCTTGGCCTGGAGACCAAACAGCCCCCGTCGTTTTATTGACAAATTGATTTGGCGTAGCCACCTCTAAGTAGGAAAACACACGGTTTACGACCGAGAGTACCTCCTCCGGTTTCGCGGCGCCGTATCGGGTTGGATAATCCGCCTGTAACGCATGCAAAGGCGCGGTCGCGTCTGATGCGGCAGTAATATTTTTCTGAGCGAATAGGCTCGAGGAAATGAGCAGGAAAACAAAAGTAATACGCATAAAAAAAGGGCTTACGCATCGTAAAGACACGTAAGCCCTTGAACTACTTTAAGCAAACTATTTTTTCATTTCAATTCCTTGGATCTGCACGACGATTTGTTGGTCTGCCGCCTTCGGATTTACCGCCACAAAATACACGTCATGTTCCCCAGCAGTAGATGTAATCGCTACTTTTTGAGCTGATGGCGCATTCATTCGACGTGGTGCCCCAGCAGGTGCCCCAGCTGGCGCTCCCGCCGGTGCTGCTGCAGGTGCCGCATTTGCTACCGGTGTTCCTAGTGGAGCTCCTTTTCCTGGCGTTGCCGCAGCTGGTGGCGGTCCACCAAATCCACCTTGAGCAACCTCAAACGGATTTGTTTTACCAATCACCGGTCCCGTAGGTGAATCCAAACGGATTTCAATCACCCCACCTGTCGCATTCGCACGCGCTTGCGCAGTCGCAGCAATTTCGATCGTCGAGATTCCTGTTAAATCCAAACCTTTATACCCTAAGTGTGGATTTTGACCGACCATGTTGGTTGACCGACCCGGTGTAATCAATTGCATGATACCTTTGGTTACATCCGCTTTTTCAACGTCCAATTGTGGTGCACGTAAGAATACCCATTTCTCCGCTTGAACTGGAGCAATTTTCTTGTTACCCTTATCCACATACGTCGCACGAACGACGAAAACACCTTTCGATGATTTTTGACCTTCTGGCTTGACTAAAGCTAGCTCACCTTTTACCGCAATTTTATTGGAAGCTTTTGGCTCGCTTAAACTCATGATGTAGGACACCATTTGCTTCGCGTCAGCTTTGGAGATGGCAGGGTGTGCCGACATCGCATGCTCGCCCCAAACACCCATACCACCGGCAATCACTTTATCAGCTAATTGGTCGATGACGTTTTGTCCTTTGTATTTTACCGCAACCTCGTTGTAGCTCGGTCCTACGGAACGCAAGTTCAACTGGTGACATGACTTACAATCGCTCTTATTGATCAATCGCAAACCAGCAGAAGCAAATAAATCTGAATCCGCCTTGCGGTGACTTTGCGACATTTCGATCGGGTCATATCCGAATGGAATGTAGTCTAACGTCGCCGCTACTGATTCCGGAGCGATACCTTTTTCTAATTCGCCATCTTCCTTATCCGTCACCTTCACCTTGTATTTCGGTGCTGAATCTGCGAAGTAAAACGATTTGTTGGCTCCTTCGAAATCGATGTCAACAACCGGAGCTTCGTTACCCACTAAGATTTCCAAAGCAGCTGAATTGCTAGCGCCTTTTGCATCTGTCGCTTTCAAAGTAACCTCATACTTTCCAGCATCCTTTAAACTCAACGTTGCTTTTTCACCAGATAAGTTTTTAACAAACCTCCCCGCTTTTTTCACGGTCCATGTGTAGGTCAACTTATCGCCATCGGCATCTTTTGTTCCTTCCGAAGAAAGTGTCGTCGCAAATGGAGCGGAACCTGCTTTTTTAGCTGCAGTCGCCATAACCTCCGGCTTACGATTTCCTCCTTGGTATTCTATCTTCACCAAACGCGCATTCTCATTTCCTCTAAACCACGCAGATCCATATTCCAATACATATAAATCACCTTCTGGGCTGAAATCCATATCGATCGCAGAACCGAAGGTTGTGTTTGGCATAACGCGTTCCATTGATTTATAATTACCATTTTCATCCATCGTTACGGCCATAATCCAGCCACGCATGAATTCAACGATCAACCATTTGCCTTCATAGTACGATGGAAAAGGACGCTTAGCATTGGGAAAATCAGAACGGTGATATACCGGACCACCTGTTGCCGAACGTCCCGATGAACCCACTAATGGGAATTCTTCCGAAGTACCATACGGATACCAAATCATCGCCTTCGTTGCTGGAGGCAATTCGCGTAAACCCGTGTTGTTCGGTGATTCATTCACAGGAGCTGCTGGATTGAATTTCGGTCCGATCGCTAATGTCTCAAAATTCACATCGGCATAGGCTTGGTTATTTCCGATGAAATAAGGCCAACCGAAATATCCGGGACCTTTTGCTTGGTTAAATTCATCATAGCCGCGTGGACCTTTTTCCGAGTCTACCGAAGCATCTGGACCCACTTCACCCCAATACAAAAATCCAGTTTTTGAATCTAAACTTGGTCTCCATGGATTACGGTGACCCATCGTGTAGATTTCAGGACGTGTCTTTGGCGTTCCTGCTGCAAATAAGTTTCCTTTTGGAATCGTATATGAACCATCTTTCTCTGGATGGATACGTAAGATTTTTCCACGCAAATCATTCGTGTTCGAAGCACCCCGTTGGTCATCCCAATAGGCTTGACCCGGACGTTCGTCGATCGGCGCATAGCCGTCTGAGTTGCTGTTACTCGTGTTATTACCAACCGTCAAGAATAAATTTCCTGCCTTGTCGAACACCATACCTCCACCGGTGTGGCAGCATTCCTCACGCTGCGTAGGAACTTCAAGAACGATTTTTTGTTGGTCTATCAACAATTGCTCTTCCTTCAACTCCATACGGGCCAACACGTGTTTGGCCTCTTTCGGGTGTGCATAATAGATATACAACCAGTGATTTTCTTTGAAATTAGGATCTACGATTACACCCATCACACCTTCTTCGGCTTCGCGCACTTGGCCCGCGCGGTTGGTGTATTTCGTATTCGTCACGATCTTCCCGATTGACTTCGTGATTCCAGTCGCAGGATCGTATTGTTTGACTTCACCTTTACGCTCCACGAACACGATGCGTCCGTCGGGTAAAAATGTAAATTCCATCGGCTCGTCGAGTTTGTCTACGAGTACCGACTTAACAAAACGATTTTCATCGGGAGCTTGCGCAAGAGCTGCGAGCGAGGTACATGCTAGCGAAATGGCTAGTAAAAATTGCTTCATGGTAAGTCTAGATTTATTATTTTACAAAAATGATACAATAATCGGTAACAAAAAATCGGCTTGTGGGATTTGATACGAAAAACAAACATGTGTCGACAAAATTATTTTACTTTGGAAAAAATATCGACCTATGAAAATGATTGCTTTCGTGCTTTTGGCATTTCCCATTTTTGCACAAACAAATAAAGATGTTTCGGATATCAAGTCTGTCCTGAGTACGCAGGAGAAACTGTGGAATGAGGGTAAAATCGAAGAGTTTATGGAATATTATGCCAAAAGCGAGGACTTAAAGTTCATCGGCAAAGCTGGAGTTACCCAAGGCTGGGCGGCTACATTGAAGCGTTACCAGACTAGTTATCCGAATCGGGAAACGATGGGCACGCTGTCTTTTGACATACAGGAAATTGATGTCACGGCTGGCCATACCGCCTGGGTGCTGGGTCGGTGGAATCTGGCTAGGCCGAGTTTAGGAAATATAGGCGGCTATTTTACGCTGTTAATCAAGAAAATCGACGGCCGCTGGTTGGTGGTTCGAGACCACACCAGCTAGACCCGCGAAAAGACGTAAAACATTTCACTCGCGATCTGCCGCGAACGTTCATCGTATTGCGCAGCCTCCTCCGGGGTATCATCAAAGGCTTTGGGATCTTCGTAACGCACGGGGATTCGCACTTCCGCACCGGGAATAAACGGGCAATTTTCGTCGGCATGAGAACAAGTCATCACCGTTGCGAAACTCGTATGTGGATTAATGACATCATCATACAATTTCGAAAATACGTTGATGGGACGAGAATCTTCTGTGTGCATAACAAAGTAGATCGGATTCGAATGTCCGTGTTTCGAGACAATGAATCCCATGCGTTCCAGTGAGGCAACGGTTCGTTCGTTGCAGGCGGTCACTTCGACCCCACCTGAATAACATTGAGCGGCTAATTGAAAATAATCCGCCGCTGTTTGTGCCCAAATCTGAGAAAATTGCGACCGACGCGAATTGTGCGTGCAGATAAAATTCAGACGGATGGGCTGCTCTTTTTCACGCTTGGATTTGATGTATTCGATCAAAGGCTGGAGGACGGCTTTGCGTTCATCCGTGATTTCCAAGGCTAAAATGGATTCGAGGTTTTCGTTTAGGGTATTGTTCATACGAAAAAAGGGACTGCTGGCTTGAGCTTTGGCACACCTGGTAGGTGTGCCAAAGCTAAGGTATTTATGAATAAAAAAACTGATAATTTATTAACAACATCCGGATCCGGGAGCGCAGGTATTTGCTGCTTGCACTTCGGCAATCTTAAGTTTAGGTTTTTCAGCGACCGGCGGCATGCAACACGCAGACGCGTCTTGGTTTTCATAATGCGGATCGTTGAATTCCGCATCTTCGTGGAAATAGTAAACCTCCCACTGAACTCCGTCTGGGTCTGTTGCCCAAAATTTGTCCTGCACGGCATAGCAACAAGATGTGCCTATTTCCTCTTTTGAAACGAGTCCTTGCGCGCGTGCTTGAACTAAGCGATTGGACATTTCCTCAAAGGTTTCCACTTGAAAACCTAGGTGACCAAAATTGGACTGAACACGCTCCGGATTTTCAATAAAGGAGATGATCAGCGATGGACTTTCGAGGACATATTTAGCATAACCCGGTTTTACCTTGGTGGCAGGTTGGCCAAAAAACGTCGAATAAAAATTCACTGATGCCGCCAAATTGCTGACATAAAGTGATACGTGCATACGCGGAAAGCTCATGATTAACAGCAGTTAGATTGTTGAGAAACGAAATAATTTTCAAAAAACGATCCGAACAGTTGGCTAAACTCCGCCCACTTCTCCGGATTAATACAATAACAAACAGACACCCCTTCAATGGTGCCTTGGATAAAACCAATCTCTTTTAGCTCACGTAGATGCTGGGAAATGGTCGCTTGGGCGAGGCCAAGCTCTGAAATTAAATCGCCATTGATGCAGGTTTTCGACTTTACTAAATACTGCAGAATGGCCACACGCGCTGGGTGACCTAATACTTTCGCCATTTGGGCGATCGCATTTTGCTCATCGGTAAACAAATCGGTCTTGGTTATTCCCATGGGGTTTGATTATTACATTGCAATGTTACGATGAATATCTTGAAAAAAAAAGTCTTGCCGCACCTTTGGCACACCTATCAGGTGTGCCAAAGGTAACAGGCGGCAAAAAGCTACGGTTTTAAAACCCAAAGCCCCGCAAAAAAACTGATAAAATTAATCGCGGTAATTTAAGGCAGGCTTGCGGTCGCCCAACAATGATTTGTATTGAAACTCGGCGCCTCCGCGTTTGGTCAACCACTCCGCGCGTGCCTCTTCGATCAATACAGGTTTCTTAAATAAGTCCATCGCGGTAGCCGCTAAGGTTTTCGCGGCAACCATCATGCCTTTTCGGCCAATCGACATACCGCCGGCAGCGACAGCTTGCCAACTGTGCGCGGAGGTCCCTGGAACCCAAGTCGCAGTGCCCAAACCGACCGTTGGCACCACCCAGCTCACATCTCCCACGTCCGTTGACCCACCACCACTCGGATCCGGACGATCCATAAATACTTGATTTGTCGTGGCTAAATCGACGGCTTGCATGCCAACCGTCTGTTGCAATTGTTTCGCAAAAGCAAGTTCAGAAGCATTCAAGGTATATCCGCCCACAGCTTTTAGATTGGCACCCATCACATTGGCTAAACGCTGATTTGGCAAAACTTCATACACGCCACCGATCAACTCCGCCTCATACCGCGTACCGGTTCCCAGCGCGGCACCCTCGGCAATTTTCTCCAATCGACTCCACACATCAGCCACCACATCCCGCTGCGGCGAACGCACATAATAATATACCTCCGCAAAATCAGGCACAATATTTGGCGCTTTGCCCCCATTCGTAATCACGTAGTGAATCCGCGTCGAAGATGGCACGTGCTCCCGCATCATATTCGCCATGTGGTCCATCGCCTCCACGCCATCCAAGGCCGAACGACCTCGTTCCGGTGACGCCGCCGCATGCGATGACAATCCATAAAAACGGAATTTACCGGCTTTATTGGCCAATGATGACGAAGCCGAAACCGTGTTCTCATCGTTCGGATGCCAGTGCAACATCACATCCGCCTGACTAAATAAACCCGCCCGCACCATATATACTTTTCCAGAACCACCCTCTTCAGCCGGGCAGCCATATAATTTAATCGTTCCTTTTTGACCCGTCTCCTTCATCCAGTCCCGCACCGCAATCGCCGCAGCAACAGACGCCGTACCAAACAAATGGTGCCCGCACGCATGTCCCGAATTACCTCCCAAACTACGTTTGGTGGGAATAGAATCCTGCGACAAACCTGGCAAGGCATCGTATTCCGCCATAATACCAATCACCGGTTTTCCCTGACCAAAAGTCGCCACGAAAGCCGTAGGAATATCCGCAACACCCGCCTCCACGGTAAATCCAGCCTGACGTAAGGTCTCTTGCAGCAACAACGAACTTTGCTTTTCCTTATAGCCTACCTCCGCATAATTCCATATTTTTTGAGCGATTTGCCCATACTGAGTTTCCCGCTCTGCCAAACGTGAAATAACTTTTTTCTTGTCTGCTTCTTGTGCAAGTACAGCAATCGACATACCTATATAAGTGCACGTCAGGAGAAATTTTTGGATCATATTAAAGGGGTTTGATAAACTCAAATTTAGCCGGAAGAACCCGAAATTCAAATGTACTGGATTCCAAAACTTCTCCATCCACCTGCGCACGCAAAACTCGATCACACGCAATGGTTTTTTGGCGCACACGCGAAAAACGTAAAAAAGGTAAGCCCACGTGTTTCCCCGATTGGATAATGGGCATATAAAATAAACGCTTCCAGACGGGCAACGGCTCACAAATCATCATATCCAATTCACCATCTTCCACCGAAGCCATGGGAAAAAAATGAAATCCACCGCCCGCACGCGATGAATTAAAGACCATGCATAAAAAGACAGGAAGGCCTGAAATCCGATAATGCTTAAATCTAAATAAGGCTGGAATTGCGGCCAAATAATAGCCCAAACCACCTTTGATGTGGCGTATCGCCTCCATCGAGCGTAAGACTTCGCCCTCTATTCCGATCCCCACACCATTTAAAAATAGCATCTCGTTCACCTGCCCCGCATCGAATCGCCCAGTGACACCAGCCAGCATACTAGCCAAATGAGCTTCACGCGAACAATCCCCAAAAAGTTTCCAGTAAAAATCATTCCCCGTTCCCCCTTTGAATAGGCCGATCGGCAAGGAACAAGTCGGATATCGATTCACAAAATAATTAAACGTTCCATCTCCCCCCATCACCCAAACTTCCTCAAATCCTTCCAGCGTGAATGGCCAATCCCGGTCAAAAACCGTGATTTGATGCGTAGGACACTGATTCAAAACCCAGCTTACATAACTGGCCAACTCCTGTTGCTTGTGGGGATTAATTAAAAACGTAACCTTTTTAGGCATGTATGTAGTTTTTCAAGTGCTCAATCGTTTCCAAATGATCTTGAATCGTCGCTTTGATCAAATCATTACTAGAGATAATGCCTACTAATTCCGCATTTTCAACAACAGGAAGGTAGCGAATGTTTCGTTCCGACATCAAAATCATGCAGACTTCGATAGAACTGCCCAACTCAACCCCGGGCAAATCCGTTGACATAATTTCTGCAACCGTTGTATCCGATGAATTCTTATCCAGCAAAATTACCTTACGTGCATAATCACGCTCTGTCAATATACCGCGGTATTTCCCATGGTCCATGACCACTACAGAACCCACGTTACAATCTTGCATCAATTGCAAAGCCTCGATAATCTTTGCATCCGAAGGTATGGAAATCACAGTCGCATCCTTCTTGGTTAAAATGTCTTTGACCTTTTTCATGATATAAAAATTAGAATTATATAAAATAATACAATAATAATTCAATAAACAAGCCAAAATCAATCCGCTTTATTTTAGTAAGTTTGAAACATGAACCAAAACTACCCAACCGCCATCATAACCGGCGCTTCCAAAGGAATTGGACGTGCACTCGCCCTCCTACTTGCCGGACATAATTTCCAACTCAGCCTCATCGCACGCAATCAAGGCGAACTCAAAGACCTCGCCGCGGAGATTACCGAAATTGGGCACCGACCGCTTTATTTTGCCGGTGATATTGCCGATGAAGCCTTTATCAAAATGGCCATCGAAAAGACCGCACACACCTTCCAAAAAATTGACTTCTTAATTAACAATGCGGGCGTTGGCGCTTTTGGGCCAACCGAAAGTTATACGAGCGAAAAATGGGATCAAGTTTTTGACACCAATGTGAAAGGGACTTTTTTGTGCACCCAACACGTCTTACCTCACATGAAGGAAGCGAAAAAAGGCCACCTCATCACCATAGCATCAGACGTAGCGAAACGGGTTTTCGATGGTGGTTCCTTGTATTGCGCCTCAAAATATGCCCAACATGCCTTCACCGAAGCGGTACGAAAAGAAGTCAGAAAAGATGGAATCAAAGTTTCTACGGTGTATTCCGGTTTAGTGGACTCCCATTTTCATGCAGACCCACAAGGCGATCCATCCCACGCGGATTGGTTGAGCCCTGAAAATATGGCCGATAGCATCTATTACATCATGAATCAGCCCGCGCATGTCGTCATCGACGAACTGATGATTCACCCGTTATCGCAGGAATATTAGGGAACAGCCTAGTACTGTTTGCGCAAAAACATCCGATTATTTAAATTTAATCTGAAAATAAACCTATTGGAATGTATATAATAAAACCACACCTCAGCTTTAGTCAGATCATCAACATGAACGTTGGTTTTTTCGGCATTCAATATAGCTTCGGGCTCCAGCAAAGTGCGGTTAATCCCATATATGATTTCTTAGGAGCGAGTCCAGATGAAATACCCTTATTGAATTTAGCGGGACCAGTGACAGGTTTATTGATTCAGCCATTCATAGGTGCCCTTTCCGATAGCACCTGGCATCCACGCTGGGGACGCAGAAAGCCCTATTTCTTTATCGGGGCACTTTTATGTAGTATCTGTTTACTCTTGTACCCATTCAGTTCATCCTTGTGGATGGCCGCTAGTTTATTGTGGATATTGGATGCAGGAAATAACACCGCGATGGAACCCTATCGTGCGTTTGTGGCCGATAAACTCAATGAGGACCAGCAGCCCACAGGCTTTCAAATGCAAAGTTTTTTCACGGGTTTTGGCCAAACCTTAGCCAATTTATCACTCTTCATTTTCCCATTAATTTTTATCGGAAAAACCGGCTCCTTACCCACTTGGGTATATGCCTCCTTCTTTTTAGGAGCGATTTGTTCCATTGGATCGATTTGGTGGAGCATGCGGACAACATCGGAAATTGAACCCACAGCTGAGGAACTCGCCCAGATTCGGGCGCGCAAAGTCAGTGTGACGGAATCGGTTGTTGAGATTTTTCAAGCAATCAAGGTCATGCCAAAGGTGATGTGGCAATTAGCTTTGGTGTATTTATTTCAATGGTATGCCCTCTTCTGTTATTGGCAAAATTCTTCCAAAAGTATTGCCTTATCTGTTTGGAATGCAACACCAAAAGATAACCCGGAGCTATATGAAAAAGCGGTTTCCTGGACCGGTTTAGTGAACGGATGGTACAATATTGTGACGTTTTTATCCGCTTTGGCTTTAGCGAATTTCGCCAAAAAATACGGAGCCAAATCCGTGCACATGATCTGTTTATTGCTTGCCGCCATCGGATTTCTAGCGTTTCCACACATCGAAAACAAGAACCTGTTATTCTTTGCGATCTCAGGTTTTGGTGTTGGCTGGGCCAGCATGATGGGAATCCCCTACTTATTAGTTGTCAGTGACATCCCCAAAGAACGTTATGGCGTCTACATGGGCATCATCAACATGATGATTGTGATTCCGATGATCTTACAAAATATCTCGTTTGGGTATATTTTAAAGCACTTTTTAGATAACGACCCGAGAAATGCGATTACCTTTGCAGGCGTGTTATTGGCCATTGCTGCCGTAGCGACAGCTTTTATTAAACCATCCCCAACCAAACTAGCCTAATGAGTGTATTGTGTATTGGAGAAGCCTTGATCGATATGATCTGTACCGACAAAGGCTCGAGCTTATCAGACGGACAAAATTTTCTTAAAAAACCAGGTGGCGCTCCTACCAATGTGGCGGCGGCAATCGGTGCCTTAGGTGGCTCCGTGGCCTTATCTGCCAAAGTGGGCAATGACCCATTTGGCAAACAATTAAAACAAGTGATGGCTGAATTCCATGTGGACACAACGCATGTTCATTTAGATTCCAATCACTTTACCACCTTTGCTTTTGTCTCCTTAATGCTTGACGGCGAACGCGATTTCGTGTTTAACCGCGGCGCAGATGCGGAATTAACAGTGGACGAAGTCAATCAAATCGACCTAAGCCAAACGAACATTATCCATTTTGGATCAGCCACCGCATTTCTAGATGGACCCTTAAATGCCGCCTATTATCATTTATTGGATGCAGCGAAAAACGAAGGCAAAACGATCAGTTTTGATCCCAATTACCGGCATTTGTTGTTTGGCGACAAACAAGAAAGCTTCATCAAGCAATCGTGGATATTCCTGAAACAAGCGCATTTCACCAAATTAAGTGATGAAGAAGCAATGCTCATTACAGGAAAAAATTCCCTAGAAGAAGCGGCAGAAAACTTACTAAATAATATACCAGGAGTTTTTACGATTACACTAGGCAAAGAGGGAACGCTTTTGGGATTAGGTGGAAAAACCTATATCATTCCGAGTATTGCGATTAAGCCAACCGACACCACCGGTGCGGGTGATGCGTTCGTGGGTGCCGTCTTATACCAGTTGGATGAAGCATCCTTAAATCCTTCGAATTTAGGATATGAAGGTTGGAATAAAATCATCCAGAATGCCAACAAAGCCGGTGCGCGTACCTGTGAATATATGGGCGCGATGGAGGCATTTAAACATTTGAATAACAGCATTTTTAATTAATATACGTGTACAACCCAAGCCTTCAAAAGAAGCTCCACGAGCTAATCAAATCGCATAAAATCAAAGATGCCGCTTTCCAGGAACGCTTCACAGCGAACCTAGATGATATATTTACGCATTTTCATACCATTTACGGGTCACACCCCTTAGCGGCAGGATTATTCGAAACCTTATTAAATTCCATTTGTCAAGCGCACCTCGATCGATCGGATGCGTTAAAAAAGCGGGATGCCGACAAGGAAAAAAAAGGCACGTGGTTCTTGAGTCAAGACCTCGTGGGTATGAGTTTATATGTGGACCGCTTTGCTGGTCAAATCAATAAGCTCCCTTCTAAACTTCCTTACCTCGAAAAACTAGGCGTTAATTTCCTGCATTTGATGCCCCTGTTTAAAAGCCCGGAGGGTGAAAGTGATGGTGGCTATGCGGTGGAAGATTTCCGGGTGGTGGAAGATCGCTTAGGAACGATCGATGATTTACGCGCATTTCAGGCTGAATTACAAGCAAAAGACATGTATTTGATGATTGACATCGTGCTCAATCATACCTCGCATCACCACGAATGGGCGAAGTTGGCAAAGAAGGGAATCAAAGAATACCAGGATTATTTTTACATGTACGATGATCGCCGCATCCCGGATTTGATGGATGAGACGATGCCTGAAATTTTCCCAGAAAGTTCCCCGGGGAGTTTTACGTATGATGAAAAAGCCGACAAATGGGTGATGACCGTGTTTCATCACTACCAATGGGATTTGAATTACACGAATCCGCGCGTGTTTGTGGAGATGCTTGGCAATGTATTTTTCTATGCCAATTTGGGCGTGGATGTCGTCCGAATCGACGCACCGGCTTTCATTTGGAAACAAATGGGAACGACGTGCCAGAATCTTCCGGAGGCGCACCAACTACTACAATTGATTAAAATGTGCGTGGAAGTGGCCACACCGGGCATGGCGATTTTGGGCGAGGCGATTGTAGCTCCGGCGCAGATTATGGAGTATTTCGGTACCGGCAGATACGCAACACATGAATGTGATTTCGCTTACAATGCCACGCAAATGGCCGTGCAATGGGATGCCTTGGCGACAGGAGATATTCGCATTATGCAGCATGCGCAACATGAATTGCAACGTAAACCATTAGGAACCACGTGGTTAACCTACACGCGCTGCCATGATGATATTGGCCTAGGATATGACGACTACATGATTGAGCATGCGGGTTTTACTCCGTATGATCACCGGATGTACATCAAAAATTATTACAGCGGAACCTTCCCGGGTACGCCGGCGCGCGGTGCGTTGTTTGCTATCAATCCGAAAACGCAGGATGCGCGTTTATCTGGATCTTTGGCATCCTTGTGTGGCTTGGAATCAGCGATTGAGGCCAAAGACTCCGCGCTCATTCAAACATCGATCGATAAGATTTTATTAATGCAGGCGCAATCCATGTTTGTGGGTGGCTTACCGATGTTGTTTTATGGGGATGAGGTGGCTTATACCAACGACTATTCCTATTTACAAGATCCAGGAAAAAGTTATGATAATCGCTGGATGCACCGGCCGAATATCGACTGGAAACGCGCGGAACTAATTGACAAAAAAGGAACGATTGAACAACAGGTTTTTCAATCGATGCAACGATTAATTGCACTTCGTAAATCCTTGAAGGTCGTCGCTGACCTCAAAAATACCCGTTGGCTCGAAGTACACAACAACTCCGTCATCGGATTCGAACGTTTTCTAGCGGGTGAAAAAGTGTTCTTTATATTCAATTTCAGTGCTTCACCGCAAGCGCTAACCTGGTATGTATTGAATAGCTATGATTCACGTCCAGCTCAGGTGACCGATTTGTGGTCTCAGGAAACGTTACAGGTGGGCATGGATCATGAGTACATGCATTTTGCACCGTATCAATTTAGAATTTTGAAGTAGACGATGGTTAAACGTTTCAGGTTATTCTTGGTTTGCTGGGTGATTGGTCTCGTACCAATGGAATCAGCGCATGCCGTAATGAATTCCTTGGAATGGATTGAGCCGCAGACCTCGGTTCGCAAGCGTTTGAACTTAGAAAATTTGTTTATAGAGGAGCAGTTACCGTCAACCCTTTGGCAAAAATTAAGTCCATTTACCGTAGATGGAGAGGAATTGAAGACCTTGTTGTATCGATACAATAATTCCAGGTATTTTTTCCCAGACAAGCAGACCATTCGATTTACGATTCAGGGAACGGGATTTGTGTATGATTATAATACGGCAACGTCCCAATTAAAACGGATTGATCAGACGATCCATAGTGGCCATAATTTTGGGGCGTATCAATTTTACAGAAACAACATTTTGTATTCGGTAGGTGGCGAAGGGATGTGGAGTTACCATCGGCAAATCACGTATTTCGACGACAAGACGCGGGAGTGGGAAATTTTGAGACCTAAAAACCAGGGGCCAGAGGCGATGTCGAATGGCTTCCAAGGGTACTCGGACGCGGAAAATGCCTATTTTACAGGTGCTGGGGACCATAAGAACTACTTAGAGCATGAGAAGATTGAAATCCAACGTAGTTTTTATCGCTTCGATTTTATTGCCAAAAAATGGGACCATTTAGGTGAAATCAATCCTAATTTACCCATCACGGAGCATCGAATCATGTATTGGAATGGGGCTCATTTCATTCTTTTGGCGCGGGACCGACTTTTTATTATCAATCCGGTCAGCAATGAAGTGCATTTGTTTCGGGATAATAGCTCGTATTTTGAAGGAGGGGATAGACCGTATGTCCGACATGACACCATTTTTTATTTCCACAATGGGGATCAGGGGCCGGTGATCTCGGTACCTGTGAACGCGCTTTTGAAGAAGGCCAGTTATTTCGGAACGTTTTACGAAAAAGATTATTCGGCCTATTATTATGGCGCCATTGCTTGTTTACTGCTCGGATTAGGCGCTTGGCTTTTTATACGTAATCGATCAACCAAGGAAATTCGATTGGAAGCGGCTGAAATAAAATTATTAAAACGTCTGCTAGTAGAACAGAATAGACCTGTTAGTACACAGGAACTGAACAAGTTATTGGATTGCGATACGAAATCGCAGGAAAGCCAGCGACGTATTCGCTTCATGATGATCAAGCAGATCAATGAGAAGATTGAATTGCATTTGGATATTCACGATTGCATTGAGCGCATCCCATCCGAGGAGGATAAGCGCTTGACGAATTACCGACTGAAACTGGGGACGGAGAAAAAGATTAAGGATTTGGTGTAGCGATACCGCGCATCTTATCACGGCCATTTATCTCCAAAAACCCACCTAAAATTGATGTCCTCAGCCGGTTGATTTGTATTCGTCTGATGCCAGGCAAAATCACCTCCCGTACGGTGCGTATTCACATAAAATACCCGATGACCCCAAGCTAATTTCCGATCGCCCGACTGGTAAATTGGTGCATCCGCCAGGTGTTCATCAAACTGGCAATTGACCAAAAAGAACTGAGCCTCCCGGTGATAACGGCCGAGCTTATACCCCTTATCTCCTATAAAACGGCAGTTTTTGAGCACCGACTTCGCCCCTTCCTCACTAGAACCATCATGCCAAATCGCCGCACTCATGTTATGGCAAATGAACGTACAATTCTCAGCAAACGCATAGCCACGCGGACAGTACAAATCCACCCCACCTTCAATCTCACAATCATTGAAATAATACATCCCCGCATTCACATCCCACGGACTCATCGTATCGCCTCCACCTGACCGAAATGTACAATGCGCAAAACGTAAACGCGTCGCGCCCGGCATGGTCCGCACCGCAAACTGATGTCCATCCACACGTACCATTTTTTCCCCATCCTTCTCCCCTGACTCACGCGGTAACGCATATTTTTGAACCGACGATTGCGTCGTTTTTCCCGACTCATTCAGACACGGAATCGTGATGTCCTGCTTCGTAATTAAACCATAATCATTGATCACGGTCAAATGCTCAAAGCTCAAATCATGCCCTTTAATATTCAATACCCCAGCTCCATAATCATCCGGATTTGAACAGCGCCAAATATCCCGCGCCTGCGTAAACTTGATAACAACCCCAGCACGCGATTGCCCAATCATCCGCAAATCATGACGCAAAGAATCAATGTACACTTTCTCTGAATACGTGCCGTTTTTGATAAAAATGGTTTGATTATTTGACCCTTGATTCACTGCCTCTTGGATCGTCCGCACATCCCCCGAACCATCTTGCGCCACGGTGATTTGCTGCATGAACTGATCGATTAGTTGGACCGTTTTATCGAACCAACGGGTAAACAACAGAAACGTATGCGGCGAATTTTCATGGGTATACACATCTGTAAAAAGGCCAAATTGACCCATCTGAGCACGAAAATCTTCCCTTCCCGCATGCATACGCCCAACACCTGAATTGATAAATAACACCGGCGGATCTTGTTTGGACACATGATGCAAAGCTGATCCCTGATTCCAAATAGCTGGATTCTCCGTTTTCGAATAGCCAAAATAAGACGTTGCTGCCGACGTCCGCACGCGGTCATCGCCTTCCCCCGACTCCGGATGAATGAAGGCCAATATCCCATCGAGGTCAATCACCCCTTTGATTTTTTGACCCGGACCAAATACATTTTCATCCTGAACGGAACCCAGCAACGCCGCCATTTGGCCGCCCGCTGAATAGCCCGCGACATAAATTTGCTTCGAATCGATATAGAGCTTGTTGGCTTGTTGGTGCAAATAAATCAACGCCGCCTGCGCATCTTCCATCGCAGCCGGATACAACGCCTCGGTCGACAAGCGATATTCCGCCAGAAACACCCGATATCCTTTTTTGGCCAAAGCCTGCGCCAGCGCGACATGTTGGGACCGATGGCCCGTTCGCCAGCCACCCCCGTGGAAAAACAACAGTGTCTTGCGGAAGCGCTTATCTTTTGGCTCATATACGTCCAAGACTAATTTCCGCTGGCCTATTCGCTTGTACACGAACGTGCGTGTAGCCTTAATTTCTTTGGCCGTATATTCCGCAAGTTTTAACGTGGGATCTGATTTGAGCGCGGATTGCCACGCAGAATAATTGGCAAAACTGGTATCTGGAATTCCGGTTAGTCCTTTCTTATTTTGGGCTAATAAACCCTGACAAACAAACAATAATATGATTCCGATCTTGCGCATATTTTATAAAGACAGGGAATCGAATTTTATAATCATTCTTAGTAACTTGGGCTTTTCAAATCTGAACCTATGCAAAAATTACGCGTATTAGTGGTGGGATGTGGCAACATGGGTGCCTCCCACGCAACAGCCTATCATAACGCAGCCGCTTTCGAAATTTGCGGCCTCGTTTCTCCCGGCAAAAGCAAGGAGACATTGAATCAAAAATTAGGCGGCTCCTACCCATTATTCGACGAATATCTATCGGCCCTCGCTGAAACCAAACCCGATGCCGTTTGCATCTCCACCTACCCAGACACGCACGAAGCGTACGCGATTGCGGCCATGGAAGCTGGTTGTCATGTGTTTATCGAAAAACCCATTGCCGATAGTTTAGCGGGCGCGATTCGCGTGGCAGCTGTGGCACAAAAAACAGGCAAAAAACTCGTTGTTGGCTATATTTTACGCCACCATCCTTCGTGGATTAAGTTTATCGAGATTGCCAAAGAAATGGGAAAACCGCTCGTGATGCGGATGAATTTGAACCAACAATCCCACGGATACATGTGGGATGTGCACCGTAATTTGATGGCGAGTTTAAGCCCAATCGTGGATTGCGGCGTGCATTACATCGATGTCATGTGCCAAATGACGCGTTCGAAACCCGTTCGTGTTTCAGCGATCGGGGCGCGCATGACGGAAGATATTCCAGCAGGAAATTACAATTATGGGCAGCTCCAAATTCATTTTGAAGATGGTTCCGTAGGCTGGTACGAAGCAGGTTGGGGTCCGATGATTTCCCAAACTGCTTATTTTGTCAAAGATGTTTTTGGTCCGAAAGGTTCTGTTTCCATTGTCGCCCAAAACGCAAGTGGCGAAGGGAAATCTGACTCCGTAGAATCCCATACCAAAACCGAATCATTGCGTGTGCACCATGCAGATATCAATGCTGAAAATGAATTCACCCGTGCAGATGAGTGGATTAACCTAACCGACGAACCCGATCACCAAGGTTTATGCGATCGCGAACAAGCTTATTTCTTACATGCTATTCAGGCAGATGTGGATTTAACAGATCACGTAGAAGACGCGGTGAACAGTTTGCGAATCGCATTCGCGTGCGATGAGTCTGTTAGGACGGGGAAGATGATTCAACTTTAAGTCCGAAGGGAATTAGTCCGGAGGGAAAGAGTCCGGAGGGAAAAAGTCCGAAGGGGAATTAGTCCGGAGGAAAATAGTCCGGAGGGAAATAGTCCGTAGGGGAAAAGTAATAAGTCCGAAGTCTATAGGAGATTGTTCAAGCTATTAGCTTTTGACTCATTCCCTATGGACTTCGGACTCTTTTACTTCGGACTATTTTACTTCAAATACCCCCCCAACCAATTCCTAACCTCCTGATAATGAAACTTCGAATTATCTGGACTTAGGATCCAATGATTCTCGCCGGGGAAAACAATCAATTTACTTGGGATTTGTAAGCGCTGATGGATACTCCAGTTTTCGAGCGTGTTGTTGATGGGTACACGGAAATCATTTTCCCCAACGGTCAATAACATCGGCGTTTTGAAATTAGCGGCAAAACGCATCGGATTCTGTTCTTTCCAAGTTTTACTCGGCACCCATGGGGCACTTCCATTCATTAATTCACGACCCCAAATTACATCCGAAGTTCCCCATTGCACCTCCGAATTCACCAATCCCGCGTGCGCAATTAAACATTTGAAATGCGAGGTAGTCGCCTGCATCCAGTTGGCCAAATGCCCTCCATACGACGCACCTCCAGCTGCTTGGCGGGAGGCATCAATAAACGGATAGCGCTTAATGGCATCTGCCGCAGCCTCTAAAATTTCATTTCCGGGTCCTTTAAATGGATCAAATTGAATGTCTTGGGCGAATTTCTCGCCATAGCCTACTGAACCTGTGTAGTCGGTCATGACCAAGACATAATCGGAAGAACCTAATACATAAGGGTTCCAACGGGAACCAAAAACATCCTTAAATGAGATGGCGGGTCCTCCGTGCATCAACACGAAAAGTGGGTATTTTTTTGACGCATCAAAACCCGCCGGACGCAAGATGGTACTACGAATCATTTTACCACGGGATGATTTAGTCCAAAAAACCTCTGGTTTAGGCAAATCCAATGAGGCCAAAACTGCATCATTCGCTTTGGAAATTCCGATGCGTTTTCCACCTACATAGGTAAACACTTCGGCCGGCGCAGCGATATGCTGGTAGGTGTAGGCCACAACGCCATTCGATACCGACAACGCAGTCACAGAACCAGACTCCCCGCCAAACAGCGGTTTCACTTCACCTGACTCGATCGAAATCTGAATCGCTCGATCCACACCTTGATCTTCGATACTCGCGTAAATCGATTCACCGGAGATTTGCATGTCGTTGATCGGGCGATCTAAGCCCACGGCTAATTCAGTCCGACCGCTCATACTTGGCCACGCAAAACGGTACAGGTGATTTAAATAATAGATTTTGTTGCCATTCACATGTCCAGTCGACATGAGGTATTTCCCATCTTCCGAAAATTGAACTTGGGCATAATCGGTGATTTCATCACTGATCAATTTCGCCTCGCCGCCGGTAATGGAAATGGCATATAGATGTGACGTTGCCGACTGGTAAGCAGTCCTATTATATTCTGTTGTTGCTGAGAAGACAATTTGAGAACCGTCAGGAGAAATGTCAAACGCTCCCAATTGGAAACCTTTGGATTCCACTAAGCTTACCTGAGCGAAAATATTCTTGAGTGTAGGCTTGGGCGCTGTAACATCCATCACGAAAATGTGTGTTTGTTTTTCATCGAGCCAAGCATCCCAATAGCGAATCGGGAAGGAGGTATATACCCGTGCTTTAGTTTTGATTTTCTTCTTATCCTCCGCCATTTTCTTGCTAAGTGAATCTGTGAACGCTGTTGGGTATACGCGCGACGTAAATGCGATCAATCGGCCATCCGAACTAATTTTAGCTCCTGAAACACCCGTAGACAAATTCGTCAAACGTTGTGCTTCACCGCCAAAATCAAGATTTAAGCGGTATAATTGAGCGACTTCATCGCCTTCACGTTTCGCAGAAAAAAAGATTTGATTGGCAGTTGGGTGCCAGAAATAACCCTCTTCACCGCCTTTGGTATTCGTTATTTTTCGTGGCTCCGTAGACCCGTCGGCTGCCGCAAGCCACAAATCCGTAGTTTGTTCTTCCGTATTGTAAGACGTCTCGGTCCGACTGTAAATCACCCATTTGCCGGAAGGGCTGAGCGCGGGTGCACCGATTTTTTTTAGCATCCACATGCGTTCATGTGTCATCGCTGGTTTCTGCCCAAAGGAATTAAATCCGCAAGCAAATAGAATAATTAGGAGAATTTTTTTCATGTAAAACATTTAGCTTCGTAAATTAGTTGATAATTCTTCATCATTTAAAATCTTATGAAAAAAAAATACGCATTACTTAGTTTGGCGTTAACCTTAAGTATAGGTACCCTGAACGCACAAACTCCGGCCAAATTCATTGACCGCGCAAACATGAATCTTTCCGTAAAGCCTGGAGATGATTTCGTGCAATATTCAAATGGCACTTGGTTGAAAAACAATGTCATTCCAGCCAAAGAAACACGCTGGGGCAGCTTCAACCAACTTCGTGATTTCAATATCAATGCCGTTAAAACCATCCTCGAAGGAACGCAGAGCTCACAAGCCGCTGCAGGTTCAGTGGAGCGTCGTGTAGCTGATTTCTATGCAGCAGCGATGGACAGTTTGACGATTGAAAAACTAGGTTTTTCGCCAATTCAAGCCGATTTAAACCAAATCAACGCGATTCAATTCAAGTCTCAGATCATCACGGAAATTGCCCGCATGCGCAAGACGGGTGCTGGTTCTCCCCTATTCAGTTTCTACGTGGGTCAAGACCGCAAGCAAGTGGACAAAATGGTACCGCAGTTGGGCCAAGGTGGAACATCTTTACCTGATCGCGATTTATACTTAAAGTCGGACGCACGTAGTTTAAAGATCCAAGAAGGATTTAAAACCTACGTAGCAACTTTGTTCGAACTGATTGGCACATCTCCTGCACAAGCAAAAGCGAATGCAGAGTCTATTTTCCAATTGGAGAAAAAATTAGCGGAAGCACAAATGTCGCGTTTGGAAATGCGAGATCCATATAAGACCTATAACAAACTTGTCTTTGCGGATTTCAACCAAAAAACTCCGGCATTCAATTGGGCATTGACGTTCCAAGATTTTGGCACAAAAGCACCTGATTCGGTCTTGGTTTCTGCGCCTAAATTCTTTGAGTCTGTCAACAAAATGTTGATCGAAACACCTGTGGAGACATGGAAAACATATTTGACTTGGAATCTATTGAAGGGTTCTTCTAGCTACTTAAGTTCTCCATTTGTGAAGGCTAGCTTCACATTCAATCAAATTGTGAGTGGTCAAAAAGTACAAACGCCTCGTTGGCAACGCATGTCATCCCTAACCGATGGCGTCGTAGGTGAATTATTAGGCCAGTTATATGTAGCCAAATATTTCAAGCCAGAAGCGAAGGTGCGTATGGAGGAATTGGTTAAAAATCTGCGCAAGGCATTTGAGATTCGGATTAAGCAATTGGATTGGATGAGCGAGGAAACGAAGCAAAGAGCCTTAGCTAAATTATATGCCTTTACGCCGAAAATCGGTTATCCAGATACATGGAAGAATTATGAAGGTTTAGAAATTTCACCAAACACCTTCTACCAAAACATGCGTAATGCAGGTGCGTGGGGATTCCAAGAGAACATCGCTCAGATCGGAAAACCGGTAGACCGCACGAAGTGGGGCATGACGCCGCCTACTGTTAATGCGTATTACAGCCCGGTAATGAATGAAATCGTATTCCCAGCGGGAATTTTACAATTCCCATTCTTTGATGCCAAAGCGGATGATGCGATTAATTATGGTGGTATTGGTGGCGTTATTGGCCATGAAATGTCCCATGGATTTGACGATTCAGGGAGTCAATATGACAAAGATGGAACGTTACGTAACTGGTGGAGCAAAGAGGATTTAGCAAAATTCAAAGCGAAGACAGAGTTGTTGGGCAAGCAATTTGATGCCTATACGGTATTGGATACCATCCATGTGAATGGCAAGTTGACAATGGGCGAGAACATCGGTGATTTAGGTGGTTTAAACGTGGCTTATGAGGCATTTAAGATGACGAAGCAAGGCAAGTCCAAAACGAAAATTGATGGATTTACACCAGACCAACGATTCTTCTTAGCGTGGGCTCAGGTGTGGAGAAGCAAGACATTGCCTGAAACAGCTGCGAATTTGGTACAAACAGATCCACACTCACCAGCTGAATACCGTACCATCGGAGCACCCGTTAATATGGATGCGTGGTATCAGGCGTTCGGTGTGAAACCGGGTGATAAATTGTATAAGAAGCCAGAGGATCGGATTAAGATATGGTAAATAGAATTGAGAGGTGAGAGGTAAGAGGTAAGAGGTAAAAAATCCTCTCACCTCTTACCTCTCACTTCTTACTTCTTAAATAAATATAAAAAGGCGACCTTCGGTCGCCTTTTTATATTTATTTAAGATACTTCTCTAACCACTGAAACTGTTCCCAAAGCAAGTGAAGGACATTTTCACGGCCACGATAGCTATGCGCTTCGTAGGGTAAATACACAAAACGAGTTGTACCACCATTTCCTTTTAAAGCGGCATATAAACGCTCACTGTTGATTGGGAAGGTACCTGTGTTATCATCCTGCTCGCCGTGCACTAATAAAATCGGTTCCTTGATTTTATCTGCATAACTAAATGGGCTCATCTCAAAATATAATTGAGGTGCTTGCCAGTAGGTACGATCTTCATTTTGGAAACCAAATGGCGTTAAGGTACGGTTATAAGCACCACTGCGTGCGATACCCGCCTTAAACAAATCCGTATGGGCCAATAAATTAGCCGTCATAAAGGCACCATAACTATGACCACCTACAGCCATGCGCTTGCGATCGCCTACGCCTAATTGAACCAAATGATCAATCGCTGCAGAAGCATTTAAACGTAATTGATCTACAAAATTATCGTTTGGCTTCTTAGAAGGATCCGTAGAGACAATCGGCATTTCCGCATTATCCAAAATCGCATAACCCTGTGTCGCATAGTAAATAGGCGAAGCCCAGCTCAAAGTTGTAAAACGGTCTTTACTTCCACGAATCTGTGCCGCATCTGCTGCCGAATTAAATTCACGTGGGTAGGCCCAGATTAACACTGGCAACGGACCATCTTTCTCTTTGTTATAGCCTTTAGGTAAGTATAAATCTCCCGTCAGGTCTACCCCATCAGCTCGCTTATACTTGATTTTCTCCTTCGTGATCCCGACTAAATTCGGATAAGGATTTTCAAAATGAGTCAATGCTTTATCTAGGGCAGGATTCAATAGATTCTTGATGTAGTAATTTGGCACCTCTGTTTGAGATTCCTTTCTGCTCAAAACAATACCTTTTTCCGCATCGATCACCTCTTCTACTTGCTCAAAATGACCCGGCTTCGCGCGCCAAATAATCTCATTTTTCTTCGTAGCTAAATCGAATTTGGCGATAAATGGAAGGTCACCTTGATCTGAAGAGCCAACCGGGTTGTTCATCAAAATCTTAGTTCCGCCATCCGTTACTTGAATCACCTCGCGTCCAAACGCATTTTTTGTCTGAACTGGACTTCCTGGATTGCGGTAAGCATCTGTTAGATTACGTTCATACAAAACCTCCATTGTTCCTGTCTGTGGCGTATAGCGACTCACTTTAGACGACTGCTTCCCGCGCAATACCTCGGATACCAATGCGAGATTTTTGTCTCCCCAAGTCACCCCGGCAAAACGCGTTTTGGTTTTAAACAACTCCTTCGCTGCTTGCGTAAATGGCGCAGCTAAGCTATAAACCGCATCATGAAATTCCACTTGCTTCTTGATGAAACCACTATCCAACGGCATCGCGTACACAATTGAAGCTGGCTCATCATCACGCCACTCAAAACCTCTTGGGACATTTTGCACGTTGTCATTACCTGCTGGAGCACTCTCCGCAGAAGGAAGCTTAGCTAATTCCTTGATCACTTTTCCATCCAGATTCATCACCGAAACAGTGGATGTAAATCCATACGCCGGCACCGCATACGAGAATGGTTTCGTTAAAGTACGCATCATCACATACTGACGATCAGGCGATAGTTGAAAGGAGTTGGTCAGCTCAGGCTTGCCGACTTTCTTATTCACCCCATTTTTGTACAGGACCAGTTGGCTCTCCGCATAATACGCAAACAAACTCTCATCATACGGCGATTTGATCAAATCCTGGAACGTGGGACGTGGAGCAGCCTTGCCAATATTTTGTTGGATCGTTGGCCCCTTCGGCGTAATTGGGCGCTTGGGTGCGCCAGCTGCGTCATGTGTGGTGGCTTTGTATAAAATAGTTTGATCATCGACCCAAGTAAAGGCATTGCCTAGGACTTGGTTAATCGGGTCAACATTCACGCGTGTCGCTTTTTTGGTGGCGATATCGATGACATATAGATCTACCCGATTCACTTCGGATTGGGTAAATGCAATTTTAGTTTCGGATGGATTCCAGGCGATTGCTCCGGCAGCTAGGTTTTTGGGAAGGCCAACAATCGCGATGGGAGCACCGGATTTGATGGACTGCAACGTAATACTGCTGATGGGGCTTTGTCGGCTTGGAGAAAAATTAAGGGGATTCAATCGCAATCCCGCAATCTTCATTTCCGGTTGGCCTAATTCCTCCACACTTGGATACGAATTACGGCCAAGTAATAACAGGTATTCTGCTTTGGAATCAATGCGCACAAAAGGAGTTGGCTTCGCTAAAAGCAAGTCGGCAATTTCCTTAGGCGGCAATTGGTACGCATCAGTATCTTGTGCGTGGCTAACGCTAGCAGCACCTACAAAAAGGGCTATAGACAAAAATAAGGTTGATTTTTTCATAGGATAAATAAGGGATAAAAAAAGGTGGCTGAAATCAGCCACCTTTTAAAATTTAATTTATAGTGGATTTTGTGTAACCGCTGGATTGGCATTAATCTCACGACGTGGAATTAAGAATTCCCAACGTGCATCACCCGGAGCTACATCGAACAATAGTGCAACTGAAGCAATGGCATTGGTACCATTACGATTCAATGGGGCATTGGTACGCTTCAAATCTAAGAAACGGTGTCCTTCACCCCAAAGTTCTACACGACGATGTACTAAAATTTCATCAATTAAAGCTTGGCCTGTATTTGTCGACTTCACATAAGCAGCATCTCTAGTTTTGATTAAATCAAATAATACTTGAGATGCACCAGCTGCATCGTTTAAACGCGCTTTCGCTTCTGCTTCAATTAAGTACATTTCAGCTGCACGCATGTAAGGTACATCACCCATAGCTGATGTTGAAGGCGTACCTGGTAATCTGAACTTCTGGTTCAAGAATTTAGGACGCACACCCCCTGGAGGCACGATTGAATTAGCTGCAGTTGGTGTCTCCACCCACATCTTTGATCTAACGTCCGTTGCAGGAATTTGCTTATAAAGCAAGTTATTGATAACCTTTGGATAGGTACGAATAACCGTCGAGTTGTAGTTACATGAAATATACGAGTGGTATCCACCGAAATATTCCGTTTGATCTTCTAAGTGATCAAAACCCCACATCCACTCGGAATTAGCGATATCTTGGAAGCCATCTAAATATTGCGTTGCATTCATTGGTTGGTAACCAGCGCGAGCTTCGGCTGCAAATTTGGCAGCATTTGCCCAATCTTGCTGTACTAAAGCCACACGTGCTTGCATTCCTTTAACCACATTTAAATTGAAATGTGATTTGTTAATGCGCGAAGCAGTCAATAACAACGCAGCATCCGCTAGGTCTTTATTGATTTGTGCGTATACTTCCTCTACGGTATTACGTGGTTTTCCTTCGGTCGTTGGCTCTAATACCAATGGCACACCTAATTGCGTATTAGGCTTCGCACGAGACTCATAACGCTTACCGTACAATTGAACCAAGTTAAAGTATCCGAAAGCACGTAAAGCCAAAGCCTCACCTTTCAATGCATTCCGATCAGCCGCAGGACCTACGGCCTTATCAATATTGGCAATACCAATATTCGCATTACCAATGATACGGTAGTACATCTCATACGGAAATTGAACCAAGGTGTTAACGTCTGAACGGTGTGCTGTCCAACGAGTCTCACCCACGTGCCAAGAAGCAGCAGTGGTTCCAAGCACCATATCCTCGCCCATGTGATCCAAAATAATCATCATCGCTGGGTGACCTGAGTGACCTTGTGAGCTCAAATAACGCACGACAAAGGAACGGTAGATACCGTTGATAGCTGCTGCTGCGTTTTTTGTTGTAGCATAAGCAGAACCTGCATCGATACTTGCCGTAGGCTTCGTATCCAAATATGTTGTCTCACATGAAAAAGAAATCATGCTGAGAAAGAAAGCGAAAATTATTAAACTTTTATTTTTCATGATTCTAATGATTATAAGGAGAATGAAAGACCTAATACCAATGATTTCGCCGGGCTATACACGTTACTTGTCGTTCCTCCAAAGTTTTGTTGGACGTTCATACCGCTTCTGCGAGACAACATCAAGAAGTTTTCACCACTCATGTATACTTGGGCGTTATCGATTTTGAATTTATTCAGCACCGACTTTGGCAAACGGTATGCCAAGGTTACCGTACGAATATTCATGAAGCTACCGTCGATTAACCAACGGTCTGACGCTGCATCAAAATCGGCCGTACGACCCGCATCCATACGTGGTACCTCGGTGATATCACCTGGATTTTGCCAACGCTTCAAGATATCCACGTGTTTGGCATTGTGGTAACCCGCACTCATTAAACCAGCATAGGCACCATCGTAGATTTTACCACCTAGTTGATACACCATTAATGCCGTCAATGAGAAGCCTTTATAGCTTACGGACGTATTGACCGATCCAGTCAAATCTGGAATAGATGACCCATTATACCAAAAACGTGCATTCGCAATGTTATTTGTTAAGGTATCACCTGAAGCCGTAATTCTTGAGTTAGAAGCTACATATGAAATCGCACGATATTCAGCCGCTCCCGTTTCTGGGTTTACGCCTTTGTACTCACGTAACCAATAATCATATAATGAACTTCCTTCTTTCAACTTCTTCGTTCCGTCGATGATCTCCTTGCTCTCTTTTGGCATCTTAGTGATTTGATTCTCTAAACGAGTCGCATTCAAATCAATGTGCCAGTTGAAGTCTTTCGTACGAATGACATCATAGCCTAACTGAAGCTCAATACCTTTGTTGTACATCGATCCAATGTTACGCGTCTCAGATCCGATACCCACAGAAAGTGGCAAAGGAACAGCAAAAATCAAGTTGGTCGACTGACGGTTGAAGTATTCAATCGTACCTGATAAACGGTTCTTGAATAAGCCAAACTCAACAGCTACGTCAAATGCCGTATTTGTTTCCCACTCCAATGACTTGCTTCCTAAAGAAGATTGCAAGATACCGGGCTCCGTAGCATTGTTCCAACCCAAGGCGTATAATG
Organism: Aquirufa avitistagni; assembly: GCF_042715545.1. Classification (NCBI taxonomy): domain Bacteria; kingdom Pseudomonadati; phylum Bacteroidota; class Cytophagia; order Cytophagales; family Flectobacillaceae; genus Aquirufa; species Aquirufa avitistagni. Next base: position 329,414 of record NZ_JBBKXZ010000001.1, on the reverse strand, counting down.
GCTGCCAAGCGTAGTTGCTGATACCACCATCATTACCTGTTTGACCCCAAGAACTTCTTAGTTTCAAGTTATCGATGAAGCTAAATTGCTTGATAAAATCTTCTTGATCTAAACGCCAAGCAGCTGATGCTGAGTAGAAAGTACCCCAACGCTTATCTTGGTAAAACTTAGAAGATCCATCGCGACGTGCGGAGAACGAAACAAAATATTTCGAATCATAATCGTAATTCAAACGAGAGAAGTAACCTTCTACGCGACGCATGTCATATTGTGATGTTAAGTTAGTTGTTGTCGTAAAGTTGATCAACTCATAATTTCCATCCAAAATTTGCTGCGAACGTGAACCATCTAAGCTATTGCTTACTAAGTTGTAGTTTTCATGACCTACTAAGGCATCCACATTGTGCTTGCCAAAGGTATGGTTGTAAGTCAACAACTGGGATAAGTTGTAATTCGTAATGTTTTCAAACAAATTAGACGCACGACCTGCTGGCGCACCATCACCGATTTCTGGGTTACCAAAAACAATGGAGTTAGCGTTTGTAATATCCACACCTACGTTAGACGTAAATTTGAAATCTTTTAAGAACGTAACTTCTGCATACGTACGACCACCTAATAAGTTTCTACGGAAGAAGTTTTCGTTCAATTCCGTTTCAGCAACTACGTGACGACCACCATATTGTGGACGATTCGATAAACCTAACGCACTTAAGTTACCGTAGTCATAGCGACGGCGGCCATCTTCAGTCGTTAAGAATGAACCTGGATTTTTAGGATCATACGCATATACTGGATAAATAGGCGCCATACCACGTGTAAAGAAGAATGGATTAACAAATGAAGTTCCACCATCAGCCGTTGATTGATTCGATGTAGTCACCGTCGTGTTCATATTAGCACCTACCTTAAACCAATCTTTCATTTGGCTGTTCACATTCAAACGAGCCGTAAAACGATCGTAATCGGATTTAATTTGATATCCTTTATCGTTCAAATAAGACACCGATAAGAAGTAATCGGTCTTGCCATTTGACCCAGAAAAATTCGCATTTACCTCATCACGAACTCCTTGACGCATCACCGCTTTTTCCCAGTTTAAATCATCTGGGTTGTAAATCATTTGGGCAGATGGATTAAGTTTTCCGTCTGTACCTACCAATTGAGCAAAAGGCACATTATATACGTTATAACCTGTTCCTACAATCGCACCTAAACCCGCTGAGGCTGTAGAACTAGCTGTAGCAATAGGCACAGGGCTAGCTGCGCGGTAAGCTAAGTTGTTACGGTTAGACTCCCACATCAATGGGTAATAATCTGCAGCACCTACACGGTCATACTCCGGCAAAGCGCGTGTGTTAAAACCTTTGGTGTATTTGATGTTAATTGAATTTTTACCATTCAAACCTTTCTTGGTAGTGACCATCACCACACCATTCGCTGCACGCGCACCATATAGGGCCGTAGAAGCTGCATCTTTCAACACAGTAATGGACTGAATATCATCATTGTTTAGATTCGCAATACTCGCTGAGTATGGCACACCGTCAACGACGTATAATGGATCATTCGAAGATGAAATCGAACCGAAACCACGAATACGCACGGCTGGAGATGAGCCTGGCTGACCTCCGGTAGAAGTAGTCGTCACACCGGCTGCAATACCTTCTAAGGCCTGGCCAATGTTGGTAATCGGACGTACACCTAATTTTTCTGCTCCGATGGACGCAGAAGAACCTGTAAATGAGGCTTTTTTCGCCGTACCAAAGGTCGTAACGATAACCTCATCGAGTTGAGATGTGTTTGATTGAAGTGAAATATTGACAACCGAACGATTTCCAACACGAACTTCTTGCGACGCGTAGCCTACTGAGCTAACCACAAGAACTGCAGAAGGAGCTACGGAGAGTTTAAATCCACCGTCGGCATCCGTTGTTGTACCTTTTGTTGTCCCTTTAATCGCGATATTAACTCCAGGTAATGTAGAACCATCTTCCGTGGTTACTTTTCCTGAGATCGCTCGATCTTGTGCTAGCAAGGGGACTAATGCGCTAAGCCACAAGAAAATACTGACTAGTAACGTTTTTTTCATAATGTCTTTAGTTTAAACAAATGATGAATAAAAAATAATTTGGCAAATATATAAACAGGAACTTTTTTAACAATTATTATGATAAAATGTTTTTATAAAAGTCATAAAAAAATAGGCGGCCTTTTCGGGGCCGCCTATTCAAACTAATTTTGAGATATCTTATTTACCGATACTTGGGTTTGTTTGAACCTCAACTAATGGAATACCAAAGATATAACGTGGGTCAGATGGCTGAATGATCGCACCTGCACCGAACGAGTTCAAAGGCTCACCACGACGTAACACGTCATTGGCACGGAAACCTTCTCCCAATAATTCAATACGACGCTCAGTCAAAATTGCACGAACAACTTCTGCCTTGGTAGCTAACGAAGGGAACACATATGAAGCATCTGAACGCGCGTGAACCGCACGTAAGATAGCTGTTGCACGTGTTAAGTTACCTAATTCAGCTTCTGCTTCTGCTACGTTCAACAAAACTTCTGCGTAACGGATGTTAGGCACATAATCCACGAATGGAGCCACTCCACTGAATTTAGTCAATGATGGAGCATTCGCAACGGCTGTTTTAGCAACAGTCAATTTAGTCTTGCGATCATCATTTGCACCAAACTGAGCATTATTGTAAATACCTGTTGGACCTGGATTTAATGTATACTCTACGTTACCCGCATTCCAGTAAAAACCTAATTGGTTTTGTGTTCCTGGAGCGTTTGTTGCATCCATTGGGAAAGAGAATACAGATTCCGTAGATGTATAAGGAGCCTTAAATACATTGGAAACATCTGCTTGCAACGTGTGAGCCACACGTGTTGTCGAACGGAATGGTGCAGCTGCAGAGACAATTTTATTGCTTTCTGTAAGTACAGCAGCGTAATCTCCCATAGCCAACAATACACGTACTTTCAACGCAATAGCTGTGTTTTTGTGCGCACGAGTAGTGTTCAACAAGGCAGTACCATACGAATCTGGTAATTCAGCTTCTGCTTCATTCAAATCCTTTAATACTTGTGCATAAACTTGCGCTACAGAAGAACGAGCTAAATCGTTATTTGCAGAAGAAGCCTCCCCTTTTAATCGTAAAGGCAAACCAGCCGAAGCTCCTTTGTCAATAATGTAAGGCTTAGCAAAGAATTGTACCATCGAGAAATAAGTTAATGCACGCAAGAACTTAGCCTCACCACGGTAATTCGCAGCTAATACAGGAGTAACCGCCGTTGGATTAGCTGTTAAACCCTCAAGAAATAAGTTGACACGGTTAATTGTCAAATACCCTTGAATCCAGAAGCCAGCAATATACGAATCTGAAGGATCTTGATTTCCTTGATACGTACCGTAACCTGTTACACCGTTTGTTGTCCGGTTAATCCACTCCTCACCACGGATATCGTTGTAAATCAAATAACGACCTCCAAATAAACTTCCGCTTTTCGCAGAACCATACAAACCATTTACCTGAGAAAGTACACGTGCAGGCGTATTAAATACGGTTGCATCTGATAAATCCAATTCAGGAACTGCATTAAGGAATTCCTTATTGCATGAAGAAACAGTCATCGCAAGTGCGACAGACAAGATTCCTATTTTTGTTGTGAATAATTTCATTTTATATCTGCGTTAAAATTATAGACCAATGTTGATACCAAAAGTAAATGCACGTCCTTGAGGAATTGAGTTACGCTCAATACCTGAAGCCAAGTTCGAATCACCATTTGATGAAATTTCAGGGTCAACACCTAAGTAAGGAGTGAACAACAATAAGTTGGTTCCTTGTGCGTACACACGAATAGATGAAATTCCCATCGATGATAAGTTCGTAGGGATTTTATATCCTAAGGTTGCAGTCTGCAAACGTAAGAAATCACCTTTTTGAATGTTAGCATCAATCAAGAAAGCAGATCCATTCGAGATGTTATCACCATAAATAGCACGAGGTATTTCAGTGATTTGACCTGGAGTCTTCCAAGAATCTAACACATCCACTGAGTTGTTCCAAACACGTTGGTCGCGAAGACCCGCTTGTGAACCATTGTAGATGTAGTTACCACCTGAGAATGTAAAGTTCATTCCTAAATCAAATCCTTTGTAACGGAATGTGTTATTGAAACCACCGTAGAATGTAGGTAAGGTATTACCCAAAATCTGCTGCTGACTCGAAGGTGAAGTTGTAGGCTTACCATCTAAAGTTGTCCATGCATTTGCTCCACCTTGGTGTAAGTATTGTACTTTAGTACCATCACGTGTAACGAAGATACGGCGACCATTCTCTGGATTAACACCAGCAGTCTTCACACCATAAATTTGTGCTGCAGAATAACCTACTTTTGTAATACTTGTCGTCTCTAAACCTGATGTAGCAGTCAAGATTGGCGTATTTGCATCAACCAATGACGTAACCATGTTTTCGTTCGTTGCAAAGTTTACGTTCGTTGTCCAAACAAAACCATTTTTATCAATTGGTGTTGCTGTAACAGCTAATTCATATCCTTTGTTGTACATCGAACCTACGTTAGCCAAGATTGAGTTTCCTGGAATACCTTTAGAAGGTGACTGAGGAACGTTCAAAATCAAGTTATCAATATCCTTGTAGTAGTAGTTTGCTTCTACTTGAACACGATCATTCAAGAAGCTAACATCCAAACCAATGTTTGTTTGCGTAGATGTCTCCCACTTCAAGTCCTTGTTTCCAGCTTGGTTAAACGCTAACGTTGGCGCTGCTCCATATAAACTAGACGCGAATGTTGAATAAGAACCGTATGCATTCGGTACGTTACCGTTACCTACTTTACCATAACTAGCCTTCAAACGCAAGTTTGAGATCTTGTTTCCTAAGTCCATGCTCTTGAAGAATTTCTCTTCTGATACAGTCCAACCTAAAGAAGCTCCACCGAAATCACCCCAACGGTTTTCAGAAGATAATGCTGAGTTACCATCACGACGAACGTTTGCGCTAAAGAAATACTTGTTGGCATAGCTATACGAGAAGCTTGTAAAATATGCTTCATAAGCCACTTGTGAGATACCGTTACCAGCCGCTAAATTCGTTCCGTAGTTTCCTTGGAAATCTGTAAAGAAGAAGTCAGCTAAACCTTGACGCTGTGCACCCCAGTTTAAGACACGTGTTTTCTGAACGTCAGAACCTGCCACAACAGAGAAATTATGCTTCTCAGCTAATACCTTATTGTATTGCAATGTGTTAATTAAGTTCCAGTTATCTGAACGTGCTGTGTTGTTATACGCATCACCACTTACAGACCAGCCATCACCATTGAATGGGTTGAAGAAACGAATGTTCTCTGTGTTACGACGATCCCAAGAATAACTTGTTTTCGCAGTTAAACCTTCCGCTAAACGGAATTCACCGCCTAAATTAGCAATCAAACGTGTGTTTTCAGATGTAATCTTATCCAAATCACGTACAACAGCTGGGTTAGGGAACTGTGCTGGCAATAAGTTGTTTAAACGACCAATTGTGTTGTTTTCCAAATTGTATGAACCATCTGGTAAACGTGCAGGCAAGTTAGGTACTTGCGCTACTGCAATACGACCTAAACCTGATGTATTAAATGCACCACCTGCGTTCGAACCTGACATCGGAGCCTTGTTATAGGTGTTCGAGTAGTTGAAGTTGGCAGTCAATTTCAACCACTTCGTTGCTTGGTGATCCATATTGAAACGACCTGAACGACGTTGGAAGCTATTGCTTTTCAAGAAACCATCTTGATCTGAGTAACCTGCAGAGAAATAGTAGCTTGTTTTTTCGTTACCACCATTGATAGACAAGTTGTGGTTTTGCGAGAATGATGTTTGGTATACTTCTTTGTACCAATCTGTATCGATTAATGAACCATCTGCATTGTAAGAAGGCAAGAATGATTTATTCTGTGCATTACGCTGTGAAGCTGCTACAGCATTCGGATTTAATGCTAATGCATTCGCAATCGCACCATTTTTGTGCAACATGTATTGCTCAGCGTTTAATACATCTGGAAGACGTACTGCTTCTGAAACACCAGCCCAAGATTCAATCGAAACTTTTGCTTTTCCTGACTTACCACGCTTGGTTGTAATCAACAAAACACCAGCACCTGCACGAGATCCGTAGATCGCAGCTGAAGCCGCATCTTTCAAGATATCGATTGACTCAATGTCAGATGGGTTAATATCTGCCAACGGGTTGTTGGTCGTTGAGTTAGCTGAAACGTTATCCGTAGAAATTGGAATACCGTCAATAACGACTAAAGGAAACGAGCTCAATGAAAGTGAACTCAAACCACGTACACGAATCACAGGAGGGTTATTTAACAAACCGTTCGGTTGTGTAATGTTAACACCAGCTGCTTGACCCGTCAAACCTTGTGAGAAAGATTGTACCGGACGCTCAGCGATGGTAGCTGCCTTCACAGAAGATGCAGCACCTGTAAATTCTTGACGCTTTTTAGTTCCGTAACCTACGACAACCACTTCAGATAACTGCGTGTTATCTACTTGCAATTGCACATCGATCACTCCACGCGTACCTACTGCTACGGATTGTGTGCTAAAGCCAACGAACGAGTACACTAAAGAAGCGCCGTCGTTAACTGAAATCTTGTAAGAACCGTCAGCAGCCGTTGTTGTTCCTTTAGAAGAACCTTTGGCACTAACGCTTACGCCCGGAAGACCGCTCCCGTCCTCAGACGAAGTGACTTTACCGGTAACTTGCCTTGTTTGAGCGAATAATGTGCTTACTACAGCCATCATCAACACCCAGGATAGTACTAGTTTTTTCATGTTGTTTAGTTTAATGAATGAATTAGAATCCGAAATTTACTACCGAAACTCCAAAAACCAACTATTTGTTTAGAATTATTCTATAAGACCACAGGTAAACAATAGAATATTTGGCAAAAATAGGGCGAACCCGAAGATGCAGCGCTATTGATTTATCCAACCATACACGCCAAAAAAATCAAAGGCTGTCCTTGGGAAAGAACAGCCTTTGATACGTATGATTAAACAAACCGTATTATGGTCTTGTATCCCAGAATACTTTCGATAACATGTTCGATTTTTGTTTAAAGTTGGTATTCGCACTAACCTCCGAATCAGGATAGAACAAAGAACGAGGAATACCACCTGTCATGGCGGCAACGCTCGCGTCAACTGCTCTAAGCGCAGGATAACCCGTACGTCTCCAATCGTTCCATGGCTCAACAGCCACACCATAATTCGCGACATACTTCTCCGTAATGATTTTTGCGATATTACCTTCCAACGAAGTTGCATTTAGATTTCCATGCGCAGCAATGTACGCATTTTGATCTGCAGCGCTAACGCCCACCATGCTCATAGATGCTCTAATACCTTCTCTAAAGAAACCTTCCGCCGCGCTTGCACCCGCACCGTAACGTAATGCATGCTCTGCACGGATGAAATTATATTCAGCAAATGTTAATAAGCGAATCGGTGCAGCACCGGTATACGCATTATTATAAGCTGCTGCTGCAACAATAGCTCCAGACGCATTAACACTCGTCGCAGGAATGGCAGATTTCAAGTTTCCACGTAGGAATGTATGTGCGCGAGAATAGGCAAATGACTGACCATCCACTGGAGTTGCCCCTTTGTAGGTCCCTGAACCAAACGGAAAATCAGTGAAGTAGAATGGTCTTCTCGGATCCGTTGTACCATTCATCATGTCTACAAGTGTCTTGTTCGGGAAAAACTGATCTGGTCTTGAAATCTCAAACTGATGGATTGAGTTTTGAGACGAAACGGCATCAACAAAGCTCATTTGGAAATTATCCGCATTAGAACTTAAGAAGATCGCGTTGCTAGAAACAAGGGCATCCATTTTAGATTTAGCAAAAGCAGGATCTTTAGCTGAGTAATGTAAAAACAAACGCAGTTTCAAGGTGTTCGCTAAGCGCTCCCATCGCGTACGGTTACCCAAAAATATCGTCTCATCATTACCTGGACTTAAAGCAGACGTAGTTGCCTTCACATCAGCGATACCTTGATCAATTAATTCAATGACTTTGGTATAAATAACTTCATCATCATCAAGCTTCGGCTGATTAATCTCAGGTGATTTAAATGCTTCTGAATAGGGTAAGTCTCCCCACATATCGACTGCCTGAGAATATACGTATGCCTTCAAAATACGAGCAACTCCACGGTAGTGTGGGCTTTTCTCGCTGTTGGCAATGATATATTCAATATCTGCCAACTGGCCAGCAAATAAAGACGCGTATAAATTGTTCACGTCTGTAGGCTGAATTAGATATCTAGCATATTCACGTGACTGCGTACCTGCCGCTCCTTGTCCAGCAAATTGCTGTGCAATCAGGGAAGTAAAACGATGCATATCGCTACCACCTCTAAAACCTACGTTAACGGTAACGCTGGTAAGTACTTGAGAGATCGGTGCGGAAGTTGGCGAGTTCGGACTAACATTGATGTCCAAATAACTGTCGCAAGAGCTCGTAACCACAAAAACAGCGGCTACCAAACTCATTGATATATATCTGATAATTTTCATATGCTTATAAATATTTATGATTAAAAAGTAGCTCGTAAGAAGAAACCATAATTTCTACTTTGAGGTAAACCATTTGCCTCAAAACCTTGTGAATTTGTCACACCTGTTGCATTAGTCTCTGGATCAAAATGCGGGAAGTTCGGTGCGTATAACCAAAGATTACGACCATTAACCCCAAGCTCCATCTTACCAATTGGCGTTTTGGCTAACACTTTACTTGGCACTGTGTAGGAAATTGACGCCTCACGTAGTCGTAACCAAGAACCATCAAATACATACGATTCACCTGTACCAAAATTGTAGATGTTGGTCCAATAATCTTGCGCTGTAATAGCAGTTGTATTTGGCTGACCATTCGCTAACGTTCCTTCGATTACGTATGGTTTAGCTAAGTCACCATTAGCCGCGAATCTGTCAAACTCGGCTGTTTCTTTCGCAGTACCGCTTCGGTATAAGTCACCGATATTACGTGAATACACATCGCCACCTTTACGGATATCAATTAAGAAGTTGAAATTAAAATTCTTGTAACGAATGTTATTCGTGATACCAGCTGTCCAATCCGGGTTGGTATTTCCGATGGCCCCTTGTAATGGACTCAAGGAAGGTAAACCATTCGCACCAATCAATTTCTTACCATCTGACGCTCTGTTAAACACAGATCCAAACAATAAACCATACGGTTGGCCTGCATAAAGACGTGTTCCTGGCGTAGTAAATCCACCTAATTGGATAAATTCAACCCCTTTCGCTAACGACTCAACAATTGGATCTAGTGTAGTAAAGTTGGCCGAGATATCCCATGAACCGTTGCTTGTTTGCAAAGGAGTACCCGTGATTAACAATTCAAATCCTTTTTGCTTCAATGAACCAGCATTTCTGTTCTGTGAAGTAAAACCAGTAGAGGGGCCTACCGGCACAGCAAAGATCAAGTCTGTCGACAAGGTGTTGAAATAATTCATTTCAATACCCAATCTGTTCTTGAAAAACTTAGCTTCTAATCCAATTTCTCTTGAAGTCGTAAACTCAGGTCCCAAGTTCGGGTCAGCCTGCGTGTTGCTCAATGTACGTCCACCCAAGTTATTATAAGGGAAGTTGATTACAGGACCGAAACCATCACTAGCTCCTGCTAATAGGAATAAGGTGTTGGTTGCATAGGTACCTGCCTCTTTACCTACTTTAGCATAGTTTCCAGATAATTTCAAGAAACTTAACACATTCGACTTCAATGCAGGGAATGCCTCCGTGGCAATAAAGCTACCCGCGATAGATGGGTAGAAATAGGAGTTCTGACCCGCACCAAACGTAGAAGAATAATCATTTCTTCCTGTAAAGCTCAGGTTAGCATAACCTTTGTAGCTAAAGTTAAACTCTCCGAATACACCCACTAATCTTCTGTTTGCCGTTTGATTAAATGCAGTTACCACCGAAGCATTGGAAATATTCTTTAGATCTCTGATTGCTAAGTTTCTACCTGTTGTACTCATGTATGTCGTTCTACTTTCAACAATCTCATTACCGATATTGAAGTCCAACTTCAAATCATCTGTAATATTTTTATTACCAATAATCTGGAAATAGGAGTTCATATCTCTTGAAGTCAATGAACTATTCGCAATACCACCTGTACCGCCAGCAGATGTATTCGCACCACCGCGTGCACCAATTTGGTCATATCCAACAGTGCCATACGCAGAGGCATCAACACCTAATCGATAATTAACCGCTAACCAAGGCTTTAGATAATATTTCAAAGCAACATTACCGATTACACGATCCAACTCATCCGTGAACGTGTTATTTTTCAACGTCCAGTATGGGTTATCTGTGTTATCAAAAAATACTTGATTTCCTGTAGCAGGATCTTCGAATGGAATTCCTGATAAATCATAGTTTCTTGGCATGAACCAAGATCTGAAGAACGGGTTCGAAAGTTGGTTACCAATTTGTGATCTTTCAGAAACTGAAGTAATATATTGCGCAGAAACGCTAGCAGATAGTTTTTCCGATACCTGTGAATTAGCATTCAAGGTGAAGTTGTTTCTATTGAGGGAATTACTACTTAGAATACCCGTTTCTTGCAAATTTCCGTATGAGAATCTAAATGCTGATTTATCCGTTCCACCTTGAAAACTAAGGTTGTTCTGCATATTAAATCCTTGTTGGAAAATATCTTTCACGTTGTTCGGATAAGCCGTTAAGTTTTCTTGCTTACCAAACGCATTCGTAACTGTTTGACCAGCAATTTTAGGTCCCCAGGAAAGATTACTAATCGGGTTATAGGTACCTCTAACAGATCCTTGCGCATATTCATTTTGATACTCAGGCATTCTGTTTACTTCCACTACGTTGTAAGAGGAGTTAAATACCACGCTATTTTTCTGACCAGTCTTACCTTTTTTCGTGGTGATCAAGATTGCTCCGTTGGCCGCTCTTGAACCATAAAGTGCAGCTGCTGCTGGACCTTTCAGGATGGACATGTTCTCAATATCTTCTTGGTTGATGTCAATCGCTCTATTTGAATTGGAAACACCATTTTGCAATGCGTTAGAACCTCCACCGTTGTCGATAGGCACACCATCCACCACAAATAAGGGTTGGTTAGATCCCGTAAACGTCGTAAAACCACGAATAAAAATGGCAGTGGATGATCCCACCATACCATTTGATGAAGCAATACGGACACCGGCTACCTTCGCAGCAAGTGCATTCACGGGGTTCGTTGTTCTACCTACCGTCAATTGCTCGTTCGTAATCGTTGATGTAGCATAACCTAACGATTTCTTATCGCGAAGGACTCCACCCGCTGTTACGACAACCTCATTGAGTAATTTGGAGTCTACCTCTAAAATTACGTTAAGTGAATTCGCATTACCGACAGGAATCGTTTTGTTAAGGAAACCTACCGAAGAGAATACTAACGACGCACCATTTCCTACCGAAATTTTGTAGGTTCCATCTGCAGATGTCGTTGTTCCTGTAGTTGTACCTTTGATGCTGACACTGACTCCCGGAATTGTACTCCCATCCTCAGATGAAGTAACTTTACCGGTAACTTGCCTTGTTTGAGCGAATAATGTACTGACTACAGTCATCATTAACACCCAGGAGAGTACTAGTTTTTTCATGTTGTTTAGTTTAATGAATATTAATTCGAAAAATAGTATTCATACGCCAAAACCCCATGTATTATTAATAAATCTTCTTTATAAGCTTCATAAAACAAAATATTATTTGGCAAAAAAAAGGGCAACCCAATGGATTGCCCTTTTCGTACTCACGTTACAATTAACTAGTTTTTATCCCAGAATAATTTTGTTGTGACAACATCACCGCCAATTGCCGAAGCAGCAGCCGTGTAGTTCTTACCATTCAATGTCTGCTCCGTATTTGGATACGTTAGACGTGTAGGGAAGCCAGACTTCGCGTTAATAGGAGCCGTGATCTTCGGTTGGTCTAAACGACGAACTTCAGTCCAGGTCTCATACGGACGGTTATATGAAGCAATCCATTTTTGCGTTCCAATTTTTTGCTTCCAATCTCCTGCAGCCGTAGCGTATGCCACTTCAGGTTGTGCTAAATAAGCAGCAGCCTGCGCAGCAGTACCACCCCAATAAAGGATAGAAGCAGTAATTGCGTTATTGTAATGCGACTCAGCTGAACCAGCGACTGTAAATCCTCTTTCTTTAGCTTCCGCACGTAAGAATTCAGTTTCTACATAATCCGCTAATACATAAGGTGCATCCGCAGCAACTACTTTCGCACCAGCGCGAGAGAAGTCTACATACGTATTTACTTTACCTACAATTCCACCAGCATATTTACCACCATTGTTAGTAGAGAAATATAATCCGGTACGTGGATCATTCCAGCCTAACAATTTATCCATCAGATCTTTCGCAGCGATGTAATCTTGACGACCACCTAAAACGATGTCCACGTGAATTGGATTTTGGTTAGGAGAAGCTGTTAAATACGTAAACAAGCCATTATCTGCAGCTGAAGAAATAGCGCCTGCATCTGAAGCTTCCGCAGCAGCTTTTGCCGCAGAACCATCAACATCTGCTAAAACCATACCTAACTTGAAACGTAAGGTATTGCCAAACTTAGCCCACTTAGACACATTACCTTTGTAAACCACATCTTCTGATGCTGTAAAGCCAGCAGCTGAAGCATCAAGTTTAGCGATGGATGCATTTAAACGTGTCAACAAGCTAGCTGAAACTGTTTTTGCATCATCATATACTGGGAACAATTGTGTGGCATCAAGTGCTTGAGTATACGGAACGTTACCGAATGTATTCACCAGAATACTAAATGTATACACTTCCATGATATCTAAGATGGCTAGTTTATTTGCCTTTTCCTTAGGTAACAAGGTTGGATCTGCGTTGATTAAACGAGCAGATTCACGTAAATCAGCTAATACATCGCGGTACATACCATTCCACCATGAATTGGGAATCGCACGTGTTGCGAAATCGTACTGTGCTTCATCTTGATATACGGCCATAGCCCATTGGCTAGTCGTAAAACGGAACACGTTTGTGTTCACACTAGCAGTAGCTAAGTTGCCCGCAAGCGACTTAACTGCATTTGAAAACAAGGTCGGTGCTGGAATAGCAGCCGGCTTTTTTGTTTCCACATTTAGTGAGGCTAAATCCTCTGTACAAGCTGATGCAAGAAACAAAAGCGGTACAAAAACTAAAAATATTCTTTTCATCTGTATGTTAAAATTTAGGATGATTAAAACAATAATTTCACGTTAAAACCAACGGAACGGGTTGTTGGATACGCACCTGATTGATATCCTTGCAAGTTACCTGCAGATAAATTCTCCTCAGGATCTGAATAAGGAATGTTCTTGTGAATAAGCCACAAGTTGCGTCCGAAAACAGATAAATCTACTCCCTTCACGCCACCTAATTTAGCAACGATTGCACGTGGCAATGAATACGTTAAGTTAGCCTCACGCAATTTCACGAACGATGCATCATAAATGAACGCATGTTGTGGATTACGGTAATATCCGAAGATACCATAGTCATTACCTACACGAATGTTATTCTTAGAACCATCCGCTAAAACGCCTGGTACGATAACACCACCACCATCAGCTAAATCATTACGCGAAGGCTTGCCTAAATCATTAAGCAATGCTGATTCCGCTAACACACCTGTTGCAGCTCCATAATATTGATCCAACGAGAAGATAGAACCTCCAGCTTTCACATCAATCAAGAAACTAAATGTTACATTCTTGTAACGGAATGAGTTATTAACACCACCGATCCAATCCGGATTAACATTACCGATGTTGTTCGTCGTAGTCGTAGTCATGTCATAGTATCCATTAGCTTTCACTAATTTCTCACCATTCACAAACTTCCAAGTTCTACCTTTCAAAATACCGTAAGGCTCACCCACTGTTGCGTTTAATGTAACACCACCTTGGAAAGAGGCCAACTGTAAATTTTGGCTTTCATTGTATAGACTTAACACTTTATTGCGATTACGCGTAAAGTTTACGTTTACATTCCATGAGAAATCTGGAGTTTTGATTGGATTTGCGTAAACGCTAACCTCAAAACCTTTGTTCTCAATGTTACCTGCATTAACAAATGTTGAATTATAACCTGTAGCTGTAGAAACGGCTGCTGGCAAAATTTGATCCAACGTGTTTGTGTGGTAGTAAGTCAAATCAAATCCAAAACGGTTTTGCATGAATGCCATTTCCAAACCAATCTCTTTCGAAATCGTTTGCTCTGGCTTCAAACCTGGATTGTTTTGCGTTCCCGGTACCGAGAATAAAATAGTCGAACCGAAAGGTGCCGGTTGATCATATACGTTTTTGATTGATCCCCAAGGAGCATCATTACCTACCGTTGCATAGTTCGCACGCAATTTACCTGATGTTAACCAAGGCAAATCTTCTAAGTGATGTGAGAATAACCAGCTAGCTGAACCAGCATAATATAAATACGCATTGTTTTCAACTGGCAAAGTAGACGATTTGTCTTGACGTACCGTTCCATCTAATGTTAAGAAGTCTTTGTATGTCAATGTCGCTCCTCCAAAAAGACCAAACACTTCACGTGGATTGTAATTTTCAGAAGGTGCAGAAACCGTACCTTTAGAGTTTGCAATTGAATACAAACCAGGAACGATCAAACCACCATTCGTGATAGCATAGATCGAACGGTTTAACGACTTACGTAAGTTTAAACCAGCTAACGCTTTCAAGTTAATATCTGCCGTCAAATTCTTGTCAAAGTTTGAGATTAAATCATAGTTGATTTCCTCAAAGTGACGATCATAACGTGAATATTCAGGAATATCCGTAGAACCTACAGCAATACGCTCCTCTTGGAATTCATCATATGAATCCATCGTAATACGTCCTAAGATATTTAAATAATCTGTAGGCTTGTAATTCAACATCGCATTACCAAACACACGTGTACGTGTATCGTTCTCATAATTTTGGTAACGAGTCCAGTAGTAGTTATCTGTATAGATAGGCTTCAAACCAGCTGCAGTAGAAGGATCAGACCAGTTCCACGTAACGTTCTTGTTGTTACGGAAATAAGCTTCTTTTTGCTCTACAATATCTACGTTCGTTTGATACCACTGACGGAAGTTTTGATTCACATTCAATCCATCATAACCTGTACCGTAACGACCTAAACCAGAAACAACCGAAAAGTTAGACGTAGCCGAAGCAACTAACTTAGGTGAAATCTGATACGTACCTGAAATGTTCATGATGTTCTTAATCACCGATGAATTCGGCAATGTACCACGATCTTCGTTACGCGTATACCCTAATTTGAAAGATCCTTTATCCGTTGCTCCATCTAATGCAATATTAGTATTGTTAGAAATCGCAGTCTCATAGAATTTTTCAGGTGTATTCGCCGCAGCTGACCAAGGCTTCGCTTTTTGGAAGTTAGGACCAGCAGGATCAAAAGCATCCCAGTGATAAACCATACGACCATCAAATTTAGTACCGTATGAAGCATCTTCCGATGTAGGTACGACTAAATCATCTTGACCATCACCATTCGCATCAAAATAGAAGAAACCATCTTTTTGATATGGATCAGAATAACCAGCACCATATTGGTTTTGGTATTTAGGGAAAGTTGTTTTGTCAATTGTTCCAACAGATAAACCTGAGTTGATTGTCAAACCTAAACCTTTCTTCGCTTTCTTCGTCGTGATCATGATCACACCATTCGATGCACGAGAACCGTAAAGTGCCGTAGCCGCAGCTCCCTTCAATACCGTCATTGACTCAATATCATCCGGGTTAATATCTGCCGCAGCATTACCGTAATCATATCCTCCACGACCTGTACGCTGGTTCGTTGAGTTTGTCACCGAGTTATCGATCGGCACACCATCCACAACAAACATGGCTTGGTTATTACCTGTTAACGACTTAGATCCACGAATAACAACGTTCGTCGAACCACCGATTGAGTTACCTTGTGTAATTTGAACACCCGATACTTTACCAGATAATTGAGAGAATGCGTTACCTGAACGGACACGCGTTAACTCATCTCCTTTAATTTGTTGCGCAGCATAAGGCAATGAGTTTTTTGTACGGGTTAAACCCAAGGCAGTAACGACAACTTCGTTTAATTCAGAAGCATCAGATGCCAACACTACGTTAATAGCTGTTTGACTTCCTACTGAAATTGTTTGTTGCTTATATCCGACAAAGCCGAATACTAATACTGCACCGTCACCTACTGAAATCTTGTAAGATCCATCGGCGCCAGTTGTTGTACCACGAGCGGTACCTTTCAAGCTGACACTAACTCCTGGCAGAGCAGCACCATCTTCTGATGAAGTAACTTTACCAGTTACTTGTCTTGTTTGAGCAAATAATGAACTGCAAACAGTCATTACCATTACCCAAATGAGTAAGAGTTTTTTCATGTTGATTAATTTAATTAATGAAAAATATTAATAAAAGTTATGCAAGTTAGAGATTTTCTTTTTGCGACCAAAGAAAATTTTGAAAAAGGAATGGTCAACCTACCGAAACCCCGCTGAAATTCAATAAAGCCAAATCTTTTCGTGGATTTCCACTAAATAAACAATCTGAACCCACTAGAATACTTGCCATAAATTAAGCATAGCGAAACACCTGTAAAAAAGAAAAGGGAGTAAGCTTTCGCTTACCCCCTTTCTACTGTCATAAATATGACGAATTAATTTACTTCCAACTTGGATTTTGAACCAAATTAGGATTTGCATTCGTCAAAGTCTCCGTGATAGGGAATGTCCACTCACGTGATGTAGGTGTTAATGAACACTTATCTACTGGAGATTGTGCAGGAATTCCGCACGTACTTCCTCTTTGTAACGTTCTAGATGTACGCTTCAAATCAAAGAAACGGTGACCTTCGCCAACGAACTCTCTTCTTCTTTCATCTGCGATGGCATTTACCAACGTAGCTCCTGTTAAATCTTCATTCACATAGCCGCTGATTCTAGCCGTTCTAACTGCGTTCAAATCACGCATCGCTAAGGCATCTTGAGGCGAGCTTGAACGTGCATACGCTTCAGCTCTAATCAAGTATAATTCAGCTGTTTTCATGGCAATAAAATTCGCATTACCGTTAGACACACCACCTTTACCTCTATACTTCGTTAAAGCTAATGCCTGAGGAACTTCCGTAGTTCTGTTCACATTCGCAAAATAAGCACCGTAACGGATGTCATTACTACGAATTAAACCTGTTGTACCTGCAATCGTTGCGATTTCTAACGCTGGACGGAAATAACTTCTGTTATTCGTTGCGAAGAAAGCAAGGAATGATGGTCCACTTTGGCCTGCATCAAATTGTACGTTCCAGATGATCTCACCAGCAGCTGCCTCTGAGTACATTCCGTTGAACGTAGTTTGATTGTTAACTAAAGCCGGTGCAATAGCGATACCTGCCGTTGCTGCTGCGATTGCATCCGCATACAAACCTGCATAAAGCGAAACACGTGCTTTCAATAAATGAACAGCTGCTAAACCCATTTTAGGACGAATGACTGCAAATCCTTGATTTACATTTTTGTCAACATCCGCTAAAAGTGTTTGTGCTGCATTAATGTCAGCAAACATTTCATCATAGTATACTTTGTTGGATAATCTTACTGGCTTTGCATCAGAAGAAATTTCAAACGTTTTGCTATAATTCAACGCTAACGTTGTCGTGCTGTTGCGATCATAATTCTCTGCAAAATATCTGAAAAGATCAAAATGCGCCATAGCTCTAATCGCATGTGCTTGACCTTTGATACGATTTGCCGTCTTTTTGTTCGCTGGCGTGGTAAACTTATCTACATCACGCAATACAATGTTTGCTACAGAAATTACCTTGTAACCTGCATTGTAGATGTTCGTGATTTGAGCGGTATTTTGCTGAAACTGGAAATTTGACATATCTCTCGAATTTGCCAATGTTTGGATTGTTTCATACAAGTTATCACTTAACACATCGGGCATAATGGCTAAGCCAGCACCCGTACCACTTCCAGAACCATAGTAATCATTAGCTCTAAAGTTTGCATAGGCACCGTCAAGTACCTGCTCTAATTGACCCATGTTAGATGGGTTATTCACAGCGTCCAGCGTAAATTCTGGCGCAAGATTAACAAAACTGTCTTGGCAGCTTTGCAACGTAAATGCAGCGATTAATACCAATGCTGAGGTACGTTTGAATATTTTAGTTATCATAATATCTAAGTGTTTAATAATTAAAACCCAATGCTTAAACCAAATGTAGTTTGTACCAATGAAGGATACTGAGCACCTGTTAATGAAGTACCTGTAGCCTCTGGATCAAAACCTCTAAATTTAGTAATCGTAAATAGGTTTTGTCCTTGAACAAAAACACGTGCGGATCTTACTTTAATTTTCTTTAAAGTGTTCGCATTAAACGTGTAACCTAATGTTACGTTACGAAGTCTCCAGAAACTAGCATCATCAATTAATCTAGATGTTTGAGCTCTGTATGGGTTTCCTGGTCTTGGAACATCCGTGATTTTATTCGTTGGCGTCCACTCATTAAGCACAGAAATATGCATGTTATCCCAGTAATACGTCGGGTTAATGATGTTATTCAAATCATTATTATACATTTCTCTTCCTAAGAAGAAGTTGGCCTGAGCACTTAAATCAAACCCTGCATACGAAAGTCTAGTAGTCAAACCACCGAACAATGGTGCATCAGACGTACCATACTTGATTTTATCGGCTACGTTAAATGTCTGTGTTTTTGTACCATCTAACTTCGTGTACAAAGCATTTCCTGTTTCAGGATCAACACCCGCAAAAGGAACCAAGAACAACGTATTGATTGGACTTCCTTTAGATAATACCGTCACACCAGAAATTACGTTGTCTTGAGGTAATGCCACAATTTCGTTTTTGTTGTATGAGATATTACCACCAATGTTCCATGTGAATGATCCAGTTTTGATAATGTCTGCATTTAACGAAAATTCAATACCTTGGTTTTGAACCTCACCAAAGTTACTTTGGATCGATGTGAAACCACCTGCAGAAGGATCTACCGGAAGGTTATAGAATTGATCCGTTGTATTTCTTGAATAAACTTCAACCGTACCATTGATTCTATTTTTCATGACAGAAAAGTCAACACCAATATTGGCTGTTGAGTTGATCTCCCATGTTAAACTTGGGTTACCCGGTACACTTGGAGTCCATGCTCCCACACCTGCGTATGAAGTTCTTCCGAATTGTGGAATTGGATACAAATCAGCACCGTTGTTACCCGTTGTACCATAACTAGCTCTAAACTTAAGGCTAGAGATAAACGCGATATCGCGGATAAATGCTTCTTCGCTAGCTAACCACACAGCTCCTACAGATCCAAAGTTTGCCCACTTGTTGTTCAAACCAAATCTAGATGAACCATCGCGACGTGCAACAACGTTCAAGAAATACTTACCATCATAACCGTAGTTTACGGTAGCAAAAGCAGACATTAAGCCATATTGCTCACCATTACCTGCAACCGCTGGAATGTAGTTAGGCGTCGTAGCCGTTCCTGGCGTGATACCTGCTTCGTTCGTAAATCCATTCGTAAATCCGTAACCTGTAAATTGAAAAGATCTGAAGTCATTCTTGATCAATTCACCAAAAACACCTGCACTGATTTCGTGCTTACCGAACGTCGCATTGTAGTTTACTGAAGTCGTTCCTGTAAAGCGGAAGTTTCTGTTCATCGCTCTTGTCAAGATACCTTGACGTGCAATACCACCTGAAACACGTGGATCTGTAAACGCCGCATTTTCATTTTGTGTATAATCTACACCCCAGTTTGTTCTTAAAAACAAACCTTTTACTGCTGGAATGTGATACTCTAAATATGAAGTAGCAATACCTTTAATTTGCTTATTAAAGTTGTAGTTTAAAAACAACTCCATCGCACCGTTTGGCTGGCCTGAACCTAATTGGCCCGTACCTGCACCACCTGATTGATTGTAGCTTCCATCAGGAAGTTGGGCTACCTCATATGGATTACTCCAACGAATCGCATTCAAAGGTGAACTTAAAAACGTATTCGCTTCTGACGTATTTGTTCTATCAGAGAAACCACCTTGAATACCTAAACCAAATTTGAAATTCTTAACCGTGTTGTCCACATTCGCACGTACTGTGTAACGCTTCAAACCAGTAGTCTTGACAATACCTTCTTGATCCATGTAAGCTAAAGAAGCATAGAACTTGCTCGCTTCGTTACCACCTGTGGCCGAGATTTGATGTTGCTCCGTTTTCGCAGTGCGGAACAATTCATCACGCCAGCTAAAATTAACTTTGCTTAATGAATCACTCTCTGCTTTTGACCATCCGTACGGATTGCCACGCTGAAGCTCATACTTAATTTTCTCCTCACTATTCATCACAATTAAACGATCTTCTGGCATCGTGCTTTGACCTAATTGATAATCATAGTTGATTTGAACTTGACCCGCTTTACCACGCTTAGTTGTAATAACGAATACTCCGTTAGCTCCTCTAGAACCGTAAATACCTGTTGACACAGCATCCTTAAGCACTTCGATACTCTCGAAGTCACCCTGGTTCATTGTCTGAAAATCAGCCGCTGAAATCTCAACTCCATCCATAATAAATAATGGCGTATTTACACCATTGATGGAACCGTTACCACGAATACGCACAACGGCTTGTTGGCCTGGTTGACCACCATTCGCCATAACAGATACACCTGTCGCCGCACCTTGCAAAGCCTGGTCGAATGAACCAAATGGCTGCTTAGCTACTTCTTTAGATGAAATGTTTGCTGTCGCTCCAGAGAAAGTTCGCTTTTGAATTGAACTATAACCTGTCACAACTACTTCAGATAACTGACGTGAATCCGTAGATAACGCCACGTTGATAACCGATTGATTACCTACTGAAACACTTTGTGTGTTTAATCCTACAAAGGAGAATACCAATGTAGTGGATGCACTTGGAACTGAAACGGAATAACTTCCGTCTACATTTGTTTGCGTTCCTTTGTTTGTTCCTTTAATAGAAACAGTGACACCTGGTAGCCCCGAGCCGTCCTCGGCCGAAGTTACCTTTCCGGTTATCTTTCTGTCCTGCGCAATTAAGCTGGTTAGGGTGAAGAAAGCCAACACGAAAGTCATGAGTAAATTTTTTTTCATGTACTTTTTAGTTTGGGGTGAGAAAATTTGTTTAACTAATTAATTGTAACTCGAAAATTAGGGAAATGTTAATAAAGAGACAAATTTTTGCCAAATTATCAACGGCCAAATGGACAATTTTCAGAATAAACGAAGGGAAAACACTTAAATCACACTGATTTAGCGTATGGAAACACAAACGAATAGGAATATACTCAGGTTAGGACTACCTGCTCATTTTGATTAAAATAGTACGATTCCGTGAAATTAGACGATTTGGTTTAATACGAGCACGCCCAATAGACCCGCTACAGACACAATCGTTTCCATCAAGGACCAGGAACGAATCGTTTCTTTGACCGACAAATTAAAATATTCTTTAAACATCCAAAATCCGGTATCATTCACATGCGAGAACATCAAACTCCCCGCACCAATACTCAAGACCATTAAATTAGGATTAACATCTCCCGCAGCGACCAAAGGCAAAATCATCCCCGCCGCCGTTAAGCCTGCGATCGTCGCCGAACCAATACATACACGAATGATCGCAGCCATCAACCAGCCTAATACTAAGGGAGGAATCGGTAAACTACCCAAATAGCCTGCAATTTCTTTGCTGACTCCGGACACCAACAAAACCTCTTTAAAAGTTCCCGCACCCGCAATGATCAATAAAATCATGCCCACATCCTTCACCGCTTCCGTGTAAATACCCATCACATGCTCCATGGATTTCCCTAAGCGTAAGCCCAAGGTCCAGGTGGCGAAACAGATGGCCACCAACATTACCATGGCCGGATCGGAGATTAAATGTAAAAAAGGGCTGAAAGTGGAATCTTTGCCCAGCTGCACATCGAGCGCAGTCGTCACCACTAATAAAAAGACGGGCAACAAGGCCGTTAAAAAACTCGAAAACGTACTTGGCAATTCATCTTCCGGAACCTCCTGAACAGCAAACGTCTTCAAGGGTTTGGGCTTGATATGACCGAGCGTTTTAGCAAAAATAGGTCCAGCCAAGATAATCGCCGGAATAGAAACAATGATCCCATAAATTAAAGTCGTCCCCATATTCGCATGGAACTGCGCGACCAAAGCAGCTGGAGAAGGGTGTGGTGGTAAATATCCGTGGGCCACCGACAAAGAAGCCATCATGGGAACACCCGCCATCAAAGGATTTAATTTGAATTTCTGCACCAGGGCAAAAATCAGTGGGATCATCAGCACAAAGCCGACATTATAAAATAAAGGAATACCAATAATGAATCCCGTGAACATCAAGCCCCAGGAAATATTCTTTTCGCCAAACAACCGAATCAACGTCGACGCGATTTGTTGGGCCGCCCCACTACTCGCCACCAATTTCCCCAGCATCGCCCCTAACACAATAATGGTCACCAAGGAACCCAGCGTATCCCCCAAACCTTTTTGAATCGATTTCGCCAAATCAGGCAATGGCAATCCTAAGAGTACGCCCGCGCACAAACTCACCAAAAGAAAGGCGATAAATGAATTGACTTTTAAATAGGTGATGAGAAAGACCAACAGGCCTATACAGAGGATAACGATTGCAATGGACATCTGATTAAATAGGTTTTGCACCAAAGTACAAATAATTCTTTTTAAAGAAAAGACGTTGGACGTTGGACGCTAGACGTCAGACGCTAGACGCTAGACGTTGGACGTTGGACGTCGGAATAAATGGTAGAGACGCGATACGTCACGTTTTGAAAAAATAAAAGACGCGAAGTATCGCGTCTCTACAATAATCGGCGCGCAAAGCGCCTCAAACTTTGGCAATCCTGAAAGGTTTGCCAATGAAAAAAACAAGAATCAAAGTCAAACGTCCAGCGTCCAACGTCTAACGTCTAGATTTAAAATTCCCCGTAAGTATCCTCCAAATACTGCTTCATCACCAGAATATCTTCCTTCGAAGTTAAATCCGGCACATTCTCCGCTAATGGAATGGTATAAAAACCACGCCCTTCGCCTTCTCCAAACATCACCACCGACGTAGGTAATTCCTTTTCATTACGCACCGCATGGAACGGTGTCTTAGCCAAATAAGGCAAGAACGTCGACGCCTCGAAGACAAACACGTTCATACTCACGCCCAAGCGGCCAATCTTGGCCATCAACTCCTCCGCCTGCTCAGCCGTAGGCTTTTCAATAATCTCCAATAAATACCCATCCGCATCTGTGCGAATCAAGGCAAACGCTGAAATACGCTCCGCCGGATACAATAAACTATCGCGGTGATACGAGATCAACGCATTCGGTTCCGGAGATGCCCAAAGCGTTTTCAACGCATTCACACTATATAGGTTATCGGAATTACAAACAATTACGCGTCCCGTTTGCCAATCCGCATGTTGCATTAATGCCTGATAAACTGCATCCGCTGTTCCGGCTGGCTTCTCGCGATCCGCAGGGATTTGTTGGCGTGCGAACACGATTTTCATGCCCCAGCACGCATCTTTGGCCATTAGGCTTTCGCAATATTCCTGCGACACCCTATCCGTAGGGTGCAATAATAACATCACCTCTTCTATCCCCGCCAAATGCGCATTGTATAATTGGTAATCAATTAAAGTCTTTCCATTCTTACCCACTTGAATCATTCCCTTCGTCACCGAGTTTGCTTGCGCAACTAAGTTCGGATCTAAATCACTCGCTCCTTCGGCCATCGCCTTCTTCATACGCGAAGCCATTCCGCCCGCCAAAATCAATAATCTCTTTTTCATATCTTAATAAAATAAACTTGCTTTCTCTTCTTGCGTACCTACATCGACGCGAATAATGTACCCTTTTCCCCCTGCCTCATTGATCGCTTGCACCACCGCTTCCGGATTTTGCGGGGAATAGGCAAACATGCAACCACCGCCACCTGAACCATTAATCTTGGCTCCCAAAGCTCCTGCTCCCAAAGCTGCCTCGATCATGCGATCGATTTTCGGCGTCGAAATGCGCTTATGTTCACGCAAATTCACTTGGTGCTGGTTTAACAAATCTCCCAAACGCGCATCTTCCCAAGGAGTCTCCCCTTCAAACATGGCTTTGGCAGCGAGTAAAATATCACGATCCGAAATATTTGCGGATAATAAAATCCACTCGTCGGCGGTCAATAAAGATTTATACGCTGCACAGGCTTCGATTGTGGTCGTTGCCAAATCGAACGCCGGATCTACTTGTTTAATTTTTTCAATACCACCCAAGGTCCCAAATTTGACATGGGCTAAAATGCCGAGTGTATCTTTAGCCTCACCGGAATCACCTAAAACAAATGTGCCGAGATCCCGGGCATAGGTTTTAATAGAAATTTCTGGTTGGCTAGCCAAGTAAATAACATTGCCCACCGCCGTGGCATACTGATCCATCATCCCACCGGGTTCCGTAAACTCCAGTACTTCGGCTTCGTAGGTGATTTCACCCACTTCCTTTTGGGAATAACCCAGCTTATACATTTCATTGAGCAATTGCACCCATGAAACGAGTAAGGCAGAGGAACTCGACGTGCCTGAATTGATGGGAATATTACCGCGTACTTCTAATTCTAATCCTTTGTCGATGACATGTCCCCGGCGCTGCAACACGTTGCAAACACTTTTGAAATAGTCACGCTCCTGCGTATACGCTAATGGGTAATCCAGGACGAATTCGTCACTTTTTTGCACATCAGGCAGTTCAAAATGAACCACACGATCGGGGCGAAAAGCGCCTTTGATTTGAATACGTTTTGAAATCGCAGCCGCGATAACGGGAAGACCTAAATAGTCTTGATGTTCACCAAACAAACAAATCCTCCCCGGAGTAGATACAATCATATGCATTGACAATAAACAAAAGTACAAAATTGATTTTAAAAAAATAGTTTACCTTTGAACCACGCAATCTAAACCAATGATTACAAACCGCTTCCCTGCAGTTGATTATTTTCGCGGGTTTATCTTATTTCTGTTGGCCGCCGAAAGCACCGGCCTCTACGAGCACCTCGAAACGCTCTTCCCTCATTCCTTTATTTTGAAGCAATTTTTCCATGCCGACTGGCAAGGATTACATTTTTGGGATTTGATCCAACCGGGATTTATGTTGATTGCTGGATCTGCCCTTTATTTTTCGACCTATAAACGATTAGACCAAGGAGCAACCTATGCCACGATATGGCCTCACGTCATCAAAAGGTCCATTTTCCTATTCCTTGCCGGCACCGGATTACATTGCATTTACCGGGGTGAAATGGTATTGGAATTGTGGAATGTATTGACCCAACTCGCCTTTACGACACTGATTACATTCTTTTTGCTGCGCTTTTCGATTCCCTTGCAAATCGCCGCATCGCTCCTATTGTTATTGATTTCCCATTCCCTGTATGTGTTTAGTTCGATTCCGGGTTATGACCAACCGTATACCCCGGATCAAAATTTTGGATCCTACATCGATCTGTTCCTGATGGGAAAACTCAGTCGTGGACATTGGATTGCGATGAACTTTTTACCTACGGCGGCTCATACGATTTGGGGTGCGTTGATCGGCCGAATGATACATCGGACGAGCCCACCCCAACTCGTTTTTCGCACGTTTTTGGGCCTCGGGGTCTTGGGGGTTATTGCCGGATATGGGCTCGATATGGCTGGAATTCCAATCATCAAACGAACAGCGACTTTATCCTTC
Source organism: Aquirufa avitistagni (assembly GCF_042715545.1). Lineage (NCBI taxonomy): Bacteria > Pseudomonadati > Bacteroidota > Cytophagia > Cytophagales > Flectobacillaceae > Aquirufa > Aquirufa avitistagni. Next base: position 303,441 of record NZ_JBBKXZ010000001.1, on the reverse strand, counting down.
ACGCTCGCATCTGCTGGCTGGATTACCTTACTCATGGCCCTTTTCTACAAAAACTGGTCAAGTGAAAAACCCGTGCTCGCCATGCCTAAGTACCTGAATTCAATTGGCAATAACTCCTTATTGATCTACCTCTTCTTCGAAACCATCGTTCCGCAATGGTTGAATAAAACGACTCACATATTTGTGGCCGGATTCGCGCATTTGGTTTCGATTCCAGAAGCCTGGGGCGATGTGCTTACGTCGATCGTGGTGCTGATGCTGATTGTCAAATTAGCGACGTGGTTGGATTCCAAAAAGATTTATTTCAAATTGTAGACACGGTGTTTAGTCCGGAGGGAAGGAGTCCGAAGTCCGGAGGATTATAGTCCGAAGGAAAATAGTCCGGAGGGAAATAGTCCGGAGGGAATGAGTCCGGAGTCCAGAGGATTATAGTCCGAAGGAAAATAGTCCGGAGGAAAATAGTCTGGAGTTTCCTACATAAATAGCTATCAACGTCCAATCTGTATTGCAACTCTATAATTCTATACTATACTGACGACTCCGGACTATAGACTCCGGACTAACGTCCAACGTCTGACGTATAGCGTCTGGCATATAAGCTACTGCTCATTGATGAGCTGTAGCTTATATGCCCACGTCTGCGCAATATTCCACGCCTTCGTCTTTGCCTCTTCGGTTTTAGGACCTGCAAAATGAGCGTCTAGGGTGGCGGAAAACATTTCGAACCAACGGTCAAAATGAGCCATGGTCAACGGGACTTTTTGGTTGATTTCTAAGTGCGGACGCATGGGTGCGCCTTTGTAATTGGATCCATCGAGCAGTAGCATCTCCCAGAAATCGTACATTTTGGGCAAATGATGTGTCCAATCTACCTGCATCACATCGATAAACACATGCCCCACCAAATCATCCGATTTCATGCCGCCATAAAAGGCATCCACAAAAACCTTGATGTCATCTCGAGAGGCGATGTCGTTCATTACTTGCGTGTTTTGACATTGGCCAATAACCATTGACCTACTTTCGCACCTTGCTTCGCACCCTCGTCTAAGGCTGGGCGGAAGTGAATTCCACCGTACAGCCGACTAACCGATGCCTCATCCGATGCCTGAATAAATGAAGTAAACTTACGTGGCGGCAAGCCGTAGGGAACCTCCGTGGAATCATTGAATGCCACATTATCGCCATACACCTTCGTTAATACCTCAGCAGCTGCACGCGAAATCGTACTGTGACCCGACGTATATTCTGGGAATGGAGGCGTTTGCAACACCGGAATCCAAGTCTTATCAATCGACGCATTAATTACAGTCTCTGGACGAATGCGAATCGACCGGTATTTCTCATCCCAGCACGAAATAAATCCATCAAAAATAGCTAAGGATGTTAAAGCCAACGCCTCCGCTGTTTCCACATAGGTCTTGTTGTATTGACGCGAAATTTGCGCCACAATGCCCAACCAGTGTCCACCCGGCGACATTTTCTTGGTCGCAAACATCGCATGTCCGGTAATATTCATTTTAAAGGGATTACAATCCCAGAAGTTGGCAATATCCCGCTGCTCATTCGTCAAATTCTTCACTGTCTCATACGAATCCATCACCTCTTTGTAGTAAGGACTGCCTTTGGTTAAATCAAATTTAGACGGTTCCGGCGCTCTAAATTGAGCCGAAGAATCCAAGGCCACGGGACGAACTTTCGTCCAATAAGGCTCAACCGCATCCATATAGGCAGGGGGCGTCGGGGTCCAAGTTCCTGGTAAATTCGTCACTGTAAAGCGGAAACCACGCGTTTGCTTGTAATTATCTTTGGCAGCCCAGCGCATCACGGATGCCGCAATGGAATCGCCTAATGCGACCGAACGCTCATATACCTCATCCGGCATGCCCGTCTTGCGGAAATCTGCCTCGATTTGTTTGTCAAATTCAACATATAATTCTTGGGCGAAGGTTAACTTTTTACCCACGGAAAGAAACGCACGGGTGGAAACCAAGGGATAACAATATTCCAATCCTGCCTCTGGCTGAGCCACTTTTTCGAAGCCATTTAACTGACCCACAAACGAGCGAAAACGCTTGTCGGCATGAATCGCCCCTTCGTATCCCGCCACACTGGCATACATATAAATACGGGAAGAAACCGGTGGCGCGAAGATATCGTGGATGATACTTTCGGTCAACATATTTTGTGCACGCTCCAAAAACTTGGGATTCGATGCCTCCTGCTGATAGTTCGGGTTGGTTTTTTTACATGAGGTAAAAGCGGCCAACAAGGCAAATATGAGTACTATTCTTTTCATACGATCAAACAAAATGAGCGACAAAGATACAAATTAAGTGGAAAAATTTCCTGATAAATATCAGGCCGGCAAACAGCTTTCCGCGGCTTCTCGACCTGAATGCATGGCCGACTGCAATGACGGGAAGCCCGTAAAGTCACCGGCTAACACGATACCCGCCTCCACAGCTTTTTGCTTCAGTTCATCAAAAGCACCTACGACCGGTAAAGCTTCCGGCAGCAGGTACTCCTTCAAAAATGCCCATTTTTGGATGCTGGGGCCAACAAACAGAGCGAGCTCCGCTAAAACATCTGCCGACTGCATTGAGACATCGAGTGTGGTCACGGAAATCAAATCCTTGCCTTTCGGCGCATAGCTTGGCTGTACATTATTCAAGTAAGCATAATGCAACACCCGACTATTGGGTACTAAATGCAACATCGACTTATTGTCGGCTGAAGCAGGCGCTTGAAAATAAAGGGTCTTCGTGCTCCAAAAGGCACCTTTTTCGAGTGACACCCCCAACAGTTTCGCCGCAGTCGAAGCGTCCGTGGCTAGAATCACACGGCTTGCTTCCACGCTAGACCCATCCGCAAAATTTACTTGATGCGCTGAAACTTGAGTCACCTGCGTACCCAGACGAATCGAATCTGCAGGTAACGCAGCTGCTATGTGTAAAGGAATTGCCCCGATACCCGCAGCAGGCATCGCCGCAGTCCCCTCTAAAAATTGCTTCATGTAATAGCGAAACAAGGAAGCTGGCGGATTCAAACCTGCCGACAAAAATATCCCGGCAAAAAACGGCCGTAAAAAATGTGCTTGGAATTTAGTTGAGAAACCCCAGCGATTTAGAAAATCTTGCGTGGATTCATGGGACCCTAATGGTTCTACATCTTTTTGCGTGATGAACCACAAGCGGGCTAATAACAAAGCATCCTTTATGGTCATGATCCCAGAAGCTAAGGCATCGAACAGAGACCCCGGTTGTTTGAGGGGATTCACGAAGGCCAACCAGCCAGCTTGATACCACAAATAAGCGCCCGATTCAAACGAGGCTAGATCCAAGGCAGGCAAGTCCAAACTGCGTTGCACTTCCGGATAATTTGTTTGTAAAACTTGAAATCCTACATCGAGTGTAAAGCCTTTGACATGCTCGGAGTGGAGACGTCCGCCTACGTGATTTTGGGCGTCCACCAACAAAAATGGAATCTGATTTAAATGCAATTGTGAGGCGGCCTGCAAGCCGGCCATTCCGGCTCCAATGATGACAACTGGTTTCATGAATTAATTAAAATGAACAAAGTCCATAAACTTACAAAAGTTTAAAGTCTTTTTTATTACTTTGCAGATTAAATGGGTACTAGGAATGGATTATACAATTAAGAAGGAACACGACTACCAGTATATCGAGGAGGGATCCGGCGATACTCTTCTGCTCCTTCACGGTTTATTTGGTGCTCTCAGCAACTGGGAAGGTGTTATCACCCACTTCATCCAAAAATACAAAGTCATCATTCCGCTTATGCCCATTCACGACATGCCCATCAAAGAGGCAGGTTGCGAAGGTTTAACCACATTCATTGAAGGATTTGTCGCCTACAAAAAGATGGACAAATTCAGCTTAATCGGCAATTCCTTAGGCGGCCATGTCGCCTTGATTTATACCCTAAAATACCCTGAGAAGGTTCAACGATTAATCCTAACGGGATCGTCCGGATTGTTCGAAAATTCCATGGGTGGATCCTATCCCAAACGAGGTAATTACGAGTATATCAAAGAGCGCGTGGAATACACGTTCTACGACCCGAAAACGGCGAGCAAGGAATTGGTCGACGAGGTATTCGAAATTACCAATAGCATTCCTAAAGTGATGCGCATTATCGCCATTGCCAAATCCGCGCAGCGGAACAATATGGCCAAAGATATTGTTCGGATCAAAACCCCTACCCTGTTGATTTGGGGCTTAAATGATACGATTACCCCACCGCAAGTGGGCCACGAATTCAATGAATTAATTCCCGGTTCAGAACTACATTTCATAGATAAATGTTGCCATGCACCCATGATGGAAAGACCGCAAGAATTCAACCATATTTTAGCCAAATGGCTAGACCAAAATCCCGTATAGCATGCTCACGCTCGCTTACTTATCGTACGATTTTCCGGTATTGAAACTAACAGATTCAATACAAAAAGCGATGAAGGCATTTCATACCCATGAACTGACCAACATCGCCGTTTTGGATGGTAAAAAGTATGTAGGCAATATCACCGAAGAGCTGGTGGCGAACAGCCAACATCCCGATGGAAAATTGAGTGAGTTAACAGCCTATTTCAAGGATTATTCGTTGGAGGCCGACGAGGATTTATTCGCTAGTCTACCCCTCTTTGAAAAGAGTCAATTCAAGTTAATCCCAGTCGTGAATGACGCCCAAGAATGGCAAGGATATATTAGCCTGAACACGGTGGGTGAAGCCATTGCACTGAACGGTTTTAATGGACAAGATGGTGGAGTTATTTACATCCCCTTCCACATTCAACACGATTCTTTCAGTTTAATTGCCCGAATTATCGAAGAAAATCGTGGATTAATTACGCGTTCATGTATGCTTCGAAATAGCAAAGATGCCTTGGGCTTACCCGAGTTAATGGTTCAAATCCAAACCGAACAATTCTCAGGAATCATCCAAGGATTGGAACGCCACGGGGTGATTATCAACAAAGCCTATATGTTTGGTAAGCGCGAAGCGGCTGATAATGAGCGCTTTGACTTATTAATGAAATTTTTAAATCCCTAACCGGTGTCACTACGTTTAGCCATTCATGGGAAGTCTTTTAATGCGGAAACCAAACCGCTGATGGAGGCCATTTGGCAAGAAATTACGTCCAAAAACTGCGTGCCCATTCTATCCGAATACTTTAAACAGCATTTACTAGAACACCAATTTGACGTAGCGAATATCCCTACCTACAACGAAAAAACGGGAACCCCGACCGACGCGCACATGGCGTGGAGTATCGGTGGCGACGGTACCTTATTGGAAACCTTGACGCACATCGGGGCGAAAGAATTACCTATTCTGGGTTTAAATACGGGCCGATTAGGCTTCTTGGCGACGTTGTCGCCTCAAGATGTTAGCCCGGCATTGGACCAATTAATCCAAGGAAATTACCGAATCGAAGACCGTACGCTGGTGAGCGTGCAGACGGACATCGAATTATTTGAGGATAAACAATTTGGCTTAAATGAGGTCGGCATTATGAAGACGGACACGTCTTCCATGATCGTGATCAAAGCTTTTGTGGACGGCAACTACCTCAATTCGTATTGGGCAGATGGTTTAATTGTGTCCACGGCCACCGGGTCAACGGGCTACTCGCTTTCAGTAGGTGGTCCTTTAGTGATGCCAAGTTCAGATATTTTAATCATCGCGCCGATGAGCCCGCACAACTTAAACGTGCGTCCATTGGTCGTTTCAAGTGAATCAAAATTGCGCTTTGAAGTCACGAGCCGCAGTCAAAATTTCCTAATTTCCATCGATTCCCGCTCCCGCGTCATCGATTCCAAATTCGCCATCGAGGTCCAAAAAGCACCTTTCGCAGCTAAAATCGTGAAGATTCCTGGAGATGATTTCTTAACTACGTTAAGGAGTAAGTTGAATTGGGGGTTGGATGTTCGAAATTAATTCCTGCGGAATTAATTTCGAGTCCGAAGCAGAAAAGTCCGGAGGAAAAAAGTCCGTAGTGATTTAGTCCGAAGTCCGAAGGAAATTAGTCCGGAGGGATATAGTCTGCAGTCCGTAGGAAAATCAGTCCGAAGTCCGAAGGAAATTAGTATAGAGTCGAAATATTAAAAGAATTTACTAGCAAATCAATTTCCTAAATCCTCCTCCGGACTTCGGACTTTTTCCCTCCGGACTCCATCCTGACTTACAACAACCTTTTGAGCTCATTCAACTTCAACAGCGCCTCAATCGGCGATAAGGTATTCACATCCAATTCGCCTAATTGCTCCTCGATTTTCTTGAGGCCTTCCGGGATTTCAGCACCGAATAAACTCAGCTGATAGTTGTTTTTCGGCATGTCTTTGAGCTTGTCTACATTCGCCTCGAGGACATGATCCTTCTCTAGATTTTGTAAAATCTCATGTGCACGCAGCACGAGTGAAGTTGGCATTCCGGCCATCTGAGCCACGTGAATACCAAAACTATGTGCCGATCCACCAGGAACTAATTTCCGCAAGAAAATAATCTTATTACCCACTTCCTTCACGGAAACGTGGAAATTCTTGATGCGTGGAAAATCCTCTGCCAATTCATTCAATTCATGGTAGTGCGTAGCGAACAATGTTTTGGCTCTGCATTTTGGATGGTTGTGCACATGCTCTGCAATCGCCCAAGCCATGGAAACGCCGTCATACGTAGAAGTACCCCGGCCAATCTCATCCAATAAAACCAAGGAATTATTGGACAAATTATTTAAAATCGCGGCCGTTTCGGTCATCTCCACCATGAAGGTCGACTCCCCTTTGGAAAGATTATCTGACGCCCCTACTCGGGTGAAAACCTTGTCCACTAATCCGATCGACGCAGAAGTCGCCGGCACGAAAGAGCCCATTTGCGCCATCAACACAATGAGAGCTGTCTGACGTAAAAGGGCCGATTTACCTGCCATGTTCGGCCCGGTAATCATAATGATTTGTTGGGTCTCGTTATCTAAATACACGTCATTGGGCACGTATTCTTCTCCCAATGGCAATTGCTGTTCAATAACGGGATGTCGGCCTGCCTCAATTTGTATCGAATCACCGGTATGTAACGTAGGCTGCACGTAACCGTTGCGTTTGGCCACGACGGCAAAACTGGTCAATACATCCAAGGTCGCGATGCCGTGCGCATTCAACTGAATCAACTCCAAATATTCGAGTGATTCACGCACCAGCTCATGAAAAATCCCAAATTCAATCGTCGATATTTTGTCCTCCGCACTTAAAATCTTCTCCTCATATCCCTTCAATTCCTCCGTAATGTACCGCTCCGCATTCACGAGCGTCTGCTTGCGAATCCACTCCGGCGGTACCCGGTCTTTATGCGCATTGGTCACCTCTAAATAATAGCCAAAAACCTTATTATAGGCCACTTTTAACGACGTAATACCGGTGCGTTCGATCTCACGTTTCTGCATCGCGGCCAGGTAGTCCTTGCCGTTTGTCGACAATAAATGTAGCTCGTCTAACTCCGCCAAATACCCCGTTTTGATGATGCCACCCTGATGCACGAGCATCGGTGCATCGTCGCGCAACGCGGACTCAATCTTCTGCACCAAATGCAAACACGGATTCAATTGATCCGCCCACTTCTGTAAAATTTCAGCGGGATGCGACGCCAAGGTTTCCTTGATCGCCGGAATTTGTTGCAAGGCTCGTTTCAATTGAACCAATTCCCGCGGGTTAATTCGCCCAGCCGCCACTTTGGAAATCAAGCGTTCCAAATCACCGATCGGCTTAAGTAAATTGATCAATGCCTCGAGGACATCGGGTAGTTCCAACAATCCCGCAACGCCTTGTTGGCGCTCCTGAATCGCCCCCAACTCCTTCAGTGGCAACACCATCCACTTCCGCAACAGACGCGCACCCATGGGCGTGAGCGTTTGGTCCAATAAGGAAATCAATGGAACGCCGCCTTCCTGCACGGAATAAACAAGCTCCAGATTACGAATGGTAAAGCGATCGAGCCACACAAATTTGTCCTCTTCGATCCGTTGGATCGTGGCAATATGACCCAATTGCTTATGCTCCGTCTCCGCCAAGTAATGCAAAATCACCCCGGCGGCGATGATACCCAGCGGCATATTTTCGATGCCAAAACCTTTCAGATTTTTGGTCTTGAAATGTTCGGTTAATAAGGGATAGGTAAATTCATGGGAAAAAATCCATTCTTCTAGGGAGAAGGAATGGGTTTGGTCCCCGAAATTTTCTTGGTACACCGAACGGTATTTTTTTGGGTATAAAATCTCTGCGGGCATGAAACTCTGAATCAGCTTTTGGACATAGGCCAAAGGCCCTTGCGAGCACATGAATTCCCCGGTGGATATATCTAAAAATGCCACGCCGTATTGCGCGTCTTTTTCTTGGTAGCTAATCGCGGCAACGTAATTATTGCGTTTATGATCGAGCACTTGATCGTTGAACGAAACACCGGGTGTCACTAATTCGGTTACGCCACGTTTCACGATGCCTTTGGCTTCGGCTGGATTCTCCAACTGGTCACAGATGGCTACACGCTGGCCGGCACGTACTAATTTGGGTAAATAGGTATCTAAGGAATGGTGCGGAAATCCCGCTAAATGATCATCGGCATTGCCGTTATTCCGGCGTGTCAGCGTGATCCCTAAAATTTTGGAAGCCTTGACCGCATCTTCGCCAAACGTCTCATAAAAGTCACCTACCCGGAATAGCAAAATAGCACCCGGATATTTGGCTTTGATTTGATTAAACTGTCTGGAAAGTGGGGTCTCTCCTTTTTTCAAAGGTTCTTGCCCATCGGGTAATTTTTTGGCCAAAATTTTTGTCGCTAATGAAAACAAAAATAAGTCAAATTTTATACATTTACCATTCTTTAAAACCTTATCAATAACTATGATTAATTCGTCTATTTACATTCAATCCCAACAAGAAGTTTTCGACGTGGTGATTGTGGGTTCTGGAGCCGGAGGAGGAATGGCAGCACATACATTAACGAAGGCGGGAGCCAAAGTTTGTGTGTTGGAAGCAGGCCAACCGTTCGACCCAGCTGACCCCAAAGACATGACCCAAATGAAATGGCCTTACGAGTCATTGCGCCGCGGTTCAAGTTCTTCACTACGTAATTTTGGTGATTTTGATGCCGCTTATGGCGGTTGGGATATCGAAGGAGAACCCTACACACGAAAAGATGGCACCAAATTCGACTGGTTCCGTTCGCGGATGGTGGGTGGCCGTACGAACCACTGGGGACGTATTTCCTTGCGTTTTGGACCGGATGATTTTAAAAGAAAAAGTATTGATGGATTGGGTGATGACTGGCCGATTGGCTATGACGATGTCAAACCGTATTACGATAAAGTAGATAAATTGATTGGGGTTTTCGGTACAAACGAAGGCTTGCGCAATAACCCGGATGGTTATTTCTTACCTCCTCCGCAACCTCGTTTGCACGAGTTAATGATTAAAAAGGCGAATAAAGCCTTAGGTATCCCGACCTATCCTTCCCGGATGTCGATGTTGACAAAACCCATCAACAATGAGCGTGGCCAATGTTTTTATTGCGGCCAATGCAACCGTGGGTGTTCGGCCTACGCGGATTTCTCTTCCTCTTCGGTATTGATTAAACCATCTGCAGCAACGGGTAATTTAACAATGTTGCCGTTCGCGATGGCGCGTGAGGTAACGACAGATCCGGCAACGGGTTTAGCGACTGGCGTTTCGTATATCCACACAGGTACGATGCAAGAATATACCGTACGCGGTAAGATTGTTGTTTTGGCTGCTAGTGCGGGTGAAACAGCTCGTTTATTATTGAATTCCAAAAGTTCTCGCTTCCCGAATGGTTTAGCTAATTCGAGTGGTGTGGTAGGTAAATATTTAAATGACTCGACGGGTGCATCTCGTTCGGCGATCATTCCGAAGTTGTTTGACAGAAAACGTTACAATGAAGATGGTGTGGGTGGTATGCACATTTACACGCCGTGGTGGTTAGACAACTCCAAACTAGATTTCCCTCGTGGTTACCACATCGAATATGGTGGAGGTATGGGTATGCCAAGTTACGGTTTTGGTTGGGGCATCGAAGGCCTAAACGGCCGCGAGAACTTCACACGTGATGGTTTGAAAAAGGCAGCGGGTGGATATGGTGCAACCTTGAAAGAAGATTACCGCAGGTTCTACGGAGCGTATGTGAATTTTGCAGGACGTGGGGAACCGGTTGTTCGTGAGGACAATTACTGTGAAATCGACCCGAATGTGGTAGATAAATACGGTATTCCGGTGTTACGTTTCCATTACAAATGGGCGGATTACGAAGTGAAACAAGCGAAGCACATGCAGGATACCTTTGAGGAAATCATCCATGCGATGGGTGGTGAGCCGATGGGCAAAAAGCCGGGTGCGGAAAATAATTATGGTTTGGCGGATCCAGGACGTATCATCCACGAAGTGGGCACGGCGCGTATGGGTAATGATAAGAATACCTCGGTATTGAATTCAAATTGCCAAGCACATGATGTGAAGAATTTATTTGTCGCGGATGCGGCGCCATTTGTTTCTCAGGGAGATAAAAATGCGACGTGGACGATTTTGGCATTATCGCTACGGACATCGGAGTACATTATTGATCAACGTAAAAAAGGCAACCTATAATGAAAAGAAGAGACTATTTAAAAAATATGGGCTTAAGTTCGTTGGGCTTAGCCGTATTCAATCCCGATGAAAAGGCGATTGAAAATTTAGAATTAGGCAAAACTGCAGTGAAAAGACCAAACGGTCGGACGCAAGAAGAGGCAGAAATGGAAGCCCGCTTACAGGCGGAAGTATTTTTGAACAAACATGAATTGGATACGATTACAATCTTGTCGGACATCATCATTCCGGCTGATAAGAAATCGGGTAGTGCGTCGCAATCGGGCGTAACGGCATTCATCGAATTCATTGTGAAAGATAAGCCGGAGTTCAAGACACCGATGCGCGGTGGATTACGTTGGCTGGACTCGGAGTCTAACAAGCGTTTTGGCAAGAAATTTACAGAGATTACCGCGGCACAACGTATCAACATCGTGGATGATATCGCTTATCCGGAAACGGCACCGAAGCATTTATCGCAGGGCGTGAGTTTCTTTACCTTGATGCGTAATTTAACGGCGACTGGATTTTATACGTCGAAGATGGGCATCGCGGATTTAGATTACAAAGGCAATACCCCGAATCAATGGAATGGTGTTCCGGATGAGGTATTGAAGCAGTATGGATTAAGTTATGACGCATAGTCGGGTCATTCGACCTAATATTTTCAAACACATTCCTCAGCTCGTGGCGGGTGTTTCGACTCGCCACGGCGGAGTGAGTTTACAAGCGTATCAATCATTAAATTTAGGGGTGCATACGGACGATGATCCATCGACCATCACTCAAAATCTTTCGCTTTTTTGTTCAGATTTAGGCATAGCGCCTGAATCACTAGCTCGCTCCTATCAGGTGCATGGTTCTGAAATTTGGACGACCTCTTGCGCGGGGTATCAGACAGGTTTTGATGCTGTTTTGACGTCCGAGCAGGGTATTATCGCCGGTGTGGGCATCGCGGATTGCTGCCCGATATTATTGGCAGATCCGGTGCGGTTTTCTGTCGCGGCCATTCATGCCGGTTGGAAAGGCACCGTCGCCCAAATCGTTTCCAAAACGGCCTCCGCCATGATGGCCAGCGGATCAAATCCCACAGATATCTTAGCGTACATTGGACCTTGCATCAGCCTGGAGCATTTCGAAGTGGGTGATGAAGTCGCGGAGCAATTTGAATCTAAGGAAAAGCGGGGCACGCGCTGGCATGTGGATTTAAAGTTGGCAAATGCCACGCAATTGCGCGATTTAGGCATTACCCAAATTGAAATTTCTAACTATTGCACGGTGGCGAATAACGATGTGTTCTATTCACACCGGAAAGAGAACGGGACTACGGGCAGGATGCTGGCGGTGATTGGATTTCAGCGAAGGGGGTAAACTGCCTGCCGCCCTTTACTTCCGATTCAAATCCCGCATAAACTGCGAAGGCGAAATCACCTGCTTCGGTTGAATCTCAAAAGCTGGCTTCCAATCCTTCCGCTTCAGATCTCCATTTTTGACCGATTTAATAAAACTCATCCACGCAAAAGGATTCGTTAAGGCGAGCATCGGACTCGCAAAAAATGTTCGATTCGCCTGAGAAGAAACCATCATGTCTGAGAAATTTCTAAAATTGGCACTCGCCCCCATCCCCGCCTGCAACGCAAAAACGTTCAACTTCGACTGCTCTAAATTATCGGCCAATATCCGCTTTTGACGCTCATCACGCACTTTCATGCTCAAAAAGGCTTTCTTGAATTCGTCCTCATTGGCATGTAAAAAAACCTTCACCTCCGACAACATCTTATTATCCTCCTGCATCTCAATGATCGCCTGATGCACCACATCCGTCTTCCGCGGAATCACATAATACTTCGGCTTATACCCAATGTACGTGAATACCAAACTATCCCCCGGAAAAACCAATAGATCTACTTGACCGAAATTATCACTTAACGCGCCCCGACCAGCCGCTGGATTGTAGACATATGCTAAAGGCAAATACTCAGAATTGGTGGATGAAACGACACGGGCATTGAATAATACGGTTTTGTCCTGCCCTTGGGCAAAGAGACGACTCGAGAAAGAGACGAAGATCAGAAGACAAAGTATACACCGACTAAACATCTTGCAAGATAAGTCAAATTACGATTGACGAAACATTAAAATTCGTTAACGAACTAATTTTAGAAATGTTATAATAAATGGAATAGAAAGTAACAAACCATCGAAACGATCCAGAAATCCACCATGACCCGGAATCGTATCCGCCGAATCTTTAATGTTGATGCTGCGCTTAAACAACGATTCCACCAAATCTCCATACGTTCCCGCGACCACAATAATAATCCCAATCGCATACCACTGAAACGCGGTGTAATTCGTAAAATAATTTCCTAACAGTGTAGCCACCACCATCGCTGTCACCAAACCACCAATACTTCCCTCCCAGGATTTCTTCGGGGATACACGCTCAAATAATTTCGTCTTGCCAAATTTCGTCCCCGCAAAATACGCCCCCGAATCACTCGCCCACAACAAAAACAAACAACCCATCACGATGTTGGGGTCATATTTTTCATCCTTGATAAAGGCTAAAACGGTCAACAACGCAAAGGGTAGTGCGACGTAAATAATGCCTAAAAACGTGTAAGCAATGTTTTTAAACGGCTTTTCATCTTTAGACTTATATAATTTGATGAAAAAAATCAGCGTCAATAAGGGTGAGAGTATGTAGTAATTCTGATACGCCACATCCCCCTTTTCAATAAAGAAGGTCAATAAATGCAATACAATGCCGCAAAATGTTCCGTAAAAGGTCAAGGGTAGGTTGTCACCCATGCTGCCCACCAGCTTGTAAAATTCCAACTGGGCTAATGCCCCGATGATCAAGAACAAGCCCAAAAACGTGTAATCTGAATAAATGATGCAAAACAACAAAATCGGGACGCCAATCAGCGCGGCGATAATCCGTTGTTGTAAATTTGACATTTGACGTAATCCCATATTATTTCACGACTAAAGTTCTCGCCTCCACTTCATCCTCCACATGTACATACAATTCCCAATTCCCTAAATCATAGGCACTCACTTTCTGGTTCAATACCACGGCGCGAATCTCCGCCTGCTCCCAAAGCAATGCTTTGTCCATTTCTAAATCGATTCCCGTGCGCGATTCCGCGATTTTGACCCAGTCTTTCATGATTCTTCTGTCCGCAAAAGGTACAATCTACGTAAATAAAACACGATCAATACCACGGATAGGGCGGCCGACCACCAAGGAATCTCCGAACCTAACTGCTCCGGATTGATTGAAATACTTTTCTTTTGATACATATAATGCATCGTCAGCGTCCATGCATTATTGAAGAAGTGTGCCAAAATCGGCACCCAAATACTTCCATACCACACATATAAATACCCAAAAAACGCACCCAAAAACATGCGTGGGAAAAATCCATAAAACTGGAAATGTATGAAACTAAAGATCGCCGCGGCCACCCAAATAGCCACATGCTTATTGCCGAAATACCGAACAAACATCGACTGCAACACCCCTCGGAAAAAGATCTCCTCACCTAGCGCCGCGATCCCAGCAATGACCATAATGGCCATAGCGAAGTCCATGTCCGACTGGAAATTCAATAAAAATTTAGTCAATTCCGCTAAACTACTTTCCGACGATTTCATCCACTGTTCCACCCCCTCAAATCCCGCCGGCAACACGATGTTTTCATTCCACTGAATGACATATTCCATGAAAGGCATGGATACCAAAACCGTCAAAACAGCCCAAATAAAGATCTGAAATCGAGGTGTTTCTCCCTGATTTAATTCCAAAATCGAACGCTTCTCCACAAATGATAAATAGGCCCAAGGACCCAAAACGAACGTGAATAAGGCCGAAAACCACTGCAAGGCCATCATGCCATGAAAGGCATTTCCATACTTTTGCGGATGCGCAATGAAGTCAATAAGTAATTTCTGAAACTGGTTTACATCGGTTGTGGGCAATTCCAAAATGGCCACCACCGCAAGCAATCCAAAAAACTGTCCCAAAAAGCTTCCCAAGAGGAAAAAACCAAAGAGACTTAAGAGGTTCGAAGCGAGGCCAAACCAACGAGTTGGCCCTGAATACTGGTTTTCTTGCATAATGGTCGTAAATTTACACAATTTTTAAACAGCATGGTAAAAATCGGCAACATCGAGCTAGGCTCATTTCCTTTACTTCTTGCCCCCATGGAGGACGTCTCAGACCCTCCATTCCGTGCAGTTTGTAAAGCAAATGGGGCAGATTTGATGTACACCGAATTTATTTCTTCGGAAGGCCTCATTCGTGACGCCGCAAAAAGCGTTCAAAAATTAGATATTTTCGAATACGAAAGACCGATCGGCATCCAGTTATTTGGCAGTTCCATCGAGACGATGGCTTCCTGCACGGAAATTGCCACCAAAGCTAGCCCCGATTTAATCGACATTAATTACGGTTGCCCCGTTAAACAAGTCGCCTGCCGCGGAGCTGGAGCCGCACTCCTACAAGATATTCCCAAAATGGTCGCGATGACGCAAGCCGTTGTCAAAGCTACCCACCTACCCGTGACCGTGAAAACGCGCCTCGGCTGGGATGACTCCACGAAAAACATTGAGGAAATTGCGGAACGTTTACAGGATATTGGCATTCAAGCATTAACGATTCACGGTCGGACCCGCGTGCAGATGTACAAGGGCGAGGCCGACTGGACGTTAATCTCCAAGGTCAAAGAAAATCCCCGCATCAAAATTCCGATTTTCGGTAATGGCGATATCGATTCACCTCAAAAAGCCCTCGAATACCGGGACAAATACGGCGTGGACGGCATCATGATCGGTCGGGCATCCATCGGTTATCCGTGGATTTTCAACGAAATCAAACATTATTTGGCCACAGGTGAGTTTTTAGCACCACCTAGCCTAGAGGAACGCATCGCCGTTTGTGAGTCACATTTGGACTTTTCAATTCGTTGGAAAGGTAACCATGGCGGCATCGTCGAAATGCGCCGCCACTATTCGAATTATTTCCGCGGCATGGACCATTTCAAACCATTCCGAATGAAACTGGTTACGAGCTATTCACTCGAAGAAATCAAAGAAACCCTACACGAAATTGCCATGCATTATGCCGGAGAATAAAAAATCAACACTTATTATTTTCCTGTCTATTTTGGCATTGGCTTTGATTTGGGGCAGCTCATTTATCCTCGTTAAAAAATCACTCGTTCATTATTCGGCCCTGCAAGTAGGCGCACTGCGCATCTGCTCCGCCAGCCTCTTCTTCTTCCCCATTTTTTTGAAGCGGTTCAAATACATGGAGAAAAAACATACGAGCTCATTTTTGCTCGCAGGTCTGACGGGCAACTTGATTCCTGCGATGTTGTTTGCGATCGCCGGCCAACACCTTTCCAGTGCCTTATCGGGTATGCTCAATGCCTTTACCCCACTTTTTACGCTATTTATCGGCATCGCATTTTTCGCCCAACCCTTCATTTGGAAGCAAATGACTGGGATTTTAGTGGGACTCGCAGGTTGTCTAGGACTTTTGTTTGCTGGCCAAGGATTGAATATAGATTTTAACATCCATGGGCTTTGGGTCGTATTAGCGACGTTCTTGTATGGCATCAACATGCACATTGTCAAAACCCGTTTGAGCGATATGCATCCCTTGACTTCCACCGCGGGTATTTTCATGGTGATCGGTCCATTGGCGCTCGGCGTATTGATTTACACGGGATTCTTTAGCCTTCCACTGGATCAAGAACACCTGTGGTCATTCATCGCGGCGATGGCTTTAGGTCTTTTCGGCTCAGCCATCGGGATGCTGGCCTTCAACCAAATCATCAAATGGACCAGCGCCATCATCGCCAGCTCGGTCACTTACATGATTCCCATCGTCGCATTAGGTTGGGGTTTCGTGGATGGAGAAGCCATTTATATGCTGCAAGTCGCGTCCATGTTCGTCTTATTGGCCGGTATTTATTTGGTCAATAAATCAAAAAACTGATAAGCTTTTCGCGTTTTTACATTTACCAAAAACCTGATTAAAAGAGCCCGTACATTCGTTCATCCAAGCACAAACGATGAACGAGCTCACCATGGCCTACCTCTGGAAAAATCAGGAATTTTCCAGTAAATCCTTATCCCTCACAAACGGCGATCAGGTACACATTTTGCATCCCGGGATCGAGAATAGGCATGCGGGGGCAGATTTCCAACAAGCCAAAATTAGGATTAACGACCTGCTGTGGGTGGGTGCCGTGGAGTTGCATGTGCGCGCATCCGATTGGAATGTACATGGGCATCACACCGACCAGAGTTATGAAAATGTCATTTTGCACGTCGTCTGGGAACATGACCGGGAGATCAGCTATGTGAATGAACAGCAAATCCCAACCTTCTGCTTATCCACCTGGGTTTCCCAAACCGCCATCTTAAACACGACATCAGGTGAACTCGCCTGCGCCGCATTTTTCCCGAGCATCGCACAGGCAACCAAACAAGAAATGCTCGACCGTTGCCTCGAGGAGCGCCTCCTCGAAAAACAGGCACATATCACGACTTTGTTACAAGCCACTGGCTACGATTGGGAGGAAACATGTTACCAGTCACTCGCGAAGTCCTTTGGCTTTTCACTCAATGCAGAACCGATGCTACGACTGGCTCAAAATTGTCCACTCAAACTCATCTTGCGTTACCGCGATCGTCCTTATGCCGTCGAGGCAGCGCTGTTTGGTTTAGCGGGTTTATTGGAAGAACCTGTCCACGATGCCTACCAATGGGAACTGCGGCGTGAATACATTCATTTGAAAAAGAAGCATGGCTGGGAAGCAAACTACCTGCATATCACCGACTGGAAATTATTGCGCCTCCGCCCGTCGAATTTTCCGAGTATCAGACTCGCGCAATTTGCGGAGGTGGTTAGATCCAACTGTTCGTTGATTTCCCTCCTGCTCGAAATGCAGGATTTGAAAACACTGCGCCAGCTCTTTGAAATTCCCACGATTGACTACTGGGCGACCCACACGCATTTCGGTAAAACGAGTAGCACCCATCAAACCCGCTTGGGTCAAGGAGCCTTTGAATCCATTTGTATGAATACCCTCATTCCATTGCTTTTTGCCTATTCTACAAGTAAGAGTACCTCTATTTATGCAGAAAAAGCGCGGCGCTGGCTTAGGGAGCTCAAGGCGGAAAACAATGTGATTACGCGGAAATTTACTTCACTAAATACGACCTTGCGGCATGCAGGCGACTCGCAAGCCGCGCTCCAATGGCATAAAAATTACTGTGCCAAGAAACGCTGCTTGGCCTGTGCCGTGGGGGCAGAAATTCTTACTCCGACTTAATTATCGGCCCGCGCGTTCCGATTCCATTTTCATTAAACGCTTCGATTTGGAAATAATACGTACGGTCTTTATCCATGGATTTGAAGTAATATTCGTTGGCCCCGAATACCTGCACCGACGTATACATTTTATCTGGCGCGATGCCCGAATAGATCACATAACCAGTCGCATTTGTTACATGACCCCATTTCAACCACGCACTGCGTTTGTCATGATCGCCACGTAAAACAAGTAAATCTTTCACCGTTGACGGTTTTTCATCATGCCCTAAACCGAAAACACGCAAACCGCTAATCGCAAATTTACCTGCCGCCATGTGGCGATTCGTCAAACGGATAATGCGCGCTTCAATCGGTTTGGCTAATTCGATGTAATCATGCGGCACATCGGTTTTGTTTTTTGATTTATCTACGGCTATAGTCCAGCGTTTCCCATCCACACTGTATTCGATGACGTATTGATGGTAAATACCATTGATCTTACCTAGAAAAGAGGAGTCTACATCTTGATCAGCGTAATTTACTTGAATCGCACGCACGGTGGAAACCGCGCCTAAATCAGACTCGATGAATTCACCGGGCTTCGCAGACCGCGCCGACCAGTACGTTTTCATTTGTTCGTCCACCGCGTAATTTGCCCCGTAGCCCGGCAAACTCGATGACACGCGCACGGGTTTGTTGTAATTTAAGAGCATCCAGCCCGTGAATAAATCACGTGGATTTTCGGTGCGCGTTGTAGGCATCCGATGTGGATAATCGCCATATGCCGTATTCGTATACAATATTCCATCCGCGTCGAAAGCCGTTGGCCATAAACCTAGTCGGCGTTCAAAACTATTTTTCACCGCAATTGTAATCGTGGACACATGCCACCAATTTCCATAACGCCCTTCAAATGTGGCCCCATGCCCCGCCCCGCGTGTAAATCCACCCGGCTTAAACGAGAACGGATTATGTGCTTGATAGGTAAATGGCCCGAAAGGCTTGTCGGCCGTATACACCCCATCTCCATACGCTGAAAACTCCGTACCCGGCGCGCCGTATTGCAGGTAATATTTTCCTTTGTATTTATTCATCCAGGCACCTTCCATAAAGGGTTTTAGGAACGTGTTGTCTTGGTATTCACCAAATCGCTCCCAGCCATGTACATCATCATGTAAACGAATTAAATCATGGCGCTCGCCGATGGGCTGAAGTGTTTTTCGGTCGATTTCCTGCCCATACATCGGGTAAAAATTGCTGGACCCGTGATATAAATAAACGCGTTTGTCGTCGTCTTCAAAGAATGCGGGATCCCAAGCTCCGGCGGTGAAAGCATGAACGGCTTCTTTCCAGGTATCGGTTTGGGGTTTTTGGCTATACCACAAGGTGAAATTTTTCTCATAAGTGGACCCGATGACCAATAAACTATCGCCTAACACGAGGGTGGCTGGTGCACATAATTCATCGTACACCTTGTTGTAGGGTTGTAAAAATTTACGTGAAATAAATTTCCAATCCACTAAATCATCACTGACCCAATAGCCCCATTGGTTGGTTGAGAACAAATAATATTGGTCTTTGAAATAGGCAATGACCGGATCTGCGGTGGCCCGGTGACGCCCTTGCTCTGAAAAATTAGGGATGGGTGTAAACCCGTAATCCAAATTCATCGGATTGCAAAAAGTCTTTTGGGCGTAGGTGGCAGTGGAAAGTGAAAGAATGAATATCAGAATGGAAACAATTTTCATCTTTAATTGTATTAATTTTGAAGTCATCAATTAATCATGGGCAATTTAAAAAAATTCAAGGGAATATGTTGGGGCATTTTGCTAGTGACCTTGTGGTTTGCCCATTTGGCCTATTTGCTCAGTCGGCCTTTCGATCCCGCCAGCCCCTGGACCTACCTGGGCATTCTGATTCAAATGCATTTATATACCGGTTTGTTCATCACGTCTCACGACTCGATTCATGGTGTAGTTAGCGTGGAATATCCTGTTGTAAATAATGCGATTGGTCGGTTCTGCACGATTTTATTTGCCTTCAACAACTACACGGTTTTGCGCAAGAAACATCATGAGCATCATGCCCATGTGAATACGGCGGGTGACCCGGATGTGCATCAGGGTAATTTTTTTGTATGGTGGTTTAAGTTTATGTGGCAGTATGTGACGTGGCAACAAGTCCTCGCGATGGCCATTACCTACAATATTTTGAAATTATGGATTCCGATGTGGAATTTGATCCTTTTCTGGGAATTGCCAGCGATTTTGAGTACGCTTCAATTGTTTATTTTTGGGACGTATTTGCCACATCGCGGGGAGCATACACCGGGAAATAAAACACAGTCACGGAGTCAGTCCCGGAATCATGTATGGGCATTTATTTCCTGTTATTTCTTTGGCTATCATTATGAGCATCATGACCAACCGTATTTGCCGTGGTGGAAATTAGCGGCGGCAAAAGATCAGGCTGAAAATTTTACCAAATAGCGAATAAATTTTCTAAATTTGCACCGCACAAATCACGACAAACACCCTTTTTCCATGCAAGAAACTAAATACAAACGTATCCTCTTGAAGCTTTCTGGCGAGGCATTATCGACAAAAGATGAAGTGATTGACCCGGTTATTTTAGGTCAATACGCCGCAGAAATTAAAAAGGTACATGATTTAGGGGTAGAAGTAGCGATTGTGATCGGCGGAGGAAATATTTTCCGTGGTGCGAGTGCTGCCAAAGCGGGCATTGACCGCGTGCAAGGAGATTACATGGGTATGTTAGCCACCGTAATCAATGGGATGGCTGTTCAAGCTGCTTTAGAAAAACAAGGATTATATACGCGCATGATGACTGCCTTAAAGGTAGAAGCGGTCTGCGAACCATTTATTCGTCGGCGTGCTATTCGTCACCTCGAAAAAGGCCGTATTGTGATTTTCGGCGCAGGTACGGGTAACCCGTATTTCACGACGGATTCCACAGCCTCGTTGCGTGCAATTGAGGTGGAAGCGGATGTGGTTTTAAAGGGTACGCGTGTGGATGGTGTGTACACGGCGGATCCAGAAAAAGATCCTACGGCTACTCGATTTACCCAATTAAGCTTTTCGGATGCGATTCAAAAAGGCTTGAAGATTATGGATACAACGGCATTTACTTTATGCCAAGAAAATAATTTACCGATCATTGTTTTTGACATGAATAAGCCAGGAAATTTGGCAGATTTAGTGTCTGGTGCGGATGTGGGCACGTTAATTAGTTAATACAACATGGAAGAATTAGAGTTTTTTATTGAAGCAACGCAAGAGACCATGGACGGTGCGATTAAGCACTTGAACATTGAGTTATCTAAAATTAGAGCTGGAAAAGCGAGTACGTCGATGCTGGATGGATTGATGATCGATTACTACGGCATGCCTACGCCTATTTCAGGTGCGGCGTCTATCACAACTCCTGATGCGCGTACGATTGCCATCAAACCTTTTGAAAAAGGGATTTTTGGTGAAATCGAAAAGGCGATTCGCAATTCAAGTTTGGGTTTAAATCCCATGAATGACGGCGAGTTAATTCGTTTAGCCATTCCACCGTTGACAGAAGAGCGTCGTCGCGATTTAGTAAAGCGGGTAAAGCAGGAGATTGAGGTGGCGAAAATCAACATTCGGAATGCACGCCAAGATGGCAACAACAGCATCAAGAAATTAAAAGGCGATGGTGTATCGGAAGATGCAATCAAAGCCAGTGAAGATAAGATTCAAAAAATCACAGACGGATTTATCTCCAAAATTGACCAAATCTTTACGGACAAAGAGAAAGATATCATGTCGGTGTAAACCACAACCCAAGCCCGGTCATCGATCGGGCTTTTTTTATGCCTGACTTTTCACGACGGCGTAACCTACTTCGAGCATCCGCCGAATATCTAATTTAGTGAAATGCTGCATGTCCACAGTCAAGGGCTGAATAGGTCGAATGTTCTTGATTTTTACGCGCTGGAAACCTGTAAATGGCCCCTCGGCCTGAGGTGATCCATCGATGGGTAAGGTACTGTTGATTAACATGGTTTCGCGCAGGTCAGCATTTAGAATTTCGTTAACGGCGATGTCCATGACCCGGTCCACGAGGGCCAATAAATCACCGGTATCAAACATACCACCTTCGATGGTTTCGGGGTGACAACTTACACAGACAATTTCCGTGGCGCCGTCTTCGAGCGCTTTTCGAATGGGTGTCACATCGCGTAAACCTCCGTCTAAAAAACTTCGCCTGGCTTCGCCGTTGATTTGGACAACTGGCATCAAAATAGGAATGGCAGATGAGGCCATCAAATAGTCAAAAAATGCCTCCTCACTGGGATCAACATAATGCATTCCTCCATCGATGACATTCACCGCGCCTATTTTCAGTGCGACGGGACTGGCATTTAAATTACGAGGGCTCAACTCTTCTTCGAGCAGCGTGCGCAAAGGTTGTGTAGAGACTAAACCTTTAAACTTTTTCTTCAGTGCGGACCAACCCAATTCGAAAATAGACAAGGGTTTAGATAAGCTATCTGGGCTCGTGATGCGCGTCTCCCAAAAATCCCATAAATCACCTGCCGCTTGGGCGAAAGAAACATGTCCTGTCGCTAAGGCTTGTTGGCCTATCCGATTCACCAAATATGCCGCATTCAAACTCCCTGCTGAAATTCCATAAATCGCGTCGGGTTGAAATCCTTGCTCGGCCAAAGCTTTGATGGCGCCGGCCTGAAAAGCACCTTTGACGGACCCTCCAGCGAGGACTAATATCTTGCTCATATATTTTAGTTTATTTAGCGGAGCGGAAACAATTTATTCCAATAAGTGGTTAAATTTACACAAATTATAACGCCACCTACTAGGCTCTTCCACGAAAATATGCCCTATTCCATCTCCTCCATTCAGGCGCCCATTGCGGAACCCATGAAGGCATTTGAAGGTAAGTTTCGGCAGTTCATGAAGACCAAGGTCATGTTGCTCGATACGATCATGAATTACATCGTGCAACGCAAGGGCAAGCAGATGCGTCCGATGTTCGTGTTTTTGATGGCAGGGACGGTGGGCGAAATCTCCGAGAAAACCCATCGCGGGGCCGCATTAATCGAACTATTACACACAGCAACTTTAGTGCACGATGACGTCGTGGATGAATCGGATTATCGTCGGGGTTTTTTCTCCATCAATGCCGTTTGGAAAAATAAAATTGCGGTTTTGGTAGGCGACTACCTGCTCTCGAAAGGACTTTTGCTTTCGGTTGATCACAAGGATTTTGATTTGTTGACCTCCGTGTCTACCGCAGTACGCGAGATGGCGGAGGGAGAATTACTGCAAATTGAGAAAGCACGAAAATTAGATATTACCGAAGATGTTTACTTTGACATTATTCGTAAAAAGACGGCTACGTTGATTTCAGCTTGTTGTGCCGTGGGTGTACAGTCGACTAAAGCGGATGAAAAATATGTGGCTTTAGCTACTGAGTTTGGCGAGAAAGTGGGAATCGCATTTCAGATCAAAGATGACTTGTTTGATTACGGGGATGCGGAGATTGGAAAGCCGCTAGGCATTGACATCAAAGAAAAGAAAATGACGTTGCCGCTGATTTATGCCTTGCAAAACACGGATAGGTCAACACGGAAATTCATGATCAATACGATTAAAAACGATTCGGAGAACCCGAAGAAAGTACGCGAGGTGATCGAGTTTGTTAAATCAACTGGAGGCTTGACTTATGCGACAGCGAAGATGCATGCGTTTGCCCAGGAAGCCAGAAGCATTTTGGCTCAATTCCCTGAATCCAACTACCGAGATTCGCTCGGGGATTTATTATCCTATACCATCGAAAGACAGAAATAAAAAAGGAGACCACATAATGGGTCTCCTTTTTTTTGCAATCTATTTAGAAATATTTCTAGCGAGGTCCGCCGAAGCCTCCGCCTCCGCCACCCATACGCATGCCTGGCATACCCATTGGTGCAGGAGATGCTGGAGCGGCATCGCCACCACCTTCACCTTTGGTATCGTCATTATTCACCGACTTCTTCTTTTTCGTAGGACCAAAAGTCATCTTACCGATTCGGTACGTGAAATTGATTTTAAAGTTCATGTTACGCAACGTATTTTTTGACTGTTGGTCAATCGTTGGCGTCTTCGTCTCGCTACGAATCACAAAACCGTTTGGTGTAAAGAAGTTTTCAGCACCAAAACCTAAACTTCCTTTTTTGTTCTTAAAGTCTTTTCTAAAGCCTAGGCTGTAAATTCCAAAGCCCCCTTGAGATCCTTGCAATTGAATTTGATTCACACGATAGAATGAGAACACTTGCGCACCCCATCCGTTACCGATATTGTAGTTACCAAACACACGGAAGTTTGATTGCAAACCTTCATTGCGAGCTGACAACATTTTATCGGCAACATTATTCGCCAATACCATGTAAGACAAATCACCGCCACCACCTAACATCAATTTGTTAGATAGATTTACGTTCAAGTTAATATTCACCCCATACGCATCTTCATTACCAATGTTCATGGCTGTGGTTTTCACCGTATCTCCGTAAACGGTACGAATGTTACTGATCGCTCCCGTGGTATTACGCATGAAGAATGACGAAGAAATGTAAGTCTGCTTGATGAATTTACTGTACGAAACTTCGTAGTTATTGGTAAACTCAGGCTCCAAATTTGGATTTCCTTGCGAAATATTCAATGGGTTTGTCGCGTTGATATTCGGGTTTAAGTTTTGAATACCTGGACGTTGAATACGGCGGTTATAACTAAATCTCCACGTACCTGACTTGAACGATTTAGACATATTGAAACTTGGTACTAAAACACCATATGGAGGGATCTTCGTATTTTGACCTTCGTTCTTCAAGAAGCTCGCTGTAATGTCTGTTTGCTCAAAACGTGCACCTGCTTTGATTGACCACTTATTTTTAGTCGTCAAGGTGTAAGACGAATACGCTGACCAAATGCTTTGGTTGTAATCGAATACGTTACTTGGTAAAATTAAATTATTTACCGGCGTGTAGATTCCGTTCTTGTCTCCTGTAAACGACGCATAATCTGAAGTCACATCACGTGAGATGGCTTTGGCACCAAACTCAACCATGGACATTTTATTAATTGGCGTTTGATAATCCATTTGAATCGTCGCCTCTTGATTGTACGAATCATTCACGTTTTTGATCGAACTCATGATTTCACTCATCGTAGAATTTGGATTCAAGATCGAGTTATAAAAATCGTTCGTCCGGTTGTTCCGACTAAACATCGTTAATACCGAAAATTCTTTTTGCGCTTTGGCAAACGTTTTCGTGTAATCGATATTGATATCGACGTTGGCCGACTGATCCAAGGCGTTCGTGTTACGTAAGCTAAACAACTTATCGTTACGAATCTGTGACAAACCATCTTGCCAGTTATTTCCATTACGTAAACCAAAACGCACACTTGAAGTCACGGAATTGTACTTGTTGATATCCCAATCAAAACCCAATTGGTAGTTTCCGAAAATACCTTCGCGACGCGTTTCAGCTGTTTGAATGTTGGTATTACGAACTCCATTAGCTGCGTTTGTGATTTGCGTACTTTCAAACTTTCCGTTCACATTGTATTCCGAACGACCGAAACCTCCCAAAGAAAGACCCCAGTTTTTATTTCTGAAGTTACCATTTAAGGACAAATTAGACCCTCGGTAACCAGCACTTGTATCTAAATTCAACGTCAAACCTTGTAAAGTATTCTTCTTTGTCACAATATTAATGATACCCGCAGAACCTTCTGCATCATAACGTGCTGATGGCGAAGTAATTACTTCAACCGTCTTAATCATATCTGCAGGAATTTGTCTCAAGGCATCTGATAAACTAGACGCCATGATCGTTGAAGGCTTGTTGTTGATTAACACCTTCACGTTGGTAGAACCACGTAAAGAAGGATTTCCATCCAAATCCACCGATAACATCGGAACCTTTTTCAATACATCCGTTGCGTCACCGCCGCGGTTTGTTGCATCTTTTTCCGCATTGTACACGGTACGATCGACACGTTCTTCGATCAAGGCGCGCTGTCCTTCCACAGTTACCTCTTCTAACATTTTTGTGCTAGATGCCATAGAAATCACGCCCAAGTCTTGGTCGTCATTTTTGGCAGAAATAGAAACAAATAACGTTTTGCTATTGTAGCCAATGAACGAGACGATTAATTTATAATCACCTACGGCTACTTTACTGATGGTAAATTTACCTACTTGATCAGCAACCGCCCCATCGACTGGTCGGCCTGTCGTTTTGTTAATCAATGCAACCGAAGCAAATTCAACGGGTTTTTTGTCGGTGGAATCTAATAGATATCCAACAATCTTAGCTGATCCTTTAGGAGCGGCCTGTGCAGTTCCTGGAATAACTGCTTCTTTTTTCGCTGGTGCCATTCCGAAGCCTCCGGGAATTTGAGCATCTACAGTGAAGACGGTAATTAGGCTGGTAATTAAAATAAAAAGGTATTTCATATATAATTTAGTTTGGCAATAATTCGTTTCAATCAATTCCGGTCACAAAAATCTGCATACATTTAGTATACCTTTTAATTTTGCGACCAAAACAGGTAATTTGTAGGTCAATTTGTACAAGCCCTTATGATCTCATTGAAATCTTCACGCCTGCAATTGATTCCGCTAGACAATAGTCTATTGAAAAAATGGCATCAAATGGGTCGTCAGGCGCTCGAAAAAGAATTGAACTTGAAACCTAACAACTTAATGTTGGAAAAGTTTTATGCTCAGGAAATGAATGATGCAATGGTCAATTTTTGGCTACCCATGACCCATAAATTCCCGTTGGATTTCATGTGGTACACAAATTGGGAAATAATCCTAACCGAATCATCCTGCTCTATCGGGGGGATTGGCCTATCAGGATTGCCTGATGATGCAGGAACGACGGAAATTGGCTATGCGCTAGATCAAAAATACCGAGGGCATGGATATGCGCGCGAGGCGGTGGATACATTGAGTAAGTGGGCATTTCAAGATTCCGGTTTACGGGTTATTCGGGCAGAAACGCCTTGTGAAAATTTAGCTTCTCAGCGGGTTTTAGAAGCAAATAATTTTCAGCAAACCGACAAAAAAACGATTCAATGCCCAAATCCCATCGACGTGTTCATGTGGGAACGCCTGCGATAAATTTCATTTATCTCGCAAAAATGGTAATTTTACCGGATTGCCAATATTCTAAGGTCGCAAGACCACCCTTTATATGCAGCATTTTACTTCCGTTAAAGACGCGTACAACATCGACAAACTTGTCAATGAGGCTTTGTTGATGAAAAAATCTCCGTATGCCGATAAGCACATAGGCAAAAATAAAACCATGGGTTTGTTGTTTTTCAATTCCAGTTTACGGACTCGTTTGTCTACGCAAAAGGCGGCTCAAAACTTGGGAATGGAAGTTATGGTGATGAATGTGGGTACAGATGGCTGGCAATTAGAGATGAATGAAGGCGTCATTATGAATGGCGACAAGGCGGAACATGTGATGGAGGCCGCGGCCGTGATTGGTCAATACTGCGATATCGTGGGCGTTCGGAGTTTTCCGGGCTTAGTCGATCGCGATTTAGATTATTCCGAATTGGTAATTAACCAATTCATCAAATATACTGGCAAGCCGATTGTTAGTTTGGAATCAGCTACGAGACACCCGTTGCAGTCGCTGACCGACTTGATTACGATTACGGAAACAAAGCAAGTGGACCGTCCCAAAGTGGTATTAACCTGGGCGCCACATGTGAAAGCATTACCGCAGTGTGTTCCTAATTCCTTTGCGGAATGGATGAATATTGCGCATGTCGACTTTACTATCGCCCATCCCAAGGGATACGAATTAGCTCCTGAATTTGCTGGAAATGCGAAGATCTGCTACGATCCACAGGAAGCGTTTGTGGGCGCTGATTACATCTACGCGAAAAACTGGTCTTCCTATTCAGACTACGGAAAAATACTTTCTTCCGATCCTGCCTGGACGGTCTCAAAAGCGAAGATGGATTTAACCAATAATGCCAAATTCATGCATTGCCTACCGGTTCGTCGGAATGTGGTCGTGGATGATGCGGTGATTGATTCGGAGAATTCGATCGTAATCCAACAAGCGGGAAATCGGCTTTGGGCGGCGCAAGCAGTCATCAAAGAAATCTTATTGTCGCAAATGCGGGTAGAAAGCCCCTATTTATTTTAATGAAAAAGCAGGCCTTACATATGGTTAAAATTGGCGGGAACATCATCGATGCCCCCGAGGCCTTAGCTTCCTTTTTAGCAAATTTTGCTTCGATGCCAGGGCCAAAATTACTGGTGCATGGAGGTGGAAAAATCGCTACATCCATGGCCGCAGATTTGGGGATTCAAAGTCAGATGATCGATGGACGCCGTGTAACAGATACGGAGAGTCTGCGCATTGTAACCATGGTGTATGCGGGCTGGATTAATAAATCTATTGTCGCATCCTTACAAGCATTGCAATGCAATGCAATCGGTTTAACTGGGCCAGATGGCGGGTTTGTGGTGTCGAAAAAAAGAAATCCAGTGCCTATTGATTATGGATTTGTGGGCGATATTGAACACGTCAATGCAGCAGGTTTACGTAATTTGATCAGCGCAGGATTAAGTCCTGTTTTTGCCCCAATCACAGCCGATGTTTCGGGACAATTATTAAATACCAATGCGGATACGATGGCACAAGCGTTGGCCATTGCCTTAGGCGCACATTTCGATGTAACGCTCACGTATTGCTTTGAAAAGCAAGGTGTTTTAAGGGATCCCTCGGACGATACTTCGGTGATTCCGCAGATTAATCAGGCAAATTTTACGCAATTAAAGGCAGATGGTATTGTATCAGCAGGTATGATTCCCAAGCTCGAAAATGCATTAAAAGCGATTGACGAAGGCGTTCAAACCGTCCGCCTTTGCCATGCAGATTTTGTTTCACAGCCCGATAAAGGCACGTTAATTCAAGCCTAGATGTATACGGAACAACAATTTCTTGATGCAAAAGTCCTGTTGGCCCAGCTTCTCGCCTGCTCGTCTTTCAGTCGGGAAGAGCAAGGAACTGCTGCCATCATTCAGGATTTTTTGCGTGCTAGAAATATTCCGTCTCATACCGTTGGCCATAATGTCTGGGCAAAGAATCTTTTATTCGACGCAGCCAAGCCTACCATTTTATTAAATTCCCATCACGATACCGTCAAACCGAATGCCTCTTGGTCATATGAACCTTTTGCGGCGACCATCCAAGATGGGAAAATGTTTGGGCTCGGAAGTAATGATGCGGGAGCTAGTTTAGTGTGCTTAATTAGTGTTTTTTGTGCATTTTTCGACCGAGAGCTGCCATTTAACCTCGTTTTAGCGGCAACAGCTGAGGAAGAGATTTCAGGAAGTGGCGGTATTGAATCCGTTTTAAAATCAGCCGATTTTCCGGTGATTTCGTGGGCGATTGTGGGGGAACCGACGGATTGCCAACTGGCCATTGCGGAAAAAGGATTGATGGTGATTGACGCGGAAGTTCGTGGAGTGGCTGGGCATGCGGCGCGGAATGAAGGAGTGAATGCGATTTACTTGGCATTAGAAGATATTAGTAAAATCAAGGCATTTGAATTTCCAGAGGTCTCCCAGGTACTCGGACCTGTAAAATGCACCGTTTCGGTGATTAATGCGGGAAAACAACATAATGTGGTACCGGACGTATGTCACTATACGATAGACTGTCGGGTCAATGAATGTTATTCACTCGAACAAGTACTCGAGATTTTACGTGGTTTGGTTCAAGCGGAATTAACGCCTCGGAGTACCCGCTTGCAATCGAGTAAAATACCTGATGGACATCCGGTGCTCGCGGCAGCTGCTACGTTGGGAATGCCGACTTTTGGGTCTCCTACCCTTTCGGATCAAGCTTTGATGAGTTTCCCATCCGTGAAAATCGGACCAGGGCATTCCGGAAGAAGCCATACGGCGGATGAATTTATTTATTTGGAGGAGCTGAAACAAGGAATCCAAACCTATCAAAATTTACTTTCACACTTAATCTAAGAAGATCGTGGCAAAACTTTGGCAAAAAGAAAATCAAAAAACGGACGCAATCATTGAGCAATTCACGATTGGGAATGACCCTGTTTACGATTTGCAGCTAGCGCGCTACGATGTCATGGGTTCGCTTGCGCACATCACCATGCTCGAGCATGTGGGCCTATTGCCTGCTGCAGAATTAGAGCCGCTTTGTGTGGAGTTAAAAAATATTCTAGAAACCATCGAGGCTGGGACCTTCGTCATCGAAGAAGGCATGGAAGATGTCCATTCCCAAATCGAATATTTACTCACGCAAAAACTCGGCGATTTAGGAAAGAAAATTCACGCGGG
The DNA here is from genome assembly GCF_042715545.1 of Aquirufa avitistagni. Taxonomy (NCBI): domain Bacteria; kingdom Pseudomonadati; phylum Bacteroidota; class Cytophagia; order Cytophagales; family Flectobacillaceae; genus Aquirufa; species Aquirufa avitistagni. The sequence continues at coordinate 273,051 of NZ_JBBKXZ010000001.1, read as the reverse complement.
CCGTTCGCGGAACGACCAAGTTTTAGTTGACCTGAAGTTATTCATGCGGGCTGAAATCATGGAAATCGCTGACGCGGTGGAGGATTTATTCGATCTTTTAGTAAGCAAAAGCGAGGCGCATAAAAACGATTTATTACCTGGCTACACGCATTTACAAATCGCGATGCCATCTTCTTTTGGATTGTGGTTTGGTGCATATGCTGAATGCTTGGTCGAAGACGCAGAATTGTTGGAGGCCGCATTTCGTTTGGCCAATAAAAATCCATTAGGTTCAGGCGCCGGATATGGTTCTTCCTTTCCCTTAGACCGGAAATTAACGACCGTTTTATTAGGCTTCGAGGCGCCGCATGTGAATGTGGTCAATGCCCAAATGTCACGTGGTAAAACGGAATTTTATGTACTAAACGCCATCAGCCAAATCGCAACGACGCTGAGTCGGCTTGCGATGGATGTCTGTTTATACAACTCCCAAAACTTTGGCTTTATCGAATTACCAAGTTCCCTAACGACTGGCAGTTCGATCATGCCGCATAAAAAGAATCCCGATGTCGCGGAATTATTACGTGGCAAATCGAATAAACTCAAGGCAGTTCCGAACCAAATGCAATTGCTTATGAGCAACTTGCCTTCTGGCTATCACCGGGAATTCCAATTGACCAAAGAATTGTTGATGCCAGCCATCGACGAAATCAAAGATTGCTTGGAAATCACGCAGTATATGGTTTCCAACATGCAGGTCAAAGCTGATCTATTGAAAGATTCGAAATATGACTTATTATTCTCCGTCGAAGAGGTGAATAAATTAGTCGTTGCAGGCATGCCATTCCGGGAAGCGTATGTACAAGTAGGCAAAATGATTGAGGCAGGAAAATTCAATGGCAGCTCACGCGAGCTTAATCACACACACCTAGGAAGCATCGGAAATTTAGGACTGAACGAAATTCAAGCCCAAAAAGATGCGGTTTGGAGTCGCTTTGGATTTGAAAAAGTGGAGGACGCGATTGATAGTCTATTGAGCTAGTTGGCGCGCCAACAACTTCTGCATATACTTTCCGAGAATATCGAATTCTAAATTCACGCGATCACCCACGTTCAGTTGGTGAAAAATCGTGTGCTCATACGTGTACGGAATAATCGCCACAGAAAACGTATCGACTCCTGATTCAACCACAGTTAAACTCGTTCCATTCACGCAAATAGAGCCTTTTTCAACCGTCACATGGCCTGCAGGATATTGAAAATGGTATTCCCACGATCCGTCGTGCGTTTTAATCGAGGTACAAATTCCCGTCAAATCTACGTGTCCTTGCACGATATGTCCATCAAAACGACCGTTTGCGGGCATGCAACGTTCTAGATTTACTTTGTGGCCAACAGCCAAATCACCCAAATTCGTTTTTTGTAAGGTCTCTTGAATCGCGGTTACGCGGTATTGCGGGGATTTAATTTCGACAACAGTTAGGCAAATGCCGTTGTGAGCCACCGATTGGTCAACTTTCAATTCGTCTGTGAATGGAGATGAAAACCAAAAATCAACATTCGAACCGTGCGCTTGCTTGCTTTCCAAAACGCCCATTGATTCCACAATACCTGTAAACATCTGATTAATTTTATATTTTTACGAACCCAAATTTACACGCATTCCTATGAAATTCAATCGCTGGTTCTTGATTCTCATTCCGATTCTTGCTATTCTCACCTATGTGAGTCTTCCCAAAAGCAAGCCAGCTACCGCGCAATCGACCATAGACTCCTTAGCGAGCGTTGAATCCCGCAAAGCAAAAGATGAAGATTTAAGAACAGCCGAAGATTCTCCTATCCCCAATAAAGCCGAATTTACGGGTTTACATTATTTTCCATTTAAGGCTGAATGGTCCATTTTATTTGATGTGACGCGCGCAACGAAAGTAGAAAAAATTGCCTTAAACATGACGGATGGAAGTTTGGATTCGCTGATTGCATTTGGGAAGATAACAGCCACCATTCAGGGAAAAAGTGTTTCGTTGACCGTGTACCAACATGACTCTGGCGATTTTTTCATCCCATTTAAAGACAAAACCGCCCCCACAGAAACCTATGGAGGCGGTCGGTATTTGGAGTTACCCCTAACTAATTTGAGAGAGAACCAACTACGCGTTGATTTCAATCAAGCTTTTTTTCCTTTTTGTGCCTACAACAGCACATTTGCGTGTCCGATTCCCCCGCGTGAAAATGAGTTAGACATCCGTGTGGAAGCGGGAGAGCGTAAACGTTAGTTGGCCCTTCGCACAAAAGATGCCCCCGACAAATCCTTACTAACAGCAGGATTTCCGAGATATGTAATTTTGGAAGCGCCGGAAGCTTCCACGCGCAAGGACTTTTGGACATTCAATTCCACATGGCTGGCCCCGCTTGCATCTACATCTACATCACGTGCAATCATATCAGATAAAACAAGATGACTTGCACCAGAAAGATCGATGGATAATTTCAACACTTGACCTTTCATTTCAATTTTTGATGCGCCTGATAAATCCAGTGTAAGCTTGTCGGCAACAAGCTTCGAAGACATCAATTTAACGGCTCCGCTTCCATGAAGCGTCATTTCTTCTTCGTCCACAAATCCTTCTAAGGTAACTTTTGCAGCTCCGCCAAATTCCGCATCCTTCAAACGCGGCATGGTGATGTTTAGGACGATTTTGCTATTTCCACTACTCCAAGTAATCCATTTAGACATTTTATAATCAATAGATACTTCTAAGGTTGAACCAACTACTTGGACTTCTAAATCTTCTAGATTAGATTCAGTTCCTGTTGCAGAAATGGAATAGGTATTCCCTTTAAAAATATGAACTTCAAATTCATTACCAATTTCGAGGGAATTGAAATTGCCAACTTTATATTTTTTAGTGGTTAGGTCGGCAGAGGCCAACAGGTTGATGGAGACTCCTAGTGCCGCAATCAGTAAGTAGATTGATTTTTTCATAAGATTTTTTTAACGGTTGGCAAGATGTTTCTTCTTCCCAAAAGGTTGCATGTTACTTTAAAATAGTCCAAATTTCTTTCTTTCCGAGCGAATTTGAATTGTTCGCAGTAGCTGATGCATATTTTTTCCCACGTAAAGATTCCGATACATTCAGATCCATCCGGGCTTTCTTATCAATCCAAACGGTCGCATTTTTTACTTTAAAACCAGATGCATCTAATTCGGACCGATCGTAGGTAGAAGCGGCTAGCGCATCCGAACGACCTTCTAGTTTCAAACTATGGAAATCGTGCAGAATCACTTCCATTTTGGCCGCATCGAAACCAGAAATTTCTGTGCGACCAGTTCCCCCTAAATCTACTTTACGCAAATCTGGTGTTTCAATGGTTACTGTCACGTTGCTGGGCAAGGACTTAAAGCGCAATAAGCTACCGTCCACGGATGCGATTTGGCTCCAATTATCCACCGGATCCGAAGATTCCATGGAGATTTTATATTCGGAAGCTTGCTTGATCTCAATCTTAGCCCCATCTGTTTGGCTAATTTCAACCTGTGTAAATGGATTTACCGTCTTGGAGATGGATAAATTAGACGAAGTTGTCCCCTCCTCAGTCTCGGATTCGTTAGAATCTGAAGAGTCATTCGAGCGATTTGGTTCACGATTCAAACAAACTAATCCTTTGTCGGCCGAAAACGTCCACTTAGAACCCACAAATAGGTCGGTACCATTTTCATTGAAATAACCGCTATCCAATACATTTTCGATATAAAGCGCAAACTCCTTCGTCATGCCAAAGCTGACGCCGTACGGAACCAAAATCTTCACACGCATGCGCTGATTTCTAAACTTAAATTGCTTTAGCCCAAAATGTGAATCTAAAATGATTTGATCTCCTTTTTGGTTGAAATGATACTCAATGGATTTGGCATTTACTTCAGCTTCGGCACGGGTTCTACCATTTGATTTAGCAAATTGAATCACTTGAATTGTTTTCCCGTCGTAACCCGCCATCGTTATTTGGGCACGAGAAAATCCATCCCGATTGAAATCATGCAATTCTTCATCATCTAAAAACTGCTCCAAAAACACATCCATTTCCAGGGTATTGCCCAGCATCTTTTCCCAAACACTTTCTTGGGATTCCCGGTGTAAACTAAACACATACGAAGAATCTGTAGGGATATCTTTCACATAATTGACAGAAGCCGTTCGCTGAAAATTACGTCCAACAAAACTAAAGGCAGAAAACAAACCAATCCAGCCCACAATTAGGATTGTTGTAGAAATATATGAATAGGTTTTATTCGTTAATTTCCGGTTGGCCAATAAAGAAACCCCACTAATACCAATTCCCAAAATCATCGGAACAATAGCTGCGTAAGCCGCCCATATTGCCCAAGCAGGCAAATCCTGAGCTAACAGATAAAAAGGAATTCCTGTTTCTCCAAAATTAAGACCGACTACCCCATGATCGAAACCAGATACACCAGCAGTTGTTGCAACAATTAAAGCAAAAGCTAGTGCGATGGAAATGATGATCAATACAATTCCGACAAGGTATTGGACAAACCATTTAACCCCCATCATGACGGGTTTTAGTGCTGTAAAAATCGTTGCTAAGGTGCGAAATGGGAATAATAATAAACGAGTTAGCGGCTTTTCCTCTGTAGAATCTGGCTGAAAAGTATCTTTGATATTTTTCTCTATGTTCTCCAGTGTGATGGGCTCGCCCGTCATCGCCATTTTGTCGGTGACTGTTTTTGCCTTAGGCGTAATGGCCATGATGATGATGTAAGCGACCGCACCGGTACCAAAAAAGAATAAAGAAATCACTGCGAGTACACGTAATAAACCTACGTCCCAGCCGGTATATGCGGAGATTCCGGCCATCACACCGCCCACTACTTCATTTTCCGGATCACGGTAAAATTTGCGGTAAGACTTGTCAGTTTCAACAGTGATTTCACCAGGAATAGCGATCCAACAAGCCACATAGGCCCAGAAAACAAGGTTAGCCGCGTGTAATAATGGGAAAAGACCAAAGAAACCTACGATTAAAATTAGTCGAACCCAGATTGGATCAATTTCAAAATAATTAGCCACACCGGAAGCCACACCACCAATTTGCTTGTTGGTCAAATCCCGACGGAAAATCTTCTTTTCCCCAGTATGCGTGGACGAATTTTGTGTCTGCTCCTGCTTCCCATCCTCACCTTCGATTTCTTTAAAGTCGGCAACCGTCCCTAGCGAAGCAATTAAAGCATCTACATGCGCTTGTGTGATTGCCTCCGTTTTCTCGGTCTCGCGGATGTTCCAGAATTTTTCTGCGATACGCGCTTCGATGTCGTCAACGATGTCTTTGGCGCCTTCGAAATTTTTGAAATATGCATGGATGGATTTTAAATATGCATCCAATGTTGCGAAAGCATCTTCCTCGATGTGGAATACAATGCCGGCTATATTAATTGATAACGTCTTTTTCATATCTGAAAAGTTTATGCTTGGGGTGGTTGAGGATGAATGATTTGGGAGACAGAGGCATGTAAATCATCCCAAGTTCCGTGTAACTCCGCTAAAAAGGTGGTTCCCTTTTCAGTTAAAACGTAATACTTACGTGGCGGACCTGAAACAGATTCCACCCATTTGTAATCGAGAAATCCCGCATTTTTTAATCGAGTCAATAAAGGGTATAAGGTTCCCTCCACGACCATGATTTGAGCGGAGGTTAATTCAGTCAGCATCGTAGACGCATAGACCTCACCCCTCGAAATAATTTGCAGAATACAGAATTCTAAGATTCCCTTCCGCATCTGCACCTTGGTATTTTCAATATCCATCGGTTTATTTTTTTAATTTGATGGGACAAATGTATAAAAGGTACTATGTATTGCAAAGTACCTTAGAAAAAATATTTTTGATTTGTGGATAAACGGTGAGTAATTTGTGTCGAATGGCATAATCTGCCCTACTCGAAACCAAACGCATGTTTAAAGAAGTCTCCTTACCGCTGGCCTTTTACAATCGGGATACCTGGTTGAAAGTGGCGTTTTTCGGCGTATGTGTCTTCATGGCTGGTTTCTCCTTGTATTTCACGGATGGCCTAGTGAACAAACTCGAGGAGCGGGAAAAACAGCAGATCGAATTGTATGCGGAAACCATCCGCTACGTGATGACAAGTGATGAAAATGCCGATATCAATTTTTTCTTTGAGCGCATTAAAAAAATCAACGAAAACAATACGATTCCAGTGATTTGGAAAGATGGTAGTGGGCATTTAAACTCCATCAATATCGCCATGTCGGAGTCGCTTTCTACAGAGGAAAAGCAAACATTGCTTCAATCCAAACTCCAAGAGATCATTGCAGAAAACAATAAACCCATCGAAATGGACATGGGTTTTCAGAAGGAATACATCTATTATGGCAATTCTAAATTGCTGAAATTATTGCGCTACTACCCGCTGTCCCAACTCCTAGTTGTACTGATCATCGGATTTTTGGGCTACATCTTTTTCTCCTATTCACGCCGTGCCGAACAAAATCGCGTATGGGTTGGACTTGCCAAAGAAACCGCGCATCAGCTCGGCACTCCACTTTCGTCACTCACTGCGTGGGTTGAAATTTTACGAAATGAACAGAGCATCAATCCGGAAATCGTAGTTGAGTTATCTAAGGATATTCAACGGCTCGAGACGATTACGACCCGTTTTTCAAACATCGGCTCCATGCCTATTTTGAAAGAGGAGGATTTGGAAGAATTAATTTCCAGCTTCATCAGCTACCTGAAAATCCGCATTTCAACCAAGGTCCACATCGAGATCAAGTCGGCCTTAATCGCGAATCAAGTGGCGAATGTCAACAAATATCTGTTCGAATGGGTGATTGAAAACGTATGTAAAAACGCGGTGGATGCCATGGGAGGAACGGGAGACATGTTGATTTACTTACATGAAGGAAAGAATAATCAACTTTACATAGACATTAGCGATACGGGAAAAGGAATTCCTACAGCTAATTTGTCGAAGGTATTCGCACCTGGATTTAGCACCAAAAAGCGTGGCTGGGGCCTAGGACTAACCTTGGCCAAGCGGATTATCGAGAATTATCACGAGGGGAAACTAAGTATCAAATCTTCTGAGCTGAACAAAGGAACCACCTTCCGCATTTCACTGCCTAAACCAGCTGTGTCATGAGTTCATCCAATGTCGTTTTCGGTTCTGCCCTGATCGTCATCGCCATCGGATACGTATTGAAAAGTCTCGGATTCATTCAAGCGCACGACGCTAAATCCGTCTCTAAATTCTTAATGCACACCACCTTTCCGGCCTTGGTTTTCGCCACCATGACGCATATTGAGTTGTCGGCAAACCTCATGTGGCTCCCGCTAATCGCCATGGTTTTCGGCATGGTTTCTTCCTACATTGGATTTTTAATGTTCAAAAATGAGCCGAGCGAATACCGGGGAATATTAACGATGGGATCGGCCGGCTGGAACTTAGGATTATTTGCATATCCGCTGATTGAGGGCATTTGGGGATGGGAAGGCCTGACCTATGCGATCATGTTTGACCTAGGAAATTCAGTGATAAATTTCATGGTCAACTATGGTATGGGGACCTATTTATCGGGTCAAAAACGGGAAGGAAATACCTGGGTTCATGTGACGAAGCGAATCTTTTCGCTACCTCCATTTTTGGCCATGTTATTGGGCTTAGCCCTAAACTTAGGGAATGTGGAAGTACATGCCTTAGCGATGGAAATTATCGATACCATAGCCAAAGGCAACAAACCCATGGTTTTATTGCTCATGGGAATCTATTTCAGTGTTCGTTTACCCAAGCGGACCTATGCCAAAGTTTTTCAAGTACTAGGTTTTCGCTATGCCTTTGGTTTGAGTGTAGGTCTACTACTGTACTACACGACGCCATTTGCCTTTGAATATCGCAACATGATACTCATCTGCTTGGTACTTCCGGCAGGTATGACATTAATTACCTATGCAGATGACCTGAATTTCGATACAGGAATTGCTGCGGCATTAGTGAATTTTTCAATGCTGATTAGCTTTGCGCTGATGTGGCTACTTGTGGGCATTTTCCAAATGACCACCCATTAAACCAAATAAAATTGGTATTTTTGCCTGAACAATTACAGCCCGAATCGGTTAGTAATTGGTAAATCAACATATTTTATGGTCGTTCCGTATAAAAACCAGAACAAGGGCAAAAAAGAGCAAGTTGCCGACATGTTCAATTCCATCTCGCCTAAGTACGATTTCTTAAATCACTTATTGAGTGGGGGAATTGATATCATCTGGCGCAAGAAGGCCATCAAATTACTGAAAGACAAAGGCATTAAAAGTGTACTTGACATCGCGACCGGAACAGGAGATTTCGCGATCGAAGCACTCAAAATAAATCCCGATAAGATTGTGGGCGTAGACATCTCCGCCGGCATGCTCGCATTCGGAAAAGAGAAAATCAAAAAACTAGGCTTAGAAGACAAGATTTTCCTACAAATGGGGGATTCCGAAAAACTACCCTTTTCAGACAATAGTTTCGATGCGATCATCGTTAGTTTTGGAGTGCGTAATTATGAGAATTTAGAAAAGGGATTAACGGATATGCTGCGCGTATTGAAACCGGATGGCTATTGTTTGATTTTGGAATTCTCAAATCCACGCAGCTTTCCGATGAAGCAATTGTATTCGTTCTACTCAAATTACTGTTTACCGCTTTTAGGCAAGCTCATTTCAAAAGATCCAGCTGCGTATACCTATTTACCTGAATCCGTAGAAGCATTTCCTGATGGGCCCAATTTCATCTCCATTTATGAAAAAGTTGGCTTTATCAAGACCAATTGGATTCCCATGACGGGTGGCATTTGTTCGATTTATTTGGGCAGAAAAGCACCTAAAGTTAAAGCAACCAAAACCCAAAAACTTGAGACGGCATAAACTTATTTTTAGCCTATTAATCAGTTTGATTGCCTTTAACGTGCAAGCGCAAAAGAAAAAATATGTGCGGGTGTTTCACGAGTTCTACGATGAAAAACCACTGCATTTTGGATTTTTGTTTGGCTTTGGCTCCTCCAATTTTAATCTAAGTACCCGAACAGAATTACCCACTGGGACCTACCTGTATTCCCCTCGAAATTTTGGATTTCAAATTGGCGGTCTGGCAAATTATGCCATCAATCCACACTGGGAAGTAAAATCAGGCGTAAACATCGCCTTGTATGATCGGCAGCTGAGTTTAGATGCAGGCACAGGTGGCGGCACTAGTGCCGTGCCGGAAGTTTTAACACGTGAATCAACTTGGCTAGAAATTCCAGCACTCATTAAATACCGCTCTATCCGACGCAAAAATCACCGGGTTTATATGATCGGAGGATTGAAATTTGGCATAGAAGCCAATGTGAAGAAAAAGAGTTCTGCGTTAACGACAAATACGGCCGATTTATCCTTGGAATATGGAGTTGGCCTAGAGCAATTCTTTCAGTTTTTTAAGTTTACCCCGGAAATTCGCTTTTCACATGGTTTGGTGAACATGTATTCTCCACCCGGAAGAACGGGGACGCTGTGGTATACAAATGTTAATAATCTCAAAACTCACACCGTGAGTTTGATCATCAACTTTGAATAGCTAAGGCAAATTCTTTCTCGCTTTGGCAGGATCAATAATCGTTTCTAAAGTAGAAACAGCCGAAACACCGAACCAACCAGAACCCTGTAATTTTGAATTTTTATTCGTGTTCACAAAGTTCGTGGGGATATTCGCCGCCGGACGTGCAAAGAGTCCCGCATTATTTAATTCCAAGCGCGCTTGGGAGTAAAAACTGAATTGATCTAACGAAATAGAATACAGTTCTAAGCTAAGCTTATCCTTAGCCACGTATAATTCAGGGTTAATAGCCCGGCGAATCGGAAGGTTAAACATTAAGCCATCCGTTCCTGAAACTTTTTGCAAAGCGGAGTCATAAAAAACCAATAAATCTGAGGTCGCATTAAAAAGTTTACCGTTTTTGTAAAACTTCAAGCGGTAGCAATTGCCCTCCCCTTTCAAATCAGTTCCAAAAAACCGCGCCTCAAAACCCTCTTCAGGCTTTCCTTCGCCTGATTGACCCGGATTTGCGGTGGCTTTCTTATACGCAATGGAGTCAATGGGTGGCACGGGATTCATTTTAGCCGATGCAATAAACGTATCGGTTCCTGTCTTGACTGTCAACTGATATGTCCGACCCACTTGGCCTAATCGTCTCGTTGAATCAGCAGGAGCCCAAACGTAAACACCCGGAGTTTGTGTACTTTCCACAAAGCGATATTCATTCGTTGCATCATCTTTCACGATGACCTCAGCAGCTCGAATGGCAGGTGCAGGTCCGTTGTCGAAAAAATCTTGCGAACGCGTCAATATAATTTTCTGTGTTCCTGGAAGATTCGTCAGGGTCGCTTCCACAACCAAAAAACGATCAGATGAAGGACTATCTAAGGTCACAACATCTTCGCAAGAGAAAAGCAATAAGGATAAAAATAGAATGAGGTAGCGCATCTTAAAACGTAAAATTATAGGTGACAGCCGGAACAAACGAACCAATGATTGACAATTGAACAGCCTCCGTTTTCATTGTATTTGTTTCATTAGGCTGCGTGTAAATGGAGAACGGATTTCTTCGGTTATAAACATTATAAACCGAAAATACCCACTCAGAAGAACCCTTACCAAATAAGGCTTTCTTGTTTTTCTTAGTAGCTGAAAAATCCAATCGATGGTAATCTGGAACCCGAATGTTACCGCGCGTACCCGGCAAGGTTTGCGGATAAGCAATTCCCTCAAAAATATATTTCTGCGAAGGAATAGAGTAAGGCACACCTGTTATGTAAGCAAAATTAGCCCCAAATGACCATTTGGCCGACAACGCATATTGGCCTACTACATTTAACGTATGTGTACGGTCATAGCGATTCACATACCATTCATCGTTGTTTAACCCTTCAATTAAACGCTCGGATCTGGCCAAGGTATAACTAACCCAACCCGTTAACTTACCCACATTCTTTTTCACATAAAATTCAGCTCCATAGGCGCGACCTTTGCCAAAAAGCAAATCCTTTTCGAACAAGGGATTCAAAAACAAATTCGCCCGATCTGCATAATCAATCTGATTTTGCATTTCCTTATAATATACCTCCACCGAAGTCTCATAATCATTGCCACTTTCTCCCAAATTCTTAAATAAGCCTATGGCTACCTGATCCGCAATTTGAGGTTTGATGTTATTGGTAGACGATGTCCAAACGTCCAAAGGTGTGGAAGCAGCCGTGTTAGACATTAAATGAACATATTGGGCTAAGCGATTATAAGATGCCTTGAACGAAGAATTCTCTCCTACTTTCAAGTTCATAGCAAAACGTGGCTCCCAATTTCCATAATTCGCCACGGAGGCAGTTGGTGCAATTTGAATAGGCTTCAGTGTAAATGAAGTTGGATTCTCAATACTTGCAGGCACTGCGATACGCTCATAATAAACGCCATCATCACTGCGGTAATCATAATTCGAATAACGTATACCGTATTGAATGGAAAGACGTGGACTTAATTTCCATTCGTCCCCTACGTAGGCCGACAATTCCACGCCACTTTTATTTGACTGACCAAACTCACGTCTGTCCCCATTAGATGACGCAACCGCTTTACCCGGAGAAAATTGATACGTTAAAACCTGTGCCCCAAACGTTAACGTATTATCCGGCGTAAGGTAATACGTGAAATCAGGTTTGAAACTTAAATTTTCGATATTCGATGTCCAGCGAAATGCATCCGATGGACGCTTATTTTTTAAATCTGAATCCAATAAATAATCATAATTACTGTAGAAAGCAGTGGCATTCAAGAACAGCTTATTCGAGAAGACGTGGTTCCAACGCGCAGAAATCGTGCTATTTCCCCAATTGAATCCAAAGCCGGTGCCAAAAACATCCCGACCAAAGTAACCGGATAAAAACACGGTATTCTTCGAATTGATATTATAATTCACTTTGGCCGTCAAGTCGTAAAAATTGAACGCCGCATCTGCATTGTTTCCGGTTAAAAACGGCTTAGCCAATACATCAATGTAGGAACGGCGCGCAGCTACGATGAACGAAGCCTTGTCTTTAATTAATGGAGCCTCAATGGAAATACGAGAGAAAATAACCCCAATTCCCCCATTTACCTCGAGTTTTTTGGCATTACCCTCCTTCATTTTTACATCTAAAATGGATGAAACGCGACCACCATACTGCGATGGAATTCCTCCCTTAAACAACTTCACATCCTTAACTGCATCCGGATTAAACACTGAGAAAAAACCAAATAAGTGAGAGGAATTATACACCGGCGCATCATCCAATAAAACCAAATTCTGATCTACACCACCGCCTCGCACGTTGAATCCCGAAGCGCCTTCGCCAACGGTCGAGACGCCAGGAAGTAATTGAATCGCACGAACTAAGTCAACTTCACCTAATAAAGCAGGAATTTTACGAATGGTCTTAATGTCAATTTTATTGACTGACATTTCAATGCCCTTGACATTTTCATCTAAGGCATTCGCTAATACACGGACCTCAGCTAACTCATTTGAAGCAGGAGCTAATTCGATATTTAAGGTTTGATTCTTAGAGGAAAAAGTAACTTTTCGCTCTTGCTTCACATATCCAGACGAAGAAAAAACTAAAGTGAAATCACCCGGCTGCACCGACAAACTAAAGAAACCATACGTATTAGTTACGTTACCCGTCTTTAATTCCTTGATATAAATACTAGCTCCGATGATCCCCTCTCCACTCGTGGCGTCTTTGATATAACCACTTAATGTTGCCTTTTGGGCAAATGAGGTAAATCCGAAGAACAAAAAGGTAAAAATCAAAAAGTGGCGTGCCGACATACATATTAAAAATAAACCACAAAGATAACGCCAAAAACACGGATTTGTTTTATTTGGCTATTTTTTAAGCACATCAGTAATATAATTCCGTTATGTTTTTTAAATAAGATTTTTTAGTAATTTGCTTTCACTAGCCAATAAACCTACGCATGGACCTGAAAATTTTTGGAAAAATCATTCGCGAAAAAAGAAACAACCTCAATCTAAGGCAAGAAGAATTAAGTGAGAAGAGTGGCGTAGCCATCAAAACGATCCATTCCATCGAACTCGGAAAAGGAAACCCAGCCATTAAAACAATCTTACGCATTTTTGATACACTTGAACTCGATTTCATCGTCGTTTCAGCCAAAACAACTGCAAATCAATAAATTATGGAACAAGCCATTAGTTTCGAACGGGTACCCACCCACATCTTTGATGACTCAGAAAAAGCCTCCAAGGCTGTTGCACATGAAATCGGTGCACTGATTAGACAGCACAACCAGGACAAAAAACCAACGGTACTGGGATTAGCCACTGGCTCATCTCCAAAGAAAGTCTATCAGGAATTAATTCGCCTCCATAAGGAAGAAGGTTTAAGTTTCAAGAACGTTCATACCTTTAATTTGGACGAATACTATCCGATGGAACCAGATTCCGTGCAAAGTTATACCCGCTTCATGAAAGAGCAATTGTTCGATCACGTGGATATACCGGTAACAAATTACCATATTCCTAATGGAACACTAGCCTACGATAAAATTCCAGAGTTTTGTAGAGACTACGAGGAGAAAATCGAGAAACTAGGCGGGTTTGACTTCTATTTATTAGGTATTGGTCGCAACGGACACATTGGTTTCAATGAACCAGGCTCCATCATTACCTCTAAAACGCGTTTAATGACGCTCGACATCCTAACGAAAATAGATGCAGCGATTGACTTTGGTGGATTAGAAAAAGTACCCAAAAAAGCCATTACGTTAGGGATTGATAAAATCATGAACGCCAAACGTATCGTTTTGCTCGCTTGGGGAGAACATAAAGCGGAAAGCGTTGCCCGGGCTGTTGAAGGACCTGTCACCTCCGAAATCCCTGCTTCCTATTTACAGCAACATCCTAACACCACTTTCATTTTAGATGAAACGGCTGCTTCCCTACTGACTCGTATAAAAACGCCTTGGGTGGTAGATTCGGTGACTTGGGATCGCAACATGATTAAAAAAGCGGTTACGCACCTGTCATTAGCGCTGGGTAAGCCTGTACTCAAACTGACCACTAAAGATTATAATGAACATGGCATGTCGGAATTATTGTCCCTCTACGGCCAGTCGCACGACATTAATATTGAAGTTTTCAATTACCTGCAACACACGATTACGGGTTGGCCCGGAGGCAAACCGAATGCCGACGATACCCATCGACCGGAGCGCGCCTTTCCTGCACGTAAAAAAGTCATCATTTTTAGCCCCCACCCGGACGATGACATCATCTCCATGGGTGGAACTTTTCAGCGCTTGCATGACCAAGGGCACGATGTGCATGTCGTTTATCAGACATCAGGAAACATCGCGGTGGCGGACGATGAAGCACTCCGATTTGCTGAATTTGTGATTGATTTCAACGAGAAATTTGAAAGTAGCAATGCCAAAGCAAATAAGATCTACAAGGAATCCGTTAAGTTTCTCAAAGGAAAACGTGACTCTGAAGTGGACATTGAATCCGTTCGCGAGATCAAAGGACTCATTCGTCAAGGGGAAGCAAAAAATACCTGCCGCTTCGTAGGCATCAAAAAAGAGAATGCACATTTCTTAAATATGCCATTCTATGAAACGGGTACCATCCGTAAAAAACCTTTAACTGAACCTGATATTCAGTTAATTATGAATGTCATCGAGGAAATTCAGCCGCATCAAATCTACGCCGCAGGCGACTTAGCAGACCCACATGGAACACACAAAGTGTGCCTAGATGCTATTTTTGAGGCAATTACGCGTCTGAAACACCGGGAATACATGAAGAATTGCTGGGTTTGGTTATACAAAGGTGCTTGGGCAGAATGGGATATCGACCAAATTGAAATGGCCGTACCTATGTCACCTGACCAAGTTTTCAAGAAACGTATGGGTATTTTCAAACACCAATCCCAAAAAGATGGTGTCGTTTTCCAAGGAGAAGACTCGCGGGAATTTTGGCAACGTGCCGAAGAACGTAACCGTGGAACCGCTGAATTGTACAATAAATTAGGCCTCGCAGAATACGAGGCCATGGAGGCTTTTGTTCGCTGGCGTTTCTAACTAAGCCAGCGCCTCAAATAATATCTCGGCGGTATGCTTCGCGTGGCGTTGCGTACCGTCGTGAATTTGATGTCGGCAACTTGTCCCCGAAGCCACAATTTCCACCTCTGGCCCCTGTGCGCGCACCGTAGGGAACAACACTAATTCCCCGATTTGCATAGACAAATCATAGTGCTCTTTCTCGTATCCAAACGAACCCGCCATTCCACAACATCCCGAAGGAATCAATTGTACCTCAAAATTTGCCGGCAACGACAAGGCTTTTTTAGCAGCCACTAAAGAGCTCATAGATTTTTGTTGGCAATGTCCATGCAACTTCAACAACCGCTTATCTGCTTTAAATAACGATTTATTAATCCGCTTCGCATCTGCTTCGCTCGCGATGAATTCTTCTAACAAGAGTACATTTTTACTTAAATCTTGGGCTTTGGCTAACCAAGCATCGGAAACTAAATCCGGATATTCATCTCGGAAGGTTAAAATTGCTGATGGCTCAATGCCTACTAATGGAATGTCTGCCGTCACAAGTGCCGACCATAACTCAACATTTGCCTGCGCTAATTTGCGTGCCTCATCGAGCATACCTTTCGACAAGAACGATCTACCCGAAATCGGATGCGCCATCGTGCGGACTTCATAGCCTAAAGCTTCAAGCAATAGCACTGCTTTCCGCCCCACTTCCGCATCGTTATAGTTGGTGAACTCATCCACAAACAAATAAACTGCTTTCTTAGCATCGATTGACTTACGCCCTTTCAGCCAAGACCAAAGCGATTGCTTAGCCAACAAAGGCATGGTACGATCTGGATGGAAGCCCACTAATCGATTCGAGATACGACGCAAAAATGGCGTACCCATCACCGCATTATATAATGCAGGAACATACGAAGCTAAGGAAGAAACGGTCGCGAAGTGACCTACTAACCAACTGCGTAAAGGCGTTCCATTTTCTTTTTGGTACTGGTAAAGAAATTCCATTTTCAGCTTGGCCACATCGACATTCGATGGGCATTCCGCTTTACAACCCTTACACGCCAAACACAAATCCATCACCTCTTTAATCTCTTTGTGATTAAAGCGATTAGGCTGCGAAGAGTGCGTTAAAAATTCACGAAGAATATTGGCCCGAGCACGCGTGGTCTCTTTTTCATTTCGAGTCGCCATGAACGAAGGGCACATCGTACCCCCAGAAACAGGCGTTTTCCGGCAGTCACCTGATCCGTTGCACTGCTCGGCATGTTGCAAAACATCTTGATCTTTATATCGAAATGCTGTTTTAAACTCAGGGGTTTGTTGGCCCGCCTCATATCGCAAAAACGTATCCATCGGTGGCGTATCCACAATCTTGTTGGGATTAAATATCCCTTTCGGATCCCACCACGATTTCAACTCGCGCATTAATTGGTAATTCGCCTCACCCACCATCCACGGAATAAATTCTCCACGTAAACGGCCATCTCCATGTTCTCCTGAGAGCGAACCTTGATATTTTTTAACCAAACGCGCAATCTCTTCCGCGATATGGCGAAACTGTTTGTGGCCTTCTTCAGTCTTTAAATTAATGATCGGGCGCAAGTGTAATTCGCCTGAACCAGCATGTGCATAGTGCACACAGTATAAATTATTGGCCGTTAAAATCTCATTAAATTCGGCAATGAACGCAGGCAGGTCATTTACATCCACCGCCGTATCTTCAATCACGGCAACCGCTTTTTCGTCACCTGGAAGATTAGAAAGCAAGCCTAAACCTGCCTTACGCAAATCCCACACCTTCTTCACATCACCTCCCGTAACATAAGGGAAATGATATCCCAAATCAGCAGCACGCATCGCTTGCTCAACTGCTTGAGCTTGTTTAGCTAAACTGTCCGCGTCATCTGCACGTAACTCAACAACTAATATTGCACCGGGATCTCCTTCGACGAAGAACCGGTTTTGACTCTGTTCAGCATTCGCCTTGGTACATTCTAAAATATAATGATCCATTAACTCAGAAGCGGACGGATTGAATTGTAACGCAATCAAGTTGGCCCGCAACGCCTCATCAATCGTATTAAAATGCGCGCAAACCAAACCCAAATGTGCGGGAGGCAACGGATCTACATGTAACTTAATACGCGTTGCAAAACACAGTGTACCTTCAGAACCAGCTAATAAATTACAAAAATTGAACGCAGGTTTATCGGCAATAAATGCATTGGAATTCAATAACATATCCACGGCGTACCCCGTATTCCGGCGCTTAATACTAAGCTTAGGAAATTCTGATTGGATATTTTGTTGATTCGTTGGGTTACTCAACGCAGCTAGCGTCTGCGTATATATCGTATGTAAACGACTCCCTTCTGGTAATTGCTTCACCGTTTCAAACGGATCTTCTGCCTCAAAAGTCACAAAAGTACCATCGGACAAATAACCTTCCACCGCGAGTACGTGGTCACGGGTAGATCCATAAACAACTGAATTAGATCCGCAGGAGTTATTTCCCAACATCCCTCCCATCATCGCGCGATTCGCGGTAGATGTTTCAGGACCAAAAAATAAGCCATGCTTCTTCAACTCCACATTCAACACATCGCGCACAACACCGGGCTCTACCCAAACATAGGATTCGTCCTTATTTACTTCCAGAATGCGATCGAAAAATTTTGAGACGTCTACGACTAATCCAGCGCCGACTACCTGACCGGCTAACGACGTACCAGCCGTACGGGGAATCAAGGGAATTTGATGCGTATCCGCAAACGAAATCAAGGTTTTGATATCTGCTTGGGTTTCAGGAATCGCAACACCAAGCGGCATTTCACGATAAGCTGATGCATCCGTTGCATACAAGGTCCGCATGACGGTATCTGTAAAGAGACTTCCTTGTAATTTTTCTGATAATTCTGCTAAAACAGATGCAACTTCCTGCTTGATCATAAGAACCCCGAATTAATTCGTAAGCTGCAATTTACGTAAACGCGAGATTAGTAACAATTGTGCTAGTATATAAGTACTCATAACCAAGAATGAATTCCCCGGAATAGTATAATAAAACTTGCCTAAAGCCAATAAGCTATCAGAAATAACAAATAATAATGCGCCCCAAAAGATGACCTTATCCTTCAATTTGGCACCAAAATACAACATAGCCCCAAGTGCTATCGCATAAACAACCACGGGAATACGCAAACCTTCAGCCACATGTGGCCATAAGAATCTTAGTAAATTCACCACATAGACCATAATTGCACCTATCGACCAATGCCAAATTTCCTTTGACCGGAGATGAAACAAGCGGATATAAGCAAATTGCATGAGTAAAAAACTCCCCAAGCCTAACTGGAAAAATAAGGGATTATCACCCGGGATAAGCAAAAAAACATCACCCAACCAGGCAAAAAACAGAACAACTAATAATGATTTAGATTCTAGACCCACATGACCTGCTAAAAGAAGCATGAGTAAGGGTTTGGTCACATAACGAGCTTCAGGAAAAACCCATGGTGCCAAGAGTTCAAGGACCGCATCCACATAAAATAAGCGTAAACACAAGTCCGATAGCCGCATGTTATTCATCTAGGTATTTGCCTGCACAAATTTCTTTTTCGATAATGAAATTTGGCCGACTTTTTGATTGGAAGAAGATACGCAAAATATATTCCCCAAGAACACCTATGGCCATTAATTGTATACCACCAAACAAAATAATCACAAAGAGCAAGGCTGTAAAACCTTCAATGACCTGATCAAAAAACAGTTTCTTAACAATTACAGAAATCAAATAGATTACCGAAGAAACAATAGCAAACCCGCCCAGCGAGGTAACAAACTTGATGGGGAATTCACTAAAATTATAAATTCCATTCAGCGCTAGCTGAACCAATTTGCTAAACGAATATTTTGAATCTCCAGATGCTCGTTCTTGACGATCATACGCAATGCCAATTTGCTTAAAGCCTATCCACGTACGCATTCCACGGATAAAACGGCTCTCTTCAGGCATTTTATTGAGGACGTTAACTACGCGCCGACTGATAAAAGAGAAATCGCCACTGTCCAACGGAATGTCTATGTTGGCAATTTTCTTCAAAATTCGATAAAAAATAAAATAGGCAAAACGCTTATAAAATACCTCTTTACGCTTCTCACGTACAGCATAGACAACGTCATAACCTTCTTTAAATTTGGCATAAAACGTATCTAATAACTCCGGTGGATCTTGCAAATCGCCATCCAACACAAATACTCCTTCCGACCCGCGCGCAACCGAAAGTCCTGCCGTCAGGGCCAGTTGGTGACCATGATTACGCGACAACAAAACTACATGGAAACGTGGATCACTCAAGGCTAATTGCTGCAACATGGTGCGGGAATTATCCCGACTGCCATCATCGATTAACACAGCCTCCAAGGTGATGGGCGATTGATCCATGATTTTCACTAACCGGTCGGCCAACATCGAAAGATTGCTCTCTTCGTTGTAGACAGGAATAACAAATGAAACTTGAGGCGTCGAATTGGGCATAAATTAATAGCGGTATTTACCTTGTTTAAAATCAAAAATCAGAACTTCTGTTCCATTTTTGCGCTTTAAAATTACGGAATCTTTTCGCAGCGTATCGATTCGCTGGATAAATTTATCTGAAGGCGATAAATACAAATTCACTAATTGCGCATCTGCCACGCTATACGAACCTCCAGCAAGATGTTTCGAATTCAGGAAATTGATCACATGCGATGGATACAAAATGGTGTCGCCAACGGTATATTGTGCGCGTAATTTGTCTGCAATATCAATGTATGGATTTTTAATCCGACCGGTAGATGAGGTATACTTTTGCGATTTATCTTGGTAGAGTGGTAAAAAGGCGAAGACCAAAAAATATGCTTGGATAAACACAAATAAGCCTGCGACCAAACGAATCCAAATGGGCTTTTGAAAAACATATTCCATAAAGCCTACCGAAATAAAAATTCCAAAAGGAAGCCCAAACCCTGCGTAACGAATAAAATATCCGGTCGTTGTTCCCGCATTGATGGCCGTTGCGATCAAAACCAAAATAGGGAGCAAAATCTGTAGCAATCCAAATAAATAAAAACGACGTTTTTCAGGATTGAAATCCTTCAACCAAGTATATATTCCATAGCCAAATAGAACCAGTGCAACACCCCCGAACCGATAACCTTGTTTGGCATATAAATCATTTGTCCAAAAGAATAGATCCGACAAAATCATCACGGTACGCTTGAGCAGATTACTAAAATTAGCAGCTTCAATCCAGCCAGGAATTGGTCCATTTGCATTCAAGTAAGCTAAATACTGAGCTCCAGCATCTGCTTGATAAGCTAAAAAGTATTGACCTGGACCCAAGGTCATCCAACCAAGAAACGGTATGATAATGATAACTGCACCGATACTCAAACGCGTCCATATTTCCTTCGAGCGCAAATTCAGGAGGGCATAAATTCCTTGTCCAACAAGCACTAGGGCGGTTAGATAGGTAGAAAAGAGCGCTAATATACTCGTCAATATCCAGCCCAATAAATCTTTAGATTTTATCCCTTGCTCAGGTTTCGGGTAGATCAGTTTCCAATAAAAGAAGTTAGATGCCGTCGCGAAAAACATCGAAGTCGCATAATTACGGGCTTGTTGGCTATACACCACAAAAAACGGCTCAATCACCGCAAATGCTAGCAAGGCAATTTGCCAAGTGATTTTGGGGTAGATTTTACGTGACCAAAAAAACATGAGCCATACGGTCAGCATGTTAAAGATCACCGATATACTCCGAACAGTTCCGTCTCCCTTTCCAAAAATTAACGCTACTATTTTGAGTAGCATGTCATGGACAAGACTATTGCCACTAACATCGCCACGTGCATCCGAGTCCAACCAGGATTTAATACCACGCGGCTCCCAAAAATCGGCAGGCGTAAAAGTCTTCCCAGGTTGCATCAGGTCGTACATACCACCTATATTGGTATTCCCGACTGCGATCATCATGCTTTGCTTTTCGTCCCCAAATAAGCTGAATGACCCAATATGATAAAACCTCAAAACGAACCCGAGTATCATCAGACCAAAAAATGCTGAAACAAGAATCGTTTTATTACCCATGTATTTGGTTAGCTAGTTAAACACAAAAATCACTTAACTGGATAGCTAAGTGATTTTTGACAAGTTATGCTTTCAATTTATTTATGATCCACATGCTTCACATGCCTCTGGATTATCCAATGAACAGGTCATGTCAGCCTTATTTTGCGCATCGTCCGTCGTAAATGATGCAGCTGCTTGTGCTGCGTGAGAGGCATATTGCAACTCAGTCTCATTCACTTCATTTGTTTGCTCGATAGCCACATCAGCTTGCTTTTCGATGGTAAACTTGATCGCATCTGCTGCAGCTTTCGTACGTAGGTAGTACATACCCGTCTTCAAACCAAGCTTCCAAGCGTGGAAGTGCATAGATGTTAATTTACCAAAGTTGACATCTTGAATGTGGATATTCAAACTTTGTGATTGGCAGATGTACGCGCCACGGTCTGCAGCCATCTCCAAGATTGTTTTTTGCTTGATCTCCCAAACTGTTTTGTACAGTTCTTTCAAATTTTGTGGGATTTCAGGAATGCTTTGAACAGAACCATTAGCTGAGATCAATTTGTTCTTCATGGTCTCATTCCAAAGATTCAATTTGATCAAATCTTTCAACAAGTGTTTGTTGACAATCGCAAATTCACCTGACAATACGCGACGTGCGTAGATGTTTGATGTATATGGCTCGAAACACTCGTTATTTCCTAGGATCTGGCTAGTTGATGCAGTTGGCATTGGCGCAACTAACAAGGAGTTGCGTACACCGTGTTCTACGACATCGCGACGTAAGGTTTCCCAATCCCAGTTTCCTGATGATGGAGTTACGTTCCACATATCGAATTGGAAAACACCTTTAGAGATTGGTGAACCTTCCCAAGTTGAATATGGACCTTCTACTTTCGCTAATTCCATCGATGTTTCCATCGCTGCAAAATAAATTGTTTCGAAGATATCTTTATTCAATTGTTGCGCTTCTTCTGACTCGAAAGGCATACGTAACATGATGAATACATCAGCTAAACCTTGAACCCCTAAACCGATTGGGCGGTGACGTAGGTTTGAATTACGTGCTTCAGGTACCGGATAGTAGTTGACATCAATTACTTTATTCAAGTTACGCGTAGCTACTTTAGTTACCTCATAAAGTCGTTGGTGATCAAATGCTGGCGCACCCGTCTCCGTTGTACGAACGAATTTAGGTAAGGCTAAGGATGCCAAGTTACATACGGCTACTTCATCTTTCGATGTGTACTCCATAATCTCCGTACATAAGTTCGAAGACTTGATTGTTCCTAAGTTCTTTTGATTAGACTTGTTGTTCGCATGATCTTTGTACAACATGTATGGTGTACCTGTCTCTGTTTGCGACTCTAACACTTTGAACCAAAGTTCTTGCGCTTTCACCACGGAACGCGCTTTACCTTCTAATTCATACTTCGTATATAATGCTTCAAATTCGTCACCGTATACATCAGATAAACCTGGACACTCATGTGGGCAGAATAGAGACCACTCTTCGTTGCTCTCAACACGCTTCATGAATAAATCTGGAATCCAAAGTGCATAGAACAAATCACGCGCACGCATTTCTTCTTTTCCGTGGTTCTTTTTCAACTCTAGGAATTCGAAAACATCCGCATGCCAAGGCTCTAAATAAATCGCAAATGACCCTTTACGCTTTCCACCACCTTGGTCTACATAACGTGCTGTGTCATTAAATACACGTAACATAGGAATAATACCATTAGAAGTACCATTCGTTCCCTTAATATAAGAGCCTGTTGCACGGATGTTATGAATACTCAATCCGATACCTCCAGCCGACTGTGAAATCTTCGCAGTTTGCTTTAAGGTATCATAGATTCCTTCGATGGAATCATCTTGCATGGCTAGCAAGAAACAAGATGACATTTGGGGCTTCGGAGTACCTGCATTAAACAAGGTTGGCGTAGCATGTGTAAACCAACGCTCCGACAATAAATTATACGTCTCAATGGCAGCTGCGATGTCAGTTCCGTGGATACCAACAGCCACACGCATCAACATGTGTTGAGGACGCTCAGCAATTGCTCCGTCTAACTTAAGTAGGTATGATTTCTCTAGGGTTTTGAAACCGAAATAATCATAACCAAAATCCCGGTCATAAATGATCGCCTCATCTAACTCAACCGCATTCTTTTTAATGATGTCGTAAACCTCTTTAGACAACAAGGCTGCATTTTGCCCTGTCTTTGGATCTACGTAAGTAAATAAACGTTTCATCGTCGCAGAAAACGACTTTAACGTATTCTTGTGCAGATTTGATATCGCAATACGCGCAGCTAGAATGGCATAATCTGGGTGCTTTGTTGTCAAAGACGCCGCCGTTTCAGCCGCTAAATTATCCAATTCGGTCGTTTTTACCCCGTCATACAGACCCGAGATAACCTTTCTTGCCACCTCTAAAGGCTGCACAAAAAAGGGATCCAAGCTATAGCAAAGCTTTTCTATTCTGGCTGTGATTTTGTCAAACTTGACAGATTCGCGACGACCGTCTCTTTTAAATACGTACATGTGTTTCTTATAAAATAATATAAATGAATACTTCGTTTGGCACCCAGTCAATCTTAGACAATACAATCCCGCTTAAGAATTTTTTTCTTTTCAATTTTGGTCGCTTGAACTGCTTCAATTTGACCTGTTGGCGGTTTTGTTTTTTTGCTTTTAGATTACCAAAAATTGAGGCACTTTTGGTTGCTTGGGCACTTGTGTAAAATTAGAAAAAATCACCTCCGCTTGCAAACTATTTTTTGGCTAAAAACGAAAGTAAAAAAGGTCATATTTAAATTACCATATATAAGTGTCCACCTGTCAAATCATTACGCCCCATGCATCTTGGAAAAGTACTAGAAAAATATTTTAAAATAATTTTTTTGTGTGTTTAAGGTCAACGAAGTCCGAAAAATTACTTAGTAAAATATTTTGGTTTTAAATTCAAAAATGATAATTTTGCAACCCGATTAAATGAGACTATATCCCGTAAGTCTCTTATAGCACAAACAAACAGACGGCCGGGAATCGTCCACAATTAAAGACATGAAAAAAGACATCCACCCAGAATACAAAGAGGTAGTATTTCACGATTTGTCAGCTGATTACAAGTTTTTGACTCGCTCATGCGTTGCAACAACTGAAACAACTGAATTCGAAGGCGCAACATATCCAGTTTACAAGCTAGAGGTTTCTTCTCAATCACACCCTTTCTACACAGGAAAGAATGTGTTATTAGACACGACTGGTCGCGTAGACAAGTTCAACAAGCGTTACGCAAAGAACTAATACTGCTAACAGCATAAAGAAAAGCCTCTTCCATTTTTTGGTCGAGGCTTTTTTCGTTTAATTTGCGCTATGTGGAATTCGAGCCTACTGATCAATGATCCAATAATCGTCCAGCAATTGCTGCCACTTACGTACACACGTGAGTTGAAAGACTTATTAATTGGCATCAGCACCATCGAAACAAAATGGGAAGCGATGGCAGACCGCATACCAAGCGACTGCCATATATTAGGTTCTTGTATTCCTACCGAGGAGTTAGTAGACGCACTCACAAATCAAGCCGAAGACACTTGTCTAATGTGGCAAAATCAGTGGATCGCTTACCGCGCAAGTACGCAGCAACATCCGAGTGAGCTGGAGGCTAGCCAACTAGTAAAACAGCCACTTTTCGTCGCCTACCCCGAGGATTGTATTGTGGCCAACAACCATGCGTTGCGGACTGAGATACAACCCAATAAGCCTGATTTAGCGGTTCTTGCTGAATGTGGTACGAGTTTCATCGCAGCAGAAAACTGCTACGTGGATCCCAGTGCCACGATACATGGTAGCATCATCGATGCAAGCCAAGGCCCCGTTTATATTGGACCTAATGTAAACATACAAATAGGTACATTGATTCAAGGACCTGCTGCTCTTTTAGCAGGAAGTACCACCAACCTAGGAGCCAAAATTCGCCCGAATACCACCATCGGTGAAAAATGTAAAGTTGGCGGCGAAATCAGCGCATCCATCCTGTATCCTAATTCAAATAAATCGCATGATGGATTTTTAGGGAATTCCATACTAGGTTCCTTCTGCAACTGGGGAGCGATGACGACCACGTCCAATGTGCGCAATGATCTGCAAAACGTGAACGTTTATGATTATACGAAAAAAGACATGCGGCCAACGGCAGTCAAGTCATTTGGTGTACTCATGGGTGATTTTGTCACGACCGGTATCAGTACAAAATTTAATACCGGAACGGTGGTGAGCTGCCATTGTAATATCAGTGGAACTGACTTTCTTCCCAAATTCATTCCTGCATTTACCTGGGGCGAATTTCCCAAGGTACTCACCTATCGATTCGAAGAAGCAAAGCGAAGTGCTGAGGCATGGATAAACGCCAAAAATGAAGAAATTCCAGAAAATCTGGAATCGAACATGCAAGCGATTTGGAAAGCGGAAGCAAAAGACCGAAATTAGAGGATGCGTTTTCAGGATATTCCCGGACTTCATACGACTAAAAAACAATTGAGCCAAGCGGTGTTAACTCAACACATCGCACATGCGCAATTATTTCATGGCCCGAACGGAGGCGCACAATTAGCCATGGCACTGGCGTTTACTTCCTTTTTATTTTGCACTGACAAACAAGGGGAAGATTCATGTGGGCAATGCCCTAGTTGCCAAAAGGTCCAGCGAGGTGTCCATCCGGATCTTGTCTTCATGTTTCCTACGGTGACAACCAAAAAAGTCAAAGAAGCCGAGTCAGATGTTTTCCTTCCTGAATGGCGAAAATTTCTATTGGATTCTCCCTACAGAACCTTACCCGAATGGCTAGGAGCCATGGGAGCGGAAGGAAACAAACAAGGAAATATCCCCGTTGAAGAAACCAGAAAATTACTCCCAAAAATAAGCCTTAAACCATTTGAGGCACCCTTCAAAGTTGTTCTCATTTGGCATCCAGAATCATTGAATTTATCGTCTGGAAATGCACTACTAAAAACGTTAGAAGAGCCACCTACATCTACGTTATTTTTCTTAGTATGTGCTGATGCACAAAAGTTATTAACAACGATTCTTTCACGTACCCAACGCATTGCTATTCAGGCAGTTGACGAATTCGATTTAGCCAATTTTTTAACACAAAAAGAGGGAATCGATCTCGATCGAGCCCAAAATTTAGCTTATAGTTCCGAAGGAAATATTGCGTGGGCACTGGAAAAAGCAAAAACAGAAAACCTGAGTACATCCACCTGGTTTTCCGACTGGATGCGGGCAGTTTACAGTAAGAATTTAAGCAAATTAGCCACACTTGCCGATCAATATGATGCGCTTCAAAAAGAAGAACAAAAAGGACTTCTTGAGTATGCGCTACATATTTTCAGACAGTGCCTATATCAAATTGCAGATGCCCCTAGTTTAATCAAGGCGCTCGAAAAAGAACGTGGGTTTATTACTAATTTCTCCAAAACATTGAATCGAGAGTCCATTGAACGCATCAGTGAATTACTATCGACTGCATATTATCATTTGGAAAGGAATGGTCGTGCCAAAATGATCCACCTCGACTTATCTTTGCAAATTATTCGAATCGCGAATGCAGCTAAAAAATAACATACGGATCGGCACGCGAAATTCCGCGCTAGCGCTGTGGCAAGCCCATCATATCGGTCGGCTATTAGAAACTGCCGGCATGACGTATGAATTAGTTGCCATTAATACCATTGGAGATAAAATTCTCGATCGTTCACTTTCGAAAATTGGCGCAAAAGGCGTATTTACGGAAGAACTAGAAACGATGTTACGTGCTGGGGAAATTGACATTGCGCAACATTCTGCCAAAGACCTCCCCTCCACACTAGCTGATGATCTTCCACTCATTGCATTCACGGAACGTGAAGCGGCACATGATGTGGTATTGAGTATGAACCCATCCATTCGATTAGGCCAATCAGCTCCTTTACGGATCGGAACTTCATCTACGCGTAGACGTGCATTCTTAGCCCATCAGTATCCACAGCATGTGGCGGTAGAGATGCGTGGAAATTTGCAAACACGATTAGAGAAATTAAAAAATGGAGATTGTGATGCGATGTTGCTCGCTTACGCTGGCGTTCACCGCATGGACATGGAAGCCTATATCGTGGAACATTTAGATTTACAAGCTTATGTTCCAGCGGTGGGACAAGGTAGCGTGGCAATCCAGTGTTCAAGTCGGCTTGATTCTAACATACGTGAAGCCATCCGAGCAGCCTGCAATCATGCAGCATCTGAATCTTGTATTGTAGCTGAACGTAGCTTGTTGGCCATGCTAGACGGCGGATGCAGCGTGCCGGTATTTGGACATGCGAAGCTTGTGGCGGGTCAGATTCACTTACATGCGGGTGTGCTTAGTTTATCCGGAGATCAAAAAATCGAATCGAGTGGTATAGGCGCTGAGCCTAAATCAGTAGGGAATCAAGTGGCAACCGAATTAATCAAGCAAGGGGCCCAACAACTATTAAAGGAAATACGCGTACAATTAGCATCGCAATCATGAAAAAGACGATTTTAATCACTGGGGCCAATGGGCTATTGGGACAGAAACTTGTTGAACTTTTAGTTCAAGAATCTACAGTAGATTTAATCGCAACAGCTAAAGGCGAAAATCGATTGCCAAATTCAGCTGGCTATCGGTATGTTTCTTTAGACATCACAAATTCGGGAGAAGTAAATACGGTTTTTGATACCTATCAACCGCATGTGGTTATCCATACCGCGGCTATGACCAATGTGGATACGTGCGAAACAGACCAAACAGGATGTGAATTACTCAATGTGACGGCAGTTGCCTATTTAATCGAAGCATGTCAAAAGCACAACACGTTTTTATGTCATTTATCCACCGACTTTATTTTCGATGGAGCTGATGGACCCTATACAGAAGAGGCAATACCTAACCCAATCTCTGTGTATGGTGCCAGTAAATTACGTGCAGAAAAATTACTCGAGGCTTCGTCTATCCGCTGGGCAATTGCCCGTACGGTTTTAGTATTCGGCATTGTTTCGGATATGAGCCGGACAAATATCATTCTTTGGGTCAAAAAGTCATTAGAAGAAGGAAAGCAAATTAATGTGGTGACGGATCAATTTCGCACACCTACCCTCGCAGAAGATCTCGCCATGGGATGCTGGCTTATTGCCCATAAAGAAGCGAAAGGTATTTTCAACATCTCGGGATCAGACTTTTTAACTCCTTATGAGATGGCTATCAAAACAGCAAATTTTTATGGTTTGCCGGTCGAACTTATCCAACAAGCAGATTCGTCAACCTTTTCGCAACCGGCAAAGCGTCCGCCTCGTACCGGATTTATCTTAGATAAAGCACGACGGGAGTTAGGGTACCAACCGCGTACGTTTGATGATGGTATTGCGTTAATGGCTAAACAAATCCAATAAAAATTACTCGATGCTACTCGGAACTTGGGTAGCCACTTCTTTATTTTCTTCTTGAAGCGTTTCCCAAAGTAGGTCTTTCAATTCTTGAATTCCAGATTGAGTGATCGAGGAAATAAATACCAAAGGAAGATCTTTGGGAAGACTTTCGCGCATTTCAGGCTCCATTTCAGGGATGGATAAATCCATTTTAGAAACAACTAAAACACGACGTTTATGTAATAATTCGGGATTGAATTTAGTTAATTCGCCAACGAGAATGTCGTATTCTTTTCCCCAGTTCTCTGCATCGGAGGGAATCAGAAAACAGAGGATAGAATTCCGTTCAATATGACGTAAAAACCTCAATCCCAACCCTTTACCTTCAGCAGCTCCTTCGATAATACCTGGAATGTCTGCGACTACAAATGATTTATAATCGCGGTAAGCAACCACACCTAAATTAGGCACTAAGGTTGTAAATGGGTAGTCGGCAATTTCCGGCTTCGCAGCAGATAATACCGAAAGCAACGTTGACTTACCTGCATTAGGGAAACCTACCAAGCCTACGTCTGCTAGAACTTTCAATTCCATAATCACCCAGCGATCTAAACCGGCTTCACCAGGTTGTGCATGGCGAGGTGATTGATTTGTGGATGATTTAAAATGTGTATTTCCTAAACCACCACGTCCACCAGGAACTAACAATACTTTTTGGCCTTCTTCGGTTACTTCCGCTAAGAATTCGTTCGTTTCTGCATCTTTCACGATGGTTCCCAAGGGAACTTCGACAAATATATCCTCACCTTCTAAACCAGACCGACGGCCACCTTCGCCACCTTTACCATTTTCAGCAATGATGTGCTTTTGGAATTTAAGGTGTAACAAAGTCCAATGCTGGGCATTGCCCACGATGTACACATGACCACCACGACCTCCATCACCTCCGTCAGGTCCACCTTTAGGTACGTGCTTTTCACGACGAAAATGGGATGAGCCACTTCCTCCGCGTCCAGAACGCAGATTTATTTTGACGTAATCGATGAAATTTGAAGTCATTAGTTAGTTGTTAGTCAATATTTAGTGGTCAGTAGCTAGTAATCAGTGGTCAGTAATCAGTAGATAGTCCGTAGGGAATGAGTCCGAAGGTTAAAATATTTACCTCTCACCTCTTACTTCTTACCTCTTAATTCTAACCTCTTACATCTCAATAATAGAAAGTATCTGACCGAAAATAAATTCAATCTCTCCTACTCCATTGATACCCGTAAACTTTCCTTGGTTATCATAATAACCAGCTACCGGGGCTGTCTTTTCCATATATTCTTGCACGCGTTTACGAATCAACGATTCGTTTTGATCATCTGGTCTACCGGATGATTTACCACGTTCTAGAAGTCTTTGGGTTAATTCTTCCTCAGCAACCTCGAGCGCAATCATTTGGGTGATGCTCAACGAATGGCTAGCTAAAAGTGAGTCTAATGCTTCTGCCTGCGCAACTGTGCGGGGAAAACCGTCGAATATAAATCCGGCAGCTGACTTATTCTCATTTAATTTATTCTCAATCATGCCGATAACAACAGCGTCAGGAACCAAAATTCCTTGATCCATTAGTTTTTTGGCCTCTAATCCCAGTGTGGTGCCTGCAGAAATCTCTGCACGCAACAAATCACCTGTAGAGAGATGTATTAAACCGTATTTTTCAATGAGTTTGGCCGATTGAGTTCCTTTGCCTGCCCCTGGGGGCCCGAATAAAACTAAATTTAACATAATTGATGCGCGGAAAATTCCTTTGAAAGCGTAAAAATGAATAGACCCACAAAGGTAAACAAAGGATTCAGATTAACCTATGTTCAAATAGAATTGAACTTGTGTTCATTACCTAGAAATTATATTTATGATAAATATTAAAAAAAATCTTAAAAAAATTAAAATAACAGTGTAGCATGTAAGATTTATTTCATTAATTTGGCCCTATTAAACGTCGACACAATTAGTAAATTGGTCGGCAAACACTCAAAAACACTTATTCTATGAAAAACAATTTCTACGTAAGCCGAGTGGTCTTTCTAATGGCGTTAATGTTATCCGTAACCTGGACAGCGTTAGCTCAAGACCGAAAAATTACGGGTTCAGTCCAAGACGCCAAGGGCGGCGGGATTCCCGGTGTATCTGTTGCAGTTAAAGGAACAACAACTGGTACGACAACAGATGGTAATGGAGCTTACTCCATTACAGTAAAATCAAACAATGCTGAATTAGTCTTTAGTTCAGTAGGTTTCGTTTCAAAAACTTCATCCGTAGCTAATCGTTCAACGATTAACATTGTTTTGGATGAGGATGTAAGTCAATTGAGCGAGGTTGTTGTAACAGGTTACACCTCCCAACGTAAGAAAGACATTACAGGAGCGGTAGCGGTTGTAAGTGCGAAAGAACTTACAGCAGTTCCAGCAGCCTCCGTAACACAAATGTTACAAGGACGTGCTTCTGGTGTTACTGTTGGTAATGATAACTCTCCGGGTGGTGGAACGATGGTTCGTGTCCGTGGTTTTGGATCTATTAACAACAATTCACCTTTATATGTGATTGACGGTGTTCCTACTCAAGGTACCCTAAACCAAATCAACCCAAATGATATTGAGTCAATGCAGGTATTGAAAGATGCATCTGCTGCTTCTATCTATGGTGCCCGTGCTGCGAATGGTGTCGTGATCATCACGACAAAGCGAGGTACTGAGGGTGAGCCGAAGATTAGTTTTGATATGTATACGGGAACTCAGCAAGTGGGTAAGCTTTTGGATTTAATGAACACCAAAGAAATGGGGCAGTATTTCTACGAGTCGCAAATTGGTGCAGGAAGACCAGCGGGTACTTCTCCATCAGCACAATACCGTTTTGGTGCAGATGGATCTCAGACTATTGCAGATTACATCTATCCAAACGTATATGGGGCGTTGCCTGCCAACTTCACGTACACAAATGATATCGCTGATCCAAAATTGGGTGTTACAGCGTTTAACATTACGAAAGCCAACAAGGAAGGTACAGATTGGCAACGTGAAATTTTTGGTCCAGCTAAAATCTCCAACTATCAGATTGGTGCAACAGGTGGTTCAAAATATGGCAAATATGCCATTTCTGCTAGTTACTTTGATCAAGAAGGTATCTTAAAATACACAGGCTATAAGCGTTATTCAGTACGTGCGAATACAGAATTCAAAAAAGGTGCTATTACCTTTGGAGAAAACGTTACTGTTTCAATCGATGAGCGTGTAGGTATTCCTTCTGGAAACAACAGTGAATCAAACCCAATCATGTTCGCGATTCGTATCCAGCCGATCATCCCCGTATTTGATATAACAGGAGGTCCAGTAGCCTTAGGAGGAACAAATACTTCATTTTTAAATGGTTTTGCAGGACCACGTGGTTCTAACTTAGGTAACGCACCTAACCCATTGGCTCGTCAGTACAGAGAAAAAGATAACCCAGTAACTTCTACGCGTATCTTTGGTAACGTATTTGCTGAAGTTGAAATCATGAAAGATTTAAAGGCTCGTACAAGCGTTGGTTTTGAATACAACAACTTCAATCAATCAGCTTTTTTTAATCGTGATATTGAGGCGGCTGAAGCGCGAAATGCGAACAGTTTGACAGTTTCAAATAACTATGACCGTGCGGTAACATGGTACAATACCTTGAATTACTCAAAGAAGATTGGAGATCATGATTTTAACGTATTAGTGGGTACAGAAGCTGTATCTACGTATGGATTTGGTTTTTCAGCACAACGAAGCAATTTCGCCTTTGACGATTTATCATATCGTTACTTGAACAATGGTTCTGCTGCAGGTTTAACAAATGCAGGATCTGGAGCAACAATCACTGCATTGTTCTCTCAGTTCGGAAAAGCAAACTACTCATACAAAGATTTCTTATTAGCGGATTTCACGTTACGTAGAGACGGTTCTTCTCGTTTTTCTCCAGCGTATCGTTATGGTGTGTTCCCTGCATTCTCTGTAGGTGCGCGTCTTTCTGAATTAGCTTTATTCAAGAACATCACACAACTTAATGATTTAAAAGTTCGTGCAGGATGGGGTAAAACAGGTAATCAGTTGATTCCAAACGTATACAATGCATATACCTTGTTTACACCAGATCCTAACAACAATGCCTATGACATTGGTGGAGCAGGTAACGCGATTGCATCTGGTTTTGATATTGCACAGTTTGGTAATTCAAATGGCCGTTGGGAAACAAATACATCAACCAACATCGGTTTAGATGCTAGTTTATTCAACAACAAATTGGATGTGGCTTTTGACTGGTATACGCGTACAACATCTGATATGTTAACGCAGGTGCCAATTCCAAGATCATCTGGAACTGGAAGTATCCCATTTGTGAACATTGGTGAAGTAAACAATACAGGTATTGACTTAAATGTAACGTATAGAGATCAAATCGGCCAATTACGTTATTCAATTTCTGGACAAATTAGCCAGTACAAAAACAATGTGGTTAAGTTAAATGATGATCCAAATGCACAAATCTTTGGATTTACAACTCGTCTTCCAGCCATTTCAGTTACAAAAGCTGGATTACCGATTGCTAGTTTCTTTGGATACGTAGTAGAAGGCGTTCTTAAAGATGATGCAGAAGCAGCCGCAGCAGTACAAATTCCAGGATATACACGTGCAGGTGTATTTAAATTCAAAGATGTAAACGGCGATGGAAAAATTAATGCTTCTGATAGAACCATTATTGGTAATCCACACCCAGACTTCACCTATGGTTTAAATGTTAATTTAGGATACAAAAACTGGGATTTAACTGTGTTTGCACAAGGTGTTCAAGGAAATGAGATCTTCAACTACTTGAAGTACTGGACAGACTTTAATACGTTCCAAGGAAACCGTTCAACAGATATGTTGTACAAATCATGGAAGAAACAAGGAGATGTGGCTCAATTACCTCGTCTAAATGCGAGTGATACATTTAGCCAGCAAATTTCAACGTACTTCGTTGAAGATGGTTCATACATGCGTATCAAGAACATCCAATTAACATACAACGTACCTAATACGGTATTGAAGCGAATTAAATTAAGCTCGATGCAAGTGTATGTACAAGGACAAAACTTATTGACTTTAACTAAATACAAAGGTTTAGATCCTGATATCAACATTAGAAACTCAGGAGCAGACAATCAAGATATCCACATGGGTATTGATGAGGGTGCGTTCCCTGTGGCTAAATCTTACAATGTAGGTTTAAGAGTAGGATTTTAATTAACTATAATTTAAAATAGATACAAAATGAAAAAGTTAATCATATTCGCATTGTTTGCGACAGTTGGAATAAACTTTTCTTGTTCAGAGTCGTTTCTCGAGGTACAACCTCAAGGGGCAGCATCTCTAACGTCTCTATCTAATAAAAGTGGAGTAAATGCCTTATTAATAGGCGCATATTCATTATTAGACGGAGTAGGTGCAGGAAATACAGGACGTCAATCCACCATATCAAACTATGTGTTTGGTGGAATTACATCTGGTGATGCCGTAAAAGGTACCGATGCTGGTGACCAACCAGAACAAAGTTTTATTGAGCAATTCACCTGGTTTGCGGAAAACACCTATTTTAATGGTAAATGGCAACATACATATGATGGCGTAGCTCGTGCGAATGAGGCTATCTTATTGGCTAAAAGCCCAGATGTGAAGGACATGACTGATGCAGAGAAAACGCAAGTGATTGCAGAAGCTCGTTTCTTACGTGGACACTACCATTTCGAAGGAAAGAAAATGTGGAACATGATTCCTTACATTGACGAGAATACGTACAAGCGTGATGATCCGAATTCAACTAAAGTAGCCAATGACAAAGACATTTGGCCAAACATTGAAGAGGATTTCAAGTTTGCTGTGGCTAACTTACCAGCTACCCAAGCTCAAAAAGGTAGAGCAACTAAATGGGCTGCGATGGCATATCTTGCAAAAACATATATGTTCCAAAAGAAATATAGTTTAGCTAAGCCTTTATTGTTAGATATCTTACAAAACTCTGGAAAGAGACTTGTTGATTATCATGACAACTACAGAAATACCACAAACAATAATGCTGAGTCAATTTTTGAAGTTCAATTCTCTGTGAATGATGGTTCAACAGGAAATAATGGAAACGCTGGAGATAACTTAAATTGGCCATATAGTGCAGCCGCGCCGGGTCGTGGATGTTGCGGATTTTACCAGCCATCTCAAAATTTGGTAAATTCATTTAAAACCACTGCAGAAGGACTTCCAATGATTGGAAAAAACAAAGCAGGATTGGAGGATACTTACAACGAAGTTGATTTGCCTAACGATCAGGGTGTTGCAGCTAATGCTAATTTTGTTTTAGATGTTTCTCAACCTGTAGATCCAAGATTAGATTGGACAGTTGGCCGTCGTGGAGTTAATTTCCTTGATTGGGGTAAAATGCCAGGTTTTTCTTGGATTCGTGACCAAAATTATGCGGGTCCATATACAGGTAAAAAATGGATGTATTATTTAGCTGACGAAGGAAGTTCGACACACTCAACCAGCCGTCGTTCAGTTAATAACAACTACCGTCTTCTTAAGTTATCTCATGTTATTTTATGGTTAGCTGAGATCGAAGCTGAAGAAAATAACCTAGCGAAAGCGGAGGAATATGTTAACTTGATTCGTAACCGTGCAAAAACTAGTAAAGTTCAAGATGCATCTGTTAAAAATGTTGTTAATCCATATCCAGCTGGCACATTTGCTGCTAACGGAAAAGATTATGCATTAAATGCAGTATACATGGAAAACCGCTTAGAATTTGCGATGGAAGGTCACCGTTTCTTCGACTTAGTTCGTTGGGGAATTGCAGAAGACTTCTTGAACAAAATGTACATTCCTAAGGAAGGTGCACCAGGTAAAGACTTAACAGGAAGAACCTACAACAAGAGAAGTTATATGATTGGAAAATCATTTACTGCTAAAAACAGATACTTCCCGCTACCAATCGATGAGATCTTAAATTCTCAAAAAGGTGGAAAGCCTACATTGAAACAAAATGACGGATATTAATCTATCTTGAATTTTTAAAAAAAGTCAGAACCTTGTGTTCTGACTTTTTTTGTTTTAAGACCTACCAACAATTCCTGTATATTTGACAAAATTTATTCCTATGCTAGCTGATTCTTTTGAAACGATTATTCAACGCCGCCGAAGTAACAGACGATTTGATCCCGCAATTGCTGTTGCGGACGAAGTCATTGAACGAAGTTTAAAGCGTGCCATTCTCTCACCGAATAGTAGCAATATGCAATTGTGGGAATTCTATTGGATACAAAGTCCAGAAGAAAAAGCAAAATTTCATGCCCTATGTTTAGGTCAGTCCGCAGCAAAAAATACGGCACACCTTGTTGTGTTTGTGACGAGACAAGACCTATGGTCCCAGCGTGCTAAATGGAATTTATCTCGTATCCAGGAATCACTTCAAGGTAAAGAACCTGGAAAAATGGAGAAGCGAGGCTTGCAATATTACAGCAAATTAATGCCGCTTCTTTACCGTCAAGATCCATTTGGCCTCTTCACTGGTATTCGAAAAGCGATGTGCTTTTTCATGGGGATCCGGAAACCATTTATGCGTTTTGGTGGAAAAGCAGACCAACGCGTTACTGTGCATAAATCATGTGCCTTAGCTGCACAAACATTTATGCTATCCATTGCTGCCGAAGGGTATGAATCTTGTCCAATGGAAGGATTTGATGCGGTACGCGTTAAGAAAGAACTTGGATTACCTTCCGGAGCAGAAATCAACATGATTGTATCTGTTGGCAAAGGAACCGATGAAGGTATTTGGGGAGAGCGCTTCCGACTACCTTATGAAAATGTCGTTTTTAAACGCTAAAGACAATCTACATCTGGGATAACCTGAACTCCTTTAAAGAGCTTATTTGAAGGAAGTTCATCCAGACATGCTCGTAAGCTTTCTTTAAACTTAGCCAAAGAAACACCCTTCTCCAGTTTAATTAAGATTTCCATGGCATATTGATTCCGAATACGCTCAATGAGGGGTTTTTCAGGACCGAGTACCCTCCCATGCCCAAAACGCTCCTTCAATATCCCACCTAAATACCTCGCTGCTTGATCCACCGCTTGTGCCTCCATGTGCCGAAGCGTTAATTTAATTAAACGCGAGAAAGGGGGATAATGATATCCTTCACGCTCAACAATCTCATCTGCATATAACGCAGCATAGTCTCCACGCTGTATAAAATCAAAAAGGCGATGACTCGGTTGATTTGTTTGTACATAAACTTGACCTTGCTCATCCCGTCTTCCTGCCCGACCAGCCACTTGGGTGATTAATTGAAACGCACGCTCATGCGCCCGGAAATCAGGGAAATTAATAATTCGGTCCGCATCAAAAATGGCTACGGTAGATAAACCCTCAAAATCGAGGCCTTTAGCTACCATTTGCGTGCCAACAAGTATATCAATGTTTCCCGATTGAATCTCGCTTAAAAGGCTATTAAATGCTGTTTTCGAGCGTGTCGTGTCTAAGTCCATCCTACCGATACGGGCATCTGGAATTAAAAGTTGTAATTCTTCCTCTAATTTCTCCGTTCCATAGCCCATCGTTTTCAATTGGGTACTTCCACAAGCACCGCAACGCGTTAATAAACCTTCGCGGTAACCACAGTAATGGCAGCGTAATTCTTGGTCTTTGGCATGGTAGGTTAAACTCACATCGCATTGATTACATTCAGCGATCCAATCACAATCCTGGCATTGGATATAGGGCGAATAGCCTCTCCTATTTTGAAATAAAAGACTCTGTTTTCCTCGTTCAAAATTTGACTGCAAAACAGAAACAAGATCTGCGGAAAAACCACCCTTCATCTGCTTCATGCGTGTCGCATATTTGGTATCTAACACACGTAGTTCAGGTAGTTGCGCTTTCCCAAATCGCTCAGACAACGTCACTAATCCATATTTACCTTGCTTCGCTTGGTAATAGGTTTCTATAGAAGGAGTCGCAGATCCCAAAAGTACCTTAGCCCCTTGTTGGTTTGCCAGTACCATCGCTACATCACGCGCATGATAACGCGGTGCCGGATCCGTTTGTTTAAACGAAGATTCATGCTCCTCATCGATAATGATCAGACCTAAGCGTGAAAAAGGTAAAAACACCGAAGAACGAACGCCCACTACAAAGGGATATTTTCCTTCCACAATTGATTTCCAAACCTCAACGCGCTCGTTATCTGAAAATTTGGAATGATAAATCCCCACTTGCTCACCAAAAATCTTTTTCAAGCGCGATACGATTTGGGTCGTTAACGCAATCTCAGGAAGCAAATACAAGACTTGGTCACCATTCGCTAATGCCTCTTGAATTAATCGTATGTATATTTCCGTCTTACCGCTACCGGTGATACCATGTAACAATACGGTTTCTTTCGTTTGAAATTGATCTAAGATCGATTGATAAGCCTTTGTTTGTGGTTCATTTAAATCAAATGTCGCTGGGATAAAGTCATCTTGATCTGATCCAAAACGCGAAACAATCACTTCAAAGGATTCAAAAATTCCATTTTTTAGCAGTGTCTGCAAGGAACTATCAGATAGTTCTGCCAGCGAAAAACTAGCCTTTTCTAAACCTTTCTGATTCGTTGATGGATCACGCAAAACAGGGATAAAGCGCAAATAATGAAGTAACACACTTATTTGCTTTGTCTTATCCTCTAAACTTTTAATCAATTCGGTCAGTGCGCCTATATCCTCCCATGCTTTGCACAAGCGAATCTTACGAATTACTTTGGGCGTGTAGCGATCCTTGAGCTCGTCAAAAATCAAGACAGCACCTTTGCCAACCAATGCTTTTATGTGATGGTATGGACTTTTAACTTCGGCAACACGTGCGACCTCATCGTAGGTTAAGGCCCCTTTCGCTTGAATTGCTTCGACAATCACACGCTCCTTTTCGGTCAATTCATTGAGTTGATCGAATTCAGGATGCACTTGCACTTTTGATTGACTTGAGATTTTTAAACCTGCGGGTAACGCAACTTGAAAAACTTCTCCTGGATAGCACATATAATAATTGGCCACCCATTGAAACAAGGCAATTTGAGATGTGGTTACGAGCGGTGCATCATCCAAAATCTCCAGCAGATATTTGGCCTGATACTGCTTGGGCGGTTGGTGATGAACGGATACGATTACCGCAGTCAAGACTTTGGTACTACCAAAAGGAACTACGATTCGAAGTCCTGACTCAACAACCTGTGCCCATTGGCGCGGAACGCGGTAGGTAAAAAAACGTGGGATGGGTAAAGGGAGTAGCGCGTCAACGAAAACCGTCGATTCTTCCGATTCAAAAAGCAAATTTGATTCTCCCATGTCAGCTACAAATAAACGCAAAGATTGGCAGTCGGCCAAGCTAATCTTGCCAGCGAAGTGTTTGGACTAGATGAATCGCGTCTTGTTTCAAAAATTGAATGATAGGGGCTAATGAATCATTTTGGGTGGCGGTTTTAACATAAATCGCACCACGTAGAAAATGTTTAGAACTATCTGTCGTAAAGAATTGTAAAGAAGTGGCGACTTCACCATTTAATTCAATAAGTCCTGCTTTACGACCATCAGTCGTCGTCATGACATAATCTTGAATGCCTGAGGCTTTCCCTTGGTGTTTATAGGCCAATGCATAAGAATCATTAATCAGTGCATTCATTTTTTTACGATCACCACCTAAAGCCTTGTACGTAATCTGAATGAACGCGTCCCAGCGTGGATAGTAAATGTAAATCCAATGTGGCTCTGCTTTCCAGATTTTCTTTTTATTTCCTATTTCTGCAGTATCAGGTATTACTTGGGCGTACTTAGAAATTTCAAACCGGTATGGATGTCCTTTTTCTACTGGCTGAAAAACAGCGGGCGGCATAACAATTCGGTTAAATCCTTTGGGGCGAGGAAGGGAGTTAGTTTGCTCTGTATTCACCTGACAAGACCAAAGAATCAAAAGAATGAGTAGATAGCGCATGATTACCGAGGTTGGTCTACTCCATGAAAATCCAATATTGGCTTTTGGATGATTTCAAAAACTTTCTCCCTTAATACAGGCATATCCTCTTGCGTCAAACCTTTAGTTTCAACGGGCGCATGTATAATGACTTTGATTTTTCCAGGTTTTAAAGCAAAAAAATCATCATCCATCATTTGAAAATTATTCAAAAAGGAGACAGGAAGCACGGGGACTTGTTGCTGTATAGCCATTGCGAAGGCTCCATCTTTCAATGGGGTCGACATAAATGGGAATTTTTTTGACGTGATCCCGCCCTCGGGGAAAATGATAATACTGCGATTGGCTTGCAGCGCTCGGATGGATTTTGACAAGGTCGCAGTTCGAGAGGCGCGGTCATTACGGTCGACTAAAATATTCAGCCGACTATACAAATAACCGAAAAGGGGGACTTTTTTAATGGACGATTTCCCCACGAAGGAGAAATAGTTAGGCAAAATCTTGACAAATGCAGGAATATCCAAATAGGAAAAGTGATTGGAGCAGAAAACATACACCTGCTTGGAATCTAATTTTTCACTACGTTGAATCTCAAAACGCACTAATCCAAAAGCAAAGAATAAACTTGACCAAAGTCGGACTAGTTTATGCGCATAGCGTTTCGTATCCCGATGTTGGAGTAAAAGAAACATGAATGGATAAAGTGCTAAGAACCACCCAATAAACCAAAAACCGGTCCATACAGAGTATAGACCGATTAGCGGATTTGAAATATGTGGATTCTTTTTTTTCATAAACACATTACTCAACGATACCCAATTGAACCGTATTAGTTTTCTTGGTAGTATGCGCTGGAATTGATAAGGTAGTTACAAAAACATCACCTGGTGTCAGAAGCTTTTCTTGCTTTAACTTTTCTACCATGCCTTGAACCGTTTTTTCTGCACTTTCAGAGCTAGCTTCGTAATAAAATACTTTCACACCCCAAAGCAAGCCCATCGTAGACATCAGTTGCTTGTTGTTTGTGAATACAAACAAGTCAGCTTTTGGTCGGTGAGCTGATAATTTAAACGCAGTCTGACCCGAGTTTGTGATGCAAAGAATAGCTTTGGCTTTTGAATCACGTGCTAGTCTACAAGCGCCTGAAATTAGGCGATCGGTTAACGTAACATTGGAGGTATTAGCCAATGCGTGATTTTTAAAATAAATCGCAGCCTCATCTCCCTTGATAATTTCTATTGCATTTTGCTGTTGTTCAACAATCTCATGGATATGTGCCATGGTTTCGACAGCCTTGATTGGGTAGGCACCTGAAGCGGATTCACCCGAAAGCATGGTAGCCGAAGCACCTTGCAATACCGCATTAGCTACGTCAGAAGTCTCAGCACGCGTAGGCACTGGATTGGTAATCATCGACTCTAACATTTGGGTAGCGACAATCACTGGTTTTCCAGCAGCTGTACACTTCTCTACCATCACTTTTTGTAGGTATGGAACAACGGCTCCATCCATTTCAACGCCTAGGTCTCCACGTGCAACCATGATTGCATCCGTCGCTTCAATGATTTCATCTAAGTTATCAATAGCCTCAGGTTTTTCGATCTTAGCAATCACGCGCGCTGTTTTGCCGTATGCTTTAATTTTATCTTTAATATCCCAAATGTCAGATGCTTTACGCACAAAAGATAAAGCAATCCAGTCAACACCATGGTCTAAACCAAAATATAAATCTTCGGTATCTTTTTCAGTTAAACATGGTAATGAAACTTTAGTACCCGGAAGGTTAATACCCTTCTTTGACTTTAAAATCCCACCATATACAACCTCCGTAAGAACTTCTTTTTTAACCTTATCAATTGCTAATACCTTAACTTCTAGGTTGCCATCATCCATCAAAATACGCTCGCCTACATTCACATCTAAATACATTGACGTATATGTAGTTCCGACCTTCTCCGATGTTCCCAAAAGATTTTCATCCATCGCAAAAATCAATTGCTTTCCTGCTTCTAAAGGCACTCCATTGTTTTCAACTAACTGCGTACGAATTTTTGGACCTTGTAAATCTTGAAGAATTGTCAAATTCAAACCCTTCTCTTCACTGATTGAGCGAATAGTCTTTAAGCGTTCTAAATGATCCGCATGTGTACCATGTGAAAAATTCAAACGAAAGATATTTACACCTGCTTCTGCTAATTGGATTAAAGATTCTCTGGATTCAGAGGCTGGGCCTACTGTGGCAACTATTTTTGTTTTGCGTTGATACGACATAGATTAATTTAGTCAATTTACTCTGCAATTTACATTTTACTCAGCAAAAAATGGAATTAAATCAAGATAATACACTTGATATTTTGGAAAAAAATAAGAATAAAAACGCGATGCAGAACTAACGTTTTATTTTTTATCAAATTAATCCAAAATCAGAAAACACATAAAAAAAGGGAGCCATACATAGCTCCCTTCTTAATTACATCTTAGTTTTCCCAGAGATCATG
This sequence comes from Aquirufa avitistagni, assembly GCF_042715545.1. NCBI lineage: Bacteria > Pseudomonadati > Bacteroidota > Cytophagia > Cytophagales > Flectobacillaceae > Aquirufa > Aquirufa avitistagni. Next base: position 230,838 of record NZ_JBBKXZ010000001.1, on the reverse strand, counting down.
CTCCATTTCTAACAACTTATATTCAAGCAATTGAGACATCATCAAACCCTCTTTTTCTCCTCCGTATAAATCAGTCAAGAATTTATTCTCCACATTCCCTTTTTTGATTATACGCGCCTGAAACATCCGTAAATCAAAGGCATCAGCCATGTTTTTGTGCTGCATTTCATTTTCCGAATTGTACCAAATACAATTTGGATTGCTACGGAACAATTTATACAAATCTTTATAACGGAATGAAGCGATTGCTTTATCAAATCCGGCTTTCGTTTTTGAAGCTGGAATAATTAGCGTGATGGATTGAATATCAAAATATAAACGTGAACGCCGACGGTCAATCACGGCATCTTCCCGAATTTCTAGAATAGATAATTCCTTCGGGAAATAGTACGAAACAGCACCATCTGCAGGCTTTGCTTCGAATGCATCTTTCGCAGGTGCTGCGGAAGACTTCGTGCCTCCACCCCAGCCATCATCAGCTCCTGTTGCTTTCGGTGTTGCACCTTCAGCACCAAAACCTGCTGCTTTTTCTGCATCTGAAAGCGCTGCATCTTCTGACTGCTCTTCCATCTTCAAGTTTTCTTGAAATTGGTCGGCGGTCAACTTTGTAATCAAAGAATCATTCGTGTATGGAGTTAACACCCCAGCCTTAACCCACTCCAAAATAAATTTTGAAATCTCGTTATTTACAGAAAAGAACGGTTGGTTAATTTTTTCGTTCAAGTCCATCCGGCGCCACAAACGAGCCTTGTAATGAATGCTAGATTCATCAATAGGACGAACTGAGTTTTGGTTGCCAGGGACAGGCTTTTCTTGCGCAAGCGATTGAAAAGCAAGGCCAACACACGCACTAAACAAGATTAATTTCGATACTAATTTCATGTATTTCGTATTAATTCAACGGAATATTTTTCGCCATGGTAAAAGGAATTGTTTCAACGGCACCTTTAAAGTTTTTCCGTTGGACTCCTTTAATCTCTATATAATAGCGGTCTCCTGCTTGCGCTTGAGCAGCTAATTTGGCAATTGAACCTGAACCAGGCAATGTCACATCATCTATTTTTCGTTGGCCACGCGCCAATGCAACATAAAGCTCCGATACACGGAAATTTGCATCTTCTGGGTTGGTCGTCTTAAACGATTCATCAGCTAAAGCACGGGCATCGATGCTACGTAAACCAGAAGCACTGGCTCCACGCTTTTCATCTAACTCCCCGCCATTACCAAACACCTTAACCTCAGGTCTTGGTACACGACGAACGCGGAATGTTTCTTTACCTAATAAAGTACCACTATTCGCTACATTTAAAGTGATTGACGCAGCACTTGGCACGATTGTTACTTTTCCACGCGTCTGGCCGGCGATAGCCTCGCCTCCATCCGCAGTAAATGATGGATTCCACAAGGCACCAAGACCTGGACTCGCTACACTAAGGCGGTTTGCACAGCCTAAATAAAGGGCTGGCAATGTAGCTGTTTCAATATTGTACGTTGGCTTTAGTACAAAATACTCCTTTTGGATTGTTTCTGTTTTAGGACCTGCTGGGCTCATGTAAGAAACAGATGCTGTGTACGTCTTTTTCGACATCCCATTCGCATCATATCCACCACCCGACGTTTTAAATTTGATTTGACCACGACCATCCACGACAGGAATTGATGCTCCATTGAAGCTCATCCGTGGAGTGAATCCACTCGACGTCGCTGCGATAAATACCTCAGCTTGATAATCCATACCCGCTACAACCGTGTTGGCATTGGCAGAAACTTGAGCAAATACTTTATCAAATTTAATCTCTTTGGCTCCTACTTTAGCCGCTAGCTGAGCTAGTACATCACTTTCATACCGTCTAATCTCCGCTTGTTTCTGACTAATAGTAGCCATGGCAGCAGGAACTGGCGTTTGAGCAAAATTCAATTCAGCAAAATCTTTGTTGGCCTGATTAGGATCCTTACTCGCAATTGGATCTGATTTACCATCTGCCGCCAAACTAGGGAATTTAGTTCCAGGATCAGCAAGACCTTCTAGTTTCTTAACATAGGCATCAAAAAGACCTACTAGCTTGTAGGCTTCACCTGATTTGTTGGCGCCTACCATCAAACTATATACTTTTTCTTCTTCTTTGGGATTTTTGATATTTCCTGTTTCAGGATCAATACCACCGCCAGTCTCTAAAACCTGTGACTTTAACGACTCCAAATGACCAACTAATGCGTCGGCTTCTTTCTTAACTTCATTCGCACGCTTCAAAATATCTGCATAAGCAGCAGGATTGGGCAAATCTTTGATTCGCTCCTCAATACCTTGAACCATTCCTTTATTCTTAGAAGCTGCAGACTGATTAGCAACCTCTAGACTTGAATTTAGAAGTGTAAATTTTTGCAATAGTGCATCGCTCACTTGCAGCGCAAGAAGAGCTGTTAACACTAAATACATCATCCCGATCATTTTCTGCCGGGGTGTTTCTTTTAAACTAGCCATAGTATCTGATACGTGACAAAAACGTGATTACCCTTTCATTGCAGTTAACATACTTCCGTATACTTGATTCAAAGCTTGAATGTTAGCGTTTAACTTCGCTAATTCAGCTTGGAACAAAGCAGCGTCTTTCGAAGAAGCAGCAAGCTGCTCTGTCGTCGCCGTCACATTAGAATAATATCCGTTTATTGCTTTTAAATGCTTAGATGATTCTTGAATTTCTGTTTCGTAGACTGCATTTAATGCAGCTAACTGATCACCTGCTTTTGCATATTGTTGCGCATACTTCGCAGCCTCTGTAGATGAAATCGAGATAGAACCTAACGATGTTGTCGCATCAGCTACCGTCTTATTTAATGCACCTAAAGACTGAGATGAAGTAGTCAATGACTGAACAAATTCTTGAGTAGCACCTGTCGCTTTAGAAATTTCTTGCAAACTGTTTGCCGTTGCCGTCAAACCTTGTAAGCTTTTTGTCAAATTAGCTACTACATCAGCACCTAAGCCTGGTTGGTTCGCTAAATCAGCTAACCCAGAACTTGTAGAACGCGCCGCAGCTGGCTTATCTCCCATTAATTCTGGATACACATTTTCCCAATTATATTCCTTTTCTGGCTTTGCTCTCAAATACAATACACCAAACAAAATAAAAATGGCTGCTTCGGTGAACATGCCGACCATCAACATCTCGTTAGCACCAGTCCAGTGAACAATCTTAAATAAAGCTCCGATAATAACAACTGCAGCACCAAAACTAGCTACGACGTTGATTGATTTTTCTAATCCCATTGAATTAATCGATTTAATGTGTTGTAAAATGAATGTTATTTAACTGCTGGTCGTCCTAGGTAACGCATCATCGAGCGGAAACCAATATATGAACGTTTTTTATTTTGTAACTCGTAGGCACGTGTACCTGTCTCCAAATAATAAGCAATATCTTTCCAAGATCCCCCACGCGTAACTTTTCTTGGTTCATCGGCATCTTTATTAACCGTATTCAAATCCCAAGTTACCGCAGAAGCATTGTCGGCATACGCATCTTCACACCACTCAGCCACATTGCCAGCCATGTTATATAAACCATAATCATTTGGCTCAAAGGCATTCGCAGGAGATGTATATGAATAACCATCTGCATCATAGTTTCCACGATGCGGCTTGAAATTAGCCTGCAAACAACCCACAGAGTTCGCAACGTATGGATTTCCCCAAGGATATTTAGTCGCTGCACGACCTCCACGAGCCGCCCATTCCCACTCAGATTCAGATGGAAGTTCAAAACGTGGAAGAATATATTGACCTTGTTTCTTCCGGTAGTCATTCATCATTTTTGAACGCCATAAGCAGAAGTATTTGGATGCGTCCCAACTAACCCCTACGACAGGATAAAGATCAAACGCAGGACTTGAGAAGTAATATTCGGTCATTGGATCACCATTGTGATAGGTGAAATCACTATTCCAAACCGTTGTATCCGGATAATATTCTGTGAAAATCTTATCCTCTCCTAAAACGGAAACAGAGTCTTTCAACAAGGCGTTTGTAAACTGACGAAATTCGTGATTCGTAATCTCTGTATCGTCCATGTAAAAGGCCGCAACAGTCACTCGCTTATTGAAACTTATACCTGAACGCGATGCATCTTCATCAGCTTGCCCCATCATAAAACTACCAGATGGAACTAAAACCATGCCATAAGGCGTAGGTTGACTCCAGCCCTTACGTGAAGCTGCAACGATTTCTCCGTTTTCAACTCCTGGAGCCTCTTTTGCTTGCTTACCAAAGCTCAATAAACCTTTTCCTTTTGAACCTCCTTTGGAGCTACTTAACGTTTTACCGCCAGATTTGGAATTTTTGGGGCCACCACAACTGTAAACAGCCATAGCTAACGCAATAACGGATAAACTTAAGGCGAGTTGCTTACCAACTAATTTAAAATTCATATACACGAATTAATAGATCTTTGTACAAAACGATTTGAACTAACAAATATTGTATGCCATGTAAATAGGCTACGGAATTAATTCAAATTCCTCAAAATTAAGGGATATTTCTGATAAAAAATACTGAAAGTCTGTTTTTTTTAAACGGATTAAAAGTGCTTAGTTTAGCCGAAAACGAGGCGTTTTGACCGGTGCATTCACTGTCTTAAATGTAAAACTAGGCAGATTAAATCGACAAAATACTTCATGTGTTAACAGGGCCTTAACCGGCAAATTAACGGTCGTGTAATCTATGGCGTAACCAGCCTCAATGCGTTGCTTCCAAATATTGGCCCCAATCATACCCACAACAGCGTCATTTGACCTAAAACTACCCCCAATCCATAGTGCGTTTTGATAGACAACACGTACACCGGGCTCCACAACAATTGCATCTGAGATGGAACGAAGGCGCAAAAAAGGATTAAGCTCTACACTCGTAACCACAGGAATCGTGTGCTCCGCATGCAAGGTGAATTCTTGCGCTTGATCATAGATGAAAGCACTCATGCCCACGTGCAGTTGCTTCCACTTAACTAGGGCTCCCCCACGAAAAGTAGGCTTTGCTTGACTTACCTGTTTATCCAAAAATTGATTTAGGATGGGATCTCCTGAATCACGCACGCGAAAAGCGGCACCATCTAAGGACTTGGTTTGTAGACCTACACCTGCACCAACTGAAATTTGTGCTTCTCCAATGGGTAAGTGATACGCCAGCTGAAGATTTCCCAATTGCATGCCGACACCAGAAGGAGTAAGATCAGACAAATAATTCAATCCTACGCCCAGTCCAGTTGTGCCTACAGGCAAAGAGGCACTCAATAGTCGCGTGCCTAAACTACCGCCCCCGTCTTGAGTCGTCTGATATCCCGTCCACTGATTACGTACATGTAATTGTATGTAAGTGCGATCACCTTCGCCCGAATAGGCCGGATTTAGATAGATGCGATTCTGAGTAAATAAACTTAGGTTAGGACCTAATTGGCTATATAGTCGAATTTGAGGAGTAAAACATATCCCCAAAATGACCCACAATAAAAGACGTGTACAATAGCCCATGAATATTATCAATCCTTTTATGACTTGACAAATCTAAGGAAAAAAAAAGCTCCCGATGGGAGCTTAACTGATTTATTTATTGACTTGTTTAATATAATATTCAAGCGCTCCAGTCATGGAAGGAGCGTTAGGCATCGGGGCCTGAATATCAATAATCAAACCTGCATCTGTAACAGCTTGTGCCGTAGTAGGACCAAAAGCCGCAAGACGTGTATTATTCTGTTTGAAGTCTGGAAAATTCAAAAACAATGAAGTGATCCCTGAAGGGCTGTAGAATGCAATTATATCATAAAATACATTTTCCAAATCCGACAAGTCCGCAGACACTGTTTCATACATCACAGCTTCTGTCAATTGAAAATCATTCGTGCCCATGTAATCTGGCAAATCCTTTTGTCGCTTGTTTGAACAAGGAAATAAGAATTTCTCCGTCTTGTGCTTCTTGATTATCTCCAATAAATCCAGTGCCGTACGTGTACCTGTAAATACCTTACGCTTACGGATTACAATATATTTTTGAAGGTAATTGGCTGTTTGCTCCGTAATACAGAAATATTTCATGTCCGCAGGAACCTCAATCTTCGCTTCCTTACAAATACGGAAAAAGTGATCAATCGCATTCCGACTTGTAAAAATAATTGCTGTATGCGTCAGAATATCAATTTTTTGCTTGCGAAATTCTTTGTAAGCAATACCTTGAACCTCAATAAAAGGGCGAAAATCTACCTTTACATTGTATTTACGCTCAATCTCAAAATATGGGGATTTCGCATCCGTAGGAGCCGCTTGGGTAACCAAGATACTTTTAACTTTCTTTAACCGACTGGCATCCTGTTGGACCCCATTTGCAATTTCACTCATAAGAACAATATTCAATTAATGTGCTTGAGACTACTAATTCTCAAAATGCCTGCAAATATACGATTTTTTTTAATCAAAAAATTATTGACCCTACATGTATTCTGGGAATATAAGCTCACGTAAACCAAAGACCAATACTTGACCTTCCATCAGAACTAAATATGCCAATAGTGATAGTTGGTTTACTTGGAATGACTTTCGGAAAACTTGAAACAAGTAAAAGGACCTAACAATAAAATAACCTGTAATGACAAAAGATATGTGTGTTAAGTTAATGGCAATCAAAGGTCCTTGGTAAAGTGAATAGAGACTGATGCCAACAAACAACAGAGAAAAAAACTGTAGGTTAGTTTGTAAGGACTTAAAGTAGTGCGCTTCTGCGACCTGTGATAAGCGAAACAGATTCGTAAAAAGCTTGAACATAAAGTACCGAGAAACAAACAAGATAAAACCAACAAAGACCTTTACACCTATAAAACCTAAGGATGCTCCGATGGATTGAAGGTTTTCCAAGGATTCGAATACTGCCTCATTGGACTGGCCCATCAGCCGATTGTAAAAAGAAATAAAGGCTGTTAACAGACTCAGCGTCAAAATGACCCACAAATTGGGGAATGCGAATGGGCTCTTTAAGACGGCATCCTCTTTAACTTCCCAATGAATCCAGTCAGAAAACCGATAATACGTTTGAAAATAACGTGGAAATGCGGCAAACAACGTGCCTATACACAGTAATAATACGATAAAGGCAAATCCAAAAAATTGATAGAAAATAAATGAACCTCGTCGCTTGATGGATAGAAAGTCGGCCATGGCGTCGGAGTTCACTTGAATTTTTCGTTCAATACTAAATTCAGTTGGCAGCCCTTTTAACTCATTGCTATAAATTGTCAATACCAGTTGCTCCTCGCCTCGGTATTTTTGTTGCATACTATCTAGCGATAAACGCATCAATTCATCTTTGGGCAAAAACCGTTGAAAGGTGCCTTGAACAAACAAATGATAATCCGCATCGGATTTAATTCGCAAAAATCCTTTGGGATAATCTGCAGGATTTAAGGCAAGTGATTTTGATTTATAGCTAAAATGCTTGTTGGCAATATAAGGCAAAAAGCCTTTGACACTAGGTTGATAAACCATCCATTCCTTATCAAATGTATGTGTTCGCTTCCATTGCGCATGTGCGAATGACACGGCTAAGCAAAAACAAAAACATAAAAAAAATCTGCTGACCTGGCCAATACGGTTCAGATAAGCAGATTTTTGAGCTAAAGGATGCATCCTTTTGAATTTATTATTTTCCAGCTAATGCCTTAATCATTGTTTCACCAATATCAGCAGGAGAGTAAACAACGTGAATACCACATTCTTTCATGATCTTCATTTTTGCTTCTGCTGTATCATCAGCACCACCAATAATCGCACCTGCGTGACCCATACGACGTCCTTTCGGCGCTGTTTGGCCAGCAATAAAGCCAACTACTGGTTTACGGTTGCCATCAGCCTTGATCCAACGAGCTGCTTCAGCTTCCATGCCTCCACCGATTTCGCCGATCATTACGATACCTTCTGTTTCAGGATCATTCATTAATAATTCAACCGCTTCTTTCGTTGTTGTTCCGATGATTGGATCACCACCGATTCCGATTGCCGTCGTTTGACCTAAACCAGCTTTGGTTAGTTGGTCTACTGCTTCATACGTTAATGTTCCTGACTTAGAAACGATACCTACACGACCTTTTTGGAAGATAAAACCAGGCATAATACCCACTTTACACTCTTCAGCCGTCATAACTCCTGGGCAGTTTGGCCCAATTAAGCGGCAATCATGGTTTTGAATATATTCCTTCGCAACGATCATATCTTTCGTTGGAATTCCTTCTGTAATACAAATAATGACTTTAATTCCAGCGTCAGCAGCTTCCATAATGGCATCCGCAGCAAATGCTGGGGGAACAAAAATGATTGACGTATCAGCTCCAGTCTTGCTAACTGCGTCAGCTACCGTATTAAAAATTGGTTTTTCTAAATGTGTACCACCACCTTTTCCTGGGGTAACCCCTCCAACAACTTGCGTACCATATGCAATCATTTGCTCTGCATGAAAGGTACCTTCTGTTCCGGTAAATCCTTGTACTATAATTTTCGAATTCTTGTTAACTAAAACACTCATTTTGTTGGGGTTAAATAAACGTAGGCGAAAAATTTTTCCAAAGGTACAAAATATTGATAAAATTCATCAAAAACCTTTTAAGCTTGGAAATAAAAATCCGAACAGATTATTTTTGTGTAAATTCGAATTCGGAATCCTTTTCATGCTTAAACACCTGCACATTCAGAACTATGCCCTAATAGACTCAATTGATTTGAGCCTATCTGATGGCTTGAGTGTAATCACAGGTGAAACAGGTGCTGGAAAATCCATTTTACTGGGTGCCATATCGCTGCTCATGGGTGCTCGGTCTGACGGAAAATCACTCTTTAATCCAGCTAAAAAATGCATTATTGAAGGTACATTTTCAGTTGCACCCTACCCACACATGCAGCAGATTTTCGAAGAGGAAGGAATCGACTTTGAAGAACCTTGCCTGATTAGGCGAGAGATTAATCCACAAGGAAAATCACGCACCTTCGTAAATGACAGTCCAGTGAATATAGATTCACTCAAAAAAATCGGCCAGGAGTTGGTTGATATTCATTCCCAACAAGACACTTGGTGGCTGGCCAACGCAGATTTTACGCTAGAATTAGTCGATAGCTTTGCTCAAAATCAGGAGGTAAAAACAGCGTACCAAAGCGCCTTTCGCGCCTACTCCCAAGCCATTAAAAATCTCCATTCGCTTCAAAAGAAAGCCGCGGAGGGGACTCAGGGACTCGATTTTTTGCAATTCCAATTCCAAGAATTAGTTGACGCCAAACTAGAAATTAATGAGTACGAATCACTGCGCTCACATGTAGAGAAAGGGCAAAATGCAGAACTGATTCATGAAAGATTAGCTCAACTTGCGAACTTGATGAGCTCTACAGACATGTCTACTGTAGAACAAATGCGTGCGGCGTTGCAACAAGCCAATGCACTAAGCAAGTATGGTGAGGATTATGCGAGTTGGAAAAATAGATTAGAGTCAATTTGGTTAGAAACCAAAGACTTGGCTAATGAGATTGAACGTGAGGCTGAAAATTTTCAATCCGACCCGAATGAATTAGCCCAATCGCAACAGCGACTCGACCTACTGAATCGACTACTTCAAAAGTATCAAGTGCGTGAAATAAGTGACTTAATTGCGTTACGCGACTCCATCGATGCACAAATTTCAGGACACGCAAATGTCGATGAAGCGCTTGCTTTGGCCGAAAAAGAAGTAGCCTCGCGTTTAAAAATCGCCGAAAATCAAGCAGCAAAATTGCAAACTAGTCGGCAAGTGGTCTACGATATCATCACACAAAAACTGGCAGAATCACTCCATGCCCTCGGAATTCCAAACGCGACACTGGCTTGGGAAATCCGTGAACAAGAATTACAGCTATCGGGTATTGACAAAGTACAGTTGTTGTTTTCAGCAAATAAAGGATTGGCCCCGAAGCCATTTAGACAAATTGCATCGGGTGGAGAAATGAGCCGACTCATGCTTTCGATCAAACATTTATTGGCCGAAAAGCGTGCTATGCCTACACTGATACTTGATGAAATTGATACCGGCGTATCTGGTGAAATTGCGATAAAAATTGGACAAATGTTGACGCAAATGAGTCGCTCACACCAAATCATCGCGATTACCCACCTCCCACAAATCGCTGCTGCTGGCGCGCATCATTGGTTTGTCTATAAAGATCATGCGGGTGAAAAAACTGTATCGAGCCTACGCGAGCTTAGTGGAGAAGATCGGGTAGATGAAATCGCCAAGATGATTGGTGGAAGTAAAGGGTATCTTGAACTTAAAGAGAACGTTAGAAAACTAATTCACGCTAACCATGACTAAAAAAATATGCACTTTATTTCTCCTCATGACAGGCTTTGCTTGTTCCACTGCGGAAGAAAAATTAAGTACGGAATTGCAAGAAAAAGTGCTTCAATTACACGACACGTTAATGCCCAAGACAGAACAATTAGTGTCCTTGAAATCTTCTTTGGACAGCCTATCGCGCGGAAAAGATTCTGTCCATGTGAAACAATTAATTTTTGCCCTGGGTAAAGCAGACCAATCCATGATGGATTGGATGCATCAATTTTCGATAGTCAGCCTATCAAAAATGGCCGTTGGCGATAAGATTTCTTATCTCCAATCACAATATTCCGCTTTGACCAACCTAAAATCATCAACAGACTCCAGTCTACATGCCGCACAAACTTATTTATCTCGTTAGTTTCGCACTACTTGTTTTCGGTTGCTCGCAGGACAAAAAGCTCCCTTACCTAGGAAAGCACGAAACCCGGGTTGTAGATGGCAAAACAGACACACTGTATCACCAAGTACCTCCATTTAAATTTCTAAATCAGGATTCCGTTTGGGTGAGCGAAAAAGACATGGCGGGTAAAATTTACATCGCTGATTTCTTTTTTACGACCTGTCCGACGATCTGCCCGAAAATGAAAACGCAATTAGTACGTCTTTATGAACGCTATGCGGACAATGATCAAATTCGGATTCTTTCGCATACCATCGATCCCGAATTTGATAGGCCACATGTTTTGAAACAATATGCGAATCGCCTGCAAGTTCAAGCTCCTCGCTGGAACATGGTGACGGGAGACAAGCAAGCGATTTATACCTTAGGCGAAAAAAGCTACCTGGTAACTGCCCAAGAAGACAAAAATGAGGTTGGCGGATTTGTGCACAGCGGAGCTTTTATTTTAGTAGATAAGCAGCGTCATATTCGTGGCATATATGATGGAACAAAGGAAGAGGAGGTAAATCACCTTATCGAAGATTTAGAAATCTTATTAAAAACAAACTAACATGAAGTCATTTTTGCTAGCCGCGTTGGCTTTAAGTTTATTTGCTTGTCAGACCAAAGAAGAAATTCTGCATGATCAATATGTCATTGAAGGCCGAATTCAATACGAAAATAATTGTGCGAATTGCCATCAATCCAACGGCGAAGGTCTTCGAAATTTGTATCCAGCTATCTCAAAAAGCACGCTATCCGCTCCTGAACTCGCTCGACTTATCAAACAAGGACGTAAATCAGCCACAGGTTACATGCCGGCCAACCCAAAATTACAGGCCATCGACATTGCTGAAATAATCACTTTTATGCGGCATGAATGGGGAAAAAACGAACAAACCTTTACGTTTGATTCGACCCGAATCGTCTTAAAAGGAATTAATTAGCAGGTAATTCATCTACCGTCAGTACTGAATTGGTTACTTGACGCAATGAATAGGTCGAGAAATCTTGGGCTGCATCGAGGCCCACGCCATGGATAATATCCGTACGTGTTTTGATGGATACAGGCTTCGTAGTGAAAATACGCTTCTCACTAGGCAACCAGGTAAATTCATCCGTTTTAATCAATTCACCCTTCAACTGATTATTAATCACGACGTGACCCATTAATCGATATGAATTCGTTTGGCGAAAAAAGTGAGCAGAATCTCCCCGAATCAAGGAGGTAACATTGCCTAATTTATCATAAAACCAAAGTTTCATTTCTTTCGGATAAACTCGATCTTCTGAAGGCGTGGTAATTTGGCTCTCTGTAACCATGCGAACAATGGCACGTGCAGAATCCGAATAGATCATATCAATTCCCGAAAGCTCTGATTTAGGTCCTTTGAAAACTAGATTTTGCTCCTTTTTTTCTTCACTGCATGCCAGTAAGAAAAAGGCCCAACCGAACAAAGAAATGATTCGAAGCTGGCGCATGGAAACGAGACTAGTTTAATTTGATTTTTTGGAACCACGCATCCCCTAGCGTTAAGCCAATAACAACCCGTTGATATTGTTCCTCCAAGGCGTTGTCGGCCAATAACCCTCTGCGTCCAAATTGATATGAAACGTTAACGTAATTCAAGAAATTACGTAATGGGAAGGCAAATCCACCACTGACAAATTGGTCTTTGGCGAAACGGCCATTTCCCGCAAAATCATAGGGTGTACTGGAATAACTGTAACCAATGCGGTAAGTTGTTCGCTTGAAAAAACTTGAAATAGACTCAAAATCTGGGGTATATTCCGCGCCAAAAGCAACCGTAGATGTCGTAGGTAATTTAGTCGAACGACCTAAATTGTTTTCAATGGATGTCCAATTTGTACGTGAGTAATCAACACCCACCATCCAATACGCAGGACGTTCTAAACTAATTCCAAATCGTTGGGACACGGGAATGTTTTGCTTGAATTTTGTTTCCTTCTCTAGCGTATCCGCATTAATTACATTCATACCAGTTAAATCCAAGGTGGCAAACCGACGTAAATTCGTAGCTCCTAATTGATTCGTCAAATCAAGTGTAGCTCCCACATTTAAGAAAAGATCCTTCTTTATCAGCTGGCGATAAGCCACACCGGCTTTGAATGAAAAGTCGGAATAACGTGTCGCGTTTTCTAATTGGATCTTATAAAATTGCCCATCCGATAAGTTTTGTGTGGATACCTGACGTGAAACTGAACCAAACAGGTAGGCAGCCTCTATGCCGACGTACAATTCCTTCGCGATGCGTACACCATGACTCATGGTCAACTTACTTACACCTCCGGTTCCTTTGTAGCCATAAATTAAACTATCTACACCCAATACATTTAGCCGACGATACGATATAGTCTCGTAGTTTACATTTGAATGTGGACGAATCCCAAAGGACATAGTCCAGCGATTCGACATGGGCAAGGTTAAATTGAAAGACTGATAATTACCCCCCAAGACTTGTTGGCGCTGACGATAATCCTGCATATTTTTCAATTCCAAGTTAATGCCAGCCTCCAAAACCGTATATCGGTTACGCGCTAAGAGTGCAGGATTCATCTGATTGGAATAAATTCCGTTCGAATTTGAGATACCGATACCTCCCATCATGGAATTTGACGGGGTTTCTGACGTATACATCTCACCCATTCCAATGTAGGAAAGCGGCGAATTAACAATTGTTTGCGCTTTAGATACTTGAAAAATGCCCAATAAAAGACAAATCACGGTACAAAAAAATACTCGAAGAGCCTTTTGTGTTTGTTGGGTATAAATCAATTGCTTGTAAATCATGCGGTTAAAAATCGGCTCTAGTATATAATTCAAGTCTGCAAAGGTCGTAATTTTTTTCATAATCGAGTAAGATATTAGCTATATTTGAAATCATATTTTGTTTGCAGATCTATGGATAGACTTCACGAATGGGTTTGGTTAGAAAATTCAGCGTTTGATTTAATCGCATTTTTCAGTGTCTTAATCTTAGGCATTCTTTTCCGTCGTTTTTTCTCCAATTCATTTTCTAAAATTGTCTATCGATTCATCCCAGTGGAATCGGTATCTATTCAAGACTGCATTCAGTTGCTACGCAAGCCGTTTGAATTGTTGCTCTTCTGGGTTTTCTTATATCTGGCTTCCCAAAATTTACACATACCTCAATCCTGGCATATCGCCTCTATTGATAATTTTGGACTATTATTTGTCCTCCAAAAAGTATTTGAAACGATCCTAATTATTTCAATTACCTGGGTGATTATTCGCCTCATGAAAGTGGGGATTTTGGTCGCTCAGGAGAAATGGCAAGGGGTAGGCGAGAAAGCAAAACAACAGTTTATTCCCTTTTTAAACGATCTTTCGCTTGTCTTTATTATGACAGGCGCCACCTTTGTTTTGCTTGGACGTGTCTTTGAGGTAGATGTCGTAGCGTTAATTACAGGACTTGGGTTGGGAGGTTTGGCGCTAGCTTTAGCGGCTCGGGAAACACTTGAAAACTTATTTGCCTCCTTCACGATATTCTTAGATCTCCCCTTTGTTGTGGGCGATAGCATTCAAGTGGGGACGATTTCAGGCGATATTGAAAAAATTGGATTCCGAAGTACAAGGCTGCGCGGAGTGGATGGAAATTTAATCGTGATCCCTAACCGATTACTAACCTCGCAGTCCCTGGAAAACATGACGGATCGCGAATTCCGCCGGGCCAAATACACCTTAACCTGTGACCTGGATACGAAAACGGCCCAGATTGAGTCGGCCATAGCAGCCATTGAAAAAACAATTCTTGAAGATACTTTATGTAAAAAGAAAGCACCTAAAGTGGTATTTGAGGGATTTGGATTGTACGCACTGGAAATCAGTGTAACCTACTTTGTGCAAACAAAAGACTTCGCTAAATTCCAACAAGTGAAACAAGAAATCAATTTGCGAATACTGCAAATTCTAGAGGCCAATCAAATCAAATTGGCCAGTAGCGTAAAATAAAAAAGGGACACTAGCGCGTCCCTTGGATGGTTGATTAACCAACTAACTCTTTCAGATCTTCATCATGAATCATTTTACGCGCGTCAGCCATGAGTAGGAAACGTGTGTAAATCTTGTCCAATTCAGGTTTTTCAAAATCAAATCCTAATATATTGAGGCGGTGACGCAAGGCTGCCCGACCAGAACGAGAGGTCAATAAAATCGCCGACGAGGGAACACCTACATCCTCTGGATTCATGATTTCATAATTCTGCGCATGCTTCAAAAATCCATCTTGATGGATTCCCGATGAATGAGCAAAGGCATTAGCGCCCACAACGGCTTTGTTGGCCTGCACCGGCATGCCCATCAAATTTGACACCAAACAACTTGTTGGGTATAAATATTTCGGGTTAATCCCAGTACTAAATCCTAAATCTTTATGGACATTTAAAATCATGGCAACTTCCTCCAGGGAAGTATTTCCAGCACGTTCGCCGATGCCGTTGATGGTCACCTCGACTTGACGAGCACCTGCCTGAATACCCGCGATGGTATTTGCCGTTGCTAATCCTAAGTCATTATGATTGTGCATGGAGATCGTAGCCTGATGGATATTATCCACATGTTCATATAAATAGGTGATGCGATCATACATCTGATTGGGCAACAAATAACCCGTAGTATCAGGTAAATTCACAACAGTTGCACCCGCCTTAATTACCTCGGAGGTTAATTTAGCCAGGAAAGGCAAATCGGCCCGACCAGCATCTTCCGCAAAAAATTCAACATCTTCCACGAAGGATTTGGCATACTTTACAGCCCATACCCCACGCTCAATAATTTCTTCTCGAGTTGAATTAAATTTATGCTTAATGTGCACATCTGAGGCACCTATTCCCGTATGAATACGCGGTCTGCGGGCAGACTTAAGCGCTTCCACAGCTGCATCAATATCTTCTTTTTTGGCACGTGTTAACGCACACACAGTAGGCTCAATGACAGACTCCGCAATGGCTTTTACTGAGGCAAAATCGCCAGGGGAAGAAATGGGGAAACCAGCTTCAATGATGTCAACACCCAACTTTTCGAGTTCTTTAGCCACTTCAACTTTTTCTTCTCGGTTTAATTGACAACCGGGTACTTGTTCTCCGTCGCGAAGTGTAGTATCAAAAATCTGAATGCGATTACTCATGGGGTTTGTGTGCTAATTAGGACGTAAAACTAAATTAATTTATACTAGGAAGCAAAAATCACTAGCGCCCTCATTTAGACTAAAAACCTATATATTTCGATAAATTGAATCAAATAAAGACTTAATATCTAAATATTAAACTAATTTAGATTAATTATCTAAAGTTGCTCGATGAATTGGAATGAAAATAGCCAAAGAAATTATTCTTTTTATCCATTTTTTTGATATCATGGATCTAAAGTTCGTGCATGTAATAAGTGGTAAAGTTGCACACACGTGAAAGTCCGAACAAAAAAAAAGTCGCCCAGGTATGCCTGGGCGACTTTACGCATGTCTATAAAATTAGTTGTTTTCAGGACGTAAGCTACGTACTGCAGCTCCCGCTCTCCACATTTCCATATCTGCCATTTCTTTCAATTCAGCATCTAATTTCACACGGTAATCTGGTTGAGAATTCAACGTGATAGAACGCTCTGCTTCTGCTTGCGTTTTCACTGAGTTATATAATTGCGCAAATACAGGCTTAGTTGCATCACGGAAAGGCTTCCACCAATCCAAAGCACCACGTTGCGCCGTTGTAGAGCAGTTGGCATACATCCAATCCATGCCATTCTCAGCCACTAATGGCATTAATGATTGTGTCAATTCCTCAACTGTTTCGTTGAAAGCTTCAGATGGTGAGTGACCATTTTCACGTAACACTTCGTATTGAGCTGCGAAAATTCCTTGGATAGCACCCATCAAAGTACCACGCTCACCTGTTAAGTCAGATGTTACTTCTTTGTAGAAATCGGTTTCGAATAAATATCCAGAACCAACACCAATCGCCATCGCGATACATTTTTCACGTGCTTTACCTGTTGCGTCTTGGTATACTGCGAACGAAGAGTTCAAACCTTTACCAGCTACGAATAAACGACGTAACGAAGTACCTGAACCTTTAGGTGCTGCTAAGAATACGTCGACATCTGCTGGAGGTACGATACCTGTTTTTTCTTTGTATGTAATTCCAAATCCATGAGAGAAATAAAGCGACTTACCAGCCGTTAAATATTTCTTCACTGTTGGCCATAATTCGATTTGAGCCGCATCTGAAAGTAAGTAACATATGATCGTTCCTTTTTCCAATGCTTCTTCGATTTCAAATAAAGTCACACCTGGAACCCAACCGTCGGCAACTGCCTTATCGTACGTTTTACCTTTACGCTGACCTACAATTACATTCAGACCATTGTCTTTCATGTTTAACGCTTGACCTGGACCTTGAACGCCGTAACCAATTACTGCGATTGTTTGATCAGCTAATACTTGTCTAGCTTTCTCTAACGGAAACTCTTCTCTTGTTACGATGTCTTCAACAACTCCACCGAAATTAATCTTTGCCATTTTTTTGTCTTTTAATTTATATACTATTTCGATTATACTATTTCCCAGTTACCCTCAGGAAGAAACTCAACCAATCCTTTTTCCGTTTTACCTACAGCAATACGGCCAGATTTAACATATTCTAATATTTCCCACTTTTTCAAATAGGCATAAAATTCATTCAAATCATCTTCGGTCCCATTTTTTTCTACCACTACATATTCCAGTCCCCAATGAACCACTTTGGCATTCCAATCTAAATTGATGGTTTTCACATCGATGGGTTCACCACCCAGCGGAGTTGCCAATTTAAACAAGGCTACCTCATTGAAAATTATCTCATCATCCAGGTATCCGTAAACGGCCAAGACATCGGTTACTTTACGAATTTGGCGAACCAACTTCTCTACGACCTCCCGATTCTCGTTTCGGATGACAATCGTAAAGCGTGAAACGCCACGACGCTCCGTTTCAGAAACCGTCAAACTTTCAATATTCAAACGGCGACGCGTGAAAATGATGGTAATCCGATTTAATAAACCGACCGTATTGGTTGTAAAAACTGAAAGTGTATAATTTGTCAACATATTACTCTAGCCTAACGTTGGTTACGGTACTGCCCGCAGGCACCATTGGGAAAACATTTCCCTCCTTTTCACAAACAATTTCTAACAAATAAGGTGTTTCTGAATTCAATAAAGTATCCAAAGACTCGCTTAGCAAACTGCGATCTGATACGGTATGACCAGGTATACCAAAGCCTTTGGCAATCATAATGAAATCAGGATTTTCCAATTCAACGAATGAATAACGACGCGCGTGGAATAATTCTTGCCACTGGCGAACCATCCCCAAAAAGTTATTATTCAAAATAATGATCTTCACTGGCAACTTGCTTTGAGCAATCGTACCCAATTCCTGCAAGGTCATTTGAAATCCTCCGTCACCAATCACC
This sequence comes from Aquirufa avitistagni, assembly GCF_042715545.1. Taxonomy (NCBI): domain Bacteria; kingdom Pseudomonadati; phylum Bacteroidota; class Cytophagia; order Cytophagales; family Flectobacillaceae; genus Aquirufa; species Aquirufa avitistagni. The sequence continues at coordinate 212,580 of NZ_JBBKXZ010000001.1, read as the reverse complement.
GCAACAACTTCTCGCTCAGGAACGGCAACTTTAGCACCGAATGCTGCCGGCAAAGCAAAACCCATAGTTCCTGCTCCACCTGAAGTCACAACCGAATTCTGTTTCTTAAATCGGTAGTAGCGGTTAGTCACCATTTGGTGCTGTCCTACGTCCGTGACGATAACGGCCTCACCTTTCGTCTTGTCAGACATCATGGCTATAGCCTCGCCCATTTTAATCTGATCCCCATCATGGAATACATCCTTCAAGGTAATCTTGGTGTATTCTTCTTTGTCGTAAGCGTCAAATTCCGCACGCCAAGCAAGGTGTTCAGCCGGTTTAATTAACGGCAATAATGCACGTAATGCGGCTTTGGCATCTCCCACAACAGGCGCATCTGCTTTAACATTTTTGTCCACTTCCGCCGGATCAATCTCTATATGAACCACTTTCGCCTGCTTCGCATACGTCGACAAATCTCCCGTAATCCGGTCGTCAAAACGCATACCAATCGCAATCAAAACGTCACATGAATTTGTCAAGACATTCGCTCCGTAGTTACCATGCATGCCTGGCCAACCCACATACATGGGGTGATCCGCATCCATCGAGGACATGCCTAATAGCGTCGTAGCTACTGGAATGCCAGCTTTGTCGACCAATTCATTTAATTCTTTTTCAGCACCGGAGATAATAATTCCGTGACCGGCAAGAATGTAAGGTTTTTTGGCACCATTAATCAGCTTGGCAGCGGCTTCTAAATGCTCGCGCTTCGGCTCGATACGTGGTTTATATGAAATAATGGACGTACACGGTGTATATTTGAAAGGCTCGGTCATCATTTCTGACTGAGCTGTACGCGTGATATCAATTAAAACTGGACCTGGACGGCCTGTTTCTGCAATGTAAAATGCTTTGGAAATGATCTCCGGAATTTCGTTGGGATCTACTACTTGGTAATTCCACTTCGTTACAGGCATGGAAATACCCATTAAATCACACTCTTGGAAAGCATCCGTACCTAATAAATTTCCTTTTACCTGGCCTACTAGACAAACGAGCGGCGTTGAATCCAACATCGCATCAGCGATCGGTGTAATCAAGTTGGTGGCACCAGGACCTGAGGTCACCATACACACGCCCGCTTTATTCAGCATACGTGCGTACCCTTGTGCGGCGTGACCAGCACCTTGTTCGTGGCGAACTAAAATATGCTTTAAGCGATCTTGATAATCAAATAATGCATCGTAGGTAGGCATAATCGCACCACCTGGATAACCAAAAATAGTTGTCACCCCTTGCGCAACCAATGATTCCATAATGGCTTGCGCACCAGTCAAGAATTTTTTCTGGTCGGCCTGATTCGAATCTGCAGTCTGCGTTTGGGTTTGTCCCATGGTATTCATTTTTTTATTCTCAACTTTCAAGGAAAGGCTAATTTAAGCTATCCCATGCTAGTAAAAAAGGTAATTTTCTTTTTTTACAAATCAGTCACACAACCTAGGCTGGCTGAGGCAACGTTTTTTATGTACTTCCGTAACACGCCTGAAGTGTGTGGAGAAACTTTTGGTTTCCACAGTTTCCGGCGTTCGGCTAACTCTTCATCTGATACGTGCAGGATGATTTTATTGTCCACTGCATCGATCGTAATTTTATCTCCGTCTTTCACTAAGGCGATGTTTCCACCTTCTTGCGCTTCAGGCGTCACGTGTCCTACCACAAAGCCGTGCGTTCCTCCAGAGAAACGTCCGTCCGTAATCATAGCTACTGAATTACCTAAACCAGCACCCATCAGTGCGGACGTAGGCTTTAACATTTCAGGCATTCCGGGTCCACCTTTCGGTCCTTCGTTACGAATAACCACCACATGTCCTGCTTTAATTTCTCCTTTGGATAAGAATTCCATCACATCTTCCTCGCGATCACAAACCTTCGCCAGCCCCTCAAAACGCTCCCCTTCTTTTCCTGTGATCTTCGCAATAGCACCTTCTGTCGCTAAATTTCCATATAATACCTGGATGTGACCTGAAGATTTCAAGGCCTTTGATTTAGGGAAAATGATTTTTTGTGCATCAAAATCCAAATCTGGCGCATCCGTCAAATTCTCAGCCATTGTTTTTCCGGTTACCGTCAAACATTCGCCATGCAAATAACCTTCTTTCCACAAATATTTTAAAATCGCTGGCATGCCACCGATCGCCAAAACATCCTCCATGTAATATTTTCCTGAAGGCTTCAAATCAGCCATTAATGGCGTACGATCCGAAATGTCTTGAATATCTTTCAAGGTAAATTCTACCCCCGCAGAATGCGCAATAGCCAAATAATGTAACACGGCATTGGTACTTCCACCCAAAGCCATCACTACAGTCATCGCATTCTCAAATGCATGACGCGTCATGATGTCGCGTGGACAAATGTTTTTCTCCAACAATACCTTCATCGCTGCACCGATCGCCAAACACTCCGCTTTTTTACCTTCGTGTGTCGCTGGATAAGACGACGAATTTGGCAAAACTAAGCCCATCGCTTCCATCGAGGATGCCATGGTATTTGCTGTATACATACCTCCACAAGCCCCTGCGCCCGGAATAGAATTCCGAATCACTCCCTCATAATCTTCATCTGAAATAGTTCCGGCATATTTTTTACCTAAAGCTTCAAAAGCCGAAACGATATCTAATTTTTCTCCTTTGTAATTTCCAGAACGAATCGTTCCTCCATAAACCAACATCCCCGGGCGGTTCAAACGCGCAAGCGCCATCATCGCTCCTGGCATATTTTTATCACAACCTACAACAGCAATCACGCCATCATACCATTGTGCACCCACCACATTTTCGATTGAATCAGCAATAATATCACGGGAAGGCAACGAATAGCTCATCCCCTCATTTCCGTTGGTCATTCCATCCGACACACCGATCGTATGAAAGATCAACCCCACCATCCCATTTTCTTGAATTCCTTTTTTCACATGAACCGATAAGCCATTCAAGTGCATATTGCATGGATTACCTTCGTAACCAGTACTGGCAATACCTATCTGCGCCTTCTCCATGTCCTCCGGAGTAAGTCCAATGCCATAAAGCATTGCTTTCGCCGCAGGATTTGTCACTTCTTGTGTTAACGTTCTAGAGAATTTGTTTAACGACATATGAATAAATTTTTTCAAACAACAAATATACGCAATCCGATTTGTTCAAGCCAAAGGATTGCCAAACAATATATGGCCAATCAAGGAAATACAAAATAAATTATTTGTTTTCCCCTACTTGTTGGCGCCACATGGCATAGTACAAACCTTTGTCGGCCAACAAACTATCGTGATTCCCCGATTCGACCACTTTTCCTTTTTCCAACACATAAATGCGCGTGGCATGCATGATGGTAGATAAGCGGTGGGCAATCAAAATTGTCAAATGCTCCGCATCCTGCGAAACTGCACGAATCGTTTCCGAAATTTCTTCCTCCGTTAAGGAATCTAAGGCAGAAGTTGCTTCGTCGAAAACCAACAAGTTTGGATTCCGTAATAAAGCCCGAGCAATACTTAAGCGTTGCTTTTCTCCTCCGGATACTTTTACGCCCCCTTCACCAATGAGCGAGTCTAAACCTTTATCGGCACGCGCCAATAAACTCTGACAAGCTGCTTTTTCTAACACTTCTAAACATTGAGCGTCAGTCGCATAAGGATTTACGAATAATAGATTCTCTCGAATGGATCCGGAAAACAATTGCGTATCCTGTGTTACAAAACCTATCTTTTTTCGTAGTTGGTCAAAATCAATCGCATCTCCAGCCTCCCCATTATAGAAAACCTGCCCTTTTTTTGGTCTGTATAGGCCCACTAATAATTTGACCAACGTCGATTTACCGGCACCCGATGGGCCAACAAACGCGATGGTTTCCCCGCCTTTAACTTGAAAGGAAATATCAGAAAGCGCTTCTTGCGTCGCGGATTGATGTTGGAACGAAACGTGATCAAATGTTAAGTCCTCAATGTGTGTGATAGCTTTGGGGTTCGCTGGTTTTTGTTCCCCAGGAATAGCCAAAATTTGTTCGAAATTCTGCAATGACACCTCGGCCTCGCGGAAGGTGTTGACTACATTTCCAATCTCTTGCAACGGGTTAAACAGGAAGAATGAATAGATGTTCAACGAGTAAAATTGGCCTATCGTAATTTTACCTTGGTAGATTAAATAGATCAAAACTACGACCATGAGCATGCGTAGTAAATTCACGCAGGTTCCCTGAACAAAGGCCATCGAGCGCACATAACGCACTTTTTTCAATTCAAGCTTTAGAATTTTCTCTGTCGTTGCATTTAAGTGGGCAATTTCTTGTTCGGCCAAACCTAGTGATTTTACTAGTTCGATGTTACGTAAAGATTCTGTCGTGGAACCAGCCAAACCGGTGGATTCTTTGACAATTTCAATTTGAATGACTTTGATTTTTTTACTTAAAACGGAAGATACCCAAGCAATTAATGGACCTGTCACTAAAAACAAAGGCATGACCATCCAATGCACAGAAAATGCATAGATCGAGATGAACACGAGGGCAATCACGGATTGAAAAAGGATGTTGATGCCCAATGTGATCAACTTTTCTACATCGGTACGTACCTTTTGCAACTTACCTAAAGTCTCCCCGGAGCGCTGATCTTCAAACGTTTCATACGGCAATTCCAACGAATGGCGGATTCCATCGGAATAAAGATTAGCCCCCACCTTTTGGGTGACCGTATTAATCATATAGTCTTGAAAGTTTTTCGCGACCCGACTCACGAACGCCACACCTACGGATGCCAAAGCTAAAGGCCAAATGGCATCTACAAACTGGCTCATCGTATGCGTGTCAGCCCGGTAAATGGCCGCTACATCGTCAATGATTTTTCGGAAGATGTAGGGATCCATCAACGAGAAAATCTGGTTGGTCGCAGCTAAACCTAGTGCGGCCATGACACGCCAGCGGTAATGAGAAAGGTAATTAAGTAATAATTTCATGTGGGTGACGGATCATTTTTCCATGACGCGAAAACTCGCGTCAAATTTGTAGAGACGCGATACCTCGCGTCTGCATATTTTCATAGACGCGATTATCGCGTCTCTATATTTTACTCAAACCGCACGAGCGCCATTTCGGCTACTGTCTTCCCAATTGCCAAAGAGGAAGTCGCTGCAGGGCTTGGGGCATTTAAAATATTGATAACCTTCTCATCTTGAACGATTGAGAAATCATCCAACAAACCTCCTGTGCGGTCACATGCTTGTGCACGAACACCGGCTCCTCCTGCTACTAAATCATCGATTTGAATTTCGGGAATAAGTACCTGTAGTGCTTTGGTAAAAGCCTCTTTAGAGAAACTTCGATACATTTCACCGAGGCCCGTTTCCCAATATTTAACAGCAACTTTCTGGAAGCCTGGCCACGTGAGGGTGTCCCAAAGTTCTTTGGCATTAATGCCTAATTTTTTGTAGCCTTCTTTTTTAAAGGCCAATACCGCGTTAGGTCCTGCCTCCACGCCACCGCGCATCATCCGTGTAAAGTGAACACCTAGGAATGGGAAGTTGGGATCTGGAACGGGATAAATCAAATTTTTAACGAGATACTCTTTGTCTTTTCTAAGCTTGAAATATTCGCCTCGGAAAGGAACAATGCGCACATCGAGCGGTTCTTTTTGGGTCCATTGCGCCACTTGATCGGAGTACAATCCGGCACAATTGATGATGAGTTTTGCTTCATAAACAGACTTTTCGGTTTCCACGATCGAAAAGGTAAGTCCTTTAGTGATATTGGTTACTTTTTCCCCTAAATGCATCTCACATCCGTTGGCTTGAACCCCTTGCGCTAATTTAACAGCGACAGCACGGTAGTCGACAATACCTGTTTGAGGTACAAACAAACCCTCCACGCCGGTCACGTGTGGCTCATATTCACGCATTTCCGCTAATGATAATTTCTTCAATCCGCCAAGTCCATTTTCTTGACCCCGCTGAAACAAGGTCTCTAATTGTGGGCGCTGTTCTTGGGTACTGGCAACCACCACTTTTCCCGTTAATTCGAAAGGAATATCTTCTTTTTGGCAATACTCGATTAATTGATGGTAGCCTTCAATGCAATTTTTGGCTTTTAATGAACCGGGTTTGTAATAGAGACCGGAATGGATAACGCCTGAATTATTTCCCGTTTGATGCATGGAAACGGTGGCTTCTTTTTCAAAAAGCGCAATTTTCAAGCTTGGTTTTGATTCTAACAGTCGGTGTGCTGTCGCGAGACCCACAATGCCTCCGCCGACGATGATTACATCTAATGCCATAAGGTGGATAGGTAAAATAAATAAGCCCCAAAGATACGAATTCCTGCGACGGAATTATCAATTAATTATCAAGTACTTGCTTAAATTTCAACCTCGCATGGCTGTTTTTTTTGTAGCTTTGTGCTCCCTCATTTAGCTTCGCCAAACCTCAAAGGATTGGCGAAGCTGAGGGGTTAAGCACAAAGCATTGAATCCACAACTCGAAAAATTATACCGCATCGCTCAGCAACCTAGTCGCGTGATTCTAGGATTGATGTCGGGTACCTCCATGGATGGATTAGACATGGCGCTTTGTCGGTTTACCGGCCAAGGCCCTACTACAAAATGCGAACTACTTCATTTCGATTCGGTTTCCTTTGACGAAGGCTTTAAAGCTTCAATTCGTGCGGTATTTGCACAAGAAAACATACATTTTCCGAGTCTGAGTACCCTAAACGCACAAATTGCGCGAACACACGCAAAGATAATTCTCCAAACGCTGGAGTCGTGGCAGGTAAAACCGGAGGAAGTGGATCTGATTGCTTCGCATGGACAAACGGTGATGCACCGGCCGGACCGCACGGGGAGATTACCTCATTCAACCCTGCAAATTGGGGATGGGGACCATTTGGCACATGTTACGGGTATCATTACCCTGTCGGATTTTAGACAAAAGCATATCGCAGCTGGAGGCGAAGGTGCCCCTTTAGCCATGTTTGGTGATTATTTTTTATTCAGCCAAGGAGGTGAAGCTCGCATATTATTGAACATTGGTGGCATCGGTAATTTTACCTACTTGCCGGCTGATCAAGATTCTACCCGCATACTAGTTAGTGACACGGGACCAGGAAATACGTTGCTCGATGCGTATATCAGACAACATTTTGCTGGGATGAATTTTGACAAAGATGCCCAAATCGCCCGCTCGGGAACAATTCATGCTGGATTCTTGCAAAATTTATTGAGCCTTCCTTTTTTCGAAGAGGCATTTCCAAAAAGCACGGGGCCTGAATATTTTAATTTGGAGCGCATAAAAGAACTAGCTCCCGCGGATCTAAACCCAGCTGATTTCTTAGCGACCTTAACGCGCTTTACGGCAGAAAGTATCGCTTTGGCAATCCAACATTACACAGGATTACATCAGGCGCATATTTATGTAAGTGGTGGTGGTGCGCGGAACCCGTTGATGATGGAGCATTTGAAAAACTTAATGCCTGGATTTACCATTCAGAATTCTGCCGTTTTAGGAATTGAGTCAGCGGCAAAAGAAGCAGTTTTGTTTGGCTTGTTGGCCAATGAAACCTTGATGGATCCGAATCCGGCACCTGATCGCCGACTGGGTGATTCGCCGTGGATGACGATGGGGAAGATAAGTTTACCGAATTAGAATTAAGAAGTAAGAGGTAAGAGGTGAGAGGTAAAACTCCGGACTAAAGACTAGCGACTAGTGACTAGCGACTGATATATGAAATACAAATTACAAGATTACATTCTTTTTGAAAACGACGATTTCATTGTCATCAATAAACCATCTGGGATAGCGACCTTGGATGAGCGGAAGGATGATTATGCGCCTAGTATTTTAAGAATGGCCAAAGTTTATTGGGAAGACGCGCAGGTGGGACACCGCTTGGATAAGGAAACGACGGGGGCTTTGGTGATTGCTAAAAACCCGGAAGCATACCGACATATTTCTATGCAATTTGAGCATCGTGAAACGGCGAAACGCTACCACGCAGTTGTGGAAGGCATGTACGACTGGGATGGCATGTTGGTGAATTTACCCATCCTCCCACTCAAAGATGGCAAAGTCATTATCGCGCGATCAAATGGTAAACATGCGGAGACTTGGTTCCGGACGCTGAAAGTATACAAAGGGTATACGCTCGTGGAATGTATGCCCATTACAGGCCGTATGCATCAAATCCGCATTCACCTCACCTGCCTACATGCGCCGATTGTCGCCGACGAAATGTATAGTGGAAAAGATGTGTATTTATCTGATTTGAAGCGCAATTTTCATCTGAAAAAGGAAACGGAAGAACGTCCTTTAATGCGACGAGTAGCCCTTCATGCGCACAGTTTGAGTTTCAAATTAATGGATGGAAATCCGATTACGGTCGAGGCTCCTTACCCGAAAGATTTTAATGTATTGACCAAACAGTTGGAGAAGTTTTCGTAAATTTGCAGCCCTGGCTCCGTAGTTCAATGGATAGAATGTAGGTTTCCGGTACCTAAGATGAAGGTTCGATTCCTTCCGGGGCTACTTATAAGTATCATAACCTCTTCTAAATCAATCAATTAGAAGGGGTTATTTGTTTCTTAATCCTTTATACATCTTACAGAAAATCCAGTTCCCCTAATTGATACTGAGGCTCCTGCGACACCAACTTTAAAAACACCAACATATGAATATTTTGGGTCACTAAATTGAGAATTATCTCCTACTGTACCTAACCAATAAGCACCTCCGATTCCACAATTCGAAATACAATATGTACCATTAGAGCCTCGACTAGTTGCTTCTGGCAATCTTAATGCTGAAACCAAAGCGCCTTTTGAATCTTTTGAAGACCAACTACTTACCTCTTCTATCCACTCATCCTTTGTGGGCAATCTGAATCCATTTGGACATGGATTGTTAACACCGTTTACTCCCTGCCACAATTTATCATTTTGCGTACTTCGCCAGTCTCCGCTTGTTATAATGAAATTTCCATTGTTTGGAATATCAGAACTAGATAAGGCAATAGTAGTAGAGGAAGATCTTAATTGATGCCCATCCGAACCACGTCCCCATTGATATAAATCTCCATATGATTGAATATCATCTGAACCTCTAGCTACCTGGGAAGCACCTAAATTCCTATCCATCCAAATGCGTCCTGTTTTGGATTTAACTTCTATGACTATAGTCGATGAATTTTGAGTTGAATTTAGTGGTTCCTCAGTTTTACAGCCAACAAAAACTATCAAGAAAAAATGGATAATAATATTTATTCGCAACATCTTAATATTCACTTTAAATATTTTCTGATGATTTTTTACAAGCAAAATACGATTCATTTAAGCCAAATTAAACCAAAATCTTCAAATTCCTAAAATTTGCCATCTACCCCTCCTTTAAGGTACTCCAGACTGCAACCCCTCCCATGACTTGGGCAGGCGGGTGTCTCCCACTGGGTCAATTCTGGCCTAGCAATTAATCATTTTTAAACATTTAACGCTATTTACATGGAAAAGGTCAACTCGACGTGTGGCTAAACGCAATTTAGTTTATTCATGACTGATTAATTTTTCAACAACCACACATCAAAAACTTTGGAATGTTGGCGCCAATTTAAATGAGACTCTTCGGGTTCATCAAACGATATGTCAATTTTACCATCGCGCACATATTGTGGACTGAGCTGAAACTCCTTGAACTCCCCCATGCCTTTTTGATAGAGCGTTGGCGCAATGCGAACCCCATCCACGCGTAACAAGGCCTCTCCATAACCTGAAATCCGAATGGAGTATTTGGCGTTCGGATCTAGGTCAACATAAGTTAGTTTAGGAAAATTTTGATACAACTGGGAGGATAGTCGGCGCCTACTTTTACCATTTTCCTCCCAAAGGACATCCGTTCCATCATCCGTTCGAGTCGTCACGCGTGGACCTTTCGCAACATCGGATACGTTATCGTAAAAACTACCAACCCCCGGATTCTCCCAGTTGGCAATCACCGCGATGCGCGCCAACTGATCTTCTACTTTTGGCATTTTTTTAATTTTCTCGAACTCATCAGCTAACCACCACCGGTTATTTAGTGGGTAATCAATAAAATCCAATATGGCCCCACGTTCCGCGCCACTTGCCCGATATTTCTCCACACTCGTTTGCAAACCAATGGAAGTAAATAATGCGTCGCAATACGTGATGATTTTTTGGCGTATTTCTGAATTTTCCAACGCGTTATCTGCCTCATTAACCTTTGCAAGCGCCATGTCCATCGCTTGAAGCACACCTATTTCGCTCGCTTTTGCTAAAATTAAATTGGCTTGTTGCTCCAGTTTTTGCTCACGTATTTTTCGTCGTTTTATATAGGTGTCGTAATAGGCACGCAATAATAGCTGTTGCCAGCGCCAATTATTCTTCAACGTTGGATGTTGCATTTCTAAATTTGTCCAATACGAAAACGTAGTTTCAATACCCCCATTTTCCTCTACCGGACCCACCCAATTACGCTCCAAAGCCAAAATACCATCAGCCACTTTCTCGGATACCTGATGGCCAAAAAAGAATCGCGCATAATCAACCAACACCTCACGCACATCTTTTGAAGGATCTACTGATTTTTGGCTCCAAACAACTTTGTTGATATCATCATGCACACCATCTGAATAAGCTATGGATCCATCTGTCAAATGCGCAAAGCGCTGATGTATTTTCGCATAATATACCGGCTGGGGATTCGAAACCTCCCGCCCCTCGGTGAGGGCAAATGCTTGATCCCAATTTTCCGTGGGATATTGGCAACGCACCGTATGGGTAATATCCGGGTAATGGCGGTGCTTGTATTGCTTGGGCAGTCTAAAACGCGTACTAGCCAGATCAGGGCTGCTGGGGCCTGTGACAACGCCCACTAACCAATTGGGCTGATACTTCTCCAGGTATTCGTAAAAACAATTAACCTCCTCATCACTAAATCCTTGCAAAGAGACCCACATGCCAGCTGCAGGATGTGATGATTTCAATGCTGCTGAAATTGCTTTTAAGAATGGCAACACATATTTCGGATGATTACTACCGGGATCTCCCCCTGGAAAAAAAACACCATCGATCTTGGGCGTTCTTTTGTAAAACTCAGCATGTTTGAGAACCTCTTGCTTAAACTTGGCTTCATCCGCTAAGTCCACAACGGCAGGTGTCCAAACCCAATAATCAAGTCCATAATTCTGACAGATTTGGCTTAATTTAACATTCATTTCCTCCCGCGATAATTTCATGTGAGGCCCCAGCGGACTGTCCTCCATCGGAATATTTTCAATCGCATTCGTTCCAAAAAGTGCTAAATCTAGAATGTACTGTTCATACTGCTTCGGATCCCAAGCATCCCATGAATTCGCTGTATTTCGGTAACCCAACTGGTGGCCACGAATCGTATACAGCGGTGAAACAGCCACCTCGTATTTTTTGTCAACTACAATTTTGTTCTTTGACAAATGGGCTTTTCGAAAAAACTCCCCTAAGGAATATAAAATACCCCTTTCATCCCCACCTATGAGCCATAAAATAGGCCTTTTCGTACGTATGTCGATGGAGAAAGCATATCCCTCTTTGGCAAAAGCAGGCGAATTCTTAGGTAATTGGGGCAATGGAATGCCATGTAAATTTTGATCTGTTGCAAACGCCAAAGCAATCATCGGCATCGCATCGGATTGATCTTGTACGCGCAAATTTAGCTCGGTCCGCTTTTTTATCTCTTCCTGAATTAGCCTAATATAGGTTTCTCGATAAGGAGATTTTAATTCTTTCGTCACATGTATATGCGCATTTGAAAAGTCAACAAGTTGCGCTTGACTCGAAATAGCATTCGCGAACAAAACAATAAACAATGCAAGAACTAATTTTTTCATGTGTGCCCATGTTATGGAATTGAAAAATTTTGTGCTAGTTGGCACAAACATATAAACCCCGCCAATATAATTTTATATTGCCAATCATTCCTGAAAAATAACATTTTAAATAAAATTTACGATGAAGTTAAATCAAGAAATCATCCAACTATTTGATGAATATACACACAAGCCTTTAACTAGAGAGGTCTTTTTAAATCGATTAACCAAATTAATCGGCGGCACAGCTGCATTAAGCACGATATTGCCAGTTTTGGAGGGCAGTTATGCGGCAAGTGCGCAAGTTGCCGAAGATGATAGCGACTTACTCATTTCAACGGCGGAATTCCAGTCCCCCAACGGAATTATCAAAGGCTATTTAGCGCAACCGAAGCAGGGGAAAAAGCGCTTGGGCGCTGTTTTAGTTATCCATGAAAACAGAGGATTAACTCCACACATTAAGGATGTAACTAGGCGAATCGCGAAGGAAGGTTTTATTGCGTTAGGGATTGACGGTTTGAGTCAGTTTGGTGGAACGCCAACCAATGAAGATGAAGGACGAACGCTGATTGGAAAATTAGATGCAAAGCAAAACATAGAAAATATGCTAAGCGGCCTGAGCTACCTTAGATCCTTGAAAAATAGTAATCAAAAAACGGCTTGCATTGGATTCTGTTGGGGTGGAGGTGTCGTGAACGATTTGGCCGCTGCGGATCCTGCGTTAACGCTAGGCGTGCCTTATTACGGTCGGCAAATCGATGCTACACTCGTTCCTAAAATTAAAGCCAAATTAATGCTTCATTATGCAGGTTTAGATGAACGTATCAATGGAGGTATTCCAGCCTACGAAAATGCATTAAAAAGTAATCAAATTGACTATCAATTGTTTATTTACGAAGGGGCCCAGCATGCCTTTAATAATGACTCATCTCCAGCGCGCTATCAGAAAGAGCCGGCTGATTTAGCTTGGAGTAGAACAATAAGTTTTTTCAAAAAGTATTTATAATATGATTGTTCGCTAGCGGGTAAAAGCTTCCGGATGAATTTCTTCATGCTTCGTATGATCCTGGTAAAATTGCGCAATCCGCAATAGATTGCCCTCATCATACAATTTACCCACAAATGATATCCCCGTAGGTAGCTTATTTTTCACATCCAATCCTGTAGGAACGCAAACCACGGGGTGACCCGTCAAATTCGTGATGGCCGATTGATTGCCTCCTCCCCGGGATGGACAAATAATCGCGTCATATTGTGAAATAACTGCGTCAACCTTTTGCATTAAGGTATACCGGTGCCGCTGGGCATTTATGTATTCTACTGCGGGAATAAATCGGGAAGTTCTGAATTGATTTGGCCAGTCATTTTTCGTTTGACGGGTCAACTGATCATCGATATTTTTTCTGGTCATCTCGTCAAATTGCGCCGCACATTCTGCCCCAATAATCACATCCATAATTTTGAACGTATATACCTTTTCATCTGGAAATTCCACCGGAATCAACGTCACCCCTTGCTGCCTCAATGCAGCCAAAGCGCGCCATTCATTCCGCGTCGTATCCTTAATCTTATCAAAATAGTTTTTGGCATACGCAATCTTCATTCCTTTCAATGAACGATTTGCCTGGTAATTGAATGGCATATTAACCGCTGCCAAATCCTTCCCATCCGTCCCATGTAGGTAATGAAAAACGATGGCCGCGTCGTTTGCCGACCGGCATATCGGGCCCACTTTATCCAACGAATAACTTAGTGCCATGGCACCAGACCGACTAATACTTCCAAAAGTAGGTCGTAATCCCGTCGCTCCGCAAGTCGTTGCTGGCGAAACAATACTACCCCATGTCTCCGTCCCAATCGCAAATGGGACAAGTCCCGCCACTGTGGCTGAGGCTGATCCTGCAGATGAACCTGATGAACCCACATTCAAATTCCACGGATTTTTTGTTCTCCCACCAAACCAATAATCACCCATCGCTAGTGCACCCAACGTGAATTTCGCCACCAAGACAGCCCCAGATTCTTTGAGTTTGGCATATACATACGCATCCTCCTCAATCACTTGATCTTGATAAGGTGCCGCCCCCCAAGTCGTTTTAGTTCCTTTCACCGCAAACAAATCTTTTAAGCCATACGGGATTCCATGCAACAAGCCCCGATATTTTCCGGCAGCAATTTCTCGATCCGCTTGACGCGCTTGCGCCAAAGCAATTTCCTCCTGCAGGCTGACCACACACTGTAAGCTAGCCCCATAGGTCTTGATGCGCTCAATGAAAAATTGAGTTAATGCAACAGAGGTAATTTGTTTCGTCTTAATCAAATACGCGAGCTGATCAATCGAATAAAACGCCAACTCTGCTTTATTCGCAGGCATTGAAGCCTTCACGGTAGGCCAAACCACCGCACGCTGCGTTTCATCAAACTTCATTCCAGGCAATCTTGGATTCTGCCATAAACTTAAAGGCACCTCATTCCCCAAACTTAATCCATGCATTGCCTTGTAATTCACCACGTTATCCAACACATCTGAATACAGCGTGTCAATTTCCTGAGAAGTGAAGGTTAAATCAAACAGGCGAGAAGCGCCTTGTATGTCAGATTTTGTTTGGCCAACGGCCACGTAGCTGAATAGTACTAAGAAGATAATTTTTTTCATGACGGTGAAAAGGGGATTAAAAAAGCCAACCGTGGATTTTGTCATAGTGCTTCCTCGGCAAGCCTAAAATTAATTATTTATTGGTCATATCATACCCTGTCATATATTTTCAAATGCATTTACCGCCAATAACCTCTGTGGATACCAAAAAATAAAGCCCCCGCTATCCCTAGCAGAGGCTTTGTATAAATTTAAGGTATTAGGGTTAGGTAATCGCGTATTGAATTAGAACTAGGAATTTTACTTATTCAAAGGAACGACCTTCTCCAGATAACCACAATAGGCCCTAGGCCTCATTTTGCAGATTTGAACCGATTGACCATTAACTAATTTATGAGCGGACTCACTGACAAATTGCTTAGCTTTACAGCGCTTTAAAGCTTCTCCTCTGTTTTGAAATTTATACCCACGTTATTGTTGATTAGTGTATGTGTACACCATGGCTTGATAGGCCAACAAATCACTTTTCATCAACTGCCGCAAAATCTACAGCTCTACCCGCGTGATGCTCAAAATATCGCATACATTCCCATTTCAGGGAAGATGAATGCGGGTACACCGGGAGCGATTTCGGTCAACGTCAAAAAAAATAATTCCCCCTACTCGTATGTCAAAACCGCACTAAAAACAGCCGGAGACTTCACATTACGCATTCCTATTCGGGCAGAATTAGCCGAATACCATCTAGATGTATATTGGCTAAACGGCAAGGACTCCACGTTCCTCGCGCGCCGAGAAAATATCGTCGCTGGCGATGTTTTTCTCGTGAGTGGCCAATCCAATTCGTATACGGGTAAAGATCACCCCAAGGTCTATAAAGGTGAATTTGCGCGTAGCTTTGGACGAAATCCAGACTATGAAAACTATGCGCCATACCATGCGGCGGATACACTTTGGTCGATTTCCAATAGCCCATCGGACGTTGGCCTCTTCGCCTCCGAACTCCAGCGCCTCCTAATTGAAAAACAAAAAATTCCCATCTGCATCATCAACGGTGGCTCTGGCGGCTCTTCCATGGAATATAACCTTTTCCGAAGTGCAAACCCCATTGATCTAAAAACATCTAGCGGAAAATTGTTTTACCGTAGCCAAAAAGCCGGCGTCACAAATCAAGTGAAAGCATTCATTTACCGACAAGGCGAAAATGAAACCAGCGGCAACGCCCCGGAGTGGTTGGCCAATTTCAAAAAGCACGCCGAATTGCTCAAGAAAGAATACCCGAGCATTCAAAAAATATACCTACCACAGATCAACATCCTTCACGGTGAACTTTCGATACAAAGCGTCATCCGCGATGGGCAGCGATCGATCACGCAAACGGATACCTTCATCAGGGGTTTTGCGACTATTGGAACGAAAGGATATGATGGGATTCATTATTCGCCAGAAGGTTATGCACAAACTGCGGCGGAATTACACCGATTGCTTGAGGCCGATTTATACCGTCCGGAGACAAATCCCCAGATTGAAAGTCCCAATATCCAACGTGCATATTTCGCGAGTAAAGACAAGAAAAAAATCATTTTGGTATTTGATAAAGGCCAAAAACTCCGCATACCGGCTGATTCAACCGTGACTGATTGGAATGGGAATAAATTAACTCAAAGTCTGAAAAACAACTTCTTCTTTGCTCCTATCGCGTTTCCACATGCGAATTTTACGGAATTAGTACGTATAGAAGCGAAGGAAAACGAATTGACTTTGTTGCTTTCAAAACCACCTACCACGGACACACTTGCGTATACCCCGTCATTTTATAATCATCCCAAAGGGTATCAAATTGCCGCTCCATTATTAACTAACCAAACGGGAATGCGGGCCTTTGCCTTCGATCATTTTTTAATTGAACCGTATGACAATTATTTTGATGATGATGCGGACGGCTATGTGAATGCGAAAGATCAATGTCCGAATACCAGCCCAAATAACCCCGTTGACAAAAACGGTTGCGCTTCAGATCAGCGCGATAGTGATGCAGATGGGCTCTTGGACAAAGTAGATGATTGTCCATTTGAGAAGCAATTGCCGATTCCTCAAATCAGTAACTTAAGCGAAAATACGCTAACTTCCTCACCAGCAGGATCTTACCAATGGTTCCAAAATGGCACCTTAATGCCTGGCGAAGTCAAGCAAAATTTAACGGTCATGGTTTCTGGAACCTATGCCGTAGAGATAAAAAGTGCGGCTGGATGCATGGTGCCCAGATCAGCAAATAAGCAAGTGCTAATCTTAGGGAATGAAGAGGAGATATCCGGTATACGCATTTTTCCCAATCCTGCTCAGGATTACGTACAAATAGAATTTGATACGAAAATCTACCCGAACCTGCAGGTGCAATTGATCGACTTACAAGGTCGGATTTGGTGGGGGAAATTGGAATTTCAAACCAAAGATCAAATCCCGCTGAGCCAAGTTCCCGTAGGAAACTATGTGGTCAAATTCAGCCATGGGCTAAAATCTATCAAGGTGCAAAAACAATAAAGTGTCCCGAATTTGTATCAGGACACTTTATATGGATTTATTAGAACGAGGAGTATTTCTACAAAGGAACGCTAATTTCCTCCCGATGACTATGAGTCCCGGGCCTCATATTTACATGTTTTTCAACGCCCAGGAGAGTAGGCTGTTATTTTCATTCGACAAGCCTAATTTCTTCGAAATATGATAGCGGTGGTTTTTCACCGTTTTCTCCGATATGAAAAGTATTTCGGCAATTTCCTTGGTCTTTTTTTGCGCCGCAATTAATTCCAAAATTCGCTTTTCGGCTGGCGTAAAGTCATGCCCTTCGCCCGATTTCTTATGGATAGCTTGAAAAGCCATTTCAACTGAAATGCTGATTTGACTTTCATTCCATGGTTTAACAAGGTAGTTTATTGGACTTGACTCATGGGTTTGATCTAAATGATTCCGATCTCCAAAGGCCGTCAAAAAGATAACTTCTAGTGAAGGCACCCGACTTTTGGCATCCAAGGCAAATTCAATGCCCGTTTTACCTTGCCCAAGGTCTATGTCGCAGATAGCCAACTGTGGTTTCCAGTCGACTAGAATCGTAAAAGCTTCCACGTAATTATGGGCTATCGTCACCTCAAAACCCGATTTTTCCAAAATTTCTTGAAGATCCATCGCTACAATTACCTCATCCTCCAAAACCAAAATTCGATTATTCCCCATCTAGATATAGTTAAACGTTATTTGGTGAATGATTCCACCGTCTGCCCGCATTTCGTGCGTAGCATCCATTTGCTTGCACATGAGTGTGATTAGTTTCATGCCTAATTGGCCCGAATCTGTCAAATCAGACTCCTTCCCCGGCCCATTGTCCGAAATGACGATACTAATCTTAGCCCCTTGACGCTGCACGCGAATCGTCAAAATGCCATTCTTTACCTGTGTAAATGCATATTTAAATGCATTCGAAATGATTTCATTTAGGATTAAACCAAACGAGGTGATTTTCTCCAAACTTAATTGGAGCTCCGTATCGATATCATACTGAATGGTCACAGGAATATCTTCCTCATGTTGGAAAACTAAAATCAAATGCGCAACCAAGGTCTCTATGTACTCTTTGACATTCACAAATTCAAATTCTTGGGTATTGTGTAAGTTTGAATGCACGAGGGCAAAGGTTTGAATCCGATTTTGCATGGAGCGAATCAGCTCATTTGATTCTTTATTTCTAACGCGTCGCTTTTGTAAATTCAATAGACTGTAAATCACTTGCAGGTTATTCTTAACCCGATGATGTAATTCTTTGAGTAAAATTTCGTTCCGACTATTCTGCAAAACGATTTGTTCTGCACGAACATTTAGCAGGTATTTTTGTCGAATGATAATGATGGAAACAAGGACTGAGACCAGCATGATAATCACCAATAAAATCAAACTGCGCACTTGAACTTGTTGGACCTCTGAAATCTTAGTTAGTTTCAACAGGTCATTTTTAGAAGCCAAAAGCTCTGCACGCCGTTTCGTCACTTCGAGTTGGCCCAATAACAACACCGACTTATTTCGATTCATGGTCTCGTTCAAACTATCCTGATAATTGTATTGTGCTTTCAAGAAATAAAAGGCAGAATCTGATTGACTGACCGACTTATGATACGCAGCATAGGTCGCTAGCAACTCAATTTTTAAGGGCCGAATCACTTTTCCACGCATGTAACGATTGGCTGAATCCAGGTAAATTTTGGCAACGGGGTATTGTTTGGCGTGAATGAAACATTGACTTAACACAATCATACTTTGAATTTGATGATCGATATCGTCTTTTGTCAAGGCCAAATCTTCTTTTAATGTCTGGATCGCATGGGTATAAATCCCTTTTTTGATACGACAAATGACCAACTTACCCTTAAAATCGCCTCGCCAGAAATTCAGCTCACGCGGCAAGTATTGTTTAGATTTTCTATTCCACTGTATCAATAACTGGATTTGTTCGGCACCTTTGGTATACTGTTGAAAGGCTTGATCTATTTGGCCATTCAATAGATATAAGTTGCCTAGGCGATCATAATAATATACGCGTCTGAGTTCCAATTTAGCGGGGAAAGGCTGATTGGCCCGATAATCTTTGATGGCATCTTCGTATAAGCCGCAATCGCGGTAAATTTCCCAAAAGGTTTTAATGTAGCCCTTTTCGATTCGCTTCTGCCGAATAACGATGGCCTTCTCGAGTAGATTTTTTCCTCGATATTCCTCTTCCAACTTAATGTGTACGTCGCGATGGTAATGTTTGGGAACCAGGTGGAGGTGTTGAAAAAGCCATTCCAACAAGGGTAGACCTTGGTCAAATTTAGCTTGATTGTGGTAGACCATGGACAATGGCAAGAGCACACGGACCACCTTGGGCAGGTCTTTCTCTTTTCGTGCTTTTTGTAAATGTCCAATTAGGATAGCCTCAAGGTCGGCTACATTGGCAAATGAAAAATAGCCTTCATCTGATCGATACTTTTGATCCCAATCTTGCCACATGGCGTCAAAATCAGCGTATTGGGCATGATTTGAAAACTTGCGGGGATGATAGCTATCAGCTACGGCCTGTGCTGGGGGACTACACCAAAGTGCACGCAGCAGCAGTAGGCAAAAACCGTAGGCGATTTTACGAAACATGTATAATTTGATTAGAACTAGGCCCTTTCGGGTTTTATTTTTTTACGCGTTTAATGCACTTCTAAAATCATGGCCGTTTTTCCGGCAACGCTTAGGTTGGCTCCTAAGGTAAATTGTTTATCCGTCATAACCTCTTTAACGGCCATGCCGGGTTGAATAATTTCTGCAAATTTGGCGAGATCAATGACTTTTTCTTGCACATTTTTATTCAGAACAACCATCACTTTTCCAGTATTCGTATATCTAAAATATACATAAACGCCATTTTCTGGCCCAAAATGAAGCAATTTACCCTCATGAATCACGGTGTTATTTTTCCGCCAATTCAATAATTTTTTAAAGAAATCCTGCGTGCTTTTCTCGTCGGCAGTAAACCCTTTTTGGCTCACTGCATCTTTCGCATCGCCTGGCCAGCCGCCATAAAAATCACCACGAATTTCGCCATGCTCGCTGCTTTTTGGGTTCGACATCAAATTCTCGGTACCATAAAAGATCTGTGGAATACCACGCGTGGTCATTAAAAACGTGATACCCATACGAAATAATGCTTGGTCATGTTTCACTTGGGTGTAAAAACGAGACATGTCATGATTGTCGCCGAAGACCACCAAATTATCTGGATTGGCATAAATCAAATCATTTGACAAGACATTGTACAGTTTATTTAGCCCTTTTCCCCATTCTTGGTCATTTTCGTTCATGGATTCTGTCAATGCATTCTGCAATGGGAAGTCCATTAAAGCCGGCAAGGACGATTTAAATCCATCGCGATTCACTTTTCCTTTTTGCCAATAGGACGTGATGATTGGATTTGAGGACCATTCTTCACCTACCAGATTGAGGTTAGGGTATTCCGCCAAAACGGCATCTGACCATTGCGCCGCAAATAGCTTCTCGGAATATGGATAGGTATCAATGCGAATGCCACCTAAATGGGCATATTCAATCCACCAAATCGTATTTTGAATCAAATATTTGGCCATGAACGGGTTTTTTTGATTCAAATCAGGCATGGCGGGCACGAACCAACCTTCTGATTGCATCTTCGCGTCGAATTTGGACACGTGTGGATCTTGCACCGTTTCTCTGCGATGAGTGGTTGAGACAAACTTTCCATCGAAGTTTATCCAATCCTTGAATGGAAAATCTTTCATCCACCAGTGGCCATCTCCACAGTGATTTAATACGACATCCATGATGATCTTGATGCCTTTTTGGCCAGCTTTTACGGATAAATTTTTATAATCTTCGTTGGTGCCAAAACGCGGGTCAATCGCATAATGATCTGTAATGGCGTAACCATGATAGCTTTCCTTTGCTTGGTCATTGGTTTGAACCGGCAAGCTCCAAATCGCGGTGAAGCCCATGTCGTGGATGTAATCCAACCGATCTGTTATTCCTTTGATATCTCCACCGTGGCGTCCGTACATTTCATTGCGTGCGGGATTGGGCTCGCGGTATCCAGGTGCTGCATCATTCGATGGGTCACCGTTTGCAAAACGATCTGGCGTGATTAGGTAGATGACGTCTTTGGTACTGTATGAGGGACGATTTGCGGAATTTTTATCGCGTGCTTGTAAGGAATAATCGATGTGATGGATGATTTTACCGCCTTTTTTTAGGTCAATGGGATATGTCCCTGCCGGGGTGTTTTTCGAGATTTCACAGTCAACAAATAGGTAATTTGGGCTGTCGGCCGAATGCACTTTCACAATCTTTAAACCTGGCTTTTTGGCAATTACCTCGCTCCCTTTAATGTCCTTTCCGTGGATCATTAATTGTAGTTGGCTATTTTTCATGCCCGTCCACCAGTTGAGTGGTTCCACGCGTAAGTCTTGGGCGTGAGCGGTTTGAAGGCTTAACGATACGAATAGGAATAATATAAGTTTCTTCATGATTCTGGAAGGTTTTGTTCAGGTTGGTGGGGTCAGGACCCCACCAACCTGTGACTTAAAATTAGGTTAAATAGCTCAAAAAAGCGCCTAAAAAGGGCTAAAAATGTGAAAATAATCAGGTTTTAGGTAGTTAAGCTGGCGAAATAGTACTTCTTTGCGTTACGCTGCCGGGGTCTGAAGACCTTGGCAGCGTTTACCGGTTTCTTGCATTTAAGCCGATATTTCAAGATATTTGTGCTTCTAAAATTCGCCCTAAAAATCAATCTATATGTGTGGAATTGTCGCTTACATCGGCCACCAAGCCGCTTACTCAATTATCCTAAAGGGATTAAAACGTTTGGAATACCGCGGTTATGACAGTTCAGGAATCGCACTTTATGGAGATCAAGTCACGAGTTTTAAGCGAAAAGGTCGGGTAGCTGAATTGGAGGCTTGGACAGATCCAATTACACAAACGGCTACAGTGGGCATTGGCCATACGCGCTGGGCCACACACGGTGAACCATCGGATGCAAATGCCCATCCACACAAATCTAATTCGGGAAAATTGACCTTAGTCCATAATGGGATTATCGAAAATTATGCCTCATTGAAGCAGGAGTTAATCCAAAAAGGATACACATTCGAAAGCGAAACGGATACGGAGGTATTGGTTAATTTCATTGAGGAAATTCAAAAAAACAACCAGTCATCACTCGAGGAAGCCATGCGCATCGCGCTTAAACGCGTGGTGGGTGCATACGTGATCATCGTCATCGAAGAGGGCTTTCCTAATCGCTTGATTGCAGCACGTAAAGGAAGTCCGCTCGTGATCGGTGTCGGAGAAGGCGAACATTTTTTAGCGTCGGACGCCTCGCCTATTATCGAGTATACGAAGCAAGTAATTTATGTCAATGACTATGAATTGGCCATTATTTCCCCGGATGAAATCATTCTAAAAAACCTGGGTAATGAGCCGATTACACCTTATATCCAGCAGCTCGACATGGAATTAGCCCAAATTGAAAAAGGAGGTTATGACCATTTTATGTTGAAGGAGATTTTCGACCAACCAGCCAGTTTGACGGATTGTTTGCGTGGACGTTTGGACAGTGAAAACATGACGTTAACCTTAGCGGGTGTTGAGCAACATT
This sequence comes from Aquirufa avitistagni, assembly GCF_042715545.1. Classification (NCBI taxonomy): domain Bacteria; kingdom Pseudomonadati; phylum Bacteroidota; class Cytophagia; order Cytophagales; family Flectobacillaceae; genus Aquirufa; species Aquirufa avitistagni. The sequence continues at coordinate 189,910 of NZ_JBBKXZ010000001.1, read as the reverse complement.
TATCTGTTTTTGCGCAAGCCAAACGCATCGTAATCGTGGCCTGTGGAACCAGTTGGCACGCCGGCCTCGTCGCCGAATACATGATCGAAACGCTTTGTCGGATCCCCGTTGAAGTGGAATACGCCTCGGAATTTCGCTACCGCAATCCAGTTATCGGACCAGGAGATATCATTTTAGCCATCTCACAAAGTGGCGAAACGGCTGATACGTTAGTTGCCATTGAACGGGCTAAAGAACAGGGTGCTTTTATTTTTGGCGTAGTCAATGCAGTAGGTTCCTCCATCGCACGCTTATCGCACGCGGGTGCCTATACGCATGCCGGACCGGAAATTGGCGTAGCTTCGACTAAGGCATTTACGGCCCAACTGACCGTTCTCGCCATGATGGCCATGAAAATAGGTAAGGCAAAAGGGACATTGGCTGAAGCTGAATACAATCGCTTGTTGGGTGAATTGGCCTTAATTCCTGAAAAAGTCAAAACAACATTAGCAACGCATGAGGCAATCAAGGAAGTTGCTAAACACTACGCTGACGCGCGTGATTTCCTATTTCTAGGACGTGGATACAATTTCCCAGTAGCCTTGGAAGGTGCGTTGAAATTGAAAGAAATTTCATACATCCACGCAGAGGGCTACCCTGCTGCCGAAATGAAACATGGCCCCATTGCCTTGGTAGACGAGAACTTACCCGTTTTATTCATCGCAACTAAAGATGCGTATTACGAAAAAATCGTTTCCAATATCCAAGAAATTAAAGCCAGAAAAGGCAAAGTGATTGCGGTAATATCCGAAGGAGATACACTCATCCGAAGCATGGCAGATCACGTGATGGTTGTACCCGAAGTGGATGAGCTTTTGGCGCCGTTGATCAGCGTATTACCCACTCAGCTTTTATCGTATTACATTGGGGTGGAGCGTGGATTGGATGTAGATAAACCAAGAAATTTGGCAAAAAGTGTTACGGTGGAATAAGTAGCTATTTTTTACCTTACCAGATGATGGCAAAAAAATTGTACCAACGTATATTTCTCGGATTTTTCGCACTCCTAGCCATTGCGCTAGTTTCTCCGATAAATTATGCGACCGTTGGCCTAGACGCAAGTTGGACACAAGCCATTCTGATGATCATGCAACAAGGCAAGACGTTCGGACATGATCTAGTGTTTACCTACGGCCCACTTGGTTACTTAAGCTTTAAATTACCACAAGAAAACGGATCCGTTATCCCCATTTTACTCGTTGACTGCATTTCCGTAGGACATTTCGTATTCCTACTCAAACTTGCATTCGATCGTTTTGAAGGGAACAAATGGATTTATCCAGCGATACTTGGACTCGTCATCCTTTTACCTTGGGGATTTTTCGCAGATTTATCGTTCACTTTTTTATACTTTTTTGTTTTCTGGATTCTGTATGCCTACTACCAAAATAAAACCATAGGTACGTGGGCAGCACTTCTCATTGCGATTTTGTTGTTTTTTATCAAAGTCAATATCAGTCTAATTGTATGCGCGCTGTTCGTTCTCAATTCGATCATCTTGGCTAGCACCCAAAAGACAACTTGGAAATTGGCAATCGCACAGAACCTCTTACTCATGTTGGGAATCATCTTAGGTTCCAGCTTCCTACATGTAGACCTCATCAATTACATCGCGTATTCGCTTCCATTAATAGATGGCTATCAAGATAGCATGGCCACAATCATCATCTCAACCAAAGCCTTGGTTGGGCTACTAATGTTTCAAGGCATAATTTTCGGGGTGTTTTGTTGGCAGATTTTTATCTTAAAAAACACAATAAAACAAAATCTCTACCTCTACTTTCTCATACTTTTTATTGCCTTTTTGGGATTTAAGCAAGCGCATACGGCTATTTCAAACCCAAATATTTTTGGGCTTTTCCTACTAATTCCCATGCTAAATGGCTTACTATTTTTGTTTTCCGATCGAACATATAACGCTAAAATTGGATGGGGATTTGTCCTTGTTTTGGCCGTCAATTTACTTGCCACCCAATACATCCGATTTTCAGATGGCAACAACACCTTAGGTGGATACATGGCGACATTCCGCCCCATTAATCCCAATCCTATCAAGTATTTTGGAACGCTATTTAATTATACATACAGCAAAAACTTTGACGAAAAACCGCTCCAATTTCCAGAAAGGGTTAAATCTAAAATTGGCCAAAGGACCGTTGACATACTTCACAACGACGTTTCATACATTTTCTTCAACAAGTTAAATTACAATCCAAGACCGGTTATTCAGACCTATTCCGCCTATACCGCAGAGTTAATGCAACTCAACGGCAGAAAATATGCGAGTGCTTCAGCACCGGATTTTGTCTTATTTAAACTAGATCAATTCAGAGAGCAAAACCCTTTTTGGGCGGATACAGATGTTAATTTTGAATTGTTAAAACGGTATTCCGTCAACGAACAATTTACAGTAGGTAAGGATACGCTCTTGTTACTGCAGAAAAATAGCGCGACCGCTCGGGGAGAAAATTTTGTATTTAGGCTGCCAACAATCCATCAGGATCAATACATTCCGCTTCCACAAAAAAGTGCCCCCTATCGCATGGTGGCAAATTTAGAATATAGTGTGTGGGGGAAACTTTGCCGACTGCTATTTCAGCCTCCCTACATGTATTGCACGATTTACTACGACGACGGCACCCAAAAAGAGTTCAGGGTCATTGACAAGATTTTAAAAGGTGGAGTCATTGTAAATAAACGCGTGACCACTCAAAATGAACTTTTGTCATTTTACATGCACGGCGGAGAAAAGAGTACGAATGTCGCGGGTATCAAATTTCACACGCGATTTCCATGGGCTTATTTATAAATTAAGAAACAATTTTTCCCCAGAGCGTGTTACGCTACCATGTCTGATTCGATTATTTCCATCCAGCATTTAGCTAAAAATTTTGGTTCTTTTCAAGCCGTCCGTGACGTAAATATTCAGGTCAATCGTGGTGATGTCTATGGATTTCTGGGGCCAAATGGCGCAGGAAAAAGTACCACCATGCGTTGTATGCTATCGCTCATCAAACCGGATGCGGGGGATATTTCACTTTTTGGTTTGCCACTTGCTTCCAATCGTACGCAAATTCTACGCCGCGTTGGTAGTCTGATTGAGAAACCAGATTTTTATAAATTTCTAAGCGCTTACCGAAATCTTGATTTGTTTTCCCGGATTTCAGGTGCGCCATCCACGAAAAAAGAAATCTATAACATGCTCGAATTCGTAGGCCTGGAAGGTCGCGAAAAAGATCAAGTGGGAGGATTTTCCCACGGCATGCGCCAGCGACTTGGCATTGCCCAAACATTATTACATAATCCAGATCTCATTGTTCTCGACGAACCTACTACCGGACTTGATCCGCAGGGAATCATCGATATGCGCAACTTGATTTTGCGCTTGAAAAATGAACAACAAAAAACGATTGTTTTCTCCTCACACAATCTCAGTGAAGTTGAAATTATCTGCAACAGAATGGTGATTATTCACCAGGGAAAAAGCGTGGTCGAAGGAAATGTGAAAGAATTATTAAACGAGGAAGACCAAATCATTCGGATTCAAACGCAAGAAGATGCAATCTCTAAAGGCATGTCCATTGTTGAAAAATATCCAAATGCTCAGGTGAAGAAAATCGGCAGCGACACCATCGAAGTCACCTTACAAAAAGAATTAATTCCGGAGGTAAATCGCCAACTGATCGAAGCCGGGGTACCTATTTTTTCGATAGAATCGAAACGGAAATTAGAAGATTACTTCATCAACTTACTTGCCTCATGATATTTTTACATAGCACCCGAAACGAGTTGATCAAAATCGCGCTGAAACCTCGAAGTTATTTAGGACTCGCGGCAATCACGGGATTGGTAGGCATCATTTTATTTGCGTTGATGGCAGATGGCATGTCGATGATTTCATTCGTCACGGCCTCTTTTGAACAAACGTTACGCTTTGAAGGCAAGGTACTCAACGGCAATTTAGTGGCATTTATCATCCTACAGATGCTTATCGTGCACATTCCACTGCTAGTTGCCCTAGTCACCGGCGACCTCATTTCAGGTGAAGCCGCCATGGGAACCTTGCGCATGCTCATGACCAAACCAATTACACGGACCCAACTCCTCATGTCCAAATTCCTAGCCGGTGGTATCTATACGTTTTTGATCGTTCTATGGTTGGGCTTTATGGCGGTTGGGATTGGTCGATTTTTATTCGGACCTGGAGATTTAATGGTTCTGAATTCAGATGGGCTCGTTATTCTTCAAGAAGGGGACGTTATGTGGCGATACGCTGGCGCATTTTGTGGCGCATTTTTAGCCCTGTTGACCATCAGCTCCTTATCCATTTGCCTGTCCTGCTTCTCCGATAATTCCATCGGTCCCATCGTCAGTACGATGGCCATTATTCTATTATTTACGATTATTGGCACCTTGGATGTACCCGTTTTTGATACGATTCGCCCACTATTGTTTACGACCCACATGGCTGCGTGGCGTTCCTTTTTTGAGGACCCAATTCCATGGCAACAGATCAAAGAATCTATCGGAATCCTCGTGGCACATAACGCCTTATTTATTGGCCTTTCTGTCATCACTTTTCACCGCAAAGACATCACTGTATAATGAAATATTGGCTTTTAATATGTTTTCCGTTTTTCGCTTCGGCCCAACAAGCCGACGAGCTTTTTGCCCGTTTGACTCAAAAATTCAAGCAGGTGCATCACTATGAAGTCGTCGCCCAAATCAAGCCCAATATTCCGCTAATCAAGATTTTACCGGTAAAAGCAAACGTGCAATTCACCTATCCCAATACCTATAAAATCAAATCGGCCGGCATCTCCATCCTACCGAAAAACGGTTTCTCGGAACTGCCTTTGCTTTTCAGTCAGCCCAATCAATTTACGGCCATCGCATCTGGAAACGAAGTAATTCAAGGTGTGCGTGCGGAAATCATCACGTTGTTGCCACGCGCAAATGAAGGGGATTTAGTACTAGCCAAAATCTGGGTGGATACCCAATCCATGCTCATCCTAAAATCGTTGATAACCAGTAGGTCAAACGGGACCATCCTCAGCGAGTTTGAATATACGAGCGAGAAATCCTGGGGTTTGCCCGCTCGTATGAAGTTCACGATTGACGTGAAAAAATTTAAAATTCCGAAAGGCGTGGCGACGGATATTAATCGCACAAGCCGACAAGTGGACGACGGAAACAGCACCAAAAAGGGCTCTATTGAGGTTATTTTCGGAAAGTACCGCGTAAATTCCTAAAGGTATTTACGTAGTAAATCGACACTTTTCTGAACGCCAACAGTCCCAGGTTCTTTGCCTTCGAACTCAATGGAAATGTAGCCTTGATAATTTGCTTTTTTTAACATCGCGATGATGCGCTGATAATCTAATTCGAGGCTATACCATTCACCACCACCGTAGTACGTTTTGGCTTGTACAAAACTCGTTTTAGAAACAATTTTCTCCAATTTATCGTAGGGATTTTCAAGGAAATTACCCGTGTCCATAAGTAGACCAAGCCAAGGCGAATTCACGGTATCATGAATGCGCAACATCCCTTCGGGTGTCGAACCTAAGCCCCAATGATTTTCAAGCGCCAATAACACACCACATTCCTCCGCTTTTTTTAAGCATTGTTGGATTCCATCCACACACCATTTATATCCATCATCCTCCGTATATCCTGGCAAAATGGGTTCAATCCCACGATTAGCCATTAATTCATCAAAACTTTTGATGGTATTCCAGCGACCCGTATTCAATCGTAAACAGGGAATACCCATTTTATAAGCAAGCTCAATACAATGATTCGTATGATCCACATGCTTTTGCAATTCCGCTTTGTCTGGGGTCACGAACCCCTGATGAATCGACAAACAAGTCAGCGCGATTCCATTCAAAAATGCATGTTTTTTAATGTCCTGTAGGTAGGCATTGTCCTCACTTTCCATTTGTCGGTGCAATACATCAATCCCATCCAAGCCCATTTTCGCCGCTTCATCAATCACGCGTTGAATTGGGAATTTATCACCTTTAAAATGCCAATAAGAATAGGAAGAAACACTTAACTTGATTTTGGGACTTGGTTTTACAACTGCAGATTGAAGCGGTGCAACCAAGGGAGCGGCGGTAGTTAGCGCGGCTGAAGACAAAAAATTACGGCGATTCATCATAGGATCTATTTATTTTTCCTGCCTAACTTACGTAAATATTTTAAATAAATAACAAGGATGTATCTGGATGAACTAGTCGAATTTTGTTTGAATCTGCCGGATGTCGAGGAGACGCAACCATTTGGCCCTGAACACGTTGTATATAAAACAAAAGGGAAAATGTTTTTGCTGGTTGGCCTAGAAGATTCCCCTATTCGCTTCAATGTCAAATGCAATCCGGAGCTTGCCATTCAATTACGCGAGGAATTCCCGCTGGCAGTCCTGCCCGGTTTTCACATGAATAAAAAACATTGGAATACGATTGTGGTGGGACCGGAGCTATCGCGTAAACAAATTGAATCGTTTATTTTACATTCGTATCAGTTAGTGCATAAGTAAACTGATCTTTGAAGTCAGTTTTTGAATAAACCATTGAAAATCACCTTCCACCCTGTAGCTTTGGCAAACCTTGGAGGCTTGCCAAAGCTAAGAGAGCAACTATGAAAAAAATACTCGCATTATTTCTACTATTCCCATTCCTAAGCCTAGCGCAAAAAACTAATTGGGAATTATCTGGATTTAAAAAACAAGATCAGGCAAATCCAATCATGAAACCTGATATTAACGCACGGTTTTTATGCCCCATTCAAAAAAAATCCGTGGGCTGGGAAAATAAAAATGTGCTGAATCCTACGGCTTTAGTACGTAATGGAAAAATTCATTTGTTATATCGCGCTCAGGATTCGTTAGGCACTTCGCGAATCGGAATGGCCACGTCAACCGATGGCGTTCATTTTATCAAAAATCCAACACCCATCTTATTTCCAACCAATGACCCATTTCAAAAATATGAATGGCCAGGTGGCATTGAAGATCCGCGCGTGATCGAGACGGTGGACGGTAAATACCTGATGACCTACACTTCCTATGATGGAAAAACAGCCCGACTTTGCTCAGCAATTTCGAGTGATTTGTTGGCCTGGGAAAAACTAGGACCGATGTTGAATAGCCCAAAATACGTGAACCTTTGGTCCAAATCCGGCGCTATCGTTGGCAAAGAAATCAATAGCCGAATCATCGCCCAAAAAATCGATGGATTCTATTGGATGTATTTCGGGGATACCGATTTATTCATGGCGAAATCTAGTGACCTACGCTCATGGGAGGTTTGTGAGAATGCAGAAAGCCAACAAAAAATCTCCGTCCTGCACCCGAGAATGGGGTATTTTGATTCCCGCCTCGTTGAACCGGGGCCGTATGCCTTACTCAGGCCGCAAGGAATTCTACTCATCTATAATGCGAGTAATGCCGCAAATTTCAACGATGCCAAATTCCCCAAATTCACCTATGCCGCCGGTCAAGCACTCTTCGATGCTAAAAAACCATACCGATTAATAAACCGGTCGAATCAGGCATTTATTTGGCCAGACAAAGATTACGAGCGTATCGGCGAAGTCAATGAGGTTTGTTTTGTGGAAGGACTTGTCCACTTTAATGGCAAATGGTTCTTGTATTACGGAACTGCAGATTCAAAAATCGCCGTGGCAGTAACAAACTGATAATTTTAAAAAACATGTAAAAATCTCACTTTTCCCCCCTAGCTTTGCCAAACCTTGGAGGATTGGCAAAGCTAAGAGAAAAGATATGATTTTAGGAATTCACCACATCGCAATTATTTGCAGCGATTATCAGAAATCGAAAACATTTTATACCGAAAAACTGGGCTTCACCATCGTGCGCGAAGTGTACCGCGAAGCACGAGATTCATATAAATTGGACCTGGAAGTCAATGGCTTATATCAAATCGAGTTGTTTTCATTTCCCAACCCACCGGCCAGAACTTCACGTCCAGAGGCCTCAGGACTTAGGCATCTTGCCTTTTCAGTTGACGATTTAGACGCGACCGTTGCCTCATTAAATCGGCAAAATATTACGTCCGAACCCATCAGAATCGATGAATTTACAGGAAAACGCTTTACTTTTATAGCTGATCCCGACGATCTCCCTATAGAATTTTACGAGCAATGAATCGAATAGATAAAAAACCACTAGCGCAATTAGGCTTTGATTTCGTGACAGAAAACTTCCTGAAAGCAAATGAAACAGAGTTCAAACACCGAAATACCCACATAAATCAAAGTCTTTACCGCCAACTTCAAGCACGCGAAATAAGTATTTTAGAGGCCAATTTAAATGAGGCCGAAAACTGGAAAGATCTTTGGGTAAAAGACGGATTCAACCCCTATTTGGTTAAAAATTGCCGATTTTTTGGCATTGTGCGCATTGGAAAATTAGAGTCTTGCTACCTCGAATTCAAGAACCTCCGCATGCCGGTGGGTCTATATAATTCCACGATTATTTCGAGTGATTTTGGCGATAATGTGGCCATAGATCGGGTCAATCTCCTCTCCCACTATCAAATAGGCAACGAGGTCATGATTTTGCAAGTCAATGAACTCGCTACAACCCCCACCGCTAAATTCGGCAATGGTATTGTCAAAGATGGAGAAGAAGAGCGCATTCGGATTTGGCTTGAATTAGGCAACGAAAATGGTGGCCGAAAAGTCGTTCCGTTTATCGGGATGCGACCTGCTGACGCATTTCTTTGGACGCAAGATCGAGAAGATAAAGAACTTCAAGCTGGATATTTAAACTTGACCAAAGCCGAATTTTCTTCGGAAAGAGGGTTTTATGGACAGATTGGCGATCGTACCGTTATCAAAAATACCGGTATCATTAAGGATGTCAATATGGGTTCGGACGCCTACATTAAGGGCGCGAATAAACTCAAGAATTTGACCATCATTTCTTATCCAAACGCCTCCACGCAAATCGGCGAAGGCTGTGAAATCGTCAACGGCATCATCCATGAAGGTTGTCGGATTTTTTACGGTGTCAAAGCTGTTCGATTTATTTTGGAAGCACATTCTCAGCTCAAATATGGGGCACGATTGATCAACTCATTTTTGGGAAGTAACTCAACTATTTCCTGCTGCGAGGTACTTAATTCCTTAATTTTTCCGGCACACGAACAACATCACAATAATTCATTTTTGTGCGCGTCCATCATTAAAGGCCAAAGCAACATGGCCGCTGGAGCTACATTAGGTTCAAATCACAATTCACGCGGAGCGGATGGTGAATTGCAGACAGGCCGTGGATTTTGGCCAGGCCTTTCAGTGGCATTAAAACACAATTCCAAATTTGCGTCCTTTAACCTAATTTCAAAAGGCAATTATCCAGCTGAAATCCACAATCCCATGCCCTTTTCATTATTGGGAAATGACGATCAAACAGGCGGTTTATTGATTATTGCTGGATATTGGTTTCAATACAACATGTATGCGATTGCCCGCAATGCATGGAAATTTGCAGCGCGGGATCAACGCGTGGAAAAAAACATGCTGCTTGAGTTTGATTATTTGGCACCAGATACCGTCAGTGAAATCCTACAAGCGCGTGAATTGTTTTGCCAGTGGGTCGGTGACGCTATCGGGAAAGATGCAGCCGCGGGAAAAGCTTGGTTGGCAAACCCTGCCAACGAGCATGAGAATCTAGCTGTTTGGGCCACCGGAATTGAAAATACCAAACGGAAAACACGCGTGGCTAAAGTGTATCGGGCATACCAGATTTTTGGCGACTTATTGCATTACCATGCGGCCAAAGAATGGGTCGCCACATGTGACCGCAATCCAAGCCAGAAACCGCTCGATTTACTACATAAGACCATGGAAAAAGCAACAGCTATTCAAACCTGGGACAACCTAGGCGGGCAGTTGATTCCTTCCGGGGCGGTACTCGAACTCAAAAACAGCATCAAAAACAGTCAAATCACGCGCTGGTCTCAAGTTCATGACTTCTACGAAACACAGGCCAAAGTATACCCAGATCAAAAATTTGAAAATGCATTAAATGGCTTGTTGAAAGTTGCTCCAGAGTCCATGGACAACATTCCAGCCTGGTTAAATAAAGCCGTAGAAACCGCACGTTTCTTAACTGCAGGAATCGAAAAATCACGCGAAAAAGATTATCAAGATCCATTCCGCCTGGCCATGTTTGGCAATGCCCAAGAACTCGAAGCGGTGGTAGGGGATCTGAATGATAATGAGTTTATCCAACAGTCGAAAGTAAGTCAGCAGATTTTTGAGGAGAAAATAAAAGCGATACAGGTTATACGCTAGGAATCGGCGTGAAGAACGCCTCAAACTTTGGCAATCCTTTGAGGTTTGCCAAAGAAAAAAGCCCACAGTTTCGCGCCAAGAAAAATAAAAGTCTTTCCAATTAGTCACTAGGAATCGGCATGAAGAACGCCTCAAACTTTGGCAATCCTTTGAGGTTTGCCAAAGAAAAAAGCCCACAGTTTCACGTCTCCACCAAAAAAAGCCCCAAGCATCGCTTGGGGCCCTCCAAAGTCTAACGTCCGACGTCTAGCGTCTAGATGCTTATGGCTTATTCGAATCAACCTTCAAACGCTCCTCGCGATTTGAAATTTCCCACGCCATGTAAAACACCAAACGACCCACTTTTTGTACCTGATCAAATTCAATTTTCTCCACATCATCACCCGGCTGGTGATAATCATCATGAACCCCGTTAAAGAAAAACGCCACAGGAATACCATGCTTGGCAAAGTTATAGTGATCTGAACGGTAATAGAAACGGTTCGGATCATTTGGATCATTAAAACGGAAATCCAACTCCAAACCTACGTGCTTCTTATTCTGATCAATCAAAATCTCGCGCAACGATGAAGACAATTTATCAGATCCAATCTCATAAATATAATCCGGCTTACCCAAGTGCTCATCGTCGATCCGACCGGTCATGTCGGTGTTTAGGTCAACCACCGTATTTGCCAATGGAAACAACGGATGCTTGGAATAATACTCGGAACCCAACAAACCTTTCTCCTCACCCGTCACCGTCATAAATAAGATACTCCGGCGCGGTTTTTTACCTTCTGCCGCCGCCTTTCCAAACGCCTCCGCCAATTCCATAATCGTCACCGTTCCCGAACCATCATCATTCGCACCATTGTTGATTTGGCCATCAGCCGAAATACCAATGTGATCATAATGAGCGGTTAATATCACCAACTCCTCTTTCTTGTCCGTTCCCTCTAAATAGCCAACCACATTGTAGGTGTCAACTGGTTTTTCCGTACGCTCAATAGTTAAGTTGATGGGTGCCGACTTATACGTAGGCGCAATCGATTTTTTGGCAGCAGCAATAGATGCTTTATAGGCTAATAATTGATCCTCACTTGTACCCAAAATTTCCGCTGCCATGGCAGATGAAATCAATAAAACAGGTGCCTCGTTTGGCGAAGCAGCCTCATCCGCAAAAACCATACGCTCATTACCAAAACGCTTCATCATCACCTGACGCTGACGCAATTGGTTACCAAAATCTTTCTCAGATTTATCCGAAATCAAAATCAATCCCGTCGCACCCACTGCCTGCGCACGCTTCAACTTCTCTTTCCATCCATCCCCTTTACCAAAAACAGACGGATCCTTAGTTCCTGATAAAACATAATTACCCGCTTCGTCTTTCGCCTCTCCTTCGAATGCTAAAACATATTTTCCTTTGGCATTTAATTTAGCAAAATCCGTAAAGCCCGCCTGCTGAATTCCAAATCCAGCAAAGACAACAGATACTTTCGTATTCGCAGCTACTGGTACCAAAGCACTCGCCATAAACTGGCCCAAATAATCGTATGATTTCCCTTTGATAGCTAAGGCAACCTTCGTCCACGAACGATTTACCAAATCTACTTTTTGAAAGTAAGATCCATTCACAGGTGCTAATCCTGATTTCTTAAAATGATCCGCAATGTAATTCGCAGCCACCTTTTGTTCTGGTGATCCCGTATTCCGCCCTTTCAAGCTATCGGATGCAATAAATGTCAGGTGCTTTTTTAGATCTTCTGCCTTAATTGTCAAGGCATAAGGCACCGGATTTGATTGAGCAAATGCACCCAATGAAATTAAATTAGCGAACAGAATGAGCGCTAACACATAGTTTGTAGATTTTTTCATCGATTGAAACAAATTATAAGAAAGCGAAGTTACGGAATCAAAAATAAATCGCTAAAAAAACATTACTTTTGTGGCGATTTTCAATCCAAATTCAGACGAATTTTATGACCCCAAATTTCAAGTATCGGGAAGATTTTTCATTGCGTCACAACAATGTTGAGCCGACCGATGTAGCAGCTATGTTAAAAGAAATCGGCGTAGCTGATTTAAACACACTCATCAATCAAACTGTACCCGAAAAAATTCGTTTGGCACAAGGCCTTCGCCTACCTGCTCCGAAAACTGAATTTGAATTCCTGCGCGATTTCAAACAAGTCATGGGTCAAAATAAAATCTTCAAAAGCCACATCGGCTTAGGATATTACGACACATTTACACCTACGGTTATTTTGCGCAATATTTTGGAAAATCCATCTTGGTACACGGCCTACACGCCATACCAGGCTGAAATTGCACAAGGTCGTTTGGAAATGTTGTTGAACTACCAAACCATGATCATCGACCTAACTGGCATGGAATTAGCGAACGCATCCCTCTTAGATGAAGGAACAGCTGCAGCGGAAGCCATGACCATGTTATATGGCCAGCGTCCGACCGAACGTGGAAATGCAGAAACCCTTTTCGTTTCATCACTTTGCCTGCCACAAACCATCGATTTATTGATGACCCGCGCAGAGCCAATTGGCATTGAAATCGAAGTGGGCGACCATACCAAAATTGACCTAACCAATCCGAAATATTACGGCATCGTGTTACAATACCCAGCCGCAAACGGTGACGTAATTGATTATACTGATTTTGTAAGTGCTGCCAAAGAACAACTTATACAAATTGTTGTTGCTGCCGACTTACTCGCATTGACTTTATTGACGCCTCCAGGAGAATGGGGAGCGGATGTTGTGGTAGGAAGTTCTCAGCGTTTTGGTGTACCGATGGGATTCGGTGGTCCACATGCGGCCTTCTTCGCGACGAAAGAAAAATACAAGCGTAGCATTCCAGGACGGATCATCGGGGTTTCCGTAGACACTGAAGGAAATCGTGCGCTTCGTATGGCTTTGCAAACCCGCGAACAACATATTAGAAGAGAAAAAGCAACGTCCAATATCTGTACCGCACAAGTGTTGTTGTCCATCATGGCTGCCGCTTATTCGATTTACCACGGACCCGAAGGCTTAAAGAAAATCGCTTCGCGTGTTTATGGCCTAACAGAATTATTAGCTGCTGGTTTGAAAAAACTAGGCTACACCTTAGAAAACACCCAGCACTTTGATACGCTAACTGTTTTAACCGGCGAACAAACCGAAGAAATTCGGGAATACGCAGAGGAATCTGAGCGCAATTTCAGATACTACAGAAACGATGCAGGTAAGCTAAGCATTGCGCTAGATGAGACGACTTCGGAAGATGACGTGATTGAGATTTTGGCATTTTTCCAACGGGCACAAGGCCAACGAATACTGGGTGATGAATTGACCGTCGCTTGGAACATCCCAACATCCTTAACACGCGCATCAAACTTCATGACCCATGAGGTCTTCAATCGCTACCATTCCGAGCACGGCATGTTGCGTTATTTGAAGTCATTGGAATCCAAAGATTTATCGATGGTACATTCTATGATTTCCTTGGGATCATGTACGATGAAATTGAATGCAACGACCGAAATGATTCCGGTAACCTGGCCAGAATTGGGCAAAATGCATCCATTTGCTCCGGGCTTCCAGACACGTGGGTACCAACAAATGATTACGGAATTAAGTAAGTGGTTATGTGAAATCACTGGATTTGCGGCGATGTCGATGCAACCTAATTCAGGTGCGCAAGGCGAATACGCAGGTTTGATGGTGATTCGTGCTTACCATGCTTCGCGTGGAGATTCGCACCGTAACATCGCGCTGATTCCTTCTTCTGCACACGGAACCAATCCTGCTTCTGCCGTAATGGCGGGCATGAAAGTAATCGTGACGCCTTGTGATGCAAACGGAAATATTGACGTAGCTGAACTACGCGCAAAAGCGGAAGAGCATAAAGATAATTTGGCTTGCTTAATGATTACCTATCCAAGTACGCACGGCGTATTCGAAGAAAGCGTCATTGACATTTGCCAAATGATTCACGAGTTCGGTGGACAAGTATATATGGATGGAGCAAACATGAACGCGCAGGTGGGGTTAACATCTCCGGCACGGATTGGCGCCGATGTATGTCACTTGAACTTGCACAAGACATTCTGTATTCCACACGGAGGTGGCGGTCCAGGCATGGGACCTATCGGCGTGGCACCACAATTGGTTCCATTCTTACCAGGTCACGTGATTACGGATTCGGTCGAAGCACCGGCACACGGCGCAGTTTCTGCGGCACCGGTTGGTTCAGCTTCTATCCTAGCTATCTCATACGCATACATTGCGATGATGGGCGGCGAAGGATTAACGATGGCCACGATGACAGCTATTTTAAATGCCAATTACATCAAAGCGCGTTTGGAAAAAGAATTCCCAATCCTATACACCGGCTCACAAGGTCGTTGTGCACACGAAATGATTGTGGATTGTCGGCCATTCAAAATCTCCGCTGCCGTTGAAGCAGAGGACATCGCTAAACGTTTAATGGATTACGGTTTCCATGCACCTACCCTATCGTTCCCGGTAGCAGGAACCTTAATGATTGAGCCAACAGAATCTGAAAGCAAGGAAGAATTGGATCGCTTTTGCGATGCGTTGTTAAGTATCCGGGCTGAAATTCGTGCGATTGAAGAAGGCCGAGTAGAGAAGACAAACAACTTACTGAAAAACGCGCCGCATACACAAACACGTGTGTTGGCTGCTGAATGGGATAAAGTGTACACGCGTGAAGAGGCTGTATTCCCACTTCCGTATGTACGAGCTAATAAATTCTGGCCAACAGTTTCGCGTATTGACTCAGCATATGGCGATCGAAACTTGGTTTGCGCATGTGAACCTATTTCGAGTTACGCAGAATCAAATTAAGTTATTGTAAAATTTAATCCCTCTGGAGCAATTCAGAGGGATTTTTGCTGATAATTTAATTAGTATGCTTGCATAACATTTTGTTTTTTCTTTATATTTACTGCGTTAGAAGTTGGCGCGGTCTCGGTACCCAACAACCCTAATAAAAATCAATCTCAAACTTGTTAACATGAATCGTTCCATTAAACGCGTAGCCATCCTTGGCTCAGGAATCATGGGCTCTCGCATAGCCTGTCATTTCGCAAACATTGGCGTTCAAGTATTGCTTTTGGACATCGCTCCCAAAGAACTGAACCCAGAGGAACAAGCAAAAGGCCTTAGCCTGGAGCACCCATCCGTGAAAAATCGGATCGTCCATACGGCATTTCAACAAACTATACAGGCAAAGCCCGCATCGCTTTATAGCAGCGGCTTTGCCAAAAACATCAAACTAGGCAACTTCGATGATAACTTATCGGAGATTGCGCAGGCCGACTGGATTATGGAGGTCGTGGTGGAAAATTTAGCGATTAAAAAATCGCTTTATGACCGCGTCGAGCAATTCCGTAAACCAGGAACACTAATCACATCGAACACGTCCGGCATCCCCATTCACTTGATGGCTGAGGGACGTTCAGATGATTTCCAAAACCACTTTTGTGGTACACACTTTTTCAATCCGCCACGTTACTTACGCTTGTTGGAGATTATCCCAACACCCAAAACGGATCCCAAAATCATCGATTTCCTCATGCAATTCGGCGAAACCCAATTGGGTAAAACTACCGTTTTGTGTAAAGACACACCTGCCTTTATCGCCAACCGCATCGGGGTTTATTCGATGATGCAAACGATGAAAGTGGTAGAGGAATTGGGATTGACGGTAGAGCAGGTAGATAAATTGACCTCGAAAGTCGTAGGCCGACCGAAATCAGGGACCTTCCGTTTATCGGATGTCGTGGGTTTAGATACGACGGTTCACGTAGCGAATAATTTGAAGCAAGCATTGACAAACGATGAGAGCAAGTCGATCTTCGAATTGCCCAACATGCTTCAAAAATTAATGGAAAATAAATGGCTCGGCGACAAGACCGGCCAAGGATTTTATAAGAAGACCAAAGAAGGTGGTAAGACTGTCATCTTAAGTTTGGACTTACAAACATTTGAATACCGACCGTCACAAAAGGTTTCTTTCGAAACCTTAGAACGCACGAAGGCCATCGACAAATTAGCTGATCGCTTTACTGTTTTATTAGCTGGCAAAGATTTAGCGGGAGAATTTTACCGCAAGACATTCCTAGACGGTTTCCGTTATGCTTCGATGCGTGTGCCTGAAATCGCGGATGATTTTGTTAAAATTGACCAAGCAATCTGCGCAGGTTTCGGTTGGGAAATGGGCATTTTCGAAACTTGGGATGCTATTGGCGTTCAAGCTGGAATCGATCTCATGGCTGCGGAAGGAATCCAACCAGCCGCTTGGGTGACCGAAATGGTGAAGGCGGGACATATCAGTTTTTACAGAGCAGATAATGGCGAACGTCAGTACTATGACATTCACAGCAAAAAATACCTAACGATACCGGGATCCAATAAGCAGATCAATCTGCAAATATTGAAGCCCACTAAAACCATCTTCAAAAACGACGATGCGAGCATCATAGATATTGGCGATGGCATCATCAACTTGGAGTTCCATTCGAAAATGAATACGATGGGCCAAGGAGTTTTGGAAGGAATCCAAAAAGCATTAGATGTTGCGGAGAAAGATTACCGTGGTTTGGTGATTGGAAACGAGGGTGTTGAGGCATTCTCGGCGGGCGCGAATTTGGGCATGTTGTTTATGTATGCGGCCCAGCAAGAGTTTGATGAAGTGAATCAAATGATTGCCATCTTCCAGAAAACCATGATGCGCGTGCGTTACTCGTCCATTCCGGTGGTTGTTGCACCGCATACACTTGCGTTAGGTGGAGGAACAGAAATCAATTTACATGCGGATAAAATTGTTGCCCATGCAGAATTGTACATGGGATTGGTGGAAGTGGGCGTTGGCTTAATTCCAGCCGGTGGTGGTACCAAAGAAATGGCTTTACGTATGGGCGATGCCCGTCGGAAAGGCGATGTGGAACTCAACCGTTTGCAAGAAGCATTCATGAACATTGCCACAGCGCGCGTGAGTACATCGGCGTATGAAGCGCTGGAAATGAACTACTTACGTAAGGAAGATCGCATTGTATTGAATCGCAGCCAATTGATTTCGGAGGCGAAAAAAGAGGCGATAGCATTGGCCGAAGCAGGTTATGTGCAGCAGCAGCCACGAAGTGATGTCTGGGTGGAAGGAAAACAAGGTTTGGCATTATTTAAAGCAGGAATCCAAGGCATGTTGATGGGTAAATACATCTCCGAACATGATGCCTTAATTGCAAATAAACTAGCTTATGCGATTTGTGGAGGTGATTTAGATACGCCACAAATGGTAACAGAAGAATACCTAATCGACCTAGAGCGCGAGGCATTCTTATCGCTTTCTGGCGAACGCAAAACATTGGAACGAATCAGTAGCATATTAAATGGAGGTAAACCTTTAAGAAATTAATCATGAACGCATATATCATAGCAGGTTACCGCACGGCGGTGGCAAAAGCAAACAAAGGTGGATTTAGAACCATGCGACCAGATGATTTGGCGGCAGAGGTGATCAAACATTTGATGGCGCAAGTTCCTTCGGTGGACCCAGCTTTAGTGGAAGATTTAATCGTAGGTAACGCGATTCCAGAAGCGGAACAAGGTATGCAAATGGCGCGTTACATTTCTCTTTTATCACTGCCAAAGAGCGTACCAGGATTCATCATCAACCGTTACTGCGGATCAGGTTTGGAGGCGATTGCTTTGGCTTCTTCCAAAGTTGCTGCCGGCATTGCGGATTGCATTATTGCCGGTGGAACCGAATCCATGAGCATGTTACCGATGATGGGACATAAAACTGTTTTGAATTACAACATCGCATCTGAGCATCCCGATTACTACATTGGGATGGGCTTAACGGCTGAAGAGGTTGCGAAGAAATATGAAATTTCACGTGATGACCAAGATGCTTTTGCATTGGCATCGCATCAAAAAGCATTAGCTGCTCAAGCGGCAGGTCATTTTGACGCTTCTATCGTACCGATTAATGTATCTGAAAATTATTTCGATGCGGCATCGGGCAAGAAGCAAACAAGAACTTGGACCGTCTCAAAAGATGAAGGTCCACGTGCTGATACGACCATCGAAGCATTAGGTAAATTAAAACCTGTATTCGCCATGGGTGGAACGGTGACGGCAGGAAATGCCTCGCAAACTTCAGACGGAGCAGCCTTTTTTTTAGTCGTTTCCGAAGCATTTGTGAAGCAACACAAATTGGAACCTATCGCGCGCATGGTGACGTATGCGACTGCTGGTGTGGAGCCAAGTTTGATGGGAATCGGTCCAGTGGAAGCGATTCCATTAGCTTTGAAAAAAGCGGGATTGAAACTGAATGACATCCAACAAATCGAATTGAATGAGGCCTTTGCGGCACAGTCTTTGGCCGTAATCAAAACCTTAGGAATTGATCCAAATATCGTGAATGTAAACGGCGGTGCGATTGCCTTAGGACACCCACTGGGATGTTCAGGTGCTAAATTATCCATTCAATTATTCGACGAAATGAAACGCCGCAACCAAAAGTACGGTATGGTAACTGCCTGCGTAGGTGGCGGCCAGGGCGTTGCGGGGATTTATGAGCGACTATAATACCCTAGGCTAAAGCCTAGGGATATCAAATATTTCATAACCCCAGACTTTAGTCTGGGGAACTCATCAACAAATGACATCAACCGATTACATTAGCCTAGAATCCGAATACGGTGCGCATAACTATCATCCCATACCCGTTGTCCTAAATAAAGGTTTAGGTGTGCATGTGTGGGACGTTGAAGGTAAAAAATACCTTGACTTTTTATCTGCCTACAGCGCAGTGAATCAAGGACATTGCCACCCCCGATTAATCCAGGCCATCACGGAACAAGCCCAAAAACTCACCTTGAGTTCACGTGCTTTTCACAATGACCAATTGGGATTAACGGAAAAAAAGCTCGCTGAAAAATTCGGTTACGAGAAAGTATTGTTGATGAATACCGGCGTCGAAGCCGGCGAATCCGCCATCAAATTAGCCCGAAAATGGGCGTATGAAGTAAAAGGAATTCCGGCAAATCAGGCCCAAATCATATTTGCTGAAGGCAACTTCTGGGGCCGAACGATATCGGCAATTTCCTCATCAACAGACCCGAGTAGCTATACCAACTTTGGTCCATTTACACCTGGATTTTTAAAAATTCCCTACAATAACTTAGCGGCTTTAGAAGAAAAATTACAAGATCCCAACGTCGCGGCATTCATGGTGGAACCTATTCAAGGTGAAGCTGGTGTAGTTTTACCCGACGCGGGCTACCTGAAAAAAGCAGCAGATCTTTGCAAAAAACATCGAGTACTTTTCATCGCCGATGAAATCCAAACGGGTCTCGGTCGGACCGGTGCGTGGTTGGCCTGCCACCACGAATTCGTACACCCTGATATTTTACTATTAGGAAAGGCGTTATCCGGCGGGTTCATGCCGGTTTCAGCAGTATTATGCAGCAACGAAATTATGTTGACCATTAAACCAGGTGAACATGGATCGACTTTTGGTGGTAATCCATTAGCCTGTGCGGTAGCAAACGTCGCGATTGATATCTTGGAGGATGAGGATTTAATTGAGAATGCGGAAAAACGCGGAAAACAATTAATGAAATTCCTTCAAACCCTGAAAGCAAAAACTGCCTTGATTCGGGAAGTGCGCGGAAAAGGATTATTATGTGCGATTGAAATCAACACCGAAGAATCTAGTCCGGTGGCTTGGGAAATCTGCCTAGATTTCATGCGCGCAGGTCTTTTGGCAAAGCCTACACACGGCAATAAAATTCGTTTAGCACCACCGTTGACCATTACGAAAAACGAAATGGATCAAGCCTGCGAAATTATTGAAAAGGTATTTTTTGGCTATTAACGCATTCATCGGACTGCCATGCCCGATAAACCAAACGGGCTGACGATCCGATGAACGTAATTCAATGGGTAAAATCGGCATACTAGCGATTCATGGAAACCAAAAACTCTTCGTTGTTTCGTGTACCTTTCATTTGCTGTTGCAAGAATTCCATGGCCTCTACTGAGTTCATGTCCGACATGTGCTTGCGTAAAATCCAAACACGTTGCAATACCGCTGGATCCATTAATAGATCCTCACGACGCGTACCAGATGCAGTAACATCAATAGATGGGTAAATACGGCGGTTGGCCAATTTACGATCCAATTGTAATTCCATGTTACCTGTACCTTTGAATTCCTCAAAGATTACCTCATCCATTTTAGAACCGGTTTCGATCAAGGCTGTTGCGATGATGGTCAAAGAACCACCATTTTCCACATTACGAGCCGCACCGAAGAAACGTTTTGGTTTGTGTAGGGCATTGGCATCCACACCACCCGATAAAATCTTACCTGAAGATGGAACAACCGTATTATAAGCACGCGCTAAACGCGTAATTGAATCTAATAAAATCACGACATCGTGACCACATTCCACCATCCGTTTTGCTTTTTCCAAAACCAGGTTAGCCACTTTCACGTGACGTTCTGCTTGCTCATCGAACGTGGATGAAATAACCTCCGCACGTACCGAACGCTGCATATCCGTTACCTCCTCTGGACGCTCATCGATCAATAAAATGATCAAATAAACCTCTGGGTGGTTGCGTGAAATTGCGTTTGCAATGTCTTTCAATAAGACTGTTTTACCCGTTTTCGGTTGGGCTACAATCATACCCCTTTGGCCTTTACCAATCGGCGCAAACAAGTCCAAAATACGCGTCGAATAATTATCCGCCGTGGAAGACAAGTTTAATTTTTCCTCGGGAAACAAAGGTGTTAAATATTCAAAATTGATCCGATCACGAATCTCATCCGTCGTTTTTCCATTCACAGATTCCACTTTCAATAAAGCGAAATACTTCTCCCCTTCTTTCGGTGGACGAATCTTTCCTAAAATGGTATCCCCCGTCTTCAAACCAAACATTTTGATTTGCGAAGGTGAAACATAAATATCATCTGGCGATGCCAAATAGTTGTAATCCGATGAACGCATGAAACCGTATCCACCTTCTTGCATGATTTCCAAAACCCCTTCATTGTCAATTAAGCCATCCAATTCTTTGATCACTTGATTGTAATTATTGCGGTGTTGGCGGTGATGCGGTTGTGGCTGTTGGCTCGGCGCATCTTCCTTCGGCAAGGTACTTAAATCCACCGGTGCATCTGTTGGCGACACTTTATCCGCTGCCAAAGGCGCATCACTTGTCACAAACGATGTATCCACTTCGTCTGGCTCAGGAATTCCATCTACTTCAATAGGGGCTTCATCGGAAGGACTAGGCTTGCCTTTACGCGGACGAATGTTACGCGCTGGCTTAGCTGATTCGGATGATTCTTCTGTTGTTTCTGCTGAAGGCGCTTCTCCCATAGGTAAAAGTGGAGCTTGCTCTTCGTTTGATTTTTGAATTCGTTGACGCTTAGGACGTTCGGCGGAATTGGAGGATTCTTTATTATCCATAAATGGGGTAAATGATGTTCTTTTTTGATTGATCAATCCTTATTGAATTGCAAAATTCTGTACCGAATTTGTTTGGCAAAGAGCTAATAAAAGAGGGATTGTCTATTTTGAAGCGCTCTCGTATCGAAACGCTCTGCAATACTACACGCTAAGTATTAGATTGTCAAGCATTTTCTTCTGTTTTTACACCAAAGCCCGATAATTTCGTATTTTTACGACCAATCCAGGTCATGAAATCAGCTAACGAACTCCTAATCACGCAATTGAATGAACGTAAAGCCTCTGGGCTCTTGCGGGAAACCAAATGTGTGGATGACCTCATCGACTTCTGTTCCAATGATTATTTAGGGCTTGCGCGCAACCGAGAATTGGGTGAAGCGATGGCGAAAAATTATTCCGCGTGGTTAGGCCAGCAACCCTTAGAAACGCCGATCAATGGGGCTACAGGATCTCGCCTTATTTCGGGACATAGTAAACTTGTAGACATTTTTGAAACACAATGCGCCGCCATGCATCAAGCAGAGGCAGCCTTATTATTCAGTTCGGGCTATGAAGCGAACGTTGGCCTAATTGCCGCTTTGGCCCAAAAGGACCATGTTATTTTTTGCGATAAATTATTACATGCCAGTTTAATTGATGGCTTACGTTTAAGTGCGGCGGAACGCCGGATATTTAAACATAACGATTTGGGGGATTTGATGCACTTATTGGAACAATACCCGAGCACTACCACCAAATGGGTTGTTGTTGAGTCCATCTATTCGATGGATGGTGACCAGGCACCTTTGGCAGAACTAATTGCACTTCGTGAAAAATATCAGTTTGAACTGATTGTAGATGAGGCGCATGCAGGAGGACTTTATGGATCCAAAGGAGCGGGATTAGGTGCTGCGTTTCCTGAAATTTTTGCGCGCGTCGTTACCTTTGGTAAAGCGTGGGGGAATGCAGGTGCCATTGTTTTGGGGTCCGCAATTTTAAAGCAGTATTTAATCAATTTTGCGCGCCCATTCATTTATTCCACGGCACCCACGCCAGAGCATGTACATCATTTACTAACGGCCATGCCGTTTGTCCAGCAAGCTGAAGAAGCAAGGTTCAGGTTGAAAAGTAATATTGATTTGTTCCGAAAAAACATCAACGCGTCCTCTTGGGGGCCGAGTGAAACCGCCATTCAAACCTTTTTTGTCTCGGGCAACGAGGCGATTCGTACAGTTGCCAAAGCAGCACAAGATGCCGGATATGCTGTCAAACCAATCGTTTATCCCACAGTTCCGAAGGGTAAAGAGCGCATCCGAATTACATTAACATCCCAGACAAAGGAATCAGATATCATTGGACTCATCCAAACCCTTGAATCACATGCATAAGCAGTATATCATCGCGGGGATTGGTACTGAAATAGGCAAAACTGTTTGCGCCGCTATTGTGACTAAAGCATTAAATGCGGCTTATTGGAAACCTATACAAGCAGGAAATTTAACGGATGGAGATGCGTATTGGGTCAAGCAATGGGTTCCGGAAACCAAGCTGTTTCCATCTGTATATGCACTTAATCACCCGCTTTCTCCGCATACCGCGGCGGAACTTGATGGGGTCAGCATTGAAATAGGTGCCTTTTCTTTGCCTGAGACGACTGGAAATTTAGTTGTCGAATTAGCAGGCGGAATTATGGTCCCCTTAAATGATCAGCAAACTAATTTGGACTTGATTAAACACCTCGGAGCCCCTGTAATTTTGGTGAGTAAAAATTACTTGGGAAGTATCAATCATACATTGATGACCTATGAAATTTTAAAATCACATCAGATTCCCATCGCGGGAATTATCTTTAATGGCCAAACAAATTCTTCCGGGGAGGCGTTTATTTTAAATCATACGGGGCTTCCTGTGTTGTTACGTGTGAACGAAGAAAAAGAAATTAACTCAAGCATTATTGCGCACTATGCCGAATCATTCCAACGCTAATTTATCTTCACGTGATGCCGCCGTGGTTTGGCATCCATTTACCCAGCATCAAATCGAACCACTTTCGATTCCAATTACGCATGGAGAGGGCGTGTATTTAGTTGATGCAGATGGCAAAAAATACATCGATGCCATCTCCTCTTGGTGGGTTAGTATTCATGGGCATGCGCATCCATATTTGGCCCAAAAGATTTACGAGCAAGCTTTAAAACTAGAACAAGTTATTTTTGCTGGCTTTACGCACGAACCAGCCATACAATTAGCTGAGCGTTTACTTGGGCATTTGCCTGCTAATTTTCAGAAAGTTTTCTATTCGGATAATGGAAGTACGGCGGTGGAAGTGGGCGTTAAAATGGCTTTGCAATTTTTCCATAACCAAGGGCAGACGCAGAAACGTAAAATCATTGCCTTTGAAGATGCTTATCATGGTGACACCTTTGGAGCGATGAGTCTCGGAGCACCGAGTGCCTTTAATGCGCCGTTTCAAGATATGTTATTTGAGGTAGAATTTTTACCTAGTCCAAGTGATCCGGAAGCATGTATCGCAGCCATGCGTGAAAAAATGCAGGATGCAGAAACGTATGCAGCCTTTATTTTTGAACCTTTAATCCAAGGTGCAGGCGGGATGAAAATGTATGCCCCAGAGACATTGGATACGTTGATTTCTTTGGCGCATGCCAACAAGCTTTTGTGTATCGCCGATGAAATCATGACGGGTTTTGGTCGGACGGGCAAGTGGTTTGCGATGGATTATTTGCAGCATAAACCTGATATAGCTTGTTTCTCGAAAGGATTAACCGGTGGCATGTTGGCGATGGGAATCACTACATGTTCGAATGAACTTTTCGATACATTTCTATCGGATGACCGCAAAAAAATGCTTTTTCATAGCCATTCATTTACGGCAAATCCGATGGCTTGTGCTGTTTCCCTTGCAAGTTTAGATCTGATGGAGAAACCGGAAACGTGGGAAAACATTGCGCGCGTTCAGGCGTGCCATGAGGCTTGGGTTGAAAAAATACGTCCCCATCAAATCATTCAAAATTTACGTGTGCAAGGGACAATCCTCGCATTTGAATTAGAAGATGGACAGGAGAATGGATATATGCATTCCATCCGAGATGATGCGTATCAGTATTTCATAAAAAAAGGGATCCTGATGAGACCCCTGGGTAATACCATTTATATTCTAGCACCTTATTGCATCAGCAATGATGAATTGGAAATCATCTATACGGAAATCGAAAACTTTGCTTCCGGGCTAGTTGGCTAATTTTGTCGACTGCCACGAAACCATTTGCCAGCGTCCATCTTCATATACGAATACATCCGTAAAGCGTAATTTAAGTGGCGTTTCCTTTCCATCTGCACCTAAATTTACAATATTGACAATTCCCGTATTGATACCTGTTTTTCCATAAACGCGCGTGACTAATTCTACTGGATCAATGGATTGGTAGTTTGATTTACCTGAAAAGATTGAGGCAATGTAGGAGTCCTTATTATCCGCTACTCCGCTGGAATGAAAATATACCAGATCCCGATGCATCACTGCCTCAAGACCCGCGCGATCCTTGGCGACCATCACTTTAAATCGACTTAATTCAGCTTGTTTTAATGATGTGACATCTGCTTTTTGCGCTAACGCAATGAAAGTCAAGCAAGTACATACGAGGGTTAATAGACTTTTTTTCATGTTTCAAATTTTAAATTAAAGACAATAAAATAAACGAACTACTCAAAATCTTTCCTATAAATAAATATATTGCGCCCGCTAAACCTACTTTATGTCAACTTTTCAAACGTATTTACTGCTCGGATTGCAGCATATTCTTAACTGGCAAGCCTTAGATCATTTGCTGTTTATACTCGCTATCACCTGTATTTATACCTTAACTGACCTGAAGCGACTATTTTATTTGATCAGTGCGTTCACCTTAGGACATTCACTTACCTTGGTATTAGCCACGTTAAAACTGATTGAAATTTCAGCTGATTGGATTGAGTGGCTGATTCCGTGCACCATATTGATTACTGCGCTGACTAACCTTCGATTTAAAGAGCGCCAAAAACAAAAAAATACCTATTGGATGGTTACCGCTTTCGGTTTAATTCATGGCTTAGGATTCTCAAATTACTTACAAAGTTTATTGGGCAAGGAAGCTGGAATTATCGGACCACTCTTTGCATTTAATGTTGGCCTTGAATTAGGCCAAATGATCGTCGTTGCAGTCATTTTAGGCCTAGGGACATTGTTGATGCACACCTTGCATGTACGCCAACGGACCTATGTGCTGGTCATATCGGGAATTATCATTGGTTTAGTTTTACCGATGATTCTGGAAAGGTGGTAAAAAAAAATGCCCTGAATTTCTCCAGGGCATCCAACATTTGAATCAATATGACTAAAAGTCTTCGTCCATGGAGAATGACATGGATTCTTTGTCGGACATAACACCTGATTTTTGGTATTCTGCCACACGTTTTTCGAAGAAATTTGTTTTGCCTTGTAATGAAATCATTTCCATGAAATCGAATGGATTGGTTGCATTGTAGTTCTTTTTGCAACCTAAAGAAACCAACAAACGATCCGCTACAAACTCAATGTACTGACACATCAATTCAGCGTTCATGCCAATTAATGATACAGGAAGTGCAACAGTTACGAATTCTTTTTCAATTTCTACTGCGTGTAAAATGATTTCATAAATACGCTCTTGAGAAATTTTATTTTTGATGTGATCAGTATATAACATACAAGCGAAATCACAGTGTAAACCTTCATCACGAGAAATCAATTCATTGGAGAAAGATAAACCTGGCATTAATCCACGTTTCTTCAACCAGAAAATAGAGCAGAATGAACCCGAAAAGAAGATTCCTTCTACGGCTGCAAACGAGATTAATCGCTCCACAAAATTATCGCTTTCAATCCACTTCAAAGCCCAGTCGGCCTTTTTCTTCACACAATCAATTGTCTCAATGGCACGCAACAAACGATCTTTCTCTGTTGGATCGTTAATGTAGGTATCAATCAAAAGCGAGTACGTCTCTGAGTGAATGTTTTCCATCATGATTTGAAATCCGTAGAAACATTTCGCTTCAGCATATTGAACTTCTTTCAAGAAGTTATTCGCCAAATTCTCATTTACAATACCATCAGAGGCTGCGAAGAAGGCTAAAACGTGTGAGATGAAGTGACGTTCACCATCATTTAACTTCTTCCAATCCGATAAATCTTGTTGTAAGTCAATCTCTTCAGCGGTCCAAAAGGATGCTTGTGATTGCTTGTAAAACTTCCAGATATCATCGTGTTTGATGGGAAATAAAACGAAACGATTTGGGTCCTCAACTAAAAGAGGTTCAGATAATAGTGCTTTTGACATGTGAAAAATAAATGAATTCGAAATTAAGAATTTATCGCTTATAATCTTTGATTAGTAAGACAATATTTTAGGTCAAATTGTTTTAAAATTTTAAAAGAAAAATCCACCCACTTGAACGACCAAAGCCGTGCCATACGGAGAGTTCGAACCGGCTGAATAATTCAGGTCGTAGAGGACGTTTAAGTTGATGCCCAACTTGGATCCAATGCCTACGCCAACCAACACAGGCGTGGAGTATTTTGTCTTAATAGCTGTGTTAGAAAGATCCTGAAAATTTTCAATCTGCGCAGTTAAATAGCTCTGGCCAATCATCGCAGATAATGCGGGCACGAATTGGCGAACGAAAATCCGTTGGCCCAATAAATTGGAAGCTTGATAACCACGGAATGAAAAATACTGGTAGGTTAAGCCCGCGCCCAAAATTGTGTTATTTGTGAGCATATAGCCAGCCATAGGCGATATTCCAATGCTAGTTGGGTTACCAAAACTCAAACCTGAAATCCCGCCACCATAGTGCATGCGTTGGCGAAAAGGCAATTCACTCACATCGGGTTCAATATCCAAATCTCCCTTCGCGCCGTCCTCCGAAATGACGACTGGATCTTGTGCGTGACTAGTGAATGAGATGGAAAAAAGTGCGAGCGAAAAAAACAAGTATATTGATTTCATATAATCAGTTTATAACATTTCAAAGGCTTCATTTCCCCTTACCTTTGGCAAACCTTGGAGGTTTGCCAAAGGTAGCGTTGGGTTTGTCAAAATTAAAGGATAATTTTGAGATATGAGTTCTCCCTTGCCCCAAGATTTCGAAAATCTGGACCCTCGGTCCCACATCATTATTAAGGGTGCCCGCGTACATAATCTAAAGGGAGTCGACGTCGCAATTCCACGTAATCAATTAGTCGTTATCACAGGCCTTTCGGGTTCTGGAAAATCATCACTTGCCTTTGATACACTTTTTGCTGAAGGCCAACGCATGTATGTCGAAAGTTTAAATTCCTATGCGCGTCAATTTTTAGGTCGCATGGAAAAACCAGCTGTTGACTACATTCGTGGAGTTTCTCCAGCGATTGCGATCGAACAAAAAGTCAATACTAAAAACCCACGTTCGACCGTAGGTACGACAACCGAGATTTACGATTACCTCAAATTACTTTTCGCCCGCATTGGTAAAACGTATTCACCGGTTTCAGGCCAAGAGGTTAAAAAAGATTCCGTGTCCGCCATCGTGGATTGGATCGGAACGCATCCGGACAAAAAAATATTGATCCTTGCTCCGCTTGTGGAACACGCGGATCGAAGCATCCTAGATGAATGCCAATTACTTATTCAAAAAGGATATACACGACTTAAATTCAAGGACGAAATTATTGACCTCGAAGAGCTTGTGGATGATGCGGACACGCTGAAAAAACTTCAAGCCAAACCGCGTGAAATTGCCATATTAGTTGACCGACTCATCAGCAAACCCGATGACGAAGAAACCATTTTCCGTTTAGGCGATTCGGTTCAAACAGCCTATTTCGAAGGCGAAGGGGTTTGTTGGATCGAAGTGGACGGCCAAAAACGCACCCAATTCTCCAATAAATTCGAACTTGATGGCCAGGTTTTTGAAGAACCGAGTCTCAATTTATTTTCATTCAATAACCCCTACGGTGCCTGTAAAAATTGCGAAGGCTATGGAAAAGTCCTTGGACTCGATCCTGACCTAGTCATTCCAGATCAAAGCCTTTCCGTGTACGAAGGAGCGATTGCCCCGTGGCGAAGTGAGCGCATGAGCGAATGGCTACATCCTTTATTGCGCAACGGAATTCACTTCGATTTCCCCATTCACCGGCCATTTAAGGACCTGAGTAGCAAGGAGCAACAATTGCTTTGGAAAGGAAATAAATACTTTGCGGGATTAAATCAATTTTTTGACCATCTCGAAAAAGAAACCTATAAGATTCAATACCGCGTACTTCTTTCCCGTTACCGGGGCAAAACTACGTGTCCCGAATGCCAAGGCTCGCGTTTGCGCGGTGACGCGGCGTATGTCAAAATTAATGATACGTCGATTATCGATTTGGTTCTTTGGCCGATTTCAAAGACCAAAAAATTCTTCGATTCACTGAAATTAACCGAAACCGATCAACAAGTCGCTAAACGTATTTTAATCGAAATTACGAACCGACTGGACTACATGGACCGTGTGGGATTAGGGTATTTGACCTTAAACCGACTTACATCTACCCTTTCGGGCGGTGAATTCCAACGAATCAAATTGGCGACTTCCCTCGGTAGCGCGCTCGTAGGCTCCATGTACATCTTGGACGAACCTAGTATCGGTTTGCATCCTCGGGATACCGAACGCCTCATTTCTGTTTTAGAATTACTCAAGTCGATGGGTAATACGGTTATCGTCGTTGAACACGAGGAAGACATCATGCGCGCAGCGGATCAAATAATTGATATTGGACCGGAGGCAGGCCGACATGGCGGTAATTTGATTTTCCAAGGCAATTTGGCAGAAGCGCTAAAAGACGATAAAACTGACAGCCACACGCTGCGATTCTTGCGTGGTACCGATAAAATTAATATCCCAACATTCCGCAGAAAGCCGTTGGCACATCTCGAGATTAAAGGGGCTAACGAGAATAATTTAAAGAATTTAGATGTTAAAATTCCTTTAGGAATATTGACCGTGGTGACCGGAGTCAGTGGCTCGGGTAAGTCGACATTGATCCGAAAAATACTCTATCCGGCGGTGCTACGTCACTTGCAATTAGGGACGGAGGAAACTGGCAAATTCCGTGAATTAGGCGGTAGTTTGAACAAAATTGCGGGTGTAGAAATGGTTGACCAGCAGCCTATTGGCAAGTCATCACGATCGAATCCGATCACCTACATTAAGGCTTACGACGCCATTCGCTTGTTGTTTTCAGAGCTTCCGCTAGCCAAAACACGTGGCTACAAACCGGCTCACTTCTCATTTAACGTAGAGGGTGGTCGTTGTGAAACCTGTCAAGGAGAAGGGGAAATCACGATTGAGATGCAGTTTATGGCCGATATTAAGTTGGTCTGCGAATCATGCAACGGCCAGCGATTCAAGCAAGAAGTGCTCGACGTTAAATATCAAGACAAAAATATTGCTGAAATTCTCGATTTAACCGTAGAGGAAAGTATTCCATTTTTCCAGGAAAAATCACCTAAAATTGCGGAGAAAATTGATCCGCTTTTCCAAGTTGGTTTAGGCTACATAAAATTAGGCCAAAGCTCAAATTCGCTTTCAGGCGGTGAAGCACAGCGTGTCAAATTAGCGAGCTTTTTGGGTAAAGGAAATGGGAATAAAGGCAAAACCTTGTTTATTTTTGATGAACCTACGACGGGCCTTCACTTTCATGACATCAAAAAATTACTCAAGGCATTAAATGATTTGGTGGAACAGGGCGATACTGTGATCATTATTGAACACAATATGGAGGTGATTAAATGTGCGGATCACATCATCGACTTAGGTCCGGAGGGTGGTGAACAAGGAGGTTACATCAGCTATGAGGGAACTCCGGAAGATATGGTCGTTTTGAAAAACAATCCGACGGCTCATTACTTGAAAGAAAAATTACCGACAAAATAAAAACGATGTTTTCAACCGAACTCCTTTCTAGCGTCTCAAGCAAAATAACGGAAACGACTGCGGGCTTTTCGTTGATCTTGCCGGAATTGGTCGTTGGTATTTGGATCTTGGTGAGCATTTTTGCCGACTTGTTTTTGCATGGAAAGCCTGCGAAAACGGCTGATTCGTGGCGGTATTTTTTGGCGCAAATAGGCATTTTATTGGCCCTGGGTTTGGCCTTTCAGCGCATGACACAAGGCTTAGCAGGTTTTGTTAGCTTTCAGCTTTTCCAAGTGAACATCGGGTCGAACACGATAAATGTGCTTATTATTGCCCTAGGGGCCCTTTTACTTGGATTAAATCAATTACATCAAAAAAGCTTCTCGCTGGAGGAGAACATCGGTTTCTCGTCGATTCTCTTGGGCAGTTTATTAACGTCCATGAGCGCACATATCTTAACGGTATTTCTCAGTTTAGAGCTCATTTCGATGGGTACCTATATCTTAGTTGCCATGCGCAAAGATGCCATTGGTGCTCGGGCGGCTTTACCTTATGTATTATTTGGATTAGGCTCGTCAGCCATATTCCTGTATGGAATGTCGCTTTTATATGGATTAAGTGGCAATATGTATTTGTTCTCCGCGGATTTCAGTCGGGGAATCGCCACAGCTGATCCTGTTTTTGCATACCTCGCTTTGGGGTTAGTTGGCACAGGAATCTTATTCAAAATGGCTTGGGTTCCATTTCACCCTTGGAGTCCGGATCTACTAGAAAGTTTACCAGCCTCATGGATGAGTTGGATATCAGTTGCCCCTAAACTTGCAGTTAGTTTGTTGGGCATTAAGCTCGTGCATTACGTCCCGATTTCGATGGTCTCGACGATAAGTTTATTGGCGATGGCTACTTTATTGGTGGGAAATTTAGCGGCTATGGGCCCAAAAAACAGCAAAAGATTATTGGCCTATTCCAGCATTGCCCATGGGGGATTTATGGCGATGGTTTGGTTGTTTCCGGCAGATCAGGCGCTAAAAGCCTTATTGTTTTATGGATTTTTGTATGGCCTAAGTACTTATTTGGTATTTTATCAGGTAGATGAAGTGACGGGCGACTCGATTGAATCGGATGATATGTTGGCCTGGACAGGTTACGCCCAGCAACAGCCGCTGCGATCGGCCACATTAGTAGTAGGCTTAATCGCCCTGATCGGCCTTCCTCCGGCGGGAACGTTTTTGGCGAAGGTTACCTATTTTAGTCAGTTGTGGGAAAAGTATCAGAGTGGCCAACAAACAAGCGTGTTGGCATTATTACTCGTTGCGGTGATTGTCACCTTGATTTCAGTCTATTATTATTTGCGTATTCCTTTTTTTATTTATTTGAAAAAGCGGGAAAATGTAGATGGATTGCTAGCTGAAAAATTTTCTGGAAAGGATTGGGGGTATTTGCTTTTGGCTATTTTGGTAATTAGCGCTCTAATCACTCCAAACCTGTTTTTTGAGCTATTAAATGTTTAAATAAAAATTAGAAAATAACCCAAATTGCTGATAATAATTCCCTAATTTTGGGCTTTATTTTAGTAAAATCTTCTCCTAAACCAACATGTCTGAATCCATCAAGCACGAATGCGGAATTGCACTAATCCGAATGCGAAAACCTTTTCAGCATTACCTCGATAAGTACGATACGCCGATGTATGGCTTAAATAAGTTGTATTTGATGATGGAGAAGCAGGTGAATCGAGGACAAGATGGAGCGGGGATTGCGAATATTAAAATAGATGTCAAACCGGGTAGCAGGTATATCAGTCGCTACCGTTCTGTAGAACCCCAAGCCGTTGCGGATATTTTTGGGAAGATTAATAAGAAATTTAAGAAAGCACAAAAATTAGCGAAGGAGACTAAGCGCGATACGGGAATTGATGCGGTTCATGATGCGACGTGGTGGCAAGAAAATGTGGCTTTTACCGGAGAAGTACTTTTAGGGCACCTGCGCTATGGTACGCATGGTCAAAATGAAATTGAGAATTGTCATCCGATGTTGCGCCAAAACAACTGGCGGAGCCGGAATCTCGTAATGGCGGGGAATTTCAACATGACAAATGTGGATGATTTGTTTGACAGATTAGTGTCGTTGGGCCAGCATCCAAAAGAGAAAGTGGATACTGTGACCGTGATGGAGAAGATTGGTCACTTTTTGGATGAGGAGAATCAGCGTCAGTTTGGCAAATTTAAAGACCAATATGAAAATCCTGAATTATCGGATGTACTTGCCGCAAATATAGACCTGAAGCGTGTTTTAGAACGTTCTTGCAAGGATTTTGATGGTGGCTATGCGATGGTGGGAATGACAGGTTACGGTGCTTCTTTTGTGGCGCGTGATCCGGCGGGTATCCGACCGGCGTACTATTACATGGATGATGAGGTCGTTGTGGTCGCTTCGGAGAAACAAGCAATAAAAACTTCTTTCAATTGTGCGTATGACCAAATTAAGGAGATTACTCCGGGTCATGCCTTGATTATTGAGATGGATGCTTCGGTTAGCGAAGTGCCATTTATTGACCGAATTGAGCAGAAATCTTGTTCGTTTGAGCGTATTTATTTCTCGCGTGGATCGGATCCAGATATTTATCGCGAGCGTAAGAAACTAGGTCGATTATTGATTCCTCAAATTCTGGATGAGGTTAAAAATGACTTAAAACATACTGTGTTTTCATATATCCCAAATACGGCAGAAAGTGCCTTTTTGGGGATGATTGATGGATTGGAGGATCATTTGGCGAAGGAGCGAAAGAAAGCCATCATGGAAGGCGTATTGTTTGAGGAGCAGCTGGAGGAGTTGTTGACCTTCCGTCCGCGTGTCGAAAAACTGATTTCCAAAGATGTCAAAGTACGTACTTTCATTGCGAGTGATGCGATGCGGGATGACATGGTGTCGCATGTCTATGATACGACCTATGAGGTGATTGAAAAAGGAGTTGACTCGGTTGTGTTAATCGACGATTCGATTGTGCGGGGAACGACCTTAGAAAAGAGTATTTTAAGTTTATTGGATAAGTTATCACCTAAGAAAATTGTTATTGTTTCTTCGGCGCCACAAATCAGATATCCGGATTGTTACGGGATTGATATGTCCAAAATGAAGGAATTCGTTGCTTTCCGCGCGGCGCTTGCCTTGTTGAAGGAACGTGGCATGGAGCATATTTTGGATGAAGTAAACTTGAAATGTTTGTTGGCCCTCGAAAATGGCACCGCATCCAGTGAGAACTTTGTAAAGGCGATTTACGCGCCATTCACCGACGAGGAGATTTCGGACAAAATTGCGGAGATCGTTAAGCCAAAGAATCTGCAAGCTGAGTTATCCATTGTATACCAAACGGTTCCGAACTTGAATTTGGCCTGCCCAAATCACTTAGGCGATTGGTATTTCACAGGTAATTTCCCGACGCCGGGTGGAAACCAGGTGGTAAATAAGTCATTTGTGAATTTCATGAAAGGGGTTGAAGTCCGGGCGTACTAGCTAGGAATTTATTTCCACCGGTCTAAACCGCCTTCGATCATCGGTTCTTCTAGAAAAGTCAAATTCCCATTATCTTCTAAAATGATGGTAATGTATTCCCATTGCTTATCGTAACGCGGAATTTGACAGATCCATTGATTTTGTTCGTTTCGAAAAGCTACAGTAAAGTAGGATCGAAGGGTTGCGGAGGAGTATAATTCAACTACTTTTTTTCCTTGCATGTAGGCAAAAAGTCGTTTGAAGAAAGATACTTGCATCGCTTAATTTGAGAGTGTAGATCAATTACAACTCAAAAATACCGCGTTAAAAAAGTAGACGAAAAAATTATTTATCTAGTGGTCTCTAATTTACTAATAGGCGACTAAAACACCCCCTTTTAGGGTCTGAGTACCTAGATTTGGGAAATTCGCGGGTGTAGAAACATATTCGATGACGTAGACATAGGTATCCTGGGGGACAAGTTTGCCTTTGTATTTGCCATCCCATTGTTCATCTGGGCGGGAATTGTCTCCTTCGAAAAGCAATTCACCCCAGCGATTAAATATTTTAACACCTGTAATTTTCGTTCGAGCTATACTCAACGGTTGTGGTACAAAGCGATCGTTCACATTATCCCCATTAGGCGTGAAAATATTGGGCGCCAAAACGACGGGGAGACATCTGTCCACTACTTCATATACTCGATTATATATACATCCATATTCATCCCGAACGCGCATGTTGTATTTCGTTGCATAAGTCACATTTAAAAATGGATTGGTGCCTTTGGGAAACCCTTGTTCTGTCCATAAAAATTCTAGGCTTGCTGGATTAGCAATAGGTCTGAGTTCTAATAGTCGGGACGGATTATCCATGCAAATGCTGGAGTCTACTTTAGGGATAAAATCATTTTCTGTATAATAACGCAGATCAATATCTCCTGTTACATCGCACCCTGTAGCATCATCACTTATTTTAACAGCATACGTTCCCGCTGTATTTACGGTGATAGTTGGCGATTTAGCTCCCGTACTCCAGTCATACCTAAGTCCAGATAAACCAGGAATCTTATCCAAAGTTGGATCTGGGAATGTAATATTTCGCTGGACACAATTAGGAGTCGCGATGGTAGTCATGTATAATTTATCCACCCTACTTCGCAAGGAGAATGGTTTTAAA
Organism: Aquirufa avitistagni; assembly: GCF_042715545.1. Lineage (NCBI taxonomy): Bacteria > Pseudomonadati > Bacteroidota > Cytophagia > Cytophagales > Flectobacillaceae > Aquirufa > Aquirufa avitistagni. The sequence goes on along the minus strand of NZ_JBBKXZ010000001.1, from coordinate 154,434 downwards.
TTTCGGATATCAAACTCCTCTGCATCGAGAAAATAGCTTCCGCATCGCGTGAGAACTTCAACAACGATGATATACTTTTTGGGGTTTGGGGACTTGTCGGGATAGGAATAATTAATCGATTTCCGGTTTGAAAAATAGGCCTCGCGAACAAGTGTGGGGTCTTGTTTGATAACCCCTAAAATAGGATCATATATTAAATTCGGAGATGTCCTTCCCGAATAGGCATTTCCCACATATATAGACCAATTGGCCCCTATAATTTCTTTATCCTTATCCTTACACTTGGGAGGTTCTGGCAATCTGTAGGTAAACGTGGTACCTGAGCAGGACTGTTGAATTCCTCCCCCATTCGAATTAGAACCAAACCGAACACTGGTCATCCCTCTTCCTAAATTCCCAGCACCGGTAAATGTAGTAATATCAAAGTTGCTTGTTGGCCCAGGAATCGCCAAGCTGGTAAATAACACATTTGGTCTACGTATAAATGCCAAGTTGGTCGTATTTTCAATTGTGATATATAATCGAGCTGAATTATCAGGGTCCAATTTTAAATCTCCTAAGAGATCAGTCGTCTCATACACAACAAATTTGGTTGCTGCTACATTCGCTGCAGTTAAGTCAAATTGCAAAACCTGCGATTTGATTGTGGTCCCATTTCCTCGTGTTGTGACATAAAGAACCCTGCCGTCGGGAGAAAAAGCTACGCCATAAATTCTAGAGGTCAAGCCAGTCAACTGAATACGGTTCACTGTCCTCGTGTTAAAATTACCCGTAAGCGTGTCAACAGACATAATTAAAATTTGACTCATCCCAAGTGAATCGTTTGCCATGGCTAAACGTTGATTGTTGGGTGAAAAACTGAAACTCGAGTTAGACGAAAATGACACTGAGAAGTCTAGGTTTACCCGAGTCGGTTTAGATAAACCTAGGCTATCCAATTTATATCGATAAATATTTTTGGTACCTTCCTCAAAGGCATTGATCCAATATTCGCTGGTGCCTGATTGGGTGATCACCAACTTATCCGTAGACGCAAATGAACTAATTGGAGTTGCGATAGAAGCAGATGTGAAAGGTGTAACCACGGCTCCATTTCCACCATTGGCTGAAATATCAAAAACGCTGTAAAACAGCTGGTTTTTACCACCTACCTGCTTCATACCAAAAATATAGTATTCAGAATCACAACCTGAGCAGGACTGCTTGGGTAAAATTGCGGTAGCTTGACTCAAATTTACATCACCCCCTAAGTTGGCAATCACATTTCCAGTAAAAGTCTTTACCCTGTCACCATTGGTATAAATTCCCCCCAACGTAGTATTTGCCGCTTTGATCGGGGGAAATATAAAGGAGGAAGAGCCTGCGGGAGATGAAAATCCTGGATCTGGGCTGGTAGTTGGGGTACCGCTCGTAAACTGAACTTTATTCCCATTTCCCATGCTCCAAAAAAGGCTTCCTGACCCTGAAGATGCCCCATTATTTGTTTGACAGTACATCACGCGCAAGCGAGCTTCGGAATAACAACCAGAAACATTGTCCTTTATTTTAACGGAATAACAGCCTTCTTTGTCGACAGTCAATTGGTCTGTGGTTTCGCCATTCGGAAACCAGGTCACACTCAGATTTGCTGGATTTGGGAAACTAGACCTAGGTAAATTTTTAAATGCATTTATCACCGTAGTACCTGAACATAGCTCCAAGGTGTCTTTGCAGTTGTCATCTCCCAAAAAAGTACGGGGCATTTGGGTAATATAAACTTGTTTCGTAAATGGAATTGGTGAACCAACTGTTGGCCGAATATTTACACGAACCGTACGGACGCCAGGTCCAGCGTATGTGTGAACGGCCGTTGGCGTAGAATAACGCGCACCATCCCCCATATCCCATTCAAAAACAGTTCCGGTAGGGTAGATCCCTTCGACATCGCAAACCGTTTCGAGTCCTTCTTTTTTGCCTTCGCAATCTTGGCACGTTTTAAGGCAGGTGTTTCTACATTGAATTTGTCCAAACGCTGAGCTGTAGCTCACCAGACATAGGACAAGAAACAGGTACAAACGGTTCATGATGTGACGAAGTCTAAGCCAAAACATCCACAAAATAAGCCTTTAAATTGGTTTTTGAAAAACGAATCTGCTAAATTGCGGGGCTACGCGGTAGACAATGAACAAAAAGAGGCACATTGCATTCGTATTTTTCATCTGGCTGACTCAAGTTTACTTGGTTCGAGCGCAAGATCCGCAATTGTCTCAAATGTACGCCGCTCCTTTATTGATCAATCCAGCATTCGCGGGAATTGATAATCAATCAAATGTACATTTTACGCATCGGAATCAGTGGCCAGGGTTAAATGCCAACTACCAATTTTCGGCACTTAGTGCAAATATTGCTCTAGGTAATGAAAAAAGCGGCTTGGGTATTTTGGTGACGTCTGATAAGCAGTTTCTGAATTTACAAACCACGCAATTTGGTTTACAATATGGGCATCATATTGACCTAGGCGAGGATATACGCTTGTCGGCAGGAATCCAAACCGACTTATACATGCGAAGTTTAGATGCTTCGCAATTTGTATTTGCAGATCAATTTAGGTCTGTTGGTTATGGGTTTTTGCCATCTTCAAATGACCCAATTTATGCGGCACTACGATCAAGGCATCAATTTATTGACCTATCATCTGGAGCCTTATTAAACCTACGCAATTCATGGATTGGCTTGACGGCGCATCATATCAATCGGCCAGACAAATCGATATTTAATGGCACAGATGATCCGTTGAATACCAAATTTGGTATACAGATGGGAACGAAGATTATTTTTGAAGATCCTTATTTAAACAGGACGACGAGTAATCCGTGGGCGAACAAAGAGGTGAGCATCAGTCCGGTGGTTCATTACAAAAAACAAGGAAAATTCGACCAGTTGGACATGGGAGCCTATTTAACCATATCGCCATTGGTGGCGGGATTATGGTATCGGGGTGTTCCTATTACGAATAACAATCAGAATCGGGAGTCGCTAATCTTTTTATTAGGCTATCGCTTGGAGTCCTTTTCGGTTGGCTATTCCTACGACATGACGATTTCAAAATTGGGTGCCTCTGCGGGTGGTGCACATGAGCTATCCATTGCCTATGTATTGGATTTAGATTTATCACGAAGTAAACGAACGAAACTATTAAACAGCAAATTGGCTTGTCCGAAATTTTAGCGAATAACTGACCATTCCCTAAAAGAGGCGGTTTTAGACCGAAAAAAATTAATAAATTGCACAAATTTTGACGTTGACCATATGAAGTTTTTCCAAAAGGCAAACAAATCCCTTTTCCTTGCATTCAGTTTAATATGCTTGTTGGCCGCTCACCTAGCAACAGCCCAACAAGTCACCCAGCCCAAACGTAGTGTAGATGAGTTATCTGATGAGGAGATTGCCTTGTTTATGGAGCGTGCACAGGCGAGTGGAATGTCTGAAACTCAAATTGAGCAAGCAGCTAAGACGCAAGGGTACAGTGCCGCTGATATAGCTAAAATGAGAAGCCGAATAGCGATGGTTCAGGGAATTCCTACCTCTGGAGAATCAACAGGTGAGACAGCTGCTTCAAATGATGAAAACGATCCATTTGCCAAGAATAATGCTAGAAGTTTGAGTGAAATGGGTTCTGGCAAAAGCATTCCAAAAACGGGTAAAATTTCCGCTAAGGGAATAGCAAACATATCGCCAAACGTAAAATATGAAATTGACGAAAAAGGTCGGAAAGTTTACCTCAATGCTAAAGGGGAAGAAATCGATGCGCCACTAACACTTCAAGAACGTAAAATCCTAAATGCTCCACTGGATATCTATAATGATAGTTTAGTAGCTATCTATAAAAGAATTCAAAAAAAGGTTGCAAATAATATTGACAAAAATATTTTTGGATCAACTTTATTCAATAATGAATTAATGACCTTCGAGCCTAATTTACGGATTGCAACTCCTAAGAATTATCAATTAGGCCCAGAGGATGAACTTAACATTGCCATTTTTGGCGACGTATTAGACAACTTTAAAGTCAAAGTAAGCCCAGAAGGAACAGTTAAAATATTAAACATCGCCCCGATCTACGTCAATGGATTAACCATTGAAGTCGCGTCAGAAAGAATTATCAGTCGGCTTAGACAATTATACCAAGGTCTCAACAAACCAGGTAGCGGCTCTTCTGCTCAGGTAACCTTAGGAAATGTGAGGAGTATTAAAGTTACAATTACAGGCGAAGCTCAAATGCCTGGTACATATACAGTTTCTTCTCTATCTACAATTTTCAATGCATTGTATTTAGCAGGCGGACCATCCAAGAACGGATCATATAGATCAATTAAACTAATTAGAGGCAACAAAATTATTAGAACATTAGACCTATATGATTTTTTACTAAAAGCTGACCAAACAGATAACATACATTTGAATGACCAAGATGTCATTCGGATATCCGATTATGAAAATCGGGTTGAAGTATCAGGGGAAGTAAAAAGACCTATGACATTCGAAATGACAAAAGGGGAAACATTTAAGGATCTTTTAAAATTTGCTGGTGGTTTTACAGAAAAAGCTTACACCTACACCATCAATGTTCGAAGAAACACCTCCAGAGAAATCAAATTACTTAACATAACACAAGGTGAAGTAGAAAACTTTTTAACTCAAAATGGAGATAAATATACCATTGGTCAGATTATTGAACGATATGAAAATAGAATAGAGTTAGAAGGTGCTGTGTTTAGACCTGGAATGTATGCATTAGAAAATGGATTATCTACAATAAAAGAACTGTTCAAAAAAGCTGAAGGAGTTAGAGAAGATGCATTTTTAAATAGAGCAACCATTACTCGAAAAAAAGAAAATTTCGACCCTGAAATCATTTCATTTGACTTAGGAAAAGTTTTGAGAGGAGAGGTTGCGGACATACCTCTTCAACGGGAAGATGTGATAAAAGTGTTTTCCGTTAAAAACCTGAGGGAAAAGCGCGTAGTAAATATTACCGGTGAGGTAAACCAACCGGGGGAATTTGACTACAAAGAGGGAATGAAGGTTGCTGACTTGATTCTTCTTGCAAAAGGATTAAAAGAATCTGCAAGTTTTTCAAATTTGGAATTAGCCCGACGAATAATTAATCATGGAGCTAATCAAGAAAATGCTAATAAAATTGAAATTATCAACTTTGAAATTGATGGTGATTTGAAAATTTCAAACAAAGGAAGTCAATTAGTTCTGCAACCATTTGATATTATATCAATTCGTAGGGCTCCAAGTTATGAAGAACAGAGATCTGTTAAAGTTCTAGGAATGGTCAATTATCCTGGAAGCTATGCGATTCAAACTAATAAACAAAAAATATCAGATGTACTAGAACGAGCGGGAGGATTGCGTATTGAGGGCTATTTAGAAGGTGCAAAACTACTTCGCAATGGCATTACGGTCGGAGTTAATCTCAAAGAGGTACTTAGTAATCCAAATTCACAAGAAAATCTTCAATTAATGGCTGGTGATGAATTGATGATACCACGCTTGTTACAAACTGTTAAACTAAATGGTGCAGTGCAAAACCCATTAGCGGTATCATATAAAGAAAGTTTTACCCTGAAAGATTACGTAGCTGAAGCTGGAGGATATTCCATATTGGCTAACAAAAAACAAATTTATGTTACTTATGCAAATGGGGTGTCGAATCAGATTCGCAAGTTCTTAATTTTCAAAAAGAATCCGAGAATTGAGCCAGGTGCAGAAATCACAATCCCCGCTCTTCCTGAGAGTTCAAAGAAGGGATTGACAGCTGCTGAAGCAATAGGTTTAACGTCGAGTTTTATCTCAGTTGCACTAACCTTGATTACCCTAATTAATAATTTACCGAAATAATCGTATGTCTACAGAAAATAATATCCAAGAAACTGGAGAGATTTCGATCAATTTTGGTGAAATCTTTAAGTCTTTAAAAAACAATAGCCTATTAATTTTATTGATATCAGTCATTTTTACAGGTATTGGAGGTCTCTATTCATTCACTCTTGATAACGAATACGAATCAATTGCAAAAGTACTCCCTGAAAGTACCTCAAATTCAGGATTATCAGGAAATCTTGGTGGATTATCATCACTTGCTGGACTGGCAGGCATTAGTTTAGGAAATGGACAAAGTAATGGAGATTTATTAACTCCAGGCCTTTATCCGAATATTATACAGAGTAGCCCGTTTTTAAGAGAGTTAATTGTACAAAAATTATATAATCCAAAGACGAAATCCTGGGGTACGGTCAAAGATTATTTAAACCAAGACAATTCCAATGCTCCTATACTTTTCTTTAAAGAGAAAAAATCAACAAAGGTGTTAGATAAAGTAATACCATTGCGCGGAATGTCTTCTGATTTATTGGCATTAAGTCCAGCAGAGGCTAACGCTATGGGGATATTGAAAACTGCTATAAAAATTGAAACTGATAAAAAATCCCCAGCAATTTTAATCTCGGCGAAATTCAATGACCCATTAGTAGCAGCTAATATGACAAGTTTGATTCAGAATCAGTTAACAAAATACATAATTAGCTATCGAACGGAAAAGTCGCGTAAAGAGATGCAATTTCTCCAAGCAAGAAAAAACGACGCGAGAAAACGGTATGATTTAGCGCTTTTTTCACTTTCAAATTACAAAGACCAAAATAGAAATGTGTTTAAATATGTAGCCAGGGACCAAGAAAAGAAACTACAATATGAAGTTGACCTAGCATTTAATATTTATTCAACGCTATCAAGCCAACTAACTGAAGCTAAAATTAAAATCCAAAAAGAGACACCGTTATTTAAAATATTAGAACCTGCCCAAGTTAATCCATCAAAAGTAGGACCAAACCGAACATTGATAACACTAGGAGCCATGTTTTTTGGATTATTTATTTCACTTATTATCGTATTCTTCAAATCCGTAAACCTCAAAGAACTTCTAAGCTAATCCATTCCGGAAAGCACATAAAAAAAGCCGAATCTCTCGATTCGGCTTTTTTGTTATTTCAAGGTTCGTTTCACCTCTTTCATTTCGTAGCATTCTAAATGATCGCCTACCTCCAGGTCATTAAATCCTTTGATTGACATACCACATTCATACCCGAATTTAACTTCCGCTACATCATCTTTGAAACGCTTCAAAGCTGAAATCTCCCCATCGTGAATCACGACAAAGTCACGAATCACACGAATCTTATGCGCACGTTTTACGGTGCCATCCAATACATAGCAACCCGCCACCGTACCAATCTTCGTAATCTTAAAGACATCACGGATTTCAATATTGGCGGTGTTAACCTCTTCGAATGCAGGAGCCAACATTCCCTCCATCGCGGCCTTGATTTCATCAATCGCCTGATAGATAATCGAATAATTACGAATTTCAATTTGCTCCGTTTCTGCCAGGCGGCGTGCATTTTGCGAAGGACGAACCTGGAACGCGATAATCACCGCATCCGACGTCGAAGCTAAAGCCACATCGGACTCAGATACCTGACCCACACCTTTGTGAATAATACGTACCTGAACTTCTTCAGTTGACAATTTCAATAAGGAATCCGAAAGCGCCTCCACGGAACCATCCACGTCACCCTTCACAATCACATTCAACTCGCGGAACGTACCAATCGCCTTCCGACGACCAATCTCCTCTAAAGTAATGTGCTTACGTGTACGCAACGATTGCTCACGTAAAATTTGCTCACGTTTATTCGCGATTTCACGCGCCTCACGCTCATTCTCCAAGCAAATCAATTTATCACCTGCTTGTGGCGCACCATTCAAACCAAGTACTTGTACCGGCGTAGATGGACCCGCTTTCTTAATCTTACTGCCATGGTGATCAAACATCGCCTTGACACGACCATAATTGTCGCCGGCCAACATCATATCGCCCACGTGTAAAGTTCCATCTTGAACCATCATCGTCGTCACATAGCCACGACCTTTGTCCAATTCGGCCTCAATCACTGAACCAATTGCTTTCTTGTTTGGATTAGCAGTCAATTCAAGCATTTCTGCTTCTAATAAAACCTTCTCCAACAAGTCATTGATACCTAAACCGGATTTAGACGAGATTTCTTGGCATTGGTATTTACCACCCCAATCCTCCACTAACATATTCATCGCCGCTAACTCCTCACGAACTTTGTCGGTATTCGCCCCATCCTTGTCCACTTTCGAGAACGCAAAGACGATTGGCGCACCAGCAACCATCGCGTGATTAATCGCTTCTTTTGTTTGTGGCATGACCGAGTCATCCGCCGCAATCACAATAATAACAATATCCGTTACCTTCGCACCACGCGCACGCATCGCCGTAAAGGCTTCGTGACCCGGTGTATCCAAAAACGTTACTTTCTTTCCAGATTCAGTCTCAACCGAATAAGCACCAATGTGCTGCGTGATACCACCCGCTTCACCCGCTGTAACCTTAGACTTACGGATGTAATCCAATAAGGATGTCTTACCGTGGTCAACGTGTCCCATGATCGTAACAATCGGTGCACGTGGTACTAAATCAGCTGGATCATCTTCCACTTCTACCTCCACCGCATCGATTTCCTCTTCCGCAGAAATAAACTGAACCTCATACGAGAATTCATCGGCAATAATCGTAATCGCCTCCGCATCCAAACGCTGATTAATCGAAACGAACATACCTAAACTCATACAAGTCGAGATAACTTCATTCACAGAAACATCCATCAAAGAAGCCAAATCACTCGCCGAAACGAATTCTGTTACCTTCAATACTTTTGCCTCCTCATCCTCGGCCATTTGGCGAGCCTCCTCAGCATCCGCACGTTCACGACGCTTTACACGACGCTTATCCGCACCAAAACTTTGCTTATTCGTTGCACCCTGCAAACGGGCCATCGTAGCCTTAATTTGCTCTTGAATGTCTTTATCAGATAATTCCTCCTTAACACCTGGTTTTGCGCCAGGTACAGGTTTCTTACCAAAATCTTTGCGATTGTTATTGTTTTGAGCCCCTGGAGCCGGACGCGACTGATCATTGGCAACTGGCTTCTTCTCCTCTTTAACGATTCGCTTACGCTTGTGCTTACTACCACCACGGTCATTATCCACTGGCAATTCAATCTTACCTAATACTGTCAAACCCTTTAAGGTCTCTCCTCTTGCTTCAATCAACTGAATCTCCTCAGGCGCAAGAGAGGCTAAATCTATTTCAGCCAATACTTCCGCCGGAATAACTTTTTCCTCGACTACTTGAGGAGCTTCAACAACAGGTTCTGGAGCTTTTTCCTTAGCTACTGGTTTGGCAACCGGCTTAGGAGCAACTGGATTACCCTTTTTATCTAGGTCAATCTTACCTAAAACCTTTAGGCCTATTTGCTTTTCTTCAATGATCGGCTCTTCCTTGGGAGCTGCAGGAACCTCAGCGACCACTTCCTTGACAGGTGCTGGCGCAGGAACCTCCGCTACTACAGGTGCAGGCGTTTCCACAACCACTGGCTCTGGCTTCTCCTCCCTAGGAGCGGCAACCACAACAACCTCTTCCTCTACTTTTTTGGGCGCTTCCGTGCTTTCCAAAATATGATTCGCACCATATTCCTTGGCTACCAAAGTCAACTGCTCAAAATTCAGCTTCGCATTCGGGTTACTGTCGACCTTATGGCCTTTAGCAGAAAGAAACTGAAGGATCGTAGACGTTCCCACGTTTGTTTGTTTTGCTACAAGGCTTAATCGCATTGTTTTCTCTTCTGCCATATAAAATTTTACAAAATACTAATTCGTCAATGTTACATTTTACTCAAACTCTGAACGCAATACGGCTAATACATCATCAATTGTCCCCTCTTCCAATTCCGTTCTACGCTCAAGTTCCTCTTTCGATAAAGCCAAAACTTGTTTCGCTGTATCCAATCCAATCTTATGAAGCTCATCCAAAATCCAAGCCTCAATCTCATTGGAGAATTCTGTCAATTCTACATCCTCCTCGTCCAACTCATCTTTAGGCACATCACGGAAGACATCGATTTCATAGCCAACTAACTTGCCAGCCAATTTGATGTTTTGACCTCCACGACCAATCGCCATCGACACTTGATCCGAATTCAAATAAACTGAAATACGACGACGCTCCTTGTCAATCGCCATCGAATTCAACTTCGCTGGGCTCAAGGTACGCGCCACCAATAATTCTAAATTATCTGTGAAATTAATCACGTCAATATTTTCATTTTGTAATTCACGCACAATTCCGTGAATACGCGATCCTTTCATCCCAACACATGCTCCCACCGGATCAATACGATCATCAAATGACTCAACCGCTACTTTCGCACGCTCACCTGGTTCACGCACAATCTTGCGAATTGAAATCGTACCATCGTAAATTTCTGGAATCTCTTGCTCAAACAAACGCTCTAAAAATACCGGCGAAATACGTGACAACACAATACGAGGTGTGCCATTGGCCATCTCAACTTTGTGAATAATCGCACGAATAGTCTCACCTTTCTTAAAGCGGTCTTTCGAAATCATCTCTGATTTTGGTAAAATCAATTCATTGTCCTCGTTGTCCAATAAGATTAATTCACGACCCAAAATTTGGTATACTTCAGACGTCACTAATTCGCCTACTAAATCCTTATACTTATCATAAAGACCTTCTTTCTCAATGTCTTTGATGCGCTGGATCAATGTCTGACGCGCAGTTTGAACCACACGCCGACCGAAATCCTCGAGCTTAATCAATTCAGCCACCTCTTCACCAATCTCAAAATCCGGCTCAATCAACTTCGCTTCCGCCAAAGGTATTTTATCAAAATCCCAGATGTCCTCCGAGTTATCGTCGACGATCTCGCGCGTACGCCACATCTCTAAGTCACCACTTTCGGGGTTAATAATCACATTGAAATTCTCATCAGAACCGAATTTCTTACGAATCATCGTACGAAATACTTCTTCCAATACCGCGATCATGGTCGGCTTATCAATGTTCTTTTCCCGAGCAAAATCTGAAAATGACGAAATTAATTCAACACTATTCATTGCTATCCTTACGTTTTTTTATTGAAATGATACTTGAACTTTTATTTTATCCACCGTCTGCAACGGAAACCACGAAGGTTCCTTCGCCACAACAACGCGATGTTTCACTGTCTTCTCAGTCAAAACCTGAATCGCATCAGCCGTATGACCCTGCAATTCCCCAACAACCGGATCTCCCTCCTTCAACCAAACCTTTACTTTACGACCCGCATTTTTCTCAAACTGCCAGCCATGTGTCAACGGAAAATCCAAGCCCGGTGACGAAACCTCTAAATTATAGGCCTCCTCAATCCATGCTTGCTCCTCAATATGATGACCCAATTTCCGACTCATCAAGGCACATTCCTCAATCGTCACCCCCTCCATCGTATCGACCAATACAGTCACTAAAGAACGTCTAGCTCCCGTAGTCACCTGTAGGTCAACCAAAAAGATGGGACCTGCACCGATGTACTCCTCAATCCACGCGTTAATCTTTGTTTTTATATCTGCCATCAATGCACTGAAAACAAAAAGAGGGATTAAAAACCCCTCTTCTTTCTTAAATTTCCGATGCAAAGATAGGTAAATATTTCAATAAACCAAGATATAGATACCTTATGCAGGTGAATCGACACAAACAAGCGCCTAATTCATTAAAAAAAAGCGTTACTTGCAATCCAATTTTTAAGCGATTATGTATCGGTCAGTTTGGCTATTTTTTCAACTTCTATTTTTCGCATTTATGAGCCATGCGAAATTTGACCGATTCCCTACCCCAGCTCATTCAACCAACCGACTGTTCTATATTCAACGTAGCTCCAATGCAAATACCGTTGTGTATGACGCGAATCTGCTACCCAACAAATCACTGAATCCCAAAAGACCCGTTTATACCTACTGGATTCGTTTTGATGAACAAGGACAGAAAGAGGAACTGACAACCATCCAGCGAACCCTCGCCTATGGACTTTATACCAACCCTATTCCAGCCGAACACAATACCTTCGAAGGCTACTTCCTAGCTTATCGCAAACGGAAATTTGTTGTCAAATTAGATGCCAAAGGAAATCCCATAGCCTTGTTTCCCATCAACAACAAACTGAACATACTTAAACGGGTGTATGTCAGTGTCGATGAAACTAATTTGATGCCATCGGTCAACTACATCGAGCTGTTTGGCAAAGATGTTGTGACAGGAAAAGATGTTTACGAACGCTTTAAACCTTAAAAGCGAAAGATTAAACTCGACTGCACGTTGAGCGGCTGCCCCGAATATCCTACCAACTCCACGATTTCCTGATTTAACATATTCTTGGCCATCACCTGTATTTTCCAGTGGCTAGATAATGTATACGAGGCCTGCATCTCCATCCAAACATAGCCCTTTAAATCAACCCCACGCGTGGCATACGTCGCATCATCAAAATAATAATCGCGACGTTCCCCCACATATTGCGTAAACAAGTTGAGCATTAGTTTAGGCCCAATTTGCTGCGATAAACGCAGGGAAACTTGATGTGCTGGTCGGCGAATCAACGAAGAATAGGTTGAATCCGTAGTGCCCACAATACTTTGAATATTGCCTCTTAAATAGGTATACGATCCTGTGGCAGAAAATTTAGCTGACGTAAATTTGAATTCAGCCTCGATGCCACGCGTTTGTTGTTTGGCAAAATTTGCATAGCGGCCATAAGGTTCCTCATTCATGGACTGAAACACAATGCCGTCTCGAACGTCATTTTGAAAGCCAACAATCCTACCAGACCACTTACCGATGGATTGCTCGATACCTACTTCCCACGTTTCGCCATATTCCGGCTTTAATGCTTTGTTTCCATAGGGGGAATACAATTGATACAACGAAGGTGCTTTAAAACTCGTCGCATAATTGGCAAATACCTTAGATTTCGCCGCAAATGTCCAGTACGGATTTACGTGATAGGTAAGCGATTGCCCAAAAAGAGAGTGCGTATTCCAGCGAACTCCTGCCTCCAAACCTGCCCGATCCGTATGCTTTTGTAGAGTTACATAATTACCCCAAAGCTGTATATTGGCTAAGTCTGCATTAATCTCAGGCGAGTCATACCGACCATAAGCACTGATAGAAAAATCAGATTGATTCGATGCTTGATACCGAAACTCAGACCCCAATAAGCCTGTGATTCCAAATGGAAGACGCCATTTGGCATATACCTCAGCCCCTTGATTTGTACCCTCATAATTGGATTCACTGTAGTTAGAATAGGCGTTAGTAGGTATAGACAAGGAATCATTCCTGAAATTCCGTTGGGTCACATCGTGAAATGCGCGTAAAAACAAATCACCGTTTGTAAACTGCGTGTGCCATTGACCACGAAACGCATGATTGGTTGCTTTAGAGGTAAAATCCAAATCGTCCGTAAATGGGCCCGCATCTAAGTTGCCCCGGTATTTTTCACCTTGATAACTCAAATCCCAATCATTCCGTTTACCCACCGAGCTACCTAATCGAATCCGCAAATTTTGTTGATTAAATCCATCCTTTTCAGATTGATTTGCTGCTGCAGAAAAACCATTGGTACTCATATTTTGGGCAGAAACACCTAAATGAAATTTTCCTGCATTGTTCTGAAGCGTAATCGATTCTGCATGAGTCCCAAGGCCCCCACCCTGCAACGTAATGGTATTACTAGAGCGATCCGTCACCAAATTGATCACACCTGCCATGGCATCCGACCCGTATAACGTTGACTGGCCACCTTTCATAATTTCAATCCGCTCCAAATTTGCCAAATTAATTAAATTCCAATCCATGACCGATGAAATATGGGAAGGGTCATTCGCTGGAAATCCGTCAATCAATAATAAAACATGGCCCGTATTTGCCCCGCGGACATAGATTTCTTGGTTCGTGCCTGGCGCACTTCGAGAACCTACGACAGAAATGCCAACCGTTTCTTGTAACAATTCCCCTAAACCTTTACCTAAACTCGCTTGAATTTGTTGGCGCGATATAATCGAAACGACTTTTCCAGTCTGCGCTAATTTGGCAGGAAACTTACTGGCCGTTACTTGAACTTCGGCTAATGTAGAATCGGAAAAGGATGTTGTTTGTCCAAGCGTGGAATGATACCCATACAGGAATAAAGTAGCGATTGCAATCGCTGATGGTAATTTTAACATTTTTTTGCCCAAAGGGCGTGAAGATAAAAAGGTAATCGAACGCTCGACCCCAGTTCATCCTCCGTAAAACAGGGTCAAGGATCATTCAAGGCAGGTCTCCTGACTCACTTCCGATTCTTTTCAGTCTTCCCAGCCGAAGCCAGTGACATGAGGTTGAAAAGCATTTTGAAAGCTTACAGTTGCGGGGACAGTTCCAGCCTCTCACTGGATTCCCTATTAAGCAGCAAACCACGGATGGTTTGATACACCTTAAACTGACACAAACTTAGTCATTTTTATCTAGAACTTGATTTTTATTCCAATTTATCAAATTGCTACTCTGTCAATTCCCAATAATTTCTCTTCTTTGCAGCCTAAACCTCACCCCATGGAAACTATAAACCGATGCCTTTGGCCTGGAAATGACCCACTTTATCAAGCCTATCATGACCATGAATGGGGGAAGCCATTGCATGACGATCAGGCCCTTTTTGAGTTACTTTGTTTAGAAGGTTTTCAGTCCGGTTTATCTTGGATTACCATCTTGCGCAAAAGGGAATTTTTTAGGGAAGCTTTTGAGCATTTCGATTATCGTGTGCTGGCGAATTGGACGGAAGAATCGCTAATAAGCCAACTAGAAAATCCGCTGATTATAAGAAACCGACTTAAAATCTGGTCTGTCCGGACGAATGCGCAGGCATTTATTCGAATTCAGGAAAAATTTGGTAGCTTTGACCGATTTATATGGGCTTTCGTGAACGATCAGCCCATCCAAAATCATTTCACTTCACATGAGGCTTTGCCTGCAAGTACCGAGTTATCGGAACGAATGAGTAAAGAATTGAAGAAATTGGGATTTAAATTTGTAGGCCCCACGATCTGCTACTCATTTATGCAAGCCGCCGGCTTAGTGAATGACCATATAACCAGTTGTTTCTGTTACGCTAACAAATAGAATGAATTCAAGGATCGTCATCATACCGACCTACAATGAGATCGAAAACATCCAAGCCATCATCGAAAAGGTGTTGAGTTTGGAGCCTGTTTTTGATTTATTGATTGTCGACGATGGCTCACCTGATGGAACTGCTTCAGAAGTTAAGCGCCTACAAACTCAACACCCAAATCGAATTCATCTGCTCGAACGCAAAGGAAAATTGGGGTTAGGAACGGCTTACATTGCTGGTTTTAAGTATGCATTGGCGCATGGTTATGAATATATCTTTGAGATGGATGCCGACTTCTCGCACAATCCAGATGATTTAGTTCGCTTGTATGATGCCTGTCACGAAAAAGGTGCATTTATGGCCATTGGATCGCGCTATATCAATGGGGTCAATGTGGTTAATTGGCCTATCGGGCGTGTATTGATGTCCTATTTTGCAGGACACTACGTTCGATTTGTTACAGGCATGCCCGTCCAAGATGCAACAGCTGGTTTTGTTTGCTACAGAAGAAATGTATTGGAAACGATTCCGTTAGATCGAATCAAGTTCATCGGATATGCATTTCAAGTAGAGATGAAATTCACGACCTGGAAGTATGGATTTAAGATGACTGAGGTGCCTATTATTTTTACAGACCGGACAAAAGGGACGAGTAAGATGTCAGCCAATATATTTCAAGAAGCGATTTTTGGTGTTATCCAGATGAAAATTAGCAGTTTGTTTAAGCGTTACCAAGCATCGTAATGGACTACTCAATTCTAAAATCCTTACATATTATTTTCGTAATCAGCTGGTTTGCAGGCTTATTTTATCTGCCGCGTTTACTCGTCTACCATGCGGAAGCTCAAAGTAAAGAACCCAACGAAAAAGCTATTTTATCTGCTCAGTTTTCCAAAATGGAGAAACTGCTATTTAATGCCATCATGATTCCGGCCATGTTTTTAACATGGATTACAGGATTGAGCCTCATTTACCTTTCCTGGTGGGATTCATTTGCGGCACACACCTGGCTTCATTTGAAATTAGCCTTCGTTGTGGGGATCACGATCTACCATTTTGTTTGTCGGCATTTCATCCGCCAATTTCAACAGGGTAAATTCATCATTTCAGGTCCTCAATTGCGTTTGTTCAATGAAATCGCAACCATCCTCCTTGTGGCGGTAGTCTTTCTCGTGGTAACGAAAAACACTACGGATTTAACGCAGATATTGCTGGGGTTTGTAATTTTTGCCATCGTCATTATGGCAGCTGTGAAGGTGGTTCGAAAATACCGATCTAACGCATAGCGCGATCCATATCGCGTTTCACATCTTTCTCTTTAATGTCATCTCGTTTATCAAAGGTCTTCTTTCCTTTGGCTAAAGCGATATTCAATTTGGCATAGCCTTTATCTGAAATAAACAGGCGGGTGGGAATAATCGTCAAGCCAACATTTTTGAGTTCTTTTTGCAGCTTCGTTAATTCACGTTTAGACAATAATAATTTTCGATCTCGGAGTGGATCATGGTTATAGTGGGTTCCCTCATCATAGGCTGAGATGTGCATATTGCGCACAAACAGCTCCTCTTGAAAGAAAACGCAATAGCCATCTGTCAAATTCGCCTTGCCTTGTCGGATCGATTTAATCTCCGTGCCAGTCAATACCAAGCCAGCCGTAAACGTATCCAAGAATGCATATTCGAAGGATGCGCGTCGGTTTTTAATTTCGACTTGTTTTTGAATTTTTTCTTTGGCCATGGATTAAAAACAAAAAAGCCACACAGCAAAAACTGCGTGGCCTTTAACACGAGTTATCTATTACTTATCGCCTTTTTTAGCTGCGTATTCTTTGTTAAGACCGTCTACTAATTTTTGAGTTACATCTACTGAAGCGTCAGCGAATAAAATACCGCCACCTACTTTCGAATAACCCAATACGAATTCGTATTTGTTTTCTTTATTCACTTTAGCGATGTACTCACGGATGTTGTTGTACAACTCTTCGTTTTTCTTCGCTTGCTCTTGCCCTAATTCGGCTTGTTTTTGCTGTGAATACTGTTGCAATTCAGCACCTTTCTTTTTCAAGGTCATGTCAGCAGCTTGTAATTGCGCTTGCGTCATCGCCTCAGCACGTTGTTGGATCGCTTGCAATTCAGCTTGCAATGCACGCTCTTTTTGGCCTAGGTCAACTTGTAAGCGATATCCTTTATTTTCAAATTCTTTTTGTGCGTCTTTGTAAAACTGGTAGTTCGTTAATAACGAATCGGAATTAACAAATACGATGCGCTTACCGTCTGCAGTTGTTGCGCTTGCACTTCCACTTGTGCTTGGCTTAAATAATGAATAGCCTACTGCTATTGTCAAAATGGCTAACCAAACGTAAGCGATACTTGGATTTTTCACGAGATTAAATTTTTATTTTTAAAGAATGGTAAATATACAAGGTCAAAATTGATTGTCCTAAAATTTTATTATTTCTGTCTTAAACGAGCGCCAGCCCAAACCCATAATCCGGTTGTTAAACCACCTATGATTCCGGTCACCATATATAAAAGAGAAACTTGGCCTTTCAATGGTAGCAACGATGCCATCCGACTTGGGAGGGTACTCGGATGTCCCAATGCCGTATAATAGGCTGCCAATACCCATAATATGAATCCAGCGGCAAAACCGATTAAAAAAGAGCCTTTTGTTTTCATGCCCAATACATAGGCGATGATAGCAGCAGAAATACCCATCGCATACCAAGGCAGATACATGCCAATTATGGCTCCTACAACAACAATGACAAGCATTAATCCAAGCGAATATTTCATACTATTGAACAGATAAAGTTAATTTTTTACGAATACGGTTTGATGATTGGGTCGGTTGATCCAAATAGAGCAATGGTTTCAATTCTCCTTTTGCCCACGTATCAATTAAATCATCATAGTGCGCACTTCCCGGATTTCCGGATTGACCACCCGGGTAAATTCCAAATCCTTTCGGCGTACCTTTTTTAGATAACTCCACGATAAAACGCCAGGATGGACCCGTCCGTGTGGTCGTGGCATTGACGATTGAACCGCCACCGCCAACTGGAATGTGGAGTCGGCTTAACGCATCCATTCCCGGAATTAAATGACGCACACCTGTTTCCTTTTGCTTATGCCAAGCCCACTCAGCTCCCAGGGGACCATGGTGCTTTTTCAAAGTATCCAAAGCAGCTTGAAATGATCCGGAAATGATATCCCGCATCGTCTCCTTTTTATTTTTCGTTTTCACATTATCCCACCAGCGTGCAGCTCCTTCATGCTCAACTAAATGAATGGTGCGATCCATGGCAGGACGGTTCATAGGTACTTTTTCATCTGAGTCAAATTCGTCATCCCAAAGGAATGATTGCAAAGTAAGCACCCATGTTTCAAAAATAGTTGCTCCTACGGACTCGGCTGAATTTTGCAAATTCCAACGCTTTAACTCGTCTAAAGCCTTGTCTTTGGAATCTACTTGTGCTAATAATAAGGGTAATAATTTACGTGCCCGAATGTTATAATTATCATTTTGTAATCCACGCAAGGAGTCTACCGTAATTTTACTCATGGCCGCTAGGCGCTCATTGATTCGTCGGCCACGTTCAGATGGGGCATATTGCCAGCCCAGGTAATATGGATACGCAGGATCGGTTGAAAATTGGTTCGCTGAACTAACGAAACCTCGTACCGGGTTTTTCACGTGTGGATTGTGCGCTTGAGGAATGAATCCTTGCCAGTCGGCAGCCGGATCCGTCCCATCCATCAAATACTTCCCTTGCAATTTCGACTTGAGCGGAAACTTGCCATTGACCCAAAGAGCAATATCTCCTTCATTACTTGCGAACACAAAGTTCTGAGCAGGTGCGGAATAATAAGTAAGCGCCTCCGTATAATCTGCGTAGTTTTTAGCGCGATTTAGTTTGTAAAAGGTGGTTAATTCTTGTGACTTTTCGTGTGCGATCCAGCGGAGCGCATGGCCAACGGGGATATTCGATTTGAACGCTTTTTCATGGCTCAAATAAACGACTGGACCGTGGTGGGTAAAGAATACCGTATCAACAAAATCTTTTTTGCCTTTGATCTTGAAGGTTTCAATCCGGAGTTTGGTTTTTTTCCATTGACCGCCGTGCCAGTACTCAAGTTTGGAAGCGTCTTTGAATTTTACTTGATACCAATCGAGCACATCAGAACCCACATTCGTTACACCCCATGCGATATCTTTGTTGAAACCTGTAATCACATTCGGCGTTCCTGGCATGGTCGAACCATATACATTGACGCCTGGGGCAACGAGTTGCACTTGATACCAAATCGATGGAAGTGATAACGTTAAATGGGGGTCATTTGCCAAAATCGGCATACCTGAAACTGTTTTATTACCTGAAACGGCCCAGTTATTAGATCCTATATTGGGGTCTTTTTCAGGTGTTTTCATAGCACTGCCTAGGCCCATAAAATCCTTAGGACTTGCAGGAATAGGCACGGGTTTGAAATCGATAGGTGAACCTGAAGGAATAATTGGGCTTTCTTCGAAGGGGTAATTTGGGAAAAGATCTTCTGCAACTTCACGCCCATATTGGCGTAAAATATTTGTCATTTTCAAGTCATCTGTTCCTGAAGCCAGCACAAAAGACATATTCTTTAAGAATAGCGCACTTTTAATAGGCGACCAAGGTTCAGGTGAATAATTCAATAATTTATATTCCAGCGGTAGATTACGCTCATCAAGTGAATTTATGTAGGCGTTCACTCCATCCGAATAGGCTTCCAAGGCAACCTTAGCTTGAGGGTCAGCTTTCATTCCCTCAAAAGATTGTTCAGCCCCATAAACAGAACCCATGCGTCGCTGAAATTGATCGGAAGCTAGTCCTTTATCGCCTACAATTTCGGAAATACGTCCCCCAGCAAAATGCGTTTGAAACTCCATTTGCCATAAACGATCTTTGGCAGTTAAATAACCTTGCGCCAGATACAAATCGTGATCATTTTCAGCAAAAATATGCGGAATTCCCATTTCATCATAAACCACCTTTACGGGTTTTTGAAGACCAGGAATTTGTAAATTTTCGTCCGTTGGCTCACCTGTTTCCGGCGCCTCCGCATTTACCCAAAAACCATGAAACGGACTTAAGAATTTCCCAAAAGGTGGTATCGTCCCCCAGGAGTTCGACAAAACGTATGTAACACAAAGTGTAATGAGCAGTGGGAATACCTTTTTAACTAGGTTCATAGAAACGGTTGATGATGAACGATAAATTTTCTAAGATTTTTTTTACTTTTAGAAGGGCAATTTTACGCAATTGTCACACAACCAACAAATATTTTAATTTAATTAAAAATAAGTCAACTGAGTTTATACATGAAAAGAAGACAATTTCTGCAATCCGCAGGCCTGATGGGGGCCGCAAGTACGTTGGCCACCAATCCAAGTTCCGAACCAATCATTATTGCTACGTGGAAAAATGAGGCAGGAACAAAAGCAGGCTGGGATAAAATCATGCAGACGGGTAAAGCCTTAGATGGCGTCGAAGCTGGCGCCTGGGTGCCTGAAGCAAATCCAGAAGAAACTACAGTTGGGTATGGCGGTTATCCTGATCGAGATGGTCATGTTACCTTAGATGCTTGCATCATGGACCACTTGGGAAATGCGGGGTCTGTTACGTTTTTAGAGGGTATTATGCACCCGATATCGGTGGCGCGCGCAGTGATGGAAAAGACGCCGCATGTCATGTTATCAGGTGCTGGAGCCTTACAATTTGCCTTATCTCAAGGGTTTAAACAACAAAATTTGCTCACGGAGAAATCTAAAAAGGCTTGGGAGGCATGGAAAAAGGAATCCAAATATGAAACGAAAGTTAATATTGAGCGGCATGATACGATAGGTTTATTAGCCCTTGGAAAATCAGGTGAAATCGCAGGGGCTTGTTCCACGAGTGGTATGGCGTTTAAAATGCATGGCCGCGTGGGCGATTCGCCGATTATCGGTGGGGCCGTTTTTTGTGATGATGAGGTTGGCGGTGCTTGTGCCACAGGATTAGGAGAATTTGTCATGAAGACCTTAGGCTCCTTTTTGATTGTTGAATTTATGCGGCAAGGGATGTCGCCCCAACAAGCCTGTGAGGCGGCTATCATGCGGATTGTGAAACGTTATAAATACCAAGAATTTCAAGTGGGCTATTTGGCCTTGAACAAAAAAGGCGAATACGGTGCTTATTCTATCCAAAAAGGGTTTAATTTCACTATTACGAAAAATGGCGTCACCCAAGTGATTGAGAGTGGCTATTACATGTCCTAGACTTATGGAAAGAAAAGTTACCGAAAAGAAGAAGTTTTTAGTGGAAGTTGCTTGGGAGACGTGTAACCAAGTGGGCGGTATTTATACCGTCATTCGAACCAAAGTCCCGGCGATGGTCGAGAAATGGGAGCAAGACTATTTATTACTCGGACCCTATTTCAAGCAAACTGCCGCGGCGGAATTTGAACCTTTAGCCATCGATGTAGAAACACCTGTGGGTCGAGCAATCGCCTGGATGCGCGCTCAAGGCATGGAGGTTCATTACGGAAACTGGCTCATCACGGGAAAACCCAAGATTGTCCTTTTCGATTTAGCTTCTCTGATGAAAGAGGTAGATATCGTCAAAGGTCGTATTTGGGAAAACCACAAAATCTCCACACTTGGCGTAGAGGAGTTAGTCAATCAAACCATCATTTTCGGGGAGTTAATTCGTCTTTTTTTAGGCCAGTTGGCCGTTGAAAACAAGGCCAAAAAAGACATCATTGTCCATTTTCACGAATGGATGGCGTCAACTTGTATTCCAGATTTACGCAAAGAAAAAGTAAAAATTTCTACGGTATTTACGACCCATGCTACGATGCTGGGACGGTATTTAGCTGGAAATGTGCCCAACTTTTATGATGTCTTGGACACCTTTGATTGGCATAAAGAAGCCAAACATTATGGGATTGAGGCGCAAGCTTCTTTCGAACGGGCAGCCGCACAAAAAGCGGATGTATTAACCACAGTTTCTGATATTACAGCCAAAGAATGTGTGGCATTTTTGGGTAGAATACCTGAATTAATTTTGCCAAATGGTCTGAATATTCAGCGTTTTGCGGCCTTACACGAGCACCAAAACTTACATTCACTTTACAAAAAACGGATTTCAGATTTTGTGATGGGTCACTTTTTCCAGAATCAACCCTTTGACCTGGATCAAACCTTATATTTATTCACTTCGGGACGGTTTGAATATTCGAATAAAGGATACGATTTGACATTGGATGCGTTAGAGATCTTGAATCGAAAAATGAAAGAATCTGGGTCGCGCAAGACGGTGATTATGTTTTTTATCACCAAGCAGCCTTACCATTCCATCGATCCAGAAGTTTTACATTCCCGCGCCGTCTTAGACGAAATTCGCGAAAACTGCCAGGCGATTGAAAAGGAAGTTGGCGAGAAATTATTTCAAGCCTCCGCTGCCTCCAAGGATTTAACGCTGCCTGATTTAAATGATTTTGTGGGGGAATATTGGCGATTACGTTTACGCCGAACCGTTCAAACTTGGAAAACAAATGCGCGTCCTAAAGTTGTCACGCATTTACTTAAACAGGAGGATGACATCATTCGCAATTTACATCGGACGCAATTATTGAACCATGCAGAAGATAAGGTAAAGGTGGTTTACCATCCTGATTTTATAGTTTCGACCAATCCTTTGTTTGGACTTGATTATGGCCAATTTGTTCGTGGTTGTCACTTAGGAGTTTTTCCTTCGTACTATGAACCTTGGGGCTATACGCCATTGGAATGTATGGCGCGTGGTGTGCCTACGGTTACGTCTGACCTGTCGGGTTTTGGAGATTACATGATGCAAATTATGCGTGATTATGAGCAATGGGGAGTGAGTGTGGTGAATCGTAAAACGCAGAACTATCAAGAATCCGCAGAGCAATTGGCCAATTTACTTTTCAAATTCGTCCAACAAAGTCAGCGAGATCGCATCATGCAACGGAATCGCGTGGAGAGTATTGCGGATACGTTTGATTGGTCAAATCTTCGTGGGTATTACGACACGGCACATGAGCTTGCGGTGATGAAACGCCGGAAATAGAGTATCAGTTTTTGAGGTTCAAAAATCCTCAGTTCCCCTTACCTTTGGCAATCCTCCAAGGTTTGCCAAAGGTAGGTGGGAAATATGCTTTAGAGCCTCGCGTTTCGACAAAGGCATCAACTCATTTTCTGCTACAAATTCGCACACCCAGTCGGCATTCGTCCGCGCATATTGCCGCAAAATCCACCCGATCGCTTTTTGAATAAAAAACTCTTTAGACGAATTCAAGGCTAGAATCACCTGTGATAAAAGTACCAAATCAGTTTTTGATTTATAGCCCAACTGAAACAAGATACAGAGTCGTTGGTGCCAAAAAACCGGCGAAGCCATCCAACGAGCAATCCAAGCATCCCGCTCCGTAGGAAAACGTAAAAAATAAGCCCCCAACACTTTTGGCCCTAACACATCAACTACGTCCCACCACGATTGGGCATCAACAAAGCGATCAATCAATTCAGGGAGGCGTTTGTCCCAGCATTTCTGCGCCTTCATTAAATAATCCATCGCGGCATATTGAAACTCCCTTTCAGGCATGGCAAATAATTCCGAACAAACCTCAAACCAATCTCCACATTGGCCATGTGCTTGATAAATTGCCTTGAATACAGTCGCTCGTTCAGGTTTTTTAATTCCAATAAATGGGTATTGATCCCGCATGTATCCACGCATCCAAAAGGCATTTTCTGGATAATCCAACGCGTAAAATGCAGCCGTTAACTCTTTGACAAAACTCATCGATTTGAAAAATACAAATTACCCTGTAAACCACTTTCGGTCACATCCCAACTGGATGCATCGAAAGGCTTGTATTGAATGTCGACAAAATTGATCTCATAAAAATTCTTCCAATTTACACGATCCCGATCCAGCTTTCGGATGCGATTTGCAGATACATTCGTGACTGTTAATTCGATATGATTTGACGTCTTTAAAACACCTGCCGGAACTTGAATCTGATACGGAAGTGACCAAACAATTCCCAAATCAACACCATTAATCTTCACGCGTACCCAATCCCTTACCTGATCTAAATGCAAAATTTTCGCTTGTGGCAATTGTTCCGCATTCAATTCAAAATCAAATGCATAGGTTCCTTTCCCCCAATAATCGTGCGTCGATGAATCGCGGGTCCAATAATTCAAGTCATCTGAAACCAAGGATTTTAACTGCTTATCCGGAAAACTAATGGAGACTTTACCCAATGGCTCAATCGGACTAATCACCTTATCTCCGACCACCTGAACTTTTGACATCGTCGTGACTCCACGAATCAACATGCTTTGGCCAGGTGCCAAATTCAAGAAAAACGATTTATCCTTATTCACATGAACCACAGATTTGACACCAGTCATCGGATCGTATAATTCCAAATCTGCCGCTCCTTTCGCGAGACGAACCGGCCCTTCCGAAAAACGATTAGACAAATTCGAAATGAAATACGCAGCTCCCTGTGGCGAACGCTTTCGAATAAATGAAATCCCTTGGTCGGCAATCGACTCGCGACTAATTCGATACCGCTCTAAAATATTCGTTGGATCTGAAACCCAACGCATCACCATGGTTTCCCGAGCGATGTGCCAGCGGTCCTTTTGTTCATCCGTCAGGCCAAACGAATTTGGCTGAAGCGGCATGTGTTCCAAAAAGTAAACCGGCAAGCCTTGCTTCACCCATTTGGCCCATAATTCCATCGTTTCCAGCGAAACAAAATGTGGGGCAGGAATCAACAACATCTTATATTCGGCACCAGCAGCCGTTCTAAAGGTACGCTTTGGAGTAGGCTGCAAGCCTTTCATGAGCAAATCAGATACATAATCAACTTGGTAACCCTTGTTTTGCATGTGCTCCGACCAGTGTCCAAAAGAAGTATTTTTCATCCAGTCCCGACTATTGGCATGTAAATCTAACGGATGCGTTTTCCCTTTTCCATTTCGCTCATGCCAAATATCCTCCATCGGAAAAAACATTAGCACATCCGCATCAGTGGGATGCGCCTGCAACATTTTTTGGCAATTATCTACATACCGATTTAACTCAGGCAAAGCTTCCCAAAAATGACTTTGCGGATTGAAGTTGGTGCTTGCATAAAACAGCCAACCTGGCCAAGCGACCTCAGGGGGCGAATAAGTTGCCCCATGGTAAAAAATGTGATTCACCCCACCGATAAAAACTTGATCGACGACTGGCTTTACCTGAGCCAATGAAACTTTAAAGTGATTTCCTAGCCAAGTTGTTGTCTCGGAAGAGACCAATTTCTTACCCGTCAAGTTAGCTGCCGATGAAGCTAATTTCAAGTTTCGCACATCCGGAATGCCAAATCGAACCGAGTCATAGTCCGGATCTACCCGATATCCTGGGATATCGAACGGTTTACTGCCAAAAAACTCCGTTTCAGGTATATCAACAGCAGCATATAAATCCAATAGGTTTCCGGGAGAACCATGTGCCTGATCTCGACTCACAAATCCCATTTGCTTAATCCATGAGGCAAAAGGTTGCGTAAACTCGGTCAACAACAAATGAGCTAACGTGCGATGATAATCTGCCCAAATCGCATTCTCAGCATCAGATTCTGCTTTTGATTTGGCCATCACATCCAGATAGACGCGCAAATCATAGCCATTCATGCGCTGAAATTCCGCAAATAAATCAGGAGTGTAATTTGCTCCATACACCTCATAGGAATCGTTATACAATGCTCTTAAAGGCGCATGCGACTTCTTTAATAAGGGGACAAACGCTTCACGGTATTGGGCAAATGCCGACTTACTAAAATGATCCATCACCAAACCCTCCGCTCCCGGAGCTGCCCGCTTGACTTGTTGGTTCGTTAAAGTCTCCATAAACACATAAACAATCGCTCCCTCCGCCCCCGCTGGAAAACTTGATTTCTTTAAAGACACCAAATCCTCCACAAATACCTTGTTCACATAAACTGAAGCAGCTTTGGCTTCTTTAGGAACCGTCCAAGATTTACCTGGCGCGATGGAAATAGTTTCAATTTTATACGATTTGGCGGCGTCTTGTTTTCGAACTTGTGGGCCGCCTAAAGGCCAACCAGTTCCTAGCGTCATGTCGATACCCAAGTGCAAACGCTTGGCTTCCTTTAGCACAAAGGCAAACTTCTGATTCCAGCCCTCACTCAGATACGGCTGAAACGTTGACTCATAGCCTTTGGCTCCATAGATGGGAATGATGTGCAAGCCGCCAAAACCTGCTTTGGCAAAAGCTTCGAGATTATGGGTAATCCCAACCTCTGTGACCGCACTTCCAGGCCACCACCAATACGCCCAAGGCTTAGAAGTAGAAAAAGCAGCAGGAGTTTGCGCTCCAACTGCTTTTGCTACTAGTATAAAAAATAATAGGTATCTGAATTTGATCATACCCCGAATGTCGTTTTTTTAGACAAAACGACCTAACAAATTCTCCAAATATTCTTGCTTTCCAGAGATCATAGCAGGCTCGCCAATCTCAACAGCAATTTGATACAAATCTTCTAATTTAAGCTTACCAGCCTCAAAATCAGCACCTTTACCCGAATTGAAACTTGCATAGCGCGCGGCTTTCAAGCGATCCATTTCACCATGGGAAGCTAATTTGTCGGCAATTATCAACGAGCGAGCAATCGTATCCATACCACCAATGTGCGCATAGAATAAATCTGCAGCATCTGTTGAATTACGGCGACGCTTGGCATCGAAATTGATACCTCCACCCGCTAATCCACCTTGCTTTAAGATGATTGACATGGCTTCAGCCCATTCGTAAATATCGGTTGGGAACTGATCCGTATCCCATCCATTTTGATTATCACCGCGATTTGCATCGATCGAGGCCAACATCCCCGCATCAGATGCAACTTGGCACTCATGTGCAAACGTGTGACCCGCTAAAGTCGCGTGATTCACTTCTAAGTTTAATCCAAATTCCGACAACAAGTCAAACTCGCGTAAGAAACCGATTACGGTTGCTGCATCATAGTCATATTGGTGTTTAGTTGGCTCACATGGTTTTGGCTCGATAAAGAACTTTCCTTTGAAACCATTGCGTCGTGCATATTCCACACAAGTGTGTAACATACGTGCAAAATGTTCCCGCTCACGCTTCATATCCGTGTTCAATAAGGTCATATACCCTTCGCGACCTCCCCAGAACACATATCCGCCGCCACCTAATTTGATCGTCGCGTCGATCGCTCCTTTTAGTTGGGCACCTGCATGAGCAACTACCTCAAAATTCGGATTCGTAGACGCACCATTCATATAGCGTTCATTCGAAAACAAGTTGGCCGTTCCCCACAATAACTTCACTCCACTTTCTGCTTGTTTTTTCTCGAAAATATCCGTGATGAATTTCATTCGATCCGTGAATTCCTTCGGATCATTATGCCCTTCGATTGCATCCACATCATGAAAGCAGTAAAATGGCGCACCTATTTTAGTAATAAATTCAAACGCAGCATCTGCTTTGTCGGCAGCACGCTGACGCGCATCAGACGCAACATCCCAAGGATAATGATGTGTTCCTGGACCAAATGGATCTGCACCATCGCCGCAGAAAGAATGCCAATAAGCTATGGCGAAGCGCAAGTGCTCCTTCATGGATTTACCGGCAATCATTCGATTTTCATCGTAATAGCGAAATGCTAAGGGATTATCTGATTCAGGACCTTCAAATTTGATTTGACCAATTCCTTTGAAATATTCTTTTTGTCCAATTAATACGCTCATAAGATTTGAAAAATATGGTATTTTTTTGCTTGATAAGGTCCAAAACTACAAATTCTAGCGTTTAATCCAAACGCTTTCGTTAATTTTTTAGCATAGTATAGCACAGTTAGCAAGTATATAATGGTATGATTATAAATAGTTTTTTTTATTTTTGGCAAAACACTACTTCATTATGTATAAACTTATTAAGGTTGGTTTGTTGCTAATCATCGCATGGCCAACATTCGCGCAAACGGCATTTAATGCCAACGGTCGTTTCGAACAATTGGAATCGACCCTTCCTACGCCAAATTCATATCGCACAGCAAGTGGATCACCGGGGAAAGATTATTGGCAGCAACGTGCCGACTACGATATCAAGGTGGAATTGGACGATATCAATCGGAAAATTACAGGTACTGAAACGATTACCTATTTCAATTATTCACCAGATGAATTGCCATATTTGTGGATTCAATTAGACCAAAATTTATTTGAGAAAAATTCGGCAAGTAAAACAACTGCGACAGGTGAAATCAAAAATGGCATTCCTGCCTCTGCTTTCAAAGATTTGACAAACCCTAAGGATTTCGGATATAAAATCACCGCCGTGAAAGATGCGAAAGGGAATCCATTGCGCCATACCATTAATCAAACGATGATGCGCATTGATTTACCTACTCCCGTAAAATCGGGCGGATCCGTGAGTTTTAACATCGACTGGAATTATTTGATTACGGAATACTATGGCCGTTCTGGCTATGAGTTTTTTGCCAAAGATGGTAATGCAAATTATTTTATCGCACACTGGTTCCCACGTATGGCCGTTTACAATGATGTGTATGGCTGGCAACACAAACAATTCATGGGCCAAGGTGAGTTTACCTTAAACTTTGGTAACTATAAAGTAGCCATCACGGCACCAAACGACTTGGTTGTTGGCGCTGGCGGAGAATTAGTTAACCCAAATCAAGTCATGACCTCGACCCAATTAAAGCGTTGGGAGCAAGCAAAAACAGCCACACGTCCGGTGGAAATCGTGACGCAAGCTGAAGCAGAGGCGGCGGAGAAAGGTAAGCCAACGGGCAAAAAAACTTGGGTATTTAAAGCAGATAATGTACGTGATTTTGCGTTCACAGCATCCCGTAAATTTATTTGGGATGCCTTGCAGGTTGATGTAGAAGGCAAAAAAGTATGGGCGATGTCCTACTATTCAAAAGAAGCAAACCCACTTTGGGGAAAATATTCAACAATGGTCGTAGCACATACACTACGCTCTTATTCAAAAAGAACGATTGCTTATCCATATCCGGTAGCGATTTCATGTCATGCGACTTTAGGTGGCGGTATGGAATATCCAATGATATCCTTTAATGGCGGTCGGCCAGAGGCGGATGGTACCTATACGGAGAATGTGAAAAATGGGATGATTGGTGTCATCATTCACGAAGTGGGTCACAACTTTTTCCCTATGATTATCAATTCGGATGAGCGTCAGTGGTCCTGGATGGATGAAGGTTTAAACACTTTTTGTCAATATTTAGCTGAGCAAGAATGGGATCGTAATTTCCCAGCGCGCCGTGGAGAACCACAAAACATTGTGCCTTACATGCGCTTGGATTCGAAGAATCAAGTGCCTATCATGGCAAATTCAGAGAACATTATGGACTTCGGAAACAATGCGTATGCAAAACCAGCAACGGCTTTGAATATCTTGCGTGAGACTGTCATGGGTCGTGAGCTATTTGATTATGCATTCAAAGAATATGCACGCCGTTGGGCCTTTAAGCAACCTTATCCAGCTGATTTCTTCCGTACGTTGGAAGATGCATCGGGCGTAGATTTAGATTGGTTTTGGCGCGGATGGTTCTACGGAACAGAGCCGGTGAATCAATCCATTGAAACGGTTGAGTGGTTTGGCGTAGACAATATGGATCCGGTAGCTAAAAAGGCAACGGAAAAAGCAAAAGCTGAGGCAAAACGCCAAACGATTTCGAATATTCGTAACAAAACAGATATCAAATCGACCGTTGTAGAAGAGAATCCTGATTTAACAGATTTCTACAATACCTATGACCGCTTTGCGACATCAGACGCAGAGAAGAAAAAGTACCAAGATTACTTGGGTGGCTTATCAGATGAAGAGCGCAAATTAGTTTCAGAAGGTAAAAACTTCTACGTAGTGAACTTCAAAAACAAAGGCGGTTTACCGATGCCCGTAATTGTTAAGTTGACCTACGAAGATGGTACCGACGAAGTACTTCGTTTCCCTGCCGAGGTGTGGCGCTTGAATGACGTAGAGGCGAAGAAAATTATTCCTACATCGAAAAAAGTCGTTAAATGGGCGCTAGACCCATACTTTGAAATTGCGGACATCGATACAGATGATAATTCGTATCCACGCGAACCTGTACAACCAACCCGCGTACAACTATTCAAGGCGCAACCACGTAGCTATGGTGGAGGACAAAATCCAATGCAGGAAGCTCAAAACGCTAAAAAAGCAGGGGCTGTGACTGGTTCGAAAAACTAATAATTTACTCCAGGAAACTGATAAAAAAATCTCGAATAGGCTCCTATTCGAGATTTTTTTATTCCTGATCGATCAGGTTCAATTTAGATAAGTCCAAATCAGTCCGCTTAGACTTACTGAAATACATGGGTAAGAACTTGAATCCAAATTTGAAATCCTGAATGGCATAAGACATGCGTGCAACGACGATGGATGAGTACACCTCATCAAAACCCGTCAAATTAGCTGCAATTTCAGGTTGCAACGTCACAATCTCCTTTTGAGACAAGCCATAAAAAGGGCTATCCTCATCAATGGGATGAACGACCGTCCAGTTTAACACTAAGCTATCCACATGGCTTCGCTCTAAGCGAAGGTTATAAAAACGATACGTATTTTCAGGAGTCACAATACGCACATTGACTTTGATTTCTGCATTCATCAACAAATGATCGTCTTTAAAACATACCAATCGGAACATCAAGGCCTTACCTCCTTTGTAATTCGTATGCACAATCAGATTTGAAAAGCGAATGAATGCACGCGGACGCGAAAAACGCCCATATAAAAGACCTGTGGCGATGGCTAGGGAAAGAAATCCCACCAGCGACTCAATCGCCGCAATCCAATTCGCCATTTCACTTACCGGATTTACACGTCCATACCCCACCGTAGTTAATGTCTGGGTAGAGAAAAAGAACAACTCTTTTAGTTGGCCTACCGCATCATCTTGATGCTGAATGCCTTCCAATCCAGTAGGGCCCGTGAACCAATACAACGCCGTAAACACGCAATTGATTAACAGGTAGACCAAAAATATAACAATCAAAAACCGCCACCGAGGCATGGTCAGCATATTTTGATAATTACTCATGCGGTGATGCACATGAATCCCAATCCGGCGAATGTTGTAGGTGCCATCCTTATTCACCATGCGACCACCCATATCGGTGCTGCGCTCCCCAAATCCCGTATCTTGATTTACGTTTTCTATCATATCGATTTTAAACAAACCACAATTTACCTGACGCGATGATGAGTACCAAAGCGAGTACCCACTTTACTTTGGTATTTGACGCAAAACGCGCGCCCCACCGCGCACCTAAAAAACCGCCCAGAAGTGACACCAGCAACCAATAGATCAGAGATGATTGATCTAGCGGAACCCAGGTTTTTAAACCCGCCAAACCAGAAAGGGAGTTAACAAATATAAATAGTGCCGAAACGGCTGCGGCCTCTTTTACATTAGCCCACCGAAATAACAATAAGACAGGACTCAAAATAATCCCTCCCCCAATTCCAATCATACCTGAAAGTAAACCGATGAAGGATCCAGCAGTTAATCCTGCCCACAATGGAAGTGGCTTTGACTGCGATTCACGCAAGGAAGTCAGCATGCGAAAAACAGCAATCAACAAGCAAGCCCCCAATACTTGTTTATAGGTCGACTCACTCAAGGGTATTTTTGCCCCTATAAATGCAGCCGGAATAGAGCCCAAGGCAAACGGCCAAAACAAGCGCCACTTAAAAAATCCTTGTTGGTAAAATGCCATAAACGACATCAACGATACACCTAAGTTCAATAAAAGAGCTGATTGCTTCATGACCACAGGTGACACACTAAACAGCGCTAAAACGGCCAGATAGCCAGATGCTCCACCATGTCCAACGGACGCATATAAAAATGCCATGGTGCCCAGCAAAACAAGGATTAGCCAAAAATCCATATTACACGCGTAGATAGATCAATAATTTTTCCCAATCTGGTACACGAATCCGCTCCTCCTTCACGCGCGAAGCGGGCAGCGCCTTAATCTTTTCAAATAAACGAATGTAATATTCGTATGCGAGTAGAACGCCTTTACGCGCAGCTTTGGGCAAATTTTCAATGCCACGCAATCCCGCATCAAAATCCAATTGGATATCCGCTTCAATTTCTTTCTTCTCCGTATCGGAAAACGTTTCAAAATTAACACCCGGGAAATACACCCGTCCACGCTCGTCAAAATCTGACTTGATATCCCGTAAAAAATTAATTTTTTGAAAGGCTGAACCCAACGCACAGGCATCCGCTCGTAAGAAGTCATATTGTGCTGAATCCCCCAAACAGAAAACTCGTAAGCACATTAAACCCACTACTTCTGCCGATCCGTATATATATGTTTTATAGGTTTCAACATCGTAGACACGATCTGTTAAATCCATTTCCATGGAAACCAAAAATGCATCAATCAAATCATGGCCAATTTGAAATGTATTCACCACCCATTGAAATGAATGTAAAATCGGATTCAAGCTAATTTCTTCTTCAATCGCCTGAAAGGTATCCGCTCGGAATCGCGCTAAAAGCGCTTGCTTATCTTGATCATGAAAGGTATCCACAATCTCGTCGGCCAACCGCACAAATCCATAAATTGCATAAATTGCCTCGTGATATTGCTTGTCTAACGTACGAATACCAGAAGAAAATGAGGTAGAATAAGCTTGTGTTAACAGCTTACTTGAATCGAGTGAAACCTTTAAATATAAATCCATTTGACTAGTTAAATGATTTGTCAACTTCCTTAGCGACGACTAAACCTGAAATAAGCGACGGGGGAACGCCTGGTCCTGGTACGGTTAATTGGCCCGTATAGAACAAGTTTGCCACATGCTTATTTTTTAAACTTGGCTTCAAAATGGCCGTTTGCATTAATGTATTAGCCAAACCGTAGGCATTTCCTTTAAATGCATGATAATCTCCGATGAAATCTCGGTGCGCATAGGAGCGTTTATAGACGATTGAATCACGAATCGATACACCGCAATACGCCTCCAAACGATCCATCAATTGCGTAAAATACTTTTCGCGAACCTCCTCCGTATCGACCAAATCAGGTGCTACTGGAATTAATAAAAAGACATTTTCACACCCTTCCGGTGCCACAGAAGGATCTGTTACGGAAGGTGCCGAAGCATAAAAAAGCGGATCAGAAGGCCAAGAAGCCTCCGTATAAATCTCATGCGAATGCACGGAGAAATCACGATCAAAAAACAAATTATGGTGTTTTAAGCGTGGCAAACGTTTATTTATCCCTAAATAAAATAGTAAGGAAGAAGGCGCCATCACGCGTTTATCCCAGTAAGCCTCATCATAATTCCGATAGGCTTCTCCCAGCAATTCTTCTACATGGTGATAATCTGCACTAGCTACGACGGCGTCCGCCTCCCAAGTTCCAGTTGTCGTTTTGACAGACTGTACCCGACCATTGGTAATGCCAAAACCCGTAACCTCCATGTTAGTCCGAATCTTCACACCTTTTTCTTCTGCTAGCGCAACCATGCCTCTGACAATGTTGTGCATGCCGCCCATCGGATACCAAGTACCCAATTTGATTTCTGCATAGTTCATTAAACTATACATGGCAGGCGTATTTTGCGAAATGGCTCCCAAAAATAAGATGGGAAATTCCATCAATTTCAAGAGCGTTGGTGATTTGAAATACTTCCGAACATGGCTATAAAACGATTGAAAAACATCCATTCGAAGGGCGTCTATCAAGATACGTAGACTCAAAAATTCGGTGATTTTCGTCGATGGCTTCCAAACAAATTCTTGAATGCCCACCTTATACTTATAAGCGGCTTGTTCCAAAAAACGATCTAACGCATTTCCGGCACCCGGCTCAATCGAATCAAATAATAATTTTAACGCCGTGTAACTCGCAGGCATATTAATGATTTGCTCATCAGCCAATATCACGGAATACGAAGGATCTAACCGGACTAAATTGTAATAATCAGAAGGCTTTTTCCCAAAGCGACCAAAGTAATCTTCAAAAATATCGGGCATCCAATACCAGCTGGGACCCATATCAAACACAAATCCCTTTTCAGAAAATACACGTGCACGTCCACCTGCCTGATCATTTTTCTCGAAAATCTCTACCTCATATCCTTGATCCGCCAGTGCTGTGGCTGTAGATAAGCCGGAAAATCCAGCACCAATAACTATTATCTTCTTCATATAAGAAACAAATATAGGAATTCTCTCCCGTTATCCTGACAAAGAAAAAGTCAGATAAAATCTGACTTTTTACTTCCTCCTCTGTTAACCAAAAAAAACGTAATTACCTATGCATACATTTGTAAATGCTGCTTTAAAGACTTTCTTGCAATGTGAATTCGGTTTTTGACTGTACCAATCGGCAAACCTAATTCATCAGCAATTTCATGATATTTGAATCCCTCAAAATATAAAAGAAATGGAACACGATACATCTCCTCCGTATGGCTCAAAGCCAAGTTGATATCCTCTCGCATAAACGTAGACTCAGCTGCGTTGATTTGAACAGATTCTGAAGAATTGATGAAGTGTAAATTCTCGGTTGTGTCGATGAATGTGTTCCGACGAACCATGCGTTGATATTGTGTAATGAACGTGTTCTTCATGATCGTAAATAACCATGCTTTCAAGTTCGTTCCATCCATATACTTTTCACGATTCGTATATGCTTTAACTAAAGTGTCCTGTACCAAATCATTTGCATCATCCCCATCACGTGTCAATCGTAAAGCAAATGGCTTTAAAAACT
Source organism: Aquirufa avitistagni (assembly GCF_042715545.1). Classification (NCBI taxonomy): domain Bacteria; kingdom Pseudomonadati; phylum Bacteroidota; class Cytophagia; order Cytophagales; family Flectobacillaceae; genus Aquirufa; species Aquirufa avitistagni. Next base: position 119,416 of record NZ_JBBKXZ010000001.1, on the reverse strand, counting down.
TGGAAAAATTACCTACTTGATAAGAAAATTCTAACGCCGTCATCTTGAATTGTTGATTTTGTTTAACAAATTTATAAAAAGATTAAACAAAACAAATGTTTGTTTAAGAATTTTCAAAAAAAATTAAACAAAATTTTTTTGACAAGTTTTTGGCATCTATTTGTAAGTTCGTTGGCGTTATCAATTATTATGCTTTTCAGCCTATTTTAGCGTATATTTATCCCCCTATCCGAACGTCATGTTTCGTAAAATATTTTTACTCTTTTGGTTTATAGGTTCAACAAGCTCGCTCTTCGGACAAGCTTCATGTACCTGTACCTTAGAGGGAAATGTGACCGCCAAAGAAACAAAAGAGACCATTTCTGGGGCTTATATATATATAAAAGGGACAAATAAGTTTGCCCTATCCGACCGTAAAGGTCATTTCAAAATCCAATCCCTTTGTCCTGGTGCCTATACATTGATCTGCAGAATGAGCAGTTTTGATGCGATAGAAATTCCAATATCCATTCAAGACGAAGCCAATCACAACGAAAATTTCACGCTAGAAAGTCATGACGAACACCTCCAAGAGGTCGTCGTCAGCGGAAAAAAAAGTGAGAGTAGTGCCCAACTTCGCGGCAACCTCAGTGAAACAGAAAGAGCCGAACGAGACGGTTTAAGTTTAGGAGAAATGTTGCGCGGAATCAGTGGCGTGCAAAGTTTACAAACAGGTAGTACCATCTCGAAACCCGTTATTCACGGCATGCACTCGGCCAGGGTAATTATTCTAAACCATGGCATCCGACAAGAGGGTCAGCAATGGGGAAGCGAACACGCGCCCGAAGTAGATCCATTCGTATCCAAAAACATACAAGTAATTAAAGGTCCCGGTGGGTTGCGCTATGGCGGTGACGCCATCGGCGGAATGGTCATGATGGAACCCGATGCACTACCCGATAGCGCTGGGGTGAAAGGAGAAATACAATCGATTTATTTTACAAATGGCCGACAAGGAGTTCTGTCGGGCATGGTAGAAGGAGGTATTAACCGCGCAAATGGCTGGGGATGGCGGGTGCAAGGTACGCTGAAAAATGGAGGGAATATACGTACGGCCGACTACTTTTTGGCGAATACAGGTGTTCAGGAGGAGAATTTTTCTGCAGCCATTGGCTACAAAAAAAACAACTGGTCAAATGATTTATTTATTAGTCATTTTCACTCCGTTATTGGAATCTATTTGGGCTCCCACATCGGAAATGTCAATGATCTTGAAAAATCGATTGCTCGTTCAAGACCTTTTGAAGCATTTACTCCCTTGGAATTCAGCAGAGAAATATCCCGTCCAAATCAAGATATAAACCACAGTTTGGGCAAGTTTAAATCGCAATATAAATTCGCATCAGGTCAAACCATACGCGGAACGATTGCCTTTCAAAACAATGAACGACTCGAACTAGACGTACTGCGCGCCGGTAGAGGTGTAAATAATTTACGTTTCTTACTCCATACGTTTACGAGCGAACTTGTATTAGATGAGGCAAACACCGACAAAAAATGGAAAGGACAATTTGGCTTTAACCTACAATCGCAAGGCAATTTAACTTCGGGCAGAAGTGTAAACACACCCACATTAACATCCAGCCTGCTTCCGAATTACTTCCAACATACCTTAGGCGTTTTTGCGATCGAACGCTTGATCAAGGAAAAATTTGAATTTGAAGTTGGCCTACGTGTCGACCAAAAAATAATCGATGTCTATCGACCAAAAATCAATTATTCAACCATCATCAACCGAAATAAAAATCAGTTCACGGGTCTATCAGGTAGCGCGGGACTCAAATATCATTGGTCAGAAAAATGGACCAATCACCTCATCCTAGCGCGCGCTTTTCGTACTCCAGGTGTGAATGAATTGTTTTCGTATGGTGTTCACCACGGTGCGGCCGCATTCGAGATTGGAGATCCCAACTTGACTGGGGAAACGGCCTATAATGCCAGCTTAAACACGTTAATTGATGCCAACAAATGGCAAATTGAAGTAGGCGTATACCATAATTACATTCAAAACTTTATTTATTTGAAGCCCATGGTTACGCGTGGCGTGGCCGAATACTTTACCACCGTACGTGGCGCATTTCCAGTTTTTCAATACGAACAAATCAATGCACTTTTTAGTGGTATCGATGCGCAAGTCAACTATCAATTGACACCTAAACTTGTATTACAACATAAAACGAGTATCGTCCAAGCAATTGACAACTCGTCGGCCAACAAACGTTACCTCGTAAATATTCCCGCAAACCGTTTTGAATATACGTTGACCTACCGATGGATGCAGGACAAACAATATGTGAGTGTTGGCCTCGTTCAAGTGAGCAGACAAACGCGCGTGGAACCAGGATCCGATTACTCGGAACCGCCCAAAGGCTACCAATTAGTACAAGCGAATTGGGGAATAAACCTCAAGAAAATAGATGTGGGAATTCGCATTAATAATGCCCTGAATACATCTTACCGCGATTATCTCAATCGCTTCCGATATTTTACAGATGACCAAGGTCGAAATATCAGCCTACGCGTCTTGTATAAAATTTAACGGCGCAACCAAACTTCAGGGTTTTGGCGTACCGTATTTTTCCAAACCTGGAAATTAATTTCCGACGTTCCATCTTCATCCGAAGCTACCGATCCGATCCGTTGGCCAGTTTTCACCTTTTGACCCGTACTGACAGATACGCCAGCCAACTTACTATATACGGTAAAATAGTCTCCATGTTGGATCGCTACCACCATATTGATTCCCGGTATATTCACCACCGACTGCACTACGCCATCGTATACGGTATGCACAGGAGAGCCCGGTGACGTTTGAATATCAATTCCGTTGTTATTGATCATCACTCCCTTCAAAATAGGGTGTTTATGAACACCAAAGTGATCTGAGATAAATCCGGAAGGAACTGGGAACGGCATCCGTCCGCGTAAGGCACTAAATGAACTCGCTAATTTCGCCTCCTCTGCATTCATATAATAGGTATTCGAATTCAATGCTGGCTCCGCTTTTTCAGCCACAACAGCCTTTTCTTTAACAGTTTCTTTCTTCTCAGCTTTCGCTTCCAATTTTGTTTCTGCTTTTGGCTGCTCCTCTACGCCTAATTTTTCCGATCTCTTCACCACTCCTTCTTCCAATTTCACCTTCGGTAAAGCAGGTTTGTTTACTTCTAACTTACGTGCTTGAGCTGCTTGACGTAGCTTGCGCTCACGCTCCATCGACTTTTGAATCTCGCGTTGTACGATTCCGGCAATTAAATTATCCAACTTCCGAATAGACAATTTCTTACGTTCCAATTCCGTACGTAACTTTTTCTCTTGTTGGGTCAACACCGTAACCACCTTATTCTCCTTGGTCTTCAACACCTCAAGTGTCTTGGTTTCTTGTTCCTTTTCAACAATCACCTTCTTCTCCTCATTCTTCTTGAAGATCACTTGCTGCTTTTTGGTCATTAAATCTTGACGCGTCTCAAATATTTTATTCGCCTGCTCTTTTCGATTTTTCGTAAACTGACGAAGAAAATCCAATCGACGGGTAAATTGCCCAAAATCATTCGACAAAATCAAAAAACTGATTTTATTTGAGACTGTGGAAACTTTTTGTGACTCAAACAACATCAGGGCATAGTTCTTTTTTAAGCGCTCCAACTTAGCTGCCAGGACATCGCTTTCCCGCGCAAGCTTCGTTGCTTCCGCCGCTAAGATTTGTTGGTTTTCATTCAATAAATTAATCTGCTTTTTCTGCACCCCGATCTGCTGCTTCAACACATTCAGTTTACCTATGGATGCATTTTTCTTTTTGGACGTACGCGAAATAATGGAATTCAACTCCTTGATCTTAGCCAAATTGTCCTTTTTCTGCTGCTCTAACTGCGCCTTCTTTTCTACCTGAGCAGGCAACGAAAAACTCCAAATCAAACAAACTACAACAAACAGATATCTCATGGTTTTGAATTCAATAATTTAACAGGAACACGAAATGGAAATTCCAATGGCGTGTCCATCAATTCTACTTTGGAATATTTGATGCTAATCACCGTCTTCACCTGCTTGTTCTCTTTATTTTTAACATCCAACGTAATCAAACTACTAAAGGGGAAAACCACTTGATTCAAGCTGGTAAACTCCTCAAAATCCATGGTTAATTTATTGGTGCTCGGCTCATCGTTCACTAACAATTTTTTCAATTTTCGATTAGGGCCCACCATATTATCAATCTTAATTCGTCCCGAATCCTGCTTAATAATGATGTTTTCATTCTCCCGAATGACCCGTGAATTATTCCGCTTGAACGGTTGATTCCCCACAATCAGCGACTGCAATATCCGGAAGTCAACCTTGAACCCCATCATGGTACTCAAGCTATCATACGACATATCAAAATATTGCCCATTGATCTTTTGATAAAACCGTAAATGCTGTTGGTCAAATACACCCGTCGCCCCAGAAACTCCCACTTGGCCAATGTTTACCCAAATGATGCTATCGCGCTTCATGCGTATGTCAACGGTATAATTGTCTTGATTATTGCCCGATTTCCAAACAACACGTGATTTTGCTTTTAGGTAATTGAAGCGTAAATCCTCCACAGCCTCGCGACGATCTGCCTCTGGAATGAGCGGCACTTCTACCTTTTTCACTTCCGCCTGAACCGTGTCTCGAACTAATGAATCTGGCTTGTTGACCTGCACGATCACAGCCGACTGCTTTCGCTGGCATGCGCTCACAAACAAGAAACAAAGGATGCAAATTACGTAGCGCATAGTTACCGGTAAGCCTTAAAAAGTATACAAAAATATCTCAATTTTCGATAATTCGCTTCATCTCGATCTTTTTATCGAGTATTAGATTTTCACCCACTAGTTTTTTGGCATGCTTCCAAGCTACCACCGCATCTTCGATACGTTTCAATTGGTACAAGGTGTCGCCTAAATGCTCCCACACCGTGGCGCCCGCTGGATCTTTATCCGCAACCGCCAATTCTAAATAAACGAGCGCTTCCGTATAGAAACCCTGCTGGTACAAAACCCACGCATAAGTATCCAAATAAGTCCCATTCGTAGGAAATTTCTGTACTAATTTCTTCGACATGGCTGCCGCCTCCTCTAATCGCTCCTTTCTTAAAGACAAATAATAACTGTAATTGTTTAGCACATGCTCATCCTCCGGTTGCTTTCGCAGCACATAATCAAACGATTTCTCTGAATCGCGATACCTTTTCTGCGCCTGATACACATCGCCTAAAATGGAAAACAACTGAACATCCCAGGCATCTTCTGACTTCAAATTTGACTTGGCCAGTTCTAATGAAACCAAAGAACCTTTTAAATCCCCTTTGATATACTGACCAAAACCCTTTTGAAAATGAAAAAATCCATGGGTAGGCCAAAGCACCAAAGCCTCCTGCGCATGCACAATGGCACTATCAATGGCATTTAATTCAAAGTCCAACTGGATAATTCGGGCCCATACCTCTAACTTACTTTTACCCAAACGAGCCGCTTGCAAATAACTAGCTAAGCCACTCGTAAAGTCTTGAGCACTAACCTGCAGATCTCCGCGAATGGCCAGAAAACGAGGTTCCTCCGGATACATTTGAATAAAATGCTGCGTCACATCTAAGGCTGCCGACCACTTTTCCTTAGTATCAATTAACTCAAACACCTTCAAGGCAACTTGGGAAATCATCTCGGGATAAAGTGATCGATCCTCCGAAGCTGCATGCAATTGACCAAGTGCAGCGCCAAAATCTTTGGTTTGTAAAAACACATGGGTGAGCAATAAGGGAATCTGTCCCTCGGATGGAAAGCGCTCCGACAAACGTTGATACGCAGCGCGCAACGAATCCCCCTGGCTTAGCTCCCAAGCAACATCCATCTGATCCCACGAAAATAAGGTCTCGCCTTCCTCCTGCTCCATCAATTGCGCACCCAAGTTCAGCGCGTCTAACAAGCGTTTCTTTTTTAAGAGGATAAACTGCTTCGTTCGAATGATTTCTGGATATTCTCCAACCCAGCGATTCGCCTTTTCCAGCGCCTCCAAGGCCAAATCTCCTTGCTCATTAAACAAATACGCTTGGGCCAAAAGCAAATTGACATCCGGCTGGGATTCATCATATTGCGATAACTGACGTAAACAAGCGATCATTTCATCGAACCGGCGTTCTTGCATCAACAATTCACTGTAGAACAAGCCATAATCCAACGAATAGGGCGAGAGTTCATTCGCTTTTTTCGCATGGGGCAAGGCAAGCGCAGGTTTGGCTAAAGCGACATGTGATTTTGCCAGATAAAAATAGAGGGCAGCCTCCTGTTTGACATACGGCAGCATGCTTTCCCAAACTAAAATCGCCTCCTCATAATCACCTTTCGTATAATAGCGCATTCCCTCCGCCATCAACTCCTCTTGCTTAGCCGGAGATAACACGCCTTTTTTTTGCGCATCCACGAAGGGTATGTTGGCCAATAAACAGAAAAGAATCAATAAGATTGCGCGCATATTACAGTTGAGCACCTCGCAGCACTTCATTCAATTGGTCAAGCCAAACACGCGCCCCGCGTTGATTCCAATGGGAATCAGACTGATAAAAATATTGACTTGCATTCGACTTTAATCGTGGAGAGGGATCGATGATTGTCAACTTCCCAGCTCCGGCAGCCTGAATTCGGGCCAAATACTGATTGCCTTTTTCTGCCTCCAACAAGGAAACTGGGTTTGGCATAAAGGAGAATAAAACTAAATCAAATCCTTTCGAAAGATAAAACGCTTGAATCTCCTCCATTTTTTGCACAGTTCTATTGACCTCATCTTCTGAAATCTCCCGGTACGAACTACCTTTTTCCTGCGCATCCACCGTTTCTTGCATAAACAAACGATCACCCGATTTTGAGCGGTGGACCTCGCGCGCAAGCCGACCGAATACGCGGTCATTCCAAGTGGCTTTCCATGCTTTGATAGGCGAAAGGAGCGCCAGGTTGAATAGCGTAAATTCCAAATTGGATTCTAGGGTTGGATGATATAAGGCCGACTTGATAGCCTCATTCCATTGTTCCCACCACGGCAATGCCGGAGGGGGTGTCGGTTCGAAAACGGCCCTAATACGCTCTAAAGCAATCACATTGGCTATATTTCGCTCCACCGACTCAATCAATAACACCTTTTTGCGCCCCGATGTAAAGGCCTCCGCACGAACGGGCACATGTTCCCAGCGTCTGAAATCTAGCTGATTAACCCGAGCATAATAATCCGGTAGCGTGTCCAAATAACTATATAAATAACTATCGCCTACGACAAATAAATCAAGATCCTTTTCGGCCGGAAGCCCGGAAGGAACTTCAGTAAATTTCTCTTGTTTCGCAATCCGAAACTCCGGCAAATAAGATAACCCATACAAATCCCCAAAGGCATATTTATCCGAATTCAAAATGCCAGCACCGGCATAGCGCTCTTTCGTTAACATCCGCATACCTCGCTCGGAACTACTCACGAGTAGCGCAAGCAGGCAGATGAAAAACACGAAAAGGGCGACTATTTTTTTCATGTTAGAATTGGAAATAGATAAACTGTTTCAAACTAAAAACACCAAAGAAATAAATACATGCAATGAATAAGGGCATGAGCCACACAAAATCTTTTGAACGAAGCTTGCCGCGAACATCATAGATCAATAATCCGATAACTAATGCCACACTAAAGCCTATTTCGGCAGGTTTTAAACCGAGCGTACCTATTCCCAACGGCTCCGATAACCCTCGGAAGAATAAACGGATATCTGAAAAATGAGGCAAGCGGAAAAACACCCACGCAAGCGTCACCAAACTAAACGTCCACAAACGATACATCCACAAACTGATGCCCGATTGCGCATCGGCAGCCAGTGAAGGAAACATTCGATTAATCGTTAAACCCAGCAATTGAAATCCGCCATGCAAGGCACCCCAGATGACAAAATTCCAACTAGCTCCATGCCAAATTCCTGACAACACAAACACAATCATGATGTTCAGATACCAGCGAGGAACAGAAACGCGATTACCCCCCAGTGAAAAATACACGTAATCCTTGAACCAGGTCGAAAGTGAAATATGCCAGCGACGCCAGAATTCAGGGATGGATTTGGCGCTGTATGGCGCATTGAAATTCTCCATTAAATTGAAACCCATCACACGCGCTGCTCCGATGGCGATATCAGAATACCCTGAGAAATCGCAGTAAATCTGAAACGAATAAAAGACCGCAGCTAATATTAGTGAGCCCCCGGATTGCGAACCTAAATCTCCATAAACCCTGTCAACTAACAGCGCCAAGCGATCTGCGATGACCACTTTCTTAAAAAGTCCCTGAGCCATTTGCAGTAAACCGAGTTTGACTCGATCGGTATCCCAAGAGTGTTTTTCGTAAAATTGATGAATCAAATTTTGGGGACGTTCAATCGGCCCAGCTACCAGCTGCGGATAAAACATCACGTAAAGGCTGTAAATCCCAAAATTCCGTTCCGCTTTTTGATGCCCTCGATATACCTCGATCGTATAACTCATCGCCTGAAATGTATGAAACGAAAGTCCGATGGGCAGTAAAATTTTCAAGGCAGGAAAATTGAATTCCATCCCAAACAAATGGCCAACTCCCGTCAGATTATCGGTAAGAAAACCATAATATTTAAAGATGGCCAGCACACCCACATTGGCTAATAAACTCAGCGCGAGAAACCATTTTTTGGTGGCGCCTTCAAAACGCTCCAAGTAAATCCCTGCGAAATAATCCACGACAATCGTGAATCCCAAAATACCCAAATAGATGGGCATAAAGGCCATGTAAAAATAGCAGGAAGCAAAAAGTAAAAGGGCCCACCGGAAACGGTGAGCCAATAAAAAATAGGCACTGGTCACAATCCCAAAAAACACCAAAAATTGTAGGGAATTGAAAACCATGTTAGATTTAGTTGAAAATCGCTACTTGAACTTGTAAGGTAGAATCATCAAATGTCAACTCAGACGAGGCGCCCGATAAAGTAGGAACAATCTCCAACGTCACCGCTTGAACTTCCTGCTGAATATAGCTCGCAAAATCCGTGATACTCGCATTCCATTCCGCCGAACTCGACTGCACTAAAATGCTAATTTTGTCCACGACATCAAAACCCGAATCCTTCCGCAAATTCTGAATCCGATTCACAAATTCACGCGCCATTCCTTCGCTGACTAATTCCGGCGTCAAGGTATTATCCAAGGCAATCGTCATCCCAGCTTCCGAAGCGGTCAAATAACCTGGCATATCTTCCGTCAAGATTTCAATATCAGCCAATGCAATGTCAAATCCGTGCAGATTTGAAGCTCCCGTACTTTCAATCGTTGCCAAATCAGCGGCCGACATGCCGGTGATGACATCGGCAACGGCCTTCATATCTTTCCCGAATTTTGGCCCTAGAGCCTTGAAATTTGGTTTCACTTTTTTGCTTAAAACACCCGAGGCGTCATCTAGGTAATTGACCATTTTGACATTCACCTCCGACTTGATCAAATCTTCCACGCGGCGAATTTGCTCGCGCACAGATTCTTGCAAAACCGGAACTAAAACTTGTGCCAAAGGCTGACGCACTTTCAATTTATGCACCTTACGCAACGAGTGTACGAGCGAACAAATACGTTGCGCCATGTCCATCGAAGCTTCTAAATCTGGATTTCTCCACGAGTTATTGACGGTGGTAAAGTTGGTCAAATGCACCGACTCCTCTCCCGTCAAATTCTTGTATAACCAATCTCCGTAAAACGGCGCGATCGGCGACATGAGTTGGGCTACAGTCGCTAAACACGTATGCAATGTTTGATAAGCGGCTGCCTTATCCGGCGAAATTCCTTGGTTGGTATCCTCCGGATTCCAGAAGCGACGTCTCGATAAACGCACATACCAGTTGGACAAATGATCACACACAAAATCCTGCACTGCACGACCCGCTTTGGTAGGTTCATAAGCGGCAAAAGCCTCGTCAACTTCAGCCACTAAACTGCTCAATTTCGATAAAATCCAGCGGTCCAATTCAGTTAAATTAGGAGACGTTACCCCATGAGCTTCGGGAGCAAAACCATCCAAATTCGCATATAAAGCAAAGAAATTATAGGTATTAGTTAAGGTACCAAAGAACTTATTACGAACTTCTGTAATTCCAGCTAGATCAAATTTCAAGTTGTCCCATGGCTGCGCATTGGTAATCATATACCAGCGCGTCGGATCCGCTCCATATTTCGAAAGCGTATCAAAAGGATCAATGGCATTGCCCAAACGTTTAGACATTTTATTGCCATTTTTATCAAGCACTAATCCGGTAGAAACAACATTTTTAAAGGCAACCGATTCCTCCACCATGGCCGAAATGGCATGTAGCGTGAAGAACCAACCGCGCGTTTGGTCCACCCCTTCCGAGATGAAATCCGCTGGGTAGGATTGCTTAAATATCTCCTGATTTTCGAATGGGTAATGCCATTGTGCGAAAGGCATCGCACCGGAATCAAACCACACGTCAATCAAATCAGACTCCCGGCCCATCACAGTTCCGGAGGCACTTAATACAAAAATATTATCCACATACGGACGATGTAAATCCGCTTCTCCCGACTTCACAGCGGCGATAAATGCTTCGTTTCCTGTGGTTTGTTCCGCGTTTAATTTCCCTGAATTCAGCGCTGCTTGTAAGGATTGAACTAAATCTTCCACAGATCCAAAGCATAATTCTTCCGAACCATCTTCCGTCCGCCAGATCGGCAAAGGCGTTCCCCAATAGCGGGAACGAGATAAATTCCAGTCCACTAAATTCTCCAACCAGTTTCCGAACCGACCCGTTCCGGTAGATTCTGGTTTCCAATTGATGGTATTATTCAATTCGATCAGCTTGTCTTTTACCGCGGTCGTTTTGATGAACCAAGAGTCCAATGGATAATAGAGGACGGGCTTGTCGGTGCGCCAACAATGCGGATAGGGGTGATCAAATTTCTGTACGTTGAACGCTTTATTTTCGGTTTTTAATTGGATCGCGATGCGCTCATCCACCGATAAATATTTATCTCTTCCTTGTTTAACCTTAGCAGCTTCCTTCTCCTCTTCCGTCAAATATGCCTCTTTCACAGGTTCCAGGGCATAATCTGTTACCTCTTGCACGAAACATCCTTGTCGGTTTACTAACGGCACATCCTTCCCATTTTCATCCGTCACCATAATGGCCGGAATGTTGTTTTGTTGGGACACCCGAAAGTCATCCGCACCAAAAGTCGGCGCCGTATGCACAATGCCTGTTCCATCTTCCGTCGTTACAAAATCACCTAATATGACACGAAAAGCAGGTGTTTTTGGCTGAACATAGGGCATTAATTGCAGGTATTCCACTCCGTCGATATCGGCACCTTTAAATGTGTCAACGATCGAATAGGGAATGGCAGCAGGTTTCTTTTCAGCTGCGCTATAAGCCTCAAAATCTCCGTTTTCAGCCGCGGCTTGGAAATAGTTCTTCACCAAATCCTTCGCTAAAACGACATGAACTGGTAAATACGTATACGGATTAAAGGTCTTGACTAAAACGTAGGCAATATTTTTTCCAGCGGTCAGTGCAGCGTTCGAAGGCAAAGTCCAAGGAGTCGTCGTCCAAGCTAAAATATATACGGGAGCACCCGCTGATTTATCAAAAAGAAACGCAGATTTAGCTGTTTTTGACACCTCAAATTGAGCGGTGAGCGAGGTGTCTTTGACATCGCGGTAACAGCCTGGTTGGTTTAATTCATGTGACGACAAACCCGTTCCCGCTGCCGGAGAATAGGGCTGAATCGTATAGCCTTTATAGAGTAATCCTTTATCGTAAAGTCGCTTTAACAAGTTCCAAACACTTTCGATGTAGGGAGTTTGGTAGGTCACATAGGGGTTATCTAAATCCACCCAATAGCCCATTTTCTGCGTCAAATCATTCCACTGATCCGTGAATTTCATGACCGTTTCGCGGCACTTTTGATTGTATTCTTCGACGGAAATGGACTTTCCGATGTCTTCTTTGGTGATGCCTAATTCTTTCTCAACTTGCAATTCGACCGGAAGACCATGGGTATCCCAGCCCCCTTTACGTTTCACTTGTTTACCCTTAAGGGTTTGGTAGCGGCAGAAAATATCCTTGATGGTACGCGCCATCACGTGGTGAATCCCGGGTGTACCATTCGCGGAAGGCGGGCCTTCGAAAAAAGTAAACGTAGGTTTTCCCTCACGTGAGGAAATAGACTTCTCAAAAATATCATTCTCTTTCCAGAAATTTAGAACCTCGTCTGCCACGGCAGCATAATCCAAATTTTTGTATTCCTTAAAGGCCACAGTCTTGTTGTTTTTTATGAAATAATCGGCAAAATTGAGGCAAAAATAAGAAAAAATACCGAATAGTTAAGGCCAAATCCATGAACAAATCACGCCTCCGACAGCTTGCATTAACCCGACGTAAAAATGTATCGGAACATGTGTTTGGATTGTTGAATGAGTCGCTCCAACAAGAGTTCATGGATTTCATCACGAGCTTTCAGTTGCCACATCGCATCATGAGTTTCCAGCCGATTGTGGAGCGCCGGGAAGTTCACATGTCATTTATCCATGAAACATTGGAGTCATTGGGGCATCAGCTTTGTTTTCCGAGGGTAGAAAATGAATCTGAGATGGTTGCCTATCATGTGCCATCAAACGATGCACTCATCACTTCGGATTGGGGAATTCAGGAACCTAATCCTCAAACATGCCAAAAAGTACCGATCACAGACATCGACCTCGTGATTATTCCCCTATTAGCTTTTGATGCTAACGGAAATCGCGTCGGGTACGGCAAGGGATTTTACGACCGCTTTTTGCAGGATTGTCGGCCTGACACCCTAAAAATTGGCGTCTGTTTAGATGAACCTGTTCAGCGCATCGACGATGTTGAAGCGCATGATATTCCACTTGACTTGTGCATTTCCCCCATTGGCCTACATCTTTTCGAGGGATTTTATCCAAAAAATCCTTTTGATTCAATGAGATAAGCCCTAATTTTGCAGGCTACAAAAACACGTTGGTTTGTGAAAATCAAGCATTTAGGTATACTTCTTTTCGTACTTATGTCTGCCCAAGCGATGGCGCAGGAAGAAAACCGTGAACGAATGTACCCGATTGAGCAAATCCAACAAGGTTTTAGAACTAAGTATGTGTACAAACGGCAGGTCATTGAGAATCCATTGGCCTTGCAAATTCCCTTACTGGAATCGAAAGATCCAGAGGTGAGTTTGGCGTTTTACCGGTATAAATCACAGCGCAAAGTGATGACTTGGATTTCAAGTGTGGGACTTGGCTTGTCGGTGTATTCGTTCCTTAAACCTGGAAAAGTATCTGACGGATTTAATTTGTCAACGATTGGAGCGGCGGCTTTGGTCAATTTTTATTTGGGCACAGTAAGTATGCGTCATTTAAATCGGGCTTTATCTCGATATAACCAGTTGGCCCAAACTAGCCCACAATTGAGTTTACAATTTACGCCAAACACGCAGATCTCCGGGTCGAATTTGGCATTGCAGTGGAAGTATAATTTTTAATTTATAATAAACATGAAAGTTGCTGTTGTAGGCGCCACAGGATTAGTTGGCGGCGAAATCTTAAAAGTATTAGCAGAGCGTAATTTTCCAGTCTCTGAAATCATTCCCGTTGCGTCTGAGCGCTCAATTGGTAAAAAGATTTCCTTTAAGGGAAAAGAGTTTGCGGTCGTAGGCTATGAAACAGCGATTGCCATGAAGCCAAATGTGGCGATCTTCTCTGCTGGGGGGAGCTCTTCCTTGGAAATGGCACCTAAATTTGCTGCAGCAGGCATTACGGTCGTGGATAATTCATCGGCATGGCGCATGGACCCAACGAAGAAATTAGTGGTTCCAGAAATCAACGCGAATACCTTAACTTCTGAAGATAAGATCATCGCGAATCCGAATTGTTCGACAATTCAAATGGTGGTGGTCTTAAATCCATTGCACAAAAAATATAAAATCAAGCGTGTGGTTGTTTCTACGTATCAGTCGGTGACTGGAACTGGAAAAGCGGCGGTTGACCAGTTGTTCGATGAGCGTGCGGGTAAAGATGGTGCGAAAGTATATCCCCATAAAATTGACTTGAACGTGTTGCCACATATCGATGTGTTTTTGGAGAATGGCTATACGAAGGAGGAGATGAAGATGATTTTGGAAACGAAAAAAATCATGATGGATGAGTCGATTCAGGTGACGGCGACAACGGTGCGTATCCCGACGATCGGGGGACACTCGGAGGCGGTGAACATTGAATTTGAAAATGATTTTGATTTAGCGGAGGTGCGTGCGATTTTGGAAAAAGAGGAAGGCATTATCGTTCAAGATGATCCAAAGAATTTCGTTTATCCGATGCCGATTACCGCACATGGAAAAGATGAGGTATTTGTGGGACGTATCCGCCGGGATGAGTCGCAGAAAAATACGTTGAACGTATGGATTGTGGCAGATAATCTGCGTAAGGGTGCGGCAACAAATGCCGTACAGATTGCGGAATATTTAGCGGCACACAACTTGATTTAAACAGAAGGGCCGGTGACACCGGCCTTTTTTTTGCTATGACGAGACTAAGTGTAAATATTAACAAGATTGCGACGCTGCGAAATTCGCGGGGAGGCAATAATCCAGATGTCATTCAGGTGGCCTTGGATTGTGAGCGCTTTGGAGCGGAGGGCATTACGGTGCATCCGCGTCCGGATGAACGCCACATTCGGTATGCGGATGTGCGTGCGTTGAAGGAAGTCGTGACGACTGAATTTAATATCGAGGGCAATCCGATGGAGCAGTCATTTATTGACTTGGTTTTAGAGGTCAGACCGGAACAAGTCACCTTGGTACCAGATGCATTAGGCCAAATAACTTCGAATCACGGTTGGGATACCATCCAACACCAAGGCTTATTGCAATCATTAATCGCTCAATTTAAGGAGGCAGGGATTCGGACTTCAATCTTCGTGGATCCTGTTTTGGAGCTGGTCGAGGCGGCGTCTACCACGGGTGCTGACCGCATTGAATTGTACACGGAACCCTATGCAGATATATTTCGTGAGAATCCGACCCAAGCGGTTTCGGCTTATCGAAAAGCAGCTTTTCGGGCGAGCCAACTGGGTTTAGGGATTAATGCGGGACATGATTTAAGCTTAGAAAATTTGGCCTTTTTTAAAGCCAATGTGGCCCCGTTAGATGAGGTGTCGCTCGGGCATGCCTTGATTTGCGATGCCTTGTATTATGGATTGGAAAATACGATTCAGTTGTATAAACGATCGTTGAAATAAACATGGCGCAGTAAGTAACTGCGCCATGTGAAAGATTTACTCGCGATTACCTGTCAATACTACTTGACCACCGGCTACTGACAATTTGATTGTTGCCACTTTGCCTTCAGTACGAGAGAACGTGATATCTGCATCGTAACCTTGAATGCTTGTTGTAAACGTATCAGCTGTAGCGCTTGCCTTTAAAACTGCACCTTCTGCTGGATTTGCATCTGTGCTGATTTGCAAAGAGCCATCTTTGATCGCTACGATTACTTTCTTAACATATTCATTGTCGGCCATTTTAAAAGAAGCTGCGTAATCAGATAGGCTTGCGCCTTCTTTTTTGCCGCCTAATGTTTGACCTTGTGCTTCAATTTTGATGCCTTTTACGATACCACCTTCGCGAACGAAGTTGACCGTGCCACTCATGCTCGTTAATTCATATTGATCTGCTTGCTTACCAGGTGTCAATTCTGCATCTGGAAAACCTTCGGCAGCCATCATGACTTTACCTTCTTTAATGGAAATGGCTATCGTTTTTACGTAGGGATTCTCCTCTAATTTGAAGACACCTGCATAATCAGCTGAAGTTCCTGTTTGTGCGTTTGCGGCGAATGTTCCTGCTAACAATAGGCCGATGAAGTATAATTTTTTCATGTGTTTATTTGTAGTTTATTTTTGACAAAACTAATGATTTATCGGAAAGTGTGTTAAACCATTCATCATAAAAAAATATACAAAATTTTGTTTTCCAAAAGATTTATCTACTTTTGGCAGGCCCAAGCGGCACAAATCAACTAATTCGTCCAAAAAAATCTATAGGAGATACAATATGAGATAAAGCTTTACGTTAACAATTTTGAAGTTTTATGATTAAAATTCAGGTTAGCGATGCAGCTCTATTATCAGCGTACATCCAAGGGGACGATAAAGCGTTTGAGACATTGGTCAAACGTAGTAAATCCAAAGTGTATACAACTATTTACCTGATCGTTAAGGATCGCTATGTAGCGGAAGACTTAATGCAGGAAGCCTATATTAAGGCCATCGACGTGATGAAGTCGGGCCGATACAACGAGGAAGGGAAATTTTTACCTTGGATTCTGCGTATTGCGCACAACATGGCGATCGATTATTTCCGGAAGGAAAAACGTTATCCAACTATTGTGCTGGAGGACGGGTCAAAAGTGTTTAACAGCTTTGAATTTGCAGAAGACTCGGTAGAGGACATGCAATTAAAGGCGGATCAAGTCGCGAATGTGCGGGAATTGATCAAAAAGTTACCTGATGAACAACGTGAAGTGTTGGTCATGCGGCATTATGAAGACTTAAGTTTTCAGGAAATCGCGGATCAAACGGGCGTGAGCATCAATACGGCCTTGGGAAGAATGCGTTATGCGCTCATTAACCTGAGGAAAATGCTAAACAAACAAGAGATTGCCTATGACGCAAAGCTTTACCCCAAATGACCTCATTAAAAATTTGTATGAGCCTGAATCGGGCTTTTCCCAAAATTTATCTATTGAAGAACGCTCGGAGTTAGCGTCCTTTCACCAGGTCAAAAACGCATTAGATCAAGCGGCCTATCAGCCTTCAGATCGTGTGGTCGATCGTATTCTCGCGTATTCAAAACACAAAGAGACGATACAATCTTAATCTTGAAATTGTTTCTTAATTTGCATGAAATTCAACACATGCAGAAGAAGGAACGATTTCAAGCTTTTATCGCGCATTTTTCCACTTCATTTCCGGAGGCGGAAACGGAATTGCATTACAGCAATCCGTTTGAGTTATTGGTGGCCGTCGTGCTTTCTGCGCAATGCACTGATAAACGTATTAACCAGGTCACTCCGGCACTTTTCAAGCGATTCCCGGATCCTCAGGCACTGGCTGATTCGAGTGTAGATGAGATTTTTTCCTACATCCGTTCGGTCTCTTATCCAAATAATAAAGCGAAGCATTTACTGGGCTTAGGCCAAAAAATCGTTGATCAATTTCAAGGTGCTATTCCCGTGACCATTGACGATTTGCAGACCTTACCAGGCGTGGGTCGAAAGACGGCTAATGTGATTGCTTCGGTGATTTATAACCAACCAGCCATGGCGGTGGATACACATGTGTATCGTGTTTCACGTAGATTGGGCTTAGTTCCTCAGACGGCAAAAACGCCCTTGCTCGTTGAAAAAGCATTGATTCGGCATTTGCCAAATGACATCATTCCTCGGGCGCATCATTGGCTCATTTTGCACGGTCGCTATGTTTGCCTAGCCCGTAAGCCACAGTGTTCAGCTTGTGAGATTACGCATTTCTGCGCGTTTTACGCCAAAAACAAAGAATCATGATCGAGGGAATTGGCGTTGCCACTGCTTTGTTGGGTGTTATTTTTTCCATGCGCAGACACTGGTTGGCCTGGATATGGAACATCATTTCTTCCGGGATTTACGGCTATGTTTTTTATGCCAATCAGCTGTATGCGGATATGGAGTTGCAGGGATTGTTTATCGTCTTAGGATGTATTGGTTTGTTTTCTTGGAATCAATCGGAGCAAAACTGGCAGGCGGAACGTACTAGTTTTTCGAGTCTGGGCATCGGGGTTGTTTGTTCCCTAGTGATGGGGCTTGGATTGGGCTTGTTGCATAAAAAATATTTACCGGATGCTTCCTATCCATTTTTGGATGGTGTGCTCGCGGGGTTTAGCGTTTGGGCAACGTGGCTGGCCACACAGAAAAAAATTGCCAATTGGATTGTTTGGATTGGGGTGGATGTGTTGTACATTGGCCTCTATATTCAGAAGGAGATGTGGGGGACGGCCTGTTTATATGCGGTGTTTATCGGACTTGCTTATCAGGGCTACCGGGAATGGTCAAACAGCTTAAAATCAATTGATTAAAAAATAATACACGGAACCTATCGAATTCAAGTTTATAAATTTATCTTTGCATAAGCGAACAAAACTACAATTGCAAGTACTTGACTATTAGTCACTTACACGTTTAATTTATTATTTTTATTATGGCGAACGAAGAAAAATTACGTTATACAGCAGAAGAATTAAAAGAGTTTGAAGCAATCATACAAGGGAAGTTGGCCGAGACCAACGCTGAGTTAAAGTATTTGCGTGAAACATTACGAAAAAAGAATGATTCGGGAACGGATGATACATCAGGGAACTCGAAGGTGATGGAAGATGGTGCGGATACCCAAGAGAAAGAAAGCTTGAACCAGTTGGCTGTACGCCAGCAAAAATTTGCCACGAGTCTTGAAAATGCGTTGATGCGTATCAAAAACGGAACATACGGAATTTGCATTGATTCAGGCAAATTGATTTCAAAGGAACGTTTGCGTTTAGTACCGCACACACAGCATTCGATTGAGGCAAAGTTAAAACAACGGTAGATGGGATTTTTCGAGAACAATAGGCTGGTCGATTTATTGACCAATTATTTGAAGACGCAGTTTGAAATCATCAAACTGGATATTCAAGAACATTTGGAGGCCTTATTGGAACGAATTTTCAAGTTTATCATTATTGCTTTTGCTTTTGGCATTGCGGGTATTTTCGCCTTGATGGGCATCGCAAATGCATTAAACCAATGGCTTTCGAGCGCATTTTGGGGCTATTTAATTGTAGCTGGGATAAGTTTACTGGTGGGACTTTTATTAGTAGCGAGTTTTCGGGCTCCCCTTCCAGAAAAAATAAGTGAAGAAGAAATCGAAAATGAGTCAGACAACTGAGAAAAAGGCTGTTTTGGAAGCGAAAGCTTCTGCCTACCAAAAAGAGTTAGTAGAAGAAATTGCAGATATTAAGCAAGTCGCGAAAGAGCGCGGTGGCCAAATCCTAATCGCCGGTGGCGTTCTCGCTGGAGCTTACTTATTATATTCGTTGTTTTCGGATTCTTCTAAAAAATCAGAGAAAAAAGAATCGTCCTTTCTTGGGAATGCATTGACCTCCTATGCGGTAGGTATTGCGTTGTCTTTAGCGAAAGATCAGTTAGTTGATTATTTGAAAAAGCTCGAATCAGAGTCCTCCAAATAACCTACCTTTGGCAATCCTCCAAGGTTTGCCAAAGGTAAGGGGGGCTAGTTCTCCATCAAATAAGCCTTTATAAAATCATTTATTTCACCGTCAAGTACGGCATCGGTATTCGATGTTTGGTGATTTGTCCGGTGGTCTTTTACACGGCGATCATCTAGTACATACGACCGGATCTGCGAACCCCATTCAATTTTCTTTTTGCCCGCCTCCACTTCCGCACGCGCAGCATTACGCTTGTCAATTTCGATTTGGTATAACTTCGATTTCAAGAGACGAAGGGCCACTTCCTTATTCATCAACTGCGAACGTTCTTGTTGGCACGCAATAATAATCCCCGACGGCTTATGCGTTAAGCGCACTGCGGTCTCCACCTTATTGACATTCTGTCCCCCTGCCCCACCGGAACGGAAAGTATCCCAATCGATATCGGCCGGATTAATTTCAATCTCAATCGTATCATCTGCCAGCGGGCAAATGTAGACGGAGGCGAAAGATGTGTGCCGACGGGCATTCGAATCAAAAGGCGAAATACGTACGAGGCGGTGAACACCATTCTCCGACTTCAAATTTCCGTAGGCAAATTCGCCGTCCACTTCAATGGTCACCGATTTGATACCTGCCACATCGCCGGCATTTTCATCCACTAAACGAACTTTGAAGCCATTTTTCTCTGCCCACATGTGGTACATACGCAGTAGCATGGCGGCCCAATCTTGCGATTCGGTTCCACCGGCACCGGCATTGATTTCAAGGACAGCGCTCATGTTGTCCCCTTCCTCCGACATCATCTTACGGAATTCGAGGGATTCGAGTAAGGCTTCGAGTTTGGCACCTTCCGCATCCACTTCGGATTCCGTGGCCTCACCCATTTCTAAAAATTCCCAGATTGTTTCTAGATCATCTTGCGCTCGGGACAGCTGGTCAAAGCCATCCGTCCAAAACTTAAGTCCGCGCATCTCCCGCATCGTCGCCTCAGCTTTGTCGGGATTATTCCAAAATTCGGGATCTAGGGTAACGGTCTCCAGTTCGGAGATTAAATATTTCTTGTGATCGTAGTCAAAGATACCTCCTTAAAGCCTCTATTCTGGCTTTCAGGTCATTGAACCTGTCTCTAGTCATGCGTTTTTCTTCTTTATAAAGTGCAAATATACCCGATTTTGTGCTAAATTGCGGCCTCATTCATTTAAATCAAGCAATAAAATGGCGCAACAATACGATTTGATCGTGGTAGGCTCAGGCCCTGGAGGGTATGTAGCAGCTATCCGAGCTTCTCAATTAGGTTTAAAATGTGCAGTGGTAGAAAAGGAATCCTTGGGTGGTATCTGCCTAAACTGGGGATGTATCCCAACCAAAGCATTATTGAAATCTGCCAGTGTTTTTGAATACATCAAACATGCATCGGATTACGGCATTACGGTAAAAGGTGCGGAGGCCGACTTCCCAGCGGTGATTGCGCGTTCACGTGGTGTCGCGGATAGCATGAGCAAGGGGGTTCAGTTTTTGATGAAGAAAAATAAGATCGACGTGATCATGGGATTCGGAAAAATCCAACCGGGTAAAAAGGTGGAGGTAACGGATGCGGATGGAAAAGCGACGATTTACGAAGGAAAAAATATCATGATTGCGACAGGTGCACGTGCGCGTGCCTTGCCAAATATCCCAATCGACGGTGAAAAAGTAATCGAATACCGCAAGGCGATGAGCTTAGCTAAACGTCCAGATTCTTTAGTAATTATCGGTTCCGGTGCGATCGGCGTAGAATTTGCGTATGTATACGCAGCGATGGGAACGAAAGTAACCATTGTAGAATTTATGCCAAACATCGTTCCCGTAGAGGATGAAGATGTGTCGAAAGAATTGGCGAAGCAATACAAGAAAATGGGCATCGACATTTTGACATCATCAAGTGTGGAGTCAGTAGATACGAAAGGTAAAGGTTGCAAAGTGAGTGTTAAAACGCCAACGGGTAATCAGGATATCCAATGTGATATCGTGTTGTCAGCTGCGGGTGTGATTTGCAATTTGGAAAATATTGGTTTGGAGGAAGTGGGTATCATTGTGGAGAAGGGACGTATTCCGGTGAACGCATGGTATGAGACAAATATCCCAGGCTATTATGCGATTGGTGATGTGACTCCGGGTCCGGCATTAGCACACGTGGCATCTGCGGAAGGTATTATTTGTGTGGAGAAAATGGCTGGTCACAAGACGGAGGCATTGGATTACACCAACATCCCGGGATGTACGTATTGCACGCCAGAAATTTCTTCAGTAGGTATGACGGAGAAGAAAGCAATCGAAGCGGGTTATGACATCAAAGTAGGCAAGTTCCCATTCGTAGCATCTGGAAAAGCGACCGCTGCCGGAGCGCGTGATGGTTTTGTTAAAGTTATTTACGATGCCAAATACGGCGAATTATTAGGCGCACACATGATCGGTTACAATGTAACTGAGCTCATTGCGGAAGCGGTTGTCGTACGTAAATTAGAAAGTACAGCTTACGAGATTATGAAATCGATTCATCCTCATCCGACCATGTCAGAAGCCTTCAAAGGCGCGACGGAAGCGGCTTACGGAGAAGCAGTAGATTTATAAAAGGAAAGAGGAGCTCAAAAGGCTCCTCTTTTTTTATTGATTAAAATAAGCATCCGTGCCTCCCTCAAGCCAGTTGGCCCCCGGAATCAGCTCAGCTGCCTCCGCGGATCTTTCTCCATTTCCACAAACTAATATGATTGGCTTATCCGTGGGAATTTCATTCAGACGATTCGTTAGTTGTTTCAGCGGAATGTGTTTTGCCCAAGGAATGTGACCATCTTCGTATGCTGATAGATTTCTTACATCCACGACAAATACTTTCCCGTGTTTCAAAAGTGGCTTAAAATCAGCTTGGGTGATCACTTGATTTCTCGCACTTGAATTTGTTGGTACGCCACCTTGCTTTTCGGATCATGGGCTTGGATCGCGATGGTTCCGGGTTGGAGTTTACGCGGATCGGTGCCGTTCGCGCGCTCAGCGGTTTCCGTATAATCGATGACGGTTTGGCCGTTGATTTTTGTCGTGATTTTATTTCCTTGGACGATGACATTTAGGTCAAACCACTCGCCGTCTTTAACGTAGGTTTCTTTGGCGTCTTGAATGCCGTACACAGATGCCGTCCGTCGCCAGTCGGTGTGCGAATTATTCACCTGAATTTCATAGCCTTGTTTTGGCCAATCTTTTTCAAGGAAAGCGGTACATACATAAAGTCCAGAATTTGCGCCGGGATATGTTTTCACGCGGGCGTGCACTTCAAAATTTCTAAGATTAAGTCCTTCGTAGAACAGGTGACCGCGGGGGCCTTCGATGATGAGTTCGCCGTTTTCGACGCGGAAGGAATTGGGATTTTCACTTGTTTTCCAGGCTTTTAGGTCTTTGCCATTGAACAGGTCGGTCCATTGGGCATTCGAAGTGAAGCTGGCGAGGAGTAGGAGCAGTAAGAGGTTTTTCATGGAATTATAGATTTAGATGACCGCAAAATATAAATTATTGAAACATTTTTGACCTAATTCAATTTATATAGTTAAAAATAGGTGAGTTGAAATATACAAAATCCAACTTTAATCAAATATGAAAGATTTAAAAACATTAAAATTGCCGGGTTTAATTGCCTGTTTTCTAGTAGCAATTTTGGTATTAACAGGTTGTTCCAAAAAGGATGAGGTGACTCCAGCAGCTCCTGAACTAGCTATCGTAGGCAAATGGCAGCACATGATTTCTAAGCGATCAGAAAACGGAAAAGTAGTTTATGAATATGTGGGTACGCCTGCAGATTATATGGAAATAACGACCAACGATATTATAGATTTTATGGATGGGGCTAAGTCGGCTTACACCTACAAAGTAATTGAAAAAAATAAAAAAATATCGATAATTGGTTCGGGACTAAATGGCGCAAATGAAGTGATTGAAATCAGAAATCTTTCGAAAACGGCGATGACCTTTTATCAGGAGCGCGTCGTCAATAACAATAAGTATATCTGGTATATTGATTTCAAAAAACAATAATTCTCTCGAGATTATCAATTCATTGGTAACCCTTACAAATCAAGCATAATTCGCAAATTATCTTTAATTTTTACCTGTTGTGCCTGCGTCAATCGACCTAATTTTGATATCAATCGCGTATTATCGATCGCACGAATTTGGTCTACCAGCACGTCACTTATTTCGTCTAATTGACCTTTAGCCAAATGGATACGCAAGTATTCCAACTCCGGTTGGACATTGGTAGTTACTGGACAGATAAGCGTGGACAAATGTATCGTATTCAATAGATCTGTCTGAACAATAACAACTGGCCTTGTTTTGCCTGCCTCTGTGCCTTTGCTCGGATTTAAATTGGCCAACCAGATATCATATTGCTTAATTTCCATCGAACAGCTGATCAAACTCCCGCAAAATTTCCATGGATTCAGTGGCAGCCACGGCAGATTCCTTAGCTAAAGACTTTTTCAATAATCTTCTTTTTTGTACCAGATTATACATATTGACCGCCTCGTTGATATACCGATTCCGTGCCAAGCGCAATTTTGCCGTTATTTCTTCCGTTTCGTTAAAAATATCGTCGTCCAACTTAAGCGATAAAATTTTCATCTGTTTGATTTTTTTCAAAGGTATATATTAATAGTATATACCACAAGTCAGATGACGGATTATCAATTCATTGATATTTGATAAGGCTTATGCTCTGCGAGGTATCCCTCCCACTCCGCTCGACTACCCCTGAACACATTCAAATCAGCGCGATGCGTAATCGCCATCAAATCCGCGTCAATATTAAACTGCCAAAAAGTACAATCCATCATCGCCGGCCGCCAGGTATTCGTTGAGCTCAACCACAAGGTGTGCTGCTCAAAATCAGATGCGATAAAATCACGGTACCCATCCCCATTCGTATAGATTATTGGCTGATGATCCACATACTTTTGCAATTCCTTCATAAACGCGCGGAGTCGATTTTTTACTTTCTCTTGGGGAACCGAACGATTCCCATGTTGCTCTACATCGATGACCAATGGCAATTGTAAACGCTTTCCGTCCAACTGCCGTAAGAAATGTTGGGCCTGCTCCCGCCCATCAACCTCAAAACGAAAAAAGTGATAGGCGCCAACGGGTATTTCCTTAGAACGAAACGCGTGGTAATGTTGGCCAAAAGTATCATCCACCCGATCATTTCCTTCAGTCACTTTCAAAAACACAAAATCCAAGGAGTCTAGGTGATCATATAACACGCGCCCATTCCAATGCGAAAGATCCAAGCCACGCACGTCATAGGATTTGGCGAGCGCCCAAGGGTCTCCAGGTTTCACATGCTTTTGGGTTGCAGGACGAAAATAAAAGACCAAAGTGCCTAACAGGCCAACGAAAAGAAAGAATAGAAATAGCACAGTTTTGGTCATAATGGGATTGCACGATTTGAAAAGCTATTTATTTTAGCCCGCTGATATATGTTATAGGATATCAAAAAAAATACTAGATTAAATGTGATGTTGTAGAATAAAGCTAATCCAAAAACACTTTTGGGAAATGGGAGTGCGCAAAGAAATGAAATCACCGAAATTAAAATTAAACCTATAGAAATCCTGTTTCGAGGCCTTTCTACGAGCATGGTGATAAGCAGTAAGCCAAAATGGAGAAAAATAAAAATGATTAATTGGGCTATAAGCACAAAGCTCTCATAGATATGAAAACCAAAAAATAAAAATCGTTTATGCGCATGAAATTTCATATCCTCAACCCAAATGTAGTTGTAGACAAGCAAATAAGCGATTATCTCCAGGATAGGTAGACCGATAACGCAAAATAACGTGAAGGATAATAGTTTTTTCATGGGTATTATTCGGGAGTATCCGTTTATTCATTAACCAACTTAAGAACTAATTGATATTGGCTTGCTCAATAGTATTAATAAAGCCAATATAAATTCGATCCTGACGTTTACCTGTAACAAAATCCTCAATTTGGTCATCTAAAAGGAGATAAGGTATGTTTTCATTTTAACCTATAAATTAATAACACAACATCACTTCGTTGATTTTTTCCCCTTCCCCGTAATCACAATCTGCTTATTCTGATTATCAATCATAATCGTTGCTAAATTCTGCATCGCACTTTGACCAATCAACATCTCTGCCTCCCGATTCTCCACAATCGAAGCAAACACATTCGTCAACACCAAACCACCGATTTCCAAACGCCTTAACATAATTGTTTTTGACTCCTCATTTGCGCCATTTGCCATGCTGTATATCATCTTCCCTATAAAATCACGCTCACTCAAAAATCCATTTTTTAACATGAAATCAACCTCCGTCCTAGAAATCGTAATATCCGAAGCACCCGTATCAAATAACATATTCAAAGGCAAGCCATTTACTTTCGTGGCCACCTCGTAGGTTCCTCCGTTATGTTGTTTATATGGAATTTTATACGTGCCTACGATGATATTTTTATCTTTAAATGCAGGTAATTGCTTCGCGTCAACTTGAAATTTTGTTTGCCACTTACCAACCAACTGTTTAAATGCAACCGAATTTCGAACAAAATCTAAATCATCATCTTTAGATACATGCGTAAAATCTCTAAACCCCTTTTGAAAAGCTGTGTCCAAATAGGCTATCGACTCACGAGGCATTTTCATTAGGGAATACAAACAAGCCGCATCATAGTAATTGCCATCCGACGGAAACTCTGCCAAATTCCTGGCCATCCAAGCTTTAGCCTGATCAGCCTGACCTAGGCCTAAATACCCATATTGTCTAACATTGCCCGCAGAACCCGTTATCGAATCCAACAAAACTACTTGACGAAAATCTGCATGGGAACGCAACGTATCCTGTAAATGCTTTTCATACAAACGCCCCCGATATAAATAGGCATACGCTAATCCGCGGTCGATCTCGATGGCTGACGTGTAATCCGCTAAGCCCGCTTCCGGATTATGCTGAAATTCATCCTTCACCCATCCACGTTGCATGTAATAATGTGCACTTTCTGGATCCAACTCAATCGCTCGATCGTAATCTGCAATGGCTAGGTCATATTTACCAACTAATCGATATGCCTCCCCTCGACTCGCATAATCATACCCATCAGTAGAATCAATCTTAATCGCTTTGGTATAATCCGCAATGGCCATTTCATGAAGCCCCATCAGCCCATACAGTTCACCACGCCTCGCTTGAAACGTATTTGTTTGTCTCATGGGCATGATCTCTGAAATCGTTTGAAATTCCTTCAAAGCCTTATCCCACTCCTTCTTTTCCGCATAAATCTCAGCGCGTAAATAATGCCAAACTTCCTTATTCGGAAACTCATTAATGAGCAAACCTAATTTAGCCAGCGCCAGCGCGTAATTCTTCTTCGCATACACAACGAAATTGTCACGCAAACGTCTTCGATTATCCACTAAAGTCAACGCGACATACGCATCCTCGATAGCTAAATCATATTTCTTTAACTGAAAATTCCCAAACGAACGATGATCATAAGCAGCTGAATTATCAGAGGCTAACACAATGATCCGACTCGCCTCCTTCACCAACGCATCATATTTTTTCTCATCGCTATATATATGACACATTAATTCACGCGCCGCTATGTTCCCTTCATCTTGAGTTAAAACACGTGCCAAGTCAGCCATGGCTTTGTCATACCAATGGAGGGAATAATATTGGGTAGCCCGACTTAAATAAATATCAGGAACGGAAGGAAATAAAGTTAATGCCTGGGCATAACTAGATTCAAATTTGACCGTATCCGCTAAACGCAAATAGATATCACCCTTTGCTGCCCATGCTTTTGCCAGCAACGTATCTGTGGGTGCCAAATGCTTAATTGCCAAATTAACTTGCGTCAAACCTCCCGCAAAAGTTTCTTTATTGACCTGAATCTGTGCCAAATAATAATAGGCTTTCCCCTCCCCAGGATGCTGCTGCAATTCTTTATTTAAAAAGTCAGCCGCCTCATCATATTGTTCTTCATGAAAATAATTGATACCTGTTTGCAGGTTATAGCTTTGAGCAAATGACTGAAAACTAATGAATAAGAAAAGGTATAAGCGTATTTTTCGCATGGTTGGGATAAGAAATAGGAAAGAAAATTAAAGTTTAGGTACGTAATCTTTGTTACGCGATTTTAAGATATAATAAAACAGATTATCTCGGATGGGATAGAATTCATCTTCCTCTTTGATCGCGAGAAACTCCTCCCAAGAAATGTTCATGTACTGTTTCAATAAATGCGCATATTGTTCAGCATAGAGCGTTGAAAAGTTAAAGATCTTCGCTAAGTCTTCCTTATGTATATGTATCCCCAAATGACTTATGCGGTAGTAATCTTGACTATTACAATCGCAATCAGAATTATAAAAAAGATGTTGCGCAATATATTGATTTAGCTCTCGGTAAGCATATAACCAATTCGTCAAATTCCGCTCAACATTCATGTCAAACTTGCTGTAATCATCCAGTGCAAAATGGGCATTCCACCCTTCTTTATCCACAAAGAGATACGCAGAAAAAACCGCATCAAACAGGTAGAAGAATCGATCAAATCCATCATACCGTTTTAAGTGCGTTTCTACTTCGTGAAACAACTCCGTGTAGCTGTCTACAACCGCTTTCAATTCAACCATGCGGTAATTCAACACATCTCCGGTCAGTATGTCGGCGTAGGCAGCATCGCACCGACTGCGCAGATCCGTATATTCAGCATCTGGCACAAAATCCGGAGCTGCGTCTAGGCCTGGTTTCCACTCAAATGGGTCTGCCGTACGATCGAAATCTTTAGTTGTCATTTCCATACGAAGTAAATAGCCAAAAGAATCAAAGCACCTAGGAGTAAGGCCACGAGCCACCCCATCGAAATTTTGGAAGATTTTTTAGCAGCATGCGGAACAGTCATCCGTTCTGACTCCAACATGGAATCACTTTCGACCATTTGTCGACGACTACCCTTGAACTCCGTATTTTCTAAGACTCGTTCCCTAGCTTTCATTTCCCTGCGCCAGCGATTCATTTTTGATTTCATCGCAGATTTCTTTTCATAGGCGACGAAGGCTTGTTTAAATTCTTCTTCAAAGGCGAGGTCGATGACTACTTCTTTCGCCTGCATCACAAAATAGACCAAACGTAAATTTTCAAATTCCTCCTCTGTGATGAGTCGATAGAATTTCGATTTTTGATAATAGATATTTTCAGGCGCCTGCTTCATCAGGCTTAAAAATATATTGACGTAATCTCGCACTTGAGGAGATAGCAAAGGCCAAACTTTCTTTTGTTCTTGTGGGTCTTCGATTGTTAGATACCCATACATTTCTTGGTATATCATCCTCCTGAAGCATTTAGAAGTAAACGTCTTTCAATCTCTGTTTTAGCCTTAACCAAACATTTGTATTTCTGATTACGCACATTTGCAGCGGTAGTATAGCCAAGCCGATCAGCAATCTGTTGCATGCCAATGTTTCTGAAGTAGAACAGTTGGAAAATTTCATAACAACGAGCCGCTCGATTCTTCATTAATTCAACCACTTCTGAAAAAATAGCAAAGCGCGTAGCATTTTCATCTTCGTCCATGTCAACTTCCATGGCGAGTTCTAATTCGAATTCTGAACTAATGGAGGTGTGCACGGGTTGCCGCCGGTATTTATTTACTAATATGTTCCGACAGATTGCATTGAGATAGGTTTGCAAAGAGCAGGTCAATACGAAACTGGGATTATCCATCTTCTTCAATAACACCAAACAAGCATCTTGAAATACATCCTCAAAGTCCACACCAGAACGAAAATGGCTTCGCATAAAGCGATGGCTGGTTGAGCTACACCGCTCATAAATAGTACGCCAAGATCCCTCTCGATCCATATGAAAGTAGGCTAAAATCTCGTTGTCGCTTTCGGGTAATCTATCGGGCATTAAGGAATTGAATTGGAATCGAAATTAGATTTTTTTGTAGCAAGAAAAAATTTTGGGTGACGTTTTTCAGATTTAGTTATTAAGAGGTATACATAAACTTTTAATATTAAAATCTAACTAAAATGAACAAGCAAAAAACCATTTACCATTTCGTATTAGACCAAAGTGGCTCCATGAGTGATTGTGTGGACGCGACCTTAAGCGGCATTGAATCCCAAAACAAAAAAATCAAAGCCATCGCACAGGAATTCCAAGATCAAGACATCCGTGTAGGGCTTACCGTGTTTAGTGACTCGGTCGATATTCGCTATGATAATCTACCTGTAGATCTACTCCCGAACGTCAACCAAATCAACTACAAACCAGCGGGTGGTACGGCCTTATTGGACGGCATCGGTCTGAGCATTAATCGGGTTGATCAATTAATCGAAAACGAAGGAGACACCGCGGTCATCGTCATCCTGACCGATGGCCACGAGAACGTATCCAAATTCTTTTCACTCGCCCAAATTCAAGAATTGATCAAAACCAAAGAGGCCAGCGGCAAATTCTCATTCAGCTTTTTGGGCGCCACACTCGACGCCGTGGACATGGCCGAAAAGATGAACATTCGTCGGGAAAACAGCGCCGCCTTCGCCAAAGTCGACATGCAAGACGCGGTCTTTAATCGAGTGGCAAATTCGATGATTAATTATTTGGAACGGAAGGGTAAGGGGGAGGATTTGAGGAGGTTTTAAATATAGCAGTCGCCTGGAATTAATGTTCTGGGCGACCTTTTAATAAGTATTTAAAAAAATACAATGCCGATATACTAAATTTAACTTCACTAAAATATGACTCACAAAAATCTATGGAAATTATATTCCCATTAATCATTTTCTTTTTATGGAGTTGGTTTGCAATTTCATTTTTCAAGAAATATAGAGAAAATCAAACATCAGCGCGCTTTAAAAATAATGATTTTTGGAACAATTCATATGTTTTCGAGCTAATACCATCTGTTTTCCCAACCATTGGAATATTTTGCACGGCACTAGGTGTTACTGTTGGAATTTGGAATTTCGACACAACAAATATTGAAAAAAGTATACCTGAATTATTACAAGGTCTAAAACTTGCTTTCATTGCAACAATGGCGGGAATTATAGGACTTATAATTTTCCAAAAAGCACAAGCAGTAATTCAAAAAGAAATAGACGAAAACCCTTTGAGACCAGTTCGTCAAACAGATGAGCTGTCGGCGCTCAACAAAATTATTAATCTCCTAGAATTATCAAAATCATCAAATGAGCTTAATATAGAAAGGCTAATCGAATCCATTGGAGTTAATCTGGAATTAAAAGTTGAAAATCCTCTAAGTAAAATCAACCAAGAGTTGATAACACAAACAAAGAAAACGGTAGACATTAGAGTAGAAACAATTGAATTTAATCGCCAACTAAAAACCATTAGAGAAGAGAATAAAATCGACAATCAAAAATCTCACCTTGCTTTTGAGAATATTTTAAACAAAATAACAAATGGCAATGAAGTGATAGCGTCCAAGTTTGATGAATTTTCGGTTCTATTAAGAAAAAACAATACAGAGGCATTAGTTGAAGTAATGAAAAAAACTACGGAACAATTCAATGCCCAAATGAGCGAATTGATAAACAAACTTGTTAAAGAAAATTTTCAAGAACTTAACAATAGTGTTAAAAATTTAAATGATTGGCAAAAGACAAACAAAGCTCAAATTAATAGCTTAACAACTCAATATGAAAAGGCTGTAGAACTCTTTAATACGTCATCTGTTAAATTAGAACAAGTTTCTAAGAACACGAAAATCCTAACAGACGAAGGAGGCAAATTAAGTCAACTCGTGACTCAACTTCAAAAGGTAATGATTGATGATACCAAATTTGAAGAAATTGTATCCAAAATTCATTCAACTGTCGATACTCTTCAAAATACAACAAATGAATTTGAAGCCACAACTGACAAGTTGAATAGATGGATCCGCGATGAAAGAAACTTTAAGGAGGGGGCTCAAATAATTATTAATAAACTTGAGGAATTTAGAGATTTAAATGGTGGAGTTTGGGATTCATATAGAGAAGAATTAACAAAATCTATTGGGATAATTAAAGGAACAAGTGAGAGGCTTGGAAATGATTTAGACAATATTAATGCCGAATTTTATGAACGTTTAAATGATACATTTACCAATTTAGACTTGCTAATTCAACGATTTATTCCAACTGGACAAAAATAATGCGACTTAAAAAAAAAGAAGATTTTTGGATACCATATGCAGATTTAATGACTGTATTAATGGCAATTTTCCTATTTATTGCGATAGCATTTATGGCTAAAATTCAAATTCAAAATAAGTCCAAAAATAAGATTATTGAAGATTATGAAAAATCTAAAAAAGATATCTACAATGATTTAAATACTATTTTCAAAAATGATTTCAAAAGATGGAACTTAGAACTGGATAAGGATTTATCAATTCGATTTTCAGATCCCAAAATTTTATTCGAAAGTGAACAAGCAGTTTTGCCAGCAAAATTCAAATTAATTTTAAACGACTTTTTCCCTAAGTTTTTAATAGTTATTAATAACAAAAAATACAGGGACAAAATCCAAGAAGTTCGAATAGAGGGACATACTGATGATTTGCCGATTGTGAGAAATACAATTGATCCATATATAGACAACATGACACTTTCTCAAGCCAGAGCGAGAAATGTTTTATTCCATTTTAGGCGACGACCAGAGTATTTAAGGTTACCTCTTGAAGATAGGAAATATCTATCATTTGTATTAACCGCAAATGGACTTTCTTATGGCCGTACACTTGATAATAAAAAACAATTTTCATATCAAACAAAAAGGAGTATTAATAGAGATTTTTCAAGGAGGGTTGAATTTAAAATTGTAACGTCTAGTGAACAAATAATTAAAGACCTGGCAAGTCAATTAGAATAATGGAACTTTATAAATTTAAAAAGCTAGAAGCACACCTTGATGATTTAGGTTTCCCAGATGTCCAAGAGAGTCGATTCAAAATATTTAGAAGAGATTTTACAGAAGAACAGGCAAAAGGAACTTTAATTAATAGGGATGGCAAATTTTATTTAGTTGAAAATGGAATTGAATCGCTTGGTTATTTTTACATAAAAATGCCAGATATTAAGCAATATGGATTACCTAAGTTCCACATAACTGAATGTAGGACAATATTAGGATACAAAGCAAACAACAATTTCGATGGCCACTATTATTTAAATAATAATAATGTTGTGGATCTAGTGGACAGGCAAACTCGAAAAAAACACACCAATCAAAAACTTGCATTATGCTACCATTGTCGGCAAATTTTCCCGGAAGAAGCTGCCGACACTCAAGAATTTTTCGACCGCTTAGTGAACGATGAAACTCAAACTGAAAATATCTTGGAAGTAGATATTTTTGGATATACTTTGAACTGGCCACAAATTAGTAAGTCTTTTAAAAAGTTAAAGAATCACACTTGCCAGCGTTGTAACATTCAAATGAAAAACGCAAGTGACTTCCGCTTTATCCATGTTCATCATAAAAACGGAAATAAAAGACAAAATGACCCTAGTAATTTGGAATGCCTTTGTATAAAATGTCATTCTTTAATTGACGAAAACCATCAAAAAAAAATTGGAAGTAATCTGAAAAACTTTATTTTAAAATATCCTCAACTTTAAAAACTATACTTTACAATTTTTACAAACCCGCATTTTCAACATTTCTAAATATCTTTTTTCAATCAAGTAATATTGTGCTTTTTTAAAACCATTTTTCTTCTCTGTAAAAACACCAGTATTTTGATGAAATTGTTCTTCGTCGTAATTGTTTCTCATTGAAACACATTCAAAATTGATGTGAAAAATTTTTCGATGATATTGATTTTTCAAATCATCCGCATTTTTATAATTTCTGAAAATTTCTCCAAATCTTTCCTGTTGTTGTAAATTATCAGCAAAATTTTCGAACCTGTCATTTTCATTCATAAAAGAATAAAGATTCAAAAAAAAAGCACTTTGACTCAAAAAAGATTCCCGTAATTCTTCTGATGTAAATTTATTTTGGTCTAGATTACCTAAAGAGTATTTATCTCTTAATCCTTTAATTTGAGATGGGGATAAACCAGAATTATTTAGGTACATCATTGCATAAAATACTATGGAATTTGCAACTGCATTTGTTACATAAGCCCAGTAACATGGTATCTTATTGTTTGATAAAGGATCTATGTAAACTGGAGCTGTGCCAAACTCCAGAAATGTCAAAACATCACTTGAATAACCAACAAGCGCTTGATCTAAGCTATGTCCACTTAATAACAATGAATAGTCACCTTCTTTTAAGTAAACCCAGTACATTAATTTACTTTGTTCTTCTATTCCCGCTAGCTTAACAAATTTCCCAAAGTTATTTTCAAAATGATTAGTAATACAACTTTTCCAAAACATAATTGATGTATTAAAACTTGATAAAATTTGAACTCATCAAACAAACATAAAATCTCAAGTAACAAAAAACTAGTAACAATTAATATTTTAACTATTGATGCGAAATGCCTATTATAAAAGCAATGAATGAAATTATTATCATGAGAATCATTAAATAATGACTAAATGTAACTTTAGTTTTAACAACAAATTGCTTGTTTTTACTACTGTTTAATTTAGCTGATATTTTTACTACTTCTTTACTTTTCTTATGGTCTGAAATTTCTTTAAGAATTACATCGCTTAAATATGGGAAGTAGAACGAGTTATCAACTTCAGATATGTATTTTTCATACGATATTTTACCATCAGTATAAAGGTTTAGCAGTTTTATCAATCCATATCGAGCCTGTCGTTCATCATTATCCATATTATTATAGGAATGCCAATCAGGTTTAAAATTAATATCATTTGACATATTAAATATATTTTGAATTATTAAATTGACTTTAAAATAAAAGAATCAAATATAAAGTTTATAGAAAACAAAAAACAAAAAATCACACGAAATCACACCGATTTGCATCGTTAGTGAAGGAGTGACAGCTCCGTTTCACTCCGCTGTCATCCGCAAAGGGCATCTGGAACAAAGCCTACAGTATTCGCTGCTCGAATCCTGTACTTTTTTCATTGGGGCCGTTCAACCACACAAGTGCTTTTCCTGACCCTAACAAAAAAGCCTCCCAGCTCACGCTGAAAGGCTTTGTAGAGGGGAAGGGATTCGAACCCTCGGTAAGCTTGAGACCTACACACGCTTTCCAAGCGTGCTCCTTAAACCACTCGGACACCCCTCTAATTGGGATGGCAAAGTTATCAATTTATTTTGACGAATCGAAAAAGCCATCCATATCCTTTTTGAACTGAATCAAAGAGGGTTTGTGGATGTAATACATGTGGCCCGACTCATACATTTTGATGTCCACCCGGCTGCGTTGCTCCGGACGTAAAAACATGTGCTCAATGTCATATAAAGCTGTGAAATATGGTGTCGCAAAGTCATAATACCCACAACCCAAATACACCTTCAAAGCCGGATTTTTCGCCATCGCATCCCGTAAACTCTCCGCCACATTCAAATACTTATTCTGCACATTCTTGTACGACCACGGATACACATCCCCAAACACATTATAGCCCTTCTCCTCCTTAAACTTCAATTCCTTCTGCATATACGCATTGATCGTCGACGTAAACGGCCCGTCTATGTTGGCAAAGGATGGGTCAAAATCCACATACTCACCCGCATCATCCAAGTCTCTTCCAGTAAAGCGTGCATCCAAACGACCCACGGATAAACCATCCGCCCGACGCAAGGATTTATAAAAACGATTCTCGTCTACACGTAGATTGGATTGTAAACACAATTCTTTGGAAAGTCCCGTCCAATAGGCCAATTTGCCTGCAATCGCGTCCTTTTCAGCGGCCGACATCCATCCGCCCTTGATCAATGCCGAAGCATATTCGCCAATAGACCAAGCTTCAGACTCTTTCAAGATATCTGCCAAAGGACGTGCCTGTAAAGCCGGTGCCAACTTCTTATGATACCATGCCGCCGCCGTATAAGATGGGACATATAAAGCACGAGGCAAATCATTTCCAACCGCGTAATCATTCGTTCCAAAATTCAAGACAGCCGAAATCAAAATCACCCCATTGATGTATATCCGATGGCGATCCTGCAAATGCTTCGCTAATCCCGCCGCTCGTGTTGTTCCATAACTCTCGCCCGCTAAGAATTTAGGCGATGCCCAGCGCTCATAGCGACTCAAAAAGTTGCGCACAAAGGCACCAATCGATTCGATATCTTCTACGTATCCATGGTATTTGCTGGCGTCCTGACCCACTGCACGGGAATAACCCGTGGAAACGGGATCAATGAAAACTAAATCCGTTTTGTCCAACCACCCATATTCATTGTCGACATACGTATACGGAGGAGCAGTCGCAGTTCCATCATCCTTCAACAGAACACGCTTAGGACCGACGCCACCCATGTGCAACCACAAAGAAGCTGAACCCGGACCACCGTTAAAGGTGAAGGTTAACGGACGCTTGCCAGCATCCTCGCCATCCTTTTGGTAATACGTAAAAAAGATCTTCGCTAACACCTTACCGGTGTCGGCCTTCATGTGCATGTAACCCGTATAGGCAGTGTAATTAAGCGGCTTTCCGGCCAGATTCAACACATGCGACGTCTTAACTACCTCGACCCCTTGAATGTCCATGGTAGGCTTTTGAGCCATTAGACCAAAGAAGGCCAAACAAATAATTCCAGTAAATATTGATTTCATCTTAAAAAATTTAAAAACGAATATAAAAATTCTTTGGCAATAAACCTGTTTTGACTTACTTTTGCCTAATACTCTATATATTATATAGACTTAATACGTTTAACTTACCAAATATGCAAAGTTTCCGCTCTGAGATAGAAAACCCGATTGTTGAAAAAGACATCCTAGATTTGGCCAAAAAGATTGCCCAATTCAAGGCTGGCGAGATTCACGAAGAGAAGTTCCGTAGTCTGCGGTTGGCACGTGGGGTGTATGGACAGCGCCAACAAGGCGTTCAGATGATCCGTATTAAATTACCCTACGGCAAGATTCAATTCCATCAATGGAAGCGTATCGCGGATATCTCCGATGAATATTCAACTGGAAACTTGCACTTAACAACCCGTCAAGACATTCAAATCCACTTCGTTTCCTTGGACCGCACGCCGGAACTTTGGGCGAAATTGGAACAAGACGATATCACGTTGCGTGAAGCCTGCGGAAACACGGTGCGTAACATCACCGCCTCCCCTACTTCGGGCATCGACCCCAAAGAACTTTTTGACGTAAGCCCGCATGCAGATGCTGCTTTCCGTTATTTTCTACGCAATCCGATCTGCCAAGAAATGGGGCGCAAAATCAAGATGTCATTCTCGAATACAGAAGAAGATACATCACTCGCCTATCTACATGACGTTGGTTTTATTCCCAAAATCCAAGACGGAACGCGCGGCTTTAAAGTCGTAGTTGGTGGTGGATTAGGAGCCCAACCTATGTTGGCACACACCGCCTACGAATTCCTAGCGGAAGACCTAGTCATTCCTTTCATCGAATCTGTACTTCGTGTTTTCGATCGCCACGGCGAGCGTAACTCACGCCACAAGGCCCGCATGAAGTTCTTGATTCAGAAAATTGGCTTTGAGGAATTCATGAATTTGGTGAATGCCGAAACCCAAGCCTTGAAAAATCACAGTTTCGCGATTGCAGATGCGTCGGCTTGGGAAGTATCAGAGCCAACCTTAATAGCTGATATCGCCGCACCGTCAACGGCTGAATACCAAACGTGGATCGACACAAATACATTTGAACAAAAGCAAAAAGGATTCCACGCGGTATACGTGCGGATCCTAAATGGCAATATTTCAAGTGATACGTCTCGTTCGCTAATTGAGGCGTTCACAGGGTATATAGGAGATGATGTTCGAATCACAATCAACCAAGGATTGATGTTGAAGTTTGTGCCTACGGCCAACTTACCTTATGTTTTCCAAGTATTGAACGCACATGGTTTAGCGGCACCCGGTGCGAATTCCATTGCCAACATTACCGCATGCCCAGGAACGGATACCTGTAATTTGGCGATCTCGGATTCGACACACATTACATCGAAATTGGAGCAAGTGATCAACGAGGAATTCCCTTCCTTGATTCATGATTCAGCGATGAAAATCAAGATTTCGGGCTGTATGAATGCTTGTGGCCAACACAGCATGGCATCCATCGGATTCCACGGATCATCCTTAAAAGCAGCAGACAAGCGTGTGTTGCCTGCTTTGCAAGTATTGATTGGCGGAGCAACCTTAGGAAATGGCGACGGCCGCATCGCGGATAAAGTCATCAAAGTTCCTTCCAAAAGAGGCCCTGAAGTGTTGCGCGTATTATTGAACAACTTCGAAGAAAACGCCCAAGACGGCGAATATTTCCATGAATATTACGATCGTCAAGGCGAGAAATACTTCTATAATTTATTGAAACCAATTGCTGATTTGACCACATTGGTGAATTCAGACTTCATCGATTGGGGGGCGACGGATAGCTTCGCAACGGAAATTGGCGTAGGCGAATGTGCCGGTGTGATGATTGATTTGGTGGCAACCTTGTTGTTTGAATCAGAGGAAAAATACGAATGGACAGCGGCAGCATTAGAGGACAAACGCTGGGCAGATGCTATTTACCATGCTTACTCCGTTTTCATCTCAGCTGCCAAAGCCTTGTTATTAGATAAATCAGTCACGGTAGCGAATCAAAGTGCGGTCATCAATAAGTTTGAGGAGCATTTTGTGGCGACGGGTGAATTTGCGATTGAGGCTGCGACCTTCCCTGAATTGGTCTTGCAGATCAACCAAAACGAACCTTCCGAAGCCTTTGCGCGTCAATTCGCGGCGCAGGCACATAACTTTTTAACAGCTGCCACTTCATTCCGCCAAGCCATCGCATGAAAAATTTAGCTCATTTCAGAAAATTAGAACCACAACCCCGCCTAACGGTGTTGGGTGCGGGCCCTGGTGATCCGGAATTGATCACCTTGAAGGCGATCAAAGCGATTGCTTCGGCACAGGCAGTATTATATGATGCGCTGGTGGATGTCAGTTTATTAGAACATTGTTCACCTGTTTGCGAAAAAATATTCGTTGGCAAAAAGCCCGGCGAGAGCCATTCGCAAGCGGCGATCAACGAATTAATCGTAGAAAAAGCGTATGCGGTGGGACATGTCGTTCGTTTGAAAGGCGGTGACCCATTCGTATTCGGAAGAGGCCAAGAAGAAATCGAATTCGCCAAATCCTATGGTCTGATTACGGGCTATATTCCCGGCATCAGTTCATCTTACGCGGCGCCCGGTGCAGCGGATATTCCCTTAACTGTACGCGGTGTGAATGAAAGTTTCTGGGTGATGACCGGTACCAAATCGGACGGCTCATTATCTGAAGATTTAAAACTAGGCTTGCAATCCACAGCTACGTTGGTGATTTTGATGGGGATGAATAAATTAGGTGAAATTGCTGCTTTATGCCAAAGTTACAGCAAAGGTGATATCTCCGCTGCCATCATCCAAAACGGCACCATGGCGAATCAGCGCGTTGGCATTTCTACTGCGGCGGAGCTTGAAAATTTGGCCAAAAAAGAAGATCTTCGTAACCCTGCGATCATCGTGATCGGCGAAGTAGTTCGCCACGCGAAGCCTGAATTGTGGGAGAAAATTTTAAAAAATACACTGAATCGCTAAGCTTTGGCAAACCTTAAAGGTTTGCCAAAGCTAAACGCGGAAATCACACTTTTCGTATGTCACAAAGACTCAACATATCCTCTGGATCCCCATTTGAAGACACATTCGGCTATTGCCGTGCCGTAAAAACGGGAAACTTATTAGAAATATCAGGTACGGTTGCCCTCATTGATGGCGAAAAAGTAACGGCCGACGATCTATATGCCCAAACGTATAACATCATTGAGCGCATTGCAGTCGTATTAGAAGAAGCAGGTTCATCAATCAAAGATGTGGTTCGTACCCGAATTTTCACCACCGACATTTCTCAAAATTTAGAAATCGCCCGAGCGCACGCACATTTCTTTAAAGATATTAAACCAACAACCGGTATCTACGAAATATCCGCATTGATTGCTCCACAATATAAAGTGGAGATCGAATTCACGGCGTGGGTGGGATAGTTTCCTTTGGCAAAGCTCCTGGCTTTGCCAAAGTTATAAGTATGCTAGCGCAAGAAAATTAACATATACCATGTATGGGCCATAGAAAAAAGACGCGAAGTATCGCGTCTCTACAAATCCAAGGTCCAACGTCTAAAGTCTAACGTCTATACAGCGTCTAAGCCTGCCGCCTCCCTCTTCAACAACTCCGCTTCGATCGGCACCACACCTAATAACTCACACACCAAGCCTCCACCCAAATTTGCAAGTTCCGCGATTTGTGCTGGCGTTGCTCCCGCCGCTAACGCGCATGCGGCAATCGAGATCACGGTATCACCCGCTCCAGACACATCCGCGATTTGACGAATATGTGCTGTGATAGCTACCTGCTCCGACGCGTAATCCATGTAAACGCCACGCTCAGATAACGTCACAAATACACCACCAAAATTTTGAGATTCTTTAAATTTCTTAACCGTTGCAGGCAAGGCCAACGAACTTAAATCCGAAGATTCCAAGCCCAAACCATCCCGCAATTCATGTAAATTCGGCTTAAATAAGCTAGCTCCCCGATACGCAAAGAAGTTCTTTTTCTTTGGATCAACAACGGTAGGAATTCCTGCCCCCCGAGCCAATCCCATTACCTCTTGGATCAACCCCTCACTCAAAACTCCTTTGTCGTAATCTTCGAAAATAATCACGTCAACTTGTGAAATGTACGCTTTGATGGCGGCCAGCAAAGCTGCCGATGAGGACTTTGAAATATGCGCCTCAGTCTCCGAATCCACCCGAATGAGTTGTTGGGACCCCGCTATCACCCGCTCCTTCACGGTCGTAGGCCGACCGCCCTCCTGGATGATTCCGTCCACCGACAAGCCCGCGTCAACTAAAATCTGCAACAAAGAAGCACCCGTTGCATCATCTCCAATCACCGAACAGACAATTGGCTTAGCCCCTAAGCTCGCCACATTCAATACCACATTTCCTGCTCCACCTAAACGCGATTCGCGCTTCACCACATTCACCACTTGCACCGGCGCTTCAGGTGAAATCCGACTCACTTTTCCCCACGTATAGGCATCGACCATCAGATCCCCGATGACCATCACTCGAAGCTTCGAAAAGCCCTCAATAACTTTAGCTAAAGCGCTCATAAATTAACCTCCTATCGTCGTCATCGATTCATTAATGACGCCCTTTCTATTTTTTTCAGCCTCAAAACCATCTAGAGGCCGCTTTTGATACAATCCCACTAATACATTGCGCAAGTCCTCATCCGAAATCCCAGCGCGAAGATACGCCTTCAAATCAAAAACGCCATCATCATACAAACAGGTTTTTACTTGGCCTTTGGCAGTCAATCGAACCCGATTGCAGCTTCCGCAAAAAGTCCGCGAAAATGCAGCAATTATCCCCACATCCCCCGCATGGCCTGGTATTTCATAGCGATTTGCCGTCTCACCCCCCCGCATAAATACAGGTTTCATGACCGGATAAACCGTTTTCAACTCATTCAAAATGCGCTCGTGATTCCAAAACAAGGTCCCCTCCACTAAGCCGGAACCATTAAATGGCATCTCCTCAATATACCGAACTGAAATAGGCAATGCTTTTGTCAACCCAGCCAAAGCCAAAATATCCGCCTCATTCTGACCCTTCATCACCACCGCATTGATTTTTACGTCAAATCCTTCGGAAACCAGACGTAGTAAATTTTGGTATACGACGTCATAATCATCCCGACGGGTTATCTGCTTAAAGCGATCACGATCCAAGGCATCCAAACTTAAATTTATGGAACGAATACCCAGCATCTTTAATTGATCGATATAATCCCCAATCAACACGCCATTACTCGTCAAACATATTTCCAAACCCGGGAGCGTCGAAATCTCCGTCAGAAAATCCATCAATCCATTGCGCACAAATGGCTCTCCTCCTGTAATCCGTACCTTCTCGATTCCCATTCCATGCATCACGCGAACCACGCGAACCATTTCCGGCCAGGTCAATAATTCCCTCTCCGGCATGTACACAATCCCCTCCGCAGGCATGCAATACGAACAACGTAAATTGCAACGATCCGTCACCGCAAGACGTAAATACGTCATCGGCCGACCATGATTATCCAAGAGTTGATTATCTTTACCCATTCGACGCGCAAATTACGAAAAATATGGCCACCTATACCCTGCTTCTATTTGGCATTTGCCGAGATCTTCTAAAAAAAGATCAAATAACGCTGGAATTAGACGGCCCCGTGGATGCCCAAGGATTATTGACACAAGTGAAAAATCAATTTCCTGAACTTCAAAACCTTCCTTCACTTCGCCTGGCGGCCGACCACCATTTTCCGAAACCCGAGTTTATCGTCGAACAACACATGGAAATAGCCTTAATTCCCCCCGTAAGCGGCGGATAATTACCAGCTATTCCCTACAAAACCAGTAGATTATTTTATATTTGCAGATTCGATTAACGTAACGCATGCCTGTACCGAGTATTTTTCTGGCACTCCTCGCAATCCCTTGGCTTTCCGCCCTGGCCATTGCAGTGATTCCAAAAAAAATCCAGGTCAACACATCCATCGTTTTAGCCGGAATTTTCACCTACTTAGCCTTTAAAATAGGCCATATTCCGGAGCAAATCATCGCCTACCCTTGGTTTACATTGGGCGGCAAATCAATTGAAGCAAGTTTTTGGATCAATTCCTCCGCACAACTATTACTACTACTCGTCAGCGTAGTCGCTCTTTTTGTTCAGATTTTTTCCAAATCTTATCTAGCCAAAGACCCCAATATCGGGCGCTACTATAGTTATTTGCACCTGTTTATTGGCTCCATGACGCTCTTGGTTTTAACCGATCAGGTCTACCTATTTTACGGCGGCTGGGAACTCGTGGGCGCTTGCTCCTATCTACTCATCAGCTTTTGGCATCAAAAAGACAGCGCCATCAAAGCTGCGAAAAAAGCATTCCTATTAAACCGAATCGGAGATATCGCCCTTCTTTTAGGGCTTGTTGGCCTCAGTAATTTCTTCGGCACCACCAGCTTTTCCAACATGCACGGTACCGCACCAGCGCTCATCGGCATCGCCATCATCATCGGCGGAATTGGAAAATCCGCGCAATTTCCACTCATGTCTTGGTTACCCGACGCGATGGAAGGACCTACGCCGGCATCAGCTTTAATTCACGCAGCCACCATGGTCGCCGCGGGCGTATTCGTTGGCATCCGCATTTTCCCATTTGTTGGCGAAGAAACCCACCTTTTCATGGGAGCCATTGGAGCAATCTCCCTCGTTTCTGGTGCCTTTTTTGCCCTATTCCAAAACGACATCAAAAAGGCACTCGCCTATTCAACCATCTCGCAACTGGGCCTCATGTGGCTTGGGATGGGTTCGGGTGCTTCCCTTTTTCATTTATATGTGCATGGCATTTTCAAAGCCGGACTTTTTCTAACGGCTGGATCTGTCATTCATTACCTGCATAACCAACAAGCCACGCACCACCACGACGCACAAAGTCTCACACAGATGGGTGGCCTTCGTAAGCAACTCCCTTTGAGTTTTGCGGCCTACCTGATTTTCGGGGCTGGCCTGATAGGCATTCCATTAACGAGCGGTTTTTATAGCAAGGAAAACATCGCCGGATACTTGTGGGTGTCGGCTCAAAACAGTGCATTTTCGAGCTATTACTACGTTTTATTGGGGGCACTGGCGCTAGGAATGGCGCTGACGGCGACGTATATATGCCGACAAACCTATTTGATTTTTTTAGGTCAAAACAGGGGCGGACACATATTTGAAAAAGTGAATACTAATTGGCTTCAAAATATCCCCATCAGTTTACTGATTTTCTTCAGCTTGTTTTTCTGGATTTCGGTGAATCCAATTGACGCACACCATTCTGTATTCTTGTCCTTTTTCCATATTGAAAATTATCACATTCCTTCGTTCTGGTTGGCAATCACTGCGGGAACTTGGGCGATTGGAATCTTAGCCACCGCATTGACTCGCCACTGGATCCCTGCGAAAAATTATCAGTTTGCTGGATTTATTTGGCCTAAAACATATCAATTTGCGCTATGGATAGGCCGTAAAACACACGTTTTTGACGTCCGAGTACTTGACAGACTCTTGGTCAAATTATCCGAATTGCAAGTTATCATCGCGCACCTTTCCGCATGGATCGACCGACATCTAGTGGATGGTCTCGTGGGAGGAATCGCATCCATTAGTCAAGCGCTAGGTGCTCGCCTACGCACATGGCAATCAGCACAGGTTCAAAAATATTGGATCTGGGTAATCATCACATTGGTTTTCATCCTACTTTACCTTTTGTATTAATGGGAAATATATCACTACTTATCGTTCTACCTTTGGTTGCCTCGCTCATTGCGGGTTTCGGCAAATTAGGTGCGACTTACAGCCGACTGCTCGCCTTGGGCGTTGTGGGAATTCAGCTACTGATTTTAGCAAAAATTGCGCTCATTTTCGACCCGGTGCAGTCGGGCTACCAGCAAATCGAATCCATGCACTGGATTCGATTAAACTTAGGCAGTCTAGGCCAATTCGTTTCCAATTATGCCGTGGGCATCGACGGCCTCAGCTTAGGTTTAGTCCTTTTAACTGGGCTTATCAGCTTTGTTGCCCTATGGAATTCAAAAGAAATTTACACCAAAATTGAAGCCTACTACGCCCTCGTTTTATTGCTCAACGCCGCATTAATGGGCTGTTTTGTTGCGCAAGACATGTTCTTGTTCTACATATTTTTCGAATTCATGCTCCTGCCGATGTACTTCTTAATTGGCATTTGGGGTGGCCCGCGTCGC
This sequence comes from Aquirufa avitistagni, assembly GCF_042715545.1. Taxonomy (NCBI): domain Bacteria; kingdom Pseudomonadati; phylum Bacteroidota; class Cytophagia; order Cytophagales; family Flectobacillaceae; genus Aquirufa; species Aquirufa avitistagni. Next base: position 75,021 of record NZ_JBBKXZ010000001.1, on the reverse strand, counting down.
AATTATGCCTCTTTGAAATTTTTCATTTACACCTTAGTGGGATCCTTATTCATCCTCATTATCATGTTGGGGATTTCTTTAGCCTACATGGATCCGTACGAAACGGCATTGGCCTTACAGAAAATTGGGGCCAACCAAGCCTTTGATTTAGAAGCATTGCAATCCATGCAAACAGCCTTAGCTGCACATCAAATTACCCCCAATCAAGTAGTGCACAGTTTCGATTTCCAAGCTTTAAGCGATCCACTTAACTGCCAGGCGAATAATATTTTAAGTCCGCAATCCGGATTTTTATTAGGTGGTTTATCAGGTCGCGCGTGGGGCTTCTGGTTGCTATTTATTGGTTTTGCCATCAAATTACCACTCGTACCCTTACACACGTGGTTGCCAGATGCACACGTAGAGGCACCCACACCCATTTCGGTTATGCTAGCCGGAGTCCTATTGAAAATAGGTGCTTATGGCTGGTTGCGCATGGCGATTCCATTCTTCCCGGCCGAGGCAATCCAAGCGGCACCGATCATGGCGGGTTTGGGTGTTTTGTCCATCATTTATGGAGCCTATAATGCGTTGGCCATGACCGATTTGAAAAAATTAGTGGCCTATTCATCCGTGTCTCACATGGGTTTTGTATTGCTTGGAATTGCGTCTTTTACACCGGAAGGCTGGCAGGGTGCAATTTTCCAACTGCTTTCACACGGCATTCTTTCTTCCTTGTTATTCCTAGTTGTAGGCGTATTGTATAGCCGCACAGGAAATCGAGAAATAGATAATTTTTCAGGCTTGGCAACCAAAATGCCTTTGTTTACAGTCATATCGGGTATTGCCATCTTTGCCTCCCTTGGTCTACCGGGATTCTCTGGATTTATTGGCGAATTTTTCAGCTTGATGGGAGCGTTTACGAGTGCGCATTTGATGCCAATTTATGCGATTCTAGGAGCATTTGGTATTTTACTAGGAGCTGGTTACCTGTTATGGACCTTTCAAAAAATTTATTTGGGAAGCTATTTTGTGCGCGATAACACCTGGGAATTACCGGATTTAAATCGTTTGGAATTGATCAGCTTATTCGGCTTAGGTATCTTGAGTATCATACTCGGAATTTTCCCCGGAATCGTTTTCGAGCTAAGTGAAATTTTCGTAACTAACAGCCTGAAATTAATTTTCCGTTGATGCATTCGAACATCTTTCCTTTGTTGGCCACATTAGATTTAGAAGAAGCAAACGCGCTGACGTCTACCTTAAACCGGTTATCAGAAGATCAGCAATCACAATTCATGTCAATTTATATTAGTAAACGGCGGGATCCGGTACTAATTCTGGTTTGTATTTTGGCAGGATTTGTGGGATTTGCGGGCTTACATCGGTTCATCACGGATCGCATTGGCCTAGGATTACTCTACTTTTTTACGGGAGGCTTCTTATTGATCGGTACCATCATCGATCTATTTCGCTACAAAAAAATCGCACGTACCTATAATGAAAAGATCGCCTTTCAAACGGCTAGCATCATATCAAATTTCAATTAAAACCTATTAAAAAGATACTATGAAAAACAATTTGAGTCGGAGAGAAATCCTTAAGAATTCTGCTGGATTGGCTGGATTGGGATTATTCGGTTCATCCATGGAGGAGCGCTTCAAGAAAGCTGACCTCGCTGTGGGTGCAGACCTGAAAGGCAAAGTGCAACATTCGGCATGTCGCTGGTGCTACGATAAAATTCCATTTGAGGAATTAATCGTGAATGCCAAACGCATTGGCTTATCTTCTATTGAACTTACCGGTCCAGATGAGTGGGATATTTTGAAAAAATATGACATGACGGCGGCGATCGGTTGGGGCAAATACCCAGCGGGCATGAACATCCCGAACTTCTTTAATCGCGTAAAAAACCACGATGGCCTCGTGGGTTTTTACGAAGACATCATCCCAAAAGCAGCGAAAGCCGGTGTGAAAAATATCATCGCATTCTCTGGAAATCGCGATGGCTTGAGTGATGAAGATGGCTTAATCAATTGCAAAAAAGGTTTACAGCGCGTGATGAAAACCGCGGAGCGTTACGATGTAACGATCTCGATGGAATTATTAAACTCGAAAGTGAACCACAAAGATTACCAAGCGGACACCACCGAATGGGGTGCAGCACTTTGTGAGATGGTCGGTTCAGATAAATTCAAATTACTTTACGATATCTACCACATGCAAATCATGGAAGGGGACGTAATTGCAACGATTAAAAAATACCATCAGTATATCTCACACTACCACACAGGTGGTGTTCCGGGACGTAATGAAATCGATGATACGCAAGAATTAAATTACGCGGCTATAATTCGTGCCATTTACGATACGGGCTACAAAGGATATATTGGCCAGGAATTTATTCCGGCGCGTGCAGATAAAATGGCATCGCTCGAGCAAGCAGTTAAGATCTGCGATATTTAAGATAAGCTACTGATTTGCTAGCCAGCCTCCGTTCTTCGGGGGCTGGTTTTTTTATGCCAACAAACTGATAATCAATCGATTATTCAATTTAGGAATAAGGGCTTAGCCACGTCTCCGTTACCTTGCAGGAGCAATGTGAATCTAAGCCAATGAAAAAACTGATCCTATTTTTAGCCATTCCGTGGGGATTATTGGCGCAGTGTCCGGTGATAAGCCAACAACCCAGCAGTCAGTCCGACTGTGAAACAAATTCGATACGGATGATGGTGGTTAGTAATGCCAGCCAGTTTCAATGGGAAAAGAAACGGCCACAAGATGCTTCATTTACAAACATTTCTGGGGCAACACAAGCAAGCTATCAAATCTACCCAACTGGCGGAACGGCCCATCCGAGTGGCACCCAATACCGCGTAAAATTAAATGCATCCACCTGTCTTGTCGTTTCTGAGCCGGCTTCTATCACCTTGCACACCATTACAAACATTCTAAATCCAAGTATTTGTGCAAGAGGAAATGGCCGCTTGGAAGCTCAAATTCCTACAGTAAATCAGGCGTCAAATTTCCAATGGACGGTATCAGTCAACAATTCCCCATTTCAGGATTTGACAGATAACGCGACTTACGCTGGCACGCAAACACCCAATTTGAGTATTTCTCAAGTCCGTACCGAGATGGATGGCTATCGATATAAAATACGGATGAATTTTGCGATTAGCCCCAATAATGACAATGAGGGTTCATTAGTAAATCTAAACCAAACAACAACCTGCCCACGTAGCTCGAATGACATTTTACTTCAAGTAAAAACGAGTCCGATTCCGGTTCATGCGGCAAGTCTCTACAAAGGCTGCATCGATCAGCCGATCACCCTAAATTCGACCGGATGCTCTCCCTATACCACACAATGGTATGACCGGGATGGAAATCCGATGTCACAAGGAGCAAAAGCGACCGTCATACTTAGCGACCCAAACCCACGCATCTATACGGCGACGTGTGTAAAACTAGGTTGTGAAAGTCTCCCTTCACGAGGCACGGGCGCACAAGCATTTGTGCAACCAAGCGCACCACTGAACGCGGGAACACCTGAATCAATCTGTGTCTATCTTCCCATTACATTCAAAGCTTCGGGAGGGACGAATAACCTTTGGTACCTAACAGCGACCGCAAGCACAGCCGTATCCACTGCCACGCAAATAAACGTAACTGGTCTGACGCCAGCATCAACCGTCACGCGATTCGTAAGTCAAATGGTGAATAACTGTGAGAGCGCACGCACGGCTATCAATGTCCGAATCAAATCCTCCGTCGAATGTGATACAATCCCTATTCCGCCTAACCCTCCTACACCACCTACTAATCCGCCTACACCATTACCCGAAACCCCGCCGTCGACACCGGACCCTGTGGTAGAAATACCACCTGCCAAAGAACCCGAGGTCCCACGAATCTCTTTTACGCTTTCTCCGAATTGCGGAAATGAGACCTACCAAATTACCGTCATGGGGTGCCCAAACACCCCTCAAATTTTCAATCAATATGGCCCCGAAAAGCTCATCGGACTGGGAGAGTCTACGGCCATTTCCGCCAGCTTTGAAACTTATATACAAATTAGATGTCCTGGAACAGCAGCAGCACCTATTCAAGTTACTTTGCCCGAAATACAAAGACCAGCCGTCTCTATTGAAACCACTTATGCGAATTTTGCCTGCAGCGGAGATGATATTAAACTACAAGCTGTCCTTCCTGCACATACTACCATTATCGGCTGGGAATTGAATGGACATCTACTGGCGGAACAACAGGTGATTTCGGGCCAACTTCGACCAGGTTTTTACCAACCAGTTGTCCAGAAAAATGGCTGCATCCATCGAGGAGATGGAATCTATATCGAAGTGCATGAGCGCCCATCCCCGCCGGAGATTTTACTCTCTGCGACTGAAATATGCCTAGGAGATACAATACAGGTTCGATCGAATGTAAACCATCTAAAATGGTTGAACGACGCACCTGTACATGGTAAATTTATTGGCACATCTTCAGGGCAATTTACATTCTCCGCCCAAACCGCAACCGATGGAGTTTGTTGGTCTGAACCCAATAAACCCATTTCACTACGCGTACGTTCGTTGCCACAAACGCCAGCGATCATCAGTCAACGGAAGGCAGGATTTTGCGCAGGTGATTCCACTAAACTACAAGCAGACCTTCCTAGTGAGCAATATGCATGGAATTCAGGTGAGCGTACCCAAACACGGTATAGCAAAACGCCCGAAGTAAATCGGGTAAAGTACCAAGATCCCAACGGATGCTGGTCGGCATGGAGCGACCCCATCTCTTCATTTCATTTCCCCGCCGAACCACAACCATTCATCCGGGCATATCCTAACCGTCAGTTTTGCCAAGGCGCTTTCGTCACGATTCATGCAACTCCAGCTTTTCGCTATGCATGGAATACAGGTAGCTCGGAAGACAGCATCGTCGTCAGAAATTCAGAAAAAATAACACTGAAAACCCAAAACGAATATGGCTGCTGGTCCATCCCAAGCCCACCCTTAACCCTACTAGCCAGACAAAATCCAAGCAGTCCCATACTCGAAAAAATGGGCTCTTATTTTCTTCAAGCACGTAATTTGATGGATAAGCCGGATCGCTATGTTTGGAAATTCAATCAGGTATTATTATCAGATTCGCTCAATCAAATAAAACTATTCAATACAGGAATATATACCGTAAACGCGCTGAAGGATTATTCGTTGGACAAATCTCTCCCAATTACCTGCAAGTCTGAATCGAAATTCTACCTATATACCTTGCCAACGGAATTAGGTGGCATTTCGATCTACCCTAATCCTACTCAAAGTAGCTCCATTTCAATTGAAATATTAAACGAAACGTTGCAAAGCAGAATTGAATTAATTGACTTTCAGGGGCATCTCATGCAGCGTTGGGAATTGGGATCCTCTGCATTTAGGCATCGCATTAGGCTAGCTGATCAGTTGGCGAACGGGAATTACATACTCAGATTTGAAACCGATGAAGGAATAAAAACAAGAATCATATCGGTTATGAAAAACTAAATAAGCTGTTACTCGTAAATCCCTTTGGCAATCTTTTCACTAACCGACTTAGGGGTTACCCAGGCGAGAAAGGCAGCTAATTTATTGACAAAGCCAGTGATGACTTCTTGTTTCCCAGCGAACATACCCGCTACAGCTAGCTTGGCAACAGACTCAGGAGTCATGGTGATTTTTTCAGCAGCTTTGCGCGCTTTAGCTGGCAAGTTTGCCCGATCGTTAAAATTGGTTGTTGTCGCACCCGGACTGACTGCCGTCACGATTACACCTTTAGATTTCCATTCATGGTATAAACCGCGGGAGAAATTAAGCACGAATACTTTAGTAGCTGCATATAAACTCATGTTCGGAATAGCCTGATAAGCGGTAGAGCTAGCAATATTGAGTACATGTGTCTTTCCTTTTCCAGAGAGGAAAGGGAAGAATTTCTGGCACATGTCCACTAGGGCATTCATGTTTACCTGCATCATCTTTTGGTTCTCCTCAAAAGAATACGACTCAAATTGGCCCACCAAACCATAGCCTGCATTGTTAACCAAAATACGTAAATCAATTTGCTTAGAATCAACCCATTGAACAATGCGGTCCACTGCCCCCTCCTCGCTCAAATCACTGACAAGGTAGTCGGCCTGAATCGCATATTTCTTCTCGAGCTCCTCTTTGACCATTTGTAATTCATACGAATTACGTGCAATCAATAACAGATGATAGCCTTGAGATGCTAAAATGCTAGCAATCTCTTTACCAATTCCCTTACTTGCTCCAGTGATTAATGCGTACGACATAGCGTGTGGGTTTAATAAAAAAAAGCCCATTGCTGGGCTTTTTTAGAACTAATTACTTCTTTGGTGCAGCAGGCGCAGCGGGAGACGCTACGGCTGGTGTTGGATTGAAATAAGCTTTGATATCTGGATCTTCAGGCTTAATTTCTTGTGCTTTGGTGAATAAATCTTTCACTTTAGCTTCATCTTTGGTCACCGACAAATGATATCCGCCTAAGAATTTATAGGCTTCAAACAATTGATTTTTATCTTCTTTGTATTGCGTACTCTTCTCTGCTTTTTGTGTTTCCACTGCGGCAACAAATTTCTCATACCAAGGAGCGCCTAACCATTTCGTACCTGTGTAGTCAATAAAGTTATTTGCACGTGCACGGTTAATGTAGAATGGAGGCCATTTGTCATTAATCTCAATTGCTTTCGCAAACATCGAATCGGCACGCATCGCCATCGCTGGACGACCTAATGTATCAGCCTTGTTGATGTAAGCTGCTGTCAAATAAAAATCCATCGCAACTTTAAAGTAGTCACCTGAACCAACCGTTTGAGCCTTTTTAACTTTCCACTGAATTGAATTCAAACCAGCTGCTGCTGCATCGCTGTAACGCTTTTGCTTGTAACGAACATCATGAATGATTGAATATACGTTATTGTTCGTATCCAAAGGAGCAGCCTTCTCTAAATATAATAGAGCGATTGAATCTTTCCCTAAACCTTGGTATCCTTTTCCAAAGTACAAATCATCCATAAAGTATGGCTTCACACCACGCTTCACCATACCGTCTAGGTTATCAATACCTTGTTGGAAATTACCCATCTCCACATTTGAATATCCACGCATACGGAAGATGTCATTATCTTTCACCCCACGCTTGTCCGCATCATCTGTAAATTTCATGGCTCCTTCATAATCCTTAGAAAGGAACAATAATTTAGCTGTTTCTAACGTAACCTCTGGAGTTGCTTCCGCCTTCTCTAAATAACGACGGAAATAACGCGATGCGTTTTTATACTGACCACCTACGATCAAGTACTCACCATATCTACGATGTGCAGGTGCATAGTTTGAGTCTAAGTCGATGGCCTCTTTGTAACGCGCTTGTGTTTCTTTATAGTTCTTACCACGTAAATAAACCGTTCCAATTTTAACTTTAGCCTTCACGTTTTTAGGATCTTGCATCAAACCTGTCTCGTAAGCAGTTACTGCATTACCACCGTCATTTTTGATCAAATACGCATCTCCTTTAACAATGTAATGCTCCACAGTAGGCATTTTCTTATCCTTCATCAAACGCTCCTGAATCAAATCGATTAAGCGAATTGCCTCACCTGGATCGTTGTTATTGGCATTGAAACTTTCTTCTTTACCTAGAATGTAATACATAGAATACGCCTCAGCGATTCGGTACATCACATCGATATTTTTGTTTTTTGTATCCGCTAGAATTCGGTCGAATTCTACTTTTGCTGCAGACACGTTGTTTTGACCTACTAAAATAGAACCTAGACCCACTTGGTTTAAGTAATTTTTAGGATCTGCCGCTTTTCCTTTTTCGAAGGTAGCCTTGGCATTATCCCAATCACGTTGTGTCAGGTAATAGTAACCCAAATAGAAATAATTTTCACCTGTTGGAGTTGCAGCAACCAACCCCTCAAAAACTTGTTTCGCTCGACTTGGCTGATGGCGATCTAATAAATGTAGACCATCTTGAATCGTTTGCCCGAAAGCTAGATTGGTCAACAAAAGACCAATTCCCAAAAGCCATGATTTCATTTTCATCATTTGTAATTTAAATTTTTGTTTAAAAGAAGTATGCTTAGGCGTAACATTGAAAAGTTCAATAAATTACTAGTAAAGTTTTATATTTTTTAGAATGACAAATTTAAGCAAAAATCTTGAAAAACTGACAAATGTCAATCCCAAAAATACGTTTATTGGCTGATTTGATACTGTCTAATCGTGATAGGTCGGGTCAATGGAATTAACCCCGCTTTCAAAACAATCAATTGTCCCATGTCACCACACACGTAATTAACAAATCCTGTACCCAAACCTGAATGCGATTCTTTCAGAATCATTTTGATCTCACGGCGCAATGGATATTTCTTCAAGGCTAAATTATACCCAAAAGGTTGGTAGTAGTCTTTCCCATTTTCAGACACAGACATTACTTGAATGGAACGTATAAAACCCAATGAGGTAGGATTATCTCCATCGCTAATCCAGTTTGAACCAATGATCCCTAACGCATTTTTGTGCGACTGAACATATTCAATGACAGACTTATTTGATCCTACGGCGGCAACTGCTAAACCAGAATTTCCAAGTCCGAAACGGTCAACCAAGAATTTAATGTTGCTCGAATTCGCTTTGTCAACGACCAATTCTATTGAATTTCCATCTTTTGCAGAACCGTTCAACAAGGACTTTAAGCGGTCAAGCGTTATCGAAGTATCTTTATTTGACTTATTGGCAATCAGCGCAATCCCATCCGCAGCAAATTTAAAACTACGGTAAGTGATTTTTTCGCGTGTAAATATTTCTTTCTCCGCATCCGTTAACTCACGTGATACGACAACGGAACGTACTTTATCATTTAGCAAGTCGGCAATCGACTCATTCTCCGGTTTAAACACCAGATTCAATTTAGCAAAATGATAATTTTCTTCGAAGGCAGCTTTCTCCGCATTGACTAATGGCTGAAAAGATTCATCTACACCAATGGAGATTGAACCGGTTGCGGGTCCATCCTTGGGTGCATCATTTTTAGATTCACCACATGCGAAAATCCCAAATACCATGGCAAAAAACAAAATCTTAGTCTTCATAATGCCCATAATTTTGATCGTTCATTTCACTAAAATACAAATAGGCTCTCCAAAGTCGGAAAATCCCATAGACAAAAAATAGCACTCCTAACATCTTGACGATGGGAACACCAGCAAAATCACCTAATTGAAAATCAGACCACACAGCTACGTAGGCACCTAAGCCACTATAAGCTAGCGCAACGACTACACGGAATGAGATGTTAATCAGAACAGCAATGGGTAGTTTCATAAGTAGTTTAAACAATCAGACCTGCCAAATGTACATTTAGCAGGTCTGATAAAATTCAATAATTGAGATTACTCAGATAATACGAACGTGATCGGCTGCGTAAAACGTGAACGTACTGCACGTCCAGATTGCTTACCAGGAGTCCATCTTGGTACCGATTTAATTACACGAATCGCTTCTTCGTCGCAACCAAAACCTACAGACTTTAATACTTGAACGTCTTGGATCGTTCCATCCGTATTAACTACGAACTGAACATATACCTTTCCGCCTACGTTGGCACGCTGTGCCGCAGATGGATAACGCAAGTTACGCTGTAAGAACTGGCCAAAAGCACGAGGACCACCAGGGAACTCGGCATTTTGCTCAACCGCTGTAAAGATCTCATCTTCAGCTGGTTTTGGCGGCTCAACAGGTTCTGCACCCTTAGCATCTGGATCTACTGGTGGTTCGTACGTTTCCGACTCCCCTTTAACAGTTTCAGATGCCGTATTACCTTTCACCTCTTCAGGCGGCGGCTCAGGCTTCGTTACTTCCTCATCATGCTTGATTTCAGGAGGTAAGAATTTAGTCGTCGTCACCTTAGGAATTTCTTTGGGTGGTGGCGGTGGTGGCGGTGGAGGCAACTCTACTTTCTTAGGTGGAGCTGGCTTATCCAATTTCATTACTTCAGCTGTCACCTCAGTCTTATCTTCTGACGCTGCAGTCAACTGTTTCCAGAAAGCTGCGATCAAAAGAGCACCGACAAAGAGTGCAGAGCCTAGTAATACCGACCGCTTCATTACTTTGGGATACGTCTTCCGAAGAACAAAAGCACCGAATTCACGGTTTTTGTCTTTGAAGATAATATCATCCAAAGTAGTATCTTGGCTTATTACTTGTGACATAATATTCGTTTAATTTAAAATTAATTTAATAGGTCTATTTACCTGATCGTTTAATCAAAGCTTCCGTATCCGGATCGATTTCCAACAAAGCATAACGCTTGTTATTGGTAATCGCACACTCATCAAGCATATCAATCATATTCCGATATTTTGCTTTTTTCGTAGGCTTAATTACGATAGTAAAATTAGAACCAACTTTCGCCTTAAGATCCGCAATTACCTTACGAATTCCTGTCTCTGAATAGTTGGTCACTTGCATTACTGTACCTGCTTCTGTAGGAATACCTTGGTAATAATACACCTTGTTCTCGTCTGGACACACCGTAAGTGTTTCAGACAATTTAACAGGTGACGTTTCCTTCGTATCCGTTTTATCAGGCATGTTTAATTGCATGGTAACGGGCTTTGCTAACGTAGTTGTTAACATAAAGAAAGTAATCAACAAGAAGCCTAAGTCCACCATGGGTGTCATGTCGATTTTGGTCGACATTTTCTTACTACGCTTCTTCCCGCCTTTCTTCCCGCCACCGGAGCTATCTATTTCTGCCATTTCTGTTTGTAATTAAAAATGAAAACTTATTTCGGTTTGTTTTCCGGACCCGTTACCAATTGGAAGATATTGATGTTCTGAGCTTGCAAAGTACCGATGATATCAGCAAATACTTTGTAGTTAGACTCTTTATCTCCTTTTACGGCAACCTTCAATTCCGGATTAGACAATTTCGCATAACCCACCCAATACGAAAGCTCGTTGTTGGTTGAATCAATTGGAATTCCCTTGCTTAGCTTTTTAGCATCGGCAGGTTTCATATTTAACACCTGACGCATCGCACCAAGAGGATAGCCTACAATTTCAGAAGCCATAAAGTTCTTCTTCATTTCAGCTGTTACAGCGATTCCATAGCGATTAGCCATACGCTCTAACATAAACTCTCTTGCCTGTTGATCATCAGTTGCCAAATAAACTCCTCCTTCTGGTGAAACACTAACCATAAGCATACCATCTTTTATATTCAAAGGTTTCTCTGAAATAGATGATGGTGGCGTGATTGTAACTGCCTCTTCTGGACGGAACTTCGCGGTTAACATGAAGAACGTCAAAAGAAGGAAAGCCACATCACACATCGCTGTCATGTCGAGTGAGACACTTTGTCTTTTGGCTTTAACTTTTGGCATAACAATTATTTTTTTGAACTGTGAATAAAATTGAATGAAAGGGCTAGGCCCCTAAATCGGTTCAAATATTAATTGTGATGCGTAGCGTAGTTCTGGTTAACGCTCAAGCCGATCTCATCAATGCTGTAAGTTAACTCATCAATTTTCGCTGTAAATACGTTGTATGCAATGATACAGATCGCCGAAGTACCGATACCTAATGCCGTATTGATTAGGGCCTCAGAAATACCGTTTGCTAACGCTGATGAATCTGTAGATCCACCTGAGTTACCTAATGAAGCAAAGGCCTTGATCATACCAATTACCGTTCCTAATAGACCGATCAAAGTTGATACTGACGCCAATGTTGCAATGATTGTCAAGTTTTTCTCCAACATTGGTAATTCCAATGAAGTAGCTTCCTCCACTTCTTTGCTTAATGCAGCTAATTTTTGCTCTTTATCCAAAGCCGTATCAGAAATCAACGCTTTGTATTTTTTGATTGCAGCTAAAGTAACATTACCTACTGAACCTTTTTGCTTGTCGCAAGCTTTTAAAGCTCCTTCAACATCATCTTTGTCCAACGCAGCTTGTACTGAACGAACGAATGCGTTTACATCACCAGTTCCTTTTGCTTTACCGATTGTAAACATACGCTCAATTGAGAATGTTAATGCAGTTAAGAAACAAGTCATCAAAACTGGCACAATAACTCCACCTTTGTAAACTACACCAAAGTAGTCACCTGGAAGTGGGTGTCCTTCGTTTGTTCCACCTTCAAAGTGAGATCCATCTCCCATGACAAGGGTGTAAATTGCAATCGCAATAGCAAACAGGACAATTAGGATTAAACCTGCAGAAATACCGCCAGATTTTTTTTCGGTTGCAGCTGGCTTAGCAGCTGGCTTTGGTTGTTGTGTACTCATTAGTTTGGTAATTTGGGGTTAAAGAATTATTTTTTTGTTAATAAAACTTGTTGAAAAATGACGGAGTAGTTTTCATAGTTTAACTGCCGTTGTATTTTTCAGTACAAGCAAAAGTAATGCAATTCTAATTTAATTTTTACATGCCCCAAACCCCCCACCGCACAAAATATTCGACCCAAAAAAAAAGCTATTGTACTATCTTGATATTTTACCCAAAAATAGCCCCTTTATTAGGTACTTTTTTGAGAATTAAAATTTGAAAAAAAAATTAAAAAAAAATTAAAATCGACCAATTACGACCCCAAATAGTACCAAAAAAACATACCTTTGCTCCGTAAACTTCGAAAATGGATTCCCCTTTTAGCCCCAAAGGCCCACGCGCCGCACACCGCAAAAGTGAAAGCCAGCCCCTTAAGGAGGCGATTGAGTCCCTTTTACGCGTCTACAAACTCCAAGGCCAATACGACGAAACCTATATAGTAGCCCACTGGGAAGAGATCATGGGCAAACCAATCGCCGCTCGGACCCAAAAAATGTATATCAAAAACGGCAAACTGTTTCTCCAACTAGACAGCGCGCCGCTCAAAAAAGAACTCATGATGGCCAAAGCCAAAATGATTGAATTAATTAACAAATACGCACATTCCGAACTGATACAAGAAGTCGTATTCTTATAATACTACCCATGTCCCAACTACCCCACCTGTTAAAACCTGGAAATCGTGTAGGCATCATCTCGCCCGCATCACATCCCACGTCCGATCAATGGAAAGCAGGACTTCAAGTTTTATCCGATTGGGGACTAGAAATTGTATTGGGAGATCATTATTTAGCCGAGCACTTTGGGTTAGGCGGAACAGATGAGCAACGCCGCTCGGACCTGCAACAAATGCTCGACGACCCGAGCATCGCAGCGATTTTTCCACTACGCGGAGGATATGGCGTCAGCCGACTCCTCGACGGGTTGGATTTTACGAAATTTCGCAAGAACCCCAAATGGATCGTTGGCTTCTCCGATATCACCGCACTTCTTTGCCACATTGACACCTTTTCCATTGCCAGCATACATGGACCCATGCCCAATAATTTCTGCCAAAAAGGTGGAGAAGCGGCATTGGCCAATTTACATACCCTACTTTTTGAAGGTCTTACCCACGTTCATACCACGAGTCACGCATTAAATAAACATGGCGTTGCGGAAGCAAGTATCATAGGTGGCAACCTGTCATTACTCACCCACTTGATTGGAAGTAACAGTTTCCCTAATCCCAAAGGGAAGATTCTTTTCATTGAAGAAGTAGGCGAACGCCTGTATCATGTAGACCGACTATTACTCCAACTCAAGCGAGCGGGATATTTGGCCGACCTAGCCGGATTGATCATTGGCGGATTTACCGATTGCAAAGAAGCTAGTTTAACCATAGGCTTAGGTGTCGAAGACATGATCCTCGAGCATACGGCAGACTATCACTATCCAATAGCTTTTGATTTCCCAGCTGGACACATTCCCAACAACCAGGCCATTACAATAGGTAAAAAAATCAAGTTCTTGGTAAATGCAGAAATTGTCCAAGTAACTGATTAGAAACCTTCGATTATCTGCGAGCACACACGTAGATTTAATAAAAAAAGATGCTCGCAAAAACTTACGGCATGTCCGTTATTGGCATTTCCGCCGCACTAATCACCATTGAAACGAATGTAGGACGCGGCAGCAAATGCTTTCTCGTAGGCCTGCCAGATTCCACCATCAAAGAATCAATCCTTCGTGTCGAATCAGCCATCAAACACATGGGCTGCTTTTTCCCCAGACGCAAAGTGATCATTAATTTGGCCCCCGCAAACATTCGGAAAGAAGGCTCTGCCTATGACTTGCCCATCGCTTTATCGCTGATGCATGCCTCCGAGCAAGTGGATATGCAAGCATTAGCTAATTTTGTCATTATGGGAGAGCTTGCGCTGGATGGCGTACTTAGGCCAATCAAGGGTGCTTTAGCCATGGGAATTGAAGCGAAAAAACAAGGCTTCACTAAAATAATTTTGCCGCTAGCCAATGCGACGGAAGCCGCTTTAATTGAAGGAATGGAGGTTTTTGGCATGGAAACCTTACGAGAAACCGTCCTGTTCCTACGCGGAAAAACCAGTCACATTCCTTTTCCCACGACTAAAACGAATACGTATACCTATGACAACAGTCTGGATTTCGCCCATGTCCATGGCCAAAAAGTAGCCAAAAGAGCATTCGAGATCGCCGCGGCAGGTGGGCATAACCTGATCCTCATCGGCCCACCAGGAGCCGGGAAAACAATGTTGGCCAAACACATACCGAGCATCTTGCCTCCACTCAGTTTAGAAGAAGCCATGGAAACCACCATCATTCACTCTGTCGCAGGAAAAATTGCGCAAAATTCACAATTGATTTCAAAGCGCCCATTTCGAGCCCCACACCATAGTATATCTGCTACTGCGCTAATCGGTGGTGGCTCCAGTCCGCAACCGGGAGAAATTTCATTGGCACACAACGGTGTCCTATTCCTCGATGAATTGCCTGAATTTTCACGTCATGCCTTAGAAGTCATGCGCCAGCCACTTGAGGACCATCTCGTACTGATATCTCGGGCCAAATCAGCCATCGAATTTCCGGCAAACTTTATGCTCATCGCCAGCATGAACCCCTGTCCCTGCGGCTATTTCAACCATCCTACTAAAGACTGTACCTGTGGCGAAGAAATGGTCAAGCGCTACTTGAATAAAATTTCGGGGCCACTCCTCGATCGCATCGACTTACATATAGAAGTAAGTCCGGTCGCCTTTGAAGACATCCGATCACCTGAAATAGCCGAAGCCAGCGAGGACATTCGTATACGCGTGATTAATGCACGAAAATTACAGCAACTGCGGTTTATCCAGAGTCCCAAAGTCCATGCCAATGCAGGGATGACGGGCCTCCAAGTCCGTCAATATTGTCAGCTCAACCCAGAGGTAGAACAACTTTTGCAACAAGCCATGCGTCGATTAAAACTTTCAGCACGCGCCTATGAACGCATACTCAAAGTAGCCCGAACCATTGCAGATTTAGCGGACCAACCAGAAATAAATACCCGTCACATGGCTGAGGCCATCACGTATCGAAATTTAGATAGAGAAAATTGGGCAGGATAATGTATTTTTGAGAAAAATATTAAAGATGACTCGAACGCTTCCAATCATTGGTTTTTTATGCACACTCGCACTTTCAAGTTTTGGACAAAATCCATCCTTCAAAACGTGGGAAGCCCCCGAAGCTATTTTTCAGCGGGCAGCCAAAGAAAAAAAACCGATTTTACTCGAAGCATTTCTGCCTACTTGTTCCCATTGTTTTGCCTACGACAAAACCTTGCGGAGCCCGGTCATCAAAAATTACCTAGATAAAAACTTCCTTGCCTATCAATTAGATCTTTCTAAACGAGAAAATGGTCTCTTCTTACGCAAGAATAAAATCTACATTCCTTCCACCCCATCTTTTATCATCCTCTCGCCCGAGGGCAAAATCTGGCATATAGAAATTATGGGCGAAGAATTGAATTCAGTACCCGGGATTCTTAAGACACTACAGCTCGCCACAGATCCTAAAGAACGCGATGCAGCGAAATTAGCGCGTTACCAAGCAGGTGATCGCCAACCAGACTTATTACTTTCCACTGCTTTCTATACGCGCGTCACGATGGATACGACACAAAATATAGCCATTGTCAACGACTATGCGAAATCAGAAGCGACGGAAAACTACGGATCCGAATTGAACTTTCTTTTGATTCAAAAAGCAATGCTTGATTCAGACAATCCAATTTTTAGTTATTTCATCAAAAATCTTCCTGCCTATTATGCCAAATACGACACGGCCATGGTCAAGCAAATGGCTGAAAATGTATTGATGTCGAGTATTTTTTCTAGTCGAGCACGCACCTATAGTCCAGCACGTATTCAGTCCATCAAAAATGATTTGACACTACTTGGGATTCCTGCTAAACAAATTGCGATGCGATTTATTGTCCTAGAGGTCCTTATTGACCTAGATCAAGCGAAGACAATGCAAGCAATTGAGCGCATCAATCAGTTTTACGAAGGGAAACCAATTCCAGAAAAAGAGAAAGCATTTTGGTGTAAGCAACTAACCCGAAAAGGAGATGCCACAAGTCCTTGTCCCTTACCTTAATTCATTTTGCAATTTTCCTGTAAATGCATTAATTTCATTGACAAATTTGTAACCTCTGTGCTCCTTGTATGAAAAAAGTTTTACTCCTACTTATTTGTAGTTCCATTGGAATCTTGGCAACGAGTTCCATTCCCTTAGGTGGAGAAGAATCATTGGAGTCTGTCTTCAAGCGCATCAAAGAAGAGGTTGATCAAAATTCTAAAGCCTATGTCACCTTGGGCGATGCCTGTAAGAAAATTGGCCACCGGTTAACAGGTAGTGCCAACGGCAAAAAAGCAGAAGAATTTGCTTACCAACTATTCAAAAGCTACGGATTTCGCGATACCAAATATGAAGGATTTCAAGTTGAAGCTTGGGCGCGCGATACCGTTACCTTATCCGTTGCTCCTCCCAAATCAGATGACTTTAGAGACATTAAAGTAGTTGCCTTAGCACTTACACCAGTAGAAGCAAACGTAACAGGAACAATCATCGACTGCGGCAATGGATTAGATGCAGATTTTGCCGCCAAAAAAGACCTCGTAAAGGGCAAAGTGGTGCTAGCGAACATCGGCTTATTAGACGCCCCTGCCGGCACAAGAAATCTACATCGTTCCGAGAAAACAGCCTTAGCTATTCAATATGGTGCCATCGGTGTCATCTTTGTCAACACCGTCAAAGGGGAAGTTTTACTAACAGGAACGGCATCCGTAACAGGTAATTTAATTTCCATACCGGCTGTTTGTATTTCACTTGAAAGCGGCACTGAATTACGCAAATGGCTCGTGGAGCAGCCAGGCTTATTGAGCATGATTGAGATGCATAATGTGAGCCAACCGATCAAAGCGCGCAATGTAGTAGCTACCTTAAAAGGTGAAAGCAGAAAACTTCGCCATGAAAAAATCATCATCGGCGGCCATTTAGATTCTTGGGATCTAGCCACGGGAGCCATTGATAATGGAATTGGTTCATTTTCTGTCATAGACATCGCCCGTACATTTAAAGCCCTAGGTTTGACAAGCAAGCGTACCATTGAGTTTGTGGCGTTTATGGGCGAAGAAGAGGGCTTGCTAGGCTCTAAAGCTTACATTGAACGCGCAAAACGCACAGGGGAAATTGACGATATTGTCTATATGATCAATTTAGACATGGTGAATAACGTTTATGGATTTAATGCAGGCGGACGTGATGAAATGCTTCCTATCCTGAAGGAAATCGGGGATAAAATCAAATCCATCGATGCGAAATTTGGCAATGAAATTCACAATTCAGCCGGACTACATTCAGATCATCAAGCATTTCTAATGGAAGGTATTCCCGCAGCTGACCCCTTGGGGAAATTAACCAAATCCGTGTTAGATTGTTACCATGCCAATTGCGATTCATTCGATTTAGTAAATAAATCAGAAATGGAAAACAATGTAAAGTATACAGCCATGTTACTGTATGCGTTGGGTAACGCGCCCACCATCCCTGCCAAAAAGCTCGACTTCTATTCCACACGCGACTTTTTCATTAAGCAAAACTTGCGCCGAGAGTTGGAATTAGGCAATGAATGGCGTTGGGGGAATAACTAAAAAAACGTATTTTTACACTTTATTGACCTATTGTTGCCTACATGAATACTTCGAACCCCTCTTTTTTTGATCACGACATGGAAATGATTCCGGAAAATTCTTTTAAATCTATCATCAAAGTTATCGGTATCGGTGGTGGCGGCTCAAATGCCGTGAAGCACATGAAAGAGATGGATATCAAAGGCGCCGACTTAGTTATTTGCAACACAGATTCGCAAGCATTAGCGTCAAACCCGGTGCAAACGAAGATTAAGTTGGGCCAACAAGGTTTAGGTGCTGGTACGGATCCGGAAGTAGGCCGACAAGCCGCTTTGGAATCTCGCGAAAAAATCCAACAAGTCTTATCGAATGATACGCAAATGGTGTTTATCACCGCGGGTATGGGTGGAGGAACAGGAACAGGAGCCGCACCGGTCATTGCAGAAATCGCACGTGAGCGTAATTTGTTAACCGTTGCTGTAGTCACTGCACCCTACAAGTGGGAAGGAAGAGATAAAATCCACTTCGCTATGGCGGGCGTGGATAAATTAAAAAGTTTTTGCGACACGGTCATCGTTGTCATGAACGATAAATTAGCCGAACACTACGAAAATTTACCTATGTCCGATGCTTTCTCGAAAGCAGACGATGTCCTGGCAAAAGCCGTTAAATCGGTCGTGGACGTAATCTCAAAACCAGGTGATATCAATACTGACTTTATGGATGTAAAGAAAGTATTGACAAACGCCGGAAAAGCCATGATGAGTTCGTCCTATGGTGAAGGCGAGAATCGCGCTGCGGATGCTATTGAAGAAGCATTGAAATCTCCTTTATTAAATTCTCAAGAAATTAAGGGCGCGAAGCGCATCTTAGTAACGGTATCTACGTGCAGCAAGCGTCCATTATTGATGAAGGAACAAAACACCATTATCAATTACTTGAATGATCGCATCTATGCCCAAGCGGATATGGTGAAGTTTGGTTATTCGACCGACAATGATCTAAATGAAAGCTTATATCTAACGGTAATTGCCGCAGGTTTTGAGCATGAAGAAGATGGCTTCAACGACTATTTCAAAGGAAATAAATCCAAGCCTTACACGCAAGGAGAGTTTGAAGCACAAGAATTAATACCAGGGAACCCAATTACACTTGAAGCTGAAAATTTATCAGAGGAAGAGCGCTTTGATCAAATGGTCTCGCAATATGTCAATGGGGGAATTTCAGAAATGGAATTTAACGTCCCTACCTTCAAGCGTAATCATTCAGAATTAATTTCATTAGAAACAATCCGCCAAGAGGATTGGGTCGTAACTGATTTATTCGAAAACTAATTCAAGCGTATTTGATGAATAGCCTGGCGAATGATTTCTTCACTTGCCAGCGCTACCTCAAATTCTGAAATCGCGGCAACACCACCCATGGAAATGCCGGGTCTGCGGTATTCCATCATCGAATTACGAACTGTTCGTGCGCTTAAATGTATCGCATCAACCCCTATTTGCTTGAAAAAGGTGCAGTTTTGAGGGTTGACCCCACTGCCAGCCATGATTTGAATGCGGCCATCGGCACGTTCAACCATCTCCGCTAAAGCTTCGATTCCATCCATGGCCTTGTCTTTTTGGCCTGAACTTAAAATCCGAACAAAGCCTAAATCGATGAGCCCTTCCATGACCTCTAATGGATCTCTAGAAACATCTATGGCCCGATGGCAGGTAAGGGAGACGCCATTAGCCACCCGTATGATATCTTTCAAAAAATCAATATCTAGATCCCCGTTTGGCAGCAGAGCTCCCACAACTAATCCATGTACGCCCGCAGCCACTAAATCAGCCGCCTCCGCTAACATCGTTTGCTTCTCCGTGGCATCATAACAGAAATCACCACCTCGCGGTCGCAACATCGCATGCACTTGAATGTTGGTATCCGCTAACACCCGCTTAACCAAACCGGTGGAAGGCGTCGTCCCTCCGTCATGTGGGCCAGCACATAGTTCGACGCGATCGGCTCCTGCGCGATCAGCTGCCAAACAAGAAAAGAGGGAATAGGCGCAAACTTCAACGGCGATTTCTTGATTATTTTTCATAAAAAGAGGCGAATAAACGCCGAAAATGAGACTTTTTGATATTTATTCAAAATTTAAAAAATAAATCTTTTATAAATATATTTTTATTTTACTTTTGCACACAGATCAATTTGAAATACTAAAATTACAAATCATATGTATTGGACACTAGAACTTGCCTCCTATTTAGAAGATGCGCCTTGGCCAGCCTCTAAAGATGAATTAATTGACTTCGCGATCCGCACAGGATCACCTTTGGAAGTTGTTGAAAACTTACAAGAATTAGAAGACGATGGACAACCCTTCGAAAGCATTGAAGAAATTTGGCCAGACTATCCAACAAAAGATGACTTCTTTTTCAACGAAGACGAATATTAATTAAGAGGCGAAAGCCTCTTTTTTGTTGGCCTTAATCTCCTCTGCCAACCGTGCATTACGCAAACCGATTCCCCAGCGGCGCATGAGTACATCTTCCCAACAAGTCGCCATTTCATGTGTTTTTAGGTAATCCAGCTCACCAGCCACATAAGGCAATTCAGGGTGAATACGCGTTAAATCACGCGTTAATAAGGTAAATGCCTGTGAACCATAGGTAGCCCATAAATGGGTTTGAATATCGGTCGGCAAGTGAGCCGCCTCCACTAAATAACGAGACTTTTCATTTTCGTATCCCCCCACAAGTGTGTGATCTTGTGTGCGACAAACGCTGGGAGACTTGTGCAAAACTTCTCGTTCCAACTCATTTAGTGTGTCGGCAGCCATGACACGGTAAGTGGTCCATTTACCACCCATGATACTCACCAACTTACTTCGGCCGTCTATTTCAACCTCGTGATCGCGCACTAAAGATTTGGTATCGGTCGACAAAGCACTGTCTAATGCAGCCTGCAATAATGGCCTTTGACCTACGAAAGTCGCATGCACATCTTTTTGGGTTGCTTTTTTCGTCGCATACCGATTAAAATAGTCTAACAAATAATCAACCTCTGCCGGTAGAATTTCAGGTGATTCGGACAGTGAATCGGGGTCGTCTGTGGTACCTACCAACACATATTCGCGCCATGGAATGACAAAGATTACGCGGCCATCATCCGTTTTAGGGATTAACAAAGCCGTGGCACCTGGCCAAAAATCTGCAGACAAAACGATGTGCGCACCGCGACTCACTTTCATCCGAGGCTTTAATTTCGGATTAGCCAATGCCCGAACATGATCTGTAAATGGCCCTGTCGCATTGACGACGGCTTTAATGGGGATTTGATAGGTTTGACCTGATAGAAGATCAGTCCAGCAAACCTCTTTAATTTTTAAACTCTTGGGGGAATGAACAAACGAATTCAATGTGGCATAATTCAATATGCATGCACCCGCAGCCTCTGCGGCTTGTAAGATGGCAAGCGCATACCGCGCGTCATTGAATTGCCCATCATAGTATAAAACACCGCCACGCACATGATGCATTTCTAAACTCGGACATAGATCTCGCATTTGGCGCTGACTTAATCCCCGACTAGGCTCTAAATTTGTGCGTCCTGCAATCAAATCATATACCCACATGCCAATGCGGTAATAAACACGATCAAACCACGTGTAACATGGCGTCAATAAAGCTAAGGGGTGTGCCAAAAATGGAGCATTTTGCAATAAAACCTTGCGCTCATGTAACGCTTTATAGACCATTTTAAATTGCTGCCAATCTAATTTCTTAACAGCCTGCTCGAGGTATCGCACGCCTCCGTGGACCAATTTGGTGGACTTGGACGAAGTTTGAGTAGCAAAATCTCCCTTTTCGATGAGCAAAACACGATATCCACGCAATGTCGCATCTAAGGCAACCCCAGCACCACTGGCACCACCACCAATGATACATAGATCAAATGGTGCCTCTAGTTTCTGTAATTGATCTGGGCGATTGAATGCCATAGCATGGATTATTTACTTCTAAACAAATGATTTAGCCACATTTACTCACAATTTGGAAAATAAAAAGCAAAAGATTCCACGAACATTGATATAAATGGCGGAGAATTTATAATTTTGCAGTCCTTAAAAAAGAATTAATTAGTCGTATGGCAAAGAAAGAAACAAACGAATCGATTGAAATAATTGAAAGCCCAGAAGCTCTTCAACAAGAGTTAACGAAGGTGACCGGTTTTTTTGAAAATAATAAATCCTCTGTAATTCTAGCAGGCATTGTGGTAATCGGTGCGATTGTTGGCTATTTCGGTATGACTTGGTATCAAAACAATCAAGCGACTGAAGGAGAAAAGAAATTATACAAAGCAGTTTATGCATTTGAGTCAGATTCATTAGCTGCCGCAGCAAAAGACTTAGCTAAAGTTTCAGATGAGTTTGGTGGAAACGCACAAAATTTAGCTGATTTATATTTAGGTATCACCTTGATCAAACAAGGTAAATACGACCAAGCGATCGAAAAATTAAAGGGTTTTAATAGTAGTGACCTATTGGTTCAAGCCCGCGCACTTTCACTCGTTGGCGATGCTTACTCAGAGAAAAAATCGTACGCTGACGCCATTGAGTATTATCAAAAAGCAGCTGAGTACAAGCCAAACAAATTTTTCTCGCCGATGTATTTGTTAAAGTTAGCAAACGCATACGAAGCAAATAAGCAGGCAAAAGAAGCATTAGCTACCTATACGGAAATCACGGAAAAATATCCGCAATCATCCGAATCAATCCCAGCTAAAAAATATAAGGCGCTTTTAGAAAGCTCTATCTCCGAATAAAAAACACATTAGATAATGAAATGAAGGGATAAGAGCTTACGCTTTTATCCTTTCTTTTTTTAAGCCCAACGCATGTCCTCAGCATTAAAAAATTTAAGCGATTTTTCAACGGCCAATCTGCCAGATGTCAGCCAAAAACGGTTTGCCATCATCGTATCGGAATGGAACACCGAAGTGACAGGCGCGCTGTATACGGGAGCCTTTGATACCTTGGTTAAACATGGTGTTCAAGAAAATCATATCGTTAGCGCACAGGTGCCAGGAAGTTTTGAACTAAGCCTGGGTGCCCAGAAATTCGCACAACGTGAAGATATTGATGCGGTGATCTGCCTAGGCTGTGTGATACAAGGTGAAACCCGCCATTTTGATTTTATTTGCCAGGCCGTTGCAGATGGCATTACAAACGTGAGCTTAAAATACAATAAACCGGTTATTTTTGGCGTATTAACACCAAACACCCAAGAACAAGCGATGGATCGTGCCGGCGGAAAACATGGAAATAAAGGGGATGAAGCGGCGATTACAGCCATAAAAATGTTAGCACTAAATTAAGACTATATGATGATGCAAGTTTGGAAGTTTGGCGGTACATCCGTAGGGAAGCCAGAAAGAATGCAATCGATTCGTCAACTGATCACAGCGGACGGGAAGCCGAAAATTGTGGTTTTATCTGCTCTATCGGGATCAACGAATGCATTGCTATCCATTTCAGAATCTTTGATTGCTCAAAATCAAGCGGACGCAAAAGCGAAAGCTGGCGAATTGCGCGCTCACTATGACGCATTTTTAACCGAATTATACCACACACCAGCTGGCTTAGGTAAAGGTCAAACGATCGTTGAAAAGGAATTCAATTTCATCGATAGCCTAATCGCGACGGTACCTTATACAGTTAAACAAGAGAAAGAGATGGTGGCCTTGGGCGAATTGTTGTCCACCCAAATTTTCGAAGCTTATTTACAAGAAGAGGGCGTCAATTCAACCTTATTGCCTGCGTTAGATTTCATGGTGATCGACGAAGATAATGAACCGATCATGGCTGACATCGAACATAAATTAGCCGCAACCATTGCCCCCGTAAAAGACAAGCAAATCTTCATTACGCAAGGATTTATTTGCCGTAACCCATCTGGAGAGGTAGATAATTTAAAACGTGGAGGTTCGGATTATACCGCATCGTTAATCGGCGGAGCGATTCAAGCAGAAGAAATTCAAATTTGGACGGATATCGATGGTATGCACAACAACGATCCACGTATCGTGAAAAATACATTCCCGATTCGTGAATTGTCATTTGCTGAAGCAGCTGAACTTGCGTACTTCGGTGCGAAAATTTTACACCCAAGTACGATTACTCCGGCGAAAATTAAAGGGGTTCCGGTACGGTTGAAAAATACGATGGAGCCAAGTGCATTTGGTACATTGATTTCAGAAAAGTCAACAGACATCGAAATCAAAGCCATTGCTGCGAAAGACAATATTACCGCGATTTACATTCATTCGACCCGGATGTTAAATGCCTACGGTTTCTTGAAACGCGTTTTCGAAATTTTCGAAAAATACAAGACGCCAGTTGACATGATCACCACATCCGAAGTTTCCGTATCTGTCACCATTGACCAAACCGCGAACCTTGACGCCATCATGCGCGAATTGCGTGAGTTTGCCGAGTTAGAAGATCCGGATAATGACCAAGTCATTATTTGTATTGTGGGTAATTTCTGGGCCGACAAAGAGGGTATTGCCATCAAGGTGTTGGATGCAATTAAAAACATCCCAATTCGTATGATTTCATATGGTGCTTCCGAGCATAATATCTCACTTTTAGTGGATGCCAAACATAAAAATGATGCCTTAAACGCATTAAACAAAGGACTTTTCTAAACGAACGCCATGCTAACGATTCCATTTATCCGGACAAACACGGAACTCACCATTGCGGGGTTAACGAAAAAGCATGTGAAAGATGCCGCTGAAACTGTGGCACAACTCATTGCGATGGATGATAAACGGAAAGCTTTACTCCAACAAGCCGAACAGGCGCTCGAAAAATCCAATGCCGCCGCAAAGGAAATCGGCGCACTCATGCAATCGGGACAAAAAGAATTAGCTGAAGGCAAACGGGCAGAAACTGCAGCCTTGAAAGGCGAAATCAAAGTAATGGAAGAGGCTGCACGCGTTGCCGAAAAGGAATTGACTGATTTGTTAGTCACACTTCCCAATCTGCCACACAGCTCTGTTCCAGAAGGAAAAGTAGCCGAAGACAATGAAGTGGTATTAAACTGGGGCACCATCCCTACCCTACATGCTGCTGCTAAGCCGCATTGGGACCTGATCAAAGACTACGACATCATCGACTTTGATCTTGGAAACAAAATTACGGGAGCGGGATTTCCTGTATATAAAGGAAAAGGGGCTCGTTTACAGCGTGCGTTAATCAACTTCTTTTTAGACGAAGCGATTAAAGCAGGCTATTACGAAATTCAACCACCCATCTTGATCAACGAAGACTCAGGTTTTGGTACGGGACAATTGCCTGATAAAGAAGGCCAAATGTATGTAACGCAGGCGGAAGGATTGTATTTAATCCCAACAGCTGAAGTGCCGATCACCAACCTGTACCGGGATGTGATTGTCAACGAAAAAGAATTACCCATCAAAAACGTAGGCCATACACCATGTTTCCGCCGCGAGGCAGGATCTTGGGGAGCCCATGTGCGAGGTTTAAACCGCCTGCACCAATTCGACAAAATCGAAATTGTTCAGATTCAAAAGCCTGAAAATTCATACGCTGCCTTAGAAGAAATGTCCTTGCACGTTCAAAGCCTATTACAAAAACTAGAATTACCATACCGCGTGTTACGCCTTTGCGGTGGCGATATGAGCTTTACTGCAGCACTAACGTATGATATGGAAGTTTGGTCAGCGGCACAAGGGCGGTGGTTAGAAGTAAGTTCCGTTTCCAATTTTGAAACCTATCAGGCAAACCGCTTGAAGTTGCGAACAAAAATTGATGGAAAATCAATCCTGTGCCATACGTTAAATGGATCTGCCTTAGCATTACCAAGAATTGTGGCAGCTATTTTAGAGAATAATCAAACGCCAGACGGAGTTAAGATACCGGACGTTTTGGTGCCATATACAGGCTATACCCACATTAGCTAATCCCTTCAATACTCAATCGAAAACCCTCGCCGTGCAAATTCACTAATTGTACGCGAGGGTCTTCTTTTAGCATTTTGCGCAATTTGGTCATATACACATCCATGCTCCGCGCATTGAAATAGGTATCATCTCCCCAGATTAATTTCAAGGCATACGACCTACTGACAGGTCGGCCTAAATTCTCACACAACAATTTCATCAAATCATTTTCCTTAGGCGTAAACTTTTGCTCAACACCCGCACGAATCAACTTCATTTTTTGCGGCCAATAGACAAATTCACCTAAGCTTATCTCCTCTGCCAAACTTGGAATTACCTTATCTGTTTTCGTTCTTCTCAGCACCGCTTCCATCCGTGCTACCAGAACATCCATGGAAAATGGTTTGGTTAAATAATCATCCGCACCAGCTTTGAAACCCTGAAGTGTATCTTCCTCCATGGCTTTGGCGGTCAAGAAAATAATGGGAACATCGAGGTGAGTAGCGCGAATGTCTTTGGCTAACGAAAACCCGTCTTTCTTAGGCATCATCACGTCCAATACACATAAATCGAATGAGCCTTTCACAAAGCAATCCAAAGCTTCGTCTCCATTTTGTGCCCAGGTAACCCCGTAACCTTTCTTTTTCAAGAATTCGGCCAAAAGTAATCCCAAGTTGGGATCATCTTCTGCTAATAAAATTTCAGTTGTTTGTGCCATATGGTATAGTTATTTCAAACGTACTACCTACGCCTAATTTACTGCTCACTTGTACGCTTCCTCCATGTGCCTCCACAATTTTCTTCACATAACTTAAGCCCAACCCGAAACCCTTCACATTGTGCACATTACCGGTAGGCACGCGATAAAAAGGCTCAAAAACGGCCGCAAGCACGTCTTTTTGCATGCCCATTCCTTGATCACGCACCTGAATATGCAAACCTTGATGATCAGCGCGCGTTTGAATGACAACTTGTGGTGCTTCCGGACTGTATTTAATGGCATTGTCCAACAGGTTGTTTAGCACATTGCTGATATGCACCTCATCGACCATCACTTGGCTTTGCTCGGCATCTAAATGCAAAATTAAAGAACCTGCATGCGTTTGTAGGAGTGGTGCATTCATGTCGGCCACTTGCTGAATTAAAGCGTGTACATCCACCAACTTTTTCTTTAGTACGATTTCTTCGCGCTCCATTTGAGCCGTTTGCAATACGCGCTCGACTTGTTGGCCTAAGCGAATATTCTCATCCTTAATGATCCCTAAATATCTTAAGATAGATTCACTTTTCGCGGCTTGAGGCTCCTCTTGAATCAATTGGGTTGCTAATGAAATAGTAGAAATAGGCGTTTTGAATTCATGCGTCATATTGTTGATGAAGTCATTTTTAATTTCGGCCAATTTCTTTTGCTTGATAATGGTCATCATCGCCATGTAAAAACACCCAATCATGATGAGCAGCAAGACACCTGAACCCATTAGATTCAAGCCCATGGTCTGCCAAATAAATCCGTTGGTGTCCGCAAAATTGATATGTAAAAATTGCCCTGAAGCACGTAAATCATTCGGAAATAAAGCAGCGGCAAATTGTGTTTTTTGCTTTTTAATACTGGCATTGGAGGCATAAATCCAGTCGGCAGCCTTCTTTGGATTTGCTGGCCCGATGCCAAAATCATAACTTAATTGAATGTTCTTGGCCGCCAATTCTTTACGTACCAAGCTATCGATAAACTGTGGTTCGACACGCTCCGTAATGGGTCTTTCTTTGAACAGATAATCTGCGAAAACTTCTTTGGCTAATGCGGTTTTTTGAATCACCTTGTCCACATCTTTTTTAGCGAATGAATCAACTGGATTTGAGGGCTTTTTAGGAGCTTGGGGTTTCACAGAAACAATCATTTTTCTGTTTTTAAACCTCTTTTTAATGTTATTCAAGCGCTTCTGAAGTCTAGGCGCGAATAGTTCGGAAAGTTGATGATCCTCTTGCATGCGCCTTTGGATTTCCAGTTCGGGGTCAACGTCCACACGATATTCCTCCGTTATCTCTGCAATTTGACCATTGGGTAATAAAAATGACTTTCGAACATACATGATATCGGAACGAACCTCATTTTGCATTGCACCTCTTGGGCTCCGAGAGATACCTTCGGGGCCAACAAACGCTACTTCGGGATGCACATCTTCTGTTAGCGCTTCCTGCTTGGGCTTGATGACCGGTTTAGGTTTGGCGGCTAGTTTGGCAGAAAGTTCTTTCAATTTCTGCTGCTGGCTTTCAAAAGTCTTATGCCGCTGAGCGAGCATGACTAATTCCTGTTTTTCCAACTTTCGAACGACTTGTGCTAACCCGTCCTGCACATCAGATGCGAATTGTTCTTTTTTTGTTTCGAGCATAAACCCAAGCCAATAGGCCTGAAAAGCAATCAAGCCCACTAACGCGAGTGTCATGAAGCCGATAATCCACCTGATTTTTGATTGGGTCATGGGTAATAAAATTACAAAGCACAAATTTATCAAAATGCACCGAGCAAAAAAGTGGCCTTAACACATCTTAACAAACAACATTGCCAGCCATTTTGTAAGTTTGCTCCGCATTAAAAAACAAACACATGAAATACCTATTCATCACCGCGTTAGCCGCATGTATTTCCACTGCCGCTTTTGCACAAGAAAAAAAAGAAGCCACGGTTAAAATCGTTATCAACGAAAATGGCAAAGAACGCATCATTGAGAAAAAATTCAGTGACTTAGATCAAGCTGATGCCGAAATCAAAAAATTAAGCGATTCCTTAGACATCAATATTTCTACCTCAGGTGGAAAGAAAAAGATTGTTCGTGTAGACGTCAATAAAAGTCATTCACGTATGGGTGAACAACCAGGCAAAATCATCATCGAAAATATGGAAGGTGATTTAGCAGGCGGTCCAGACAAGCGTGTGATTATTCGTCGCGGAGGTCCAGGCATGGTCACTCCTGCACCAGGCGCTCCAGGTTTTCATGGAAAAGAGCCAAATGTGATGATCTTCCGAGGAGAAGGTGGCCCCGAGGGAATGCATAAAGAATTCAATATTGAATTAGATGGTCCAGGCATGGCACGACGTGAATTCAAACGTATCCACAAAGGTATGCTGGCAGATCAAGGCTCAAAAACGATTCACGGATTGAAAGCCACACCAAACAAACCATTTAATGGAAAAATCAGTGTTAAATTCAATGCCCCTGAAAAAGGAAATGTGAACATCTCAATTTTAGATGTAAATGGCAAGGAATTAGCTAATGAGCAAATTAAAGATTTTCAAGGCGACTATTTGGGTCAAGTAGACATCAAGAAAGCAGGTGCTGGCGTTTACTTTATTCGGGTAAGCCAAGGTGCAGATGGAGCTGTACGTAGAATTAAGGTTGATTAGTTTAATTCCCCAGGCCCTTGAGTCTGGGGAACATTTAAATCCGTCTAAGAAACAAACCCTGAGCTAACGCTCGGGGTTTTTATTTACCCATATTGGCCCAGGCAAAGGCATACATATCAGCCGTCAGCTCGATCAGCTTGGCTGTATTACTAGAGCCATGACCACTGTTGGTATCTATTCGAATGATCGCAGGTTTCTTTCCTGTATTTTTCTCTTGCAATGTCGCCGCATATTTAAATGAGTGCGCAGGTACTACGCGATCGTCATGATCTGCCGTAGTTATCAAAGTCGCCGGATAGGCCTTTGCTTGAATATTGTGTAGAGGAGAATAACTGTATAAAACCTTGAATTCTTCGGCATTATCACTAGAACCATAATCGGCAATCCAGTTCCAACCAATTGTAAATTTTTGGAAACGTAACATATCCATAACGCCTACACCAGGTAAGGCAACCCCGAATAATTCAGGATGCTGGTTGATAGCTGCACCCACTAACAATCCACCGTTCGACCGGCCAGAAGCGGCTAAATAAGAAGCAGAAGTATATTTCTGACGAATCAAATACTTAGCAGCATAAATGAAATCATCAAAAACATTCTGCTTTTTAAGTTTCATACCCGCCTCATGCCATTTTTCGCCATACTCGCTACCGCCACGTAAATTAGCCAATACATAGACGCCACCCTTTTCCAACCAAGCCATTAGGCTGGCCGTGAAAGTTGGCGTAGAGCTAATGTTAAACCCACCATATCCGTGTAGGATCGTTGGGTTTTTACCGTTGAGCACCATCCCTTTTTTACTCACAATAAACATCGGAACGCGTGTTCCATCTTTACTTGTGTAGAACTTCTGAAGTACTTGAAAGTCTTCAGGCTTGAAGGCTAATTTTGGCTTTTGGAATACCTTACTGGTATTTTGAGCAATCTCGTATTTATAAACTGTCGGTGGAAAGTTAAAGGATGAATAGGTAAAGAAAGCAAACGTATCTTCCTTCTCGCCTTGAAAACCGCTCACATTACCAAGACCCGGCAAACGAACGGATCCCAAGGCAACACCATTATAGTTGTAAATTAATGTACGTGAAGTTACGTCTTTGGAATAGGTCAAATACAAACGATTCCCTGCCGTAGTTGCATATTGCAAAGGTTCTGGTCGCTCAGGAATAAGTGGTTTCCAATTCGACTTTTCAGGTTTGGCTACATTTACTTCGACTAATTTCTGATTGGGCGCACCGTCATTTGTTTGCAAAATCAATCGATCGCCTTCATTGTCTACCACTGAATAATGAAATTGGGATGGTTCCGCGACAATCGGACGAAATACATCCCCCACCACATCTGTTCGAATAAACCAAAGCGCATTTCCATCTAAACCTTTGCCTCGATCACTAATCGTTAGGTAAGCGAATTTCTCATCATCCGACGTACTTACTGTATGGAATCGCTGGCCATTGCGCTTGTCTTCATACACTAATCGGTCCTGTGCTTGCGAAGTCCCTACGGTATGAAACCAAACTTGGTGGTTTTCATTCTTCGTACTCAATTCTTTCCCAGCTGCAGGTGCAGGATAACGTGAATAATAAAAGCCATTACCTTTCCAGGCAACGCCACTTACTTTAACCCATTGAATCTCATCCGCTAAGTCTTTACCCGTTTCCATGTCGCGCACCGTGTACGTCTGCCAGTCACTACCGCCTTTACTTAAACCGATACATGCATACCGACCGTCTTTATTTAAATTAAACACCGTTAGTCGCGTAGTTGCATCCGAGGATAATTTGTTGGGGTCTAAAACCTCTTCAGGAGTACCATTTAGGCCTTTTTGACGGTAGAGTACCGATTGGTTTTGTAGTCCTGAATTTTTGTAAAAATAGAACCATTCACCACGACGCGTAGGTGCTGAGAGCTTTTCGTAATTGCTCAATACCTCAATTCGTTTTTTGAATGTTTCACGCAATGGCAATTTTTCTAAATAGCCAAAACTTACTTCATTCTGAGCTTTAACCCAGGCTTTGGTATCTGCGCTGTTATCATCCTCAAGCCAACGGTACGGGTCGGCCACGGAAACCCCATGATATTGATCAACATGATCTACTTTACGTGTTTTAGGATAGGACAATTGAGCCATGGCATGAAGGCTTGCGCCAACTAAAAGGAGTGAAAGAATTCGTGTCTTCATAATCATTTATTTTTGATGAACCCAAAGCACTGCATCTGCAACGATTAGTCCTTTGGCATTTTTCGTGTAGACAAGCACGTCTGCTGTAACAGGGTCTGAAAAAGTATAGGTCCCGAGTGGCACCCAACCTGATTTCATATCCTGCGTTAATTTCAAGGCGACTGGAAATTTAGTTCGACCTACATAAACTTCCAACTGTACCGTGGTATTTCCCATGGAAGTTGGCAAAAAATAATACGCTTGATAAACACCTTTCAAAGGCGTTCGTGAATTAAACCTAACCCGCGCGCCCAAATCGTCATTCGAAAATGTGGACAAATATCCCTCTCCATACCCATTGACTTTATCGGCAACTTTCTTCCAGGGACCAATAACCTCGACCATCGATTTATTTGAATCATCTATCAACAAATCTGGACGAGATCCGTCCATCAGCGGATTAAAACTATAATATCGTTGCACATCTTCATCCTTCACCTGAGCCACCGATATTCCTTTTTGTATCGCATCGAGCATACGAATAACAGCCGTTTGACTCGCTAAAATAGCGTCTGACTCAAGAACCTTGTTCAGCATAAAAATAGGTGCTTGCGCGTTGGACCATTTAATAGATGTCTTTTGCAGATGTTTGGTGGTGCCGCCCATGCCATCATCCTCGACTTGATAGCTAACCTGATATCCCGCTTTGGTAAGCAATTCTGCCTTCAAACTGCAATCAATGAACTGTTTTGCTTTAACTAATCGAATGCCCTTTTCATCAGAAACACTCAACTGAAGCAATTGGGCCTCATTTTGTTGGATCTCTTGCAATTGCATCCCTTCCCAAACCAGGTATTCTGATTGCTTTTGATATGCGTCAATAACTTGTTTTTTAACTCCTGGCGCTGCCTCAAACACATCAAACTGGCCCACCTCTTTACCTAGTTTTCGGTAAAAATCCCAAGCTAAGCCTTTGATTTCGTGTCTGATAAGCTGGCTTGAAACCGGTAGTTCATCAACAGATTGTGGTACAATCAACAGTGTTTTTTTGCCTGCAATTTTGGCGGCGTGGGCGGCCAACTGAGCCCCAATATTTGACCCATAAATGACCACATCTACCTGCTGGGCTTTTTGGCCCAAGCAACAATGTACCGTCAGTAAAAGAATTAGAATTAAACGCATGCCATTAAAATAACGTACCGGTTTGGGCTTTAGGGGCGATTCCCACATGGTGGTAAGCCTTTTCGGTTGCTTCACGTCCACGAGACGTCCGCTTCAAAAATCCCTCCTGAATTAAAAATGGCTCATATACTTCTTCTATGGTTTCTGCCTCCTCTCCACATGCGGTGGCGATGGTGGTTAGGCCAACAGGCCCACCCTTGAACTTTTCGATAATCGTCATTAAAATGCGATTATCCATTTCATCCAATCCATTTTGATCCACATCCAAAGCATCCAGGGCAATTTGCGCAATGCGCACATCAATCTCCCCATTGCCTTTTACTTGGGCGAAGTCACGTGTTCTACGTAATAAATTATTGGCGATACGAGGTGTTCCTCTGCTCCGACGGGCAATCTCATAAGCCCCAGATTCCTCTATCGGCATTTTAAGAATTTGTGCGGAACGCTTCACAATGGTGGTGAGTAATTTGGCATCGTAATATTCCAAACGGGCATTAATCCCGAATCGGGCACGTAATGGTGAGGTTAATAAACCAGCTCGTGTGGTGGCTCCGATCAATGTAAATGGATTCAAACTAATTTGGATACTGCGGGCATTCGGACCCGAATCCAACATGATATCAATTTTATAATCTTCCATGGCTGAATACAAATATTCCTCCACGATTGGATTTAAGCGATGTATTTCATCAATAAACAATACATCAAAAGGCTGTAGATTGGTCAATAATCCCGCTAAATCAGAGGGTTTATCCAAGACCGGACCAGAAGAAATTTTCAACGTTGACCCCAATTCATTCGCAATAATGTGCGAAAGTGTTGTCTTACCTAAGCCGGGAGGGCCATGTAGCAGGACATGATCCAAAGCTTCTTCACGAGCTTTAGCAGCGCCAACAAATATTTTTAGATTCTCGACAATTTTTCCTTGGCCTGAAAAGTCAAAAAAACTCAAGGGCCGGAGGGCTTTATCGAACTCTTTTTCTTGTGGATTCAATGCTTCCGCATCACCCGTTAAATAATCTTCCCGCATAAGGCGTTGTGAATCAAAAATTGAAATCAAAGATAATTTTTTTATTGCGAAGATTTTATAGTTTTGAAAAACCTTATCGTTAATCATAAACCTATGACCTCCATCTTTATCGGCGAACTGGCCGGAACTGCTACGCTATTATATCTTGGAAATGGCGTTGTGGCCAATGTCCTCTTAAAAAATACCAAAGGAAACGGAACTGGATTACTCGCCATCGCAGCAGCTTGGGCTTTTGCGGTAACAATCGCCATTTACGTTTCAACGTATTTTGGTAGTTCAGGTGCCCATTTAAATCCAATCGTTACGATTGCAGATTGTGCTAAATCAGGCGACTGGACTTTATTCCCGACGTTTATTGGCGCACAATTACTTGGAGCCATGTTAGGGCAATTATTGGTTTGGATTCACTACAAACCACATTATGATATTACAGAGGATGCAGGTGCAATCAAAGCATCGTTTTGTACGGATCCTGCAATTAAAAATACCCCATTCAACTTTATATCGGAAGCCTTTGCATCAGCACTTGCTGTTGTTGCCCTCGGAACGTTTAGCACGATCGAAACAGGATTAGGTCCATTTATGGTAGGAATTCTAGTCTGGGGAGTGGGCCTTGGATTGGGAGGAACCACCGGATATGCGATTAACCCGGCACGTGATTTAGGCCCGCGTATTATGCATGCAATTCTACCTATTCCAAACAAAGGCCATTCGGATTGGGGCTATGCGTGGATTCCTGTTTTGGGTCCAGCGGCGGGAGCTTTGTTGGGTACCTACATTTTGACCTTAAACTAGACCACGTATGTATATTGGATCCATCGACCAGGGAACAACAAGTTCTCGGTTTATCATCTTTAATAAGGCTGGAGAAATTATTTCCGTAGGCCAAAAGGAACATCAACAGATTTACCCGCAAGCAGGCTGGGTCGAGCATAACCCAGATGAAATCTGGCAGAATACCCAAGAGGTTATTGGCCTAGCGCTAGGAAAAGCAAACTTATCCGCGAAAGATATTGCGGCAGTGGGAATTACGAACCAACGGGAAACGACGGT
The DNA here is from genome assembly GCF_042715545.1 of Aquirufa avitistagni. NCBI lineage: Bacteria > Pseudomonadati > Bacteroidota > Cytophagia > Cytophagales > Flectobacillaceae > Aquirufa > Aquirufa avitistagni. Next base: position 40,179 of record NZ_JBBKXZ010000001.1, on the reverse strand, counting down.
TGTGTGGAATAAACACACGGGTAAACCGTATTACAATGCAATCGTTTGGCAGGATACCCGCGTTGGATCTGAATTAGCTGAACTTGCCAAAGATGGCGGAATGGATCGTTTTCGTGCCAAAACCGGCTTGCCACTAGCGGCCTATTTTAGTGGATTAAAACTACGCTGGTTACTCAATAACATTGAAGGACTTCGTGCTGACGCTGAAAAAGGCGATGCGATTTTCGGAAATATGGATACGTTTATTGCGTGGCATTTAACCGGCGGATTGCACATCACGGATGTGACCAATGCAAGTAGAACCCAGTTGATGGATTTGGCTACATGCCAATGGGACGATGAAATTTTAGGCATTTTCAACATCCCCAAAATCATGTTACCCGAAATTAAATCAAGTTCCAAAGTCTATGGGCACGCAAAAGGGGTTTTAGGTGGTGTGCCACTTGCAGGAATTTTAGGGGACCAACAAGCTGCGTTGGTAGGCCAAACCTGCTTCAATCCGGGACAAGGGAAAAATACCTATGGAACGGGTTGCTTCTTACTGATGAATACGGGGGAGAAACCGGTGCCATCGAAGCATGGGTTGTTGACAACGGTAGCGTACCAGCTGGGCGATGAACCTGTGCATTATGCCCTAGAAGGTTCCGTAGCCATTACAGGCGCATTAGTACAATGGCTGCGCGATAACTTAGGGATCATTAAAAACAGCCCCGATATTGAAAAATTAGCCAAAGAAGTGGAGGACAACGGCGGATGCTATTTTGTGCCAGCCTTCTCAGGTTTATACGCTCCCTATTGGAAATCAGATGCGCGTGGCGTGATTGTAGGCCTGACACGCTATGTCAATAAATCACATATTGCACGTGCTGCGTTAGAAGCTACCGCTTTTCAAACCTGGGAAGTATTGGAAGCGATGGAAAAAGACGCCGGAATTCCAATCACGTCTTTACGCGTCGATGGAGGCATGGTCGTCAATCAATTATTGATGCAATTCCAAGCAGATATACTCGGCGAAGAAGTGATTTGTCCCAAGATCATTGAAACAACAGCATTAGGTGCTGCCTATGCAGCTGGACTCGCAGTAGGTTATTGGAAAAACTTAGAGGACCTACGCAAAAACTGGGGCATTGCCCATACCTGGAAAAAACAAATGCCGGCGTCAACACGCCAGCATCTGCAAGGTCAATGGAAAAAAGCCGTTACGAAAAGTTTCGACTGGGCTGAAGATTAAGCACGCTTAATCTTTACGGCTTCTACTTTTGTTGTCCCATAAGCAGGACAATACGCAGGTTGTGCACAAGAACTAAAGATTAATCCGGCCAACACACTTAATGCAATAAGCTTTTTCATATCGTTTTGATTAAACTGTTACTACTGTTTTTTTAATCACTGGCTTCACCTCAGCAACCGGAGTTTTAGGCTCATTATAACCTAAAATCTGTAACATCGTCCCACTCGATTGTTCCTCTTGGAACAAGCGCGTTGTAATTGTTCCATCTTCTAATCGATCCACAATCACGTGCTTCGGTGCAGGAATTAAGCAATGTTGGATACCACCGTAACCTCCTAAAGATTCTTGATAGGCACCGGTGTGGAAAAAGCCAACATACTGGCGTTCCTGATCCTCTTCAAATATAGGTAAATACAAATCGGAACTATGTGCTTCAGTATTATAAAAATCCATCGAGTCGCAAGTCAATCCACCTAAGTTCACTTTCTGATAAGGCGAACTCCAATTATTGACAGGTAACATGATGTACTTCTGATTCATACCCCATGAATCCGGTAATTGTGTAATGAAAGAACCATCGATCATGTACCACAACTCCTTATCATTCTGCAACTTCTGATCAATAATCTCATACAACACAGCACCACTTTCCCCGACCGTATACGAACCAAACTCAGTGAATATATTCGGTACTGGTACATTGTTCTTATTGCAAATCCACGAAATTGATTCAACGATTTCATCGACCATCGACTGGTAATCGTAGTTAAATTGAAGTGATGTTTGAATCGGCAAACCACCCCCTAAATCGATAGAATCTAATTCAGGACAAACTTTTTTCAACTCACAATATTTGTAAATAAAGCGGCTCAATTCCGACCAATAATACGCAGAGTCTTTAATTCCTGTGTTGATAAAGAAATGAAGCATCTTCAGATTAAACTTCGGATTTGGCTTAATTTTCTCTTCATATAAGGAAATCACATCGGAATAACGAACACCTAAACGCGATGTATAGAATGCGAAATCTGGCTCCTCATCTGTTGCGATACGGATCGCAAGATTCGCTTTTTCGGCAGTCACCGACTTCTCATAGAAATCGATTTCCTTTAGATTATCAAGGATTGGAATACAGTTAAATCCATCATTAATTAACTCGGAAATATATTGCGTGTACAAAGGTTGCTTGTAGCCGTTGCACAAAATATAGGTCGATTTCGACACTTTACCTTGTTTGTACATATCCCGAATAATGGGAATATCAAATGCACTTGAGGTTTCTAGATGCACATGTTGCTTCAAAACTTCCTCTAAAATGAACGAGAAATGAGAAGATTTCGTACAGTAACAATAGGTATAATTCCCCTTGTAATTATATTTCTTAATGGCATTACGAAACAGCAATTTGGCGTTTTCGATATGCTCCGAGATTTTCGGCAAATAGGACACTTTTAACGGCGTGCCATATTGTTTGATGATTTCCATCAAGGGCACGTTGTTAAATAACAACTCATTATTCTCATTGATATTGAATTCACGCGTGGGGAACTCAATGGTTTGATCAATTAGATCGACGTAATTTTTCATTCAGTCAGATGAATTGTACTCAAGCGAACTTGAGTTTGTGGAAAAACGTGCAAAACTGCAATAAAAGTATGTACTTTGCAAACGAATTACTGATTAAGTTATTATGCCCAAAATTCATTTTATCGCAATCGGCGGCGCTGCCATGCATAATTTAGCACTTGCCTTAAAAGCCAAAGGATTTGAAATCACCGGCTCCGATGATGAAATTTACGAACCATCTAAAAGTCTTTTAGAAGCAAATGGTATCCTTCCAGATGCATTTGGCTGGTTTCCTGAGAAAATCACCACTGATTTAGATGCCGTTATTGTGGGGATGCACGCACGTGCCGACAACCCTGAATTACTCCGCGCACAAGAATTGGGCATTCAGATTGAATCCTATCCTTCATTTTTATACGAACAAAGTAAAAACAAGCAGCGTATTGTAATTGCAGGAAGTCATGGAAAGACCAGTATTACTTCCATGATTTTACATGTTTTAAAAACGCTTAACAAACCATTTGACTATTTAGTAGGCGCGCGGATCGAGGGATTCGACCTGATGGCCTCGCTTTCAGATGCGCCGATCATCGTCATTGAAGGTGACGAATACTTAGCTTCTCCGATCGACCGACAAGCTAAATTTTTATTATACCAACCGCATATTTGTTTAATCTCAGGCATCGCTTGGGATCACATTAATGTATATCCAACGTTTGAATCGTATACAGATTCATTCAAACAATTAATTCAAGAATTACCCAAAGCAGGTTCTTTGTTTTTTGACGAGACGGACCACGTGCTGGCAGACCTAACGGAAAGCTGTCCGGAACATGCCGCGAAGCAAGGTTATCAGGCACATCCATCGACTATTCAAGATGGCCAGACGATTTTGATTGGAAAAGATGGCAAATCATATCCAATTCAGGTTTTTGGCGAACATACCTTGAAGAATTTAAATGGCGCCCGATTGATTTGCGAGCAAATAGGCATTTCGACTACCGCTTTTTATGAGGCCATTCAAAGTTTCAAAGGGGCAGCAAAACGATTGGAGTTAGTTGCGTCAGCAGAAAACGGATTGTTTTATAAAGATTTTGCGCATGCTCCATCGAAAGTAAAAGCGACCACAGAGGCATTAAAAAATCAATTCCCGTCTCGAAAATTAGTGGCTTGTTTGGAATTACATACATTTAGCAGCTTAAATCCGGCCTTTTTGCCCCAATATGCGGGCACCTTGGATTTGGCAGATGAGGCGATCATTTACTTAAGTGAACATGCGCGCGAAATCAAACGCATGGACCGTATCGAAGAATACGTCGTTCAAACTTATTTCAAGCATCCTAGTTTGCGTGTTATCCGTGATGCGGAAACCTTACGCAATGCCTTGTTAGCGGAAACGTGGGGAGAAGCCAACCTCCTTATGATGTCTTCAGGGACATTTGATGGATTGGATATGCCAAAATTGGGCCAAGAAATCGGGATGTTACGCGTTTAGCAATTGGTCTAGCTCGGCTTTAAAACCTGTTAGCAAAAGCTCCTTCATGCTAATCTTACGTTTTTGCGTATTGATTTTGCTCTGCGTAGGTTTATCATCCATGAGACGATCGCGTTCCGCTTGCGCCATAAAATCGTCAAGTTCACCTCGCTCCTTCTTCGTCATGTAATCCATCTGATTAATCATGATTTTCAGCTGCTCGATCCGAGGCTTATCATTTAAGGCTGGATGGCGATACGAAATCACGCGCAACAAATAGTTCATTTCAAAAATCTTATCGCACGCGTTACGGAAACGTTCAGCCATACTGCGATCTATCGTTTTCACCTGCGCAGTAACCTCTTTCCATTTAATGAGGTAGGCCTTAGCTAAGTCGGCAGTAGCCGGCATATTCACTTGATCGCCCAACTTCAATTCTAATTCTCCCGTCATAGCGACTAGTTCTTGAATGCGTGGATCGACACGAGGCTTGTATTCAATGCCGTTAATGCGATTATACTTTTCGAAAAACATGTCATTGGCTTTCTTGAAATTCTTCCAAAGCATGGATTGCTTTTTCGGAGGAAGACCAATGACCAATTTCCATTCTTTTTGCAATTCTTTGACCTTGATAATGGCTGCGTCTAGGTCGTCTGACTTGCGGTATTGATGTACGGCATCGATGTATCCTTGTAACGTGAGGATTTTCTCGTCGATTTGTCGGTTTTTATCTTCAAAAAACGCTCTTCTACGTAAGAAGAACTGATCCATAATTTCTTGAAATGAATCTGAAAGGGCATCTTGGAATTGTTTGTCCACCGGCCCTGTCTTTACCCATTTGGCTTTCAATTCCATCAGCTCATCGGTCGCCGAAATTACATCCTCTTGGTTTGCAATGACTTGAGCGTCCTCAATGAGGGCACGTTTGATTTCAAGATTCTTGATTTGATTGTTTTGGATGAGTCCACGAAGAAATTCCTCGAGTTCGTCTAACTTGGTGAGCAGGGGAATAAAATCGCCTAGGCCATCGAAGGAAGCCAAGTAGGCTTTCATCTGAACAACCTTGGTTAGGTAGGATCCTTTATTTTGGACTTCTTCCACCTCTTGGGCTAATTGATTAACCTTAGATTTGGCTAATTCGAACCGTCTGGCGAAATAATTTAGTGCTTCTTGTTCGGTATCGCGAACAAAACCGATTTCACGCAAAGGGAAATCCAAATAGGCATTTAGAAAAACTTTGCCGTCCTGGCAAAATCCGTACTCATTTTTAACGGTGTGGCTCATGTCAAATCTTATAAAAGAGCTTCAAGCAAACGCTTTGGCTCATTAAATCCAACCTCAATTTATCTAAAAAATTATAAATAAATCAAGAAATCATCCGTAGAAACTCAAAAAATTACATAAAAATAACATTCTTTGCAGGTTCAAATCAAACTAACACGATTGACCTTATGAGTAACGAAACGATTATATTTTCAATGGAGCGCGTTTCCAAAGTGATTCCTCCACAGAAAACGATCATAAAAAATATATATTTATCCTTTTTTTACGGTGCAAAAATCGGGGTTCTTGGACTTAATGGTTCCGGTAAATCAACCCTTTTACGCATCATTGCCGGATTAGATAAATCATTTACAGGTGATGTAGTCTGGTCTCCAGGCTACACGGTTGGATTGCTTGAGCAAGAGCCCCAATTAGATCCTAATAAAACTGTTCTTGAGGTTGTTGAAGAGGCCGTAGTTGAAATTAAAAACCTATTAAAGGAGTTTGATGAGATTAACGAGGCGTTTGCTGATCCGGATGCCGACTTTGATAAGTTATTAGCGCGTCAAGGAGAAGTTCAAGAAAAACTTGACCACAGCAATGCGTGGGAATTGGATACACGTTTGGAAAAAGCCATGGACGCGTTGCGTTGTCCAGATCCAGACGCTTTGGTCAGTACACTTTCTGGTGGAGAAAAACGCCGTGTGGCGCTTTGCAGATTGTTACTTCAAGAGCCTGATGTCTTGTTATTGGATGAGCCTACTAACCACTTGGATGCTGAATCCGTTGACTGGTTGGAGCAACATTTACGTCAATACAAAGGAACCGTTATTGCAGTAACCCACGATAGATACTTCTTGGATAATGTAGCTGGTTGGATTTTGGAATTAGATCGCGGCGAAGGGATTCCATGGAAAGGGAATTATTCTTCGTGGTTAGAGCAGAAACAAAACCGGTTGGCGCAAGAAGAAAAGACAGAATCTCGCCGACAAAAAACCCTACAACGCGAGTTGGAGTGGGTTCGTATGGCGCCAAAAGCCCGTCAAGCGAAATCAAAAGCGCGTATCGGGGCTTATGAAAAATTACTCTCGGAGGAGAATCGTCAGAAAGAAGATAAGTTGGAGTTGTTCATTCCAGCAGGTCCTCGTTTAGGAAATAAGGTGATTGAAGTACAAGGTGTTTCCAAGTCCTTTGGAGATAAATTATTGTACGAAAATGTGAGTTTCACACTACCTCCGGCAGGCATTGTGGGAATTATTGGACCAAATGGTGCGGGTAAAACAACGATGTTCAAGTTGATTACGGGTCAATTGCAACCTGATTCTGGTAGTTTTGAGGTAGGTGAAACAGTGAAATTAGCATATGTAGATCAAGAGCATAATCAACTGATTGCTGAGAAATCGGTGTATGAAACTATTGCCGACGGTAATGATTGGATCATGCTGGGTGGCAAACAATCAAATGCCCGTGCCTATGTGAGTAAGTTTAATTTCAATGGGGCGGATCAAGAAAAGAAAATTGGCAATTTATCTGGTGGCGAACGCAACCGGGTACATTTGGCGATGATGTTAAAAGAGGGGGCGAATGTGTTGTTGCTGGATGAGCCAACCAATGATTTGGATGTAAATACACTTCGTGCATTAGAGGAAGGTTTAGAGAATTTTGCGGGTTGTGCGGTGGTTATTTCCCACGATAGATGGTTCTTAGACCGTATTGCAACGCATATTTTGGCATTTGAGGGAGATTCTCAGGTGACTTATTTTGAGGGTAATTATTCAGAATATGAGGAAGCTCGGAAAAAACGATTAGGGGACGTGGCTCCGAAACGAATTCGGTACAAGAAGCTACAATAAGGTCTGCAGATTAAGCAGGACCACTTATGAACACTTTTGCGTATTTTTGCACGTGAAAATGAGCCTGGCAATAAATGATTTAGGCAAAGATTGAGCGTTTAAACGAATGGCAACATGACACCAAGAGAAAAAATTCAAGCGGTTATTGACGAAATGGGTAAAGTGGTTGTTGGGCAGGAACGCCTCATAAACCGCCTCCTTGTGGGTCTATTTACGGGTGGACACGTACTCTTAGAAGGTGTCCCTGGTCTAGCCAAAACGCTAACAATCAATACATTAGCTAAAATATTAGATTTACATTTTCAGCGAATTCAATTTACTCCGGATTTACTTCCTTCAGATTTAGTGGGTACGATGATTTACAATCCGCTAAAAAATGAGTTTGAAGTCAAAAAGGGGCCTATTTTTGCTCAGATTATTTTAGCGGATGAAATAAACCGGGCACCCGCAAAAGTGCAGTCGGCCTTATTAGAAGCCATGGCTGAAAAGCAGGTTACGATTGGTGAAACTACTTACCTGTTAGACAAGCCCTTTCTGGTTCTAGCTACCCAAAACCCCGTGGAGCAAGAAGGAACTTTCCCTTTGCCTGAAGCACAAGTTGACCGCTTTATGATGAAGGTTTTCCTTAATTATTTGGATAAAGAACAGGAACTGGAGGTGATGCGGAAGATGTCTAACATGGATTTCCAGTATGAGCCCAAGGCGATTTTAACTTTATCAGATATTCAGGCAATTCGAAAAGAGATCAATCAAATTACGATTTCGGAGACCTTGGAAAAATACATCATTGAGTTGATTTTCGCGACGCGAAATCCGGCGGATTATGGGCTAACGAAAGAGGCAGATTACATTCAATTTGGCGCTTCGCCGCGTGCGAGTATTCATTTAAACTTAGCTGCTAAAGTGATGGCCTACCTCGCAGGACGTGATTATGTATTGCCAGAAGACATCAAGGAAATGACGCCGGATGTGTTAAATCACCGGATTATTTTGACTTACGAGGCAGAGGCGGATAACATCACGAGTTTACAAATCATTCAAACAATCTTGAGTTCGGTGGCAATTAATCGCTAAAAAAATAATCCTCCAAGTTGTACCACCAATGCTCGTCCGTGTGGAGATAAATCACCAACGGAATAATTCAAGTCATACAAAATTGAGATATTAGGACCAATGCGACTACCACGACCGATTCCTAATAATATTGGAGTGCTGTATTTTTGCCCAAAACTAACATTACTAATAGCTGAATACTTATCAATTTGAAAGTGTAAATATAATTCTCCAATTCTTTCATTAAAAACAGGTAAATATTGCTTAGCGAAGACACTTCCCCCAAGCAAACTAATCGAGCTACTCCCAAAAGAATTGTACTGATAATTTGCTCCCAAACCAACTACTGATGAATTTGTCAACAAATATCCCAACTGAGGACCAAGACCAATACTAAATGAAGTGCTTCCTGAACCGATACTTCCGATACTTAATCCCGTCAATCCTCCTCCAAAATAAATTCTTTCTCGAGTAGAAAGCCTATTGACATCTTCTTCATAGCCCTGAGCTTGCAATAGAAAGCATGACCCCAAAAAAAACAAAATAGAAAAAAGTGTATTCATTTTCATAATTCCATAATTTATTACCAATAACGATAGACACGATAAACAATTTTGGGCTGATGATTTCCATAAGCAACACCAATGTCGCGAATCGCCTTTATCTGCGATTTTTGCAAATTGTAAGATCGTGTTGCGGCCAGTTTATTGGATTCTTCTACCCTTAATTGGCGCTCCTCTTCTTTCTTTTCACGTATATCTAGTTTGGTTGCGACCTGAGCAGATAGAGTCGCCGCATCAGCTGCACATTCAGAATCAGAAGAAATTGCACCCAAATAGGCAGAAGCTTCCTCCGCATTTCGGTTAGCCCATGCAGCACGAGCTTTTCCCAAATTCTCAGCACAAAGATGATTGGAAATCTTTTTTAAGATTAAACCTACCTCAGTGTAGCATTTCATATCAGGAGTATAATTGACCAAATAATCTGCAGCACCTTGCCAATCATTTTTGGCAATTAAAACATTGGCATTTGTGATATTTTGCTGACACTCCAATTCTAATTTCTCACGATAAATTGTAGCTGCCTCGTCCATGGATTTCATGTAACAATCTTTACATACTTCAGGAATAGCAACAAGTTCTGCTAATGCAGCATCAAAATCACGCATTTTGGCTTTTGTTTGAGCTCCTTTTATGATAAAATCACATCTTGAATTATAATACTCGATGATCTTATTTTTGCCTTGCTCAATCATTTGAGTATATTTGGGGTCATCTGTCTTCAAATTTCGTAGAGCGGAAACATAAGCCTTAGATTCAGTTTCGCCGACACCTTTCAAAGTGACATTTGTACCAGAAAATTTCGTTCCAGCAATACCATCGCCGACAAAAAAGTTTACATCAATCGCATAAGAATGCATCGGAGGAGCAGTAGTGGTGATTTCTTTGGATATAACATTCACTGCCGCAGATATAATAAACCGCTTATCGATAGCATTTCCTCCAACCCCTTGCTTCGTTGCAATTTGATTAATCTTGTTTTCGAGATTCGAACGAGCAATATCAGTTAGACCCTCCACCTGATCAGGGATATATGTTGATAATACAATCCGCGCAACATCATCTGATTTCCCAAGATTATTTTGAGCAAAACTAGAATGATAAATTACTATTGACATCAATAGGATGAATAAAATTCGTTTCATATGTTTGGTATTTCTCATTTGCTGCCTAAAGTAATCAATGCTTCGCCTAATCCTTTAGTAACTAATTTACATTCCAAAGCATATTTATCCTTTAACATTTTTCTTAGCCCTTGTCCCCAAGCATATGCATCCAATTTTCTATTTTTTGCATCCACGACAGGAACCATTACTTGAGAAAAATTCATCATATTTTCTGATTGGTCATCAAGACTAAAATTCCCTTGAACTGAATTCTCGCGTACCCAGTCTTCAATGATTTCTAGTAATTCTTTCCCATCAAATTCAGACTCAAGATCCTTATCAAAGTTGCTTGATTTGCGAACCTTAAGTGACATTTCACGACCTTTTGTTTCAACACTTGTAAAGTGATCTAACAATTGTACATTGAATCGATCTAAATAGGACAAAATTGCTTCTTCCAATAAAACTGAAATCTCAGATGTAAAAGTTTGCTGGCCAGTACCTGATGCACCTGCAATTTGTTTACCTGAAAATGAATCATTACCAGCCAATGTAAATGTAATAGATCTGCGAGGGCCTTGCGGATTATTTACTGTCCACCCCAAATCAATGATAATATCTGCTTTAGCGGTTTTCTTTAACTTATCCGTAGGTGATTCACTGAGTTCTCCACCATCCTTCAGCGTAGTCATCGCTTCCGAAGCAGCGTCATTTTCCAACTTTTTCAACATAGTTTCAAGATTTACTAAAGGGAAACCACGCGATGTCATCAATTCATTGATTTTAGTAATCACTAAACCTAGCTCAGAACTTGTTTGAAGTGCACGCTTATAATCAGGTACAACTACCATCTTACCTTGATTGTCAAAATTTGAAGTAAAGTTGTGCTCCAGGCACCACTGGTCTTTAGGAACTACCATAATTGAAGGCTTTTTTCCAGTAATTGCATTTGACAAGGATTTAATAATATTATCCTTTTCCAATTCCTTTCGAAGATCCTCAATGTTCACAGATACAACAACACCTATTTTAAATTCCTTACCAATTTTGATCCTATCACCTGGCCCTATTTCTCCATTATCAACCAAAGAAACAAATTTCATGTAACGACCACCATTCTCAAAAAAGGATTCAAAATAATCTCCTTTCTCTAGCTCTACATTAGAGTCGAGTACCAAGGCTTTTTGGCCTGGTACTCGATCTATGGGAGCAAATCCTTTGAAAATTACACCATGTATTGCATTCTTTTTTGACTGCTCAATGGCAGTTTCTGCAACTTTTGAATAGGACCAAACTTTAATTTGATAGGTCCCTTGTGTGCCGACACCAACTGCTTCAATTTCGTATCGCCAATTTTCCGTGTCCTTGTCAGCCTTACGTTGGCCTTGTGCAAAAACGGTAGATATTGAAATCAATATACCTAAAGTTGCTAAATATAATACATTACCTATTTTCATTGTTAGTAAATTATTTAATTTGACGCAGTAACATTCCTACTTGAATCTTCTTTGATCCCTCAAAAGTTGTTTTGCCTAAAGCTTGTGCCTCTGTAGTCGCTGGATCTGTAGATTTTTCACCCCCAGAATAACGATTATCCCAAACCAATTTCTTATCAACAGTTACCTTACCAACCGACTTATACTCCGTCATACCAGTATCAGGATTTTGGACAATTTCCAAGGCTTCAAATTTTTCACCACCTTCTAGACCTTCTTTCATTCCTATACTAGCTGTAATTGGATTTACACTAGATACTTGGATTTTAGGTTTAAATACGTCATATACCTTCTGCATTTTTGCAAATACATTGTCAACGTTTCTAACTGTGGCCAAATTTATAATTTGCTCTTCCGTCCGTTCTTCCTTTAATGAAAAAGTAACTAAACTCGTTGCAGATTCTTTACCTACAAACTCGAGTTCATAATCATTTGATGCATCAAATGCTGCAGAATTAGACCAATGCTCATTATAAAACTTGTCTTCGATAGACTTGTCCCATTTTAATTTATATAACCAAGTCTTCGTCCAAACACTGTACCCAACTTTAGCTTTCTCATAAGCCGCTTGTGCAAGTTGCTCAGCTTTTTGTCGAGCAAATGGAATCGAAATTTTCGCAGTTTCCGTTAATGCTAAAAGTAGTGCAGCTTTTGCAACTGGCTCATTTTCTACAAAGTTTAATTTTGAAAATACAACAAATGTATTGGGAATCAAGTCAGCGCCTGCGTCTTCCAATGCTCGGCTACCTTTAACTTGTCCTGCTGCTTTTGCTTTTTCTAATTCAGAGGCATCATAAATTCCTCTTTCTCCAACAAGATCAACATTAAATTTACCTGCAGCATTACGGTTAAACCATTTTGCAACTAATTGCTTTGCAAGTTGCTTTTCTTTAGCAAACTTGTAAATTTTAGATGGCATATCTGCATCATTATCAACTATTCCTGAAGATGCCCCAGCCATTGCCCCATTTAAAGCACCGCCTAGCTCAGATGGCTTCTCCTGACCAGCCGCAGCTCGATCGCCATCAGTAACTTGAATTGCTGCTGGATTCATTGTTTTCAAATTGGGCAGAATGTGATTATTGTACTTGTCAGGAAATGGGTATCCATTCCAAGATTTCATAACAAGGTCCTTTTGAGGGAAGGATTCTGATTCCATCAGAACAATGTGTAATGAACTTCTACGATAAGTAGGTTTCGCATCTTGCGAATTTGCATTTAGCGTCGCAAAACATACGAATGCTAAGATTAAGTAGTAAAATTTTTTCATTCTAATTGAGGGTCTTATTATTAATAATTCGGCAAAAATTAATATTTAAAATGATTTCGATTATATTTATTTATCTAACGGTCGCACAATTACCAAGTGGTCTCTTTTCGGTTGATTTAGCAATTTTAGTATAAATTCAATTTAAAGGTCTTTATAGCTAAAATAACTCCTATGAAAAACCAATTTATACTACTAATTTCTACCTTTTTATTATTCAGCTTCGCCTTACCTGAACCACTTCGCATATTTTTGATTGGCGATTCCACGATGGCCGATAAGATTCCTGCGGACTTTCCCGAGACTGGCTGGGGTATGCCATTTGCGAAATTATTCAATGAGGCAGTAGAAGTGCAAAATCATGCGTTTAACGGTCGGAGCACCAAAAGCTTCCGCCGCGAAGGTCGCTGGTCGAAAGTACAAGCTCAATTAAAAAAAGGCGATTATGTGTTCATTCAGTTTGGGCATAATGATGCCAAAGTAAGTGATACGTCTCGGTATGCCCCAGCTCAGACAGATTTTCGTGCCAATCTGATTCGCTATGTGAAGGAGACGCGCGCATCAGGTGCTACTCCAATTTTATTAACGCCAACGCAACGACGCAAGTTTGATTCAACCGGTGTTTTTGTCGATCAACATGCTGATTATCCGGCAGTTATTCGCGAAGTAGCGGCGCAGGAAAAAGTGATGTTGATTGATGTAGAGAAGGCGAGCAAATTGATTATCCAGCAAGAGGGGCCTGAAGGCGCGAAAAAAATATTCTTGCATTATCCGGTAGGCATATTTAAGAAATTCATGAAAGGAGTGGCGGATGATACACATTTCTCGCCCTATGGTGCGACGCGCATGGCAAATCTGGTGGCAGAGGCTTTAGCCAATTCAACAGAGCATTTGAAAAGCTTCTTACGTAAATCAGCTTTCAGCGAAAAATATGAATTCGAATTACCTGCCGTGGCAACGACAGCATTTAAAAGAGATACATTTAATATTGTACAATATGGAGCTAAGCGCGCGGTAGGGGTGTTGAACACGGGTGCGATTCAACAAGCGATTCAAACTGCAAACCAACAAGGCGGTGGGGTTGTCTTAATTCCTACTGGATTCTGGATCAGTGGGCCGATAACAATCTTATCGAATGTGAATTTGCATTTGGCGCAAGGTGCAGTTTTGCAGTTTAGTGATAATCCAAAAGATTACCCGTTAGTGCGCACAAATTGGGAGGGTGTAGATGCCATCAGGGCTCAATCTCCTATTTCAGCTTTGGGTGCTCGGAATATTGCCATAACGGGTCAGGGAATTATTGATGGTGCGGGGGAAGCGTGGAGACCGGTCAAGAAAGGGAAAATGACAGCGGGAGAATGGGATAATTTGGTTCGTTCGGGAGGAGTATTGGATTCGAAAAAAGAAACCTGGTACCCAACGGCTGGGGCGCTAAAAGCGTCTACGATGGATCGCCCAGGTGTCGTCGCGGCAGGGTTTACGGAGGCAAATACGGAGGAAATTAAGGAATTTGTCCGGCCAAATATGATCAGTTTACGGGAATGTGAACAAGTGTTATTGGAAGGTGTAGCGTTTCAAAATTCACCAGCTTGGAATATTCACCCACTGCTTTGCAAGCATGTAACCGTTGAAAATATCTCAGTAAAAAACCCGTGGTATGCACAGAATGGCGATGGAATTGATATCGAATCCTGTGAATATGTGACGGTGCGTAATTCACGTTTCGATGTGGGTGATGATGGAATTTGTCTAAAATCTGGCAAAGATGAGGAAGGTCGTAAACGCGGTCGGCCAAGTGCGCATATCATGATTGAGAATTGTGTTGTTTTCCATGGTCATGGTGGAGTGGTGGTCGGAAGTGAGATGTCGGGAGGTGTTCATGACTTGTATGTAAGGAACTGTCAGTTTTTAGGAACGGATGTGGGATTGCGATTTAAGACCGCACGCGGACGGGGCGGTGTCGTAGAAAACGTATTCATTCGGGACATTTCAATGAAAAATATAGCGGGCGAGGCGATTCTATTTGATATGTATTATCAAGGGAAAGATCCGGTGGCTACTTTTGGCGATGGAGGTGAGGCCCCTAAAATTGAATTGTTACCTGTCAATGAAGGAACGCCACAGTTTAGACATATTTTCGTTGAAAATGTGGTTGCCAAAGGAGCCGAAACTGGATTGTTGATTCGCGGCCTACCCGAAATGCCCATTCACCATATTCAACTTAGCAATTTAGATATTGAAAGTGTCCAAGGGTATCGGGTAATTGAGGCGCGGGATATTGTCTTGAAACAAGCAAAATTCACGGAGACTGGAGCGAAAAAATCGGAGTTATTTCATGTGAAAAACTGGAAAAATAATTAACCCCTTACCTTTGCCAATCCTCCAAGGTTTGGCAAAGGTAGGAGGAATATAGTTCAACTAATTGATAATTTTATGGCCTATCCATCCATTTATCTTTCATCTACAACTGAGGAATTGTTTCGCAGAATAGACCAACTGAATGCTCAAAGTCAAGGGCTTTGGGGCAAAATGACTGTTGGCCAAATGCTTTCACATTGTGCCGTTCCATATGAGCAAATTTTGGGATTAAATACGCTCCAACCACCTTTGCTGATGCGCATTATTTTGAATTTATTTCTCAAAAAATCCATGGTCAATGAAGTTCCGTACAAACAAAATTCACCTACCGCTCCGAGCTTTATTCGAACAGAGCAATATGATGTAGCTATAGAAAAGGAAAGATTAAAAGACTTAATCAAAACCATTCAAGAAATGGGCGCCAAAAAATTAGCTAGAACTCCTTCGTTAAGTTTAGGGAAACTCACTGCGACCGAATGGAATAATCTATTGTACAAACACTTGGATCACCACCTCCAACAATTTGGTGTTTAGCCTACCTTTGCCAATCCTCCAAGGTTTGGCAAAGGTAAGGGGGAAAAACTTCAAGTAACTGATATTTTTACTTGCGTAAAATCAAAATACTTGGATCCGTTACAAAGCGCCCAGCTTGATCACCATATAGCGCCAAACCTCCACGCGTAGACTCAAATCGAAGCACTAATTTTCCAGCTTTCAAAGCGGCTTGCCAAGCAGCTGGAGGAATCACACCTTGAACGATATACCCATAGGTTCCCGCCTCATCTAATTTTTTATTCCGCGCCTGATAATGCCACGAAAGCACTCCTTGGTGATCAGCAGGATCATCCGCTAAAACCGTCTCTAACGCCACAACTCCATTAGCCGAAACACGCATCGAGGAAGAGGATGGATACACATCCGTCTGCGGATAGGCATTCGGATTAACACTGGGATCAAAGGTGCCTTTACCCAACATATAATCTCCATCCATTTTACCACCATCAGGTCGATCTTTTCCTAAAATCGGCTTAGAGGAAGCCTCCACCATAAATCGAACCTCCGTAATATCACTTCCCGATATCGGGAATTCATATTCAAAGTAACCGGCACCTGCCCCGTTTACCTTTTGGCCCAAAACTCCAGTCCATTGCTTTTCCGGCCATTGCGAAGCACTATACCGCTCCACAGGAACGGAAACTAATTCCATTTTGGGATTCGACGGCTTTACATTTCCTTCCTCAACGATAATATGACCAAAATTCCGATGTAACACTTTTCCCGCAGGATCCATCAAAATGAAGCTGAGTGTATTGACTGATTTATCTTTTGGCAAAACCACAGACAAAGAATCCAACGCCCGAACATCCCAAGGAGCAAACTTTAATGGCAAATCCTTCGTCCAATGCGTTTGCTTTTCTCCCCATGCCGTCACACCAGCAAACGAAATTTTCAAACGCAGCCCACCTGACAAATTCGTCATGGATGACAGATGAAGCGGAATCTTAATGGTTTGGCCAGCCTTTCCAGCCCAAGTTATTTCCTGACCCGTCGAAACATAAAACGGCCCATGCAAATCCTTCAATGTCATCCCCGGCACAATTGCGCCCAACCCTGTTTCCTTCTCCGTCCGATCAAATTTATAATAGCCATTCCACTCATTAATCACATCATGATGTTCCGTATACAACCAACCAGCCATCTTCGGATGATTCCGAAACGAATTCATCGCCTTATGATAATCAAAGGTATAATCCACATCACCCGTACTTCCCTGATACCCCCACACATTCCCAAACTCCGAATTGATCATCGGCTGTGCCCCTTGCACATAGCCCTTTTCAAAATTCCACTGACTCCCCGGAAATACATTTTTAGATTGATCATCCATAACTTGATCCCACTCATAACCCGCCTGATACGCATGCCATGAATGAATATCCGTCTCCGTATGCCCCCGACCACAACAAATCGAATTATCTTCCACTAGGCGTGTCGGATCTAAGGATTTTGCCAAACGATAAACTGAAGCCACCCACTTTTGGGTTTCCGGGGTATAAACAGATTTCTTGTCGACCCGAGTAAACAAACCCCAAGTCTCATTAAACGTTATCCAAGAAAAAATCGCCGGATGATTAAAGTCGCGCTTCAACATCTCATGCAAGGTATATTCTGTCTCCTGACGCATATCGGCATCCGGCTCACCCCAGGAATTAGGAACGTCCGACATCACCAATAAACCCAACTTATCTGCCCAATATAACTTGCGTGGGATGTCCACCTTGATGTGCGTTCGAATCCCATTTAACCCGATTCGCTTGCTGCGAATGATTTCATCTTTCATAAATGCATCCGAAGGAAACGTATAAAATCCATCAGCATGATAGCTTTGGTCAAGCGCCAATTGCAAATACACCGGCTTATTGTTTAAGGCAATGTAAGGAATCTTAGAACCCGGCAAAGGCGTCACCGAAATCTTCCGAAATCCGAAATATCCTTTCACCTGATCATCCCCCAAACGCAGCGACAAATCATATAAATATGGATCTTCTAGTGACCATAAACGTGGTTTTGCCAATTTCAACGTAAGCTCCGCAACAGCTGCACCTTTCTTCACAGGCATGCTTGCCGACTGCCCATTGGCAAGTCTAACTTGTAAAACGGCATCTTTTGACGCCACACCCCCTAAATAGGTTTTGATCCGAACAGAACCCTTGTCAATATCCGGGTACACCGCATAATGGTCAATGTAATCCGATCCCCGCGCATCCAAATAGACCGTCTGCCAAAGCCCCCGCGCATTCCCATACCCCTGCTTCCCATATAAGGTAAACATCCGCCGCTTATCATCCACACGAATGTCGACTGATTGAATACCTGCTTTCAAAAATGACGTGACATCAAAATCAAACGGCGTATATCCGCCTTTATGCTCGCCAACAAATTTGCCATTTACATACACAGACGTATGCCAATCAGAAGCTCCAATGTTCAAAAACACACGCTTGGAACCCCAAACAGCAGGCACTTGGAATGTCCGGTGATACCATGCCACATCGGCTTCATCCTTTACACCAGAAAGCTTCGATCCCCAAGGGAAAGGAACCTGAATTTTATGTGCAAATTTGGATGGAATAACGAAGGTGGAATCAAAGGTAAAATCCCAGGGACCATTTAAATTCAACCACTGTGACCGCATTAAATCAGGCCTCGGATGTTCCGGAAGGGGTTGAGTTGTTTTTTGTGCAAATACAAAGGAGTTAGCCCCCATTAATAGGAGTATCAATAGTTTTTTCATAGGTTTAGATTTACACAAGGGTAAATTGCGCGAAACAAATTTGGCAAATTTTCTGATTGTTTCAGCTAATTTTTAATTTAATAGGTAATTTTACGGCCATGAGTCAATTAGAAGAATTAAAAAAGAAGATCCCTACACAAATAGCTGTAATCGGAGGAGGTAGTTGGGCAACAGCACTTGTTAAAATTTTATCTGAAAACCAGGTCAAAATTAAGTGGTGGATCCGTCGGAAATCGGACGTTGACTTTATCCGAAAATACAACCACAACCCAAGCTACCTTACAGATGTAGCCATCAACCCCCGCAAAGTAAAAACATACAGTAAAATGTCTGACGCCTTAGCAGGTGTTGAATATATCATTTTAGCTGTACCCGCTGCATTTATTCCAGCCACCTTAAAAGATTTAAACCAAAAACACTTCGAAGGAAAGAAAATTGTGTCCGCAATTAAGGGCATGATTCCAGAAGAAAATTTGTTGGTCACAGACTGGATGGAAAAAGCATTCAATGTGCCCATCAGCCAAACCTGTGTGATTGCCGGCCCATGTCACGCTGAGGAGGTCGCACTCGAAAAACAGTCGTATTTGACTATTGCATCGCCTTCTTTGGCAGTTGCGCAATCCTTTTCGAATTTACTGAACAGTCGATTTTTGCAAGCTCATGCCATCGAAGATCTCTATGGCGTTGAATATTGCGCGGTTATCAAAAACATCATTGCGATCGCTTGCGGAATTACCCGTGGCTTGGGATTTGGCGACAACTTTCAGGCGGTTCTTGTCAGTAACGCCATGCAAGAAATTAAGATTTTCTTAGATGTGGTCTACCCCGAAGCTAAACGCGACTTAAATAGCTCTGGATATCTTGGGGACTTATTAGTGACGGCTTATTCCCAATTTTCCCGTAACCGTACGTTTGGAAACATGATAGGTAAAGGATATTCCGTTAAATCTGCGCAGATTGAAATGAACATGATCGCAGAAGGGTATTATGCCGTTCGCAGTATTTATTCGATTTCCCGTCAGCACCAAATTCACCTTCCCATCATCGAGGCTGTCTACAACATCGTGTATGAGAAGGCAAATCCACAGGTGGAAATGAATAAGTTAAAAGGATTCTTAAAGTAAGAAGGACTTAATTAATGCCGCCGTTGATGCCAAAGATTCTTGCGAAGGTTTCAACTTTTCTTGCGAAAAATTAATGTCCAACATACGATTCATCGGCACCAAATGCACATGCGCATGTGGGACTTCTAGGCCAATAACAGCCACACCTACCCGTTTACATGGAATCGCCTTTTTGATAGCTGGTGCAACTTTTTGCGCAAATTTCATCAAGTCTCCAAGCAATTCAGGCTCCAAATCAAAGATATAATCTACCTCCTGCTTGGGAATAACCAACACATGTCCTTCGACTAAGGGCATCACGTCTAAAAATGCCATAAAACGATCATCCTCCGCGATCAAATGACACGGAATTTCTCGATTCACAATTTTGGTAAATATCGTCGCCATACTAGTCGATGCGTTTAAGATTACACTTGGTAATCGGCTTAATAATCAAAGGTACCTTTTCCAATTTCACCGCATCACTATCTAAACCAAAATACTTATCCTCCGAATGCGTAAACTGCTTCACAAAGAAGTGCGCTTTCATAACCAAACGATCCATAAATGGCATCTCGTTATCATAAGATAAGAATTTCTCTAGGACAACAAATCGGAAATCACCGATCACATTTTGCTCATTTAATGACTTATAACGTGACGTAATATCCACTTCACCTCTAGCCACCATCTCCTCAACAACCTTACGGAAGTATAAATTAATGCGTTGCTCCACACGGAAACCTAATTTGAAATTCACCTTAATAATATCGTCACGCTCAATCACCGTCACTTTATAATCCATGGTATATGGATCATCCATCGTATCCACGTGAACAAACCAGTAGATATCCGCTTTCTTCGGTCGGCGTTGAAAAATCGAATAGATAATCTTCGATTCAATATCCGTCACCCGCGCGGCATTGGACATAAAGACCAAGTGAGTTGCGTATTTAGGAATTGTTTCATCCTTACTTAATTCTTTGAGCGGCTCGATGTAGTCGGCCAACTTTTCATATTCGGTTAATTTTTTCTTAATACGTGTTGCACGGAACCAAACCCACATAAGTAGGATGATTACTCCGGCAATAAATAGTGAAACATAACCACCATGCCAGAACTTTTGGAGATTTGCAACTAAGAAAGCACCTTCTAAAGAAACATAGACCACTAAAAATAATAAGATCCACCACATGTCAACTTTCTTGATATGCAAGTAATACGCCATCAGAGAAGTTGTCATTAACATCGTCATCGTAATGGCCAAACCATAGGCAGCTTCCATATTTGCCGATTCACGGAACCACAAAACAACGCCTACGCAACCCATCCAAAGCAATAAATTAATGGAAGGAACGTACAATTGACCTTTTTGATCTGATGGATAAATCAAACGAACACGTGGCCAGAAGTTCAAACGGATGGCTTCAGAAATCAATGTAAATGATCCTGAAATCAAGGCCTGCGATGCAATCACGGCGGCGGCAGTGGCCAACATGATTCCGGAGAATAAAAATTGGACCCCTAATTCAGATTTCAACAATTCAAATATTGGCTTTTTAACCCCCAATAAAGTTCCATTATGTGACAATAACCAAGCTCCTTGTCCAAAATATTGAAGTAACAAAGCGACCTTAACAAACATCCACGAAACACGAATATTGTCCCGACCGCAATGCCCTAAATCAGAATAGAGTGCTTCTGCTCCTGTGGTACACAAAAATACAGCTCCTAAACTCCAGAAACCCGCCGTTCCGGACTGATGCGTCGTCAATAACTCCCAAGCATATGTTGGATTGATAGCCCGTAAAATAGACCAATCATTTTCGATACCGAGTATACCAGTAAAAGCTAACATTCCGAACCAAGCCAACATAACCGGACCAAAAAATTTACCAACTATTTTCGTTCCTAGAATTTGAAATAAGAATAAACAAGATAAAATAACGATCACAATAGGTACCGTATCCGTCACAAATGGCGTTCCATCCGCATGATGCAACATACGCAGACCTTCCACCGCTGAAGAAACTGAAATGGGAGGCGTAATGATACCATCAGCTAAAAGCGTGGCCCCACCGATGATGGCAGGTAAAGTTAACCATTTGGCATGCCTCCGAACCAATGCGAAAAGTGCAAATATTCCACCTTCACCCTTGTTGTCTGCGCGCAAGATTAAGATTACATATTTCAATGTAGTCTGCAAAGTCAATGTCCAGAAGATACAAGATAAACCACCTAAGACCGTTAACTCATTGATTGGGTTGTCGCCAATGATGGCCTGCATTACGTAGAGCGGAGATGTTCCGATATCCCCATAAATGATCCCCATGGCTACCAAAAGGCCGGCAGCCGTCATTTTATTCTTGTGTTTGTGTTCCATTTAACTAAAAGGGTAGTAAACGTATTTTCAAATAAAAATGCTTTAACGTAAGAGTGCAAAAAATGCCCAAAATTGTACTATTTCATACCATTTTCTTGAAATATTTCAAGAAGTGGAGGCAAATATAGTTCAATGTTTTTGATATCAAATAAGGATCAAAAATTTTTAATCAAAAGCCTGATGGCATGGAGTTTAGCGCGTATAGTAATACCCGAAAATGATATTCATTTCGTCTTCTGACGTGAGACCAAAGTTGATGTCTTTCGCTGTATCATTGACATACGTAACAACAGAAGTTAAGCCTTCACCGGCTTGTAGATTGATGGGGACTTCGTAGTTAATTACCTTAGGGTGCTCCCAATCGGTGTTTTCGTAAATAATCTCACCGTTTCTCGCTCCACCTTTTATACGTATTTGAAACAACTTACCCTTTGCATGAAAATGAGATGTTAGGGAAACCACCACCACATCTTTGTCAAATTTAAAATCACGCGTTATCGTAGTCGTCTGCTTAGCCGGAAGCGTAAAATTAGTAACACCAAAATCAATCATTTGAACTACTTTTTTGACTTGATCCGCAGGTACTGTATATAGGTTCACATAATTTTCCCCATAAAGTGGCTCCTTCGTTCGATTAAAATAATGTGGGTTCAAATCCACCGAAGCATTGGCGGGCAATTGAAGCGCCATACCTGCTGGGAACGTGTAATCTGAATTTGGATCCGTACCACCGCCTAAAAAAATGTGATTAGACATTTGCAAAAATGTCAATATGTTTAGAGAGTTGTCTAAATTTCTTAAATCACGAATCTCATCTTCTTTAGGGAGCACCGATTTATTCCTAAAATCATAAATAACCATGTGATGGCTATTCGACCGGGATTTTAATTTAATCCGGGATACATACACGGGTGCGGCGTTATTCAAGGGTCTGCGCACAAAAAGTTCGCGCTCAAAATTTGGAGGGACAACAAAGCGCTCAACCTTTAACTGGACGCCCGCTTTACCTTCTTCGGATGGAGAAGGCAGTGGTATGAAATTTGCATCCTCAACAAAACTAGGTGTTTGATCATCTAACAAGGTAGGATCCGCCACTTCACCCGCGAGCGGCGCACCTGCATCAATCCATTTTTGAACAAATGAGAGTTGGCCTTTACTAATTGGCTTGCCACCCAACGGCATGGGAGCACCATAATTAACTAAACCATGATGCGCCAAATCCCAATTTAACTTGTGAAAAAATAAACTTTCATTCGAAGCAAACTTCTTAACACGCGGAATAGACCGAGCCAAGGCCGCCGCATTGACAGAGGGCACGCCTACTAAATTAGCATATGCTTTCCCCTTAACCAAGATGAGCTTATGCTGAGCAAAGCTGGCATCTTTCTCCGAAAAATGGCATCCAGATGTCGCACAACTTGGCGTTAAAAATTTATCCTGCAATGCATCAAACGACGCAATTACCTTGGATTGAGGCGCTGGCGTAACACCCGGATCCGTAGCCTCTTTCGAACAGGCAAACGCTAAAATTGAAACGAATATCCAGCCTTTTTTCATCGTAAAAAATACATATCATGTTGTTCTCCCGGCTCAATCCGCAAGACACGCCCCAGCACAAGCAAGACTAATTTACGCGACGCTAGCCATATAGGCAATCCCGATTTTAAGGCAAATTCAGCTAATGTAATCACCTCATTTTCGCGTAAATACTCCATTAACCATTTCTCGGAATCTCCATAAGCAAACGTTAATCCCGGATCATGCTCACGACGTAAAATTTGCTTCATTTCTTTACTTGCTTTCACCGTCCTATCCTTGACCCGCACATAGCAAACTGGATTAGAGTCTGATTCCAACTGCACAAAATGAGGCTTATCCACACTTTCAAAGACGTGATACACCAAGACGGAACGTCCATTCTCCAAAGGAATACGGTATACATTATAGGTGAATGCAGGAAAACAGTAGGTATTTATTGCTTTTTCCAACAAAAACTGATCTTCCTCCACAAACTTAGAACCTTCAATGTGGCCTTCATCAGATACGCCCACAAATAAATGACCGCCATCTGAATTCGCAAAAGCAACCAACTCTTTGATAATCTTTTCTGGGAACTTTACCTTCATCTTAAACTCCAACCGCTGCCCCTCGCCATGGCGAACCAAATGCTTCAGATTGCGCAAATCCAAAAATAGATCTGCGTCTTCTCCAGACACTTCATCCAACAAAATTTCATTCCCTGTGCGCATGGTAGTAAAACTCATTTCAATTTAACAAAGTTTTAAAACATTCACATTTTATTTTACTTAGTATAGCAATTCAATAGACTTTGTATATCTTTGTCAAAATTTTAGTAAATGATCCCGGAAAATTTCGAAAAATCCATCCTTCCTTTATCTCTTGACGAAAGACTTGCCCAAATCGCACTTCTTTTTCAAGGTAAAAAATTGGTATTTTCCACCTCATTTGGACAAGAAGACCAAGCGATTACCTACGCAATCGCTTCGCAAAAATTAGCCATAGAAATTTTTACGTTAGATACCGGTCGGCAATTTCAAGAGTCCTATGAACTCATCGACCTAACAGTCAAAAAATTAGGATTCAACCTGACCACCTTTTTCCCGCAAACAGCTGCCGTGGAAGAACTCGTAGCTAAAAAAGGGTTTAACTCTTTCTACGCATCGGTCGAAAACCGGAAGGAATGTTGTTTCATACGCAAAATTGAACCTTTAAACCGAGCACTTCAAGGTGCAGATGTGTGGATTACTGGGTTGCGCGCCGAACAATCAGAGAATCGGGCGGACATGCCCATGATTGAGTGGGATGCGCAGAAGAACCTATATAAAATCAATCCACTGATTGATTGGTCTTTTGAAACCCTTGAAAAATACTTAACTGAACATAAAATACCCCAAAACCCACTACATAAAAAAGGGTTTGTATCGATCGGATGTGCGCCATGCACGCGTGCGATCAGTGAAGGTGAACATCCCCGCGCAGGTCGCTGGTGGTGGGAGAATTCACAAAAAGAATGTGGTTTACACGCCTAATAGTTGTTTATGAATACGTACCAAGATAAAATCGGCCATTTCCCGCGTCAGCTTGAAGATGAGTCCATATACATTATGCGTGAGGTTGCGGCACAATTTGAACGCCCTGCGTTGCTTTTTTCAGGTGGAAAAGATTCCATTACGCTGGTTCGTTTAGCCCAAAAGGCATTCTTTCCAGGTAAAATTCCATTCCCGCTCGTGCACATTGACACAGGCCACAACTTTCCAGAAACAATCGAATTTCGCGATTGGTTAGCCAAAGAAACTGGGGCCGAATTAATTGTACGTTATGTGCAAGATTCGATCGACCAAGGGAAAGCCAAAGAAGAAACAGGCAAATATGCCTCACGAAATGTCTTGCAAACCGTAACGCTGTTAGATACGATTGAAGAATTTAAATTTGATGCATGTATTGGCGGCGCACGCCGTGACGAAGAAAAAGCTCGCGCCAAAGAACGGATCTTCTCTGTTCGCGACGACTTCGGACAATGGGATGCGAAACGCCAACGCCCCGAATTATTTGACATGCTGAATGGCCGTATTGCCGTAGGTGAAAATGTTCGCGTTTTCCCGATCTCCAACTGGACCGAATTAGATGTTTGGAACTACATCAAGGAAGAAAAAATGGAAATTCCATCCATCTATTTTTCGCACAAACGTCAAGTAATTGAGCGTGACGGCATGCTTTGGGCTGATTCCGAACACCTTAATAAAGAAGCAGACGAGATTCCATTTGAAGCAACAGTTCGATTCCGCACCGTAGGCGACATGACCTGCACCGCAGCGGTTGCTTCCGATGCCACCGAAATCGATATCATCATCGAAGAAATTCTTTCAGCCGAAATTTCGGAACGTGGCGCCCGCATCGACGATAAACGTTCGGAAGCAGCGATGGAAAAAAGGAAACAACAGGGGTATTTTTAATCAAGCGAAGAAAGACAATGGATATATTACGCATAGCAACTGCCGGTTCTGTTGATGACGGAAAAAGCACCTTGATCGGTCGTTTATTATATGAGACCAACTCAATTACCAAAGATAAAATTGAAGCACTCGAAACCGCTTCGAAACGCAAAGGGCTTGATTTCTTAGACCTTTCGCTTTTGACGGACGGCCTAATCGCAGAACGCGAGCAAGGAATCACCATCGACGTAGCGCATATTTATTTCTCTACCCCTACCCGTAAATACATCATTGCCGATACCCCGGGGCACGTGGAATATACCCGGAACATGGTAACAGGTGCTTCCAATGCCAAGGTTTCCTTAATTCTAGTGGACGCGCGTCAAGGATTAGTCGAACAAACCGCACGCCACTTGTCGATTGCGGCCATGCTGCGCATTCCCAAAGTGATTATTTGTATCAACAAAATGGATTTGGTTCAATACCAAGAATCCACTTTTGAGGAAATAAAAGCCAGTTTAACCGAACTCGTAGCACAGACAACATTCGCAGGACAAGAAGTTTGTTTCCTGCCCATCTCATCATTATACGGTCAAAATATAACTACCAAAGCAGAACACATGCCTTGGTTTTCAGGAAATACCTTATTAGGCGAGTTAGAGGCTTTTGAATATGCGGAGACATTGGCACATGCTCCAGCTCGTTTTCCGGTACAGTTTGTCGTTAGACCCATGACCGAAGCCTACCACGATTTCCGTGGTTACGCAGGTAAAATAAGTTCAGGTACGTTCCAAGTTGGCGATGCGATTCGCGTATTACCCACGGGCCAAGAGAGCACCATTGCGACGATCGAAAAATTTGAAACAAAATTATCGACTGCCATCGCTGGCGATTCGGTGGTGATTACTTTGTCTACCGACATCGATATTTCACGTGGGAATACGATTGTTTTGGCCAACGAATCCGCTGCACCGCAATTGAAAGATTTTTCGGCACAGGTTTGTTGGCTTGATCACCAAGCACTTACTCCAGGTAAAACGTATTTATTACAGCACGGCATTAACATCACCAAAGCTAAAATTTCGCAAATCACAGAACGTTTGGACGTTGTTGCACAGACAGCTACGGAAGGAGTTGACTCGCTGAAGCTGAATGAAATTGGGCGCATTGCGTTGCGTACGGCACAGCCGATTAGCGCAGATGTGTATGCAAAAAACCCATCCAATGGGGCCTTTATTTTAATTGATGAATTTTCGAATTCAACAGTTGGCGTAGGGTTCGTTCAATAAAACTTATTGAAATTTCTTAGGGGCGTACAGGAAACCAAAAGCCTGTGCGCCTTCTTTCGTATGTACTTCATGGTGCACATAATGCGCTTTCATAATGCGCTTCATGTACCGACTCGTCGCTTTGTATTTAATTTTGATCCGACGATGCACGATAATGTCGTGGAAAATAAAATAGAAGATTCCGTAAGTCGCAATGCCTAAACCGATATAAAACAAGGGCCAAAGCTCAGGAATCTCAGCTCCTGCAATGATCGTAAGTGTAGATGAAATACCAAAAACAACCGAGAATAAATCGTTTTTCTCAACCGGATCATGATGATGTACATGATGTGACTGATGCCAGTGCCACATAAAACCATGCATGATGTACTTATGCGTCAACCACGCGACGCCTTCCATTCCGATAAAAGTAACCAACCACAAGAGAATTCCCATTTGAAACTTTTTGAATTTTAACCCAAAATTACACGGAATTGTTTTAAAAATCGACCGCCTCCTTTGGCATAATTCAATTATCTTTGTAGGCTATAAATGACCGCATTGCTTTTATGATTGATAAAAATTACGCCCCCCAGGAAATCGAACAAAAATGGTACGCTTATTGGTTGGAGAATAAGGTCTTCGCTTCGAAACCTAACCCAGCAAAAGAAGCGTATTCCATCGTCATTCCGCCACCCAATGTCACCGGGGTGTTGCACATGGGGCACATGTTGAATAATACGATTCAAGATGTTTTAATCAGAAAAGCACGCATGGAAGGCAAAGAGGCTTGTTGGGTCCCTGGAACCGACCACGCCTCCATCGCCACAGAAGCAAAGGTCGTAGCCATGCTGAAAGAAAAAGGCATTGAGAAAAAAGACATTACCCGCGAAGAATTCTTGAAACATGCCTTCGAATGGAAGGACAAATACGGCGGAATTATCCTCGACCAATTAAAGAAATTAGGTGCTTCATGTGACTGGGATCGTACCCGTTTTACGATGGAACCATCTTTGTATGAGGCAGTTATAGACACTTTTGTACGTTTATACAACAAGGGTTTGATTTACCGTGGTGTCCGAATGGTCAACTGGGATCCGCAGGGAAAAACAGCTTTGTCGGACGAGGAAGTGATTTACAAAGATGTTCAGGCCAAATTATACCATATCCAATATCCTTTAGTGGACGGCTCTGGATTTGTGACGATTGCCACAACCCGACCAGAAACCATCATGGCCGATGCCGCCATTTGCGTTAATCCAGCGGACGAACGCTATGTTCATTTACATGGAAAAAAGGTGCGTATTCCATTAATCGATCGTGAAATCAGCATTATCCCAGATGAATATGTGACGCTGGATTTTGGAACAGGTTGCCTAAAAGTAACCCCTGCCCATGATTTAAATGACTACGAATTAGGCTTGAAACACAAATTACCTGTCATCGATATCTTGAATGACGATGGTACATTAAATGAAAAGGCGGTATTATTTGTGGGCGTTGATCGTTTCGAAGCCCGTAAACGTATCTTTAAGCAATTAACCGCAGAAGGTTATTTAGTCAAAACGGACGAATACAAATCGACCGTAGGGACTTCCGAGCGTACAGGTGCGGTCATCGAACCGAAATTATCCTTGCAATGGTTCATGAAAATGGAAGAGTTGGCAAAGCCAGCATTGGATAATGTCATGAATGACAACATTCAATTACACCCTGCCAAATTCAAAAATACGTACCGTTCATGGATGGAAAATGTGCGTGACTGGTGTATATCAAGGCAGTTATGGTGGGGCCAACAAATCCCTGCATTTTACATGGAAGATGGCACAGTGATTGTGGCCAAAGACAAAAAAGAAGCTTTGCGTATTGCGCGAGATAAATACCAATTATTCGCTTTGGTCGAAGATGATTTGACGCAAGATCCGGATGTATTGGATACATGGTTTTCATCATGGTTATGGCCAATTTCGGTATTTGACGGAATTGAAAACCCTACTAATGAGGAAATCAATTACTACTACCCGACCAATGATTTAGTTACGGGACCCGATATTTTATTCTTCTGGGTAGCTCGTATGATTATGGCGGGATATGAATGGCGGGATGAATTGCCATTTAAAAATGTCTATTTAACCGGTATTGTTCGGGATAAACAAGGACGCAAAATGTCCAAATCACTCGGCAATTCACCTGATCCTTTGGAGTTAATTGAGCGTTTTGGTGCGGATGGTGTTCGTTCAGGTTTATTGTTTTCGGCTCCTGCTGGAAATGACTTGTTGTTCGATGACAAATTATGTGAGCAAGGAAGAAACTTCTCGAATAAAATATGGAATGCATTCCGCCTGTTAAAAGGTTTGGAGGTTGTTCCTGGAGCATCTTTGCCAGAGCATACGTTGGCGACCGCATGGTTTGAATCCAAATTAAACCAAACGATTATTGACGTTCAAGACCACTTCAGTAAGTTCCGAATTTCAGACGCATTGCTAAGTATTTACAACTTGGTGTGGGATGATTTCTGCGGTAAGTATTTGGAGATCATTAAGCCAGCTTATCAAAGCCCAATTCACGCAGACACCTTGCATGCGGCATTGGGATTATTTGATTCTTTAATGCGCTTAATGCATCCGTACATGCCATTCATCACGGAGGAAATCTGGCAATCTATTGCCCATAGAAGCGAAAAAGGCACTATTTGCACAGCCGAGTACCCTGCAGCGGGCAAAGTTGACGAAGCTTTAGTCGCGCAATTTGATGTCGTTTTTGAGGTCGTAACGAAGGTGCGAGAAATTCGTAATTCGAAGCAATTATCACCAAAATTAGCTTTACCACTTTGCATTAAATCAGAACAACCTGTGGCCTATGCGGCAGTTGAAGCCATCATGTTAAAATTGGCCAATTTAGAATCGATTAGTTTTATTACAGAACCGATTGCAGATGCGCAGACCTTTGTGGTGAAGTCGGACCAGTTCTTTGTTCCGATGGCAAACGATGAAGATCCGGCGGTTTTAAAGGCCGAATCTCAAAAGGAATTGGACTATTTGCTAGGCTTTAAGAAATCAGTTGAGGCAAAATTGGCAAATGAAAAATTCGTTCAAAATGCAAAAGGGGATTTAGTGGAGCGTGAGCGCCAAAAGCTATCTGATGCGGAGAATAAAATCAAATCGTTGCAAGAACTTTTAGCACGTTTGGGATAATGAAACGTTGGATTGGGCTATTTATCGGTTTATGCTTAGCATCCTGTTCTTCCAAAAAAGAAGAAGAAGTAGTCACATCATTGCCTGATATCAAATGGGACATGCAGCGATTGGACCGAGCGATTGCACTAGCTTCATCAGAAGCAGCGATTGATTCCATACTCAAAAAACACCCGGAATTAGGGATTGGCTATTTCAGCTGTCCGCCTGAAAAAACACCGTTATTGGCGCGCGATTTATACCAACTATTCAAAAATCCTGCGTTGAGAAAATTTTACGATCAGAGCCAGGATAGTAGTTTCTTTGGAGGAGATCGGCTGGAGAAAGAGTTGAAAATTGCTTTTCAGCGTGTGCAAAAGGAGTTTCCTGGGATGAAGACGCCAAAAATCAGAACAGTCTTTTCGGGATTCGGAGGATTGGGAAGTGAATTTACAGCCCAACATCTGCAAGTAACGGATTCGCTGATCGTGATTGGCTTGGATTTTTTCATGGGGAAAAAGGGTTTGTATCTACCTCCAAATGTGTATGATTATCAATTGCGCCGACTGGAACCTCGTGCGTTAGTAGGCCAAGTTATGCTTCAATATTCTGCGTTTTTAAATAAGCAAAATGAGGAAGACCACACCTTGCTGAGTGACATGATTTGGTATGGAAAGGGCTATGCGTTTACCAAAACGATCGTGCCTGAAGTTTCCGACAGCCTTCTGTTTGGCTATACGGCGCAAGAGTTGCTGGAGACAAATGCCTTTCAGAAACAAGTTTGGGAGCATTTTATTGATAAGAAGTTATTGTTCAATAAAGAGGAATTAATTAAAAGTAAGTATTTGGGTGAGCGGCCTAAAACACCAGAAATTGGTCCAGCATGTCCAGGTTCAATCGGTCGTTGGGTCGGCTATACGATTGTACAGCATTATTGGGCCGCTAATCCAAAGCTCAGCATATCAAAAATTATGGCAGATCAGGATTTTAATCGCATATTTTTAAAGTCGGCCTACCGAGGTGAGCCATTAACGAGTAATTAGGCATGGCAAAACGACACGAGAAAATGGGTGCGGGAGTTGATCCCAAAGATAAAGTCAAGGTAGACAAGAAGGGCTTAGAAAAGGCCTTGAAAATATTCCGCTTTGTCATTCCATACAAATGGACATTTGGTTTTGGGATGATGTTCTTGTTGCTGTCGAATTTAACGACGATGAGTTTCCCTTTGTTGATTGGGGAAATGACAAAGGTGATAGAAGGAAAATCCAAGTACTTGATTAATGAAGTGACTATTTTCTTCTTTGCCATTTTGATTGTGCAGGCTATCTTATCGTTTATACGTATTTACACATTTGCGCAAGTTTCAGAAAAATCGATGCGGGATGTTCGTCAAACGTTGTATGCGAAAATCATCACCATGCCTATTTTTCATTTTGAAAAACGGCGTGTGGGGGAATTGATGAGTCGAATCACATCGGATATCACGCAATTGCAGGATGTACTGTCAATAACATTGGCCGAATTTTTTCGTCAGATATTCACGTTAATTGGCGGTATTGCTTTAATCACGTATTTATCATGGAAGTTGACACTATTCATGTTGGCCACCTTCCCTGTCTTGGTTATTGCTGCTATCGTTTTTGGCAAGTTTATTCGCAAGATCTCGAAAAAGTCACAAGATGAATTAGCTGAAACTAACATCATTGTGGAGGAAACATTTCAATCAATTCAAGCGGTTAAGTCCTTCACGAATGAGTCGTATGAAGTGAACCGATATACACAATCGTTAAATAAGGTTATTGAGGCGGCATTAAAGGCGGCCACGATGCGTGGAGCTTTTGTGAGTTTTGTGATTTTTGCCTTGTTTGGTGGGATTGTCGGGGTTGTTTGGTATGGCGCTCAATTGGTTGCTCAGGGGGATATGATCTTAGCGGATTTGTTAACCTTTATATTTTACACGGCGTTTATTGGAGGATCCGTGGGTGGCTTAGGTGATATTTATGCGCAATTACAAAAAACGATAGGTGCATCAGATCGTATATTGGAAATATTGGAGGATCCTTCTGAGGTACATTTAGCTGATGAAGCTAAGGAGGCTTCGATTGAATTTGGCACCATAGAGCTCAAAAACATACACTTTTCGTATCCGAGCAGGCCTTCGGTGGAAATTTTGAAGGGAATTTCGATACGTATTGAACCGGGTCAAAAGGTAGCGATTGTGGGTACTTCTGGAACGGGGAAATCGACATTGGCTCAATTAATGATGCGCTTCTATGAGCCTAATTCAGGTGAAATTGAATTAAATGGCACGAATATCAATGCGTATTCGGTAAATGCGTGGCGAAAGATGTTGGCCCTTGTACCTCAGGAAGTATTATTATTTGGAGGAAGTATCCGTGAAAATATTGCCTATGGCAAACCAGGTGCTACACAAGCTGAAATTGAACGTGCGGCAGAGCAGGCGTATGCCCGTGAATTTATTGAGTCGTTCCCGGAGAAATGGGATACGTTGGTGGGTGAGCGCGGCGTTAAATTGTCTGGTGGCCAGCGCCAGCGGATTGCGATTGCGCGAGCCATATTAAAGGATCCTAAGTTTTTATTGTTGGACGAAGCTACAAGTGCCTTGGACTCTGAATCCGAAAAATGGGTACAGTCGGCCTTAGAGGAATTAATGAAAAATAGGACAAGTTTAATCATTGCGCATCGGTTGTCGACGATTCGTTCAGCGGATCAAATTATCGTGATGGAGTCGGGCAAAATTGTAGAGGCTGGAACGCATGAGGAACTGCTTGCAAAGAAGCAAAGTGTTTACCGTAAAATGGTATCGTTACAAACAGAACATTTAGGATGACAAAATTAGCTGCTTTTTCGTTACGAAATACCCCATGCCGAGAGGCGGTGTTACGCGCATTTGAGGATGCTGGATATGCCTTAAGTCAGGGAGATATTGAGCAACATTTGTTATCGCATTTTGATCGGGTTACCATTTACAGAACATTAAAAACCTTCTTGACATCTGGAATGATCCATAAGGTTTTAGATGATCAGGGTAGTATTAAATATGCTTTGTGCAAAACAGTTTGTCAGCATGAGGGTCACCAGCATGATCATGTGCATTTCAAATGTATCCAATGTGGGCAGACCACGTGTTTGGAAACGGTGCATATCCCAAATATTCCATTACCGGAACACTTTATTAAGCAGGAGAGTAATTTATTGATTCAAGGTATCTGTAAGCCGTGTAGTTTACAGGGATAGTTCTTTTTTGACAAAGTCTTTCACCTGATCATGTAGCATATACCGTTTCTGACGTTTATCCAGTTGGGAGCTTACGCGTAAAATGGCGTTTTTCTCTCCGGTGATTATGGTTAATTTCGAGTTAAGTTCTTTGATGACTGTTGACCTGCGGAATCGCTGCGTGTCGGCCCCTAATTGAGTAATCCCTAAAATCTCATTAACATGCTCTACATCGAGACCTGCTTGCGCACTTTCCTTTAAAAATTGGTTTAAAAGGGCTAACTGTACCTCATCAAAATGACCTCCTATTTGTGGAGTAATGACAGGTTTTTGCGCATTGGAACTATTAGTTTTGCCAAATAACTTCATTACTGTCCAGAAGCATAAGGCGGCTACTAGTAACATAATGAAGGCATAAAACCAATTAGTCTGATACCACGGTTTGTCTGTTAGGTATCCGAGGAATTTAGCTTTTTTGACGATTTCATGCAGATTGACCAACTTTGATTCATTGGCAAGATGCATATCATTCGAATATTTGGTCCCTAAAACCCATTCATTATGGAAAAAAATATTGGGTTTCTCTACGGTCATACTGAAGAAAGGGAATCGCGAAAATTCCATATTGATATCTTCGTATTCATAAATACGTAGGTCCCGAGGGTCGATAAATGTGATGGTGACATGTCCTTTAGACCCTAGTGGGAAGAGCACAAAATATTTTCCGGTATATAGGACGCGAACGCGGCTATCGATAGGTAGTTTACTGAATACATCTTTCAGATAAGGATGTGAAATTTGACCTAAATTTTTCCATGTTCTCGTGGCAAAGGAGAACTCGAATATGTCATTCATTAAATCAAGACTACCAAAATTCTGACTAATGTCGTTCGAAAAATTGGATATGGTAATCAATTTGTCTTGCTCGGGGAGGTAGGCAGTGTAACCTCGGTAAATTGCGGTGGGGACATCTCCACTGACAGAAACGCCTTCCCATTCTTTTATCTGGGGATCAAAATAGGTAATGTGGTTGTTTGTTTCCCAAAATCCATATCCACCCACCTGATAGTATTGGCCTTTACGAATAAAACTATATGATCCACAATTATCACCACGAAAATACGTACGGTCAAGCCTTTTAATCGTTTTGGCATTCAGATCAAGACTAAAGACTTGATTGGTGCATTCTAGAAATAGAATGAATTGATTCGGTGTGTTTGTCGCAATTGTTTTGAATTCAGATTCCTTTCGAATTTCAGAAATGGAAAATGAATCAATGGCGATGGGTCCTGTTTCTACCCAATGTTTTTTATCAATGAGCGTTTGGTGCGTTTTGGTACCAAAGTCGATCCGATTTGCTTGCTTGGTAATGGGATTAAGAAAATGTGCGAATGGCCCGCCATATACGAGGGGCGCCAAAAGACATAGCAGGACAGTAATGTAATTGCGAAGCATTTGACAAAGATAAGGAAAAGATAAGGAAAAGAGTGGGAAGTAGTAGACAGTGGTTAGTAGTCAGTGGTCAGTAACCAGTGTATAGTCCGGAGGGAATGAGTCCGGAGGAGAGGTAAGAGGTAAGAGGTAAGAGGTGAGAAGTAAGAGCTTTATGTTCCCTTCGGACTATCTCCCTTCGGACTAATCTCCTCCGGACTCATTCCCTCCGGACTGACGACTAGCGACTAGTGACTAGCGACTTTTTGGGGCATAAAAAAACCGCTCTCTTACGAGGCGGTCTTTCATAAATAACTTGGAGCTTACTTACTTTCCCGGGTTTGATCCCAGTATCATCAGCGGTGCGGGGCTTAACTTCTCTGTTCGAGATGGGAAGAGGTGAACACCCGTCCTATCGGCTCCATACTTTTTACAAGGTCTTAGCCTTTTTCCATATTGTGAGATAAAATAAACAGCAGTGTGTAAATTAATAAAATGTAAGCTTTCGGGTAATTAGTACTACTCGACTTTGACATTACTGCCTTTACATCTGTAGCCTATCGACCGTGTCGTCTACACGGACCCTTCATGGAATACTCATCTTCAGGTCAGTTTCGCACTTAGATGCTTTCAGCGCTTATCTGGTCCCGACGTGGCTACTCAGCTATGCCCTTGGCAGAACAACTGATATACCAGCGGTCAGTCCAACTCGGTCCTCTCGTACTAAAGTCAGAACCTGTCAATATTCCTACGCCCACAACAGATAGGGACCGAACTGTCTCACGACGTTCTGAACCCAGCTCGCGTGCCACTTTAATCGGCGAACAGCCGAACCCTTGGGACCTTCTCCAGCCCCAGGATGTGACGAGCCGACATCGAGGTGCCAAACCTCCCCGTCGATGTGAGCTCTTGGGGGAGATCAGCCTGTTATCCCCAGAGTACCTTTTATCCTTTGAGCGATGGCTGTTCCATACTAAACCACCGGATCACTATATCCTACTTTCGTACCTGATCGACTTGTCGGTCTCACAGTCAAGCTCCCTTTTGCTATTGCACTCTACGCACGGTTACCAAGCGTGCTGAGGGAACCTTTGAAAGCCTCCGTTACTCTTTTGGAGGCGACCACCCCAGTCAAACTACCCACCAAGCAATGTCTCCCCTTTGGGGATTAGAATTCCAGTACAAGAAGGGTGGTATTTCAACGTTGGCTCCCCGATGCCTAGCGACACCGGCTCACAGCCTCCCACCTATCCTACACATCCAGTACCAAAACTCAATGCTAAGCTATAGTAAAGGTTCATGGGGTCTTTCCGTCCCGTTGCGGGTAAACGGCATCTTCACCGTTACTACAATTTCACCGAGCTCACGGCTGAGACAGTGCCCAGATCGTTACACCATTCGTGCAGGTCGGAACTTACCCGACAAGGAATTTCGCTACCTTAGGACCGTTATAGTTACGGCCGCCGTTTACTGGGGCTTCAGTTCAATGCTTCGCCTTGCGGCTAACATCCCCCCTTAACCTTCCAGCACCGGGCAGGTGTCAGGCCTTATACGTCATCTTTCGATTTAGCAAAGCCATGTGTTTTTGTTAAACAGTCGCCTGGGCCATTTCTCTGCGGCCACGATTGCTCGTGGCTCCCTTTATCCCGAAGTTACAGGGTTAATTTGCCGAGTTCCTTAGCCGTGATTCACTCGAGCGCCTTAGAATATTCTTCTCGACCACCTGTGTCGGTTTACGGTACGGGTTACTTATTA
>NZ_JBBKXZ010000001.1:1511-3257 GCF_042715545.1 Aquirufa avitistagni | reverse complement strand
TAGTTATACACGCCTAGACTTTTCTTGGAAGTTTACTCACTACACTCGTTTTGGCATTGCTGCCGCCTCTCAAAGACACTATTCCGTCAGTATCTGGTAACCTGTAATCTCCGTCATCTATTTGCCCAATAAGTAAGTACAGGAATATTAACCTGTTGTGCATTAGGTTGTCGCTTTCGCTAGACCCTTAGCCCCCGACTAACCCTCAGTTGATTAGCATAGCTGAGGAAACCTTAGTCTTTCGGCGTGAGGGTTTCTCGCCCTCATTATCGTTACTCATGCCTACATTTGCTTTTCTGAACGCTCCAGCAAAGCTCGTCGCTTCACCTTCACCGCAGATCAGAATGCTCCCCTACCAGTATATAAATATAATCCAAAGCTTCGGTACTTTACTTGATGCCCGTTTATTATCGATGCCCGCCTCGCTCGACCAGTGAGCTGTTACGCACTCTTTAAATGAATAGCTGCTTCCAAGCTAACATCCTGGCTGTCACTGCAATCAGACTTCCTTAGTTCAACTTAGTAAAGATTTTGGGACCTTAGCTGTTGGTCTGGGTTCTTTCCCTCTCGGATTGGGACCTTAGCACCCCAACCCTCACTCCCGGGTATATTTTAAGCCATTCAGAGTTCGTCAGGATTTGGTAGGATTTGACTCCCCCTAGTCCTATCGGTAGCTTTACCTGCTTAAAACTTAACCCCGAGGCTGTTCCTAAAAACATTTCGGGGAGTACGAGCTATTTCTCAGTTTGATTGGCCTTTCACCCCTACCCACAAGTCATCCAAATACTTTTCAACGTAAACTGGTTCGGTCCTCCACTCCGTGTTATCGGAGCTTCAACCTGCTCATGGGTAGATCACAAAGTTTCGCGTCTACTCCCACTGACTAAGCGCCCTATTCAGACTCGCTTTCGCTCCGGCTGCTCACGTCAACGTGATTAACCTCGCCAGTGAAAGTAACTCGTAGGCTCATTATGCAAAAGGCACGCCGTCACCCCAAAAAGGGCTCCGACCGCTTGTAAGCGTATGGTTTCAGGGTCTTTTCACCCCCTTACTCAGGGTACTTTTCACCTTTCCTTCACAGTACTCGTTCACTATCGGTCTCTTGGTAGTATTTAGCCTTACCGGATGGTGCCGGCAGATTCAAAGGGGATTTCTCCAGTCCCCCCCTACTCAGGATACCACTACAATTATATAAGCTTACCAATACAGGGCTCTCACCTTCTACGGCCCGCCTTCCCAGACAGTTCTCGTTCCTTTATATAATCGATATCGTGGTCCTACAACCCCAGTCTTGCCGCAACAACACTGGTTTGGGCTAATCCGCGTTCGCTCGCCACTACTTACGGAATCACTTTTGTTTTCTCTTCCTCTGCTTACTTAGATGTTTCAGTTCAGCAGGTTCGCCTTCTATATTAAATAGAATAATAGATCTTCAATCTACTGGGTTGCCCCATTCGGAAATCATCGGATCAAAGGTCTTGTGCACCTCCCCGAAGCTTATCGCAGCTTAACACGTCCTTCATCGCCTCCAAGAGCCTAGGCATCCCCCATACGCCCTTAATTCACTTACTATTTTATAAAATATCTTCTATCTCCAAAGAGATATCAATAATTCTAATTTGCTCTTACTCTTTACTTTATTCTCACAATATGTCAAAGAACCTTGTGTAAACTTTGATAGATAAATCCATCGCATTTACATCGTTCCCAAGTCCAAACTCTCATTCGAGTAGGGGAGGGTGGTGT
>NZ_JBBKXZ010000009.1:0-356 GCF_042715545.1 Aquirufa avitistagni | reverse complement strand
TATGTCAAAGAACCTTGTGTAAACTTTGATAGATAAATCCATCGCATTTACATCGTTCCCAAGTCCAAACTCTCATTCGAGTAGGGGAGGGTGGTAGTCAGTAATCAGTAGCCAGTTGACAGTAGTCGGGCTGGAACTTTAATACTTCTTTCAATCGGATGATTAAACTCGTTCGCTTAATCGGTAACTCTTAACTCTTACTTCTGAACTCTTACTTCTTAACTCTTACTTCTTTGTTGGTGGAGAATAACGGATTCGAACCGTTGACCCCCTGCGTGCAAGGCAGGTGCTCTAGCCAGCTGAGCTAATCCCCCAGGTTAATGGGTTCTCTTTGTTAATCTCTTGTTGTTAAACTC
>NZ_JBBKXZ010000008.1:0-493 GCF_042715545.1 Aquirufa avitistagni | reverse complement strand
CTGGAACACCTCCTTTCTGGAGACGCTATTTATTTTTGATATATGTTTAAAGCATATGTCAATCGTTTTTATTTCTATCACACGCTTAAAGGAAAGGTTGCTTGAATGAGAGCAGATCCTTTTAAAAAGATTAGAGGTTAGAAGTAAGAGGTAAGAGGAGAAAGTGAGAGGTAAGAAGTTACCAGGAGCCAAAACTGTTTACCCCGGACTAAAAGCGGGCTTGTAGCTCAGGTGGTTAGAGCGCTACACTGATAATGTAGAGGTCCGTGGTTCGAGTCCACGCAGGCCCACAAGAAATGAAGGCATGTGGGATGAGAAGTAAAAGTTAAGAAGTAAGAAGTAAGAGTTAAGAAGTAAGAGTAAAAAAGTAAGCGTTAGGCAAACGAGTTTAACAACAAGAGATTAACAAAGAGAACCCATTAACCTGGGGGATTAGCTCAGCTGGCTAGAGCACCTGCCTTGCACGCAGGGGGTCAACGGTTCGAATCCGTTA